>NZ_JAIFXZ010000016.1 GCF_021033825.1 Dietzia aurantiaca
CAGAGCGGTGGAATTTTAAGTGAATCAGGTTTACTTAAAACCCGCCAATAAATACTGCTCAAAGGCACCACCGCTCCCCTCGGCCAACAAACGCTCCCGAACTTGGAGATAACTTGCGAAGGTCAGCTTCGAAGCGGAGATATCGACCCACGCCGGCATCTTCGAAGCCTGCGCGAGCATAACGTCGACTATTCCGACCGCAAACGCCCTCACCTCGTCAAGGGTGGTTGCATCCCGGGACTGCCATTCAACGTATTTTTTAAGTGCGCTATTCCTCACCTGGCGAGAGAGATACCCCCCGCGAAAACTTGAAGACTGAAGCGGCCCCTTCGTCGCAGGGATTTGACGTGGCTGAAGTATTTCCCGACAAAGGAAGTCACCAACCGACCGATCACCGTCGAGGCGGCCATTTTCGTTTAGATCTCCGGCGTCCAAGTCAATGACGTTTAAGACCCTGCCCTCCGAAAGTGAAAACTGGGCGATTGATAGCGCCGCCTCAGCCGCCTGGCTAGCCTCAGGCGGCTCGTGCCGTAGCGACCCAGCTACGGAATTGAGAAGACTTCCTAGATTGCCTTCAAGTTCCGGCGCACAGCTTTGGTTCGCACCCACGCGTTCGTCAAAAAGAGCGCGAAGCCCCTCTTTTACCGCCTTATTCCTCGCTGCGGGAGTGGTGAATTTTCCGCCCTGTTCAATCGAATTCATAACACCGCCAATCCACGGGGCTTTATGCTGTCTTCCGTCCGGGCCATTGCCTTGACCAGAGCTGATCCGACTGCCTTGGCCAATGGAACCGGAACAGCATTACCTATCTGGCGATATATGGACGATCGTCCGCCACACCATGACATATCCAAAGAGAACCCCTGGACCATGGCAGCTTCTTGGTAGGTGAGCCTTCTCGCTCCGGCGACAATCCCGCGTCGAGGCGCACCACCCGCGAGCAAATATGCATGGTAATCAGGCACAATATTGCCCCCGTCCAACCACGGAGTCTTATTGCCGCCCATAGACGCGAGCAGCGTAGGTACGAGGCCATCTGGATTAATAGGGCGACCTCCGCCATTCCAAAGGTGCCCATCCCACGGCGAGGGCCGCAAATCCGGGCTCTTCGCGTAGGTAATTATGGCATTGTTGAGATCACCAATCGGTCGCGACGCATCCAAAACTTCTCGCGCAGCAACCCAGGCCCGGGAGGTATCAGCACCATGCGTGGGTTTAGGCCACTTGAAATTAGATTTTCGAGTGCCCACGACGAATAGTCGTTGTCGACGTTGCGATACACCAAAATCCGCTGCGTGGAGAATTTTCCAAGTCACAAGGAACCCCAACTCGCGGAATTTTTCAATCGCCCTCTTCAGGACTGGCAACTGAGTGCCTCGCGCTAACCCCGGTACGTTTTCCATTAGAAACGCTTCTGGCATCACTTCACTAACGACCCTGACGAATTGAGGAATCCCGTCACGATCATCGGCTACTCCTCGACGCAGGCCACCGAGAGAGTATGGCTGACATGGAGGCCCTCCCGCCACCACTGCAATTTCGCCTTTCAAAGAACGAAATGAGTGCCGTCCTACGTCGCCTTCGAATAGCTCAAGTGAGCTCTGAGGAAGGCGTGATAGATGTGATGATTTATACGTTTCGAGAGCATCGTTATCCATCTCTGATGCGCCCACTACCGTCAATCCTGCCGACGCCATCCCTTGACTGAGCCCTCCAGCCCCCGCAAAGAGATCCAGAGTAGGAAAATCAACCACAACAATCACCAGATCCTTCGACATTTCGGCCCCTGGCAGGTCAGGATGCCACAGGGGTACGACAAATACCCGTGCGCACATCTGATCGATGCCTACCTCAAGAGTATGCAGGCGAGACCGACCGATCCAGCCCCCGGGGACCAGCCTAGAATCGACCAAGCATAGTATCGTTAGCTCACAGGCCACCGGGGCCGTTGATCCTGGCGGACGGTGACGTCGATGTTGCGCGGGGACGCGGTGGTGCCGATCGGCGATGCTGAGTCCGTGGCGGAACTGTCGCGCGCGTGGTCTGTGATTGGGCGAGCCGGCTCAAACTGTTGCCCGGCTCGCGTACGTGACGGGTCGGCTTCGTAGTCGTCATTGATTCTTCCCGACGACCGCCACCTACCGTCCCTTTACCTCCGGCCGGCAGCTCACCATCAGGTCGATCCGGCCGCTCTGCACAAGCTTGTCGTCGGCGCCGAAGAGTTCGAAGCGCCGCTCCAGCACGCCCGTCTCCCCCGATGACGTGAGGCGAGTCCCCGTGATGGTGATCTCCGCACGCACCGTGTCCCCCGCCCTGATCGGCAGGTGGAACCTCCAGGCGTCGATCCCGAGCAACGCCACCGAACAGCCGTCGAACACCCCCACCCGCGACGCGAGGCCCAGCAGGACCGACAGGCCCAGCATCCCGTGCGCGATCGGGCCCCCGAAGCGCCCCTCCGCGGTGGAAACGGCGTCCGTGTGCACGGGATTGGTATCCCAGCTCCACCCGGCGAACGTCACCAGGTCGGCCTCGGTGATCGTGCGCCCCTGTGTCCGGAACACCTGCCCCTCGGAGAAGTCCTCGAAGTACCAGTCGGTGGGCATCTTCGGCGTTGTGGTCATGGGTGCGCACCTCTGCTCTGCCCGGCGCCTCGGCTGTCGCGGACGCGAGCGTCGTCGATTGGTTTGGCCGCGAGTGTTCCACGGCGCGCCGCCCGTTACCGCGAAAGTGGGGGCGGCACCTGCTCCCGGGGCTGCGGTGACTCCATGCCCGCGGGGCACGCGCCCGGAACGGCCGGGGCATCGGCGGACCGGTCGCAAACCCACTGGCGGGCTCCTAGCGTGGCTGGTGCTTGAACCGGCTACCCAGGGAGTTCTCCATGATCGACAAGGAACAACTCGATCGTTTCTATGGCACGGTCGTCTACGACAGTTCGGGAGAGAAGATCGGCAAGCTCAACACCGTCTATCTCGACGACCGCACTGATGAGCCCACGTTCGCCACCGTCTCGACCAGCATGCTCGTGACAACCGAGAGCTTCGTGCCGCTGCGGGGCGCCCGCGTCGACGGCAGCGAGATCCACGTGCAATTCACCAAAGAACAGGTGAAGAACGCACCGCGTGTGGAAGTCGGCCGCGATCTCACGCCCGCCGAGGAGAACCGCCTGTACGAGTACTACCAACTCGACGGCGGCGGCACGGACGCGGCCGGATCAGCCCGGCCGGCCGGACCGGCACTGGAGGCCGAACGCGCGCGGTTGCGCAAACACGACCACCGGCGTGGAGACGACTGAGGGCCCGGACGGCCAGCCCGCCTCATCGCGGGCTCATCCACGTAGCAGGAACTCCCGCGCCTGGCGCTCGAAGGCCTCCTTCTGCTCGATCATCACCCAGTGCCCGCAGTCCGGCAGGATGTGCACCTCCGCGTCCGGCATGAGGCGCATCGGCATGATCGCCATGTCCACCGGGGAGACGCGATCGTCACGGCCCCAGAACAGCAGCGTCGGCGCGGTGACGTCGGCCAGGTCGAAGGAGACCTCACCGCGGGAGACCTTGGCGATCGCCGCCGGGTTGTAGAGGGACTTCATCGACTCGATGACACCCGGCTCGTTGACCTGCGCCCACCGTTCTTCCAACAGCTGCTCGGTGACCAGAGCCTGATCGAAGACCATCGACCGCAGCCACCGGCGCAGCGCCGGCTTGTCCGGCTCGGCCAGAAAGTCCATCAGCAGGCGGATCCCCTCCGCCGGGCCCGGGCTGAACAACGTGGTGCCGACACCGCCGATGCAGATGAGTCGATCCACGCGGTCGGGCTGCTTGGCCGCCAAGCCGGCGCCGACGATGCCGCCCATCGAGTTCCCCACGATGCTCGCCCTGTCGATACCCAGGTGGTCGAGGATCTCCACGCAACTGTTCCGGGCGTCGACCACAGGGTGGCCGCCGCGCACGTCACTGATGCCGAATCCGGGAAACTCCAGGACGATGCAGCGGAACTCGTCAGTGAACGCGCCGACGGTCTCCGAGTAGTTCCGCCAGCCCGTGACTCCCGGCCCCGAACCGTGCAGGAACAGCACCGGCCTCCCTTCGGGATCACCCAGAACCCGGTAACCCAGACGGCCTCCGGGGACATCAGCGAACCGGACATCAATGCTGCTCATGAGGACTCCAGTGGATCGGCAACCCGGCCAGCGGATCCGGGCCGGTGGGAGGCATCCTCGTCGTCGTCGTCCCGTCCCCTCCCGGGCGTTTCCGCTCAACGGAAACCCCCACCCCCTCACCTCCCACTCACCGGACTACAGTGACCCTCATCACAGCGCGACGTCCCCGCTTCGCGCGGCGTGAACGGAGAGACACAGTGACAACTGCTACGACCCAGCCGGACTCCCTCACCGGCATTCTCGACAGAGTGGACACGATCCTCGACGCCATCGCGACCGAGGGATCCATGAACCTCACCGAGATCTCCAAGGCCACCGCACTTCCCCGCACCACGGTCCACCGACTCCTCGAGCAGATGGTGGCCCGGCGGTGGGTCCTGCGGATCCGCAACGAGTACGAGATCGGCGTCCGCCCCTTCCACCTGGGCACCCTCGCCCGGCAGGGCCACTGGTACTTCCGCCTGGCCCGTCCCCACCTCGAGGCCATGCACGAACGCACCCGCCTGGTGGTGCACCTCGGCTACCTCGACGGCACCGACGTGGTGTGGTGGGACAAGGTCGGCGACACGCGACTCAGCGTGGTCCCCACCTACGTCGGCGGCCGGCATCCGGCATTCAGAACCGCGGCCGGCAAGGCGCTCCTGGCGTCCGAGGGATCCGACTACCTCGACGAGCACTTCGCCCCGCGGCTCGAGCTCACCACCCCCGAGAGCCTTCACACCCGCGAGGAACTCCGAGCCGAGATCGGCGCTGTACAGGACGACGGCCTGGCCTATTCGCGCGGCGAACTCCTCCCCCACCTCGCCTGCGTGGCCACTCCCGTCACCGTACGACCGGTCGCGACAAGTGACGGGCACCAGACCAACACCGCGGTCTCGGTATGCGGCCCGCTCGACCGGGTCGAATCCGACAAGACGCTCATCCAGGCGCTGCGCACGTGCGCGATGGGCATCCTGGCCGACATCTCCCATTCCCCCAAGGCCCCCAAGGACTAGCCGCTTTCCGACCACCGGAAATCGCCGCCACGTGACGCGGATCACGCTCCTACGGTGTGGCCCACGGTCACAGAACGAAGGGAGCCCCTGATGACCCAGACCCCTGTTTCCCCGAACGCCGATACCGCGATCCGCGAGATCGAGAGCGCCGGCAACCCCACCCGCTTCGCACGTGGCTGGCACTGCCTCGGCCTGATCGACCAGTTCCGCGACGGCAAGCCCCACCAGGTCAAGGTGTTCGGCACCAGCCTCGTCGTCTTTGACACCTCAGACGGGCTCAAGATCCTCGACGGTTACTGCCGACACATGGGCGGCAACCTCGCCAAGGGCACCATCAAAGACGACTCGATCGCCTGCCCGTTCCACGACTGGCGTTGGGGCGGCAACGGCAAGTGCACAGCCATCCCCTACGCCAAGCGCGTACCGGTGGCGGCCAAGACCCGCGCCTGGCCGTCCATGGAACGCAACGGCCAGCTGTTCGTCTGGCACGACCCGCAGAAGTCACAGCCCACCGCGGACGTCACCATCCCCTACATCGAGGGCTGGGACGAGGGAGAGTGGAGCGACTGGTCCTGGCAGACCTTCCTCGTCGAGGGCGCGCACTGCCGCGAGATGATCGACAACCTCGTGGACATGGCGCACTTCTTCTACGTGCACCTGGTGTCCCCCAAGTACTTCCGCAACATCTTCGAGGGCCACATCGCCACCCAGATCATGCACAGCCAGACCCGGCCCGACATCGACCCGGACCAGTCCTATGGCGACTCGGACACCTATCTGAGGTCCGAGGCCAGCTACTACGGGCCGTCGTACATGATCAATCCACAGCAGCTCACCCTCGGCGGCAAGGACGTCGAGGCCGTGCTGATCAACAGCCACTACCCGATCACCGAGAACTCCTTCCTCATCAACTTCGGGATCGCCACCAAGCACCGCCTCGGCGTTGACCCCGTCGAAGCCAAGGCGGCCGCCGACGCCATGACCACCGGGCTCGCCTACGGGTTCGGACAGGACGTGGAGATCTGGCGCGACAAGGCACGGATCGACAACCCGCTGCTCACCGAGCAGGACGGCCCCGTCTACCAACTGCGCAGGTGGTACGAGCAGTTCTACGTGGACGTGGAGGACATCCAGCCCGACATGGTCGAGCGAGTCGAGGTGGAGATCGACACCGACCACGCCGTCGCGCACTGGGAGACCGAGATCGCGGCGAACCTCGCCGCGATGGGCCGCTGATGGCACGCACCACGCCCTTCACGTGCCCCCGATGCTCCACGTGCGTCGAGGTCACCAAGTTCTCCCGAGAACACACCCTCACCCGCTGGATCGACGGGCACGCCAGATGCCCCGAGCTCGACGTCGAGCCGGAGCGCTTCGGCACCGGGCGATGCGAATCCCTGACGCGGGCCGTCCGAGCCGCGTTCGACGACGGGCTGATCGAGGCCCGCGAGAGGGTCGCCGGCACCTGAGCCGTCGCGAAGAGGCGAACGTCCCGCACACATCACCGTGTGCGGGACGTTCGTTCGTCGAGCATGTGTGGCCCTTCGAGCCGCCGATGACGAGAGAAGGTCCGTGCCCGGCCCTCCCGGACACATCATGCGCCGCTTCCAGAGATGGCGGCACCGACGTTCCAGGAGTCGGCCGCTGGCGTCGAGGTGGGCGATGGCGTCGGCGTTCCAATCGACGTGATGATCGAACGCGAGCGCCATGTTCGCCAGGACACCCGGTCCTCTCCTACCTGGGCAACAAGTGCCCGACCGGATTCTCACTCGCGTGCGTGGCCGCGATCCACCCGAACACCATCGCTGGTCCGATGGTGGCGCCGGGGCCGGCGTAGTCGTGGCCCATCACCGCCGCCGAACAGTTGCCCGTCGCGTAGAGGCCGTCGATCACCGAGCCGTCCTCGCGCAGGACCCGCGACGACTCGTCGCACCGGAGCCCGCCCTTGGTACCCAGGTCACCGGCGACAACGCGGATCCCATAGAACGGTCCGTCCGTCACCTCGTCGAGCACCGGGTTGGACAGGCTGTCGTCGCCGTAGTAGCGGTCGTAGGCACTCTCACCGCGTCCGAAGTCCGAGTCGCGCCCGGAGCGGGCCAGCTCGTTGTACCGCGCCAGTGATAGATCCACCTGCTCCGGTGGCAGACCGATCGACCGCGCCAGCGCGGCGGGGGTGTCCGCGCGGTGCACCAGACCACTTCGGTACCACGCCTTGGGGAACGGCTGTCCGGGCATGATCCCGCCGAACTGATATCGACGCTTCGCGGTGGCGTCCATGATGAACCAGACCGGATCATGCCCGCCCTCGATCTGCGTATGGACGAAGTTGACGTACGGCGACGCCTCGTTGGTGAACCTCCGACCGCTGCCGTCGAGGATCAACGCCCGCGGAATGGCCCGCTCCGAGACCAGACAGACCACTGAATCGTCGGGGAGCCGAATGGCGGGCATCCACCACGCGTCGTCCATCAGTGCCAGATCCGCGCCCACCGCCGTGCCCGCGGCATGCCCGTCACCGGTATTCGACGGGGCACCCGCACTGAAGTTCTCCACCCCACCGGCTGGCAGGTGCTGCGACCGCAGGTTGTCATCGAACTCGAAACCGCCCGTCGCCATCACCACTCCGCGGGTCGCCCGGATTCTGTGCGCCACCCCGTGGCGCACGATCTCCGCCCCGATCACGTCGCCGTTATCGCCTGTCACCAGCGCCGAGAGCGGCGACCCAAGCCAGAGTGGTACGCCCTGGTCCCGCAGAGCCAGTCGCAACCGGGTGACGAGCGCCGTGCCGAGCGCCACGATCTTGCGCCGCCGGAACAGCCCCGTCGCCATCCGACACGCGGCCGTCAGCGCCATTCGGCGCCCCTCGCCGGTGCGCATCATCATGGTCATATCCCGGAATTCGCGCTGCGTCATCCACAGTCCCGGCGGAATGGCGAGGTCGGCTTGACGAAGCCTGTCCGCGTCCTCCCCCAGCTCCAGGATGTCGATCGGCTCGGGTTCGACCGACCGTCCATCCGGGCGGCCACCGGGATTCTCCGGGTGGTAGTCGCTGTAACCACTGCACCAGACGAACCGCATGTGCTCGCTGGCCTCCTGCAGGAAGCGGAACGCATCGGGCCCGGTCTCCACGTAGGCGCGCAGTCGCTCCTCCGGCACTACGCCGCCCGTGATGCTTCTGAGGTACTCGAGTACCGAATCCGCGGGGTCGACGATCCCCTCGGCGGCCAGTACCGGGTTGTTGGGGATCCACACTCCACCGCCGGACAGCGCCGTGTTGCCGCCGTACACGTCGGCCTTCTCCACGATCATCGTTGACATTCCCCGCGCCGCTGCTGTGAGAGCGGTCGTCATCCCACCAGCTCCGCTGCCCACCACCAGCAGGTCGACCGTCGTGTCCCATTCCTGATGCGCCATGGCTTCTCCTCATCTCCCGTCGGAACATTCGCAACCTAGGAGAAGTGACGTGAGTCACGCAGGCGTCTATTCCGCTGATCGGAATGGTCAATCGAGTCGGTAGACCCGCCGCGCATTCAGCCCGAACAGCGATTCCTGATCAGCGAGCGCAAACGGGGCCGCGGCGGCGCGATACCCGTCGTAGAGTCGGTCGAACTCGCCGTACATGCGGTCCACCGGAAAATTACTGGCGAACATCGCACGCCGTGGACCGAAAACCTCGAGGCACCGCTGCACCCAGGGCTCCTGAACGGCGGCATCGAGGGTGTGCAGGGTCATCCCGAGCCCCGAAATCTTGCAGTGCACGTTCGGTAACTCGCCGAGTAGGCCCAGGCCGGTCGACCACGATCCGAAATCGTCGACGGAGATCGGCCAACCGGCATGCTCGAGAACCACGGTCAGGTTCTCGTACGCACGCAGGGCCTCCGCCCAAAGAGGCATCGAATGCGGGTGTGCGACGAGGTCGAAGACCAACGAATGCATGGCCAGGTAGGCCAGTAGTCTCGCGGTGCTCCGAGCTGAGGGATCCAGTCCACGCAGAACCCGGATGCCGCGGAAGAGCGGGCTGCGACGCTGACTGTCCAATTCGGTTTCGATCCGTGCCCAGCCCGCGTCGGGAGTGACGGTTCCGATCGCGGCGGCCGGGTGGCCGTCGACGCCGGCCACCCGGTCGAGCCATGTCAGCTCGTCGAGGTGGGAGCCACGGCGGCTGGTCGCCGAGACATGCACGAGCGCGGTCACGTCGAACCCGGCACTGTCGGCCAGGTAATCGGCCGCGGTGTAGTCGTGAGCCATCCGTCGAAGGTCGCCCAGCGTGGACGGCCGGGACGGGTCCGGCTCCTGCATCAACGGGTACCAGCGCCGAGTCGACGGCAACCAGAAGTGGACGTGGGGATCGACAATCGGAATCTCCGTCATTCGAGCGAGCGTCCTGCGCTCAACTCCGACCGGCAAGCCAACCATCCGGTGAGCGGACAGGCACGGGTCGCGTCCGCGGCAGGGACTCTCGAGCCCGGCGCTGCACTCCTGGGGGACTTCCGACGAATTAGCCCGCGTCCACGGGTTCGCTGTTCCATTCCACGATGCGCCAGCCAACGTCCGGCGATCCTTCCAGAGTCACGATCCCAGCGTTGCGCAAGGTGTCTGCTCCCCAGATGTCAAGGTCGTGTCCAGGATCGTTGAGCAACGTTCCGAGCATGATCGACGCGGAGTGCGCATACACGACACTGTTGTTGTTCCCGCTTCGGTAGATCTCCTCCAACGCACCATTGAATCGCGCCCGGAACTCATGTCCGCTCTCACCTGGTTCGTCGAACTCGGCGTTCAAATTGCCGGCACGCCATCCCCCCAGCACCTCGGCCAACACGTCAGTGACCTCGGCCTGCGGAATCCCGTCGAGACCGAACTGGATCTCTTTGACCCCGTCGATGACGTCGACCTTCATGCCCTCCTCCCGTGCGAGATATTCGGCGGTCTGCTGGCTGCGAGGCATCACCGACGCGTAGATCGCCTCGAAGTCGCGGTCGGCGAGGTCGGTCGCCACGTCAGCCGCCTGCCGGTGACCGAGTTCTGTGAGCAAAGGCCCCGGGACCGACGTGTTGATCACCTCGCTGACATTGCCGAACGACTCCGCATGTCGAACGAAGCTGATGGTGATCTCCCGGCCATCGCCCGATGAGCTCCCCGGCGCAGAGCTGCCCAACGATGAGGCCTGCGCGGCACCTCCCCCGGTGACGACAACCACCGCGATGAGGGCGCCTGCGAGGCGCGCCCGGGACCGCCTTGGCCTAACAGGCAATGCAGAAGCAGATTTCATGAGAATTGCACTCCTTATGGAATGGATCGTGGCCGAGAGAAACCGCGGGAACCGACCGCACCTCTCCGTGACGTGGGTCACGTTCGCGACGTTACGGCGGCGGGCACAAACCCGGCTGTTGTGTATCCCGCTGGATGGAAGAGTTGCGTTCCGGTATGCGGTCAGTGCTTTCGCCGAATGTGGTGCGTCGCCACCACGTTTTCCACTCTCCGGGAATCGGCCTCCGTGATCTGCGCCATGGTCGCTACATTCGGGGCCCACTACGCACGGACGGATGTACTCAGACCACAGCAGCTCACGCAGCGCGATAGAGGCGCCGCGGTCAAGGCACCGACATCCGCCGCACGAGTCGGCCGGACTTCCCCGATCGACGCCGCCCCTACCGAGAAGGAAGCCATGCCTGCACCCGACGTCAGGAACGTCATCGAACGCTATCTGGCGACTGTCGCCAACGGTTCGGCCGCCGAGGTGGCTGCGCTGTATGCCGAGGACGCGACCCTGGAAGATCCCGTGGGGTCGGATGTGTACCGGGGCAGAACTGCGATCAAGGAGTTCTATAAGGGTCTCGAAGGCGCTCAGCTCACCACTACATTGCACGTTGCACGCGTGTGCGGACTGGAAGCGACGTTTCATTTCCGCGTGGTCACCGAAGCCGGAGACAAGAAGTACGTCGTGGAACCCATCGACGTCATGACGTTCGACGACACCGGCCAGATCACGTCGATGCGCGCGTTCTGGGCGCCGGAAGACATGACCACCGGTTCCTGACCCCGAACAGCCTGAATTCCCGCAGATGACGAACAGTCATCCGCGGCCATCTACTCAGCGTCCGTTAAATCACGAGGAATGAGATTCGATGCCAGTCAATTGGACGGAAGAATACGACGTGGTGGTCGCCGGCTCCGGCGGCGGAGGAATGTCGGGAACCTACACGGCGGCCCGTGAAGGGCTTTCCGTGCTTCTCCTCGAGGCCTCCGACAAATTCGGTGGCACCACCGCCTACTCCGGCGGCGGCGGAATGTGGTTCCCCTGCAATCCAGTGCTCCAACGCGCCGGCACGGACGACACCATCGACGACGCCCTCACCTACTACAGGGCAGTCGTGGGCGACCGCACGCCGCAGGAACTCCAGGAGACCTATGTCAGGGGTGGTGCCCCACTCATCGAGTATCTCGAGAAAGACGACAATCTCGCGTTCGAGATGCTGCCGTGGCCCGACTACTTCGGTAAAGCCCCGGGAGCGCGGCTCGATGGACAGAGACACACCATGCCTTCTCCGCTTCCGGTCTCAGAGGCCCCGGAGCTGCGCGACATCGTGCGCGGGCCGCTGGATGTGGACCGGCTCGGCGCGAGCACTCCCGACGACTACTTCGTCGGCGACCGTGCTCTCGTGGCGCGTTTCCTCAAAGCCATCTCGGCTTATCCGGACGCGACCCTCAGCCTGAACAGCACGCTCGTCGAGCTGGTCACCGAGGGCGGCCGAGTCACCGGCGCGATCGTCGAACGCGGCGGCGAGACCGTGGCCATCCGCGCCCGCAGGGGAGTACTGCTCGCGGCGGGCGGTTTCGAGGGCAACGAGGAGATGCGCGCGCGCTACGGCGTCCCCGGACTCGCGCGCGACACGATGGGCCCGGCGAGTAACACCGGCAAGGCACATCAGGCAGGAATGGCCGTTGGCGCGGACACCGACCTCATGGACCAGGCGTGGTGGTCTCCGGGGCTCACACATCCCGACGGCCGGTCGGCGTTCGCGCTCTGGTTTACCGGAGGCATCTTCGTCAACCAGAACGGCGAGCGATTCGTCAACGAGTCGGCCCCGTACGACCGTCTCGGCCGAGCCGTCATCGATCAACTCGACGACGACGCTCTCTCACTGCCGTTCTGGATGATCTACGACGACACCGAGGGTGAGATCCCGCCGGTCAAGGCAAGCAACGTCTCGTTCGACGAGACCGAGAAGTACCGCGCTGCCGGACTCTGGCACACCGCGGAGACCCTCGACGAACTCGCCACGAAGATCGACGTGCCCGCTGACGCTCTGATTGCCACGGTCGAGCGCTTCAACTCGATGGTCGACAGAGGCTCCGACGAGGATTTCGGCCGCGGCGACGAAGCCTACGACCGCGCGTTCTCGGGTGGCGAACTCCCCTTGACGGCCATCACGCGCGGCCCGTTCCATGCTGCGGCGTTCGGCATCTCCGACCTGGGCACCAAAGGCGGCCTGAGAACGGATTCGCACGCTCGCGTGCTTGATTCCGCCGGCACGGTTATCCCGGGTCTTTACGCCGCAGGGAACACCATGGCCGCACCGAGTGGCACCACCTATCCCGGCGGCGGCAACCCGATTGGCACGTCGATGCTGTTCAGCCATCTGGCGGTTCGTGACATGGTCGACGAGTAGCGTCAGCAGAGCAGCGCTCGCAGCTGCTCCCACATGTCCTCCTGGGCCTGCCGCGCCACGGTCAACGCCGAGATGGTGGCGAAGCCGTGGAAGGTGCTCGGGTAGCTGCGGTACCAGCACTGGACGCCGGCCCGCTCGAGCGCGCGTGCGTACACGTCGGCGTCATCGTGCAACGGGTCGCAATCCGCACTGACCATCACCACCGGCGCCACGCCCGCGAGGTCGGCGGACACCGGTGAGAAATACGGACTCGGCTCACCGGACGAGCCTTCCGGCAGGTACTGGTCCCAGTACCAGTCGGTGGCCGCGGCGGTGTTCGCGTACCCCTCGCCGAACCGGTGATACGAGTCGCCGTGGTGCCCGGGCACCGTCATCGGATACATCAGCAACTGGGCGCGCACAGCCGCTCCGCCGGTGTCTCGCGCCAGCAGCGACGCACACGCCGCGAGGTTGCCGCCTGCGCTGTCCCCCGCCAGCACCAGCCTCGACGGGTCGACCCCGAACTCATCGGCCCGGTCGGTCACCCACCGCGCCACGGTGTGGACGTCGTGGAGCGCAGCCGGATAGCGGTGTTCCGGTGAAAGCCGGTAGTGCACCGCCACCACCACAGCGCCGAGCCCTCGACACATGCGTCGGCAGAAGTCGTCGTGGCTCTCGAGATCGCCAAAGACGAACCCGCCGCCGTGGGCGAACACCACGACCGGGACCGGCTCCCTGGGGCCGGGAACAGAGCCGACGGGTCGGTATACGCGCACCGGAATCTCGTGGTCGCCCTCGCCGTACTCGGTGGCGGGGACGGCCGTGTTCTCCACCCCACCCACCTCGACGGGCTCAGCCGGGCGCTTCTGCCGCGCCTTGAACGCGGCGCGCACCTCGGCCGCAACCATAGACTCCACCTGCGGATATCCCTTTTCGACCAGCTCAAGTAGTGCGGCCACCTCGGGGTCGGTGATCATGGGTTCGTTCCTCTCATCAGTCGGCACGGTGAGGTCGGCGGGGTGCAGCGTCTACGCCGTCGTGAGACCGGCGTCCACGGCGATCTGCTGCCCGGTGATGAATCGCGATTCGGGCCCGGACAGGAACAGCACCACTTCGCTCACGTCCTCGGGCTCAACCCACGGCACCGGCAGCAGGTTGCGGGCGGCGAGCGCCTCGGCGGCGTCCTCGCGGGTCGGGTTCTCGAGGTCCGGCCGGAGGCGCCGATAGATCTGCTCGTTGAGGATCATCGGCGTGGCCACCGACCCCGGGTGCACCGTGTTGACGCGGATCGACCGCGGCGCCAGTTCCATCGCCAGCGTTCGGGCCAAGCCCACCAGCGCATGTTTGGCCGCGACGTACTGCCCGGCTCCGCGGATGCCCTTGAGCCCCGCGGTCGAGCTCACCAGCACGAGAGACGCGCCGTCGGCGAGGTGCGGTTCGGTGGCGCGAATCGAGTTCCAAGCGCCGGTGAGGTTGACGTCCAACGAGCGGTTCCACACGTCGTCGTCGATCTCCCAGGCCGGCCCGGGGACGTCGTACACACCGGCGTTGGCGACGACCGCGTCCACACGGGGCGCCCGTCCCGGGCCGCCGCCGAGCTCCGCCAGCCCGTCTGTGACGGCAGCGCCCAGCTCGCTGATGTCGCGGATGTCGGCGGTCCGCCACGCCGCGCGCCCGCCGTCCGCGACGATCCCCTCGACGATCTCGGCGAGCCGCGCGGTGGTGGCCGAGGACTCCAGGTCCAACGCCAGGATCCCGGCGCCCTCCCCGGCGAGCCGCCGGCAATGGGCCTCACCCATGCCTCCGGCAGCCCCGGTGACGACGACGACGAGGCCCTCCATCCGCCCCTGTGTACTCATCGCAGCGCGAACCCTTCATAGCCGGCATCGGTGAGTTCCTGCACGACCTTGCGGTAGTTGCCGAATCCGCCCGGGTACAGCATGAACACTCTCGGTTTCCCGGGGATGTTGGCGCCGAGATACCAGGAGTCGGCGCGGGGGAAGAGAGTCTGGTCGGCCAGGCGGGCGCATTCCGCCATCCAGTCGTCCTGCGCGTTCTCGTCGGGTTCGATCGAGCGCCTGCCGTCCGACCTCAACTGCCCGATGGTGTCGGCGATCCAGTCCACATGATGCTCGGAGGCGAGCACCATGTTGGCCAGCACACCCGGGCTGCCGGGTCCGTTGACCAGGAACAGGTTCGGGAAGCCTGCCACCATGAGCCCGAGGTAGCTGCGCACGCCGTCCGACCACGCGGCGGAGAGGCTGCGATGGTCGCGACCGCGGGTGTCGATCGCGTCCATCGCGCCGGTCACCGCGTCGAAGCCGGTGGCGAAGATCAAGACGTCGAGTTCATGTAGCCGCGCCGCCTCGTCGCCTCCCCCGACCGTCACCGGCCCGTCGGCGGTGATCCGATCGATCGGCGTGCGGCGCAGGTTGACCAGCTCCACGTGGTCGAGGTTGTAGGTCTGGAAGTAGCCCGAGTCGGTGACGATCCGCTTGGTGCCGATCGGGTGGTCCGTGGGGATGAGGTGGTCGGCCACCGACTGGTCAGCAATCACCGAGCGGATCTTGCGCTCGGCGAACTCCCTGGCCAGCTGGTTGGCGTGCTCGTCGCGCATCTGGTCGGGGAACGCCTTGGAGAACAAGACGCCACCGAGGTTCCAAGAGTGCTCATACACTCGCTCGCGCTCTGCGGCGTCCACCTCGAGGGTGTTCTTCTCGTGCGGGATGAACGGGGAGCCACCACCGGAGAGCCGCGACTTTCGCCGACGCTCGCCATACGTGGCCTTCTGCTCGCGGCGCTCGACGTCGTCGATCGGCCGGTTGGCGGCGGGGATCGAATAGTTGGGAGTGCGCTGGAAAACCGTCACCGACGCGGCCTCGCGCGCGACCTCCGGTACCAGCTGGATTCCCGACGAGCCGGTTCCGATCACGCCTACGCGGAGGCCGGTGAAGTCGACGGTCTCATGCGGCCACTGCGCGGTGTGCAGGACTCGTCCGGTGAAGTCGCCCAGGCCAGGTATTTCGGGGAAGTTGGCCACGGAGAGCGAGCCGGTCGCGAACACGCAGTGGCGGCAGGTGAGCCTGCGACCCCTGGCAGCGCCGTCGGTCCTGGCGGCCTCGATCGTGACGTTCCACAGGTCGGTCGCCTCGTCGAAGTGCGCCGCGGTGACGCGGGTGCCGAACTCAATGCTCCGGCGTAGGTCGAAGCGGTCAGCCACATGATTGAGGTATTCCAGGATCTCTGGCTGCGTGGCGTATCGCTCGGACCAGTCCCACTCCTGCTGTAGCTCGTCGGCGAACGAGTACGAGTAGTCCACGCTCTCCACGTCGCACCGCGCGCCCGGGTAGCGGTTGTGATACCACGTCCCGCCCACACCGTCGGCGGCCTCGAACGCCTGCACCGTCAGACCGTCGGTGCGGAACCGGTGGACGGCATACAGGCCGCCGATGCCGGCGCCGATCACCACCACGTCTATGTCGGCAGCGCTACCCGCCTGCTCGTCGTCCGCGATGTCAGCCCCCGTGCCAACTGAAATGTCGGCCCTGACGCCCGCACCTGACGTGCGCTCAGGTTCGTTTTCCATCTGTGACTCCCTTTCCACTGGTCGCGCCTACCCCGTCGGGATCACCGCTGACGCGCTGTGATCCACAGCATATGCCTAGTCGGCATATTTGCAAGCTCGCTTGCGCCTAATCGATATGCCGAGTAGGAATATGGCGTGAGTCACAGACGCCGGCCGGCAGATCCGGCCACGGAGAATCGGGAGCCAGCATCCATGAGTTCCACCGACCGGTCCACGATCACGGACAAGGGCCATCGCACGGACGCCGATCGCGCAGGTCGACTGAACGGGAAGGTCGTTCTGGTCACCGGCGCGGCGCGGGGCATCGGCCGCGCCCAAGCCATCCGGTGTGCCCGCGAAGGTGCCGACGTGATCGCTATCGACCTGTGCGGACCCGTCGACTCGACGGTGACGCCCGCGGCCAGCCCGGCCGATCTCGACGAGACAGCGGCACAGGTCGAGGCCCTGGGCCGGACAGCCAGCACGCACATCGCGGACGTCCGGAATGTAGAGGCCCTCCGTGCTGCCGCCGACGAGGGCGCGCGGCAACTGGGCGGGATCGACGCAGTCTGCGCGACTGCCGGGATCACCTCGTCAGGTCCGGCGCTGGAGCTCCCGGAAAGCGCCTGGCAGGACATGCTCGACATCAACCTCACCGGGGTCTGGAACACCATCAGGGCGGCCGCCCCGTACCTCATCGAGCGGGGCGGAGGCTCGATTGTTCTGGTGAGCTCGATCGCCGGCCTGAAGGGCCTGCGCAGCGTCGCGCACTACTCGGCCGCCAAACACGGGGTAGTGGGGCTCATGCGCACCCTTGCGCAGGAGCTGGCCCCGCACTCGATTCGCGTCAACACGGTCCACCCCACCAACGTGAACACGCCGATGATCCAGAACGAGCACGTCCGCAAAACCTTCGTGCCGCACGCGGAGACACCTACACACGAGCAATTCGCCGACGCGGCGAGAAACATGAACCTGCTGGACATCCCGTGGGTCGAGCCAGAAGACGTCGCCAATGCGACCCTGTTCCTCCTCTCGGACGAGGCCCGATACGTCACCTCGGTGGCACTGCCAGTCGATGCGGGCAGCCTCGAACGATGACAGCACCAGCGAAGCGTTGGTCGAATGCCCTCCAAACACGGCCCACGACGACGAGTCCCGGCCATACCGATTGCTAGAGTTGGCCGTGCCCGAAAATAGCGATTCATCTGCAGAGATCGAGCTCCCAGCGCTGCCCGCCACCGCGTGGGCAGTGCTGGGAACGCTGACCTTCGGCGAGGAACTCTCGGGATACGACATCAAGACGTGGGCCGACTGGTCGCTCAACTATTTCTACTGGAGCCCCTCGTTCAGCCAGGTGTACTCCGAGCTCAAGCGGCTCGAGAAGCACGGCTACGTCCGGTCCCGCAGCACCCCTGGCGACACTCGTCGGCGGCGCGCGTACTCGATCACCCCGGAGGGCCTGTCGGCGCTCCGTGAGTGGACCCGGACCGCCGAAGTCGACCGACCGACACTCAAACACTCAACGCTTCTACACCTGTGGCTGGGGCACCTCAACGAGCCTGAGAATCTCAAAGCCCGGGTCAGGAAGCACATCGAGCAGATGGTCGAACTCCGTGACGGAGCCGCGACCCGCGCCGCAAACTCGAGCGACGAACCCTCGTGGGCGTTCGCGAACATGGTCATGCACTGGTCACGCCGACACTACGAGGCAGAGATCACGATGGCCGAGGAGCTACTCGAGTTGATCGACAGCACGGCCGAGCGCTACGAACACGCCGCCAAGCAACTCGGCACGGGACTGCCGGTCCCCATCGACCCCGGCCGCTGGAAGGATCGCACGAACCGGAGCTAGAACCACGTCCCGGGGCCGGTCGCCGTGAGCAGGCCGGACAGATCCGCCGAGACCGGGATGACCGACTCTCCCGCCAACTCGCCGTATCGGCCCCCGTGGAACAGCAACGGTCGGCGCTCACTCTCCGCCGGCCCGGCCTCGACCACCCGGCCGATCAGAAGGGCATGATCGCCCGCCTCCACCTGACGCTCGAGTATGCATGCGAACCATGCCGGGGCATCGGTGAGCACCTGATGCCCACTGCTCGTCGTCGTCATCGGGATGTGCTCGAACTTGTCCTCGGCTTTGCTACCGGCCATCGCCGACACCGCCTCGTCCCCCTCGCCCAACACGCTCACCGCGAACCGACTGTCCGCCACCAGATGCTGCAGAGTGCGGGAGGTCTTCATCACCGAGATGAGCACCAGCGGCGGCTCCAGCGAGACCCCCATGAATGACTGGCAAGCCATCCCCACCGTCGCGCCAGCGGCGTCGCGGCCGGTCACCACGCACACGCCGGTGCCGAAACGGCCCAGCACATCCCGCAGCGCCCGGGTGTCGGAGAGATCAATCGTCGTGTCCATGCCCCAAGGAGTACCGGCGTAAGAACACCAGAGCCGGTCCCGATTTCCGGTCACCGGAAATCCATAGTGATCCACGACACATCCTCGGTAACAGTGGTGCCATCACCCCAAGGCGGTCCGCCGCCACTGCACCGAAAGGCCCCCCGATGACCGGAACACTCCTCACCGCCGACTCGGTCCTCCCAGCGGTCACCGCCGACCGCGACGCCCTCTTCGCCGAAGGTCTCGAGGCCGACGAGCTCGGCAAACTGCCCGACGCCACCGTCGCCCGCATGAAGGACGCCGGGGTAATCCGCATGCTCCAGCCCCTCGAGTACGGCGGGATGGAGGCGACGCCGCGGCAGTTCGCCGAGACCGTCATGGGCATCGCCGCGATCAATCCGAGCGCCGGATGGGTCGCCGGCATCGTGGGCGTGCACCCCTGGCAACTCGCAATGGCCGACAAGAGCGTCCAGGACGACGTCTGGGGCACCGACCCCGACACCTGGATGGCCTCGCCGTACATGCCCAACGGCATCGCCATCCGCGTGGAGGGCGGCTACCGCATGTCCGGTCGCTGGAGCTTCTCGTCCGGCACCGACCACTGCACGTGGGCGTTCCTGGGCGCCATGGCCCACGACGCCGACGGCAACATGGAACTGCCCCCCCGCATGCTGCACGTCGTGATCCCCCGCACCGACTACGAGATCATCGCCGACTCCTGGGACGTCGTGGGCCTCAGAGGCACCGGCTCCAAAGACCTCGTGGTGCAGGATGCCTTCATCCCCGACGAGCGCGTCATGGAGTACGACCACCTCATCGACGGCTCCCAGGTGGCGGGCGCGGGGCTCGAGCAGACGCTGTACCGCATACCGTGGTCCTGCGCGTTCCCCCTCGGCATCACCGCCGCCACCGTCGGCATCAGCGAGGGACTGCTCGCGTGCGCCCGCGAATACCTCGAGGAGCGCGTGGGCGCCCAGGGCACCGCCATCAAGGACGACCCCTACGTCCTCTACCAGCTCGGGGAATCCGAGGCGAAGATCTACCAGGCCCGTCATTCGCTCATCGCCAACGCCGAAGAAATCTGGGACATAGTGGCCCGAGGCGACGAAGTGAGCTTCGCCAGGCGCGCGCAGGGCCGTCGTACGCAGGCCGAGGCCGCATGGACCGCCGTGCGCGCCGTCGACAACATCTACGCCCGGTGTGGCGGCACTGCCCTGCGCATGGACAAGCCGATGCAGCGCTTCTGGCGAGACGCCCACGCCGGCCTCCACCACGCCATCCACGTGCCCAGCACCGTGTTCCACGCATCCGCGCTCTCGAGCCTCGGCGTGGATCCCGAGGGCCCGCTGCGGGCCATGATCTGACGGCTCCGCCGATCCGTCACCACGCCCGCTCCTGTTCCCGCATTTCCCGAAAGGACCCTCTCATGGGAGAAATCCGCGCACTCGGCTACCTCGCCATCGACACCACCGACCTCGACCGCTGGCGCACCCTCGCGTTCGACGTCCTCGACTTGGGCGAGGGCGCCGACTCCGACGAGAACACCCTCTATCTCCGCACCGACGAGCGCGCCCACCGCCTGGTCGTCCGCCGCGGGGAGTCCGACAAGCTCACCGCGATGGGCTGGGAGGTCCGTGATGAACTCGCCCTCGACCGCGTCCGCGCCGCCCTGACCGAGCACGGCGTCGCCTACCGCGACCTGTCCCACGACGAGGCCCGCGCCCGCAACGTCGACGAACTGATCGCCCTCGACGACCCCACCGGGCAGCCGCTCGAGATCTTCCACGGCGCAGGCCTCGACCACTCGGCGGTGTCTACGAAGTTCCGTACGGAGTTCATCACCGACGAGCTGGGGCTCGGCCACATCGTGGTGCCGTCCACCGACCACGAGGCGACCATCGCCTTCTACCGCGACGTCCTGGGCTTCCACACCCGCGGCGCCTTCCCGTTCCCGCCCATGCCCGGTATGCCGCCGCTGCGCATCCAGTTCATGGGCGTCAACCCGCGCCACCACAGCTTCGCGGTGATGCCCGCCCCGCAGATGGGCCCCGGGATCGTGCACATCATGCTCGAGGTGGCCGAGATGGACCAGGTCGCCCAGGCCATGGAGCGCACGCTCGAGCACGGGTTCACGATCTCATCGACCCTCGGCAGGCACACCAACGACAAGATGGTGTCCTACTACCTGCGCGCCCCCGGGGGCTGGGACATCGAGTTCGGCTATGACGGACTCATGGTGGATGAGAACAGCTACCTTCCGCAGCTCATCTCCGCCGACAGTTACTGGGGCCACGACTGGTCCGGCAGTGAGCCGCTCGCCTGCACCATTCCGCTCGACGACTCCGCCGCCGAGACGGTGGCTGACGACCTCGCCGAGCCCGTGGTCGAGAACGCCTGACCCGGCCCCGGGCGACTGCTCGGCCCGGCCCCCTCACCAGCCGCGTCACTCCAGAGCGCTGATGCTGACGAGCTCCCACTGCTTGACCGGGCCGGCCGAGCGGGCCTGGCACATGGTGAAGATCGGCTCGGAGAAGGTCTCCCGCAGTCGCACCCCGATCGGTCCTCGCGGGCCCTGGAGGGTGACGACGACGTGGCCGCCGTCGTCCGCGTCGGTCACGTCCAGCGGGGCCAAGGCGTCGATGCGCTCGTCTCCGAACGCCGCTCGGGCGTGGTGCTGCGCGACCTGCGCCGCCGCCGGGTAGCTGCTGCGACCCCGGAGGTGGCGCGGGTCGACCCGGCCCTCGGTGTACCGGGTGATGATGTCGGCAGGATCCGCCGCCATATCGACGCGGCCGTAGAAAAGGCCGTGCGGCAGCACGATCATCGTCGCCGCGAACCGGTCTCCGCCCAGGTGCGAACACTCCCACGTCGCCTCCGGGTACCGCTCGGCGATCAGCGTCGTGGCGCGTCGGCCACGGACGGCGCAGCACTGATCGTGCTTGCCGTGCGCGCAGATCGCGACCAGGGGCTCGTCGGACGGAGTGCCCGCGGAGCCGTCGAGGGGAATCTCCGCATAACCGTCGGGGCCGTCCGCCTCGCCCCACAGCAGGGACTCCTGTCCGGGCCGGGCATCGGCCAGTGCCCACCGCCAACGCCGCGGTCCGGTTCGCTTACCCGGGCGACGGATCGCGGCCACCCGGATGTCCTCCGACTGGGCACGCCGAGCGATGCGGCGGCCCAGTTCGGGCGAGAGAAGCCCGGGCGATTCCAGCAACGCCGAATGCCCCCACGGGCCGGCGAGCTCGAGCATGAGCCACCGCATCCCCCGAGACCCCGACCCCTCGAGTGGATCGCCGCGGCGCAGCGCGGAATCACTGCACGGCTCCCAGTCCGCAGGCCTGCTCACAGTGCCACCAGTACTGCCTCCCGCAGCAGGCGGCGGAGCACCACGAGGCCGTCGTCCACATCCAGACCCGGTAGCGAGCCGGCGCTGACGGGACCGCCGTCGAGCACCGCGCGCAGAGCGGGGGCGCACTCCGTCGGAAAGGTGATCGACTTGGTGGGCAGCCGCAGGACCACCGTGGCCGAGTCGGCGGCGACGTGATAGCCGGCCGCGACGTCAGAGCCGGCGGGAGCGGGGTCGATCGAGCCGTGGAGGCCGTCGCGCCACCGAAGAACGGTGTGGGCATCGAGCGCGGCAAGTGCGTCGAGGGTGGCCAGCGGGCGGACCGCGGCGGGTCGCGTCAGGTCGAGGTACCGCGTGGCGAGCGCGTCGCCGGCGAGCGCTCCGAGTTCTTCCTGCTTCTCGGCGATCAACCCGGCCAGCACATCGAGGACCCGGCGGGTGTGCTCCTCGGTCCGAGCCGCCTCGACCGGGGCCAGTCCGAGCGGCAGCGACGCGCGCAACTCTTCCTCCGAGGCCAGTGCCTCGATCACCGCCGTGGCGACGTCGTGTCCGGTGAAGGGGGACACGCCCACGGTGAGGTGAATAGAGGTGTCACCCTGCGCCTCGGCCGAGTGGACCCAGCCGCGCGGCAGGTAGAGACAGTCCCCCGGATCGAGCACCGCGTCGATGACCGGGGCCTGCACCGCGCGAGCGGCGATCGCCTCTCGGTGATCGGTCCACGGCTGGTCGGGAAGCGGGTGGCGATGGACGGGCTCGTGCACCCGCCAGCGTTTGGTGCCGGAGATCTGGAGGACAAACACGTCGTGCACGTCGTAATGCGGATCGAATCCCCGGTTGGCTGGCGGGGTGATGTACGCGTTGGTCTGCACCGGGTGGCCGACGTCCGAGGTCATGCCGCGGACGAAGTCGATGATCGGCGGCCAGAACCGGTGCAGACCCTGCAACACGATCGTCGCCCCGGCGGCGAACTCCGTGAGTACGCCGTCGGGGTCGACCTGGTCGGGCATCAGTGCGCCGAACCCGCCGGTACGGGTGAAGCAGGCCCGGTCGACGAGCGTGCCCTCCCGCGCCATCCGGATGAACGGCGTGCGCAACCCACGTTCGGCGATGATCTCGTCGACCATCGTCGGCGTGAGCAGGTCGGAGAAGTCGCGCGGCAGACGGGCCGCAGGACTCAGCAGGGGCTGCTGACCCCAGTAGTCCGCCGCGAACTCATCCCGGCCGCGTGCGACGCACCGCTCGAGCACCTTCGCTCAGGCCGCGCCGTCAGCGCCGCCGTCGTGCCCGTCCGGGTTGGAGCCGCCGTCGGCAGTGCCCTCGCCGGCTGAGCCGTCAGCGCCACCGTCGTGGCCGCCGGGGTTCGAGCCGCCATCGGCAGTGCCCTCGCCCGCTGACGCGGAACCGTCAGCGCCGCCGTCATGCCCGCCCGGGTTGGAGCCGCCGTCCGCGGTGCCCTCTCCCTGCGCGCCGGAGGTGGTGATGTCGTCGTCGTTGATAGCCATCTGCATTCCTCTCTTCGGTGCAGGCCCAGACCCGTACGGGGTCGAGCTGCGCGATGTCGTGCGATGTGGCCACCTGTCGAGGCTGTAAGCCCGGACACGATGGGACGTGCGGTTCCCACTATGGCACCGGTCCGGCATCGGCACGACCGGTCCGGCCGCGGGCGATAGCCCGCGGTGGACATCTCCTCACAGGCCGAGTAGGGACGAGCCATGGCGAACACATCGGCAGAAGTCACTGATCCCGCCGACGGACACTCGGCGATCGAACACGACGTGGTGATCGTGGGTGCCGGATTCGCCGGCCTCTACGCCGCCAAGCAACTGGGACGCTCCGGCGTGGACGTACTGTTGCTCGACCAGAACAACTACCACCAGTTCCAGCCCCTGCTCTACCAGGCGGCGACCGCGCAGATCGCGATCTCCACCGTGGCGCGCCCGCTGCGCGGCATCCTGCATCGCCAACGGGAACACGTGACCATCCGGACCGCGCGCGTGGCCTCCGTCGACGCCGCCACCAAGACCGTCACCACCGACGACGGGCTGACGTACCGCGGCCGGATCCTCGTGCTGGCCACCGGGTCCGAACCCAACTTCTTCGACACCCCGGGAGCGCGCGAGCTGGCGTACCCGCTGTACTCCGTCGACGACGCCACCAGCCTGTCCTCGGCGATGCTCGGCGCGCTCGAGAGAGCCGCCGCCACCCGCGACGCCGCGGAGCGCCGGGGCACATTCGCGGTGGTTGTGGTGGGGGCGGGCCCCAACGGGGTCGAGACCGCCGGCGCGATCGCGGAGAACATCAAGTTCGTGGTGTCGGAGTACTACTCGGACGAGTTCGCCGCCGCGCAGTGCGAGGTGCACCTGGTCGACATGGTCGACACCGTCCTGCCGCCGTTCTCGAAGCGCTCGCAGAAGTACACCCGCCGCAGCCTCGAAGAGCTCGGCGTCCGGATCCACCTGGGCAGAGCGGTCTCCTCGGTCTCCACCAGCGGCGTGGCGCTCGAGGACGGCACCGAGTTACCTGCCGCCATCGTCATCTGGACGGCCGGGCTCAAGGCCTCCGGTCTGCTCGAGCCCGCCGGTCTGACGACCGGCCGCGGCGGGCGCGTGGACGTCGAACCCGACCTCACCGCCCCCGGCCTGCCGGGCGTGTACGTCCTCGGCGACGCCGCGAACATCACCGATGCGAAGGGCCGCGCACTGCCCCAACTGGGCTCGGTGGCCAAACAGTCCGGCACCTGGGCGGCCGACAACATCTGCGCGGACCTCCAAGGCCGGGCACGGAAGCCGTTCCGTTTCCGCGACATGGGCGTGATGGCCATGGTCGGCCGCGGCCACGCGATCGCGGAGATGGGCCCGCGCCGGTTCCAGATCCAGGGCATGCTCGCCTTCCTGGCCTGGCTCGGAGTGCACCTCGTCCTGCTGTCGGGCTGGTCCCAGCGCGCCGCCGCACTCGTGTCGTGGTTCCGCGACTACCTCACCCGGAGGCGCACGCAGGTCGTGGTGCACCAGCCGGACGAGTACGCGCGCGCCCGCAGGCAGGGCACCACCGAGCCCGCCGCACCCACCACCGGCACCAGAACCGGCACCAGCGGCGAATCCACGACCAGCACCACGATAGGCCCCGGGGCCGCCACCCCGGGCGAGAGGAGTCAGTCATGACGGACATCACGAACGTCACCGTGTTCGGAACCGGCGTACTCGGTTCCCAGATCATCATGCAGGCGGCCTACCACGGGAAAACCGTGACGGGCTACGACATCTCCGACGAGCTCCTGGCCAGGCTTCCGGAGCGGTGGGAATGGATGCGCGACTACTACAGGCGCGACCTGCCGGACTTCGACGAGAAGAGATTCGACGAGGCCATCGCCTCCATCCGCACCACCACCGACATCCCCGAGGCCGTCGCCGACGCCGACCTGGTGATCGAGGCCGTGCCGGAGAATCTCGACCTCAAGAAGGACGTGTGGACGAAGATCGGCCAGAGCGCGCCCGAGAAGACCATCTTCGCCACCAACACCTCCACCCTCCGCCCCAGCGACTTCGCGGCCGAGACCGGACGACCCGAGAAGTTCCTCGCCCTGCATTTCGCCAACCTCGTCTGGCGCTACAACACCGGCGAGGTGATGGTCCCGCAGCAGACCGACCGGAAGTATTTCGAGATCGTGCTCGAGTTCGCCGCCGAGATCGGACTCGTGCCGGTGCCCGTCCTCAAGGAGACGCCCGGATACCTGCTCAACGGCCTGCTCGTCCCCTGGCTGAACGCGGGCGCCGAGCTCTACGTCAACGGCATCGCCAACCCCGCCGACATCGACAACGTCTGGCGCACCGCCACCGGCTCGCCCGCCGGCCCGTTCCAGGTCTACGACACCGTCGGCTTCAACGTCGCCGCCAACATCGCCCGCGCCTCCGGCGACCCGGCGCGGATCAAGTTCGCCGACCTGCTCCAGAAGGGCATCGACGCCGGTAAGGCCGGCCTCGGCGACGGCGAGGGCTTCTACACCTACGACTCCGACGGCAACGTGCAGGAGCCGGTCATCAGCTGGAACCACACCTGAGCCGAGGCGGGTCGCGACGCGGGAGAGCTTGGCCACATTTCCTTGCACGGCCGTGCAATCGTGCAGTGTTCCTGCAAAACTCCACGGGTCAGCACGTCCCCCGACCCGAGGATCCTGCAGCATGGCGACATTTCTCTACCGCATCGGACGATCGGCCTATCTGCACAGGTGGAGGTTCATCGCCGCGTGGCTGCTGCTGATCATCGGCATGGGCACCGCTGCGGCCACCCTGTCGCAGCAGACGAGCACCACCTTCTCCATCCCCGGACTCGAATCCATCGAGACCCAGGAGGCCATGCAGGAGCGGTTCGCCGGCTCGGAGGATCAACTGCAGGCGCCCACGGGCACCGTCGTGATCCAGGCCCCCGAGGGCACGACGCTCACCGACCCCGGGGTGAGCGAGGACGTCGACGCCTTCCTCGCCGACGTCCGTGAACTCGACTACCTCACCGCGACGGACGCGATCGTCAACCCCGTCCTGGCGGCCGAGGGCATGACCCACCAGATGACGGAGGCCAAGGCCGCGCAGGGGCTCCCGCCCGAGCAGATCGACGCCGACATCGCGGCCCTGAGCCCGTTGAGCGAGGACGAGACGACCGGCACCGTCCAGGTCGAGTTCGCAGCCGAGAGCACGATGGAGGTCGAGGCCGCCGACCAGGAGGCCTTCGCCGATCTCGTCGCCGAGTACCAGGACTCGCTGACCATCGCCTACTCGGGAAACGCGTTCCAGATGAATGAGATCAGCGCGACCGGCGAGATCATCGGCATCGCCGTCGCCGCGGTCATCCTCACCCTGACCTTCGGCTCGCTGATCGCCGCCGGCATGCCGCTGCTCACCGGTGTCACCGGCGTGGGGATCGGCATCGCGGGCATCTTCGCGGCCACCCGGTTCACGGACACCATCAACACCATGACGCCGACGCTGGCGTCCATGATCGGTCTCGCGGTGGGCATCGACTACGCCCTGTTCATCGTCTCGCGCTACCGCACGGAACTCGTCAAGTACATCGGTGGCAACGACCTCGAGCCGCGGGAGCTGGCCGCCAAACTCAAGGAGATCGACTTCCGCCAGCGGGCCCACCTGGCCGGACTCGCCGTGGGTAAGGCCGGTTCCGCGGTGGTCTTCGCCGGGCTGACCGTCCTCATCGCGCTGGCCGCGCTGTCGATCATCAACATCCCGTTCCTCACCGCGATGGCGCTCTCCGCCGCCGCCACCGTCGCGATCGCGGTTCTCGTCGCGATCACGCTGCTCCCGGCCATCCTCGGCGCCGTCGGCACCAAGGTGTTCGGCGCCCGCATCCGGGGCGTCAAGGCCCCGGACCCGGAGGACGAGAAGCCGACGATGGGCCTCAAGTGGGTCCGCCGGGTGCGCGCGCACCCGATCCTCTTCGGCGCGGCGAGCATCCTCCTGCTGATCCTGCTGGCGCTGCCCGCCGTGAACCTGCGACTGGCCATGCCCTCGGACGGCACCATGGCCCCCGACACCCCCAACCGGATCGCCTACGACATCACCGCGGAGAAGTTCGGCCCCGGGCGCAACGCCCCGATGATCGCCTTCGTCGACACCCTCGCGGTCCCCGAGGAGGAGCGGCCCGCGGCGTGGGCCACCGCCGCGACGGACATCCAGTCGATCGACGGCGTACGGAACGCCCAGATCATCGAGCCGAACGAGGCCGGCGACGCGGCACAGGTGCTCATCACCCCCGAGTACGGTGCCACCGACGAACGCGCCGCGGACGTGTTGGAGAGCATCCGCGGCGGAGTCGGTGACTTCGAGGCGCAGACCGGTGGCACCTACTCGGTCACCGGCGTCACCCCGATCTACGAGGACATCTCCGAACGACTCTCCGAGGTCCTGCTCCCCTACGTCGGCATCGTGCTCGCACTCGCGTTCCTGCTGCTCATGCTCGTCTTCCGGTCCATCTGGGTGCCGTTGATCGCCGCGCTGGGCTTCGCCCTGTCGGTGGCGGCCACCTTCGGGCTCACGGTGGCGATCTGGCAGGAGGGCTGGCTCGGGATCGTCTCCGATCCGCAGCCGGTCATCAGCTTCCTGCCGATCATGCTCATCGGCATCGTGTTCGGACTGGCCATGGACTACCAGGTCTTCCTGGTCACCCGGATGCGCGAGGGCTGGGTCCACGGCAAGACCGCGCACAACGCGGTCTCCAACGGGTTCAAGCACGGCGCCCGCGTGGTCACCGCCGCCGCACTGATCATGATGAGCGTCTTCGCCGCCTTCATGACGATCGACGAGCAGTTCATCAAGGTGATGGGCTTCGCCCTGGCGGTCGCGGTGTTCTTCGACGCCTTCATCGTCCGCATGACCATCATCCCGGCCGTGATGTTCCTGCTCGGCGAGAACGCCTGGAAGATCCCGCGCTGGCTCGATCGGATCCTGCCTTCCGTCGACGTCGAGGGCTCGGCCCTGGAAGAGAAGGACGACGACGACACCGTGACCCGCGGACCGCACGAGTCCCGGGACGCCGTCGCCGCCGGTCGACACTCGTCCATGACGGTGGCCGACCAGTCCCCCGCCGCCGGGAAGCACGAGGACCGTGGCGAGACCTCCGACGGGGGTGCCGGGAGCCGGCAGCGTGACTAGTCTGCGCGAGCGCAAGAAGGCCGACACCCGGACACGGCTCTCGGTGGCGGCGGTGGAACTCCTCGTCAGCCACGGCGTGGAAGGGGCCACCGTCGTCGCCATCGCCGAGCGGGCCGGCGTCTCCACGCGGACGTTCCACAACTACTTCGCCCGCCGCGAGGACGCGTTCCTGCACTTCGTCCGCGAACAGGTCGCGCGGTGGGCGAAGCAGGTGGAGAACGCGCCCTCCGACATGTCTGCGTTGCGCATCCTCCACGGCATCCTCAAGGAGGCCTACACCCGGCCCGAGGACGACATCGTCGCCCTCGGAAACCTCGCCGTACTCGGTGAGCGGATCGGGTTCGTCCTGGGCCCGGAGAGGCGACCCGACATCGAGGACATCCTCGGCCCCCTGTACGAGTCAGTCCGTCAGCGCATACAGAACGGAACCGAGTTCCGCGCCCGACTCACGGTGGATCTGAGCATGGCCGCGTGCGGCGCCGCGCTGAGGAAGCACGCGACACGGCAGCGCGAGAGCGACTCCTCCCTGGCAGATCTGCTCGACGAGGCCTTCGAGGTGCTCGCCCACGGAGTCGACGGTTAGCTCCGAGGAGGCCCGGGCGTCCGGCAGTGAGACGCCGGGCCCGTGATCACGTAAGAGCCGCCGCCCGGTGTGCGATACCGAGCGGCGGCTCTCGTCGTGCGGCCGAATCCGTGTTACCCCGCTTCTCCCTCCGGGCTCTGCCGAAGCGCCTCGGTGACGGAACTGAACATCGTGGCCTTGATGGCCCCGAGAGTCTTGCGGTCTTTGCCGAGGATCGGCCGCAGACGCTCCACCGCAGCCGTGATGACCTCCGACTCCGGCGCCGTCGCGTCCACGAGCCCGGCCTCGCTGGCCTCCGGACCGGGGTAGCGGTGCCCCGTGCTCATCGCGGTGATGGCGGTCTGCGGGGAGGTCTTGGCCTGGATGAGCGCGGCCATACCGACGGTGAACGGGATGTTGATGTCGACCTCCGGGAAGCAGAAGTAGCCCCGGTCGGCCCGCATCACCCGGAAGTCGTGGGCCATGGCGAGCATGGCGCCGGCCCCGAAGGAGTGCCCGTTGACGGCGGCGACCGTCGGCAGGGAGAACGTCAGGACGCGGCTGAACAACTGCTGGACCCGGTCGACGTACCAGTCCAGCCGATCCGGGTTGGCCATGAGCCACTCCAGGTCCAGACCGTTCGAGAAGAACTTGCCGGAACCGGCGGTGACCAGTCCTCTCGCGGAGGTCTCCACCTCGTCCAGTCGGGCGTTCACGGCGTCGAGGAAGTCCGGGGACATACGATTCTCGTCGTCCCCGAGCGTCAGGACGGCGACGTCCTCGTGCCAGCTCAGTGTGGGGGTCATTGGTGGTGGTCCTCTCTGTCGATGAAATCCGATGATCGGGTCGGGCCTACCGGGCCGCCCGCGTCGAGTGGCGGTCCCAGGGCGAGCACGGCGCGCACGCAGGCGGCGATCCGCTGGCGGGCCGACGCGTCCGGGTCCCGGCGTCCGCGGAGCAGCAGTGCTGTCGGCAGTTCCACGACGCAGTCCCTCACGACGTCAACGCAGGCCCGGTCGCCTCGGCCCCACAGATCGCTGGACAGCGCCACGAACAGGTCGGCGAGCTCCTGGTCGAGACCGTCCAGTTCCGCAGCCAGGTCGTCGGGCAGGTCGGCGGACCCGAGCAGCTCCGTCCGGCTGACCGCGAGCAGGAACCGCCCCGATTCCGGGCGCTCCGTAAGGAACCGTGCGGGGGCATCCGCTGCAGCGACCACGGCGTCGATCGCTGCGTCGGCCACCGCGTCGACCACCGCCGTCGACCCCGGGCCCGGGCCCGGATCAGGGGTGGACGCCAGGGCAGACGCCCGGGCGGCCCGCACCATGTCCTGCTGCAGGGCGAGAAAGCGCCGGGCCGCGCGGAGCCAGACACGCCCGACCAGACCCGCCCGCGAGCCGAACGCGTTGTAAATGGCGCCGTTGGAGACCGTCGTCAGATCGGAAATGGCGCGAACCGTGACGGCAGCAGGACCGGACTCCAAGGCCAGTCGCTCCGTGGCGTCGAGCAGCCGGTCGAGATCGTGGACCCGTGGGCGAGGCATGCGTCAGACAGTAACAGAGCGACTGCTCTCAAACGGTCGGTGGCCGGGTTACCGACCGGTCCCCCGGCACGGCACGGCCACCGCGCCGCGGACAGACGAGAGCCGCCGCCCGGTACGGATACCGGGCGGCGGCTCTCTTCACGTGGGGACGGGGACGGCCTCGTCGTCGTCCCCTCGGCCCCTCGTTTCCCCCGTCCTCCCCGTCGGCCCAACGAGAAGAGCGCCCCGCGCACGTGCCTCTCGGGCGATGTGCGCGGAACGCTCTTGGCGACGCTCGAAACGCTACTTGGCCAGCAGCTCCGCGATCTGGATGGTGTTCAGCGCCGCACCCTTACGCAGGTTGTCGCCCGAGACCACCAGGTTGAGCCCCTTGTTGCCCTCGATCGACTGATCCTGACGGATGCGACCGACCAGCGACTCGTCGATGCCCGCGGCCTCGAGCGGCGTCGGCACGTCCACGACCTTCACGCCCGGCGCCTTCGACAGCAACTCGCGCGCCTGCTCCGGCGTGATGTCCTCGGCGAACTCGGCGTTGATGGTCAGCGTGTGGCCCGTGTACACCGGCACGCGCACGCAGGTGCCCGCCACGGGCAGCCCCGGAATATCGAGGATCTTGCGCGACTCGTTGCGCAGCTTCTGCTCCTCGTCGGTCTCCTCGGAACCGTCATCGACGATCGCACCCGCCAGCGGCAGCACGTTGAACGCGATCGGCGCCACGTACGGCCCCGTCTCGCCGGCCTGCAGCGCGCCGCCGTCATGCACCAGCTCGTGCCCGGCCGCCACGTTGTTGGTCACCTGGTCGTTGAGCGTGTCCACGCCGGCCAGCCCCGAACCCGACACCGCCTGGTACGTCGACACCACAAGCCGCTTCAGCCCCGCCGCGTCGTGCAGCACCTTGAGCACCGGCATCGCGGCCATGGTGGTGCAGTTGGGGTTGGCGATGATGCCCTTGGGAGGGTTCTTGGCCGCGCCCGGGTTCACCTCGGCGACCACCAGGGGAACGTCCGGGTCCTTGCGCCAGGCGCTGGAATTGTCGACGACGACGGCGCCGGCAGCCGCGAACCGGGGCGCCTGCTCCTTGGACATCGTGCCGCCAGCCGAGAAGAGGGCGATGTCGATACCCTGGAGCTCCTCATCGGTGGTGGCCGCGGTGTCCTCCACGACGATGTCCTCGCCCCGGAACGGCAGCGTGGTCCCGGCCGACCGGGCGGAAGCGAAGAACCGGACCTTGTCGGCCGGGAAGTCCCGCTCCTCGAGCAGGGCACGCATGACGCGCCCCACCTGGCCCGTGGCTCCGACTACGGCGACAGTGGTCATCTGCGAGGTCAACTCCTGAAAGTCTTGTCGTCCCGGCCCGTCGCGGACGGGTGCTCCGCCCTGCGCTCGACCGACCGGCGAGCCATCATCCTACCGACCCCGCGCCTACCGATCTGAGGCGTGCGTCACGGGGCCCGACGGCGGCGCCGAGCAGCGCCCCGTCAATAAGCGGGTTCGGCCCGTCAATAAGCAGGTTCGGCCCTCATCGCGCGAGAAGGTGGTGCGCCGAACTCTCTTGAGGACGGAGGGGCGTGGGGCGAAGTGACGGGAGTTCGTCCCGCGGACCGAATCATCCACAGGCCCTGCACTCTCCACAGACCATGGCCATTCGGGCCAGCGTGGACGGGGTGGTGGCGTTGTCGTCGTCGATCCTTGTCCCATGCGCGACTTTCGGCCACCACAACGGACCCGCGACCTCATCCCCGACCTCGGGCGGCGGCTCGGCACGAGCGGCTACAACCGACTCCACCGGGGACTCTGGATCCCGCACGGGATCGACGAGACGGATCCGATGGTGCAGATCGCCGCGATCTCGGCGCTCTGCCCCGACGCGGTGGTGACCGGCTGGCTGGCCGCCGAAGCTCACGGGCACAGGGGCGCACCGCGCGACTACATCGACGAGTTCGCTTGTGGCACACGACGTGTCGACAGGCCCGGGATGATCGGACGCCAGTACACGATCCCGCGCGAGCACACCGGGACACTGACGTTCGGCCCCGACAGGCTCGGCCGGATAGCCTCGCCGGCGTGGGCCTTATTCGACATCGCACGGCGGGACAATCTGACCAACGCGGTCATCGCCCTCGACGGATCGCCGAGAATCGGCGTCGATCCCGAGCGAGATGTCAGACCGCTCGCAGAGACCCCACGACGCCTGCCGGGCAAGCGGCGGGCCCTCGCTGCGCTCGAGCTCTGTGACACCGGGGCCATGGACTCTCCCTGGGAGACCCGCACCCGACTCTTCCTGCACAGGCACGGATTCGAGGGTTTCGAGACTCAGGTGTCGATTCCCGGACTCCCCTACAGGCTCGACCTGGGGAATCGGCGACTGAAGATCGCGGTCGAGTACGACGGCGAGTATCACCGGGCGCCCGACCAGCACGCCAGGGATCTGACGCGATGGAATCGGATCCGCAAGCTCGGCTGGCTGCACTACCCGGTGACCACCACGATGATCACCCGCGACGAGCATCAGACCGCCGCCGACATCCGGCAGGGCGTCCGAGCTCGCGAGGGCAATCCGCCGGGCGCGACGGGGTGAGCGACCCGGGCTGCCAGGCAGGGTCAGCCAACTCGGACCTGGCCACACCAACGAGCAGAGGGTTCGGCACACACGCACTCGGGCGATGTGGGCCGAACCCTCTGATCGACGGGGCCGCCGTAGGATGCGCCGCCGTAGGACGGGCCGCCGTGGGATTGGCTGCGACGGGAAACCGCCCCAGCCCGCCGAAACCTAGCGGCCGGTGCCGGCGTAGACCTGCGCCTCCTCCTCGCCACCGAGCTCGAAGGCGTCGTGCAGCGCGCGCACGCAGTCGTTGAGCTCCTCCTCGCGGACGAGCGCCGAGATCCGGATCTCCGAGGTGGAGATGAGCTCGATGTTGACGCCCGCCGCGGAGATGGCCTCACAGAACGTCGCGGTGACGCCCGGGTGCGACTTCATCCCGGCGCCGACGAGGGAGACCTTGCCCACGTTGTCGTCGTAGAGCACCTGGTCGATGCCCAGCTCGTCCTTGGCCTTGGTCAGCACCTCTGTCGCCTTGGCGCCCACCTCGAGCGGACAGGTGAAGGTGATGTCGGTCTTGCCGGAGGAGCGCGACACGTTCTGCAGGACCATGTCGATGTTGATCTCTGCGTCGGCGACCATGCGGAACACCTTGGCGGCGTAGCCGGGCTGGTCGGGGATGCCGACCACCGTGATCTTGGCCTCCGAGGCGTCGTGTGCGACTCCGGTCAGCAGTGCGTCTTCCACGGGGATGTCCTCCACATTTCCCGCCACGAGCGTGCCGGGGTCGTTCGAATACGAAGAGCGGACGCGCAGCGGCACCTGGTTGCGGCGTGCGAACTCGACGCTGCGCAGGTTGAGGATCTTGGACCCGACGGCCGCCATCTCCTGCATCTCCTCGTACGAGATGGTGTCGAGCTTGCGGGCGTTGGGCACGATCCGCGGGTCGGCGGTGTAGATGCCGTCGACGTCCGAGTAGATCTCGCACACGTCCGCGCCGAGCGAGGCGGCCATGGCCACCGCGGTGGTGTCGGAGCCGCCGCGTCCCAGCGTCGTGACGTCCCGGGTCTCCCTCGACACGCCCTGGAAGCCGGCGACGAGCGTGATCTTGCCCTCGTCGAGCGCCTCGCGGACGCGGCCCGGGGTGATGTCGATGATCCGGCTGTTGCCGTGCCGGGTGGTGGTGATGATCCCGGCCTGCGACCCGGTGAACGAGTACGCCTCCATCCCGAACGAGCTGATGGCCATCGCGAGCAGCGCGTTGGAGATCCGCTCACCCGAGGTGAGCAGCATGTCCATCTCGCGCTGCGGCGGTGACGGGCAGACCTGGTCCGCCAGGTCCAGCAGCTCGTCGGTGGTGTCTCCCATCGCCGAGGCGACCACCACCACGTCGTTCCCGGCCTTCTTCGTATCCACGATCCGTTCGGCCACCCGTCGGATCCGTTCTGCGGACTCCACGGAGGAGCCGCCGTACTTCTGCACTACCAGTGCCACGCGGTCACACCCTTCCGGTGCTGATCGGCTTTTTCCGGTGTTGTTCGGCCTAACGCGTGCCCACTTTACGGGAGGTGTTTACTCGTCATAGATGACGGAAACCTGGGCGGCAGTTCTCCTGGCCCTCGCGTCCGCCCTCAGCCAGGCCCTCGGGACGGTGATGCGCCACCGGACGATGGACCGCGCGGGGGGCCGGCTCGAGGGCCGGTTCGGCGTTCTCGCCAGCCGTTATTGGTGGTCGGGGATGCTCATCAGCCTGGCCGGTTTCGCGTTCCAGGGCCTGGCGCTGGCGTTCGGTTCGCTGATCCTCGTCCAGACGATCTCGGTCACCTCACTCATCTTCGCGTTGCCGCTGGGCGCGTGGATGAACCACCGCCAGGTGTCCAAGACGGAGTTGTTCTGGGGCCACGTGCTGACGGCGTGCGTGATGGTGTTGGTGATTTTCGGCCGCCCGACCGGGGGTGAGGCGCATCCGACCCTCTGGGAGTGGGTGCTGGCGTGTGTGGGTGGTCTCGTCGTCGTCGGGATCCTCCTGCGCTTCGCGCGGCGCCGGCACTCCAACGGGGGCCGCGCGGTGCTGTTCGGCGTGGCGGGTGGCGCGGCGTTCGCGTACGTGGCGCTGTTCACCAAGGGCGTGACGCAGCGCTGGCACGAGGGTGGCGCGTGGGAGGTGGCCACGACGGGCGAGGTGTACGCGCTGGGGGTCGCGGCGGTGGCGGCGTTGACGTTGCAGCAGATGTCGTTCGAGGCGGGAGCGGTGCACCAGGCGGTGCCGGCGTCGACCGTCACGACGCCGGTGATCTCGCTGGTGTTGGGCGTGCTGGTGTTGGGCGAGCGGTTCCAGGTGGACGGCGCGCACCTGGTGCTGCTGGCGGCGACCCTGGCGGTGATGGCCGTGGCGACGGTCGCCCTGGCGCGCAAGGAGGTCGGCCCGGGGCCGCCCGGGGCCGGCCGTGTCGCCGTGGTGGGAGGTCGACGCAGCGCCGGCGTGGGTGGAGACGGCACCGTGGGCGGAGACCGTGCCGAGCGAGACCGCGCCGTGGGCGGCGACGGTCCCGCGGCGGGTGGCGACGGCCATGACCACGACGACGACAACGCCGCCACCGCCTGAACACGCACTGAGCAGAACGCGGCGGCGGAACTGAACGCCCCCTGCCACCTGCATCGCTCACATACACTGATTTTTATGCGCCCCACACGCCCCAGTGGCATCGTAAGCACCGTTAGTCACACGCGTCCCGCACGCCTGGGTCGACTTGCCGCTGTCGCCTCGGTCGTCGGCGCTGTCGTCGTCGGCACCCTCGTCGCGCCCGTCGCCATCACGGCACCCACCGCCGGCGCTGTGGTGGGCGGCACGGCCTCCGGCCCCGCGCCGTGGGCCGTCCAGATCACCACCTTCCACAACATCCCCGGGACGCCCTGTTCAGGCGTGGTGATCGACCCGTTCTGGGTGGCCACCGCCGCGCACTGCGGCCCGGCCGACCCGCGCGCGTTCACCCTCGGCTTCGGCAACATGGGCACCGTCGCGGGCGGCTTCGCCGAGACCGCCTCGCTCGCGAGCCCGACGATCGTCGGCGGGTTCGGGTCACTGGATACCGGCAGCCTCGGCCGACACACCCCTGCGGCCGCCTACCACGCGCCCGCCGGCGACCTGATGCTCCTCAAGCTCCGCCACCCCGCGCCCTCCCCGGCCGTGCTGCGCGCGGGCGCCGACCCCGCGCCCGGCGCGATCCTGCGCTTCCACGGCTTCGGCGGCGTCGCACCCGGTCCGCAGGCGCCGCGCTCGGCCGAGGTGCTCACCGGCCTGACCCGTCTCGAGCGGATGGAACCCCGCGGCGGTTCCTGGATCGGCCGCTCCCACACCATCCAGGGAGGCTTCGGCTTCGGCGACTCCGGCGGGCCCGTCTTCCACGGGGACCGCCTGGTGGGCATCCACTCCGGCTCCGACCACGCGCGCCGCCGAGCGGACGGCACCAACCCCGCCTGGTACGAGTCGACCCCCGCGCAGAACGGCTGGATCAACTGGATGATCGCCCATCGCTGATGCCGTTCAAAGGAGCCGGCGGAGCCCGCCCACCCGGGCCCACAACCACATCGCCATGTCGAACCGCCGCGGTTTTTGTCACACTGAGCAGATGACCCTGCCGGAGCTCGTGATCCGTCGCGCCTCGCGCGCCGACGTCGACCTCGTGCTGTCCGCCGGCGACCTGCTCGCCACGCCGCCCACCGCCGAGTGGACCCAGGACTTCCTCGACCGCGGCTCGAACATGCTGATCCTGGCCGTGTACGAGGACGTCCCGGTGGGGATGCTCGTTGGCGTGGAGACCGGGCACCTGGGCGAGAGCCCCGACCTGTTCGTCTACGGGATCAGGGTGCGCGAGGACCTCCGCCACCAGGGTCTGGCTCACCGGCTCGTCGACAAGGCCGTCGAGATCGCCGAGGAGGCCGGCTGCACCCGCGTGTGGGGGTCGGTGCACCGCTCGGACGCGGAGAACGAGCGTGAGCTCGGTCCCGGGTCCCCGTTCTCCGCGACCGACGAGGACGCCGATCCGGGCGCGCGGCAGGACAGCACCTCCAACCAGTCCACGACCTTCGTCATCCCGATCCCGTGACGGTTACCGAAACTGTGTATCGTGGCGGTCATGCAGCGCGTGCTCCTTCTTGGGTGCCGCGGCGGGGCCCGCTGAGGCGGACCGGCTCCCCGTCGCGGGATCTTTTCGCGCCGGTCCGGTTCCACTGATCGCACCTCTAGGGAAGTTGAGCCCCCGAAATGAACCCCGCTGACGCGTTCGTCTCCTCGTCGTCGACCATCACTCCCCCCTCCAAGCCCGGTCGCCCCGACCAGCCCGCGTGGAACACCCAGCGCGGCTCGTCCATGCCGTGGCACCGCTACCGTCCGTTCGCCGACGAGGTCGAGGACGTCTCACTGTCCGACCGCACGTGGCCGGACAAGATCATCACCCACGCCCCCCAGTGGTGCGCCGTGGATCTGCGCGACGGCAACCAGGCGCTGATCGACCCCATGAGCCCCGCCCGCAAACGCCGGATGTTCGAGCTGCTGGTGCGGATGGGCTACAAGGAGATCGAGGTCGGGTTCCCGTCGGCGTCGCAGACGGACTACGACTTCGTGCGCGAGATCATCGAGGACGACGCGATCCCCGACGACGTGACCATCCAGGTGCTGGTCCAGTGCCGGGAGGACCTCATCCGCCGCACGTTCGAGGCCTGCGAGGGCGCGACGAACGTGATCGTGCACTTCTACAATTCCACGTCGATCCTGCAGCGCCGGGTGGTGTTCCGTAAGGACCGCGACGCGATCAAGAAGATCGCCACCGACGCCGCCGAGCTGGTCAGCGAGATCGCGCGCGACTACCCCGACACCAACTGGCGCTGGCAGTACTCGCCCGAGTCGTTCACCGGCACCGAGCTGGCGTTCTCCAAGGAGATCTGCGACGCCGTGACCGAGGTCGTGGGCGCGACCCCTGAGAACCCGATCATCATCAACCTGCCGGCGACGGTCGAGATGGCCACGCCCAACGTGTACGCCGACCAGATCGAGTGGATGCACCGGAACCTGGCACACCGCGACGCCACCATCCTCTCGCTGCACCCGCACAACGACCGCGGCACCGGCGTGGCCGCCGCCGAGCTGGGCTTCCAGGCCGGCGCGGACCGCATCGAGGGCTGCCTGTTCGGCAACGGCGAGCGCACCGGCAACGTCTGCCTGGTGACGCTGGGCATGAACATGCTGACCCGCGGCGTCGACCCGCAGATCAACTTCTCCGACATGGACGAGATCCGGCGCACCGTCGAGTACGCCAACCAGCTGCGCGTGCCCGAGCGGCACCCGTACGGCGGCGACCTCGTCTTCACCGCGTTCTCCGGCTCGCACCAGGACGCCATCAACAAGGGCTTCGACGCCCTGCAGGCCGAGGCCGCCACGCGCGGCGAGGATGTCGAGGACGTCACCTGGGAGGTCCCGTACCTGCCCGTCGACCCGAAGGACGAGGGCCGAACGTACGAGGCCGTCATCCGCGTGAACTCGCAGTCCGGCAAGGGCGGCGTCGCCTACATCATGAAGAGCGACTACGGCCTGCAGCTGCCGCGGCGCCTGCAGGTCGAGTTCTCGCAGATCGTGCAGAACGTCACCGACTCCGAGGGCGGCGAGGTCACGCCCAAGGCGATGTGGGACATCTTCTCGCTCGAGTACCTGGACCGCGTCTCGCCCATGGAGCGCATGTCGCAGGTCCTGGTGCCCGCCGAGACCGACGACGGCGAGGACTCGATCGAGGCCGTCGTGAAGTGGAAGGGCGAGACCCGCGAACTGCTCGGCTCGGGCAACGGTCCACTGGCCGCGTTCGTGACCGCGCTCAACGAGATGTTCGACGACGAGGTGCGCATCCTCGACTACACCGAGCACGCGATGACCGCCGGCGACGACGCGACCGCGGCCGCCTACGTCGAGGTGCAGTTCGGCAACCGCGTGTTCTGGGGTGTCGGCCGGGCCGGCTCCATCACCACCGCGTCGCTGCGGGCCGTGGTCTCCGCCGTGAACCGCGCCTACGCCGACGAGGCGGACGCGGATCCGGCGACCATCGGCAGCACCGAGGGCGCGCGCACCTGGGCGCCCTGACGGGCCACTGGGAAGCCCGCGGAGGGTGAGCCCCCCGGCGGGTGAGCCCGCGGCGGGTCTGTGGGGAGCGCCTCGGGAGCCCGCGGCAAGCCCCTTCAGAGCCCCTCGGTGAACCCCTGGCGCCTCATTAGTCACATGTCTCACTTCGGTAACAGAGGTCTCGATTTGGTTACGCCAAGCGCGTAATGTGGCGGCCGTTCGCGCCGATATGCATGGCGTCTGGTCAACGCAACCCGTCTGGAGTTCCTCATATGCCCGTGTCTCGCCGTGGCTTTCTCACCGCCGCATCGGTCGGGGTCGGTGCGGCGGTCGCCTCGACCGTCCGCGGCCCCATCGCCGGAGCCAACCCGTTCGCCACCGGATCACTCGGCGCCGCCCAGGACCTGATGCAGTCGATCTCCACCGGCAGCGGCATGGTCCAGCCCAACGGCCCGCTCGGGTACGTGGGTGTCACCTTCCCGAGCCCCGAGCACATCGCCGGACGCATCCGGTTCGCGTTCCCCGACGGCTCGGTGGGCGACTGGCAGCCGCTCGAGTTGCTGGACTCCGCCCCGGACAGCGGCAGTGTGCCGGCCTCCGAGCTCGTCGCCGCCCCGCAGGGCGCAGTGGGCTACGAGGTGGACGCGGCCGAGGGCGCCGAGGCCACCGTCTTCAGTGACGGTTCGGACCAGAGGCGCGACTACAGCCTCGGCAGCGTCGGCGCCCTCGGCCTGCCCGTCATTCCGCGCGCCGCCTGGGGAGCCGGCGACGTCTCCGGCAACCGCTGGTCGCCGACCTACTTCCCCGCGCAGTCGATCACCATCCACCACACTGCCGGCGCGGTCGGCGCGGACCGGGCGGCCACGGTGCGTGCGACGTACAACTATCACGCCAACACCCTGGGCTGGGGCGACATCGGCTACCACCTGATCATCGACCCCGAGGGCCGGATCTACCAGGGCCGCGGCGGCACTCCGCTCGGCACTCCGGTCTTCCAGGTCCCGCCGGTCGCGGGCATCGCCCCGCCGGTCGTGACCGGCGGGCACGTCGGTGGGTTCAACAACGGCAACATCGGCATCAGTCTGCTGGGTGACTTCACCTGGTCCCCGCCGACCGCGGCTGCCGTGGGCGCCACCATCGACTGTGTGCGCGCGCTCTGCAACGCCACGGGGATCAACCCCCGCGGGGGCATCACCTACCGCAACCCGCAGGGTGGGGCCACGCGTCCGATGCCCGCGGTCTCGGGACACCGCGACTGGGGCGGGACCGCCTGCCCGGGCAACGCCTTCTACCCGCAGATGCAGTTCATCCGCGACCACGCCGCCAACGGCTGGACCCCCCGGGCCGTCTCCTCGGCCGCGTTCGGGTCCTAAGGCACCGCTGGCGTCACCGTCGGTCCGGGGGTCGTGCCAGCGCAGTCCGTCACGCGTCTCGGCCGCTCCCCTGCAGGATCACCCAACCCGCCCGGTTGCGAATCCTGCAGGGGAGCAGTCGATTTCAACGAGGCGGATCCAGTCCTCAGTCGACATCTCGTGTTCACTCCACCGAGAACAACCCGTAGGGGACGCCGCATAATGTCGCATCGGTAAGCGGTACCCGGGCCCGCCGGTGTGCCGATCCGTCTACCGACGAGGTCCCCCACATGCGCAGTACTCGTGCCCTCTTCACAGTCGGAGCCACCGTGCTCGGCTGCCTCCTCACCGCCTCCTCACTCCCCGTCGCCGCAGCCTCGGTCGGCTCGCTCGGAGGCGGAGGCTCGCTGGGATCACTCGATGTGGGCGGCTCGCTCGGGAGCGACGAAATGCGTTTCGACCTGCAAGCTCACCGGGGCGGCCTGGGGCTCAACGTCGAGAGCTCTCCACAGGCCTTCGGTCATGCCCTCGAACTGGGCGTGACCACTCTCGAACTCGACACCCAGGTGACCGCCGACGGCGAGGTCGTGGTGACTCACGATCGCAAGCCCCGGACGGATGTCTGCCAGGACACCGAGCCCGTCGTGGCCGGCGACCCGATGTTCCCCTACATGGACCACTTCATCCACGACCTCACGCTGGAGCAGGTCCGGACCCTCGATTGTGGCTCCCTCCAGCGCCCCGGCTACCCCGATCAGCGCACGCATCCCGGGCAGCAGATGATGCTGCTGTCCGAGCTCTTCGACCTGGTCAGAGCTCATGGCGCCGACGGCCCTAACGGTGTGCGGATGAACATCGAGACGAAGGTCGAGGCCGGCGCCCCGGACGAGACCGCCCCGCGCGAGGAGTTCGTCTCGGCCGTCCACGAGGTGATCGCGGCCTCGGGCCTCGGGCAGCAGGTCACCATCCAGTCGTTCGACTGGGGCGCGTTGATGGCGATGCACGAGCTCGCTCCGTCGATCCCTCTCGTGGCCCTGACCAACCACGACTTCCTCGGAATCGGCGCCGCTGAGCCCTCACCGTGGCTGGGCGGGATCGATATCGCCGACTTCGACGGCGACGGAGTCGCAGCCGCGGCATCCATCGACGGTGTGGTCGCCTACTCGCCGGTCGCCACCCACCCCGATCAGAGCTGCACGATCGGTGCGGGCAGCTGCACGGCCTACGTGACCGCGGAGATGGTCGAGAACGCGCACGCGCGCGGTCTGAAGGTCATCCCGTGGACGGTCCACAATGCCCCCACCATGGAGTACCTCATGGACATCGGCGTAGACGGCATCATCACCGACCACCCGGACATGCTGCGCGAACTCCTCGCTGAGCGCGGCAAGGAGCTGCCGCGGCAGTTCGCCCGTGAGGGCTGACGCGGCCGTCCGGGTCAGCCGCGGACGCTGAGGCCGGGTTCGCGCGCCACCCGCCCCGGCCGGCTTCAGCCATACCGGGGCCCGATTTGGCACCCCACCTCGTCGATAAGAGGATTTCGCACAGGACCACTCGGCCGATACGGGCGAAATCCTCTTATCGACGCGTGGCGGGGGCCGGACTGCGGGGCGGCGGCTAGCGGTCTGGCAGCGGGCGGGCCGAGCCCGTCAGTCGCGGGCGGGCCGAGCCCGTCAGTCGCGGGCGCGGGTGGGCAGGAACATCCCGATCACCCAGTTGACCAGGCCGATCACGATGGCGCCGAAGAACGCCGCCCAGAACCCGCTGACCACGTACTCGGCCCCGAACAGCTGGACCGCGCCGGTGATCCAGCTGGTCAGCATGAGCATCAGCGCGTTCACGACCAGCAGGAACAAGCCGAGCGTGAGAATGGTCAGCGGCAGCGACAGGAACTGCACGATCGGTTTGACCACCGCGTTGACCAGCGTGAACACCACCGCCACGATCAGCAACGCCGTGACGGTGGGCACGCTGATCTGATCCTGGATGGCGCCGGCGCCCGGAGCGTAGATGCCTGCGGTCTCGCGCAGGGAGATCCCCGGCACGATCAGCGTGGCCACCCACAGGGCGAGGGTGTTGACGATCAGTCTCAGCACCAGCACCATCGCCGGATCAGCTCCTCACATACGAGTCCGCCACGTCGAGTGCACGGTCGAAGATGTCCAGTCCCTCGTTCGCCTCGTCCGCGGTGATGATGCACGGCGGGACGACGTGGAACCGGTTGTAGTTCATGAACAGCAGCAGGCCGTCCTTCTTGGCCGCACCGAAGGTCTTGGCCATGGCCTCTGAAGAACCACCGTACGGGGCGAGCGGCTCGCGGGTCTCGCGGTCCGCCACCATTTCGACGGCCCAGAACACACCCAGGCCGCGGACCTCGCCGATCGACGGGTGCTTCGCGGCGAGCTCGCGCAGGCGCGGACCGATGACCTCCTCGCCGATGGTGCGTGCGTTCTCGACGATCTTCTCGTCGCGCATGAGGTTGATCGTCGCGACCACCGAGGCGCACGCCAGCGGGTGCCCGGCGTAGGTCAGACCGCCGGTGTACGGGGTCTTCTCGAAGGAGGCGGCGATCCGGTCGTGCAGGATCACGCCACCGAGCGGCACGTAGCCCGAGTTGGAGCCCTTGGCGAAGGTGATGAGGTCGGGCGCCCAGTCGTCGTCGCCGGACCGGAAGTTGTCCAACGCGAGCCACTCGCCGGTGCGGCCGAAGCCGGACATGACCTCGTCGCAGATCATGACGATGCCGTACTTGTCGCAGATCTCGCGCACACCGCGCAGGTAGTCGGCGGGCGGCACCATGATGCCGACGGTGCCGGGAACGGACTCGATGATCAGGGCCGCGAAGTGGTCCGGCCCCTCGAGGCCTATGAGCGAGTCGAGGTGCTCGAGCGCGCGGTCGCACTCCTGCTTGTCGTTCTCCGCGTAGAACTGCGAGCGGTAGAGGAACGGCGCGTGGAAGTGGACGGCCCCGGTGTTGCCCATGTCGTTGGCCCAGCGACGGGTGTCGCCGGTGAGGTTCATCGAGGTGGTGGTGGCTCCGTGGTAGCTGCGGAACGCCGAGAGGGTCTTGTGGCGGCCCGTGTGGCGGCGGGCCATGCGGATGGCGTGCTCGACGGCCTCGGTGCCGGCGTTGGTGAAGAACACGCGGTTCATACCGGCGGGCGCGACCTCGGCGACGAGGCGGGCGGCCTCGGCGCGGGCGCCGTTGGCGTGCGCCGGGTTGATGGTGCACAGCTCGGCGGCCTGATCCTGGATGGCCTTGACCACGACCGGGTGCTGGTGCCCGATGTTGGTGTTGACCAGCTGTGAGGTGAAGTCCAGCAGGCGGTTGTCGTCTCCGTCGGTGAGGTAGCAGCCCTCGGCGGCGGTGATGACCATCGGGTCGGAGGCGCCCCAGGCCGACCAGGGGGCCAGTACGTGGGCGCGCTCCTTGTCGTAGACCTCGCGGGCGGCGGCGTTCTGCGGAGCGGGCACGGGCATTCCTCTCGTTCGACAGCGATGGCGATTGCCCCCATCATTACAGTCCCGGGCCGTTCCCCCGTCCTCCCGGATCCACGATGCGGAAATGCAGGCCGCACGCGCAGGCTCGGGCGCCGAGCCGGACGCCGAGCCTGGCGTCGACCCGTGCGTCCTGTCAGAAGAGCGACTCCTGCGCGTCGTCGACGGGCCGCGCCGAACCGACGGGCCGCCCGGGCGCGACGTCCGCGAGCATCTCCACCAGCCGGGCCGAGCCCACCAGCTCCAGTCCCTTCTTGCGCGCGAACGCGGCGCGGCCCCGCACCGCTTTCGGGGCGTCGCACACCGCGAGTGAGGTGCGGGAGGTGATCCGGTCGGCCAGGTAGAGACCGGAGTCGACGACGAGACCGACGATCTCCTCGGGATCGCGATCCACGTCCTGGGTGAACACCACCTCCATGCCCTGGACCAGCCCGCCACCGCGCTTCAGCCGCCCGGCCGGACGCCAGAGACGGGGCGCGGCCACCGCCTCCGCCCAGACGGTCGACACCAGGAAGCCGGTCTCGGGGTGCGCGACCATCGCCTCGAGTTGACGCACGGACGGGGCCGCGCCCTTCTGGTCGGCCACCGCACGCAGGCCGGAGAACACGCCGGCCAGCACCAGCGCGTCGTCGTGCGCGTCGTGCGCGGACCGCTGCTCGACCCCGAAGTGCTCGGCGAGCGTCGCGAGTTTGAGGTCCCGGGTCGACAGGTGCAGGCGCCCGGCGAAGTCGAGCGTGCAGACGTACTGCGTCAGAGGCGGCTCCAGGCCCACCCGCCGGGCCTCGGCGGCCAGGAACGACGCGTCGAACGCGGCGTTGTGGGCCACGACCGTGCGGCCCTCCAGCACCCGGGTCAGCTCCGGCGCGATGTCCTCGAAGCGCGGTTTGCCGGCGAGCAGCGCCGGGGTGAGGCCGTGCACATGGACGGGCCCCGGATCGACACCCGGGTTGAGCAGGCTTGTGAACTCCTCGACCACCTCGCCGTCGTCATCCACCACCACCGCCGCCACCGACAACACCCGGTCGACCGCGGGGGTCATCCCCGAGGTCTCGACGTCAACCACCACCCAGCCAGCCATGCGCTCCATCGTGGCACGCGCCACCGACATCCCCGCTTTGCCTCCGCCCGCCGTCCGGATCACTCCATGTCGGACGCATTGGCTAGTCTCGACGCCGATCGATCAGCGCCGGCGGCCACACGTCCGGCCCGGGCTCAGGAGGACGCCGTGTCGCGGTACCGGTCGGACACCCCTGCGGCCCACCTGCGCGACGCCCCGGCACGGGCGCGCCGCCGCACCCGCAGCTGGATCGTCGGGGTGGTCGGCGCGTATCTGCTGGTGTGCCTGGCCGCCCTGCTGGGGGTCGCCGCGACCGCTCCCGGCGCCTCCTCGGGCTCGTCCCAGGCCGCACATCCGAGGGGGGCGGGCGTCGTCCCGGCCGCCGAGCGCGCCGCGCCGGACGGCAGGGTCGAGGACACCTCCCACGCCGTGCGGTGGCTGCCCGTCGGGTGGGCCGACGTGCGCCCGCTGCTGACCGGAACCGTCGCGCAGGCGAGCGACGAGGGCTTCGAACTGGCGGCGTGTGTGCTCGCCATCGACTCTGCCGACGAGCGGGTGGTGTGCGCCGGCAACGACGAGCCGCGCTACGCCGCCTCCGTCATCAAGGTGGCCTACGCGGTGGGCGCGCTCGAGGCGTGGGGCGGCGATCCCGAGGCCGAGACGCCGTACGGCCGGCTGGGGGATCTGCTCGAGGACGCCATCACGGTCTCGGACAACGAGGCCGCCAACGTGTTGTACGAGCTGGCGGCCGAGGGACCCACGGCGCCCGACGTCGGCACCCCGATCGAGGCGATCAACGCCATCGCCGACCGCGTCGGGCTGGCCGACGAGTTCCACACCGGCGGCGCGTTCAACTACGAGTGGACCGGCGACTGGAGTCGGGTGAGCGCGCTCGGCAGCGTCGGCTACCTCAACGAACTGGTCCGGGCCGCCGACGGCCGCGCCGAGACCGGCGAGGCACTGACCACCCCGGCGGTGGCCCGGCAGGTGCTGGCGCTGATGCTCGAGCAGGAGCGGAACTGGAAGCTGCCGGACCGCCTGCCGTCGGGCTCGGTGGCCAACAAGACCGGTGAGACGGACACCGAGTCGCACGACGTCGCCGTCATCAACACCGCGAGTGGCCGGTACGCGGTCGCGGTGATCAGCACCTCGGACGGCATGTACTCCACCCCCGACCTTCTGATGTCGCAGCTCGCCTACGACGTGGCGGACGCGCTCGGCGGTGCGGCGAGGTTCTGAGCCGACTACCGGGGCGTCGAGAAATCCCGGACCCGGTCCGGCGGCCCGCACACCACCAGCACGTCGCCCGGTGCTAGCACCATGCCTTCGGCGGGCGCGGCGTATCCCCCGGAATCTCGCTTGAGCGCCACCAGCCGCACCCCCTCGCGATCCTCCAGCGCGACCGTGTCGATCGGCGTCCCGAGCAGTCGGCCCGGTGGATGGGTCTTTGCCAGGGCCAGCTCGTCGTCGACCTGGGAGTAGTCCAACAGCGAGGCGGTGACCATGTTCCCCACCCGTCGGCCCATCTCCGCTTCGGGGAACACCACGTGCGTGGCCCCCACCCGGTCGAGGATCCGGCCGTGCGTGGCGGTGACCGCCTTGGCCCAGATGTCGGGGATGCCGAACTCTGCGAGCAGGGTGGTGGTGAGGATGGACGCTTCGATGTCCGAGCCGATCGCCACGACGGCGTGCGTGTAGTCGGCCACGCCAGCCTGCCGCAGCGCCTCGTCATCGGTGGAGTCGGCCACCACGGCGTGGGTGAGCACGTCGGCCACGGCCTGCACCTGCTTCGGGTCGACGTCCATGGCCAGGACCTCGATGCCGCGCTCGGTAAGAGTGCGCGCCAGGGCCGTGCCGAACCGACCGAGACCCACCACCGCGACGCGACCGTGGTCGCCGCCGTGTCTGGGAAGTCCGAACATCATGTGCTCCTTCGTGCGGAACGGCCCGGGTCAACCGACCACGACCCGGTCCTCGGGGTAGTCGTAGTGGCGGTGGACGGTGCGTAGGGCCAGGCTCGTGGCCAGCGTGATGGGGCCGAGCCGGCCGATGTACATCAGCAGGATCACCAGCGCCTGCGCCTCCCCTGGGAGCGACGGGGTGATGCCGGTCGTCAGTCCGACCGTGCCGAATGCGGAGATCACCTCGAAGAGGATCTGGTCCAGCGAGTACTCGGTGATGATCGACAAGGCGAGAGTGGCGGCGAAGACCAGTCCGACGGACAGCAATGCCACGGTGACGGCCTGCCGCTGGACGTCGGGGGCGACGGACCGGCGCATGACGTGCACCTTCGCCTCCCCGCGTACCTCCGACCAGATCAGCACGGCGAGCAGCGCGAACGTGGTGACCTTGATGCCGCCCGCCGTACCGGCACTGCCGCCGCCGATGAACATCAGGACATCCGAGACCAGCCAGCTCTGGGTGCGCATCTGGGCGATGTCGAGGGTGTTGAAACCGGCCGTGCGCACGGTGATCCCGTGGAAGCCCGCACCTGTGAGCTTGTCGATTACCGGCCACCCACCGATCGTCCGCTGATTGGTCCACTCCAACAGCACGAACGCCACGATTCCGACCACCATCAGCACGCCGTACGTGGCCAGGGTGAGCCGGGTGTGGACGGAGATCATGCGCCGCGCACCGGCGGTCTCGTATCGGCCGGCGAGCTGCCGGCGGAGTTCGAGCAGCACAGGGAAGCCGAGGCCGCCCACGACGATCGCCGCGGCGATGGGCCAGATCACGAGCGGGTCCGTGGCGTAAGACATCAGATTGTCCGAGCGCAGGCCGAAGCCGGCATTGTTGAAGGCGGAGACCGCGTGGAACACGCCGAACCAGGCGGCCCGGCCCGGGTGCATGTCGTAGCTGAGGTGGAACCGCACGGCGAGCACGAGCGCAATGACCGCCTCTACCGCGAGCGCAGTGCGCAGGATGCCGAGGATCACGCGCCGCAGGTCGCCCAGTCCCTCGCCGCGGCGTTCGCTGAGGACCGTCAACCCCATCCGGAGGCCCAGGCGGTCGGACACGAGCATGCCCAGCAGCGTGGCCAGGGTCATCACGCCGAGGCCACCGACCTGGATGAGGAGGAGGATCACCACGTCGCCGACGATCGACCAGTGCACCGCCGTGTCGACCACCGTCAGGCCGGTCACGCAGACCGCGGAGGTGGCGGTGAAGAGCGCGGGAAGAGGCGCGGTCCAGGTGCCGTCCGCCGAGGAGACGGGAAGCATCAGCAGAAGTGTGCCCAGTACTGCGGCGGCGAGGAATCCCGCCACCACGAGGCGCGCCGGGCGTCGCGCGTCCAGCGCGGTGCCGGCTGGTCGGGGCGACGCGGTTCTTCGCCGGGGGCCCAGCGTGTGTGGTGACACGAACGACGACTGTAGTCCTCCCACGACCGGTCGACGAGTGATGCTGATCACTGCCGGTGGCGGGCACGGTGGAATGGTCATCCGTCTGTCGGCCTCGCCTGCCTAGACTCGTCGCATGAGTTCCCGCGCGCACCCCCGCCCGGCCTTGTCCGACGCGCCCCCCACGGCGCTGACCGCGCGCGGCCGGGCGGCCGTCGCGGCGAGCCGGCTGGCGACGTGGGCGTCGCGGGTGTCGGGCCGCGGGTCGGGCGGGATGATCGGCGGCCTGGTGGCGCTCAAGCTCGATCCGGGCCTCATGGCGCAGCTCGCCACAGGACGGCGGTCGGCGCTGGTCACGGGGACCAACGGCAAGTCGACGACGACGAGAATGCTCACCGCCGCGCTCGCCACCACCGGCCCGGTGGCGTCCAACGCCAATGGCGACAACATGGACGCCGGGATCGTGTCCGCACTGAGCGCCGACCGCACTGCCCGACTGGCGGCGATCGAGGTCGACGAGTTGCACACGCCGGCGGTCGCGGAGAACACGCGTCCCGAGGCGATCGTGCTGCTCAACCTGAGCCGCGACCAGCTGGACCGGGTCGGGGAGATCAACTCGATCGAGCGGCGGCTGCGGGCCGGGGTCGCGGCGCAGCCGCAGGCCACGCTGGTCGCGAACTGCGACGACGTGATGATCACCTCGGTCGCCTACGACAATCCGTCGGTATTGTGGGTGGCCGCCGGCGCTCCGTGGTCGGGCGACTCGGTGAGCTGCCCGCGGACCGGCGAGCCGATCAGCCGCACCGTCGACGGGACGGGCGCAGTGCGCTGGCGGTCGACGGCGCCGCTGCCGGACGGGCGCGAGTTCGCGCGACCGGAGCCGGACTGGTGGGTCGACGACGAGGCCATCCACGGGCCGGACGGGTTCTCGGCGCCGATGCGTCTGGCGATCCCGGGGCGGGCCAATCGCGGCAACGCGGCCCAGGCCGTGGCCGCAGCGGTGGCGATGGGTGCGGACCCGGCCGCCGCCGTGCGGGCGGTGGAGGGCGTCGACGACGTCGCGGGCCGCTACTCGACCGTGGACGTGGACGGGCGCGCCGCGCACCTGCTGTTGGCCAAGAACCCGGCCGGCTGGCAGGAGGCGCTCGGCATGATCGACACCTCCGCCGACGGTCTGGTGATCGCGGTGAACGGTCAGACCGGTGACGGCGTGGATCTGTCCTGGCTGTGGGACGTGCGCTTCGAGAGTTTCGAGGGCGTGTCGGTGTACGCGTCGGGTGAGCGCGCCGCCGATCTCTCGGTTCGGCTGACGTACGCCGGGATCGACCACGTGCGCGAACCGGATCCTCTGGCCGCGATCCGGCGGTGCCCGGCCGGCCGGGTCGAGGTGCTGGCCAACTACACGGCGTTCCGTGATCTGGGCCGGGCGATCGCCGCGGCGGGATTCGGCCCCGCCAACTCTGACGCGAAGGAGCAGCAGCGATGACCGACGACCAGAGCATTCCCCGCCCGGCCGCGGCCCGCGGAGCTGACGCCGACGCGGCCCCCTCGCCATCCACCGTCTCCCCGCTCGACACCGTCTCCCCCGCCTCGCAGCGGCCCACCGAGTCGACGGTGCGGATCGGGCTGGTGTTGCCGGATGTCATGGGAACCTACGGAGACGACGGCAACTCCCTCGTCCTGCGCCAGCGTCTGCGGTGGCGGGGCTACGACGCCGAGATCGTGCGGATCACCCTCGACGACGAGGTCCCCGACTCCTGCGATCTCTACACGGTCGGCGGCGGAGAGGACTCTGCACAGAAGTTGGCCTCCCGGCACCTGACCGGGTCGCCCGGCCTGCAGCGTGCGGTCGAGCGTGGCGCTCCGGTGCTTGCGATCTGCGCCGGGATGCAGGTGTTCGGCGAGTGGTTCGTCGTCTCGGACGGCTCTCGCGCGCCCGGCCTCGGCCTGCTCGACATCACCACGTCGCCGCAGGCGAGCCGCTCGATCGGTGAGCTGGTGGTGGACCCACAGCTCGGCGGGCTGTCGCAACCGTTGACGGGTTTCGAGAACCACATGGGCGCCACCGTCCTCGGCCCTTCAGCCAAGCCGCTCGGCCGCGTCGTCTCGGGTACCGGCAACGGAGTCCCGGCCGGCTCCTACGACGTTGACGGTGCCGCCTCCGGCCCTGGCGCCGGCCAGCGGGTCGAGGGTGTGGTGCAGGGGTCGATCATCGCGACCTACATGCACGGTCCCGCGCTCGCCCGGAACCCGGAGCTGGCGGATCTGCTGCTGTGTCGGGCGCTGGGCGTGGATTCGCTGCCGCCGATAGACATCGCCGCCGTAAAGCAGTTGCGTCGCGAGCGCATCGCGGCCGCCCGGCGGTGATCGGCTGACCCGCCCCGGTTCACAACGACGACGGGGGTGAGCGGACGCTCCGGGTGACCGATCCCGGGTGCTGCCGAGCCGCGCTGACCTACCCTCTGGAACATGTGTGATCACCACGGCCCAGCATCCCTTACCGGCACCGTGACCCCTCCCGATCCCGCGGTCGAGGCAGCGCAGGTGTGCGCCCTGTGGGAGCCGCTGGGCCTTCCGGGAATCATCGACGTCCACACGCACTTCATGCCGAAGAACGTGATGGACAAGGTGTGGGACTACTTCAGTGCCGCCGGGCCGAAGATCGGCCGCCCGTGGCCGATCACCTACCGCGAGGCCGAGGACGCACGTGTCGAGCGTCTGCGCTCCTACGGGGTACTGGCGTTCTCGTCGATGCTCTACCCGCACAAGCCGGAGATGGGCGCGTGGCTCAATTCGTGGTCGGCGGAATTCTCCTCACGCCACCCCGACTGCCTGCACACGTCGACGTTCTTTCCCGAGCCGAGCGCCGGGGATTACGTCCGCGACGCGATCGACGCCGGCACGAGGGTGTTCAAGTCCCACATCCAGGTGGGCGAGTACGACCCTCGCGATCCGCTGCTCGACCCGGTGTGGGGACAGCTGACCGAGGCGCAGGTGCCGACGGTCATCCACTGTGGCGGCGGCCCGGTGCCGGGGACGTTCACCGGGCCGGAGCCGATCGCCGCAGTGCTCGAGAGGTTCCCGACGCTGCCGCTGATCATCGCCCACATGGGGATGGGCGAGTACTCGGAGTTCCTGGATCTGACCGAGAAGTACCCGAACGTCTACCTGGACACGACCATGGCGTTCACCGACTTCGTCGAGGAGACCCTGCCGTTCCCACCGGCGGAACGCGGACGGCTCGCGGACCTGGGTGACAAGATCCTGCTGGGAACGGACTTCCCGAACATCCCGTACCCGTACGCCGAGCAGCTCGAGGCTCTGATCGGGCTCGGGCTGGGCGAGGACTGGCTACGGGCGGTGTGGCACGGAAACGCCGCCCGGCTGTTCGACCTCTGACGAGGCCTGACCCGGGTAGCTGATGTCCGGGCCGGTCCCGGACTCCTGCTCGGACGCCTCCGGCGACCCAGCCGTCGGCTCTGCCGACGACGCATCCCGCGACCGGGGCGGGGTATCCACCTGCTCGGGCTGAAGCACTCCACCCGACCGCGAAACGGCCTGGCCGGGTGTTCCGGAGAGGATGCGCCGCCCGGACAGCGCGCTGCCCAGGGTGAGCTCGTCGGCGAACTCGAGGTCCGCCCCCATCGGTAGGCCGGAGGCCAGGCGGGACACCACGAGATCGGGGAACGGACGCAGCAGTCGCGCGAGGTACGTGCTGGTCGCCTCGCCAGTGGTGTTGGGGTCTGTGGCGATGATGATCTCGGCGATCTCGGCACCCTCGAATTCCTGGCCCACGCGGCGCATCAGTCCGGCGATCCGCAGTTCGTTGGGCCCTATGCCGTTGATGGGATCGAGTGCGCCGCCGAGGACGTGGTACAGACCGTGGAACTCGCGCGTCCGCTCGATGGCCTCGATGTCCTTGGGCTCTTCGACGACGCACACGAGGCTGGGGTCGCGGCGGGGGTCGGAGCAGATGCGGCAGCGTTCGGCGGCGGCGACGGTACCGCAGATCTCGCAGTAGGTGACGCCCTCCACGACGGCCTGGAGCGCCGAACGGAGGCGCTCGACCGACTCCGGCTCGGCCTGCAGCAGGTGGAACGCCAGGCGTTGTGCCGACTTCGGACCGATGCCCGGCAGCTTGCCGAACTCGTCGATCAGATTCTGAACCGGTCCTTCGTACATCGCGCTTCCCGTGATCTTGCTGTCCCGGCGGCGAGAACACCGTCGGGTTGCGGGACCCGGAACATTCCGGGCCCCGCAGGCTCACATTCCGAGGCCGCCCATCATGTCACCGAGGCCGCCGCCGGAGGCCAGCGGGCCGAGGCGGTTCTCGGCGAGCTGCTGGACCTTGACGTGAGCGTCGCCGAACGCGCCGACGAGGAGGTCCTGCAAGGTGTCTACATCCTCCGGGTCGACGACCTTCGGGTCGATCGCCACGCCGGTGACCTCACCCGTGCCGCGCATGGAGACGGTGACGAGCCCGCCGCCGGCCTGGCCGTCGACCGTGCTCGCGGCGATCTCCTGCTGCGCCTCGGCGAGCTGGGCCTGCATCTGCTGGGCCTGCTGGAGGAGTGCGTTCATGTCGGGTCCGGGCTGCATCTGGGGGTCCTTTCGGCGGTGTACTGGGCTCTGCCTGTTCCTGCCCGGGGTCGGCCCCGGTCGGTCGGCACCCAGCGTAACCGTCCGATCGGACACAGTGCCGTGCCCGCGCCGCCGCGGGTGGGTCAGCGGTCGATCGGGCGAGCCCCGAGGTGCTCCTTGAGCAGGGCCAGCGCGATGTCCTCACCGGTGCGGTGGTCGAGATTCTGCGGGCCGCTGCTGCGGGCCTCGTCGACCATCTCATCCTCGGAGATCGGCGCCGCTGGCGGCGCGTCGGGTTCGCCGGGTTCCGGTTCGGGCTCCTCGGGCGGCGGCGGGATGTCGTCGTACCCGCTCTGTCCGCCACCGGACTGCCCCTCGGTGCGTCCCTGGAGCCGACGCTCCCAACCCCGGGGTTCGGCCTGCGGGGGCGCTCCGGCAGCCCCGCCGGCCGGGCCTGCGGCGCCTCCCCTGGCCGCCGACTGATCGGAGGCGGGGGCTGCGCCACCTGCGGGCATACTGCCGGAGGTGCACTCGATGGTCCACTCGCCGCCCACGACCTCGGTGATCGAGTCGGTGATGGCGGTGGCGTTGTGCGGCTGCGCCAGTCGCTTGGCCAACGGTGCGTAGTCGTGGACCAGGTGGATCATCCGGCCGTTGACCGCGGCCACGGTCGCACCGGCGAGCATGACCTCGACGGTCCTGGTCCGCTTACGCACGGCGTCACGGATGGCGGGCCAGGCACGGCGGATGTCCTCGGCCTCGAGACCCGCACCCGTGCCCGCGTCGGCAGCAGCGGGAGCAGCGGGAGCAGCGGGAGCCGACTCTGCCGGGGCCGGTTCTGTAGCAGGTGCCGCAGGCGGGGCGGGCTGCGGAGCGGCGCCCGCCCGAGGTGACTGCTCGGGCATCTCAGGCTGCTGTGGCCGGGCCCGCTGCTCGGCAGGGGACTTCCCCGCCGTGGTCTGCTCGTGCCACGGATCGTCAGTCGGTGCAGACGGCCGCGCGGCCCCCTGCTCGGCCTGCGAAGTGTCGGACTGCTCCTCAGCCGGCACAACCGCCGGGGGTGCGTCGTGCTGAGTCTGGTGGTCGGCCTGTTGCTGTGCGACGGATTCGCCGGGAACCACCGGCGCCGCGGGGTTCGGAGCGGCAGCCGGCTCGTCCGCGGGCTCGGGTTCCCGGGGCTCGGCGTACGGCTGTGGGGGCTCTGCCTGATCGGCTGGAGCCTGCGACTCAGGAACCCGGGGCGCCCGCGCCTGGCCCGGCGCCTGCTCTGCGGCAGGCTCGGACTCGGGATTCTGCGTGGCCGGAGCAGGCTCGGGACTCTCCGTGGTCGGAGCGGGCCCGGTCGCCTGGGCGGCCGGAGCGGCGGGCGGCACAGGAGTCGGCGGAGTGGGAGTGGGCACTGCCGCCGACGGGTTCGCCGCAGCCGCGCCGGCCGCGGCATCGGCGGCCTGCTGCTGCGACCGGCGGACGAACTTCGGCCGGCCTTCGGCGGGAGCCGCAGCGCCGGAGGACTGCGCCGCGGGCGGGTGACCGGCGGGGGCGGGGGCGGCGTTGTCGTCGTCAGGCCCGCTCCCACCCGGGGCGGAACCTCCGCCACCACCGGCGCCCGCGGTGGCGGCCGGGGCACCTCCCCCTACGGCGGGCCGCCCGGCCTCGAGCGACTCGACTCGCTGGAGCAGCGCGGCCACGGAATCATCCGCCGACGGCAGCAAGAGCTTGGCGCAGAGAATCTCGAGCAACAGCCGCGGCGAGGTCGCCCCACGCATCGACGCCATTCCCTCGTGCACCATGTCTGCGCAGCGGGCGAGCGTGGCGGGCCCGATGTTCTCGGCCTGGCGGCGCATCGTGTCCGCCTGCTCGACGGGCGCGTCGACGAGCCCGCGCTCGATGGCCTGCGGCACCGACTGCACCATGATCAGATCGCGCAGCCGCTGCAGAAGGTCGGCCGCGAACCGGCGCGGATCGTGTCCGGCCTCGACCACCTTGTCGACGGTCCGGAACAGTGTGGCCCCGTCCCCGGCCGCCAGCGCGTCCACGGAATCGTCGATCAGCGCGACCTCGGTGGCGCCCAGCAGCGCGACGGCCCGGGGGTAGGTGATTCCCTCGTCCCCGGCGCCGGCCATCAGCTGGTCCAGCACACTGAGGGTGTCTCGCGGCGACCCGCCACCGGCCCGGATGACCAGCGGGAACACCGTCGGGTCGACGTTCACGCCCTCCTGCTCGCTGATCCGCTCGACCAGCCCGCGCATCGACGACGGCGTGAGCAGCCGGAACGGGTAGTGGTGCGTGCGCGAGCGGATGGTCGGCAGGACCTTCTCCGGCTCGGTGGTGGCGAAGATGAAGATGAGGTGCTCCGGCGGCTCCTCCACGATCTTGAGCAACGCGTTGAAACCCGCGTTGGTGACCATGTGGGCCTCATCGATGATGAGCACCCGGTACCGCGAGGACGCCGGCGCGAAGAACGCGCGTTCACGCAGGTCGCGCGTGTCGTCCACGCCGCCGTGGCTGGCCGCGTCGAGCTCCGTGACGTCCAGGGTGCCGTTGCCTCCGGGCGCGAGCGCGATGCACGAATCGCACTCACCGCACGGGTCGGGCGTGGGCCCCTGGACGCAGTTGAGCGAGCGGGCGAGGATCCGCGCGGACGAGGTCTTGCCGCAGCCGCGCGGCCCGGAGAACAGGTAGGCGTGGTTGATACGACCGGAGGACAACGCCACCGAGAGCGGATCGGTGACGTGCTCCTGCCCCACTACCTCGGCGAACGAGGCGGGACGATACTTCCGATAGAGAGCCACGCCTAGAGGGTACCGAGGGGGTCTGACAACCACGATGGGGACGGCGACCGGGCCATGCGGCCAACGTGGCGTGTGGGGAAATGACCGGAGGGGCCGCGCATGCGCAGCCCCTCCCGACGTCCCTCGCGCGGCGATAGGCCCCCTCAGACCCCGCGGCGCGGTTCCCGAACCGGGTCATCGGCGCCGGCCCCTCGCAGCCCCTCAGCTGCACTCCGGCACCCGACCCGTGCGGCTCGGACGAGTTTGATACAACCAGACCGCCACGAGGGGTTCAAGGTCTTCACCCTATTGACGACTGATCAACAATCGGGCCCCGCGGAGTTATCGCACGTCAAGACCGCAGACACCCGTCAGTCCCGGCACGCTTGATTTTTATAACGTGTCCCAGATCACCGCGCTGGAGATGCGCAGGTCACCCCGAGGGGCCCGACCTCTCACGCGAACTGACGCACCGACAACAGTTGACCCCCGGCCCGGTAACGATGCCGGACCGGTTGTTACACGCGCCGGAGGACGTGGTTGTCGGGTCAGCCAGCAGCGCGGCAGGCGGCGAGCAGCACGCACAACCCCACGACATCCATCGCGGTCTCTACCTCCACCAGCGGAGGCAAGGTCGGCGCCAGGCGGATGTGGCGATCATCCGGATCGTTGCCGTACGGGTAGGCCGACCCGGCGGGCGTCAGGGCCACGCCGAGCTCCTTGGCCAGGCGCACGGTCTCGGTCGCGGTGCCGTCGACCACCTCGAGATCGATGAAATAGCCGCCCTCGGGCATCACCCAGCTCGCGACGCCGTACTCACCGAGCCGGCGGGTCAGCGCGGCGTCGGCGGCCTCGAACTTCGGCGCGACGCTCTCGCGGTGCCTGAGCATGTGCGAGCGAACCCCGTCGGCGTCGCCGAAGAACCGGGCGTGCGCCAACTGGTTGACCTTGTTGGGGCCGATGGACCGGATCCCGGTGTGGCCGAGGTACCAGTCGAGGTTCGCCCTGGACGAGGACAGGAACGACACGCCCGCCCCGGCGAAGGTGATCTTGGAGGTCGAACAGACCTGCAGGAAGCGATTCGGGTACCCGGCCTCGGCGGCGATCGTGTCGACGTCCGGCACCTTGGGGAAGTCGTTGGTGAGGGTGTGGACGACGTAGGCGTTGTCCCAGATCACCCGGAAGTCGGGGGCGGCGGTGGCCATACGGGCCAGACGGGAGACCGTGTGGTCGTCGTAGACCGCGCCCGTGGGGTTGGAGAAGATCGGCACGCACCACATGCCCTTGATCGACGGATCCTCGGCGACGAGCCGCTCGACCTCGTCCATGTCCGGACCGGTCGGGCCCAGCGTCACCGGCACCATCTCGATGCCCAGCGCCTCGGTGATCCCGAAGTGGCGGTCGTAACCGGGCACGGGACACAGCCAGCGCAGCTGCGGCTCGTCCTTCCACGGCCGGAGGGAGTCGGGCGTGCCGAACAGCATCGCGAACGTCAGCAGGTCGTACATGATCGACAGGCTCGCGTTGTCCTGCGCGATCACCCGGTCCACAGCCACGCCCAGCAGCTCGGCGAAGATCGACCGCAGTTCGGGCAGACCCGCACCGCCGCCGTAGTTGCGCACATCGGTCCCACCGGCCATGTGGTCGCCCTCGCCGGGCAGGGAGAGCAGCCGCTCGGACAGATCGAGCTGCTCGGGCGAGGGCTTACCGCGCGTCAGATCCAGACTCAGCCCTGTCGCCGCCAACGCGTCAAACTCCGAGAACAGTTGCGACTCGAGCTGAGCGAGATCGGCGGTGGAGAGATCGGACAGCGCCACGGTGGCCTCCGTCGGGTTCGGCAACTGGGGTGATGGTGGTGCCCTCTAGATATAAGGGGACCCCGCGCACCCGCCAGAGCCCGCTGACCCTTGCTGCCTTCCGGCCCTGGGGGAGTTCACAGGATGGACGCCGCGCGGGGTCCGTGGACGAGTCTAGCGGTGCGACCCCCGAGCCCGCACATGACCCATCCCGCGACGCGCGTCGTCCGCCACCCAGGCGCCGCCCGCGCCACGCCCGCCGTGCCGTGGTTTGCCTCCGATCAACCGGGCTGGGTAAAGTGCTCCACGGAGGATTCGCCTAGTGGCCTATGGCGCTCGCCTGGAACGCGGGTTGGGGTTTATAGCCCCTCAGGGGTTCAAATCCCCTATCCTCCGCCGCAGACGCGGCCCGGAGCTCTCGAGCCCGGGCCGCGTCTCTCATTTTGGGCCCACCAGCGTGATCGCCCCTGTGCCGCCATCGACGTGGACCACTGCGTCCGCCGCGAGTCGGGCCGTCGCGGCCTCCACCCCGAGCACCGCCGGGATCCCCACCTCCCGCGCCACGATCGCCGCGTGCGAGAGCACCCCGCCCGTCGCCGTGATGACCGCCGCCGCGACGGTGAACAGCGGGGTCCACGCCGGATCGGTCTCACGGCAGACGAGCACGTCCCCCGGCCTCACCCGACGAAAGTCCGCCGGCCCCCGCACGTGACGGACACGTCCGGTGGCCGTCCCCGCCGCGCCGGCGACCCCGCGCAGCACATCGCGCCCCGGGGCCTGCGGCGCAGGAGCCGGCGCCGGCAACTCCGCGGTCACCGGCCGCGCCTGGAGGACCCGGATCCGGTCGCCTTCGAGCGCCCACTCCACGTCCCTGGGACCACCGAGCACCTGCGAGATCCGGACGCCGAGCCCGTGCAGCGTCCGCACGTCGTCGTCGCGGAGACACGGCCGGGCCCGGTCCGCCGCGGGCACCGGGGAGGTGACGATCCGCCCGCCGACCCGATCGCCACGTTCAGCCTTCGCCCCGATCCGACGAGCGAGTACGCCGGTCCCGTCGACGGTCCAGGAGTCCGGGGTCACCCGCCCGGAGACGAGCCCGTCGCCGATCCCCCACGTCGCCTCGATCACCGTGACCGCACCCGAGCCGCCGGTCGCCTCGGGCCACGTGAACATCACTCCGGACACCTGCGGGTCGACCCACTCCTGTACCAGCACGGCCATCTCCCCCGCGTCCGCGCCGGCGCCCTCATCGCTGCGGGCGCCCCCGTTGCCGCGGGCCACATGCGCGCGGTAGGCGACGGCCCGCTCGTTCCATGTCGACGCCCAGCACGCCCGGATCGCGTCGCGCACCCCGACGCGACCCCGCACGGCGAGCGCGCTGTGGTGCTGCCCCGCCGCCGAACGCCGGTCGGTGTCCTCCGATGACGACGACGAGCGCACCGCCACGCACCCCGAAGTCGATCGCCCGGTGAGACGGTCAAGCGCACGGACGGTGGCGCCGTCGACCGAGGGGGGCAGTGCGGTGGCGAGGAGCTTCTCGCGGGCCTCCTGCGTCGGCCCGGCGATGCCGAGACCGGCGACCACGTCCCGGAAGACGCACCTGGGGACCACGAATCCGGGTGGGACGTCGAACCCGGCGCGCAGCAGTTCCGCCAGCGGCGCCGCCTTACCCCCGACCTCCGGGCCGTGCGCCTCGGCGAGGTCGACCAGCCGTTGGCGCCCCGGGTCCGATCCGCTCCCCTCTGGTCTGCCCCTCCCCGTACCGCACCGTCCCCCTCCGGCGGTCTGGCCTCCCGGCGCAGTGGTCATCGACGTTCCCGGCCCAGTCCGGAGATGAAGTCCTGGTGCAGTTCGGCCCACACGGCGTGGCAGGACGGAATCCCGATCCCGGCGATCCACTCGTCCTCACCTGTCCGGGCCCTGTCGACTGCGCTCGCGAACTGCCTCGGGTAGCGACCGTATCGCGGCACCGCCCCAACGAGTTGCTCCATAAGTTCGTCGAACTCGAGATATAGGTCGCCGAGCTCTGAGATCACCCGTTCCCGCGCCTTGCTCCGATCACTGTCCACCCCCGCCAGCTGCCACTCGGTCACCACCCGAACCAACCGGGGGTTGACCTGCTCGAACTCCGCGGCGGCCGACTCCACGAGACCTCGGATTCCCGGGCCGGCCATCTCGTCCGCCTGCAGCCGAGCATCGTGCATCCGTCCGCCCTCGGTAAGGATCCAGCCCCCGGAGCCGGTGAAGTCCATGAACTCCACGTATCCCCGCGACTCCAGTTCGCGCAGGGTTACTTCGACCGCCGGACCCGGCAGCATCGCACGTTCGGCAACCCGCTCCGAGTCGGCGAATCCCCCGAGCCTGACCGCGTGCAGGACCGGGAAATCTGCGGCGGTCATTGGCGGACCGCCTCTTCGTCGTCGGCCTCGTCACCCCCACCGGCGCCCTCCCTGGCGGCCTCCACGCGCGTCGACACCCGGCGGAAACGCTGCTGTGCCGCCTGCGGCGTGCGCACCCTCAGCTGGCGGGCGATGTCCGGCCAGGTCAGACCCTCGGCGCGTGCGATGAGGATGAGCGCCGATTCCAGCGCGTCCAGGTCCTCCCGCGCGGTCTCGACCAGGGCCAGCGCGGCGCGAACATCGGCGTGCTCGACCCGCCCCACCCCGGCACCCGCCTGGCGCACAGCGAATCTGAGCAGAGTCGCGTCGTCGGGCGGGGCCCAGCTCGGCTGCCACGGCTGGCGCGCCAGCCGGTCGGCCCCCGCCTCGAGGAGATGTCGTCGTGCCGCGTCGACCTCGGCGGCCTCGCGTGCCTCACCAGTGGGTTCCATGGGCCCCACACTCCCCGATCAACATTGTGTTGTCAACACAATATTGACCCAACCTCGGAGGGCGAGAATGCGAGCCAGCTGACGCGAGTGCGGCATCACGCGGTGGAGGCGCCAGAGTTGCTACCGCGCACCGGCCGAACTCGCAGCGCCTCAGCCACTCCGGACTCGCTCTAGTCCGCCTCTCGCTCACGAGCGAAGGCCGCCGCCCGGTCGACGTACCACAGCAACGTGTCCGGCTCGTCTGTCACCGTGAGACTCACTGCGTCCGGGTCCGCACCTTGATAGATTTGCTTGACCGGCACCTCCATCAACTTCCCGGTGCGGGTCCGTGGCACCGACGGTGCGGCGATGATCTCGTCAGGTACGTATCTCGGCGACACCTTCGACCGAATCTCGGCCACGATGGCGTTCCGTAGATCATCGTCGACCACAACGCCGTCATCGGGCACAACGAACAGCGGCATGTAGTAATCCCCTCCGCTGAGTTCGGCGCCGATCACCATCGACACACGCACACCCGGAACCGAATCCACCACCTCGCAGATATCAGCCGACCCCATCCGGATCCCGCCGCGATTAATCGTGGAATCAGAGCGCCCGTGGATGACGAAGGATCCCTCTGCCCGCCTGGTCGCCCAATCCCCCTGACGCCACATCCCGGGAAAATCCTCGAAGTAGGCGCTGCGGTACCTGCTTCGGTCGGGGTCGTTCCAGAAGGACACCGGCATGGACGGCAAAGCCTCGGTTATCACCAGTTCGCCGACCTCCCCGACCACGGGACGCCCCTCCGAATCCACAGTGTCGGCAGCAACACCCAGATAAGCCCCCTGGAGCTCGCCGACAAAGGTGGGATCCAGCGGATTCGACCCAACGATCCCCGAAGCGATATCGGTCCCGCCGGAATCGGAACCCAAATGCACATCGCGCTTCATTTCATCGTGGATCCACAGCCAGGTCGATTCCGGCAACGGCGACCCGGTCGACAGAATCGAGTCGAGCGATGAGAAGTCGTAGTGGTCACGAGGCGAGATACCGGAGCGCTCAATCCCGGTCAACACCGCGGCGCCGACACCGAGAAACGTCACCCTCTCTTCCGCGCAGATCTCCAGATGCCTGGCCTGCGTGCCGAACGCCGGCGCTCCGTCATAGGTGATGATGGTTGCCCCGCGCATCATCGAATCGACCAGCATGTTCCAGGCCACCCACGTGGTCGACACCGCGAAGTACACCCGGTCGCCCAAGCTGAGGTCGTACTGGAGCCCGTTGGCCTTGTTGACCTCGAGGACAACTCCACCGTGACCGTGGACGATCCCCTTCGGCTTTCCGGTAGTCCCCGAGGAGTACAACACCCACAGCGGATGGGAGAACTCGACCCGCTCGTACGTGGGCTGCGCAGGAACCGACATGATCGCCGACAACCGGATGCTCGGCACGCGGATCGCCGGGGACTCGCGGCTCGAGACCCCCCGAGTGTCCACCATGACGTGATGCTCGATCGACGGCAGGGCGTCGACAAGTTCCGGGAGCCCCTCTGTCATGTCGCGGTAGCGTCCGTTGAAGTCGTAGCCGTCGACCGTGAGCAGGACCTTCGGGGCGATCTGCGCGAAGCGATCGCTGACTCCCCGGACGCCGAAGTCGGTGTTGACCACGGACCAGATTGCCCCAACGGATGCGGTAGCCAACAATGCGATGATCGTCTCCGGGATGTTCGGCAGAACCGCGCACACCACGTCACCCGGTCGCACGCCGAGCGAGCGGAAGTGCGCGGCGAGCGATGCTGTCCGCTCCTCGAGTTCTCGCCAGGTCACGGCCTCGCGATCCCGGGATTCGTGCAGTCCGACGACAGCCTCCCGGTCTGGATCCATGGCAGCGAATCGCAAGAGGTTCTCCGCGTAGTTCAGACGTGCCCCCGGGAACCAGGACGTCTCGGAGATGGACGCCCCGTTACGAACGGGACCCGCTCCGCGCTCGCCGATGACGTCGTAGTACTCCCATACCGACTCCCAGAAGTCGTCGATGTTCTCAACGCTCCATCGGTGGAGTTCAGCGTACGTTCTCGGAGCCCCCCGCGTTTCGGCCAGCTGCACTCCGCGGACGTCGTGTAGCCAGTTCTGGAATGCCCGGATATCCGACCGCTCGACCCGCTCAGCTGACGGCGCCCAGGTTTTAACGCGCGCGACTGTGCGTTCCGTGTGCCTGTCCATCATCTGCCGTTCACCACCCGAGGACCGGGACGAGCAGGAAGATAGCCGAGCAGATCACCATAAGAACCACCATGGCCGTCATGCAGTAGCCCCAGATGTCCTTGAGCCCCAGGCCGGACAAGCCGAGCGCGGCGAGCACGAAGAACGGCTGCAGGAGGTTGGTCGTCATGTCGCCGACTGACACCGCATTGACGAGAGTCGCAGGGGAAACGTTCATGGCGCTGATCGCTTCGAGCATCACAGGGCCCTGGATCTGCCACTGGCCGCCAGCCGAAGGGACGAAGACGTTGATGATCATCGCCGAGACATAGGCGAACAGCGGGAATGTCGCCTCGGTGGAAATGGATGCGAACCATCCGCCGATCAGAGCGATCAGCCCCGCACCACCCATCATCCCGATGATTCCCGCGTAGAACGGGAACTGCAGCACGATCCCCGATGCCGCGGGGATGCCATCAGTGATGCACTTGGCGTACTTCGCCGGACTCCCGTGGAGAGCGATACCGACGATGAGGAAGATAAAGTTGATGATGTTGAGCTCGAGGTTGAAGCCCTCTGCGACGAAGTACGTGCCGATGCCGATAAGACCGAGGACCACGATGATGTAGTTGATGATCCGGCTGTTGTTGATGCGCTCCGAAACGGGCTTCTCCCCCGGGGACTGAGACGGGTCCGGAGCCTGCTCCGGCTCGGAAATACCCGAGAACGCGACCACGTCCTCACTCTTCGGCGCCATGAAGATGAAGGCGACGAGCACGCCGATGAAGCCGAACACAGCCGCGCTGATCATCGTCGGGCTGTACAGCGTCTCGGTGACCGGGATCAGCCCAATCTCAGCCTCCAGGCTGTGCCCGGGCGTGTTGACCAGCAGCGGAGCGGTGAGCGCGATCGATACCGGCTGGGTGGCGATGACAGCTGTGTACGAGGCAGCGACCAGGAGTCGGAAGTCCGCAACCTTGACACGCTTTGCCACCTCGATCGCGACGAGCGTGCCGCCGACGAAGCCCAGGCCCCAACTGACGATGCCCAGTGCCGCCGAGACGCACATCGTCAAGACGAGTGCGGCGAGCTGGGTCTTCGGAATGCCGGCCAGGCGGGTGAGGAATCGGTTGACCAGAGGAGCCTTCGCGAGCGCGTAACCGGTGACCAGTACCACCACCATCTGCATACCGAACTCCAGGAAGCCCCAGAATCCGCCGTACCAGTGCTCGGCCATCTCCGGCAGAGACTGACCCCCGAGGGTCATCCCCATGATCAGGGTCAGGACGGTCAAGATCAGGGCGAACAGGAATGCGCTGGGAAGGTACTTCTCGACGAGAAGGTTGAGATAGCGCGACAGTACGCGCATCGGCGGTTTTCCTTTTGAATAGGGGAGGGCGAGGGCGCCCCGGCACTCGAAGCATTCTGCTATCGCCGGTCACAAAAGATGATGGACGCCAGCCCGAAATTGTTGCGTCCGTCTCGTTCTGGATTACAAAGATGCAGGGCTGTGGCCGTCACGCGGCGAAGCTGCCGTTCAACCTCGCCTCAGCTCCCCACTCCTGGCGCACAACTCGAAGTACCACTGCAGCGAGGTAGCGGTCTCCGTGTCGTCGACCGAGCAACCGGTGATCTCCGCAAACCTGGAGATCCGGTACCGCAGGGTATTCGGATGACAGTTGAGTTCTCTCGCGGCGTTCCTGTACGAGCGATTCCGGCTCAGATACACCTCGACACTGTGCAGGGTCGAGGCCGCATCGATCTGGGCCGAGAGGAGGGGTTGCCGAAAGCGCGCGTCGAAGAGATCGACGACCGGAGACTCCGGATCGACGGACACCCGCCAGCCCACTTCCTCGAGGTGGTGATTACCCGCTTGAAGTGCGGTGGATGTGCTGGCCACCCGTCGGGCGATCTCGAGAGAGTCCTCGATGTTCTGAAGGGGACGGGGCCGCCCGTAGGACACAGACAGACCGTCGCCCGTGTCGAAGACGTCCCGGCAGATGCCCACGATGACGTCTCCACGAATCGCACACACCCCCCGATGACCGAAGATCTGGGGCTCCAGTGTCGCGAGCAGCGAATAAATGTCGTGCTCGGTGTCTCCCACCATCGCGGCAACGAAGCCCCGATAGTCAACGTCGGCGCGGAGCTGGAAGTGGGTCTGGGCCGTGGCGAGCACGCTGTCGTCGAAGTCTCCGGAGCGTAGGCGGTCGATGAAGTCGTTCTTGATGGCATGATTCCGCGTGTCGAGCTGCAGCTGATGCTGCCGGTAGACCTCGACGAGAACGGCCGAGTACACGTCGCTTACCATCCAGATCTGCCGGTACGCGCGGAGGCTCTCGAAGGGCGAGACGCCGTGCGCGTCGAACAAGTCAGTCAGAGCATCGGCGATGAGCCCGATGCTGTGCTTGTACGACCGGATGAGATCCTCCACGGGGACACCCTGCTCGAAGCGCTTCCTGGCGATCTGCGCATGTGCACGCAGCTTGTGGCTCCGGGGCCTGGGCCCGTCCACCACCCCGCGGATGCACATGTCGATGTTCTGGCTGAAAGAGGAAGTGAGGACGTCGTCCGACACCGACTCGTAGGTCGGATACGTCTGCCGGACGTAGGATATGACCTGCTTGATGAGAACCTGCTCGCGCTCGATGAGAGCGTTAATGGCAGCGCCACGCGCGTCACCCGAATCCATGTAGCGGATTGTGACACGGCCGCGAAATCCTCCGCGATACGCTCGGACGATGACCGACACCTCACGCGATGAAGTCAGTCTTCGCGTGCTCGTCTACAGCAACGACACCAGCACCCGTGGCCGCGTCATCTCCGCCCTGGGCACGCGCCCGCACCCGGATCTGCCGCGGCTGGACCACGTCGAGGTGGCCACCTCCGCTGCCGCGATCGCCCACCTGGACGCCGGCGGGATCGATCTGGCGATCCTCGACGGCGAGGCCGCCCCCACCGGCGGCCTGGGCCTAGCCAAGCAGCTGCGCGACGAGCTCGACCACTGCCCGCCGATCCTCGTCCTGATCGGCCGGGCCGACGACCGCTGGCTCGCGGACTGGTCCCGCGCGGACGCCTCCGTCGCCCACCCGATCGACCCACTGACGCTGCGCGACACTGTCAACGAGCTCCTCGCCGGGTCCCGACCACACCCCTGACACGCGGTCTGACCGAAGTGCCGACACCCGTCGAAGCTATGTGAGTAGAGTCACAGTCAGTGACCGGTGAGAACCGGATCACCGGGGAGACGGGGCCCTGGAGAACCCACCACGACAGGCCTCCCGGACCCCCTGCGGTTGCAGGAGAGGTGTGCCCACAGGCACGCCCTCGACCAGGCGCGAGGGAGTGACACCGACGTGAACGAGTATGTGCCCATTCTGGTCCTCGGGGGCCTGGCCGTCGCGTTCGCCGTGTTCTCGTCGTTCGTCTCGTCACTGGCGGGGCCGAGCCGCTTCAACCGGGCCAAGGTCGAGGCCTACGAGTGCGGCATCCAGCCCACCCCGCAGCCGGCGGGCGGCGGCCGTTTCCCGGTGAAGTACTACCTCACGGCGATGCTCTTCATCATCTTCGGCATCGAGATCCTCTTCCTGTACCCGTGGGCCGTCTACTTCGACGAACTGGGCCTGTTCGGCCTGGCCGCGATGGCCCTGTTCGTCGTCAACGTCTCCGTCGCCTACGCCTACGAGTGGCGGCGCGGCGGATTGAGCTGGGACTAGACGGCAGCGTCCGCGACACGCGCGGACGCACGCGAGATACAGGAAAGGAGCACGGCCATGGGACTCGAGGAGAAGGTGCCGGCCGGGTTCCTGCTGACCACGGTCGAGCAGCTCGCCGGATACTTCCGCAAGGGGTCGCTGTGGCCGGCCACGTTCGGGTTGGCGTGCTGCGCGATCGAGATGATGGCCACCAGTGGCGGCCGCTACGACCTGGCGCGTTTCGGCACGGAGGTGTTCCGCGCCTCGCCGCGCCAGGCGGACCTGATGATCGTCGCGGGCCGGGTGAGCCAGAAGATGGCCCCGGTGCTGCGCCAGGTGTACGACCAGATGGCCGAGCCCAAGTGGGTGCTGGCGATGGGCGTGTGCGCGTCGTCCGGCGGGATGTTCAACAACTACGCGATCGTCCAGGGCGTCGACCACATCGTGCCCGTCGACATCTACCTGCCCGGCTGTCCGCCGCGCCCGGAGATGCTCATGCACGCCATCCTCACGCTGCACACCAAGATCGAGTCGATGCCGCTGGGCGTCAACCGGGTGGAGGCGGTGAAGGCCGCCGAGCAGGCCGCCCTGGACGAGCGCCCGTTGATCCCGGTCGAGGGGATGTTCCGATGACGGACACCCCGGACCGCGGCGACGCACCCGATCGGCGTGACGCGCCCGACCGACGTGATGTACCCGGCCGCCGCGACGCCCCCTCTACAGCCGGTGAGTTCGCGGTGCCCGATACGCACCGCGCCGGGCCGGAGCTGGTCGGCGAGCGCCGCGGCATGTTCGGTGTCCGCGGGTCGGGGGACACGTCGGGGTTCGGCGGCCTGGTCCGCCCGACGGCACTGCCGGGCGGGTCGGAACCGCCGTATGAGAACGACGACGACAACGCCGTCATCGAGGGCCTCACGGCAGCCCTGCGGCGGCAGGGTGGGCCGGGCTTCGACGAGGCCGTCGAGCGGGTCGCGGTCCACGCCGGCCAGCTGACCCTGCACGTGGTGCGTGAACATTTGCCGACGGTGGCCCGGACGCTGCGGGATGATCCGGCGCTGCGGTTCGAGATGTCGCTGGGCGCCAGCGGGGTGCACTACCCGGACGCGACCGGCCGCGAGCTGCACGTGGTGTATCCGCTGCAGTCCATCACCCACAACCGCCGCGTGATGCTGGAGACGTGCGCGCCGGATTCGGACCCGCACGTCCCGTCGCTGACCCGCGTGTATCCCACGACGGACTGGCACGAGCGGGAGGCCTACGACTTCTTCGGCGTGATCTTCGACGGTCATCCGTCGCTGACCCGGATCGAGATGCCGGACGACTGGGAGGGCCACCCGCAGCGCAAGGACTACCCGCTGGGCGGCATCCCGGTGCAGTACAAGGGCGCGACCGTGCCGCCGCCGGATGAGCGGAGGGCGTACTCATGAGCACCGACCGCAGCGGCGCGCGTCGCACCCGCCGCACCGCCGGCCCGGGCAGCGAGGCCTCCGACACGATCCTCACCGCCTCCGGGCAGGACTGGGACGCGATCAGCGCGGCCGCGCGCAATGCCGACGACGACCGCATCGTGGTCAACATGGGCCCGCAGCACCCGTCGACCCACGGGGTGCTGCGGTTGATCCTCGAGATCGAGGGCGAGACGGTCACGCAGGCCCGCTGCGGGATCGGCTACCTGCACACGGGGATCGAGAAGAACCTCGAGTTCCGCTACTGGACCCAGGGCGTCACCTTCGTCACCCGCATGGACTACCTGTCACCGTTCTTCAACGAGGTGGCCTACTGCCTCGGGGTGGAGAAGCTGCTCGGGATCACCGACCGGGTCCCCGAGCGGGCGTCGGTGATCCGCGTGATGCTCATGGAGCTCAACCGCATCGCCTCCCACCTGGTCGCGGTGGCCACGGCCGGCATGGAGTTGGGCGCCACCACCCCGATGCTGTTCGGGTTCCGCGATCGCGAGCTGATCCTCGACGTGTTCGAGGTGATCAGCGGGCTGCGGATGAACCACGCCTACGTCCGGCCGGGCGGGGTGGTGCAGGACCTGCCCGACGAGGCCGTGCCCATGGTCCGCGACCTGCTCGAGGTGCTGCCGGGGCGGATCCGCGAGATGGAACTGCTGCTGCGGGAGAATCCCATCTGGAAGATGCGGTTGTCCGGCATCGGCTACCTGGATCTGACCGGCTGCATGGCCCTCGGCGTGACCGGCCCGGTCCTGCGCGCGACCGGCCTGCCGCACGACGTGCGCCGCTCCGACCCCTACTGCGGCTACGAGAACTACGAGTTCGACGTGGTCACGGGATCGGCCGGCGACTGCTACGACCGATTCGTCATCCGCATCGACGAGATGAAGGAGTCACTGAAGATCGTCGAGCAGTGCCTGGACCGGCTCGCCCCCGGCCCGGTGATGGTCGACGACCCCAAGATCGCCTGGCCCGCCCGGCTCAAGGTCGGCCCTGACGGCCTCGGCAACTCCCAGGAACACATCCGTCACATCATGGACAGCTCCATGGAGGCGCTGATCCACCACTTCAAGCTGGTCACCGAGGGATTCCCCGTGCCGCCCGGCCAGGTGTACGTGCCGGTCGAGTCGCCGCGCGGCGAGCTGGGCGTGCACATGGTCTCCGACGGTGGCACCCGCCCGTACCGGGTGCACTACCGCGACCCGTCGTTCACCAACCTGCAGGCCGTCGCCGCCATGTGCGAGGGCGGGATGATCGCCGACGTGATCGCCTCCGTGGCCAGCATCGACCCCGTGATGGGAGGGGTGGACCGATGAGCACTCCGCAGCGGTCCCGCGGCGAGCCGGTGTTCCTCCAGTTCGGCCGCCTGGCCGACGAACCCGGCGAGGTCGTCCGGCCGGACGCCCGCCGCGCGTACCCCGCCGACGTGCGGAGCCGCCTCCGGGCCGACGCCGATCAGATCGTCTCCCGGTATCCTCAGGCCCGCTCGGCGCTGCTGCCGCTGCTGCATCTGGTCCAGGCGGAGGACGGGTACCTGACCCCGGCCGGGATCGAGTTCTGCGCCGTCGTCGTCGACCTCTCCCCCGCGGAGGTCATGGCGGTGGCCACCTTCTACTCCATGTACCGACGCACGCCCACGGGCGACTACCTCGTCGGGGTGTGTACCAACACCCTCTGCGCGGTGATGGGCGGCGACGAGATCTATGCCGACCTCGCCGCCCACCTGGGCCTCGACGGGCCCGGCACCACCGACGACGGGCGCGTCACGCTCGAACGGATCGAGTGCAACGCGGCCTGCGACTACGCGCCGGTGGTGATGGTGAACTGGGAGTTCTTCGACGACCAGACGCCCGGCAAGGCGCGGCGCGTCGTCGACGAACTGCGCGCCGGCGAGGCCGTGACGCCCACGCGCGGCGCCCCGCTGTGCACGTTCCGGGAGACCTCCCGCATCCTCGCAGGCTTCCCCGACCCCCGCCCCGGCGCGAACGACGGCGCGCCCGGCGAGGCCACCCTGGCCGGACTGCGCACCGCGCGCGAGCACGACATGCGCGCGCCCGATCCCGGCGGGTCCACACGCGACGACACCGCCCCCACCCCGGACGAGGAGGCCTGATATGGCACTCGCGCCGTACCTCAGCCGCTACTGGGACGCCCCCTCCAGCTGGACGTTGGAGACCTATCTCGCGCACGACGGCTACGCGGGCCTGCACGCGGCGCTGGCCACCGACCCCGACGCGGTGACCTCCACCGTCCTCGACGCCGGACTGCGCGGGCGCGGTGGCGCCGGCTTCCCGACCGGGCGCAAGTGGAGCTTCATCCCGCAGCAGCCGGCCGACGGCCCCGCCGACCCCCACGGGCCGGCCGCCAAGCCCCACTACCTGGTGGTCAACGCCGACGAGTCCGAGCCAGGCACCTGCAAGGACATGCCGCTGATGCTGGCGACGCCGCACGTGTTGATCGAGGGCGTGATCATCGCCGCGTACGCGATCCGCGCCTCGCACGCGTTCGTCTACCTGCGCGGCGAGGTGGTGCCGGTACTGCGGCGGCTGCAGACCGCGGTGGCCGAGGCGTACGAGGCCGGCTACCTCGGCGAGGACATCCTCGGCAGCGGGTTCGACCTGGAACTGGTCGTCCACGCCGGGGCCGGGGCCTACATCTGCGGCGAGGAGACCGCGCTGCTCGACTCGCTCGAGGGCAGGCGTGGCCAGCCCCGACTGCGGCCGCCGTTCCCCGCCGTCGAGGGCCTCTACGCCTGTCCCACCGTGGTGAACAACGTCGAATCCATCGCGAGCGTGCCGTCGATCCTGCAGCACGGGCCCGAGTGGTTCCGGTCGATGGGGTCGGAGAAATCGCCCGGCTTCACCCTGTACTCGCTGTCCGGACATGTCACCCGGCCCGGACAGTACGAGGCGCCGCTGGGCATCACGCTGCGTGAGCTGCTGGAGCTGGCCGGCGGGATCCGCGAGGGACACACGCTCAAGTTCTGGACGCCGGGCGGCTCGTCGACCCCCATCCTCACCGACGCCCACCTGGACATGCCGCTGGACTACGAGGGCTGCGCGGCCGAGGGCACGATGCTCGGCACCAAGGCACTGCAGATCTTCGACGACACCACGTGCGTCGTGCGGGCGGTGCTCCGGTGGTCCGAGTTCTACGCCCACGAGTCCTGCGGCAAGTGCACGCCCTGCCGCGAGGGCACCTACTGGCTCACGCAGATCATGCAGCGGCTCGAGGACGGCACCGCGAGGGAGGACGACATCGAGCGGCTGCTGGACATCTCCGACAACGTCTTCGGCAAGTCCTTCTGCGCCCTCGGCGACGCCGCGGCCACCCCCATCATGTCGTCCATCCGCCTGTTCCGCGACGAGTACCTGGCCCACATCCCCGACGGCTGCCCGTTCGACCACCGTCGCTCCACCGTGTTCGCCAGTCGCGCCACCGCCACCGGGGAGGTGCCCCGATGACCCCGACCGCTGACGAGCAGGTCACGCTGACGATCGACGGCCGCGAGGTGTCGGTGCCCAAGGGCACGCTGATCATCCGGGCAGCCGAGCGGACGGGAGTGGAGATCCCCCGCTTCTGCGACCACCCGCTGCTCGAGCCCGCCGGGGCGTGCCGTCAGTGCATCGTCGAGGTGGAGGGGGCGCCGAAGCCGGTCACCTCGTGCACCACCCCGGTCACCCCGGACATGGTGGTGCGCACGCAGGCCACGTCCGAGGTCGCCGACAAGGCGCAGCGCGGCGTGATGGAGCTGCTGCTGATCAACCATCCGCTCGACTGCCCGGTCTGCGACAAGGGCGGCGAATGTCCACTGCAGAACCAGGCCCTGTCCAGCGGGCACGCGCTGTCGCGGTTCACCGAGTTCAAGCGCACGTTCCCCAAGCCACTGTCCCTGTCCTCGCAGGTGCTGCTCGACCGCGAGCGCTGCGTGATGTGTGCGCGCTGCACGCGCTTCTCCGAGCAGATCGCCGGCGACCCGCTCCTCGACCTGTTCGAGCGCGGCGCCCAGCAGCAGGTCGGCGTGTACGGCGAGGAGGGCTTCGAGTCCTACTTCTCCGGCAACACGGTCCAGATCTGCCCCGTCGGCGCGCTCACCGGCGCCGCCTACCGGTTCCGCGCCCGCCCGTTCGACCTGGTCTCCAGCCCGGCCGTGTGCGAGCACTGCGCGAGCGGCTGCGGCCAGCGCACCGACCACCGCCGCGGGAAGGTGCTCCGCCGCCTGGCCGGCAACGATCCCGAGGTCAACGAGGAGTGGAACTGCGACAAGGGCCGCTGGGCTTTCACCTACGCACGCGCTCGTGACCGCATCACCACGCCGATGATCCGCGGCGAGGGCGGCGGCCTGGTGCCGGTGCCCTGGTCGACCGCGCTGGCGGTCGCCGCGGAGGGGCTCGCCGCAGCCCGCGGCCGGACGGGAGTGCTGGCCGGCGGGCGCCTGACCGCCGAGGACGCCTACGCGTACGCCAAGTTCGCGCGGACCGTCCTGAACACCAACGACATCGACTTCCGGGCTCGCCACCACAGCGCCGAGGAGGCTGATTTCCTCGCCGAGCGCGTGGTCGGCCGGGCGCCCGGTGGCGGTGCGGCGGCCGCGGTCACCTACTCCGATCTCGAGACGGCCCCGGTCGTCCTGCTCGCGGGATTCGACCCGGAGGAGGAGTCGCCGATCGTCTTCCTGCGGCTGCGCCGCTGCGCCCGCGACCTCGGCCTGCCGGTGTTCGCGATCGCGCCCTTCGCCTCCCCGGCGGTGCTCAAGACCGACGCCACCCTGCTGCCGACCGTCCCCGGTGTCGAGCCACAGGTCCTGAACGCACTCGCCGCCGCCGCACCCGACCACGACGTGCTCTCCACGCTGCTGCGCCGGCCCGGCGCGGTGATCATGGTCGGGGAACGCCTCGGCGCGATCCCGGGCGGCCTGTCCGCCGCGGCCGCGCTCGCCGACGCCACCGGCGCCCGCCTGGCCTGGGTCCCCCGCCGCGCGGGCGAGCGCGGCGCCCTGGAAGCCGGGTGCCTGCCGGGCCTGCTGCCGGGAGGCCGGCCCGTGACCGACGTCGCCGCCCGTCACGCGCTCGCGGAGGTGTGGCGTCGCGACGAGCTGCCCACCGCTCCCGGCCGCGCCACCACCGAGCAGCTCGAGGCCGCCGCCGCGGGTGAACTCGACGCGCTGCTCATCGCGGGGGTCGAGGCCGCCGACCTGCCCGACCCGGCCGCCGCCCTCGCCGCCGTCGAGGCCGCCGGGTTCGTGGTGAGCATCGAGCTGCGCCGAAGCGAGATCACCGACCGCGCGGACGTGGTCCTGCCCATCGCGCCCACCGCCGAGAAGTCCGGCACCTACCTGACGTGGGAGGGCCGCCCGCGACCGTTCGCCGCCGCGCTGACCGGCACCGATGCGATGCCCGATCTGCGCGTACTCAATGCCCTCGCCGAAGAGACGGGCGCCTGGTTCGGCCTTCAGGACGTCGAGTCCGCACGCCGGGAGATGGCCGCCGTGCGCGAGGCCCTCAGCCCGGCATCCGCGCGCGCAGATGCTCACGCGCGCACCGATCCCTCGCAGCCGCACGCCGGCCCCGCTGCCGGACCCGGGCAGGCCGTGTTGGCCACCTGGCGGATGCTCCTCGACGCCGGCCGCCTCCAGGACGGGGAGCCGCATCTGGCCGGAACCGCGCGCCGCCCGGTCGCGCGGATGTCGCCGGGCACCGCGGCCGAGATCGAGGCCGTCGACGGCCAGCCGGTGACCGTCTCCACCGACCGCGGAGCGATCACCCTGCCGCTGGCCGTCACCGAGATGCCGGACCGCGTGGTGTGGCTGCCGCAGAACTCGCCGGGCTCGGCGGTGGGCATCACGCTCGGCGCAGCCGCCGGCGACCTCGTGGACATCGCGGCCGGAGGCGACACCCCGGACGGCACCGCCGGGGAGGTGACGTCATGACCGGCCCGCACCTGCTCGCCTCGACCGGCTCGGAACTCGCGACGACCGGCGCCGACCTGACCGCGTTCGGTACGGACCCGTGGTGGCTGGTGCTGATCAAGGTGCTCGGGGTGTTCGTGTTCCTGGTGGTGACCGTGCTCGCGGCGATCTACCTCGAGCGCAAGATCCTCGCCTGGATGCAGATGCGGATCGGCCCCAACCGGGTCGGCCCGTTCGGCATCCTGCAGAGCCTGGCCGACGGCGTCAAGATCGCCCTCAAGGAGGGGCTGATCCCCAAAGGCGTCGACAAGCCGATCTTCCTGCTCGCCCCGGTCATCGCGGTGATCCCGGCGTTCATGGCGTTCGCCGTGATCCCCTTCGGGCCGGAGGTCTCGATCTTCGGCCACCGGACCCCGCTCCAGCTCACCGACCTGCACGTGGGCGTGCTCTACATCCTCGCCGTGACCTCGATCGGCGTGTACGGGATCGTGCTGGCCGGCTGGTCGTCCGGCTCCACGTACCCGCTGCTCGGCGGGCTGCGGTCCACGGCCCAGGTGATCAGCTACGAGATCGCCATGGCGCTGTCCTTCGTGGGCGTGTTCCTGTTCGCCGGCACCATGTCCACCTCGGGGATCGTCGACGCGCAGTCACGGGTGTGGTTCGTGTTCCTGCTGCTGCCGTCGTTCTGCATCTACGTGATCTCGATGGTCGGCGAGACCAACCGCGCCCCCTTCGACCTGCCCGAGGCCGAGGGCGAGCTCGTGGGCGGCTTCCACACCGAGTACTCGTCGCTGCGGTTCGCGATGTTCATGCTCGCCGAGTACGTCAACATGACCACGGTCTCCGCCCTCGCCGCGACCCTGTTCCTGGGCGGCTGGCGGGCCCCGCTGCCGTTCTCCCTCCTCCCCGGCGCCGACTCCGGATGGTGGGCGCTGTTGTGGTTCGTCATCAAGGTGTGGGGCTTCCTGTTCGTGTTCATGTGGCTGCGCGCCACCCTCCCGCGCCTGCGCTACGACCAGTTCATGGCCTTCGGCTGGAAGGTGCTCATCCCCGTCTCCCTGGCCTGGGTGATGGTGGTGGCCGCCATCCGGGTGATCGTCGGCCCGGAGTCGGCGCTGCTGACGCCCGCCATGGTGATCGCGGGGCTGGCCGCGGTGGCCGTCATCGTCGTCGTCAGGCGTGTCCATTCCCGTCGCGGCGCCGCGCACGACGGACCACGGCCCGGCCCGGCCACCTCCGCCCTCGGCTCCGGCGCCTCCGATCGGGCCCGGCCCGACCCGTCCTCATTCGACCCGGCCCCGTTCGACCCCACCGCCGGCGGGTTCCCCGTCCCGCCGCTCCCCCACCAGCGCTCCGCCGCGCCCCCGACCAAGGAGGCCCGCAATGCCTGAGGTGCCCAGGTTCCTCGAGCCCCTCGCCGGGTTCGGGGTGACGTTCGGGACGATGTTCAAGCCCGCCCACACCGAGCAGTACCCCGAGGAGAAGGTGCCGGTCGCGCCCCGCTACCACGGGCGACACCAGCTCAACCGGTACGCCGACGGGCTCGAGAAGTGCATCGGCTGCGAGCTGTGCGCGTGGGCGTGCCCGGCGGATGCGATCTTCGTCGAGGGCGCCGACAACACCGCCGAAGAGCGCTACTCCCCTGGCGAGCGGTACGGGCGGAACTACCAGATCAACTACCTGCGCTGCATCGGCTGCGGGCTGTGTGTCGAGGCGTGCCCGACCCGCGCGCTGACCATGACGAACGACTACGAGATGGCCGACGACAACCGCACCGACCTCATCTACACCAAGGAGGACCTGCTCGCGCCGCTGCGCACCGGCATGGTCCCCGCGCCGCACGACCTGTACCCGGGCGCCGACCACGGCGACTACTACCGCGGCGAGATCACCGGCTCCGCGCCCGAGCAGGGCGAGCCGTACGACGGGGAGGCGAGCTGATGTCCGGCGGCGAGTCGGTGCTGTTCTGGGTCCTCGCGGTGATCGCGGTGGCCGGGGCGCTGGGCGTGGTCTCGGCGACCAAGGCCGTCTACTCGGCACTGTGCCTGGCGGCGACCATGGTGTCGCTGGCCGTGATGTACATGGCGCAGGGCGCGGTGTTCCTGGGGGTGGGGCAGATCGTGGTCTACACGGGCGCGGTGATGATGCTGTTCCTGTTCGTGGTGATGCTCATCGGCGTGGAGTCCTCGGACTCGCTGGTCGAGCGGATCCGCGGGCACCGGGTCGCGGCGATCGTGGCGGGGCTCGGGTTCGGCATCCTGCTGGCCACCGGCCTGGCGCGGGCGCAGCTGGGGCCGTTCGCCGGCTTCGGGCCCGGCCACCAGGACGTGCCCGCGCTCGCCGAGCTGCTGTTCACGCGGCACGTGTGGGCGTTCGAACTGACCGGCGTGCTGCTCATCATCGCCACGCTCGGCGCCATGGTGCTGGCGCACCGCGAGCGGTTCACCGGCCGGCTGACCCAGCGGCAGCTGTCCGAGCAGCGGTTCCTGGACTGGCAACACGACGACTCCGCCCGCGTCACCCCGCTGCCCAGTCCGGGCGTGTACGCGCGGCGCAATGCCGCCGACCAGCCCGCCCGACTTCCCGACGGCTCCGACGCCCCCGACTCGGTCAGCGACGTGCTGCGCCGGCACAGCGATCGCGCGGCGGCCGGCGGCGAGCTGGAATCCGGCGAGGCGGGCGAGTCCGGCTCCGGCGAGGCGGCCGGGCCCCGCGCCGCTCGGGGCCGCCGAGGCGGTGCGCGGCGATGAGCCCCGAGTACTACCTGTACCTGTCCGCGATCCTGTTCACGATCGGCGCCGCCGGCTTCCTGCTGCGCCGCAACGCGATCGTGGTCTTCATGTGCATCGAGCTGATGCTCAACGCCACCAACCTCGCGTTGGTGACGTTCGCGCGGATGCACGGCGACGTCACGGGCCAGGTCATCGCGTTCTTCGTGATGGTGGTCGCCGCCGCGGAGGTCGTGATCGGGCTGGCGATCATCATGTCCATCTACCGTTCGCGCAGGTCGGCGTCGGTCGACGACGCCGACCTGCTGAGGTACTAGGGGGACGACGACGATGACATCCACCGCCCTCGCGCACACCCTCGCGCCGGCCGGCGCCGACCCCACCCTCTGGCTCGTCCCCGCACTACCCCTGCTCGGCGCGGTACTCCTGCTGCTGATCGGGCGACGCGCGAACGCATGGGGCCATCTGCTCGCGTGCGCGGTCGCGCTGGCCGCCTTCGCGGTGGCGCTGTGGCAGTTCGTCGAGATGACCGGCCGCGGTGCCGGCGAGCGGGCTGCCACCCAGACCCTGTTCACATGGATCTCCGTGGGCGAGGTGCACGTGGATTTCGGGCTGCGGTTGGACCAGCTGTCGATGGTGTTCGTGCTGCTCATCACCGGCGTGGGCCTGCTAATCCACATCTATTCGATCGGCTACATGGCCACCGATCCCGCGCGGCGCAAGTTCTTCGCCTACCTCAACCTGTTCCTCGCGGCGATGCTGCTGCTGGTCATGGCAGACAACTTCCTCGTCCTCTACCTGGGCTGGGAGGGCGTGGGCCTGGTCTCGTACCTGCTGATCGGGTTCTGGCAGCACAAGCCCTCCGCCGCGACCGCGGCCAAGAAGGCGTTCCTCGTCAACCGCGTCGGCGACATCGGGCTGGCCATCGCGCTGTTCGTCATGGCCACTCAGCTGGGCACGCTGAGCTACGAGGGCGTGTTCGCGGCGGTCGATGGCAGCAGCGCGGGTCTGGTCACGGCGCTCGGTCTGCTGTTGCTCGTGGGCGCGTGCGCCAAGTCGGCGCAGGTGCCGCTGCAGTCCTGGCTCGGCGACGCGATGGAGGGCCCCACCCCGGTCTCCGCGCTCATCCACGCCGCGACCATGGTCACGGCCGGCGTCTACCTCATCACCCGTGCGAACCCGATCTACGACGCCGCCCCCACGGCCCGGACCGCGGTGATCGTCGTGGGCGCGGTGACGCTGCTGTTCGGCGCGATCGTCGGCTGCGCGAAGGACGACATCAAGAAGGTGCTGGCCGCCTCCACCATGAGCCAGGTCGGCTACATGGTCATGGCCGCCGGCTTCGGCCCCGCCGGGTACGCGCTGGCGATCATGCACCTGCTCACCCACGGGTTCTTCAAGGCCGGGCTGTTCCTCGGCGCGGGCTCGGTGATGCACGGGCTCGACGACGAGGTGGACATGCGTCGCTACGGGGCCCTGCGCGCGGTCATGCCCATCACCTTCGTCACGTTCGGCCTCGGCTACCTGGCGATCATCGGCGTCCCGCCGTTCGCCGGCTTCTACTCCAAGGAGGGCATCATCTCCGCGGCGTTCGACCTGGGCAGCACGGCGGGGGCGGGCTCGGTCGGCGGCTACCTGCTCGGGGCGCTCGCGCTGCTCGGCGCCGGACTGACCGCCTTCTACATGACCCGCGTGATGATCCTGACCTTCTTCGGTCCCGAACGTTGGCACGCAGGGGCCCACCCGCACGAGTCGCCGCCGTTGATGACCGGGCCGATGATCGTGATCGCGATCGGCTCGGTGCTCGCGGGGCTGGTGCTCGCCATCGGCGGCCGCCTGCAGGCCTGGCTGGCCCCCGTCGTCGGCGAGCACCACACCACGCACGTCCTACCGGTGTGGCTGGTCACCACGCTGTCGCTGGTCGTGGTGGCGCTCGGCGTGGCCGTGGCGGTCGGTCTCTACGGCCGCAGAGCGGTGCCGGTGACCGCGCCCGAGGGCTCCGTGCTCACCCGGGCCGCCCGGCGCGACCTCTACGCCGACGACCTCAACGAGTCGCTGTTCATGCGGCCCGGCCAGGCGGTCGTGGCCGGCACGGCCGTCGTCGATCGCACCGTGGTCGCGGGCGCGGCCACCGGGGTCGCGGCGGCCGTCGGGGACGCCTCCGCCCGCGGGCGCCTCCTGCAATCCGGACTCACCCGGACCTACGCCCTGTACATGCTGGCGGGCGCCGGCCTGGTGATCGCGGCCATGCTCGTGGGAGGTGCGCTGTGACCGGCCCCGGACTGCTCACCGCCCTGTGGCTGACGCCCCTGGTCGGCGCCGTTGTCGTCGTCGTCCTGCCCCGGGGAGCGGCCCGCGCGGCGAGGCCCCTCGCCCTGCTCACCTCCCTCATCGCACTCGGCCTCGCGATCGCCGTGGCGGTCGGCTTCTCACCCGGCGGCGAGCGCTACCAGTTCGTCGAATCCCGGCCGTGGATCTCCGCGTTCGGCGCCACCTACTCGCTCGGCGTGGACGGCGTGGCGCTGGTCATGGTGCTGCTCGCGACCGCGCTCATGCCGCTGCTCCTGCTCGCCGGGTGGCGCGACGCCGACGGGTCCGACAGTCGGCGCGCGCAGGCCTACCCCGCGCTCATGCTGGCCACGCAGGCACTCGCGCTCGTGGCGTTCCTCAGCCTCGACGTATTGCTGTTCTACGTGACGTTCGAGGCCATGCTCATCCCGCTGTACTTCCTCATCGGCATGTTCGGCGGCGGCACGGAAGACGGGGCGGAGCGGGCGCGCGCGGCGGTACGTTTCCTCATCTACAACCTGCTCGGCGGGCTGGTCATGCTTGCCGCGGTGATCACGCTGTACATGTACACCTCGTGGTCCGGGATCGGGCCCGACGGCGGCGGCACCTTCGACTACCGGCTCATCACCGCCGCCGTGGCCGACGGCAGCCTCACAATCCCGCCCGGTGCGATGCTGTGGCTGTTCGCCGGGTTCACGCTCGCGTTCGCGATCAAGGCGCCGCTGTGGCCCTTCCACACCTGGCTGCCCGGCGCCGCGGTGGCCGCCACGCCCGCCTCGGCGGTGCTCATGATGGCCGTGATCGACAAGGTCGGCACCTTCGCAATGCTGCGCTACAGCCTCCCGCTGTTCCCCGAGGCCGCGCGGGCCGCGGCGCCCGTGCTCATCACGCTCGCGGTGATCAGCATCATCTATGGCGGGCTCATGGCGATCGCCCAGACCGACCTGCTGCGGCTCATCGCGTACGCGTCGATCTCGCATTTCGGGTTCATCGTGTTGGGCATCTTCGCCGGGACCGAGCAGGCCGCCGCCGGGTCCACGCTCTACATGGTCAACCACGGGCTGGCGACGGCCGCGCTGTTCCTCGTGTCCGGGTTCCTCGTGCGGCGGCACCGGATGCGGGAGATCGCCTACTACGGCGGCGTGCAGCAGGTGGCGCCCGTGCTGGCCGGGGTGTTTCTCATCGCCGGGCTGGCCACGCTGTCGCTACCGGGGCTCGCGCCGTTCATCAGCGAGTTCCTCGTATTCGTCGGCACATTCGGTCCGTACCCCGTGGCCGCCGTGCTCGCCACCGCGACCTTCGTCCTGGCCGCGGTCTACATCCTGTGGACCTACCAGCGCGTGATGGGCGGGCCGGTTGCGCCGGGGCTCGAGTCGACCCGCGACCTGGGCGTGCGCGAACGTGTGGTGCTGGCGCCACTCGTGGTGGCGCTGGTCGCGCTGGGCTTCTTCCCGCAGCCCGCGCTGGACGTGATCGATCCGGCGGTCGCCGCGACCGTCGCCCACGTGGAAGGTGCCGACCGATGACCCCGGACATCGACTACCAGGCCGTCCTGCCCCTGCTCGTCGTGCTGGGCACGGCGATCGTCTCGGTGCTCGTCGAGGCGTTCGTGCCGGCGCGGGCCCGGTACGTCACTCAGCTGGCGCTATACCTAGGCGGGCTCACCGCCTCGCTGGTCGCGGTGCTGCTGCTCGCCGGCACGCAGGTCGTCACCGCCGAGGGCGCCGTGGCCGTCGACGGGCCGGCGCTGTTCCTGCAGGGTGCGACCGTGGTGGTGGCTCTCGGTGCCGGGTTGCTCATCAGCGAACGCGGCCGGACCGGCGTGGCGACCGCCTCCGGACGGGTGGGCGCGGGCGCGGTGTCGGCGTTGTCGTCGTCATCGTCTCTCGGAGCCCGCGCGGGCACCTCCCGCGGGCCCGTCCTCGCCGGCTTCGCGCCCCAGGCCGCTCTGGCGCCGGGCGGCGACAACGAACGGGCCGCCGAGCGCGCCGGCGTCACCCAGACCGAGGTGTTCCCGCTGGTGCTGTTCGCCACCGGCGGCCTCATGCTGTTCCCCGCCGCGAACGACCTGATCACGCTGTTCATCGCGTTGGAGGTGTTGTCGCTGCCGCTGTACGTGCTGTGCGGGATGGCCCGACGACGACGACTTCTCTCGCAGGAGGCGGCGCTCAAGTACTTCCTGCTCGGCGCATTCTCGTCGGCGATCTTCGCCTACGGCATCGCCATGATGTACGGCTATGCGGGGACGGTCGACTTCGACGGGATCGCCGCCACCGTGCGGGCCCAGGGCGGCAGCGCCCTGGCGCTCATCGGGGTGGCGCTGATGTCGGTGGGGCTGCTGTTCAAGGTCGGCGCCGCGCCGTTCCACAACTGGACCCCGGACGTCTACCAGGGGGCGCCGATCTCGATCACCGCCTTCATGGCCGCCGGGACCAAACTGGCGGCGTTCGGGGCGATCCTGCGGTTCTTCTACGTGGCCGTGCCCGGTCTCGAGTCGCAGTGGGTGCCCGTGCTGTGGGCCGTGGCCGCGCTGACGATGGTCGTGGGCACCGTGGTGGGCGTGACGCAGAACGACGTCAAGCGGCTGCTCGCGTACTCGTCGGTGGCGCACGCGGGTTTTCTGCTGACGGCGATGGTCGGGCCGGTGGAGGTCGGGGTGACGGCCACGCTGTTCTACCTCGCGGTGTACGCCGTGAGCACCGTCGGGGTGTTCGCTGTGGCGGGCCTGGTGCGCGACTCCGAGGGCGCCGAGATCACCGACCTGCGCTCGTGGGCGGGGCTCGGGCAGCGGCAGCCGGCGATCGCGGGGGCGTTCGCCGTGCTGCTGCTGGCGCTCGCCGGAATCCCGCTGACCAGCGGGTTCATCGCCAAGTTCGCGGTGTTCTCCGCCGCGGTCGACGCCGGCGCGGTGTGGCTCGTGCTGATCGGTGTGCTCTCCAGCGCGATCGCGGCGTCGTTCTACGTGCGCGTGATCGTGGTGATGTTCTTCCGCGAGACGCCTGGTGGGACGGGTGCGGGAGCGCCGGCCGCGCACGGGGATGTGGGCGCGGGGGCCGCGCAGGCGTGTTCGGGCGCGGCGGCCGCGCAGGCGCGCGACGTGGCGGGCGCGGGGGCAGGGTCTCCCGACGTGGCGTTCGCGCAGCGGCCGGCCACCCTCGCGGTGGTGGGCGTGTCGGTGGTGGTCACGCTGGTTCTCGGGATCGTCCCGCAGCCGCTGTTGGATTTGGCGGGCGCGGCCTCGGCGTTCGCGACCGGGGCGTGAGTCATTCCGCCCGCCGCTGGGTCCGTGCATCCGCCCCGCCACCTGCCCTCATCGAAAAGCGGAAAACGCTCGCATCGCTCGAGTGGAATTGCGCCAAACCCTCTTCGCGATGAGCCGGCCCCGACCGGGCCGCCGGGCGGACGAGCAACCCGGCGAGCAAGCCCGGCGAGCGGACCCCCGACCGCCGGCCTCAGACGTCGTCGACGCCCAGCGGGGTCGCGTCGAACTCGCCGGACAGCGCCGACACCGCGCGTGCGAGCCGCAGGTCCCGCTGGGTGACGCCGTCCACGTCGTGGCTGCGCAGGTCCAGAGTCACCTCGTCGTAGCTCCACAGCAGGTCGGGGTGATGGTTCTGGCCGTTCGCCGCCTGCCCGATGGCGGAAACCAGGTCGATCGCGGCCTGCGGCGACTCACACACCGCGGTGTAGGTCAGGGACCCCTCCGAGAACGCCCAGCCGGGAAGGTCGGCGAGACCTTCCTCGATCTGCTCCTCGGTCAGGCGGGTGTTGTCGTCTGCGTCTGCGCTCATGCCGCCAAGTCTGTCAGTTTCCGGGTCAGGGTGCTCGCCTCCACCACCCACACCCCGGCAACGCGGTCACCGGCCGCACCCCGCCTACCCTGGGAGCGTGGAACCCACCGTCACCCCGCAGCCGATCGGCGCCGGCCGCTACGCCCCCAGCCCCTCGGGCGACCTGCACCTGGGAAACCTGCGCACGGCGGTCATTGCCTGGCTGCTCGCGCGCGACTCGGGCCGGGCGTTCCGGATGCGGGTCGACGACCTCGACACCGCCCGTGCCCGCCCCGGCGTCGCCGAGCGTCAACTGGCCGACCTCGCTGCGATCGGCATCGACTGGGACGGCGGCATCATGTGGGAGTCCGAGCGCTTCCCCGCCTACGCCGCCGCAGCCGACCGGCTCGCCGACCACGGCCTGGTCTACGAGTGCTACTGCTCCCGCCGCGAGATCGCCGAGGCCCCGCGCGCCCCGCACTCCCCGCCGGGTTCCTACCCGGGCACCTGCCGCGACCTTCCCGAATCCGAACGCGCCCGCCGCCGCGCCACCCTCGGGCCGGGGCGGGTCCCCGCATTGAGGCTCCGGGCCGAGGTCACCGAGCTGACGATCACCGATCGGGTGCACGGCGTCTATACAGGTGTTGTGGATGACGTGGTCCTGCGCCGGGGCGACGGCGTGTGGGCGTACAACCTCGCCGTCGTCGTCGACGATGCCGCGCAGGGCGTGGACCAGGTCGTCCGCGGCGAGGACCTCCTGCCCTCCACGCCGCGCCAGGCCTACCTCGCCGACCTGCTCGGCCTCGCGCGCCCCGAGTACGTGCACGTGCCGCTCGCGGTGAACGCGGCCGGGGAGCGGCTCGCCAAGCGGGACGGCGCGGTGACGTTGGCCGACCTCGCCGAGGCGGGGACGACGACGAGGGCCGCCGTCGCCCGCATCGTGGCCTCGCTGGGTGGGCCCGAGGGCTCGGACTCGATCCACGACCTTCGGGGCCGGGTCACTTTCGAGGCGTTGCGATCCGGGCCCTGGGTGTTCGGCTGACCGGCGGGCCGATCGTCGGCTGGTCGCTGGCCGATCGCCGGCTCTGTCCCACACGGCCACGCGCCCACGCCCCCGCTCACCCCGGTTGCAAGACACCGCCATGCAGTTGCCAGACAAAATGTGCGTTCCAAGGGCGAGAAAACGCACCGGATGTCTTGCGACCGGAGGGGCGTGTCTTGCAACCGAGGGTGGAGGGTGGTGGCCGGGCTAGGCGGGGCGATGGCGGGGCGAGCTCGATCGGCTGGGCGGGCCACGAATTCGCCACGCACAGACCTCGGCGCGGATAATCGACGCCCGTGACCACTTCATCGCACAAGAATCCAGATCCGCTCGGGACTGGGCGGCCGGACGGGAACACTCCCGAGCCGGCGCGCAGCACCCCCTCCGCCCGCGACCGGGCCGTGTTCGCCGCGGTCGCCAGCCCCTACTACGGCTACCTCATCGCCCTGTTCGTCGGCGTGATGCTCATCAGCAACGTCGCCGGGACCAAGGGCGTCCTCCTCTTCCCGGACCTGGGCTTCGAGCTCGGTTTCCTCTCGCTCGACGGGTTCGTCACCGACGGCGCCTTCCTGCTCTTCCCGCTGGCCTACGTGCTGGGCGACGTGATCAGCGAGGTCTACGGCTTCCGCGCGATGCGCCGCGTCGTGATCTCCGGGTTCGCTGTGCTCGCCCTGGCCGCGCTGACGTTCACCATCACCACGCAGCTGCCGCCGGCCCCGTTCTATGAGAACCAGGACGCGTTCGAGGCGGTGGCCGGCGTCGTGCCCCAGTTCTTCCTCGCGGGCCTGGCCGGTTACGTGGTGGGCGAGCTGCTCAACTCGTACGTGCTGGTGTGGATGAAGCGCCGCACCGGCGAGAAGAGCCTGTGGGCGCGACTGCTCGGCTCGACCGTGGTGGGCCAGCTCGCGGACACGCTGGTGTTCTGCACGATCGCCGCGCCGGCGCTGGGCATGGTGCTCGGCTCGGGCGACTACTGGAACTACGTGGCGATCGGTTTCGTCTGGAAGACGCTGGTCGAGGCTGTCCTGCTGCCGGTGACGTACCTGGTCATCGGCTGGATCAAAAAGCGCGAGCCCACCTACCAGGCGGCACTGGCAGGCTCGGCGGGCTGAACTTGCCCGGCGACGCTGGCAGACTCGGTGGGATGACCTCGCGCGACCACCCGGGCGGCGGGCGCGGTGTGTCCGACGCCCGCGTGCTGGGCCCGACCGTCGACGACCAGACCCGCTGCGTGCACTACGCGGGTCCGCTGGATGTCATCGCGATCCGCTTCCACTGTTGCGGCGAGTTCTATCCGTGTTTCCGCTGCCACGCCGACACCGCGGACCATGCGGTGTCGGCGTGGCCGAGGGCCGAGTTCGACACCCACGCGATCCTGTGCGGCGTCTGCCGCGCCATGCTCGCGATCAGCGACTACCTCGAGGCCGACGCCTGCCCGTCGTGCGCGTCGCCGTTCAACCCGGGCTGCTCGCTGCACCACTCGATCTACTTCGAGTAACGGCCCCCGCCCCCACCACCTCGTCGAGTGGTCGCAGATCCGGCAAATCCCGAAGGCGCCTTTGGGAGAACGCGAGGGGGTGAGACCACTCGGCGGCGCGCCGACTGCTGCACACCGCCCGGGGAGTCAGGGATTGGATCCCTTCACCAGCCGCGTGGCCAGATCGAGATGCGCTCGGATCACGGCCACCCGGTCGTTCTCGGTGGTCTCGCGCGAGAGGTCCCGCGCTCTAGTGCCTGCCGTGAGCCGGGAACGCCAGCCTGGCCGTCACCGCTTCTGCGCGTAGTACCGCCCCATGAACTCCGTCTTGTAGGCGAGGTACTCGTCGGGCCCGGCGGCCATCGCGGCGCGCACGTCGTCGACGAGCCGCACCACGAACGCCAGGTTGTGCAGGGTCAGCAGGGTCTGACCGAGGAACTCCTTGGCCTTGAACAGGTGGTGGATATAGGCGCGCGAGTACTCCCGCGACACCTCGGAGAAGCCGCCCGCGTCGAGGGGCGAGTGATCGTGGCGGAACTGCGCCCGCGTCATGTTGACGCGCCCGTCCAGCGTGTAGATGCCACCGTGCCGCGCGAGCCGGGTCGGCGCCACGCAGTCGAAGGTGTCGGCGCCGTTCTCCACCGCGGTGAAGATGTCGTCGGGCTCGCTGATCCCCAGCAGGTGCCGCGGCCGGTCCTCGGGCAGCTCCTCGGTGCACCAGCCCACGATCGTGCCGAGTTTCTCCTTCTCCAGCGCCCCGCCGATCCCGTAGCCGCCGAACCCACGCCGCCCCTCGGACTCGGCGCGATCGCTCATCTCGACGAGACCCCGCACGGCCTGCCGCCGCAGGTCCTCGAACTGGGCACCCTGCACGACGCCCCACAGCGACTGCCCCGGCCGGTGCGTGCGTTCCAGCGACAACCGCTGGTGCTCATCGAGGCACCGCTGCGCCCAGCGCCGGGTCCGCTCCACCGAGCTCTCCTGGTACCTGCGCGTGTTCATCAGCGTGGTGAGCTCGTCGAACGCGAAGAGGATGTCGGCGCCGAGCCCGTGCTGGATCTGCATGGACACCTCCGGCGAGAAGCGGTGCCGGGAGCCGTCGAGGTGGGAGGTGAAGGTGACGCCGTCCTCGTCGACCTTCGCCAGCCGCCCCTGTCCCTTGTTCGTCGCGGAGTCGTCGGGTTTGGCCGCAGCGCCGGCGGACATCTCGATCACCTTCTTGAACCCCACGCCCAGGCTCATCACCTGAAAGCCGCCGGAGTCGGTGTACGTGGGCCCGGGCCAGCGCATGAACTCGCCCAGGCCGCCGGCGGCGTCGAGCACGTCGTGGCCGGGCTGGAGGTACAGGTGGTAGGCGTTGGCGAGCACGGCCTGCGCGCCGGTCGAGCGGATCTGTTCAGGAGTCAGCGTCTTGACGGTGGCCTTGGTGCCGACGGGGATGAACGCCGGCGTGGCGATGTCGCCGTGCGGGGTGCGGATGACGCCCGTCCGCCCGCCGGCGGTGCCGTCGAGAACCATCCGCTCGCCCACGTCGAAGGTGGTGGGGCGGGTCGAGGAGGGCGCGTGGTCCGACATGCGTCCATCGTGGCACGTCGGGCGGGGCGCAACGGCCGTGCCCCTAGGATGACCGGTGGTGTCCGGACCCCGAAAACGCGAAGGTGGGAACCGAGGCGCTGGAATCGACGACCAGCGAGATAGCCAGGACGACTGCGAGAACGACGACGAAGACGACGACAAGGTGGCCGATGACCTCAGTAGGGAGCCGGAGACTCTCTCGGCAGGAACGCAGAGCCCAGCTGGTCGGGTTCGGGATCCGACTGCTGGAGACCACGCCCTTCCATGCTCTGTCGCTGGACGACGTGGCCGAACGCGCCGGCGTCTCCCGAAGTCTGATGTTCCATTACTTCCCCACGAAACTGGACTACCTCACCGAGGTCGTCCGGTCAGCGGCCGATCACGTGCTGTCGCTGACCGAGGTTCCCGAGGGCACGCATGCGGACGGCGGCACCCGGGCGATCATCACCGCGCTGGTGCGCTTCATCCAGCGGCGCCGCGACAACTACGTCGCGGTCCTACGGTCGGGTCGTGCTGTCGATCCGGCGCTGGAGCGGGTCATCAACAGCATGCACCGCACCATCTGCTTGCGCATCCTCGCGAGCGTCGGCGTTGCCGACCCCCAGCCGATGACGTTGGTCCTCACCCGCGCCTGGCTGGCCGGGATCGAGGAGCTCGCGCTGCTGGGCGAGGAGTCGGGGCAGCCGCAGAAGTCGATCATCGACTCGGCGCTCACCACGCTGTTCGCTGTGGCGACACTGCCGGACTTCGCCGACCCCGTCTACGCCACGGACAGCCCCTCGGCCTGAGCCACCGCACCCCGCGACCGCGCCGCCGCGGATAGCCCGGCTGGGACGACGAGAGCCCCGGACCTCTGAACGAGATCCGGGGCTCTCCCCTTGGCGGTGGCGGTGGGATTTGAACCCACGGTTGGGGGTTACCCAACAAAGCATTTCGAGTGCTTCACCTTCGGCCGCTCGGACACGCCACCGCGAAGTACGTTACTAGAAACCGGCCCCGTCGCGAAAATCGCCGGGACATCCGCCGACCGGCGGCCGGTCAGAGCCTGTTCAGGGCGGGTTCTGACCGGCCGAAAGACGGAGTCAGTCCTTGTTGCCGGTGATCTTGCCGGCGACCTCGTTGGCCTTGTCCTTGAGCTTCTCGGCGCCCTGCTTGAGGTTCGCCGAGCCCTGGTCGGCCTGGCCCTCGGCCTGCAGATCGCGATCACCGGAAGCCGCTCCCGCGGACTCCTTCGCGCGCCCGGCCAGCTCCTCGGCCTTGTTCGAGAACTTATCTCCCACTCCCATGTGGTGCTCCTCTCGATCGCGGCGCCGCTGTCTCGGCGCCTCGTGAGGCCCACCGTACGTAGGCGAGGTGAACGACTCCACCGCTCGCAGGTCACGATCGGATCACCGTCGGGCGCGGAAGAAGTCCTCGAGGAGCGCGGCACACTCGGCCTCGAGAACGCCTCCGCGTACCTCCGCCCGGTGCACGAGCCGTCGGTCGCGGACCACGTCCCACAGCGACCCGCAGGCTCCGGTGCGCGGCTCCCAGGCGCCGAAGACGATGTGTCCGACCCGCGCCGCCACCGCCGCCCCGGCGCACATCGTGCAGGGCTCCAGCGTTACCACAAGGGTGCAGTCCTCGAGCCGCCAGCCGTCGCCGAGGACCCGGGCGGCCTCCCGCAGCGCGAGCACCTCGGCGTGGGCGAACGGGTCGCCGTCGGCCTCGCGCCGGTTGGCGGCGGCGGCAAGCTCACGTCCGTCCGGCCCGAGCACGATCGCGCCGACGGGCACGTCCCCGGCCGGCGCCCCGGCGGCAACGGCGAGCGCCCGGCGGACCAGCGCCTCGTCGGCGGCTTGGCGCGACGGTGAACTCACGAGTCGGGCAGGTGCCGCTCGAGCTCGTCGGCGAAGTCCATCCGCTCGGCCACCGACTGCAGCTGCTCGTCGGCATAGAGGTCGGTCTCGGAGACGATGATCTCGAGCACCCCCTCCGGCAGCCCGAGATCCTCGAGGATCGCCATGTCGCCCTCACCCCACGGGTCGGTGTTCTCGAGCTCCTCGTCCGACAGGTCGGGCACCTCCACGTTGAGCTCGTCGAGCACATCGGCGGCGAGGTCGTAGTCCAGCGCCGCGGTGGCATCGGACAGCAGAAGGCGCATCCCGGACGGGCCGGGCCGCAGGATCACGAAGAACTCGTGGTCCACGTCCACCAGCCCGAACGAGGCCCCCTCGGTACGCAGCGAGCGGACCTGGCGGGCGGCGTCATCGAGGCTGGTCAACGCCGTGTCGGCCAGGCGCGTGATGTGCCAGGCCCCACCCTCCTGCATGACGCCGAGGGCGTAGCCGGTCACGGCGTCGTCGCCGGCGTCACTCCCACTGTCGCGGGAGCTTCGGTCGAAGGTGCTGGCCATGGGCTCAACCGTAGTCGGCTGTGAGAACCTTGTCAGGTGACGGATGCGAGGAACGTGTGCGTGCTCGGCGTCGGTCTGATCGGCGGCTCGCTGATGCGGGCGCTCGGGCCTGACAGGGCGTTCGGATGGAACCGGTCGGCCCCCACCGCGGAGGCCGCCACGGCGGCGGGTTTCGACGTCTCCACGGATCTGGCCCACACCCTCGGTCGGGCCGCGCGGGAGGACGCCCTCGTCGTCGTCGGCGTCCCTCTCCCCGCCCTCGACGCGACGCTGGACGCGGTGGCCGAGCACGCGCCGGGCGTCGCCCTGACCGACGTGATCAGCGTCAAGGGGCCCGTCCTCGAGGCGGTGCGGCGGCGCGGCCTGGCGGCGCGGTTCGTCGGCGGGCACCCCATGGCGGGCACCGCACACTCGGGCTGGGACGCCACGGGTCCGGACCTGTTCCGCGGCGCGACCTGGCTCGTCGCCGCCGACGACGACGCCGACCCCGACACCTGGCAGCGCGTCGCGGCGATGGCCGGCGACTGCGGGTCGCGCCTGGTCTCGGCCACTTCCGCCGAACACGACGCGGCGGTCGCCCGGATCTCCCACGTCGGGCACGTGTTGGCCGAGGCGCTCGCGCTGGCCGGGGCGCGCGGCGGCGACCTCGCGTTGGCGCTGGCGGCGGGCTCGTTCCGCGACGGCACCCGCGTCGCCGGCACCGCGCCGGACCTGGTGCGCGCGATCTGCGAGCCCAACCGCGACGCGCTGCTCGGCGTGTTGGACGAGTGTCTGGCCGACCTGACCGCCGCGCAGGAGTCGCTGGCGACGGACGGGACGCTCGGGCCGCTGATCGACGACGGCCACCGCGCGCGCCGCGCCTACGAGGACGTACAGGCGGGCCGGGGTGGCGCCGGAGGAGACGATGACGACGACAACGCCGTCACCGACGAGGCGATCACGATCCGTCCCGGCGCGCCGGGGTGGCTGGACGTGCTGCGGGCAGCGGGTTCGCAGGGCCGGGCGGTGCGCCTGGCCGACTGATCCGCCCTTCAGATCGAGGGGCGGGATCCACGGGGCGCGCGGGCGCGCGCATCGAGATACTCAGGCGCGCGGCAACCGGGCCGATGAGTTCCGGCTCAGGCGGGGATACTCAGACGCGCCGGCTCAGACCCGGCACGTCGAGGATCATGCCGTCGGCGTCGACCGTAGCGCTGGTCGAGGCGGTGGCGGTGATGCCGTGGATGTGCTCGTCGTCGGAGGACATGGTGACCGTGTCCTCGGCGACCTCGAGCGTCAGCGAGTCCACCGACAGTACGCGCGCCTCCGCGGAGCCCTGCTGGGTGTTCAGGCCGAGGCGGCGGATCATGAGGCTGGCAAAGAACACGCTGTAGGTGACGTCGACGTCCTTGACGCCCTCGCCGCCGACGCGGGATCGGGTGTCGGTGGGGTCGTCGAGCAGCCACGACCCCTCGGCGTCGCACACCAGGTCGATGGTGCGCTCGTACTCCTCGGTGGTCACGGTGAGACGCACGCGGCGCGGCGAACAGTCGGCCGAGATCTCCGCCTCGTACTCGACCGTAAAGGCGTCGTGATCCGAGTGGGTCGCCGAGACGATGCGCCCCCGGGCGCGGGTCGCGTCACCCTTCGGGAGGACTCTGACCTGCTCGATAACCCTGCCGGTCTCAGAGATCCACGTGTACATGCGGGGAGCCGACGCACGCTGTGCTTCGGACAGCGGCGCGGGCGACTGAGAAGCGTTCACAGACTCCACGGTAGGGAAAGTGACACCGAAACGCACATCAGTCCACGTTCCGGGCGCCCGCCACCGGTTGATTTCCCGCCGTCGACGTGGCCTCGACCACCTCGGGGACGTGCGCACGGGTATCGGAGTCAGCGCGCCTGCAGCTCCACGCGGGCCCGCCGCCACGGGTACAGCGTGACGTTGCGCGAACGCGGCCACTCCCGGCCGCGGCCCACCGGCACGAGCCGGTACCGCTGCAGCACCTGCTGGAGGATGACCTGCCCCTCCATCATCGCGAACGAGGCCCCGATGCAGCGCCGCGCGCCGCCGCCGAACGGCAGCCAGGTGGTGGGCGTGGGCACGTCGCCGAGAAAGCGTTGCGGGTCGAAGTCCTGCGGCGACGGGTAGGAGTCGGCCGACCGGTGCGCCAGGACGATCGACGGCGAGATCGTCACCCCGCGCGGGTACTCGCGCCCGCCCACGGTGGCCGGCTCCTGCAGCTCCCGCATGACCATCGGCACCACCGGGTGCAGGCGCAGCACCTCCTTGATGACGGCGTCGAGGTATTCGGTGTCGGCGGCGGCAGCCCCGTCCTCGTAGGCGTCGACCGCAGCCATCTCGTCCACGCAGCGCTCCTGCACGCCCGGGTGGCGGGCCAACTCGAGCATCGCCCACGCCATGGCGGTGGCCGTGGTCTCGTGCCCGGCGGCCACCAGCGTCATGAGTTGGTCGCGCAGCTCCGCGTCGGTCAGACCCTGCGCGTCCTCTGCGGAGGCCCGCACGAGCAGCGCCAGCAGGTCGCGACGCTCGGCCAGCGCCGGGTCGCGGCGGGCCTGCTCGATCTCCTCGCCCAGGAACTCGTGGATGGCCGCCAGATCGCGGACCTCCCGCTTCCACGGACCGATCCCCCGCAGCGCGGGCATCCCCAGGCCGATCATCACCACGGGGCCGGCGTCGACGGCGCGGGCCACGATCGGTCGCATCCGATCGAGCCGCGCGGTGTCGGAGACACCGAACACCACCCGCAGGATCACCTCGAGGGTCAGCTCGTTGAGCAGCACGTGCGCGCGCACCCGCCCCGAGCGCGGCCACCGGCCCAACTGCTGGGCCGTGACCTGCTCGACGAGCCCGCGGTAGCCGGCGATCTCGCGGCGCCCGAACGCCGGCGCCAGCAACCTCCGGGCACGGGCGTGGTCGCCGCCATCCTGGAGTAGCAGCGAGTGCACACCGAGGAGCGGCCGCAGCAGGTCATTGCCCTTACCGGCGTGGAAGACCGACGGCGAGCCGGCGAACACGTCCTTGACCTGCGCCGGCTCGGAGACCGCCACGATCTTTCGCCGCTGCGGCAGCATCGTGAGCGTGAACGGCACCCCGTACCGCTTCGCCGCGGCGGGGAAGAGAACGACAGGTGCCGACAGTGCGAGCAGTGCCTGCAGCAGATTCGGCAGCCGTGGACCCGGAGGAAGACGAACGTCCATGTCGGCTACCGTACGAGCGGCGACCGTCCGCCGCAGCCGGTCGGGCCAGACCGCGTCAGCCGCCCGGCGGAAACCGGCGGGTCGCCGGACGTTCATCACAATGGTCTCGTCGTCGTCGCCCTGTGCGCCTACCGTGGGGTACATGGCTCTGCTCCCCGTGGACATGGACGCCACGCCCGAGGACCTCGTCTCGCTCCTGGCCGTGGACGCCGCCGTGCGCGCCGCGGTCGGACTCGAGCACCACCGCCCCACCGCCGCCGCCCTGCACTGGGTCGGCGATGAGGACATGTGGATGGCGCTCGTGCGCCCCGGCGACGGCCGCGCGCTGCTCGCCGGTTGGCACCACGAGTTCTCCCTCACCGAGGGCAGCGGCCGCGGCGGCGAGGCCGGCACCGACCTGGTGGGCGACGCCCCCGGATGGTGGCGACGCGGCGTCGAGCACGCGCGCTCCCACGACACCTACCTGGGCTTCCTGTACGGCTGGGACGGCAGCCGGTGGTGGCGCCTGGACCAGCCGGTCGACGACGGTTTCGACCCCGAACTCTTCCCCGCCACGCCGCTCGCGCTGCGCGACATCATCGACGGCCTCGCCGACGACACCCTGCTCGACGCACCCGACCGTGACGCCGTGGACGCGCTGATCGCCGCCGGCGCCGAACTCACCGCCGAGCAGCTGACGGCCGTCCTCCACGCCCCCGACGGCTGGCCCGAGGTCGACATCGAGGCCGGGGTGCGCGCCGCCCGCGACTTCCGCACCGCCGTGCCCGCCTGAAGCGGTCTCTCGCGAGGCCCCGGGTGCGGCCGGTCCCCCGCTCGCGCGCAGCCACGGCGGATTTTCTGCCACGATGGTCCCCGTGAAACGACTCGGCTACGTCGCGATCAAGCGGCTCGCCCTCGAGACCCTGGGATGGGCGCTCGTGGTGCTCGGCATCGCGGCGTTGTTCCTGCCCGGCCCCGGTCTGCTCATGTTGTTCGCCGGGATGGTCGTGCTCTCCCAGCAGTACGCCTGGTTCGAGAAGCGCGTCGACCCCGTCAAGCGGCTGGCCATGGAGGGCGCCTCGCGTGGCGTTCAGACGTGGCCGCGCATCGCCGCATCGCTGCTCGGCGTGGCCTGGCTGGCCGGGATCGGCGTCTTTTGGGGGATCCACCCGCCCGCGCCCGCGTGGTGGCCACTGTCGCCGGAGTTGTGGCTCGTCGGCGGCTGGGGCACCGGTGCGACGCTCCTCTTCTCCGCGGCCCTCGCCCTGGCGCTGCTGATCTACTCGTTCCGCCGGTTCCGCGGCAGCCCGTACGACCACGCGCTGGAGGTCGAGCGCGAGAACCAGCGCCACGCCGCCCGGCGGCTCGAGCGGCAGCAGCGCCGCGACGCCCGACACGGTGCCGAACCGGCGCACGCCCCGAGTCGCCCCGGATCGTCACCTCACTGATACCCGGCAGGCCCGGCAATTGGCTATGATCTAGATCACAGTCGGGACGGTCCGGGCCGCGCCGCGTACCCCCTTGTCGACCGCCCCGTCGAGAGAAGGGGCTTTCGTCGTGACCGTTCAGCTCATCGAGATCACCGAGGACGTCGCCGACCGCATGCAGGTCCTCACCACTCCGACGCCCAGCCAGGTGGGCGACGCCCGGATGATCATCATCGACCTGCTCGGCTCGGGGCCGTCGTGGCCGCTGGCCGTGCTGGTCAACCACGTATGCACCGCGTACGAGGCGCCGGACGGCGAACGCCTCATGGTCGACCTGCGCGACCGCGAGGAACTGGCCGACGACGAGCTGCGCGACGAGCCCGCGCTCAAACACGTGCGCTGGGTCCGCGCGACACGGACAGCGCTGCACGAGCTCACGTCGGCGCGCGAGGTGGTGTGGAGCCTGCCGTCGGACGACCCGGACGAGGTCGACCACCCGGAGGTGGAAGTTCTCATGTCCGGGGCGAGGCCCCGCGCGTTCCGGATCTACGTCGGCGAGCCGCTGCCCGACGGGTCCGTGTCGCTGCGGTAGGGGTTGCCCGCCCAGCCCTGGCCGCCGCCGGGCGCCCACGCACCCGCCGCCTGCCCGGCCGGGCCACCGCCCTCGGCGGGTGACGGGTCGGCGCCGGTGGGGACAGCGGCAGTGTCGTCGTCCCCTCCCCGGTAGCGCACCGCCACGGCCAACATGACCGCGCCGACCACGATGAACGACAACACCCGGAACAACCCGGGCAGCGTCGCGAGGTCGAGGAACAGGAGTTTGGCGAGCGCGAGCGCGCCCAGCACGAACCCGAGCTTGCGCGCGTCGGCCACGCGCGGGCTGTCGGTGAGCACGAGCCACGCGGCGCAGCAGATCCACAGCACGGTCACGACGAGGTGCGCGGCCAGGAAGCCGTTGCGCGGATCGCCGGCCAGGTCGCCGAGCACCACGCCGGCCGCCACCAGCATCACCGACAACGCCGCGAGCGCCACCACGGCCCCGACCATCACCGCGCGCGAGGATGCGCCGGGCAGTCGCCGCCCGAGCCACCAGGTCACCACGACCGCCAGCACCGCGAGGGCGAACGAGGCCGCCACGTCGACGTAGGTGAACTCGCGCACCGCCAGCCGTTCGCTCAGTGCGAGCTGCGGCTGGTTGACCCCCAGGTACACCAGCAGGGCGAGCCCCGCGACGATCCCGGCGACCCACTCCAGCCAGGGCCGCGCCCACTGCCCAGCGGCGAGCACGTACGCGATCGCCGTGAGCGTCAGCGCAAGACCCGTGGTGGCCTGGCCGTCGAGCGATCCCCAGGCGGCCACCAGCAGCACGCTGCCGACGCACCCCGTCACCGCGGCGAGCAGCAGGCCGGCCCCGCGCCGCACATCGCCGGCGGCCACCGCCGCCCGCCCGAAGACGTAGGCCAGGACCAGGTACACCGCGGCGAGAACGACCCCGACGGGCCAGCCCGGCTCGAGGTAGGTGAGGACCTGGAAGGTGAGCAGGGGGACGGCGCCGGGGACGACGACGAGGGCGGCGTACTCGGCCACCGGCTCCCTGCGGGACGAGTCGTACCAGGCCACCGCTACTGTCACGACCGCAAAGACGAGCGCGGCCACGATCAGGCCGATCTGGTCACCCTCGGGGCCGGTGTCGGAGGAGGCGAGGTAGCCGGTGAGCATGAACGCGGGCGGGACAGACCAGATCAGGCGGACCACGAGGCCGAGCTCGGCGGCGAGCACAGCGGTGGCGATGCCGACTATGACGAAGAAGATCGGCAGCTCGGGGCCGCTCGAAATGAGTGGGGACAACGCCATCGTGCCGGCCGCAACCAGCCCGGCCAGCACCGCGGACCTCCAGCGCTGGGCCAGGGTCATCCCGACCAGCGCGAGGCCGCCGACGAACATGTAGGCGGCCGGCCCCGGGATCCACTGGTAGAGCACGGAGCTGGCGATCACGTCGAGCATCGCCGCGGCGAGGCCGGTCCCCACCAGTGCCAACGCGCCCGGGTTGACCGGCCGGCCCTCGGTGGCCTCGTGTCGCGACTGCAGCCGCAGGCCCAGCCCCACCAGGATGACGGCCAGGACCGCGGCGCCGATCACGCGGGCGATCGGCGGGAACAACCCGGCCTGGATGGCCACGACCAGCAGGAACGCGACTCCCGCGAGCATGATGGCGCCACCGATGGCGGCGATGACCATGGCGGCGTTGATGCGCGAGGGCCGGGCGGGCCGACCCTGCGCCGGCACGGGCCGCCACGGCCGGTCGCCGGGCTGCGGCGACCGCGGGGTCCGGGAGCGGGTCTTCGACATCCGTAGTGGGC
>NZ_JAIFXZ010000017.1 GCF_021033825.1 Dietzia aurantiaca
GCGCCGCGCCGTCGAGTCGAGCATCACAGCCGAAACGCCCTCTCGCCGCCGGTCGCCCCGGAACGGGTCAGAGCCACGCCACATGCGGCGCGAGCAGCGCGTATCCCAGGAACGCGAACACGTCGAGCAGCGTGTGTGCCAGGATCAGCGGCCACAGTCGGCGCGTGCGCATCCACCACAGCGCGAACACGATCCCCATCGCCAGGTTACCGAGCCCGCCGCCGAAGCCCTGGTACAGGTGGTACGAGCCGCGCAGCACCGCGGTCCCGATCAGTGCGACCGCGGGCGACACCCCGATCTGGCGCAGCCGCACGAGCAGGTAGCCCACCACGAGGATCTCCTCGGCCGCCCCGTTGCCGGCCGCGGCGAGCACCAGCACGATCGGCCGCCACCACGTCTCCGTCAGCCCGGACGCGGAGACCTGCAGGTTGACACCGGCCGCGACCGCGCCCAGGTACAGCGCCAGGCCGGGGATCCCGATCACCGCCGTCAGCGCGAGCCCCCACCCGACCTGCCGCCAGGGCCGGTCGCGGACGAGCCCCACGGCCCGCGCACCGATCCCGGTGTGCGCCAGCAGCACCAGCGGCAGCAGGGCCCACGCGGTCAACCGCAGCACCCCGAGCGCCTGGTAGGCGAGGTCGAGCCAGGACTGTGTGGAACGGGAGACGTTGAGCGCCGCGGTCTGGTCCGCCAGGTCGGTGGGCGCGAGCATCGCGGAGACCAGGTCGAGCACGGCGTAGAGGCCGGACAGGCCGAAGGTGACGAGGAGGACGACGACGACCTCGGCGATCAGCAGCCGCCGGACACGCGGGTCGCTGACCGGGTCGAATCGCGCCGAGTACCGGGCGAACGTCCCGCGGAGGGACAGGGCCCGTCGCAGCCCACCGGGCCCGGGGGCGGGATCCGAGGCTTCGCTGGTGCTGACTTGCACGTTCACGACGGTGCCCCGCTCAGTCCTGGAGTCGCACGTGCTCGACGATGCGCCCCATCCAGCGGGCGCCCGGGGAGGACTGCTGCTCGGTGGTCACGTACGCCACCCACCACCGCTGGTCGGAGTCGCCGAACACCGCGGTGTAGACCAGCCCCCCGGCGTCGAGCCTGGCCGGGTCGTCGGGGACCACCACGTACGACACGGAGGCCCCGGATCCCGCCTCGTTCTCCACGGTGGCGGTGCGCCGGTCGTCCCGGACGCCGGTGACGCCCAGGACGTACTGCTGGATGGTCTCGGCGAGAGCGGTGGCGGCGCCTTCGTTGTCGGCGATCGCCGCGGCGGCGATACCGGGCTCGAGGGCGCCGGCGAAGATGCGGGTGTCCACGGCCCGTCCCGACCCGACCGGCACGAGCTCGAGTGAGCCGAACTCGGCGTCGGCGCGGGCCCGCCACCCCACCGGGACCACGATCTCCAGACCCGATGCCTGGTCGAGGTGATAGTCGCCGTGCAGGGTCGAGTCGCGGGGCAGCACCGACTCGGGGGCCGTGGCCACCGCGACCACGATGAGCAGGGCGAGCAGCCCCAACGCGACGTGGATCGTGCGGGGCCCCCGATTCTCCTCCGGGGTGAGGTGCGAGGCGTCCGGGGCGTCATCCGGGGCCGGGGTGTAGTCGGCCGCGAATTCCGGGCCGGTGGAGTCGTCGGAACCCATCGCTGGAGAGCGTAGCAACGCCAGGGGCACCAGGTCGGGCTGTGCGGACGCGGCGGGGGCGCACGGTGTAGACCTTAAATCCATGACGGTGTCGCTTGAACTGCTCGGCCGTGGCCCCTCACGGCCCGACCTGCTGGACGATCTCGTGGTGGACGAGGCCTCGATCGTGGAGGTGCTGGGCCGGTGGTCGGTCACGGCGCCGGTGGTGGTGGCGCCGGATCCGGTGACCGGGCAGCCGGCCCTCGACGAGGTCATGGAGGTGTTGGCCGGGGGGACCCCGGCCGTCGTCGACGTGGCTCCGGGGCTCGCCGCGATCGCCGGTACGGCGGCGCCCGCCGACCCGGCCGCACCGGCCTCCGGCCCCGATCAGGTCCAGAGTGCCGCGCACCTCGCGGACCTGCTCGCGGTGGCCTCCCACGCCGGCGTGGGGTTCGGCTCGGGCCTGGTGCCCCGCTGCGCTGACGCCTCGCAGGTGTGGGCTCTGCTGTCCGGTGCGGTCGCCGCGATGACCGGAGCAGACATCCGGGCCGCGATCGCCGAGCCGGACCCGGCCCGGATCGTGGGCCTGTCCCGATCGGCCCGGGAGGCGATCCGGGATGTCGTGACGTGCGTGCTCGTGCCGCACGATCAGCTCGCGACCATCGAGTCCGCCCTCAGCCCGGTGGACGGCGACTGACGCTGGCTAGGCTTGTCGTCGTGGTCACCGTCGCCTACCTCGGCCCCCCCGGCACGTTCACCGATGCCGCCCTGCACCGATTCCGTGCCGACGCCCGGATAGCGGACCTCCTCGCCGACGCCCGGGCCGTGCCGGCCGGCAGCCCGGATGAGGCGCTGGCCCTGGTCCGCGCCGGCGACGTCGATTACGCGTGTGTCCCGTTCGAGAACTCGGTCGACGGCACCGTCAACCCCACCAGCGACGCCCTCGCGGTGGGGGACCGACTGCAGATCTTCGCCGAGACCCAGATCGACGTGGTCTTCTCCATCCTCGTCCGCCCCAGCACCACCGCGGAGGACGTGACGGTCCTGCGCACCCACCCCGTGGCCGCCGCGCAGGTTCGACGCTGGGTCGGGGAGAATCTGCCGAACGCGCGTATCGAGACCACCTCCTCCACCGCGGCCGGCGCCGAGGAGGTCGCCGCCGGGAGCGCCGACGCGACCGCCGCACCCGCCCGCGCCGGGGAGATCAACGGGCTCGTCCCGCTCGCCGAGAACATCGCCGACGTCGGCGGCGCCCGCACCCGCTTCGTCCTGGTCGGCCGGCCCGCGCCGCCCACCCCGCGCACCGGCCACGACCGGACCTGCGTGATCTTCGGACTGCCCCATCAGCCCAACTCGCTGGTGCAGGCGCTGACCGAGCTGTCGATCCGCGACATCGACCTCACCCGCATCGGCTCGAGACCCACGCGCGTCGAGCGGTTCACCTACCTGTTCCACGTGGACCTCGTGGGCCACATCGACGACCCGATGGTCGCCGAGGCGCTCGTCGCCCTGCGGCACCGGACCGAGAGCCTGCGTTACCTGGGCTCGTGGCCCGTCGCCGATCTCGCGGAGGCCGGCTCGCCGCCGCCAGACCGCGCCGACGAGACGGCCTGGCTCGAGGGGCTCCGCCGCGGCGAGGGCGCCGGATGAGCGCCCGCCTGCACCTGGTCCGTCACGGGCAGACACCGTCCAACGTCGCCGGGGCGCTCGACACCGCACTGCCGGGGGCGCCGCTGACCGAGCTCGGTCGCGAACAGGCGGCGCTGGTGGGGCAGGAGCTGGCCGGCTCCGGGATCTCCCCGACCGTCGTGATGAGTTCCGAGGCGGCCCGGGCCCGCGAGACCGCCGGGCTCGTCGCCACCGAAATGGGCTTGCCGACGCAGGCCGTGCCCGGCGTCTACGAGGTGCAGGCCGGCCGGTACGAGATGCAGACCGGTGTCGAGGCGATGCTCGCCTACAACCGGCTCATGCGTGACTGGCTCGAGGCCGGTGACCTTACCGCTAGCCTGCCCGACGGGGAGAGCGCCCTCGACGTGCAGGACCGGACGATGCCGTTGGTCGCCGAACTGCGCGAGTCGTACCTCGACAACGGGATCGACGTGGTCCTGGTGGTGCACGGTGCGGTCATGCGGATGATGGCCGTGTTCGCCGGCGCCGCGCCCTCGCAGTGGGCCCTGGACAACCACATCGCCAACTGCGGGGTCATCGAGCTCGCCCCGGACGGCGGTGGCTGGTCGTGCGAGCGGTGGGGCGACCACCTGGGGCGGCCCGCGTTCTGACCCGGGGCGGGGACCGCCGGCGTGCAGGTCGCGGCCGTGCTCAGCCCCAGCCGAGCTCGTGCAGGGTCTCGTCGCCGATGCCGAAGTGGTGGGCGATCTCGTGGATCACCGTCACCGCGACCTCGTGGACCAGTTGATCCTCGGTGGAGCAGAAGTCGCACAGCGCGTCGCGGTAGATCGTGATGGTGTCGGGCAGGAATCCCGAATAGGTGGTGTCGCGCTCGGTCAACGCCACGCCCTCGTAGAGGCCCAACAGGCCCGGCTCGTCAGGATTGCGGTCGGCGATGAGCACCACGACGTTGTCCATGGCCCGGAACAACGCGTCCGGCACGGAGTCCAGCGCGTCGTCGACCAGGTGCTCGAACCGGGCTTCATCGACCCTGATGCTCACGATGCCCCGTCCGCGTCTGGCGTCACGGGTTCCCGCCGGGGACGGGCACCGAGATCGTGCTCTGGTCGCCGCCCGTCGTGGCCCCGGCCTCGCCGCCCGGCTGCTGGCCCGGCGGCGGGATGATCGTGGTGGTGGGCGCGACCGGCGTCTGACCGTCGACCAGCACGCCCTGCGTCGCCGAGCCCCGCAGCACCGCGAACGGCCCCGGATCCGCCGATCTCATCAGCCCGCAGTTGACCGTGCGGCTACCGGTGAGCCAGGACACCTCGGAGATCGGGTTGACCAGCGTCGAGATGAGGGTGCTGCGGCGCAGCGCCTCGCCGTCCCCGAAGTAGGCGATGCCGGCGTCCAGGCATGCCTGCGCGGTGAGTTCGGACTGCACCGACGGCTCCGGCGGGGTGGGGCCCTCCGGGAAGATCCCGGAGACATCGAGGTCGGACACGATCTCGATCGAATGGTCCTCTGCGCAGGGGATCGGCGCGCCGGGCAGCCCCTCGGCGGTGAACCCCAGGCACGTGCCGGGCTCCCACCGGCGGTGTTGATCCGCCTCGGCGAACAGCCCGGTCGACAGCGCCGAACGCCCGTCGAGCTCGGACGCGGCGACGCCGCACAGCACGCTGTGGTCGCCCTTGTCCCACCCCTCCTGCGAGGGCGGGACGACCAGCCCGGTGAAGCGGCCCTCCGGATCGACCTCGCGGCCGCCCGCGTACTCGGTGACGAGGGGCAGGCAGCGGTCGGTCCCGACGGGGGCCAGGTCGGCGGAGTCCGGCAGCGGCTGGTCGTCGCCGAACCCGGGAACCTCGGAGAGGTCGATCCGGGCGGCGACCTCGAACCGGTGCGGCTGCGCGCAGTCGACCGTGTCGAACGACGACACCTGGTCGGCGGCGTCCACGGACCAGGTCAGACAGGTGCCCGCCGTGGCACCCGCATAGGCGGGGCCGGACAGCGTGCGCGGGTCGACCTGCGGCACGACCGCGGCGATACGACCGGCGCGGTCGGAGCTCGGGTCGTTGATGGCCGAGACCATGAGCGCGCCCGTGACCGCCGCGCCGGAGAGGATCGCGACGAGTGAGGCCATGACCGCGCCCCGCGAACGGAGCAGGGACCGACCTTGATCAGAGGATCGGGAGGTGGGGGTCATCGCTCCTATGATGCCGTAATCCCGCCGTGGCGATAGGATCCCGGACATGAGCGGACACGACCACGAGCAGCAGGACGGGACCGACAGCGGTGCGCGTTCGCCGCGCGAAGGCGTGGACCCGGAGGTCCTCGAGTTCGCCCAGATGCTGTTCCAGCTGGCCAGAGACGGTGAGACCGAGCGGCTCGCCGCCTACGTCGACGCGGGCGTGACCCCGGACCTGACCAACGAGCGTGGTGACGCGCTGCTCATGCTGGCTGCCTACAACGGGCACCCGGAGACCGTCCGGGCTCTCGTCGAGCGCGGCGCAGAGGTGGACCGGGCCAATGATCGCGGGCAGACCCCGCTGGCCGGCGCGGTGTTCAAGGGCTACGGCGAGGTCGTCCGCATCCTCTTCGAGGCCGGTGCCGACCCGAACGGCGGCGTCCCCACCGCCATCGACACGGCGCGCATGTTCGAGAAGGACGCCTTCCTCGAGCTCTTCGGCGTCTGAGCCACCGGCCTCGAGTCGCCCCGCGCGGGGTGGAATGTGAGGTGGAGCCCGGGTCGTCGGGTGGGACGGGGCCGCTAGGCTGGGGCCCGTGATCGATCTCAAGCTGCTCCGCGAGAACCCCGACCTCGTCCGCGACTCCCAGCGGACCCGTGGCGAGGACCCGACGCTGGTCGACCAACTGCTGTCCGCCGACGAGTCCCGCCGGACGTCCATCGCGGCCGCCGACACCGCGCGTGGAGAGCAGAAGGCCCACGGCAAGAAGGTCGGCCAGGCCTCGGCCGAGGAGCGCCCGGCGCTGCTGGAGGCCGCCGGCGCGCTGAAGCAGGCCGTCAAGGACGCGGAGGAGTCGGAGAAGGCCGCCGCCGCCGAGGTCGACCGGATCCAGCGGCTGCTGTCCAACGTCGTCGAGGAGGGCACGCCCGCCGGCGGTGAGGACGACTTCGTGGAGATCGAGCGGATCGGTGAGATCCCCACCTTCGACTTCGAGCCCAGGGATCACCTCGAGTTGGGCGAGAGCCTGGGTCTGCTCGACATGGAGCGCGGCGCCAAGGTCTCCGGCGCCCGCTTCTACTTCCTCACCGGCTACGGCGCGCTCCTGCAGCTGGGCATGCTGCAGCTCGCCGCGCAGAAGGCCACCGCCAACGGGTTCACCCTGATGATCCCGCCGGTGCTCGTGCGCCCGGAGATCATGCAGGGCACCGGCTTCCTGGGCGCCCACGCCGACGAGGTCTACAAGCTCGAGGCCGACGACCTGTACCTGGTCGGCACCTCCGAGGTCGCGCTGGCCGGCTACCACCAGGGCGAGATCCTCGACCTGTCCGACGGTCCCAAGCGCTACTGCGGCTGGTCGTCCTGTTTCCGTCGCGAGGCCGGCAGCCACGGCAAGGACACGCGCGGCATCATCCGTGTCCACCAGTTCGACAAGGTCGAGATGTTCTCCTGGTGCAAGCCGGAGGATGCCCACGCCGAGCACCAGCGCCTGCTGGGTTTCGAGAAGGAGATGCTGCAGGCGATGGGCCTGCCGTTCCGGGTGATCGACATCGCCGGCGGCGACCTGGGCTCCTCGGCCGCGCGCAAGTACGACTGTGAGGCCTGGGTCCCGACGCAGGACGCCTACCGGGAGCTCACGTCCACCTCGAACTGCACCACCTTCCAGGCCCGCCGCCTCGGGGTGCGCTACCGCGACTCCAGCGGTAAGCCGCAGACCGCGGCCACCCTCAACGGGACGCTCGCGACCACGCGCTGGCTCGTGGCGATCCTCGAGAACCACCAGCAGGCCGACGGCTCGGTCGTGGTCCCCGAGGCGCTGCGCCCGTTCGTCGGCAAGGACGTGCTCGAACCCCTCCGCTGACACCCGGCATCCGCTCGGGCGCTCTGCCCGGGGCCGCGGTCCGCGCGGACGGCCGTCAGGGGCGGAACAGCATCATCACGCCGCTCGCGCTGGCACAGGTGCGGCCGTCGGTGTCGGTGACCTTGGCCTGCACAACGCACGTCGACCGGCCCACGTGCTCGACCTCGGCGCTGATCGTCGCGGGCGTGCGCTCGAGGCGCAGTGCACGGATGTAGCGGACGGTGAGGTCGAGCGTGTTGTAGCCGACGCCCGGCTCGACGACGGTGGCCGTGGCGTAGCCGAGCGCGGAGTCGACCCAACCCGAGACGATCCCGCCGTGGACGGTGCCACCGTTGTTGAGCGCCCACTCGGCGGGCGTGGCGGTCATGGTCACCGAGCCCTCCGCGGCGGCGGTGAGGCGCACCCCGAGGGTGTGTGCGCCGGGGGAGAGGTGGCGCTCGCCGCGGATGATCTCCTCGAGCGCCGCCAGACCGGCGTGCACGCGCTCCGACGGATCGGCGGGCGCTGCGGCCCAGGAGTATCGGCGGCTGTGCGACTCGGGATCGACCGAGTCGAAGGGGGCGTGGTCCACGCCGCCGAACCTACACGGCCACCGACACGGCGGGCCGAGCGCGGCGTGGGCCGCTACGCTGTGGGGCGTGGAGCTGCTCTATACGGGGATCATCGGGTTCGCCCGCACGATGTTCAAGGTCCAGGGTCTGGACATCACCATGCGCGGGGAGCATCACTTCCCCGAAAAGGGCGGTGCGGTGGTGGTGATCAACCACACCGGGTACTTCGACTTCGTCTACGCCGGTATCCCGGCGCGTGAGCACAAGCGCTTCATCCGCTACATGGCCAAGGCCGAGGTGTTCGACCATTCGGTCGCGGGCCCGATCATGCGCGAACTGCGGCACATCCCCGTCGACCGGGCGGCCGGCAAGCACTCGTTCGACGAGGCGGTCAGGCGGCTGCGCGCCGGCGAGCTGGTGGGCGTGTTCCCCGAGGCCACCATCAGCCGCAGCTTCGAGATCAAGGACTTCAAGTCCGGCGCGGTGCGCATGGCGCTCGAGGCCGGCGTGCCGATCCTCGCGGTGACCATCTGGGGCTCACAGCGCGTGTGGACCAAGGGCCTGCCCAAGAAGCTGTTGCGGCCCCGGGTGCCCGTCATGATGGAGGTCAGCGAGCCGATCGAGGCCTACGAGCCCGCCGCCGAGTGCACCGCGCAGGTCCGCGCGCAGATGCAGGCCACCCTCGAGCGGCTGCAGGACGAGTACGCCGAGCGGTACGGCCCCTACCCGGCCGGGGCGAGCTGGGTCCCGGCGCGCCTCGGGGGATCGGCGCCGACGCTCGAGGAGGCGTCGGTGCAGGATGAGGCCGAGCACGCCGAGCGACTGCGGCGCCACGCGGAGAAGGACGCCGCGCAGGGCGGTGGGTCGCCGGCGGGCGGTGCGGCGCCGCCGTCCGGGGAACCCCGGGAGACCGACGACGGCGACCCTGTGACGGGCGGCCCGAACGTTCCGTGACCTCCTCAAGACCTCTGCTCGTCGCCTCGGATGTCGACGGCACCCTCATCGGTACTGACCATCTCGTTCCGGCCGCCAACCGGGCGGTCGTCGAGGACATCGTGGCCGACGGCGCGTCGTTCATCCTGGCCACGGGCCGGCCACCGCGCTGGATGTCCCAGATCGTCGACCAGCTCCCGGTGGCGCCGTTGGCGGTCTGCGCCAACGGGGCGGTGATCATGGACACCGACAGTGGCGAGTTCCTGGCCACCACGCTCCTGCAGCCGGACGCTCTCGCCGAGCTCGACGGGATCCTCCGGGAGCGCCTGCCGGGTAGCGGCATCGCGGCCGAACGGCTCGGACGCGACGCGGCCGACGCGGACTTCGTCGCGAGTCCTGACTACGAGCACGCGTGGATCAGTCTCGAGCACCTCGAGGTGGGGCACGACGAGGTTCTGTCCGAGCCGGTGCTCAAGCTCCTCGCCCGGGTTCCGGGGATGCCGAGCGCCGACATGGCCGCCGCGCTGGAGGGGGCCGTCGAGCACCTCGCGGACATGACCTTCTCGACGACCGACGGGCTCATCGAGTTCGCCCCCCGCGGGGTCACCAAGGCCAGCGGCCTCACCGCGCTCACCTCAGGCGAGGTGGCGGTCCCGGCCTCGGCGCGTTCGGCGTCCGCGCTCACGCGGGCCGGCGGGGGAGGGACCGGTGGCGGCGCCACCGAGCGGATCGTCCCGGTGACCGTGGCGTTCGGCGACATGCCCAACGACGTGGAGATGCTGCGGTGGGCCGATCACGGGGTGGCCATGGGCAACGCGATCGCGTCGGTCCACGCGGTCGCGGACGAGGTGACGCTGAGCAACGATGACGCCGGCCTGGCGCACGTTCTGCGCCGCTGGTGGGTCTGAGACACCCGCTCCCGCGTACCCGGCGCGCAGCCGCGCGCCTCGATGAACTGCCGCTCCCGCCGACGCGCGGGCGGGAGTTCACTTCGAGGGGCGGGAGTTCAGGCGCGGGATCGGATGCCGGCAGGCGCTGGCGCGGATGCCGGGGAGGTGTGGCCGGCGGCCGAGCGGGTCGACGAAATAGAGCACGGACCGGTCCCCACCACTTCCCCGGTGTGCCCGCCGCCCCGTGGTGGGGAGGCGGGCACACCTGGTGGGAGCCGGTCCGCGAGTCTGAGGGGTCCTACGGGTTCGGCTCGACCGAGATCTCCTTGGTGGCCGGGTCGTAGACCAGGGTGCCGCCGGTGAAGCGCTGGGCGACGGTCCCGTCCTCGCGATCCGCCTCGCTGGACACCGGCAGTCCGAGCGGCCCGTGCTCGAAGCCCTGGGCGGCCCACGCGTCTCCGATCACGCCCCACACCGGATGGGTGCCGGTCCCGGGGGAGGAGTACAGCGCGCCGTTCTCGTGCTTGACCAGCGAGACGTCGCCGAACTTCTGGATCCCGGACAGCACCTTGCCGAGCGGCCCGGCGAACTGCGCGGCGAGCGCCGCGAAGTCGCCGCCGACCAGATCACCGACCGAGCCCGTGTCGAACGGGATGTCCGCCAGGGTCATGCCGCCGGTGAGGGCACGGGTCAGGGCGGGCACGTCGATCCGGCCGCCGTTCAGGACGGTCCGCAGCGCGGAGGTCACGGCCTCCTGGATGCCGGCCTTGTTGATGCCGGGCGCCTGCGAGCCTCCGCCCCCACCGGCGGGCGAGCCCGAGTCGGGGTTGGACGGGGCGGCTCCGCCCCCGCCGCCGCCCTTGGCGTAGGAGGCCGCGATGTCGCGGATCTGGCCCATCTTCGCGTAGCCGGCGTCGCCGGGGCAGGTGGTGAGGCCGACGTCGCGGTGGGCGAAGATGTTCGGCAGTCGCACGGAGGTGCCGTAGGCGTACTTGGTGTACGAGGTGCCCTCGGAGTAGTGGGTGTCGGAGCCCTTGGGGTCGATACCGGCCACCGAGAGTCGCCAGCCGAGGATCTCGCCCACCTTGCGGATGGTGACGTCGGGCGGGGTGAGGGTCGAGTAGTCGCCCATCATCGAGATGCCCCACGTGTTGCCGTTGAAGCCACCGGCGTGGGCGCCCTGGACGTTGCGGCTCAGGCCGCCGTGGCGGCCCTCGAAGGCCTGCCCGTACTTGTCGACCAGCACGTTGTAGCCGACGTCGCACCAGCCCAGGCTCTGGGCGTGGTAGGTGTAGATGCCGCGCATGACTCCTGCGGATTCTTCGCGGGAGTAGTTGTTGCTGCCGGCCGTGTGGTGGACGGTTGCAGCGGCGAGCGAGTCGTCGTATGTCGCGTTGCGGCAGCGCTGGGACTCATTGGCGCCCCAGCCCGAGCGGGTGATGATCGAGGGCTGCTTCGCGGCGATATCTCCGTCGGTGCCGGTCCCGCCGGTGGCCGAGACGTCGGCGAACGCGTCGGGGTCCGGGGTCGGGGTGGAGTCGGGGGAGAGCAGCACGGCCTGCACGGTGCTCGCGTCGAGATCGCTGCTCTCGGCGACCGGCTTGATGTCCGCGAAGCGGGTCGGCACCGGCGGTGCCGAGTCGAACGCGGGCGTGGCCGGCGTGCTCGCGCGCGCCGGGGCGGTCTCGGCGGCCGGCGTGTCGGTGCGTGCCGCGATGTCCTCGTCGGCCGGGGCCTCGGCGGCGTCGGTATCGGCGTCGGCGTCGGCGTGGGAGCCGGGCTGGGTGTCGGGCGCCTCGGCATCCGCGTCCGGCGCATCCGCCAGCGAGCTGTCGGACAGGTCGACGCCGCTGAGCGCGATCTGCACGGCCGTGGTGTCCAGGCCCAGGTAGACGGGCTCGGTGCCGCCGGTGCCTGTCGTGCTGTCGCCCTCGGCGTCGACCGACTCGGCCTCGAACCAGGGGCCCCACGAGCCGTCCGGGTTCTGGGCACGCACGTTGGCGACGGCGTCGGGGTGGGAGCCCTTCCAGGTGACGCCCATCATCGAGAACGGCGTCTCGGAGGTGACCTCCTTGACGGGCGACTGACCGCCGGCGATGTCCCGGTTCACGCCGGCCGCGGCGGGCGCCTCGGCGAGCGGAACCTGGACCTCGCCGGTGGGCAGACCGGTGCCGGCGGTGGTGGTGATGTCGTCGGAGGACTCGACCAACTGGTCAGGCCCGTATACGGCGAGGGGGGTGACGACGGACGCCGCGACCGCCACCGCAACGGCGAGGGTCCGGCGTCGACCGCTGAAATGCATGGGGCGGCGTCGTGTGCTCAAGGGCTTCTCCAGATCAGGTGTCTGCGGCCCGCGGCGTGGAGCCGCTGACCACTTCTCCCACCCCACCCCGCCGGCCGCGACCGGGCCGCGGACAGTGGGGCAGATGTGACGAACGGGGTCAATGTTAGCCAAGAAACGCGTGAAACCAAGTGGTACGGAAGTGAATTTTGGGATGACAGGCGTGTAGTTTCGAACCGGCGTACGACGACGACGACGTCCGACCAGCGCCGTGAGCGGATACCGGCGGTCGACGGTCGTCGGCAGATCAGATGCCCCCGACGCGCCGCGGGAGGGGCGAACTCGTCCGATGTGGGTGTTTCCGTGGTCGCCGACGGTGTCGTCGTCGTTGTCATCGTCGTTGTCGTCGACCCTGCTCCGCCCCCCTGCCCGGCCCCGGTCTGGTCGCCCGTCACCGGCGCGCCATTAACCACCCCCCGGCCCGACCGATACCCTGGGAACGAAGGACCCGCGCCGATCGGCGCGCGGCCTACGGACACGGCTGCGGAGAACCGCCGCGGCACAGAAGTCTTCAGCGAAGGGGAAGTCGACGATGGCGGACGAGCGGCAGTGGGGCACCTACGACCTCATCGTGGTGGGGTCGGGTTTCTACGGCCTGACGGTCGCCGAGCGGGCGGCCACCGAGCTCGGTAAGCGCGTCCTCGTGCTCGACCGGCGCCACCACATCGGCGGCAACGCCTATTCGGAGGCGGAGCCCGAGACCGGGATCGAGATCCACAAGTACGGCGCCCACCTGTTCCACACCTCCAACGAGCGCGTGTGGGAATACGTCAACCGGTTCACCGACTTCACCGGCTACCAGCACCGCGTGTTCTGCATGTATAAGGACACCGCGTACCAGTTCCCGATGGGCCTGGGCCTGATCAACCAGTTCTTCGGCCGCTACTACTCGCCCGACGAGGCGCGAAAGCTGATCGCCGAGCAGGCCGCCGAGTTCTCCTCCGACGAGGCCGCGAACTTCGAGGAGAAGGCCATCTCGCTGATCGGGCGCCCGCTGTACGAGGCGTTCATCAAGGGCTACACCGCCAAGCAGTGGCAGACCGACCCCAAGAACCTGCCCGCCGGCAACATCACCCGGCTGCCCGTGCGCTACAACTTCGACAACCGCTACTTCTCGGACACCTACGAGGGGCTGCCGGTCGACGGATACACCGCGTGGCTCGAGAACATGGCGGCGGACGAGAAGATCGACGTGGTGCTCGACACCGACTGGTTCGATGTCCGCGAGGCCGTGCGCGCCGCGAGCCCGGACGCGCCCGTCGTCTACACCGGCCCGCTCGACCGCTACTTCGACTACGCCGACGGCGAGCTCGGCTGGCGCACCCTGGACTTCGAGATGGAGGTCCTGCCCACCGGCGACTTCCAGGGCACCCCGGTGATGAACTACAACGACGCCGAGGTCGAGTTCACCCGCATCCACGAGTTCCGCCACTTCCACCCGGAGCGCAAGAACTACCCCACGGACAAGACCGTGATCATGCGCGAGTTCAGCCGCTTCGCCGAGCGCGACGACGAGCCGTACTACCCGATCAACGAGTCCACCGACCGCGAGCGGCTGGCCGCCTACCGCGACCGGGCCAAGGCCGAGACCGCCGCCAACAAGGTGCTCTTCGGTGGCCGCCTGGGCACCTACCAGTACCTCGACATGCACATGGCCATCGCCTCCGCGCTGACCATGTTCGAGAACACCCTCGCGCCGCACCTGCGCGACGGGGCGCCGCTCGCGGACTGACGCGGTGCCCGTGGCCTGACGCGGTACGCCGCTGAGCGGGCTGCGCAGCCCCGTCGCCGCCCAGCGCCGCCGGCGTCGAGCGCCGCCGACGTCGAGCAGAGGGTTCGGCACACATCTACTCGGCTGATGTGGGCCGAACTCTCTTGAGGATGCGTGGGCCGCCGAGGTTAGGGCTGCTCGGCGAGGGCGGCCACGATCTCGGCCCGCTGAGCCGGGTGCACGAGCGTCGGTCGGGCCTCACCGAGATGGACCAGCACCGGCGTCACCGAGGCCCAGAAGCGGCTCAGCGAACTCAGGCCCGCGTTCTCCGCGTGCGCCTGGATCCGCTCGGCGGCGGAATCGCCCGGCTGCGGCAGGTGTAGGTCCGGTCGCTTACCGATGATCTGGTTGTCCTTGCGCTCGGAGATGACGTAGCCCAGCGCGAACCCCACCGAGCGTGGCAGGTCGCCGCAGAGCAGCACGGTTGCCTCCGGGTAGTCGTCGAGGACGTGCTCGATCGCGCCCGAGAGCTCGACCACCAGGGTGGCGAAGGCCTTCGGGTCTATTTTCCGTCCGCTCGACCCCGGGATCCACCGGCCGACGGGCAGCTCCCACGGGCGCAGGTGCACCTCCCCGCCGACGTTCTCGACGGGGCCCGCCACGATCACCACGTCGCAGGTGTCCCGCAGTGGATACTGCGCGTCGACCTCGGACACCGGCCCGGTCGGCCCCAGCTGCAGCGACAGCCAGACCCGCTTCACCTCGTGGCGGTCGACGCGTGGCTCCACGACGGTCGTCAGAGTGATGTCCGGGTCGGGCGTCTCGTGGTGGGTGGCCCAGTCGCGCGACGACCACTCGTCGTAGCCATCGTCGAAGTACACCGTCCGCATCCCGGTGTCCCCGCCCGGGATTCGCGTCGACCGCGGCTCCTCCGGCACTTCGGCGAGCGAGGTCCGCTCCCGCAGCAGGACGTCGTAGCCCACCGATAGCGCGGCGGGGAACGAGAGATTGGGGGCGAACAGGTAGCCGGTGGCCTCGTCGTCGTCGTTCATCGCGCGTTCCAACTCGTCGGACACCCGCGCGACGTCGGCGCGCAGGTCCAGGACGTCACCCACCGCGCCGAACCAGCCGGTGGCCGTGCGGAAATCGAGGCTGCGCGCCCGGGCCATGTCCATCGCGCCCCGAAGGTGATCCGCGGAGGCGGCCGGCAGCAGGCGCAGGTAGTACAGCGTGCCGTTGCGGTTGATCATCCAGTGCCGCAGCGCCATCATCGCGATCAGGAGTCCGGCGGAGCCCAGGAACCACGCCAGGCGCGGCAACGACGTGCAGTGGTGCGACCAGAGATCCGGGACACCGGAGATGGTGCAGGAGCCGTCCGCGCTAATGACGTCATCCGCCACGAGGCCGCCGAACGCGGTGGTCAACGCGATGGTGACGGCGATGAGGGTTTCCACGACGAGCATGGGCCAAAGGTAGCCCGGTTCGAGTTCGGGCGGACCTGGGGCCGGGGGATCGATCGCCCGCGGGGGTTAGGCTTCCGCCATGACACGAGCGACCTCGCCAGTGCTCCGACTACTCGTGGCGCTCGTCGGCGCCGCGCTGTTCCTGCTCTCGGCCGGGCACCTCGCCGGCGGCCCCGCGGCACGGGCCCAGGCGCCCGCTCCCGCGCCGGCTCCAGCCGAGACCGCGCCCGCACCCTCCGACACCGCGCCCGCGACGACGGTGTCGGTGGGCGTCACCGACCGCGCGGGACTGCTGTCGGACGGCGATGACGACCTGCTGCGCACCGAGACACCGCGGATCGACTTCCCGCCGCAGGTGCGGCACGTCGAGTACCTGGTCTTCGACGACGGGGGCAGCAATCTCAACGACACGACCCTCGAGTTCGCCGAGGACGAGCGTCCGGACCTGCTGGCAGAGGACCGGAAGAAGTGGGCGCCGGGGACGCTGATCGTGTCCAACGATGCCGAGGCGCGCGACGTCGGCATCTACTGCGGCGACGACGTGTGCGTGGCCATGGACCTCTTCGAGGGATCGCACCTGGACGGCTCGCTCGAGGCGATGAAGGACCCGATGCGGCGCGACAACACCGCCGTCGGACTGCTCGCCGGGGCGAAGGCCGCCGCCGATCCCACGGTCCTCGCGCCCGAATCCGAGGGCATGCCGTCCTGGCTGCCGTGGGCGCTCGGCGGCGCGGGAGTGGTGGGTGCGGGCGCCATCGGTGCTGCCGTGGCGGGCTCTCGCAAGAAGAAGGCCGCCACGGCGCGGGAGCGCTACGACCGGGTCTCTCGCGAGTACGGGCGGATCGCGGGCGAGCTCGGCGGGCTGGACGTCCGCGCCAACTCCCTACGGTCACCGCTGGCCGACGACGAGCTGCGTGGGCAATGGGCCGACGTGCGGGACCGGTTCCTCGAGGTGGACGCGATCATGGGCCGGATCGGCGACCTCCGGCCCGAGTCCACGGACGCCGAGTTCCGGGCGGCGGCCGCCGACATCGAGACCGCCCACACCACCGTCGACCAGATGGATACGGCGGAGAAGAACATCGATCAGCTTTTCCGCATGGAGCAGGGCGATGCCGACGTGCGGCGCCGCCAGCTGGGCGAGCTCCGCGAGGACATGGGCGCCGCCGCGCTGGGTGCCGAGGACGAGAGGCTGTCGTCCGAGGCCAGGGCGCTGGAGGCCCGAGCCGACGACTTGGCCCGGGACACCGGCGCCACCGACTTCATGGACCGCTACGCCCGGTTGGTCGTGGACTACCGGCTGGTCGTCGAGGCCATCCGCGAGCGCGAGATGTCGGACGTCGAGGCCGCCGCGGACGCCGGCGACCGCCACGCGCCGCGGCTGTACGACCGCGACTGGCGCGCGGGCTACGGCTACAACGGCTTCGTGCCGTTCTACGTGGCCTCGAGCTGGCACTCCCACGACGTGCAGGCGGCGCAGGCGTCGAGCTCCACGAACACCGGGTACTCGAACGCGTCGTTCTCCGGCGGAGGCGGGTCCAGCGGGTACTGACCCCGCCGCCCCTCGTGGCACGCCGCCCCACCACCCGTCGCCCCATCGAGAAGAACGTTCCGGACACCGCCACTCGGACAACGTGTGCGGAACGCTTTTCTCGTGCGGCGACGGACCGTCAGCGCTCGACGATCTCCACCGACTCGATGGTGTGCGTGGTCGACGGGGCGCCCTGTGGGCTGCCGTCGGACTCGATCGACGTGACCGTCTCCATGCCCTCGGTGACGGTGCCGAACAGGCTGTAGCTCGGGGGCAGCGAGACGCCCGAGTCGCCGGTGACGATGAAGAACTGCGAGCCGTTGGTGTCGGGGCCGGCGTTGGCCATGGCCATGGAGCCGATCTCGTACTCGCCCGCCGCGGGGAGCTCGTCGTCGAACTCGTAACCCGGGCCACCCGCTCCCGTGCCCTGCGGGTCGCCGCCCTGGATCATGAAGCCGGGGATCACGCGGTGGAACGTGACGCCCTCGTAGAACTTGTTGCGGGCCAGGAAGACGAAGTTGTTCACCGTCTCCGGGGCCTTGTCCTCGAGCAGGTCGACGGTGACCGCGCCGGCGTCCGTGGTGATGACCGCCGAGTAGTCGACACCCGGGGTCAGACACATCGGGGGAGCGGAGGCGAAGTCCGTGGCCCGCTCGTCCGCGCCCTCGGCGGGCGGACACTCGACGGTCGCGTCGCCGCTGTCGGGTTCGGCGGCCGCGGTGGAGGCGCCACCCCCGGACTCGGCTGCCGGGGTGGGCTCGTCCGAGCTGCAGCCGGCGAGGGCCAGCGGGGTGGCCAGGGCGAGCACTCCCAGTGCGGCGCGGAGGGTCGGACGAGGACGGGCGTGGGTGTGGATGCGCATGGAATGAACTTAAGCCCTACGGGCCCGCCGGTGGTCCTCGGCGCGTGGTGAAGGTGGCGGATCGTGCCAGCCGGGTACGATCGATCCGGCTTTCGCCCCGCAGTAGCGAGGGCGTGGGTTATGCAACGTGGACGAGGGCGGCCCCGGCCGTCGGGACGGGGACGCGCGTACATGGAACACCGAGGCCACCACGAGGCAGGCGGCGAGATCGAGCGGTCGGTCGCAGCACTTGCGGACCCGCGTGGCCTGGAATGCCTGCAGCGCATCATCCTGCCGCGGGCCGGTGAGCCGCTGGACGTGCGGTCGCTGTACCTGGAAGAGGCGTCCACCAACGCCCGGCGCGCGCATTCGTCCAGCCGCACCACGCTGAGCATCGGCGCGGACAGCGAGGTCTCGTTCGCCACCTACTTCAACGCGTTCGCCGCCGCGTACTGGCGCCGGTGGACCGTGCTGGACTCCGTCGTCCTACGCCTGACCGTCCGCGGCGCGGGGCGGGTGGACCTCTACCGCTCCAAGATCGACGGCTCGCGCATCGCGATCACCGGCGACGTCGTGGGCAGCCCCGGCGACACCGACCGCGTGACCACGGTCGAGTTTGTCTGCGACCTCGGCCCGTTCGAGGACGGCGGCTGGATCTGGTTCGACCTCACCTCCGACACGGACGTCGAGCTGCTGGCCGGTGGCTGGTACTCGGCCGTCGCCGCGCCGGAGACCCGGCCCGACGCCGGACCCGACGGCCGGCCCGACCCGTCGGTGCAGGTGCCCAACGACCGGCGCGTCACGATCGGCATCCCCACCTTCAACCGCCCGGGCGACGCCGTGGCCGCGCTGGAGGCCCTGACCTCCGACCCGCAGGTCGACGCCGTGATCGATGCGGTGCTCATGCCCGACCAGGGCGACCGCAAGGTGCGGGACGAGCCGGGCTTCACCGAGGCCGCCGAGGCGCTGGGCGACCGGCTGCGGATCTTCGACCAGCCCAACCTCGGCGGTTCCGGTGGGTACAGCCGCATCATGTACGAGGCCCGTCGCCTCACCGACTCGCCCTACATCCTGTACATGGACGACGACATCGAGATCGAGCCCGACTCGATCCTGCGCGCGCTGGCCTTCGCCCGGTTCTCCACCGTGCCGATGCTCGTCGGCGGGCAGATGCTCAACCTGCAGGAGCGCAGCCACCTCCACACCATGGGTGAGGTGGTCGGCGGCCACGACTTCATGTGGACCGCTGCCCCGCACGCGGACTACGACTACGACTTCTCCACGTACCCGCTGACGGACCGCGACAACCCCAAGCCGCTGCACCGCCGCATCGACGTGGACTACAACGGCTGGTGGATGTGCCTCATCCCGCGTGTGGTCGCCGAGAAGATCGGGCAGCCGCTGCCGCTGTTCATCAAGTGGGACGACGCCGAGTACGGGCTCCGCGCCCGCCGGGCCGGGCACCCCACCGTCACCATGCCCGGTGTGGCGATCTGGCACATGGCGTGGTCCGACAAGGACGACGCGATCGACTGGCAGGCGTACTTCCACCTGCGCAACCGCCTCGTGGTGGCCTCGCTCTACCACGACGGCGATCACAAGGGGATCATGCAGTCCAGCCTCAAGGCGCTGGTCAAGCACCTGGTGTGCCTCGAGTACTCGACCGTGGCCATCCAGATCGAGGCGATCCGCGACTTCCTGCGCGGCCCCGAGGCGCTGTACGAGCTGCTGCCCACGGCGCTGCCCAAGGTCCGGTCGATGCGCGCCGGGTTCCCGGACGCCGTCGTCGTCCCCTCCGCCGTCGACCTACCCGCCCCGTCAGGCGGGCCCGCCGGCATCCACACCGAACCCAAGGGCAGGGCTCGCAAGGTCATCGCCCTGGCCAAGGGCCTGGCCCACACGTTGTCCCGCGACGACAAGGCGCACCACGAGGTGCCGCAGGCCAACTTCCCTCCGGTCGAGGCGCGCTGGTACTCGCTCAGCCGTGTCGACGGCGCCACCGTCACCACCGCGGACGGCCGCGGGGTCGTCTACCGCAAGCGCGACCGGGACAAGGCCGCAGCCCTGTTCAAGGAGTCCGCGGCCCTGCATCGTGAGTTGTACCGTCGATTCCCCGAGATGCGCCGCCGCTACCGCCGGGCGCACGCCGAACTCGTGACCAAGGAGGCCTGGAGCCGTGTCTTCGACGCCTGACCCCGCCACACCGGCCACGGCCGGAGTGTCCGCCGGACATGGGGCGACGCCGACGGTCGAGATCCCCGTGCCGACCGGCGAGGTGCGGCTCCTCTCCGGGATCCAGCGACGACTGCTCGCCGTGCCCGGGTCGCGGGAGGCCGCCGTGACGCTCTCGCATGTCGGTGAGCACGCCCTGGGCTGGATGGCGATTGCCGGCGCCGGAATGGTGCTCGACCCCGCCCGCCGGGGCCGGTGGGCGATGGTCGGGGTGGGGACCTTCGGCGCGCACGCCACCTCCGTCGTGCTCAAGCGTGTCGTCCGGCGCAGGCGCCCCGACCACCCGAGCGTGGCGGTGGGCGTCGGAACGCCCTCGAAGCTGAGCTTCCCCTCCTCCCATGCCACGTCGACCACCGCGTTCGCCCTGCTCGCGGGGTCGGTCAGCGGCGTGCCGATCGCCCCGGCACTCGTGCCGGTGATGCTGGCGTCCAGGCTCGTGCTCGGAGTCCACTACCCTTCTGATGTGCTCGCCGGCGCCACGGTCGGTGCGGGCTGCGCTGCGCTCACCCGCGCTGTATGGCCCACTGCGGCCGTCCAGCGCGTGTTGCCCGAGGCGTTGCGCGAGGCCGAGGCGGGCCCAGGCACCACTGAGAATCCCGAGGAGAATTGATGACCGATCAGACCGGAGCCCCGGCAGCCCGGGGCGGGGGAGATCACCAGCTCTTCGGCGCCGAGCCGCACACGGCCAACGAGATCGACGACATCGCGGAGGCGGAGGAGGAGGCCAAGGGTGCCCCGCCCAAGAACCTCCTCGACGGGATGATCAAGGCGCTCCGTCCGCGCCAGTGGGTCAAGAACGTCCTCGTGATCGCCGCCCCCGCGGCGGCCGGCTCGCAGACCCTGACCGACTCGTCGGTCCTGTTCTCGGTCTTCATCGCGTTCGTGGCCTTCTGCATGGCCGCGTCGAGCGTGTACCTCATCAATGACGCGATGGACGTCGAGGCCGACCGCGCCCACCCGACCAAGCGGTTCCGTCCCATCGCCGCCGGCGTCCTGCCCGTCGGACTGGCGTACGGCATGGCGGTGGTGCTCATCATCGCGGCGCTGGTCATCTCCGTGCTCTTCGCACACCCGGCGCTGGCGATCGTCGTGGCCGTGTACATCGTGCTGCAGCTCATGTACTGCTTCGGTCTCAAGCACCAGCCGGTGCTCGACATCGCGTTCGTCTCCTCCGGCTTCCTGCTGCGCGCGGTGGCCGGCGGCGCGGCGGCCGAGGTCGCCATCTCACAGTGGTTCCTGCTGGTCATGGCCTTCGGCTCGCTGTTCATGGCGGCCGGCAAGCGGTACGCGGAGTTGAGCCTCCACCTGAAGACCGGCGCCAAGATCCGCAAGGCGCTCGAGAGCTATACGCCCACCTACCTGCGCTTCGTGTGGACGTTGTCGGCCACCGTGCTGGTGCTCTGTTACGCGCTGTGGGCCTACGACCGCGGCTCGGATCCGGGCCAGCCGGCCGGTGCCGCGATCTGGCTCCAGATCTCGATCGTCCCGTTCACCATCGCCGTCCTGCGCTACGCCGTGGACGTCGACGCGGCCCAGGCCGGCGAGCCGGAGGACATCGCCCTGGGCGACCGGGTCCTGCAGATCCTGGCCGCCCTGTGGGTGCTGGCCGTGGTGATCGGCGTCTACATCGTCCCGGCGATCTGACCCCGGCTCTGGCGATGACGGAAGTGGCGGCGGGCAGGTCTCGCCGGTGGTCCGGGACGGCCTTCTGGGCCGGCGTGGCCGTGGTGGTGGCGATCTTCTTCGCGGGCGCCTGGCAGCGGCGGTGGATCGCCGACGACGGCCTGATCGTCCTGCGTACCGTCCGCAACCTCATCGCGGGCAACGGGCCGGTGTTCAACGCCGGCGAGCGCGTGGAGTCCAACACCTCCACGCTGTGGACCTATCTCATCTACCTCACCCACGAGGTCGTGGGTTTCCGGCTCGAGCTCGTCGCCCTGGGCCTGGCGCTCACCCTGAGCATGGCCGCGGTGGTGTGCGCGATGCTCGGCACCCGCGTCATGTACCGCGGCACCCGCCGAGCCCCCGCCGGCGTGCCCATGCTCCTGCTGCCGTTCGGCGTGCTCATCTACGTGATGCTGCCCCCGGCGCGCGATTTCGCCAGCTCGGGCCTGGAGACGGGTCTGGTGATCTGTTGGATCGGCGTCATGTGGCTGGGAATGCAGCTGTGGGCGCGGGCCGGGCATCGCGAGTACCGGTTCGGTCTGCCCGCCCCGGGCGTGGCGGCGCTGGCGTTCATCGCGGGCCTGGGCCCGCTGGTGCGGCCGGAGATGGCCATCGCGGCGGCGGTCTTCCTCGCGCTCATGGCGGCCGCGCGCCAGTCGTGGCGGCACCTGGGCTGGTTGGTGGCGATCGCCGGCGCCGTGCCCGTGCTCTACCAGCTGTGGCGCATGTCGTATTATGCGCTGCCGTACCCGCTCACCGCGGTGGCCAAGGACGCGGGCGGCTCCAAGTGGGGTCGCGGTCTGGAGTACCTGTGGGATCTGCTGTCGCCGTATGCGCTATTGGTGCCGATCGCGGTGGTGCTGGTCGCGGGCCTGGTCTCGCTCTGGGCGGTCACGAATCCGCGACCCGGAGCGTGGATCCGCTACTTCCGCAATGGGGGCGGATCCGCCGACGCGGTGGCGGATCAGGGCGACGACGCCGCTCGCGATGACCAAGGCGACGACGACGCCGTCAGCCGGTTGAACCGTCTACGGGGCGGGGTGCGCTCCACCCCGGTCGTCACCGTCGCGTTCCTCGCGGTGGCCCTGATCATGTTGCTCTACGTCACCCGCGTCGGCGGCGACTTCATGCACGGCCGTGTGCTGCTGCCATCGCTGTTCCTGTTCCTGCTGCCGGTCTCGGTGGTGCCGCTGCCGATCGGGCCGCCGCGCGGGGAGCGGGACGGGAGGGTGCGCCGCGTGGCGGTGCCCGTGGTCGCGGCGGCGTGGCTCGTCGTCGTCGGCTGGGCGGTGGCCGTCGAGGTCACCCAGGACCCCTTCCGCGAGGAGCCCGAGTCCATCACGGCGGCCGGGATCGTGGACGAGCGCCAGTTCTACATCCAGCGCACCGGCCACCGCCACCCGCTGCTGGCGGAGGACTACCTCGACTTCCCGCGGATGCGCGCGCTGGTGCGGGACGTCTCGACCAATCGGACGGGCGCGGTGTTCCTGCCGGTGCCGGGGTTCCAGGACCGTTGGGATGTGGTGTCGTATGACCGGCCCATGCCGGGGCTGGCGCCGTTCGAGCTGCCCGACGACCCGATCAAGACCGTGGTGTTCCTCAACCTCGGCATGACGAGCATGAATCTGCCGCTCGACGTCAAGGTCTACGACACCGTGGGCCTCGCCTCGCCGCTGGCCGCCCACACGGACCGCATGGAGGACGGGCGGATCGGGCACGACAAGTTCCTCCCGTACGACTGGGTGATGGCGTCCACCGGGGTGGTCGAGGATCCTGTGAACTTCCCCCGGTGGATCGACGTCAACTGGGTGAACCAGGCCGAGGTGGCTCTGCAGTGTTCTGCGACACAGGCGCTCATCGAGTCGTATTCCGCGCCGCTGACTCCTGAGCGACGGTGGTCAAACCTCGTGAACGCATTCTCATTCGCCGAGTACCGGATGAACAGAATCCCTGCATACGAGGTCCAGAGGTGTGGTCTGCCCATGCCGGAGGAAGTGGAGAAGTATCAGGGCACTAGGTAGGGTGGCGCCTGCTGTTGTCTCGGAACGGTAACGGCAGGGGATCAAAATGGTCCCCGACCTGTAACACCTGTCCCATAGTGCGCGACAGTATTCATGTCGCAGTTCCGGCCCTCCCTGGTGGGGTCGGTCCGATGGACGTCACCGATGCCTCCCGGGGCACCAGGAACGAACAAAGGAACCAACGAATGTCCCATTCCACCCTCCGGCGCAGGTTCGCTGCCGGGCTCACCGCGATGGCGACCGCCGCCGGGCTCATGGCCGGCGCCCCGGCCCTCGTCAACGCGCAGGCGACCGAGCCGGGCTCGTCGGCCAGCCTCGGCTCCGCCGGTTCGGCCGAGGCGCCGGCCGCGGCCCCGGCCGCTGCCCCGGCTGCCATGCCGTTCGGTGGAAATGAGGATCCGGACGGTCAGCGTGGTCGGCTGCGTGCCGGGTGCGTCTACGACGCGGTCCAGTCCTGGGTCCAGCTGTGCGAGGTCTGGTCGCCGTCGATGAACCGGCACATCAAGGTGCAGGTCCAGCCGGCCCGTCAGGGCGGGGGCAACGCCGGCCTGTACCTGCTCGACGGCCTGCGTGCGCGGGATGACTGGAATGCCTGGACCCACGACGCCCAGGCGCAGCGCATCTTCCTCATGGACAACATCACTCTGGTCATGCCCGTCGGTGGCCAGGTCTCCTTCTACTCCGACTGGGAGCGGCCCATCAACCTGGGCGGCAACCTGCTCGAGTACAAGTACGAGACGTTCCTGACGCAGGAGCTGCCCGGCTACCTGCAGCGGGAGTTCGGCGTGTCCCCGAACAACAACGCCATCGCCGGTCTGTCGATGGGCGGCTCGGCGGCCGCGACGCTGGCCGCCAACCACCCGAACCAGTTCAAGCAGGTCTCGGTGTTCTCCGGCTACATGAACCCAACCGCCCCGGGGATGTACTCGATGATCCCGCTGGCAATGTTCGACCAGTGCAAGTGTGATCCTTTCGCCATGTGGGGCCTTCCGGGCTCCCCGGCCTGGGGCAGGAACGATCCGCTGCTCAACGCGGACAAGCTGCGGAACATCCCGATGTACATCACCGCCGGCTCGGCGATCCCCGGTCAGTACGACCAGCCTTCCAGCCTGCAGGGCGTGTTCAACACGTTCAACGGTGTCATCCTCGAGGGGCTGTCCCGCGGTTCGACCCTGGCGTTCCAGAACACCATGAACGCCGCGTCCAACCGGGCGGTCTTCAACTACCGCGCCACGGGTATCCACGGCTGGGGTTATTGGAACGACGACCTCATCGACGCCCGTTCCACTCAGATCCTCGACGTGATGAACGCGTACTCGACCTACTGATGGTCGGCGGCGTCCCGAGGGGCGTCTTCCGGCGAATAATGGACGGATTCGGCTGATCCCAGCGAGTCCTCACCCGTCACACCGGGGCCCCGCGCGTAGATTCACGTGCGGGGCCCCGGTCGTATCCGGCCGCCGGGCTCGGCCGTGGAAGGGGAAACCACGGACGCGCCATGGACTCAGGGCCCCGGAGTCCGGAGCCGCCGGCTGATGCCGGCCGTTCACTCACGGGATCCGTTTCCAGTCGACGCGGCAAGGAAGAGAACAGACACCATGGCGACCCCCAGCGCATATGTGAGCCCCCGCAGCCGGTGGGCGTCCCTCGTCGCGGTACCGCTCGTGGCGGGCATGGTGGGCTCCGGCCTCGTCGTGACGCCCCTCGCCGGCGCCCAGGAGACGCCGGTCCGCCCGAGCCCGAGCCAGGAGGCCCCGGCGCGGGCCACTCCCGCGCCGAACCCGGAGAACGCTCCGGACGCGCCGACCCTGCAGGTGCCGGACGACCTGCCGACCGGCGTGCGGCTGGACCGCGTGGAGTGGAAGTCCGCGAACCGGGTCGCACTGTGGGTGCAGTCGCCGGCCATGGACGAGGCCGTGCAGGTGCAGTTGATGCTGCCGGCCACCTGGAACTCCGAGCCGGATCGCACCTACCCCTCGCTGTTGCTCCTCGACGGCCTGCGGGCCCGGGATGACGCGAGTGGCTGGACCCTCGAGACCAAGATCTCGCAGTTCTTCGACGCCAAGAACGCGGTGATCGTCCTGCCGATCGGCGGCGAGTCGAGCTTCTACACCGACTGGGTCGCAGACGCCAAGGGCGAGCAGTACCAGTGGGAGACCTTCCTGATGCAGGAGCTCCCGCCTCTGCTGCAGCGTGAATGGCGTGTCGGCGACAAGCACGGGGTCGCCGGCCTGTCCATGGGTGGCACGGCCGCGATGATGCTCGCCCAGCGGTACCCGGACTACTTCCAGTTCGCGGCCAGCTACTCGGGATTCCTCGACACCACCAGCTTCGGCATGCCGGAGGCCATCAAGGTCGCCATGCAGGACGCCGGTGGCTACCCGGCCGAGAGCATGTGGGGTCCGCTCGGCTCGACGCGCTGGCAGGAGCAGGACCCCAAGCTCCACGCCGCCAAGATGCGGGAGCAGACCGTGTACGTCTCCGCGGGCAGTGGCAACACCGGGCCCTGGGACGAGCCGTCCGGCCTCCCGGGGATCCCCACCAACTTCCCCGGCTACGGTCTCGAGCTGTTGTCGCGGATGACCACCCAGACCTTCGTCAACCGCGCCCGCGAGGCCGGGGTCAACGTCACCGCCAATTTCCGGCCCTCCGGGACCCATACGTGGCCCTACTGGCAGTTCGAGATGACCCAGGCGTGGCCGCAGTACGCGACCGCGGTGGGCATCGCGAACGTCGAGCCCCCGTGCGCGGCCGAGGGCGAGATCGCCCGCCTGGCCGAGCGTGAGCCGGGTCTGGGTCCGTGCCTGACCAACGAGTACGACGTCCGCGGCGGTAAGGCCACGGACTTCCGCTTCGGCCAGGTGTTCTGGTCCCAGCAGACCGGGGCGCACGCGGTCCTCGGTGCGATCGGCGCGGCCTACCAGTCCGAGGACGGCCCGGCCGGTTCGCTCGGGCTACCCACCTCGGGTGAGAACACGACCCCCGACGGCAAGGGCCGGTACTCGGATTTCCAGAACGGCGTCATCTACTGGTCGCCCACCACCGGAGCCCACGCCGTCCGGGGCGCCATCCGCGCCATGTGGCAGGAGCAGGGGGCCGAGCGCGGGGACCTCGGCTACCCGACCACCGACGAGATCGCCAACCCCAACAAGCCGGGCGTCGTCCAGGGCTTCCAGGGCGGCACGGTCTACTGGTCCGAGGAGACCGGGCCGAAGGTCGTCGAGGGCGAGATCCTCAAGACCTACCGTGAGGCCGGGGCGGAGAACTCGGCCCTCGGTTACCCCACGACCGACGAGATCGCACTGAGCTCGCGGGGCGGTGCGTTCAGCCGCTTCCAGGGTGGCTACATCTACTGGTCGCGTGGCACCGGGGCCCACGTGATCCCGCGCGGTCCGATCTTCGATGCCTGGGGCACGGTCGACTACGAGCGCGGCCGCCTCGGTTATCCGACCGGCCCGGTGCGCACCACGCGTGACGGCCAGGTGATGGACTTCGAGGGTGGCCAGATCACCGTCTCAGGCGGTCGGGCGGAGATCTCGTGAGGGCGCGCGTGACGGGCCTGGGTGCCGTCCTGATCGTCACCGGCGGCATGCTCGCCGCCTGCGGTGGCGGCGATTCGACGGTGTCCGGTGTGCCGGACTCCGAGACCCTGGCCCCGCCGCCCGGGGGTAGCGCCCCGACCTCCTCCAGGGTGCCTGCCTCCGAGGACTCCGGCCGGTTCACCGAGGCGCCCGCCCCCGTCGCCTCGGACGCCTCCGGGTTCGACGGCCCCGCCGTGGGGGCGCGGGAACGCGGCTACCTGGAAACCCTCGACCGCGAGGGCATCGAGACCGGGGAGCTGCAGGACCCGCTGGTCGCTGCGGGGAACACCATCTGCCGGATCCGGACCACCGGCGGTGCCGCGGAGGAGACCACGACCATCGCCGACGCGGTCGCGGGCCAGATCGTGGCGGGCGGCTACTCGGATCTCGAGGTCGATCAGGTGTCCCGGATCGTCGTGGACGCCTCCGCCGGCCAGCTCTGCCCGTAGCCGGAGGCGCCCCGCGGCGGTGCGTGAGGGGCGCCACGTCTCGGCCGGTTCCGGAACCCGCGGGGCCACCCGTGCGTTGAACCGGGCATCGGTCACTGACGGACATCGCCTGTGAGGTGGCCGGGAAGGAGTACGAATCGTGGCTCGTGGATCCCGTGGAGGGTACGGCCGCCGTCTCGGATGCTCGATCGGAGCGCTCGTGATGGTGGTCCTGGTGGTGCTGGGCGTCGGATGGTGGATCGGACAACGTGGCCTGCCCACCGATCCGGACGGGCCCGTGCCCCCTCCCGAGACACCCGAGATCGCGCAGCCGGCGGATTGTGCCGATGTGCAGCTCCTCGCCGTGCCGGGTACGTGGGAGAGCAGCCCGACCGACGATCCGCACAACCCGACGTTCCTGCCGCAGGCGCTCCTGCGGACGATCACCGATCCGCTGTCCGAGCAGTACCCGGGCGACCGGCTCGAGGTCTACACTGTGCCGTACGTCGCCCAGTTCCGGAACCCGCAGCGGCCCGACGAGATCACCTACGACCAGAGCCGTGCCGAGGGCACGGACCGCGCGCGCGCCGAGATGGCCGCCACCCACGAGCACTGCCCCTACACCTCGTTCATCCTCCTCGGCTTCTCCCAGGGCGCCGTGATCGCCGGCGACCTGACGAACGAGATCGGCACCGGCAACGGCCCGGTCCCCGCCGACCGGGTCCTGGGCTCGGTCCTCATCGCGGACGGGCGCCGCCTGCCGGGCGAGGGCCAGTCGCCCGGCCTGAACCCGGGCAACGGCCAGGGGATGGAGATTTCCCTGCAGCCGGTCACCGGGTTCACCCAGCTGATCGCCGGCGCCACCATGACCGGCACCCGGCCGGGCGGGTTCGGGGCGCTCGCGGACCGCACCGCCCAGATCTGCGACTCCCGCGACCTCATCTGTAACGCCCCGCTCAACGTGGTCGACGGCGCGGCCCGGTTCCAGGAGTTCGTCGCCAACAACGCTGTCCACGCGCTGTACGCGACGAACCCTGACGTCATCATCGGCACGACGGTGCCCGAATGGACGATCGGTCACATCCGCGAGCTCACCGACGGTGCGCCGGAGATCGCGCACGGGTAGACGAACCCTGCATGTCGCGGTTCGACACGCCGACCGCGGGCGTAGATTCGGAGTTCGGAGGTGGCCTGGGGCACGCTGTAAGATCGACCAAGCCTGTCGTCAGTGCACCCGCATGTCCGCGGTCGGCGACGTCGACCATCAGACACGGATCGGAACGGAGCAACGTGGAGTTCGAGCAGTACCACGACGCCAGCGGGGCGATTGTCATCCCCGATCGCACTACTCTGGTCGACTTCGTCGAGGCCAATGTCTCCGCCGCCCGGCAGGATCCGGCGCAGGACGGGTTGATCTACCGCTACATGGACTACTCGAAGACCCGCGACGGCGAGGTGCAGGAGCTGCTGTGGTCGCAGTTGGGTGACCGCCTCTACGCCATCGCGGCCCGGTTGCAGCAGGTGGCCGAGCCGGGCGATCGGGTGGCGATCCTCGCCCCGCAGGGGCTCGACTACATCGTGTCGTTCTTCGCCGCGATCCACGCCGGGCTCATCGCCGTGCCGTTGTTCGACCCGGACGAACCCGGTCACCACGATCGTCTCCACGCCGTCCTGGGCGACTGCACGCCGACGGTCATCCTCACCTCCACCCAGTCCGCGGCGGGCGTCCGGAAGCTGTTCCGTGAACTGCCCGCGCGCGAGCGTCCGCGGACCGTCGCCGTCGACGCCATCCCTGACGAGCTCGGCTCCGGATGGGTCCGCCCGGATCTCGGCGCGGACGACATCGCCTACCTGCAGTACACCTCGGGCTCCACCCGGGTGCCCGCCGGTGTGGAGATCACCCACCGCAACGTCGTCACCAACGTCATGCAGCTCTTCGACGGCCTCGGGCTGAGCCGCGCCTCGCGCGGCGTCACCTGGCTGCCGCTGTTCCACGACATGGGACTGCTCACGGTGATCCTGCCGGCGATGGGCGGGGCCACCATCACGGTGATGAGCCCCCGCGCCTTCGTCCAGCGTCCCGGCCGCTGGGTCACGCAGCTGGCCGAGGCGGCGGGCGAGGGGGGCGTCGACGGCGTGTTCGCCGCGGCACCGAACTTCGCGTTCGAGCACGCCGCACGCCGGGGCCTGCCGCGGGAGGGCGAGCCCCTGGATCTGTCCGGTGTCACCAGCATCATCAACGGTTCGGAGCCGGTCACGCCCGCGTCGATGCGCGCGTTCAACGAGGCGTTCTCCCCGTACGGGCTGGCCCCCACCGCCATCAAGCCGTCCTACGGCATGGCGGAGGCGACGCTGTTCGTGTCCTCGCCGCGTAAGGACGACGAGGCGATCGTCATCCACGTCGACCGGGGGGATCTCAACAAGGGCGTCATGACGGTCCTGGACCCCGCTCAGGTCGAGGGCAACGACGACGCGATCCCGCAGGTCGCCTGCGGGTACGTCGCGCCGAGCCAGTGGGCGACGATCGTCGACGCCAACATCGACGAGACGACCGGCGAACACGACGGCACCGGCCGCGAACTGCCCGAGGGCAGGGTCGGCGAGATCTGGCTCCACGGCACGAACGTGGGCGGCGCCTACTGGGATCGCCCGGAGGAGTCCCGGGCCACCTTCGGAAACACGCTGACCGAGCGCCTGTCCGAGGGCAGTAAAACGGTCCGCGAGTTCGGTTCGGTCCCCGCGGACGGGCGCTGGCTGCGCACCGGAGACTACGGGGCGTACGTCGACGGCCAGCTCTACATCACGGGCCGCGTCAAGGACCTCGTGATCGTCGCGGGTCGCAACCACTACCCGCAGGACCTCGAGAACACGGCGCAGGACGTCTCCGACGCACTGCGTCCCGGCTTCGTGGCCGCGTTCTCGGTACCGGCCAACCAGCTGCCGATCGACGCCCGTAACGGCGCGGAGATCGCGGCCGATGACTCCTCGGAGACACTCGTCCTGGTGGGCGAGCGCGCGCCCGGCGCGGGCAAGGCGGACCCGGGGCCCATCGCGGACGCGGTCCGTTCGGCGATCTCCGCCAGGCACGGCGTCACGGCACAGGATGTGCTCCTGGTGCCCGCCGGCTCGATCCCCCGCACGTCCAGCGGCAAGATCGCGCGCCGTGCATGCAAGACCGCGTACGTCGACGGGACTCTACGCGGAGGACACCAGCAGACCGCCTTCCCCGACCTGCCGACGGAATAGCGTCCGGCGGCCGGGCTGGCAGAAGGCACCACGGGTGCCCCGCGGCGCGGGACACCCCGGATGACACCCGAGGAAAGGCGAGTCACCCAGATGGCACAGAGCGAGATGACGGTAGTAGAGCTCCGCGAGTGGCTGCGGGGCTGGGTCTGCCGGGCCACGGGCCTCGACATCTCCAAGGTGACCGACGACCGGTCGCTGGAGGAGTACGGGTTGTCCTCACGCGACGCGGTGACACTGTCGGCGGACCTCGAGGACCTTCTCGGCCGCCCACTGGACGCGACCGTCGCCTACCAGCACCCCACCATCGCGACGCTCGCCGAATACGTGATCAACGGGCCGGTGGAGTCCGACGAGCCGGTCGACCTGCACACGTTCCGAGAGCGCGGGGCCGGTATGGAGTTCGACGTCGCCATCATCGGTATGGCCACCCGTTTCCCGGGCGGCGCCGACACCCCTGAGGCCACCTGGGAACTCCTCGCCGAGGGTCGTGACGCCACCTCGCCGCGCCCGGCCACGCGCTGGTCGGAGTGGGCGGGTGACGCCTATGTCCAGCAGGTCCTGTCCGAGGCCCCGGACCGGGGCGGCTGGCTCGACGACTCCGAGGTGCGGGACTTCGACGCCGAGTTCTTCGGCATGAGCCCCCGCGAGGCCGAGATGGTCGACCCGCAGCAGCGGCTCGCGCTCGAACTCACCTGGGAGGCGCTGGAGAACGCCCACCTGCCCGCCAGCGACCTCAAGGGTCACGAGGTCGGCGTGTTCATCGGCTCGTCCTCGAGCGACTACCAGGTCTTCCTCACCGCAGACTCCGCGGCGGCGTCCCCCTACGCGGTCACCGGCGCCTCCAACTCGATCATCTCCAACCGCGTGTCGTACACGTTCGACTTCCGCGGCCCCTCGATGACCCTGGACACGGCCTGCTCGACCTCGCTGGTCACGATCCACGAGGCCGTCAACTCGCTGCGCCTGCACGAGTCCGACCTCGCTGTGGCCGGCGGCGTCAACATGATGCTCGCGCCCGCCGCGACGATGGGCTTCGCCAAGACCGGTGCCGCGCTCAGCCCGGACGGGCGCATCAAGGCCTTCTCCTCGGACGCGAACGGCATCTGCCGGGCCGAGGGCGGCGGCGTGTTCATCCTCAAGCGCCTGTCCGAGGCGGAGCGGGACGGGGACCAGATCCTCGCGGTCATCAAGGGCTCGGCGGTCAATTCCGACGGCCGCTCCAACGGTATGACCGCGCCCAACCCCGACGCCCAGGTCGCCGTGCTGCGCCAGGCGTACGCGGACGCGGGCGTCGACCCGCGCGAGGTCGACTACATCGAGGCCCACGGCACCGGCACCATCCTCGGAGACCCGATCGAGGCCACCGCACTCGGGCAGGTCCTCGGCCGTGGACGCGATGCCGAGAAGCCCACGCTGCTCGGTTCGGCCAAGACCAATTTCGGCCATATGGAGTCGGCCGCCGGTTCCGCCGGTCTGGCGAAGGTCATCCTGGGCATGGGCCACGACGCGGTCCCGCCGACCCTCAATTTCGCGGGCCCCAACCCGTACATCGACTTCGACACCGCGCGGCTCAGCGTGGTCACCGAGACGACGCCGTGGCCCCGCTACAGCGGTCGCGCCCTGGCGGGCGTGTCCGGCTTCGGCTTCGGCGGCACCAACGCGCACGTCGTGGTGGCCGAGTACCAGCCCACCCCGGTCAACGTCGTGGACGCGGAGGCCCCGGCCGACGCTGACACCGCAGCCGAGACGCCCGCCGAGGACCCCGTCGCCCGCAGTGTGGCCGACGCCGTCGCGCACAACGCCGACGAGTTGGCCACCACCGGCACCTCCGCGGCCGGCGCGCCCGCGACCGTGCTCGTGGTGTCCGGCTCGCTGCCCTCGCGCCGCAAGGCCGCGGCCGGTCAGATCGCCGACTGGCTCGAGAAGCAGGACGACTCGGTCGACCTGGGCGCCGTCGCCCGCACCCTGTCGACCCGAAACCACGGCCGCTCCCGTGGTGCCGTGGTCGGCCACACCCGGGCCGAGCTGGTCGAGGGGCTCCGGGCCCTCGCCGCCGGCGACCCCGGCCCCGGCGTGTTCAGCGCGGACGCGCCCGCCGGGACCGGTGACGTGTGGGTGTTCGCCGGATTCGGTGCGCAGCATCGGAAGATGGCCAAGGAGCTGTACCTGTCCAATCCGCTGTTCGCCTCGTGCCTGGACGCGGTGGACGAGCTCATCGACTTCGAGGCCGGCTACCGCATGGCCGAGATGTTCCTCGACGACTCGGTGACCTACGGGGTCGAGACGGCGCAGGTCGGCATCTTCGCCATCCAGGTGGCGCTCATCGACACCCTCAAGGCGCTCGGCGCCAAGCCCGAGGCCGTGATCGGCCACTCGATGGGCGAGGTCGCCGCCGCGTACGCCACGGGCGGCCTGAACCTCGAGGACGCGGTGCGCGTGATCTGCGTGCGCTCGCGTCTCATGGGTGATGCCGAGCAGCAGGTGTCGGACGAGGAGGCCGGCGCGATGGCGCTGGTCGAGTACTCGGCCGACGAGGTCGCACAGATCATCGCCGACAACCCGCAGTTCGCCTCCATCGAGCCGGCCGTCTACGCCGCGCCCACGCACACCACGGTCGGTGGGCGTGCGAAGCCGGTCGCCGAATTCGTGGCCTGGGTCGAGGAGCAGGGCAAGTTCGCACGCCAGCTCCAGGTCCGCGGCGCCGGCCACACCTCGGACGTCGACATGCTGCTCGGCGAGCTCGCCGCGGAGATCGCCGGCCTCGAGCCGCGCCCGCTCACCTCTGCTCTGTTCTCGTCGGTCGACCGCGAGGTGCTCTATCGCGCCGGCGACGGGCCGATCCACGCCGAGGAGTACTGGGTCAAGGGCATGCGCCACCAGGTGTGGTTCACCCACGCCGTGCGCAAGGCCGTCGACGCCGGCTACGTGACCTTCCTCGAGTTCGCACCCAATCCGGTCGCCGCCATGTCGATCGCCGCGACCTGCTTCGACGCCGGGCTCATGGAGCCCAACCTGCTGTACACGCTCAAGCGCAAGGAGTCCGAGGCGGACACGCTGCTGAGTGCGATCGCGCAGCTGTACGTCCACGGGCACTCGATCGACATGCCGTCGGTGGTGGAGATGCTCCACGGGCACGTCACGGGCGCCGGCCGCTACGCCGCGGTGCCGGGCACCCGCTGGAAGCGCCGCACCCTGTGGCCGACGGTCACCGCCGGTGGCGGGTCGGGCGAGGGCCGCATGCCGGGCGCGCACGTGGCGCTGCCGGACGGCCGCCACGCCTGGCAGGTCCGTGCCGAGGTGGTGCCGAGCGTCGACGCGCTGATGACGGCCGCGGCGGCGTCGGTGGTCGAGGGTGCGACGCTTACCGCCGTGAACCGGCCCGGTCTGCTGCCGGCGTCGGGCGCCGTGACCACCACCATGACTCCGCATCCGGGTGGGGCGTCGCTGCAGGTGCACGCGCACGTGGGTGACGCGCCGGCGTCGTCGTTCCAACTGGTCGCCGAGTGCGCCGTGAGCGGCGGGACGCCGATCGAGCCCGGCTCCGCGCAGGAGCTGGCCTACGTGTCGACCGAGTCCGACGCCCCGGTGGTGGACGAGGGGGAGGACGACGACGAGACCGACGGTCGCTGGAGCCCGGACTCCGGGGAGACGCTCTCCGACCGACTGGCCCGCATCATCGGCTCCTCGATGGGGTACAGCCCTGACGACCTGCCGCGCGAGCTGCCGCTGCTCGACCTGGGCCTCGACTCGCTCATGGCGGTGCGGATCAAGAACCGCGTCGAGTACGAGTTCTCCATCCCGCCGCTGGAGTTGCAGGCGATGCGGGATGCCTCGCTCAACGATGTCGCCGACATGGTGACGTTCGCGGTGGAGAACCCCGAGCAGGTCGGCGAGCTGGCCGCCCAGCAGGCTCGCGGCGAGGGCGCGGTGGACGTGGCCGCCCTGCGCGACGGCACTGAGACAGGCGCCGACGCCGACGCCGACGCCGACGCCGGCGCCGGTACCGACGCAGCGATCGCGATCGCCCCGCGCGATGACACCGAGCGCATGGCGTTCGGTGCGTGGGCCGTGGTCACCGGTGCCGCAGCCCCCGGCGTGACCGGAACCCTCCCGGCGCTCGACGAGCCGACCCGGGCCGCGCTCGCCGCCCGACTGTCCGAGCGTTCCGGCGGTGAGATCACCGCCGGGCAGGTGTCCGGCGCCACCACGATCGCCGACGTCGCCGACCTGCTGCGGCCGTTCACGGAGGCGGCGGTCGAGGGCAACATCCGGGTGCTGCGGGAGGGCTCCGCGGAGCGCACGCCGCTGTTCCTGTTCCACGCGGCCGGTGGCTCCTCGTTCGTGTACGAGCCACTCGTCGAGCGTCTTGCCGCGGATACGCCCGTCTACGGAGTCGAGCGCACCGAGGGGCCGTTGCCCGAGCGGGCCGCCGGCTACCTCGATCGCATCCGCGAGCTCGCCGGCGGTCGCGCGATCGCCGTGGGCGGCTGGTCGTTCGGCGGCGCGCTGGCCGTCGAGGTCGCGCACCAGTTGCGTGCGGCGGGCGACGAGATCGCGCTGGTGGTGCTGCTGGACACCGTGCAGCCGTCGGAGCCGGTGCCGGACACGCTGGACGAGGCCGAGGCGCGCTGGAAGCGCTACTCGGAGTTCGCCAAGAAGACCTACGGTCTCGACGTCGAGGTCCCGCGTGAGTTCTTGGAGGAGCACGGTGAGGACGGCGTCCTGGCCATGCTGCTGGAGGCGCTCGGTTCGGAGGCCAACGCCATGGGCGGCGGCGTGATCGAGCACCAGCGGGCGAGCTTCGTCGACAACCGGATCCTGCAGAGCGCCGACCTGGCCTCCTGGTCCGGGACCGGTGCCGAGGTGCCGTTCGTCATCTACCGGGCCGAGCGCATGCACGACGGCGCGATCGAGCTCGAGCCCCGCTACGCGCATGTCGATCCGGACGGCGGCTGGGCCGCGATCGTCACCGATCTCGAGATCGTTCCCCTGTCCGGTGACCACCTGGCGGTGGTGGACGAGCCGGTGGTCGGTACGGTCGGTAAGCATCTGGCACGTCGGCTCTCCGAGCTCGACTCCGAAGTACTGAAGGGATCCCACGCGTGACGGCGAAGACCACCGCGGACAAGCTGGCGGAACTGCGGGTCAAGACCGAGCAGGCCCTGGACCCGGGCAGTGAGCGGGCCAAGGCCAAGCGGGATGCCGCCGGGCTGACCCCGCCGCGGGTGCGCATCTCCGAGCTCCTGGACGCGGGCAGTTTCGTGGAGATGGGTCAGCTCGCCAAGGCGCCCGGTGACCCGAACAACCCGTACGGCGACGGCGTGGTGACCGGCCGCGGCACCATCGACGGCCGCCCGGTGGTCGTGTACGCGCACGACAACACGGTGTTCGGCGGCTCGGTGGGCGAGGGCTTCGGTAAGAAGGTCTGCGCCATCATGGACTTCGCCCTCAAGGTCGGGTGCCCGATCATCGGTATCAACGACTCGGGCGGCGCCCGCGTCCAGGACGCCGTCACCTCGCTGGCCTATTACTCGGAGATCTCCAAGCGTCAGTACCCGGCGTCCGGGTACATACCGCAGATCTCGATCATGCTCGGCAAGTGCGCCGGCGGTGCCGTCTACGCGCCCGTGACCACCGACTTCGTGGTGGCGGTCAAGGACCAGGCGTACATGTTCGTCACCGGCCCCGATGTGATCAAGCAGGTCACCGGCGAGGAGATCTCCATGGAGGATCTCGGCTCGGCGCTGGAGCAGGCCAAGAACGGCAACGTCAACCACGTAGCGGTGAGCGAGCACGAGGCGTTCATGTACGTGCGCAACCTGCTCAGCTTCCTGCCGTCCTCGGCCGCGGAGAAGGCCCCGCTGATCAACCCGGGTCTCGAGCCGGAGATCACCGAGTCTGATCTGGCGCTCGACGAGATCATCCCGGACTCGGACAACGCGGCGTACGACATGCACGACGTCCTGATCCGGATGTTCGACGACGGCGAGTTCGTCGAGACTTCCGGCCAGTTCGCGCCCAACATGATCACCGGGTTCGCCCGGGTCGACGGCGAGCCGGTCGGCGTGGTCGCCAACCAGCCGCTGCACCTGTCCGGTGCCCTGGACATCGACGCCTCCGAGAAGGCCACCCGGCACATGATGCTGTGTGACGCCTACTCGATCCCGATCGTCTACGTGGTGGACACCCCGGGCTACCTGCCGGGCGTCCAGCAGGAGAAGCTCGGCATCATCCACCGCGGCGCCAAGATGGGCTACGCGGTCGCGGCGTCCTCGGTTCCCAAGGTGACCTTCGTGGTGCGCAAGGCCTACGGCGGTGCGTACGCGGTGATGGGCTCCAAGAACCTCGGCGGCGATCTCAACTTCGCGTGGCCGACCGCCCGCATCGCGGTGATGGGTGCCGAGGGTGCGGTGGATCTGTTGCAGCGTCGGCAGATCGAGGAGGCCGGTCCGGAGGAGGGTCCGAAGCTCCGTCAGCAGCTCATCGACATGTACAACGAGTTCATCGCGACGCCGTACACAGCTGCCGAGCGGGGCTACATCGACGCCGTGGTCCAGCCGTCCGAGACGCGTCTGATCCTGCGTGGTGCCCTCAAGCAGCTCCGCGACAAGATCCGCAACGAGCCGCCACGCAAGCACCCCATCGCGCCGCTGTAGTTCCCGCGATGGGGGCGTCGTCTCCCCGTACGCCCGCCCTCGGGCATCTGCCCGCGCGCCTGCTCGCCCAGCTCCCACTCCCGCCCGCGCGGAAGCGCACTCGGGAGTTCATTACCGGGAGCGGCTGAGCTGCTCGGGGACGCCGGGAGCCGGGCGCCGGGCGCCACCCTCAGCCACGGCTCGGGAAACGACACGGCCCGCGGGTGGGATCCACCCGCGGGCCGTGCTCTGCGCACATCCGCCGTCACCGGCCGTCCGGTCCTACTCCGGGTTCGTCACCAGGATCGGGCCTTCGGGCGACCACCAGCCCCAGCGGTCCACCGTGTCCACGGTGACATCGGCCGGCCGCGGGGGCTCGGACTGGTAGGTGCCCAGCGGCGCGTAGGCCTCGATGGAGCCCCAGTCGCGGTTCCAGTCGTGACGCAGGTACGACGGGATCGTCCGGGCACTCTGCGCGGTCTCCACCCACCCGAGCGGGCCGCCGCCCTCGTACGACATCCACGTACCGGTCGCGCTGACCGCGAGAGGCCGGTCCGGCAGGATCCGGAATTCCGGCAGCTCGGCCACACCCGCGAAGTGCGAGAACGGACGCTGGCAGGGGAACTGCATACTCACGGCCCAGTCCAGCAGGACCGGCGAGGAGGACCCGACCATCTCCTGGACCGTCACGAGCTCGGGGGCACGCGGCGGGGTGATGGCCGCCCATTCGTCGGGGGTGAGGTCGTCGTCGTCGACCCGGATCCGCATGACGTCGGCGTCGGCGGGCACGTCCTCCATCGACACCCGCAGGTTCCGCCAGGTCGGGGCGGGGCCGATGTCGTACGGGACGACGGGGGCGCCGACCATCTCGACGCCGTCGCCGGTGTCCCGGCCGAACTCGACGGTGACCTCCTGGCCGTACTCGTAGATGCCGTCGGCGTCGAAGCGCCCGATGCGGCCGGCCGCCGAGATGACCAGCAGCGGGTGCGCCTCGCGGTTGGTCGGCAGCTCGTACCAGCCGGTTTCGAGGTCGGCCTGCTGCTGCGGGCCCGCGAAGAACGAGCCCAGGACCGGTGTGGTGGCCGGGTCGAGGCCGAACGGCAGCGCCACGGTGGAGCCGTTGACGCCCTCGGCGCCGCGACCGCCGCCCGTACCGGCGCTCTCACCGGTGTTGACCGAGGGGCCGCCGCCGGGTTCCGAGGTGGTGTTGGCTGCACCCGGGTCGGAGACCACCGCGTCGGCGGACAGGTCGGGAGCGACGCCGTTCGGGGTGAAGCCGGTGTTGCCGCCGGCCTCGATCGTCTCGGCCATGGCCCGGGGGTCGACGGAGCCGTCGGGCAGCCGCGGCGCACCGAGCGGGGCGAGCATGCCCGCGTTGGCGTCCGGCTCGACGAGCACCCGGTCGGCGAGCATGCACGGGTTGCCGGCGAGCGCCGACACGTTGCCCGCGGCGATCGAGTACGCCGGGAACTGCTTCTGCAGCCCCTTGGCGAACGAGGCGACGTTGAAGATCACGAGCAGGCCTGCGACCACCGCGATCGGGGCGGCGGCGAAGGTCCGCATCCGACGGCGGCCCGCCGTGGTCCTGGGCGCCTGCTCGCCGGTGTAGTCGCGGCGCAGGTGCTGCCAGCCGGCGAACGCGAACGTGAGCACCGCCAGGACGAGCAGCACGTTGGACGCGGAGATCCCGCTGACGCTCGGCGCCTTGTCCCACCAGGGGATGCCGTAGCTCGAGACGTACCACCACCCGTTGGGGCCGGCGAACGCCAACGCGAGGACCACCAGGATCACGCCGAGGAACAGGGTGCGGTTGCGGGCGGTGCGTACGGCCGACGCGGAGATGGCGAGCGCTCCCAGCGCGGCGATCGCCGCACCGATCCCGGCGTACACGCCGAAGTGGTGGGTCCACTTGGTGGGGGAGAACATCATGAAGAACGCGGTGCCCACCACGACGCCCACGAGGCGCCAGACGGGGCCGGACGCGGCGCCGGGGACCTTGCCGCGCCGCAGCAGCGTGCCGATCACCACGGCCAGGCACAGCAGCACCAGGAGTACCGGCAGGCGGCGGGACAGTGACCCGTCCACCGTCGGGATCATCAGGTAGTAGTAGCGGACGAACTCCTCGAACCAGGCCAGGTTGGGACCGATCTCGCCGCGCACCCGGATGGCCTCGAGGACCGCGGCGAGCGACTGCACGCCGAACACACAGATGAGCACCATGGTCCCGGCTGCCAGGACGGGCGCCACGAGCGCCAGGTAGGAGCCGACCTGGCGGCCGCGCACCACCACGGTGTGGACGACGGCCCGCAGGCCCATGATGAGCGCGGCCACGGCCATGAGCCCGGTGGGCCCGGTGGCCAGTGAGAACGAGGCGATGATCACGGCCACCGCGAACGGCAGCATCCGGCGGGTCGCGATGGAGCGTTCGACGGAGACCCAGGTCAGCAGCGCGCCCAGCGCGATCGCCGGCTCGGGGCGCAGGCCGTTGTTGAACGCCATCCAGAACGCGAGGAACACCGCGGCGGCACTCCACACCACGACGGGCGTGGTGCGGGCGGCTCGCCCGAGGCGCGGCAGCACCTCGCGGCTGATGACCAGCCAGCACAGGATCGCGGCGAGAAGCGCGGGCAGACGCATCCAGGGGCTGGCCGTGGAGACCTGTGCGAACAGGGTCAGCAGGTCGTAGTAGGGCGAGCCGAACGGTGACTCGGGGACGCCGTACCAGCGGTAGTAGTTGGCCATGTAGCCAGCGGGCTCGGCGGCCCGGGCCATCGACATGATGTAGCCGTCGTCGGAGGTGTTGCCGCCGACGAAGTGCCACACGGCGAGCGTGCCGATCACGGCCAGGTCGGGCAGACGCGGGCGGAACCAGCCGCGGGGCAGGAATCGCAGGCTCCGCCTGCCGTCGGTCTGGTCGAGCCCGTGCAGCGCCCACAGTGCGACCGCCGTCGACAGCAGGCCCAGGACGAGCGCCGCCCACTTCAGCGTGGTGGGATCGGTGGTGAAGCGCGAATCCACCTCGACCGACACCGCGAGCTCCTCCGGCACGGCGGTGTCGAGGGGCAGATCGGTGTAGAGACCAACGACCATGGGGCGCAGGTTGTCGGCGTCGATGCGGCCGGCCGCGGTGGGGCCGTCGAGCCCCTCGAAGGACGCCTCCGCGTAGGTGGGGGCCGCCACCACGCTCAGGACACTGCACTCACCGGCGGCGACCTGCTCGCGCGGCGCGGAGACGATGACCCGGTTGCGGGAGACCACGTCGACCGTATCGGCGGAGGCACGGATGAACATCGCGCGCTCTCCGGCCTCCTCGCCGGCGGCCGGGGCGGTGGACAGCAGGATGCCGCCGTCCTCCGGGAGGTCGGCGACCAGGGTGCAGGGGATGGTCGCGGTGACCTCCTGCGGGGTGTGCGCCATGAGCGGCGCGGTGACCGACTCGACGGACCCGTTCTGGGGCCACTGGACCGAGGAGGTCGTCTGCGCCACCGGCAGGAACGGCAGGGCCAGGAAGCACAGGGTGCCCACCAGACCGCTGACGATGGCGATGACGCGGAGTCTGGCGACCCGGGAGTCCGAGGCGACCGGGGCGACCGGGGCGACGTCCTGATCGGATGCCGCTGGAGTGGCCGGGTCGGAGTCAGGGGACGCGCCCGAGCCGGCTGCGGAGGAAGAGTCTGACACGACGACAGATTCTAGGCGACGATCAGTTCATCGGTCCGGGCGTGGTCCAGCCCCACCGCACCTCACTGCCGCGGATCAGCTCGGCCGGGGTGGCCGTGGGGTCGAGTGGCTCGAACCGCTGGAGGGAGCCCCAGTCCCGCGACCAGTCGTGGTCGAGATAGGTGGGGACGGTCACGGCCTCGACGGTCTGGGTGGTCCACAGCAGCGGTCCGCCGCCGCCCGCGCTCTGCCACCAGTTGGCGGCGGACGAGGATTCGCGGTCGGCGAGGATCCGGTACTCGGGGATTTCGGCGACGCCGCCGTTGTGGACGAACGGCCGCTGGCAGGGGAACGCCAACGCCACGACCCAGTCGATGAGGACGGGATCGGTATGGCCCACGACCTCGTCGAGGGTGCTCAGTCGCGGGTTACGGGGCGGGGTGACGGCGATCCAGCGGTCCGGGTCGAGGTTGTTGTCCTCCACGACGACGCGCACGACCTGGGCGTCCTCGGGGATCTCCTCGAGCGGGATCCGCAGGTTCCGCCACGCGGGCGCCGGCCCGATGTCGGTGGGCGTCATGGAGCCCATCACCTCGAAGTCGGTGGGCCCTGCCGCGCCCACGCGGCCCGGCCGGCCGTACTCGATGCGCACGTCGCCGGCACCGATGCGGCCGGCGACGGCCATCACGAGCAGCGGACGGTTGGGGCTGCGGTCGGGGAGTCGGTACCAGGCCGAGGTGAGTTCGGCGGCGACCTGCGGGCCGCGCCGGTAGGAGCCCAGCACCGGCGTGGTCTCGGGGTCGAGGCCGAACGGTAGTGCCACGGTGGAGCCGTTGACGGTCAGTGCGCCGCGGCCGCCGGTGGTGCCGGCGTCGACGCCGTCGCCGGGATCGCGCTCGTCGGGCTGGGACTGGGCGAGCGAGCCGGAGGCCTCGGCGCTGTCGACGGTGATCGAATCGGGCAGGCCGTTGGGGGCGAAGCCGTTGACGACGCCGGCGCCGAGGGAGATCTCGGGCCCGGCGCCGATCGCGGTGAGGATCCCGTCGTTGGAGTTCTCCTCGACGAGCACCGAGTCGGCGAGCGAGCACGGCTGCCCGGCGATCGCGCGCATGTTGGCGCGGCCGACCGTGTAGGCGGGGGATTGGGCGAACACCGCGGTGACGACGGAGACCAGTTCGAAGATCACGACGGCGAACGCCACGACCGTCAGGGGTGCGCCGTCGATGCCGCGCCCGTCGCGATGCCGCGCCGCGGGGGTGTCGGCGCGGGAGCGCAGGAACGGGATGTGGCGGGTGACCCGGCGCCACAGGGCGCGTCCGGGTTCGTCGGGCAGGAACCCGATGTGGATGAGCCCGGCGACCAGCAGGCACGCGAATCCGCCGAGGAAGGCCAGGTACTGGACCTGGACCCCGCCGACGGAGGGGAAGGAGTCGGCGAAGGGGATGCCGTAGTCGGAGACGTACCACCAGGTGTTGTTGGTGGCGGTGGACAGTCCGACGACGAGGCACAGCGCCGCCCACACGAGCCACCGACTCCGGGCGAGCGACACGGACGACGAACGAAGGGCGATCACGGCCAGGACCGCCAGCGCCCCGGCCAGCCCCGCGAAGACGCCGAAGTGGTGGGTCCATTTGGTGGGGGTGAACACCAGGAACAGCAGCGAGCCCGCGATCACGCCGATGAGGCGCCGGGACGGTCCCGCGGCGGCGCCGGGGATCCCGCCGCGTCGCAGCATGACGGCCGAGACGAGCACCAGGCACATGAGCATGAGCAGGACTGGGAAGCGGCGGGCCACGCCGCCGTCGGCCGAGACGCTGAACAGTGCTTCCCAGCGTTCCTTCTCGCCGTACCAGGGCAGGCTCGGCCCGAGCTCGGTGCGGATGCGGGTGGCCTCGAGGACGGCGGCCAGGGTCTGGTCGGCGAAGACGGTGTAGAGCAGCGCCAGGCCCACGGCCAGGACGGGTCCTACGATCGCGGCCCAGCCCACGATCTTCGCGCGTCGGCGGGCCATGCGGACGAACTCGCGGGCGCCGGCGGCCAGCGCGGCCACACACATCAGGCCGGTGGGCCCGGTGCCGAGGGAGAACGCGGCAACACCGATCGCGGCGACCCCCGGCACGAGCCGGCGGGTGGCGATGGAGCGCTCGACCAGCGACCACGTGAGCAGCGCACCCAGCGCGATGACCGGCTCGGGCCGCAGCCCGTTGTTGAACGCCATCCAGAACGCGAGGAACAGGGCGGCGCCGGTCCAGCGCGGCCGATGCCAGGTGCGGGCCAACCGGCCGAGGCGGGGGATGACCTCGCGGCTGATGATCAGCCACGAGAGGATGCCGCACAGCAGCGTGGGTAGGCGCATCCACGGACTGGCGGTGGAGATCTCGGCGAAGACCCGCAGGATCTCGTAGTACCAGCCGACCGGGGACTCGGGTGAGCCGAGCCAGCGGAAGTAGTTGGTCATGTAGCCGCTCGGTCCGGCGGAGCGGGCCATGGTGAGCAGGTAGCCGTCGTCGGAGGTGTTGGCGCCCACGAAGTGCCAGAAGGTCAGGACGCTGATCACCACGCCGTCGACCCCGGAGAGGCGCAGCCACGAGCGGGGCACGAAGCGCCGGTCGGAGCGGCCGTCGATGCGGTCCAGGCGGTGCAGGAACCAGACCGAGGCGATCGTGGCCGCCACCCCGATCAGCATCAGCACCAGCTTGATCAGCGTCGGGCTCGAGGAGTAGCGGGAGTCGACCGTCACCTCGACGGTGGACTCGCCGAGGCCGTCGGGCGCGGTGGCGGCGGTCAGATCGGTGAACACGCCGGTGACCTGCGGCCGCATGCTGCCGGGGACGGCGGCGCGGACGGGATCGTCGGCGTCCTCGGGATCGCGGTCCAGGCCGGTCAGCTCGGCGACGAGGATGCCAGTCTCTGCCCGCACGTGCAGGGTCTCGCAGTCCGCGTCGCGCAGCGTGGCCAGCGGCACCGACAGCAGCGTGAGGTTGCGGACCACCACCTCGATGACCGGGTCCCCGGCGGCGTCGGAGGACCGCTGCACCACGAGCCCGTCCGAGATCCGGCCGGGGGCGTCCTCGGGCAGCGTGGAGAACACGACGGTGTTCTCCGGGACCTGGCTCAGCGGTCCACACGGCGCCGAGATGGTCAGATCGAGTGGCCGCCCGGACACGAGCGGCGAGGTGACCGAGGCGTAGTCGGGGCCGGCGGTCCACTGCACCTGACTGGTGTCCTGGTGCACCGGCAGCAGGCCGGCGAGGATCGCCAGGAACGCCCCGAGGAAGCCGGTGATGATCGCCCAGCGGCGGTCGCGGCCCATTCCCGGGTAGGGGTGGAGACCGAGTGGCCGGTCAGGGTCGGTGTCGCGGTGCGGGTCGGCGACACCGTCTGCCCGCTCGTCCGGCTCGTGAATCGTCACTCCGGATCACCGCACCACGATCACGGCGAACGGTCCCACGTCGTGGACCTCGAAGTGGGGCCCGGAGACCGCCTCGGCGGGGATGGTGACGGAGAAGCGCCGCACGTTGGGATCGTTAGGGTAGGTGTCCTCGGCCAGGCGCAGTGAGTAGCCGTCGCCGGTGGGGCGCGCCAGGATCACGTCGGGGCCGCGCCAGTCCGTGCCGGTCATGAGGGCGTGGAGCTCCTCGCCGCTGGTGGCCTCCTCCCACGCGATCATCGCCGCGTTGCGGTCGGCGTAGCGTCCCAGCGGGTTGGCGTAATGGGAGGTCACCGCCTGGTAGGCCAGATAGGGGTTGTAGGCGAGGAAGGCGTCCGCGGTACTGACGACGACGAGGTCGGTCTTGTCGCGGCCCGGGAACGCCTCGGCGATCACGGCGTTGACGTCCGCGTAGTGGGACTCCGGCCCGGGCGGGAAGCGGTCGGCCCGCTCGCCCGACCCGTCGGTGTCGGTGTAGGCGAGCCGGATCTCCTCGTGTAGGTGGTCCGGGATGCCCTGCACCTGCGCGAGCACGGCCAGGGCGGACACCACGCCCACGGCGGCGCTCGCCCGCCGTCGGTATCCGGTGGCCTCGGCGGCGGGGCGATCCGAGCCGTTCTGGCGTCCGGCGGCCCGCACCAGCAGCGCGGCGACGTCGGCGATCGCGAACACCCCGGCCACCATCAGCAGACCGATGAGCACGGGCTCGAGGCGGAAGCCGAGCATGGTGGTGCCGAGAACGGTGACGGCCATCGACGCCAGGCACCACAGGTAGACGGCGGCCACGCCGAGCCCGAGTGCCTGCGCGCGGCGCGAGGACCGGGCCCGGACGACGATCCAGATCAGGCCGGCCAGGCAGACGAGACCGGTCAGCCCGCCGGCGGTCATGGGCAGCGGCAACCGCGCGCCGGAATCAGGCAGGTAGTGCAGGGCGGTGCCGGAGTCGGCCGGCGCCCCGCCGAGCGAGGCCAGGAGGTAGGGGGCCCACACGACGAGGGCGATCGCGAGGGAGCCGACGCCGATCACGGCGAGCCGGGCCGCGGGCAGCCAGGCCGGGTAGTCGGTGCGGCCGCGCAGCGCCAGCACGGTGGCGATCACGGCCATCAGCACGACGGTGCCGGCGGCGAGCGCCGTGTACAGGGTGTACATGCTGGCGGAGGCGCCGAGAAACACCATGGTGGCGACCGTGGCCGCGATGCCGGAGGACTGCGGGACGGGGCCGGGGGCGTCGCCGGCCGGCCGGGCCGCGGTGGGGTGGACGGCGTGCCAGGCCAGGATCAGCACCGGCGGGATGAACAGTGCCACCACGGCGCCGTAGGGCTCGGGGCTGCCGTAGGTGAGCATCATGGCCGTGGAGACCAGTCCCACCACGGCGCCGAGGTCGGTGCGCAGCAGGCGCGTCCACAGGACGGTGACCAGGGCGGCGGCCACGGCCAGCGAGAGGATCGACCACGGTTTGAACGCCGCCCAGCCCTCGAGCCCGGCGAGGTTGGCGAAGCGCCCGCCCAGCCAGAACCAGCCGGACGGGTAGAACGAGGGCAGGTCGGCGTAGGCCATGTCCGGCAGGCCGAGCGACGTGGTGGACCGGCTGAGGAACTGGGTGCGGAACTCCTGGTCGACGCTCACGCCGTGCAGGTAGAGGCGCGACGCCGCCAGCGGGATGCCGAGGGTGGCGGCCACCAGCAGCGCGGACCCGGTGGGCGCGGCGAGCTTGCCCAGACGCACCAGCCCGGCCCGACCGCCCGGCCGCTCACCCGCACGCGCGGCGAGGATCCCCAGCACCACCAGCACGAGCGCGGCGGTCTGCCCCACGACGGTCAGCGCGCGCAGAACGTTGGAGTTGCCGTACGCGGGGAACGTCACGAGCGAGAACCCGACGAGGACGACGGCGGTGACGACGGCGGCGAGGAGGGTCGCCGCCCCCGCCAGACCGAGTCCCCGGAGCGCTGGGCGCATGCTCAGAAGGGGAGCTTGCGGAAGATCGGCCGCGGCACGTGGGTGAGCACGGCCATGACCCCGCCGAACGCGGCCGGGGCGAACACCGCGCCCTTGTCGCGACCGGAGTTCTTGACCGCGATCCGGGCCACCTCGTCCTTGTTGATGGTCAGCGGGGCCTCGTCGACGTGCGCCGACATGCGGGTGCGCACCTGGCCGGGCCGGATGACCAGCACGTCGACCCCGTGCTCGGCCAGCGCGTACCCGAGGCCGGTGTAGAAGGAGTCGAGACCGGCCTTGGTGGAGCCGTAGACGAAGTTCGAGCGGCGGGCGCGCAGACCGGCGGCCGAGCTCATGGCGATGATCCGGCCGTAGCCCTGCGCCTTCATCCTCTCGGCCAGCAGCACGCCCACCGACACGGCACCGGTGTAGTTGATCTGCGCGATCTGGACCGCCTTGCGCTGGTCCGACCAGAGTTCCTCGTTCTCCCCCAGCAGGCCGAACGCGACGATCGCCACATCCACGTCGCCCCCGGCGAAGATCCGCTCGAACGCGGCCGGATGGGTGTCGGTGGCCGCGGCGTCGAAGTCCACGACCTCGACCGCGGTCGCGCCGGCGGCCGTCATCTCGGCCCTGGCGTCCTCGATCCCGGGGTCACCCGGCAGGCACGCCAGGATCACACGCATCGGCCCCTGGGTGAGGTACTCGGCGCAGATGGCCAGGCCGATCTCGGAGGTGCCCCCGAGCAGGAGCAGTGTCTGGGGGACGCCGACGGCATTGATCATGGACGGCAGTCTACCGGCGGACCCTGACACCGCCCCGCCCGTGTGTCGGGCGTCGCGAAGACCCCTGCCCACGGGCCACCGCCCGGCGCCCCTCATCCCCTCATCCCCATATCCATCCCCTCTTCCCCTCATCCTCTCGTCGAGAAGTGGGTTCGGACCGCATCGGTCGAGTGGCGTTGTGCGGAACTCTCTGCTCGATGATGCGGCGCGGGCTGGGGGCTGGCGGCGCGGGCTGGGGGCTGGCGGCGCGGGCGGCGGTTCAGAGCAGCTCGAGGCGCCGGCCCATGTCGGAGACGAACACGCCGTTGGGGTCGATCCGCCGGCGCGTCGCGATCCACGAGTCGATCTGCGGGTACATGGCGTGGAAGCGCTCGGCCGGCACGCGGGAGTCCTTGGCCGTGTACAGGCGCCCGCCCATCGACATGACCTTCGCGTCGAGGTGGTTGACGAACGCGTTCAGCCGGTCGTTGATAGGGAAGTCCACGCACACGTTCCAGCCCTCCATCGGGAAGGACAGCGGCGCCTGGTTGCCGGGCCCGAACAGCTTGAACACGTTGAGGAAGGAGTACTGGCCGGAGCGCTGGATGTCCCCGATGATCTCCTTGAACCCGTCGACCGCGCCGGGCGGGACGATGAACTGGTACTGCAGGAAACCCGCAGGTCCCATGGCCCGGTTCCACTCTCCGAACAGGTCGAGCATGTGGTAGAACTGCGGCAACGTCTTGATCTTGTTCCGGCGCGTCCCGCCCATGCGGTAGTACGCCTCGCCCACCAGGCTGAAGGACCACTTGTTGGCCAGCCCGTTGGGGAAGATGTCCGGGAACGTCAGCAGCGGTTTGGCGTCCATCGTCAGCGGGTTCTTCGCGAGCTCGGGTGCGTACTCCTCGAGCTGCGCGAGCGTCGCGAGGCTGCCCCGCGAGATCGCGGCCCGGCCGAGCTTCGGGGGCGCGCTGATCGCGTCGAACCAGGCGGAGGAGTAGGTGTACCTGTCCTCGGAACCGTCGGTGTGCAGCGCGATCGTCTCCTCGAGCGAACCCGTCTGGTCGTCGTCGGCGAGGAAGAACGCCGTCTCCGTGCGCGTCATGGCGATCCACACCTTGAGCACGATGCCGGTGAGGCCGTTGCCGCCGACCGTCGCCCAGAAGAGACTGCCGTCCTCGTCGTCGTCGGTCCCGCCCGGCTCCAACGTCAACACCCGCCCGTCCGCGACGAGCAGCTCCATCCGCGTGACGTGGTTGCCGAACGACCCGGCGGAGTGGTGGTTCTTGCCGTGGATGTCGTGGCCGATCGCGCCACCGACCGTCACCTGGCGGGTGCCCGGCAGCACCGGGACCCACAGACCGAACGGCAGGGCCGCGCGCATGAGCTGGTCGAGGTTCACGCCGGCGTCGACCACCGCGATCGCCTTCTCCGCGTTGAGCTCGTGGATGCGGTTGAACCTGCTCATGTCCAGCACCAGGCCACCGGAGTTCTGGGCGCTGTCGCCGTAGGAGCGGCCGAGGCCGCGGGCGATCACGCCTCGGCGCAGGTGGCCCGGAGACGAGGCGTTGGCGTCGTTGACCGTCGCGACCGCCGCCGAGATCTCGTCGACCGACCGGGGAGTGAGCACGTGGCTCATCGCGGGCGCGGTGCGCCCCCAGCCGGTCAGGCGCTTGAGCTCGGTGTCCAGGGAGGACCGGGCCGGGGTCGTGTTCTGTGCAGTGCTCACGCAGTCGAGGCTACCGCTACAGCGGCCCGGGCTCGTCTACACGTGGACACTGAGCAGACGGCGCAGGCGCGAGCGCGGATGCCGGATCCGCTACGCCTGGCACCCGGTGGTGAAGGGCACGCCCCGGGCGCGGGCGTCCACCCAGTCGAGGGCCGGCCCCACCGCGGTGTAGGCGGCGGTGATGTGTTCGCCGGCCACGGGCGTGTACTCGACGTCGGCGCCCGCCTCGCACCATTCGTCGGTGAGCCGGCGGGCGGTCCACTCGGGGACGAAGAAGTCGCCGGGGCCCGTCGAGGAGCCGGGGCCGGGTCCTATCGGGACGGTGGCGTCGCCGTGCCACACCTGCACCGGGCCGGTCGGGACCTCGCGCGGATCGGCGCCGTCGGCGGGGTCGGCGGCGCCCAGCCGGTTGCGGGCCATGACGCGCCGCACGGTCGGGTCGGTGCGCGGGTCGACGTCGGTGAGCATCGACAGGGGCGCGCGGAGGATCCCGATCGCGGTGTTGGCGGCGGCGCACGAGTCGCGGAGGTGGTAGGCGGCCACGTCGCCGGTGTCGTTGAGTAGCGGGTAGAGCTCCGGGTACTCGCGGGCGAGTCCGAGCACGGCGGCCCGGTAGAGCCCGGAGGCGACGGTGCCGTCCATGCTGTCGAACAGGTCGGAATAGTCGGCCGGGACCCCGCCGACGGAGGAGCCGACCAGTACCCCGGTCAGTTCGGGCGCGTACACCGGCTGCAGCTGTGCCGCCCACCCGGTGGCGATCCCGCCGCCCGAGTAGCCGACCTGCACGATGCGCGAGTCGGCGAACAGGGGACCGGTGTCACCCGGCGGGACGAACGCGCGCGCGGCCCGCATCCCGTCGAGGACGGCCCGCCCGTTCGCGCGCCCCGCGGCGTACGCGGCCTTGGGGCCCTGGAAGTCGGTCACCACCAGCCCGTATCCGCGGTCGGCGAGGATCTGCAGGAACGGCGGCAGCTCGATGTTGAACTTGTTGGGCAGCACGTGCGAGGGCATGCATTCCAGCCCGAGCGAGTCGATCGTGACATTGAACGACACGAGCGGCCGCGGCCCGGGCCCGTCCCAGGGGGTGGCCGGCTCGAGGATCGTGGAGACGATCTGCTGCGGCTGGTCGTGGGAGTCGGCGCTCTGCACCAGGACCTGCCATCCCCGACCGAAGTTGCGCATGTTGATCGGCGGGACGGTCACCGGCCGGGTGGCGACGATGGTGCCGTGCGCGGTGGCCGGGTCGACCGCGGGCGGATCCGAGTACCAGGGGTCCGGCGACGGGCTGGGCAGGTACCGCTCCGGGGTGCGCTCGTGTTCGGGCGCGGGGCGGAAGTCGGCCAGTGGGTCGGGGAGTTCGACCGAGCCGGGCGAGAGGGTCGGTGTGGCGCCGGGCGAGAGGGCCGGTGCGGCGCCGGGCGGGAAGGTCGGCGCAGTGCCGGGCGTGTCGGCCACCGCGACGGGGGAGCCGGTTATCACGCAGGCCACGGCCAGGGCCAATGTCGAGACGAGGCGGCCGGGGAGAGGGCGGGGCCGAGGGGTCATGCGTCTACGGTAGCGACACCACATGGGCGTGTGAGCCGGACCTGCGTCGGAGGTGTCGATGTTCACTTCCCGGCGCGCCGACCTACGCTGGTCGGGTGAGTTCCTCCCCAGACAGCACGGGCACGGGCGGCGCGGACCTGACGGGCGATTCGGTCCTGGATTCGCTGCGCGGCGCCGTCGACCCGCTCGAGTCGCGGCACGAGTCCGACCCGGCCGCTCCGACAGACCTCAAGACGCAGATCATCCGGTTCTTCCTGACCGGCGTGCTGTCGGCGATCGTCGACTACGGCCTGCTGCAGCTGTTGATGCTGGTAGGCGTCAGTCCGGGCTGGGCCAAGGCGCTCTCGTTCGTCGCCGGCACGCTCACCGCCTACGCGCTCAATCGGCGGTGGACGTTCCAGGCAGAGCCGTCGCGGGCCCGGTTCGTGGCGACGATGTGCCTGTACGGCGTGATGTTCGGCGTCCAGTGGGGCCTGTTCATGGTGCTGATGCCCTGGTTCCAGAGCATGGGGTGGACCGAGTTCTGGGCCAGCACGATCGGCTACGTGATCGCGCAGGGCGTGGCGACGGTGACCAACTTCATCGTTCAGCGCACGGTGATCTTCCGGGTGCGCTGAGCGGCGTGACCGCCGTGATCCTGCTGGTCGCCGCGCTGGCGCTGTTGGTGGTGCCGGGCGCGGCGATCTGCCTGGCCACCGGCCTGCCCTGGCGCGACGCGGTGGCGGTGGGCCCCGCCCTGACGCTCGCGGTCGTCGCGGTGGGCTGCACGGTCACGGCCGCCACGGACGTGGCCTGGGCCCCGGCCTCGGCGGGGGCGACGGCGCTCGTGGCGCTTCTGTGCGCCGGGATGGTGGGTATCGCCGCCCGGGTGGCGGCGGGCCGGGCGCGATCGCGGGGCGGGAACGAGTACGACGACGACAACGTCGTCACCCGCTCCCCGAGGCGGTGGGTGGGCGATCTCGTCGTCGTCGTACTCGCCGCCCTGCCCGCGGTGCAGTTCGGGATCGCGACGCGCGGCCTCACGGCGATCCCCCAGTACTGGGACGCCCTCTTCCACGGCGGTGCCACACGGTACATCGCTGAGACCGGGCGGGCCGGCCTGACCGATCTCGCGCCGGTGAGCCAGCCCGCCAACCCGCATTTCTACTATCCGGACACCTATCACGCGCTCACGTCGCTCCTGCTTCATCTTCCCGGAGACGGCACGCCCGGGGCGCTGAACGGGATGCCGGGCGCCCTGAACGCGATGTCGGCGGTGACGGGCGTGGTGTTCGTGCTGGGCGTGGCGCTCCTGGCCGGGCGGCTGTGCGGTGGGTCCCGGCTGGCGGCGGTGGGCGCCGCAGTCGTCGCGGCATCGTGCTGGACATTCCCCTTCCAGGTCGTCGGGTGGGGGCCGTTGCTGCCGTTCGCACTGGGTGTGGCAGTGATCCCGGGGCTGCTGGTGTTGGGAGAGAGGCTCTCGGTAGTGCGGCCCGGCACGACGGGGATCGGTGCGGTGGTTGCCGCGTTGCTGCTCGGTGCCGGGATGACGGGGGCGTGGTCAGTGCATCCCTCGGTGGCGCTGGCGGCGGCGATCCCGGTGGGTGCGCAGGCCGTGGCCGGGGTCGTGGCCGCGCCCGGGGTGCGGTCCCGGCTGACAGTGGTCGGCGGATTCGCGCTGGCGACGCTGCCGGTGGGCGCGTACGCGGCGTGGACCTTGAGCGTGTTGTCGGCGGATGCCGCGGGCGGCGCGTCGGGATTCTCGTGGCCACGGCAGATGGGGGTCGCCCGCGCCGTCGCCGGGGTGTTCGATCTCGGTCCCTCCGTGGCGGCGTCCGCCGGGGCGACGTTACTGGTGCTCATCGGTCTGGTCGGAGCAGTGGTCCACCCGCGATGGCGCCGATCGCTCGCAGCTGTGGTGACGGCATTGGTCGTCTACGGGGTGTTGTATGTGCTCGCCGCAGGGGTCGAGGGCGACTGGGTGCGGGCGTTGACCGGATTCTGGTGGGATGACATGTACCGGTTCGCGGCGTTGCTCGCCGTGCCCTCGGCGGTGCTGGCCGGCGCCGGGGTACGGGCGCTGATCCCCCGGGACCCCGCACGCAGGACCGCCGCGCGTGTCGGAGTCGTCATCGCGACGGTGTGCCTGCTGGCCGCGCTGTCCGGACAAGCGCTTCTGGTGCGAGAGGTGCGGATCTGGGGTTACGGGGACGGGCCGGCAGTCACCGCTTCGGAGCGCGTCGTCCTGGACCGGCTGGGCGACCTGTATGACGGCGGCGTGGTGCTGGGCGACCCGTTCGACGGCACCGCGTGGGTGTACGCCCTGCACGGGGTGCCGGTGGTGTTCGGCGCGCCACTGGCCGACGACCCGGTGGCCCAGGTCGGCGGCGATCGCATGACCCTCTACACCTCGATCAACCGGTACGGCTTCGACCCGTCGATCACCTACGAGGTGCAGCGGCAGGACGTGCGGTGGGTGGTGGTGGGCACCGGAGTGGTGGGCGGTCCGGGCCGCCCCGGCGGCTTCATCGGTCTCCACCTCAACCCCCACCTGCGACTGGCGGCGGAGAACGAGGGCGCCCGTCTCTACGAGGTGCTGCCGGTGCCCGCGAATCATCCTCCGTCGCTCCCACCACCGGGCATTCCCCCGGCGACGCCTCCCGAACAGCCGCCGAACACCGACTCACCGGTCGTCGACGCGATCCCTGCGGGGCCGGGGACTAACCTGGGCGGCACCGGATAACCGATCTTCAGGAGCGCATCGCCCCCATGGACGCCACCACCGTGACCGCCGCAGGTGCCGACACCGGCGCCGACAGCGCCGACCGCGACCTGCTCCTCCAGCGGACCCTGTTCTCGGGCCCCCGCAAATGGGTCAACGACGACCTCTACTCGCGCGTCACCCGCGGCGTCGTGCGCCGCACCCGCACGGAGCTCCGGCTCGAGCCCGGCGCGGTCGTCGACACCAACACCTACTTCGGCCGGTTCGAGGCCTCCTACTGGCAGCGGTGGACGTATCTCACCGAGCTGACGGTGCGGGTGTCGATCGAGTCGACCGGCCGGGTGGACGTACTGGTGCGCGCCTCCGACATCGGCTCCCACGTGCGCACGGTGGACATGGTCCACCACGACGGCGACGGGATGGCGGTGCTGCACGTCCCGGTGGACACGTTCACCGACGGCGGCGCGATGTGGTTGGAATTCCACGCGGTCGACGCCGAGGCGACGGTCTCGGAGGTGGCCTGGAGTACGACGACGACGAGGCCGGTCCGTCGCGCGGCGGTGGCGATCTGCACCTTCAACCGCGCTGACGACTGCGCGGCCACCGTGGACTCGCTGGCGTCCGACCCGCTCGTGGCGGACCTCATCGACGACCTCTACGTCACGGACCAGGGCACCGACCTGGTGGAGACCCGCGATGCCTTCGCGCACGCGGTCGAGGAATTCGGCGACCGCCTGCACTACCTCCGCCAGCCGAACCTCGGCGGGGCCGGCGGATTCAGTCGCGGCATGTTCGAGGCCACCGCACCGGAGGCCCCGGGGCCCGTGGACGTGTTGCTCATGGACGACGACGTGCGGGTCGAGCCGGAGACCGTGCTGCGCCTGTTCGCCTTCGCGGCGGTGACACGTGAGCCGATGCTCGTAGGCGCGCAGATGATGTACCTGTTCAACCCGGACTATCTGCTGGTCTCCGCCGAACGCACGCAACTGGCCGAGCTCAGGGGCGGCCTCGACGCGGACGAGTTCGCGCTGCGCGACGAGTCGGTGGTGGAGAACCTGCAGGAGCGGCGGATCGACGCCGAGTACAACGCCTGGTGGTCCTGCCTCATCCCCGGTGAGGCCGTGGAGAACGTCGGCCTGCCGATGCCGTACTTCTTCCAGTGGGACGACATCGAGTACGGGTTGCGATGCCGCCAGGCCGGGATGCCCACGTGCACGCTGCAGGGCGCGGCCGTATGGCACGCCGACTTCTACTGGAAGGACGGCGATGACTTCGGCCAGTTCTTCTCGCAGCGGAATTCACTGGTCACGGCCTCGATCCGGCAGGGCATCGACCCGAAGGACATGGCCAAGAACCTGGCGCGCACCGTTCTCCGCGCTATCGCGGCCATGCAGTACGGGCTGGCGGCCACGCGGCTGCGGGGCATCGAGGCGTTCCTCGATGGTCCCGACGGCGCGTTCGGTGTCGGGGACGGTGGACAGCGTGCGTTGGCGGCGATTCGCGAGGAGCGCGCGGGGTACCCGGAAACCGCCAAGCTGGGCGTAGAGGCGCTGCCGGCCGGTATCACGGTGGAGCGTAAGGTCGGTATCCCGCGCGAGGACCGCGAGGACCAGGTGCTGGCCAAGCGGCTGCTCGTGCAGAAGCTCGGCCGGCAGCGTCGGGGGGTCGTGGCGATCCCGTACGAGGACGCCGCCTGGTGGCATGTGGCGCTGTTCGACGAGGTGTACGTGACCGACGCCTCCCAGACCGGGGTGCACCACCGCAAGGTGGATCCGGCCCGTGCCTCCGAGCTCCAGAAGCGGCTGGCCTCGCTGCTCGCGCGCTTCGTCCGCGAGACCCCGGTCGCGCAGGAGCGCTGGCGGCGGGCACAGGCCGAGCTGACCACGCGGGAGAACTGGGCGAGACTCTACGGACTGTGAGCCCAGGTGCGGGACGAGTCACGCCGGGCCGTGCGCGGGACTTTCTCCACAGGCCGTCCCCTGTCCACAGGTGACCGGCTCGACGCCCGTTTTCGGCGGGGCGGCAGTCACCGCGTAGTACACAGTGGACGGCATGAATCCGTCTGCTCCGATCACCCCGTCGACGTTTCCCGCACTGTCCGATCCCGTCGGTGAGCCCTGGCCGCTCGAGCTGCAGATGCTGCCGCCGGGACCGTTGACGTCGGCCGAACTGGCGCAGCAGGTGTCGCCCTCGCTGGTCAGGAGGCATTACCGCCGGATCTGGCATGGTATGTATCGGCGCGAGGACCAGGCCGACGGTCTCGAGATCCGCAGCCGCGCGCTGGCAAAGACCTTTCCGGACGGTGTCCTGCGCGGGCGCAGCGCGGCGCTGATGTGGGGCGACGACTCGGCGCCGGAGGACGCGCCACCGGAGATCTGGCTCCCGGCCACCCGCCGGACCCGTCAGGGGCGGGTGTACCGGTACGGGGCGATGCCCGGGCACGCGATCACCGAGGTCGACGGCGTTCGGGTGACGACGCCGCTACGGACCTGCCGCGACCTTGCCGTGGACCTCGAGTTCGAGGACGCGGTGGTCTCAGTCGAGCGACTGTGCGCGATGGTGGCGGAGTTGCCCGCCCAACTGCGGGCAGCGGCCGAGCATCCGATCGGGCGAGGGGCACGCGACTTCGAGCAGGTCGTGCGGGCCTGCGATCCACGGTCGATCTCGGCCATGTCATCCCGGGCGCGGATGGTCCTCGCGGATGCGGATTGTGGGGACTTCGGACACGGTCACCAGGTGCGGCTGGGCAGAAACTTGGTCGAACTGCCGCTGGCCGATCCCGTCGCGAGATGCGCTGTGTACACCTCACCAGCGCCGGTATCGGCACCGGCATCGGTGCGGTGGGGCACGTCGTCGCAGGCGGGGGACGCGGAGTCCCTCCGGGCGCGCAGGGACAGGGCCTCCGCTCGTCATCAGTCCCGGCTCCAGGGCGCCGGCTGGACGGTGATCATCGTCCGTGAACGGGCGCGAGGGGTCACGACTCTGCTGCCGCGGCCGGGCACGGTTCCGGAAACCGGACCGGCGGGCGTTCCCCGGAGGGCCGCAGGCTTGTTGGCCGCGCGGTGGCCGACGACCGAGCTCCGCCTGCCCGCTCACGGGGAAGCCGCCAGTGACCCGCACGGGCTCTGGGGCTCACCGTGGTGACCGCCGGGTGCGGGGCGCTTCCCGCGGGAGATCAGTCCCGGCGCCGGACGGACATCGTGTGTCGGGCCTCGACCACGGCCTTCTCGCGGGAGTCGACGATGAGGGCGGTGTGCACCACGCTGGTGCTGCGCTGTACGGAGAGTTGGTCGCGGATCATGTCGGCCTCGGTGGCCGGGACCTCGACCCTGCACGTCAGCCGGCCGCGGCCCGGCCGGTGGAAGTCGATCGTCGCGCTCTTCGTCCACACCTGATAGCCACCACCGAGCTGACCGGACAGCAGCGCGCCGTAGAGCACGTCGGTGGCGGCGAAGAGCGCGCCCCCGAACGCCGTGCCGTTCGTGTTGGCGGTCCACGGGGCCACCCGCATGGTCAGCTCTCCGCTGGTCCAGTCCGGGGCGATGTGTCGGATGCGGATCCCCGACCCGAGCAGAGGCGGGTAGAGCGACGCCAGCACGGGGAACGCCGTGGGGCTGGCGGAGTAGCGGTGCAGCATCGTCTTGGGCACGCCATGATCGTAACTTACTCACCGGTCAGTTCGCGCCCGGCCGGGGTCGGCCGCGGGACCACCGCCCGGGGTCAGCCGCGCGGCCACCGCCCGGGGTCAGCCGCGCGGCCACCGCCCGGGGTCGCGACCGGTCAGCGCGAGGGCCGTGTGGCGCGCGGGGACGTCGGGGCCGTCGAAACCCGGAATCGGGGGGTCGAACAGGTCCGGCGCGGGATTCTCGGCGAGATCGGTCCGGACGAACTCCAGCACCGCCTGCTCGAGATCGTCGCCCCACGGCAGGTCGCGGCCCTGGGAGGCGGCGATGTCCCAGGCGTGGACCGCCAGATCGAAGGTCTGCTGGGCCAGATAGTGCCCGGCCGGCGCGCTGCCGTAGGAGAGGTTGACCTCTGTGTCCGCGCCCGTCCCCCGCCACGCGGCGGACACCGGCGCCCGCACCCCACGCCACTGGTCTACGAGGTCGGGGCCGGACATCTCACGCAGGCGGCGCAGCGGGCCCTCGAGGTCCTCGGCCACCTCGTCGACCGTCCCGCCCGCGAGCAGGCCCGGAACCCAGAGTTGCTCGTCCACCACGTGGGAGAGCACCTCGCGCGCGGTCCACGAACTGCACGGCGTGGCGGCATCCCAGTCGGTGGCTCCCGCCAGGGCCTCCTCGAAGACGTCGGCGGCGCGGGCTTGCAGGGCGATCCAGTCGGTCATACTCCCATCATGCGCTCCCGGCCACCTCGCCGCATCCCGCCGGCTCAGGGCTTGTCGAAGTGCTCGCCCGCGCCCATGCGTTGCAGTCGCAACCACTCGCGGAAGCCGGCCGGGTCGCGGCGGGAGACGAGGAAGTACCAGCCGAATCGCACGATCTCCTGCGGGATCAGCTTGCGCATGCCCGGCTGGGACAGCAGGTAGCCGCGGTTACGGTAGGTGAAATGCCGCTTGACCGGGTCGTCCGGGAACTGCGTGTGCATGCGGCCGCCGAGGATCGGTTTGAACTCGTCGGAGCCCTGCGGGTGCAGGTACGCGGTGGTCAGGCAGGTGCCGAACGGTAGGCCGGAGCGTGCCAGGCGGCGGTGCACCTCGACCTCGTCGCCGCGGATGAACAGGCGCAGATCGGGCACGCCCACGCGGTCGAGCGCGTCGGCGGTGAACAATGCGCCGTTGAACAGCGAGGCGATGCCCGGCAGCAGGTCGGTGCCCGTCCCGTGCGCCCCGGGCGCCCCGGCCGGGTCCGTCGCCACGTCGCGCTGGTCGTCGGCGAACAACTCGCTGCGCCACCGACGCCACACCAGACCGCGGCGCAGGGGGAAGGCCAGACGGTCGGGGTCGTCGAGGTCGCACACGACCGGCGAGACCTGGGCCAGGCCGTGGCGGTCCATGCAGCCGAGCAGGGTGGCCAGGACGTCTGGGCCCTCGGGGCGGCCGTCGTCGTCAGCGCACCACACCAGGTCGGCACCGGTGGCGAGGGCGTGCAGCATGCCGAGCGCGAACCCGCCCGCGCCGCCGAGGTTGTGCTTGGAGCCGATGTAGGTGGCCGCGACCGGCTGCGATTCGACCAGCTCGCGCACGGCCTGCTCGTCGGCGTTGTCCACCACGACCAGGTGGTCGATCGGCCGGGTCTGGCCGGACACCACCTCGAGGGAGGCGCGGAGCTGCTCGAGGCGGCGATGCGTGACCACCACGGCCACCACGCACCGCGAGTCGGCGGATCGCTGCCCACTTACGCGCCCGGATTGCGCACTTTGCGCCGGGTTGCGCGCCCTGTTTGCGTCGTTCCGGGTGCGCAACTCGTCAGCGCCGGCGCCGGACTGCGGGCCGCCCGCGCCATCGGCCAGCGCGCCGCCAGCGTCATCCGCCCTCGCGTCGCCCGCGCCGGAGCCGTCGGACCCCACCCCGGCCTCAGCCCTCACGCTTCATCCTCTCCATGTACTCCGCGATCGAGCGGCCGGCCTCGGGCCCCTCGTAGGCGGTGACGATCTCCTCGATGCCGCCGCTCTGCCGGATCCGGCCGTGGTCGATCCACATCGCGGAGTCGCACAGCTGCGCGAGGAACTCGTTGGAGTGCGAGGCGAACACCAGGATGCCGGAGCGCGAGACCAGGTCGGCCAGCTTCACGCGCGCCTTCTTCATGAACTCCGCGTCCACGGCGCCGATGCCCTCGTCCAGCAGCAGGATCTCGGGATCGATCGAGGTCACCACGCCCATCGCGAGCCGCACGCGCATGCCGGTGGAGTAGGTGCGCAGCGGCATGTCGAGGTAGTCACCGAGCTCGGTGAAGTCGGCGATCTCCTCGACCTTGGCCTTCATCTGCTTGCGCGTCTGCCCGAGGAACAGACCGCGGATGATGATGTTCTCGTAGCCGGAGATCTCCGGGTCCATGCCCACGCCCAGGTCGAACACGGGCGCCACGCGGCCCCGGATCCGTGCGGCGCCGCGGGTGGGCTCGTAGATGCCCGACAGCAGCCGGAGCAGCGTGGACTTGCCGGCGCCGTTGTGTCCGACCAGGCCGATGCGGTCTCCCTCGCGGAGGGAGAGGGTGATGTCCTTGAGGGCTTCGACGACGACGACGTTGGACGCGTTCCGCCCGATCGCGCCGCCTGCGGACCCGAGGACGGCCTTCTTGAGCGACCGCGACTTGGCGTCGAAGATCGGGAAGTCCACGCAGGCGTCGACGCAGTCGATGGACACGCCGCCGGGAGTGGGCGCAGCAGGACTCATGGGTTGTACCTCCTACACCCAGTACGGGACTCGGGAGCGGAACTTACGCAGGGCGAAGAAGGCCAGCAGCAGGCCGACGGCGGTGCAGCCCAGGACGATCCACCAGTGGTAGGCGGCGACGGGCTGCCCGAGCATGGGCGCGCGGACGATCTCCAGGTAGTGGTAGAGCGGGTTGAGTTCGGCGATACGGGCCCGGTCGGCGATCTGACCCCCCTGCTCGTACAGCGTCTGCGTGGTCCACACGATGGGGGTCATGTAGAACAGCAGCTGCACCATCGAGTCGAGCAGCGGCGCGATGTCGCGGAAACGGGTGGCCAGGATGCCGAACAGCATCGATACCCACACGCCGTTGATCATGAGCACCGCCAGGCCCAGGGCCGACAGCAGCAACTCCCAGCCCAGCGGGCGCGGGAAGACGATCATGAGCACCACCCAGATGACCAGGTTGTGCACCAGGAACAGGAACTGACGCCAGACCAGCCGGTAGACGTGCACGCTCAGCGCGCTGGGCAGTTGCCTGATCAGGCCCTCGTTGGCGATGAAGACCTCGGAGCCCTCCTTGATGCATCCGGAGATGAATCCCCACATGATCAGGCCCACGGTGACATGGGGCAGGAAGTCGGCGAGCGGGATCTGGAACAGGATGGAGTAGAGGAACCCCAGTGCCACGGCCATGACGCCGGTGGCGATGGTGATCCACAAGGGCCCGAGCGTGGAGCGCCGGTACCGCTGCTTGATGTCCTGCCAGCCGAGGGAAAGCCACAGCTCGCGCTGGTGCAGCCCCTGCCGGAGGTCGCCCACGGCACGGCGGAAGGTCTGGGAGTCATTGACGATCTCGCCGCGTGCGCGCTCGTCGGGGAGCGTCGCCGAGGTGGTATCGGGATGGGACTGGTCCTGCACGAACGCGAAGCCTACTAGAGCGGCGGGCCTCGGCAGCCCCGCCGCGAGGGAGCGTAGACAGTAGGCATGACGACCAGCACTCAGATCCAGCTCGCCAGCCGACCCCGAGGATGGCCGACGCACGAGAACTTTCGCACGGTCACCGTCGAACTCCCGGAGCTCACAGAGGGGGAGATCCGGGTCGCGAACGAGTTCGTCTCCGTCGATCCGTACATGCGCGGCCGGATGAACGAGGGCCGCTCCTATATCCCGCCGTTCGAGCTCGACCAGACCATGACCGGTGGGGCGGTGGGCCGCGTGGTCGAGTCCCGCTCGGACGAGCATCCGGTGGGCGCGGTGGTCCTGCACGACCTCGGGTGGCGGGACGTGGCCCAGGGGCCGGGCCGGCAGTTCCGGGTGGTCCGGGAGATCGACGGCGTGCCGAACTCCGCGCACCTGGGGATCCTCGGCACCACCGGGCTCACCGCGTACGTGGGGCTCATGCACGTCGGGCGGTTCACGGCCGGGGACACGGTGTTCGTCTCGGGTGCGGCCGGGTCGGTCGGCTCGGCGGTTGGGCAGATCGCGCGGCTCGAGGGAGCCTCGAAGGTCGTCGGCTCGGCCGGCAGCAGGGAGAAGGTGGATACGGTCACCGGGCGGTACGGGTTCGACGCGGCGGTGAACTACAAGGACGGCCCGGTCCGCACGCTCCTGCGCGGGCACTTCGGCGACCGGGACGGCGAGGGGATCGACGTCTACTTCGACAACGTGGGTGGCGACCACCTCGAGGCCGCGCTGGACCTGATGAACGACGAGGGTCGCATCGCGATGTGCGGCGCGATCAGTTCCTACAACTCCACCGAGCGCGCCCCCGGGCCCGACAACCTCTGGCTCATGATCACGCGCCGGCTGACGATGCAGGGCTTCACGATCAACAAGCAGATGGGCCACTACAAGGAGTTCGTGTCCAAGGTCGCCCCGTGGGTGGCCTCCGGCGAGCTGGTCTTCGATGAGACCGTGGTGGACGGGATCGGCAATGCCGTCGACGCGTTTCTCGACATGATGGGCGGCGCGAACGTCGGAAAGATGGTCGTCAAGATCTGACCCTGCACCTCACGGCCGGCGCCGAGGCGGCAGGGCCGCGCGTCACCTGGACGCATGACCTGGGGTGGGGCGCTGGGCGTCGGGCGCGGTGCGGCAGGGTGGAGCCATGTCGTCCCCGCTGCGCCGTGCCGCGTCCGTCGATCCGTCGCCGCCCTCGCCGGGTGAGAGTCTGCCGGATCGTGTCGCCGCCGGGCTGCGGCAGCGGGCGCGTCGTTCGCTGGACGGACTGCGCGCCGCGGCGGACGCCCGCTGGGGTCGGCCCCGCGATGAGAGCCGGCCGATCTACCTGGTGGCCCCGGCCGGCCACCCGAACCACGGCGACGAGCAGCTGCTGGCCGGCTGGCTGCGCTACCTGCGGCATCGCCTGCCCGGTACGCCCGTGGTGGTGGACTGCCACACGCCCGGCCAGGCCGCGGTGCTGCATCACGCCGAGCATCCGGACGTGCTGTTCACCGACACGCTGTGGCGCCTGGCGGGGGAGCACGCGGGGCACGAGCCGTCCGCGGCCGTTGCCGACTCCGGCGCCGACCCCGCCGCCGCGGCCGTCGCGTTCTGCCGGCACGCGGTCGCCGACCTCGGCACGCGCCCGGCGCTGGCCTCGGGCATCGAGCTGCTGCGCAGCGCATCCATCATCCACCTGATCGGCGGCGGCTACGTCAACGACCAGTGGCCGCATCACCTCGGCGTGGTGGCCGGCGCGGCGGAGGCCGGCCGGCTGGCGGACGCGAACGTGGTGGCCACGGGGCAGGGCTTCGCCCCGTTCGCGGACGTCGGCTCGCTCGCCGACGCGCTGGCCGGGTTCGACCTGGTCACCGTCCGCGACGCCGCCTCACGCGACCTGCTGGCGGGCACCGACGCGCCCGTCCATCTGGTGGGCGACGACGGCTGGCTGTCCCTTGCCGGCGGGGGCGGGATCGAGGCCGGCGACCACCCCGTCTACTCCGACGACCCCCACGCCGCCCGCGACCTCGTGCTGTGCGCGCAGTCGGATCTGGCGGAGCCGGAGGTCGTCGCCGCGGCCGTCGCGCGGATTCTCGCCGCCTGGAAGATCCCGGGGGAGCGGATCACCGTGGTGGAGTCGATCCCCGGCGGGGACCGCGTGGTGTGGGACCTGGTGTGTGCCCGCGCCGACGCCGCGTCCGCCACCGGCGCGGGGACCGTCGGTGGGGGTGACGACGACGAGGTGGGCCGCGCGCTCGCCGGTATGCAGCTGCCCATGGCGCGTTTCGTGCCGTTCCAGGAGCTGTGGGCCACGGGACTGCCTGCACGGTCCGGGCAGGTGTGGCTGACCACCCGTTTCCATCCACACCTGTTCGCGGCCGCGCGCGGGGCCTCCGGGGTGGCGCTCCGGAGCGGGTCGGCGTACTACGACGTCAAGCACGCGTCGCTGGCCGATGCGGGATCGCCGTGGGTGACCGTGAACGCGCACGACGTCGTCGTCGACCCCCAGGTCCCAAACCCGCCGACGGCGGGCGGCTTCGACTCGTCGGCGGTGTCCGCGCTGATCGCCGCGGCGGAAGCGCTGGCCGACGAGGTGTACCCGCTGTGACGCCGCAGGACATCGACCTCGACGGGCGGCGCTTCGCCGGCGTGACCAACTCCGCCGACGGCGAGGTGGGGCAGGCGACGGTGTTCGCCTACCACCAGGACGGCGAGGAAATCCGGTGATCGGTTAGCGGTTTTCGGATCGCGACCGCAGCGGTACCGTCCCCACGACGGGCCGATGACACGGCCATCCGCGATCGCGAGAGGATCCGAAATGTCCGAGGACACCCGTTCACCCGAGCAGATCGTCGCCGACCTCGTCGAGAAGTCGCCCATCTGCATGGTCACCACCACTGCGGCCGATGGCCGCCTCGAGGCCCGGCCGATGACGCGGCAGGACTCCGCATTCGACGGCCGGATCCGATTCCTCGCCCCGCGCGACGGTGATCTGGTCACCGAGGTCCGCTCCGACTCGAAGGTCAACGTCTCCGTGCAGTCCTCCGACGGATTCGTGTCCGTCTCGGGCCGGGCGGAGATCGACGACTCCCGCGAGACCGTCGACCAGAACTGGAACGCTGCGGCTGAAGCATGGTTTCCGGACGGCCCGGAGACGGCCGTCGGACTCGTCGTCCACGCCGACTCGGCCGAGTACTGGGACTCGAGCGGCTCCACCATCGCGCACGTCGCGTCGTTCGTCCGCGCGGCGGTGTCCGGAGACGACCACACGCCCGATATGGGCACGAGCGGCACAGTGGAGCTGTGAGATGACGCGCTCTTCCACGGCCGCGCGAGACGCCGACAGGACCGGCCGGTGACCGACCCCCGGGGCGATTCCGCTGTCGCACCTCGTGCGGTCCTGGTGATCGGGGCAACAGGGTACGTCGGCTCTCGGCTGGTCCCCCGGCTGCTGGCCGACGGGGCGCGTGTCTCGGTGCTGGTTCGTTCGCCGGACAAACTCGAGGACGTCCCGTGGCGGGAGGCCGTCACCGTCCACCGGGGCGGTCTCGAGGACGAGGAGACACTGACGGCGGCGCTGAGTCAGGTCGATGTCGCCTGCCACCTGGTCCACGCCATGGGTACCTCGCCCGATTTCGTCCGGGAAGAGCGGGAGACGGCGCGGACCTTCGTCCGTGCGGCCGAGGCTGCCGGCATCGACAGGATCGTCCATCTGTCCGGCCTGCATCCGCCCGGCGAGGATGATCTGTCGGACCACCTGCGTTCGCGCGTGGAGGTCGGGCGCGTTCTCCTCGGGTCGTCCGTGCCGGCGCTGGTGCTGCAGGCCGGTGTCGTCATCGGCTCAGGCTCGGCATCGTTCGAGATGATCCGACACCTGACCAGTCGCCTGCCGGCCATGGTCACGCCGAAATGGGTGGGTAACCGTATCCAGCCGATCGCCGTTGCCGACGTGATGCACTACCTGTCCGCGGCGGTCGGTTGTTCGATCGGGGAAAGCCGCACGATCGACGTCGGTGGTCCCGACGTGCTGACGTACGGCGAGATGATGCAGGTCTTCGCCGAGGAAGCCGGACTGCACCGACGCATCATGCTGCCGGTCCCGCTGCTGACGCCGACGTTGTCCGCGCTGTGGAGCGGGCTCGTCACGCCCCTTCCCCGCGGGTTGGCGGGCCCGCTGATCGAGTCGCTGCGCTCCGAGGCGATCGTGCAGCGGGACGACGCGGAGTCCGTACTGGGGGCCCCTGCCGGCGGGCGGACCGGCTATCGAGACGCGGTTCGCCAGGCACTGCGGGTCCCGATCGGCCCGCGGAAGCCGGCGAGCTGGCCAGAGGCCGATCCTCTCGGCGACCCGGCCACGCAGCTGCCCTCCGACGCAGACTGGGCCGGAGTCCGTCCCGCGGTGCTGTGGCGGGCTGGCAGCTGACGGAAACCACCATGGATGTCGCGTGCCGGACGACTGCCGCAGAGTTGGTTCCCCCGGCGTGCCTGTCGGGGCACCCCTGATGACCGCCTCGGATACAGTGCCCGGGCGGTACCTGCGCGCCCTGCGCACCGGAGGCGAGGACCCCACGGATCCTTTGGCACTGCGCCGGCGTCGGCTCGTCGTGGTGATCGTCACGCTCGCCGCGGGAGTGCTCATCGGCGCCTGGGCGTTAAGGATCCCGGCTGGCGACCCGCTGTTCTATCCCGCCACGGCCGCACTGGCACTGGTGTGGTTGATCGGCGCATTCGCCTCGGGCCCCGTCCATCTCGGCAGCGAACCGTATCGTCCCGGTCGGCGACCCGTGGTGACCTCTGTCGCCATCGCGGCGGCGCTGGTGGCGCTCTTCTGTGCCGGCGCGCTCGTCGTTGCCCAGATCCCCGCGCTACGTGATCCGGTGGATGACCTCCTCGCGCACGGCACCCGCGGCAATCTCGTGGTGGTCGCCGCGCTCACCGCCGTCAACGGGATCGCCGAGGAGTGTTTCCATCGCGGCGCCGTGTACTCCGCCACGCAGCGGGTCCATCCGATCATCATCACGACGATCGTCTACGCGGCGGTGACCGCGAGCACCGGCATCCCGCTTCTTGTTCTGGCCGCCGTGATTCTCGGTGTCGTCACGGCGGTTCAACGACGCTGCACCGGCGGCGTTCTGGGACCGTGCATCACTCACGTCGCGTGGTCGATGGTCATGCTCATCGCACTGGGTCCGCTTCTGGATGCCGCCTCAGCCCTCTAGTGCGTGGCTCCCCCAACTACGTGGTGACCAGCCGTCACCCCGGTACGCATTCCCCGCCGTGCACCAGGGGATCTGCTGACGGAAGTACGTCATGGCCACAGCGTAGGCCGCTCGCCCTTTATGCAATCTGTTGCATGAACGCGTCGACGGACGTACCGTCGGAATCGATGCGCCAACGTGCGCCTCCCGCCCCGAAAGGAAAGCCCGATGGCCCTTCCCCCAGTTCTCTCCGGCCCGATGACCGTCCCCGTGGTGGCCTCGCCGATGTTCATCTACTCCGGTCCCGAGCTCGTGGCCGCACAGTGCCAGGCCGGCGTGATCGGCTCGTTCCCGTCCCTCAACGCGCGCCCGCAGTCGCTGCTGGGCGAGTGGCTCGACCAGATCACCGAGAGCAACGCCGCCTACGCGGCGGCGAACCCCGGCGCGTATGTCGCACCGTTCGCGGTCAACTTGATCGTCCATCGCTCCAACGACCGGCTCGAGGAGGATCTCGCGACGATCGTCGAGCATGAGGTGCCCATCGTCATCACCTCGCTGGGCGCGCGTGAGGAGGTCAACGAGGCCGTGCACGCGTACGGCGGCATCGTGTTGCACGACGTGATCAACAACAAGTTCGCGCGCAAGGCCATCGAGAAGGGCGCCGACGGTCTGGTCGCCGTGGCGGCGGGCGCCGGCGGCCACGCGGGAACCCAGTCGCCGTTCGCGCTGGTGCAGGAGATCCGTGAGTGGTTCGACGGCCCGCTGCTGCTCTCGGGAGCGATCTCGCACGGGCGCTCGATCCTCGCGGCCCAGGCCGCGGGCGCCGACCTGGCCTACATCGGCTCGGCGTTCCTGGCCACCCAGGAGTCGCGGGCGACGGACGGCTACAAGCAGATGATCGTCGACAGCACCGCCTCCGACATCGTCTACAGCAACCTGTTCACCGGAATCCACGGCAACTACCTGCGCGGCAGCATCGAGGCAGCCGGTATGGACCCGGATAACCTCGCCGAGTCGGACCCGTCTGCGATGGATTTCGGCACCGGCGATGCCAGCGACTCCAAGGCGTGGCGCGACATCTGGGGCGCCGGCCAGGGAGTGGGCGCGGTGACGGCGACCGTCACCTCCCGTGAGCTGGTGGACCGGCTTCGCACCGAGTACGAGTTGGCGGCCGGGGCCCTCTCCGCGACCGCCGCCGCCACCACGTCCGCGTCCGCACGCTGAGCGGATGTCCCTGAAGTTCGCGATCCTCACCTCGCTCACCGAGCGGGAGGGCAGCGGCATCGAACTCGCCCGCCGGTTCGACAAGTCCATCGGTTACTTCTGGCCGGCCACGCACCAGCAGATCTACCGGGAGCTCGACCGACTGACCACCGACGGCCTCATTCGCGAGCTGCCGCAGGAGGGCCCGCCGCGGCGCGGGCAGCCCAAGCGCTTCGCGGTGACGGCCGACGGGCGGGTGCTGCTCGAGAGCTGGGTCGGCGAACCGGACGAGCCGGAGCCGATGCGCTCGACGCTCGCCGTGCGGGTGCGGGCGGCCGCGGTGACCGGTAGGACGGACGAGCTCCGCCACGCCCTCGAGCACCACCGCCGGAGACGGCAGGACCTCCTTGAGCACTACCTCGCGATCGAGGAGCGGGACTTTCCCGCCGTGGAGCCCTCGGATGTGCGCGGGGTGCTCCAGCACCGGGTGCTCACCCTGGGCATCGAGGGGGAGCGGTCGTGGCTTGCGTGGTGCGATGAGACCCTCGGCGCACTGGACCGGCTCCAAGTGTGAGGTGGATGCCCTCACAGGGCGGACGCCCAATCGAGCGAATATGGGCAGGCTCCCGCTGTGGACGTCGAGAACCGGGACCGTCGCACCGGTGATCCCGCGGCTTCACCGAGTAGCCGCCTCGCGCGTCACAGGGACTGGTAGACGGCAGTCTCGAACTCGAGGAAGTTGTCGACGGCGGCCGGGTCCATGAATGGCAGGACCTGGCTGCCCCAGATTCCGGCGACGTCGGCCTCGCGGTCAATCCAGTAGTAGAGGTTCGCCAGCCCGGCCCAGGACAGGGACCCCGCGCTGCGGCCGGTGGGTGCTTCCTCGTCGTTGACCATGAACGAGTACGCCCACGACTTGCTCTGCCCCGGAAAGAACTCCGCGTCGTGCGAGAGCGCGGGTATCGAGGTCTTGATTGTGGAGACCTTCAGGTCGCCCAGTCCGTTCACCGCCGCGGCAGCCACCGTGGCTGGCTGCAGAACCCTGCCGTGTTCTCCGTCACCGTCGCGGAGCCACATCCGGAGGAACCGGGTGTAGTCCGGCATGGTCGAGTACAGGCCGTGCCCGCCCATGTCGAGTTCGGGGTCCTGGGGGAGCACCAGTCCGGTCGGGGCCAGTGCGCCCTCGGTGCGCTGGTGGACGGTGGCTAGTCGTCCTGCCATTGACGGGGTCATGGTGAAGGCGGTGTCGTTCATCCCCAGCGGGGTGAAGATTCTCTCGGCCATGACATCGCCCAATCGCTTGCCCCGCACGGCCTCCACCACCAGGCCCGCCCAATCGATATTGGTGCCGTAGTTGAATCGTGTGCCGGGCTCGAACAGCAGCGGCGACATCAGTGATGCCTTGGTGGCGCCGATGATGTCGGGCTGGCCGGTTTCGGCGAGCAATCCGGCGTAGAGGTCGGAGAAAAACGAGTAGCCGAGGCCGGCCGTGTGCAGGAGCAGCATCCGGGTGGTGACGGGCGTGGACGGGGCGCGTAGGACGGGCGCGCCATTCGAATCGATGCCCTCGGCGACCTGTAGTTCCGCGATCTCCGGCACGTACTCGGAGGCCGGCGCGTCCAGATCGACCAGACCCTCCTCGACGCACTGAAGGACCGCGGTCGAAGTGACGGCTTTAGTGGTGGAGAACATGCAGAAGACCGTGTCAGTCGACATCGGTGCCTCGTCGGCGGTCGAACGCAACCCCGACGCGCCTTCGTAGATGGTGCCGTCGGCCCGCGTGACGGTGGCGACTACTCCTGGAATACGCGCCTCGGGGACCGTGGCGGTCGTGGTGCGGTTCAAAATGTCATCGAGTCGGGCGTTCAGAGTGGACATCGGTCAACCTCCAAGTTCAGGGCCGCGGTGCGGCCGAGGGGCCCGCGGGGAGCGGGTCGGGAGGATCGTCACCCATCGGCCCGGCAGCTGACGTCGCGGATCGGAACCGGATGTCCGGAGTCGGCACTCAGATGTGCGGGGTGCCTCGCAGGGTCTGTGACGGGTTCTCGCCGAATCGGCGGCGGTAGGAGGCGGCGAAGGACCCGAGATTGACGTAGCCCCAGGCGTGTGCGGCAGAGGCGACCGAAGCGGCTCCGCCGGCCAGTTCGCGGCGTACTCCGTGGAGTCGGCGTTCGTTGAGATAGGCCCGCGGAGAAATCCCCACGTACTTGGCGAAACCACCGCTCAGGGCGCGGGCGCTGACCCCGGCCGCCGCGGCGATTTCGGAAACGGTGGGCAGGTCTTGGGCGTGCTCATCGATAAAGTGCACGGCGGTCCGGATGTATCGGGGAGCCGGAACGGAACGCGGCGACGACAGGTCGAGGCCGGCCCGGCGTGACCAGTCGCCCAACAGCTGGGCGACCAGTATCTCCTCGAGGTGGCGACCTGCCGGCCCTGACGCGACCGCCGCGGGATCCACGGCGGCGGTACGGGACGTGTAGTCGAGAAGACTCAGCCATGGACTGCCGGGGCCGCCCACGACGCACGGCCGGGACCACAGCCGGCTGTCGGGAACTGTGCCGAACCACCGGAGAGACAGGTCGGTGAGGAGACGCTGGGGGATGGTCAGGTTGAGCTGCAGGTGTTCGGTGTCCGCCTCCAGTCGGTAGGGGGAGTGCGCACAGTCCACGACGTAGGTCTGGCCGCCGGTCAGTTCCGTGCTGTTTCGCAGGCCCGCGTGTCGGGTGTTCCCGTCAACGGTGGTGAGTACGAGAATGTTGCCCGAGTCCACGGCGAAGCCGTCCAGGTCGACGTGGATGCCGTAGGTGAAGTGCGTCATGGTCACTTCGCCGATGGCGACCGAGTACATTGACGACGACGGGGTAATCCACCTCCCGTGAGGGCGGACGTCGAAGCTCATGTACTTATCGTCGGTCCAGGCGCGGATCATGTCCCAGTCTCTGGCTCCCGGCCGGTTCCGGGAGGAGGCCGGCCGGGGATCGAACTCGGCTGTCATGCGGCCACGCTACGGCCACGGGGTTCCGGGTGGGCCCTGAATGCGTAGCGGGGGGCGGGGAGTTGATCAGGCCCGGGATCATCGCAGCAGGCCAGCGGAGGCCACCGTCAGCCTACGGTCAGCAGGATCTTGCCGTGTGACTCGCCGGACTCGAGAAGGGCGAGCGCCTCGGCGGCTCGCTCCAGCGGGATCTCGCGTGAGACCCGGGTGGTCACGTCGCCGGCGGAGACCAGCGGCCACACGGTATCCACGACCTCCCGGCAGATGCCGGTCTTCCCTCCGGGCCCGTCCACCGGGCGGGCCCGGAGGTTCGTCGCCATGATCCCGGCGCGCTTGGGCAGTAATCCGCCAAGGTTGAGCTCGCCCTTCACTCCGCCCTGGAGGCCGATCACGATGATGCGGCCGTCCGGAGCCAGCGATGCCACGTTCCGCTCGAGGTACTTGGCCCCCATCACGTCGAGAATCAGGTCGACACCGCGGCCGCGCGCGTCGTGCTCAGTCCACTCCGTGACCTTCTCGACGAAGTCCTCGTCCCGGTAGTCGATCACCAGGTCCGCGCCCAGATCGCGGCACATCTGCACCTTCTCCGGTCCGCCGGCGGTGGTGGCCACCCGTGCGCCGAGGGCGCGGCACACCTGGATCGCGTGCGAGCCGATCCCGCCTGCCCCGCCGTGGATGAGGACCCGCGGCGCGCCCAGCTCCTGATCGCCCCAGTGGGCGTCCCCGGCGAGGATTCCGCGGCCGAGGCCGCCCGTCATCGCCAGGTTGGACCACACCGTGCACGCCACCTCCGGTAGCGATGCCGCCTCGTGCAGCGTCAGACCCGCCGGTACCGGCATCACCTGCCCGGCCGGGACCGCGACCTTCTCGGCATAGCCGCCGCCGGCGAGCAGCGCGCACACCTCGTCGCCGATCGCCAGGCCCTCCACTCCCTCGCCGACCGCCGAGATGCGACCCGAGCACTCCAGTCCGAGGATCTCCGACGCGCCCGGAGGCGGCGGGTAGTGACCCCGGGACTGCAGCAGATCGGCGCGGTTCACTGCCGTGGCCGCCACATCGATCACGACCTCGCCCTGCGCGGGAGTCGGATCGTCGACCTCGGTCAGGCGGAGTGTGTCGGGTCCGTTCGTGTACTCGATGGCCTTCATGAACCCGACCGTAGTCGCGACCGCAGGACCGGGCATCCGGCCGGGATCGATCGGGTCGTGGAGGCGCGGCTTCGTGCGGTCGCCGGGGGTCCACTACGATGAGCACCGTCGTCAGCGTGTGGTTCCACGTGGAACTACGCAGTCGCGCGTGTCGCGGCAGGCGGCGGGGAAGTGTGGCAGAGCGGCCGAATGCACTCGCCTTGAAAGCGAGCGTGCCTAAACAGCACCGGGGGTTCAAATCCCTCCACTTCCGCAGAAGACCTGCAGGTATTGCAGTGCAAGCGGTGCGCAAGGGGCGGGCGGGAACTCGAGGCCGCGGGCTGATCTTAGGGTCACCTAACCTATGGTTGTGGGTATGATCAGCTTGAGGAAGAGCTTCCTGGGTGCGATCGCCCTCGCCGTCGTCGTCCCCTTCGCCCCCGCTGTGGCCGGCACCGCGGCCACGGCGTCCGCCGCGCCCACGGTCCCCGATGACCTCCCGTTCTTCCCCGAGGTCCAGCAGAACCCACAGGTCACCGTGACCACCGAGGACGGCCGGCCGGTCGACGGCCTCGCCGTCCACCGCGGCGACGTCCTGCTGATCCACGGCACCGGCTTCTCCCCGCAGGCCAACCAGGGCGGCTTCCCGCTGCCGGTCCCGCCGGGTGTCCCGAACGGTGTGTACGTCCTCTACAGTGCGTTCCCCGACCACTGGAAGCCGAGCGAGGACGCTCCGTCCGGCTCCCGCACTCACCCGCATGACCGGATGGCATGGGTGACCCCCGCCGGAACGCTCGAGGCGATTCCCAAGGCGCCAATCGACATGCATCGGTCCATCGCCCGCGTGGCCCAGCCGATGGCCGACGACGGCAGCTTCACCGCCCGGATCGTCGTAGACCCTGCCGAGGACACCCCGGGCGACAACTGGGGCGTGTACGTCTACGCCGGCGCCGGCTCCGTCAACGCCGCCGAGGAGTTCTACGTCCCGATCGCCTACTCGCCCGAGCCCGGGCCCGACACCCCGCCCGAGCCGACCCCTGACCTCGTCGTGGACGCCGGCCTCGTCCACCAGGCGACCTCCGCCCTCCAGGGCGGCATCAACCCGCGGTCCGGAGCAGCCGAGCAGGACGGGGAGCGCGTGAGCTTCACCCGCGACCACGCCGCCGAGGCCGCCGCCGGCGACGGTATCCAGCGGTACCGCGGCACCGTCACGGCCACGGCGCGGTTCAACATCGTCGAAGTCGCGATGAAGGACCCCTGGATCGAGACCCGTGCCGACGGCAGCCGTGTGCTCACCGCTCTGGTGTCACAGCGCCACGATGTGGGGGCGGACCTCCTGCACCGGGTCGACCTGGGCGTGCTGGGGCCGGCTGACGTGGCCGGCCTCCACCCAGTCGTCCTGGGGCCCGTCACCGTCGGGCACGTAGCAGTCGACGGCTGATCAACGACGCCGCTGCCCGCGCGCGGCGGCCAGCGCCGCGAGCTCGACCCGCGTGCGCAGGTCGAGCTTGTGCAGGGCGTGGGAGACATAGGTCTGGACGGTGCGCGGGGGCCTCCGGCCCCGAAGACGAGCAGTTCTGACCCGAGAGGTCAGGGAGTGACGACCTTGTCGAGGTCCGAATCCGAGACGCTGACGATCGTATCGAGGACCTTCGAGTAGTTGGGCGAGTCGCCGGAGACGATCGACACGTGGTTCTCGCCGTCGATGACCATCAGCTTGGCGTCGCCGCCGGCCCGGCGGGCCGAGGTGACGTAGCGCCGCGAGTTCTCGGGCGACACCACCGTGTCCTCGGAGCCGTGCAACGCCACGACCGGGGTGTCCGGGGCGATGTTCTGGATCGGGTCCACCATCGCGTAGCGGTCCGGCACCTGCGACGGGGTGCCGCCGATCGCCTTGACGATCCGATCGTCGCCGTTCTCGGCCGCGTAGACCGCGTCCAGGGGCCCGGCGATCGAGACGACCCGGGTGGGGCGGAACCGGGGATGGGAGCCGACCTCGTCGTCGTCGAGAAGATGCCTGGTCCCACCCCACACGGCGAGCTGGGCGCCGGCGCTGTGCCCCACGACCACCTCGTCGTCGATGGTGATCTGCGGGAACATCTCGTCGACCTTCACCACGTGGTCGAGGGCGTCGGCGACGTCCCGGAACGTCGTGGGCCAGCCGCCGCCCGAACCGAGTCGCCGGTACTCGATGTTGTAGACCGCCATGCCCCGGGCGGCCAATTCGCGGGCCAGTGGGTCGAACGCATCGGCGCCGATCTCGCTCTGCCAGGCGCCGCCGTGGATGATCACGGCCAGCGGCAGTGAATCGACCTCCTCCTCACCCGCCGGGATGTAGAGATCGGCCCAGTTCTGCTCGGGATCGGGTTCACCGACACGCGTCGGGTACTCGAAGCGCTGCACTGCCACCTCGTCCAGTCGCGCGGGGCCGTCGAGCGTCGGGTCGACTTTCGCCACCGGCTCGGGGGAGGCGCAGGCCGGCAGCGCGGTGAGAGCAGAGGCCAGGGACAGCGCGATCGCCGCGGTATACGGACGACGGCTGACACCACGTCTCAGGGACACAGTCACTACCTCGTTAGAGTCTTCATTCGACAAGAGCAACCTCGCACGGCGCGAGCGTCCGCTGGGCGTCTCGTGCGGCACGATGCCGCGCAAAGAATGAAGCTCAGCTTAGCGTCTGTGCGAGGCGACGCGAACGTACCGCCACGTATGGGGCTGCCCCCACCGGAAAGCGCAGGGGGATCAGCGGAGGACGCGAACCCGGCCCGGCTTCGGCGACGTGAGCGGTCCTTCATCGGTGACGTAGCGCGTCAGCGCGGAGATGTCCGTGAGGCCGGCTTCGCGGCGGGTGCCGCGCTCGGCGAACGGCGAGCCGTTCCATTCGGGGGAGGAGAGGAACTCGTTGACCACCACGGTGTATTCGGCGGCCGGGTCGACCGGCTCGTCGTCCACCGTCAGCTCGGTGACGCGCGCACCCTCGGGTTTGCTCATGTCGACGGTGTAGCGCACGTTCGAGGACACGGCGGGGCCGTGGTGGCCGATGTCGTCGGCGAACTGGTCGAACGCGTCCTGGAGGTCCTGGCCGGTGACGGTGACCAGGTAGAGGCGGTCGCCGTAGGGCTGGACCGTGTGCAGGGTGGCGTAGTCGAGGGGTCCTCGCGGCATGTCGGCCAAGAGCGAATCCGGGTTGGACAGCGCGAGATCCGCGCCCCGGCCGCGCGCCGCGTGGAGCTGCCCGTCGGCGATGACGTCGGCCAGCGGGGACTCACCGTTCTCGTCCATCTCGAGCGGGATCGTCTCGGATGCCTCGCCGATCACCTCGCGCGCGGCCGGCGCCGAGGCTGCCCGCGCCTGACGGACGAGCTCCTCGGTGGCGGCATCCGGCTCGATGTCCAGGTTGACCGTCTGGTTGAACACCGACGTCTGCGGACGGATGACGTGGCCGGTCGTGGGATCCACGGCGAGGTCGACGACGGTGACCGAGCGGCCGTGGGAAGCGGGGGCGACGACCACCCGCTCATCGTTGTCTGCGTCGAGGATGCGGCACGTGGCCGGGCCGCCGGACGCGCCGACGATCAGGGCGTCGACCGCCGGGTTGACGTTCTTGACCATGTCGATCTCGGTGAGCTGCTCCGGACAGGCCCCGGGGTCCAGGTTGTCGTGCACGGAGTCGGACTGGACCAGGCCGACGATCGCCTCGACGCCCAGGAACTGCAGCGACTGCACCGTGTCATCGAGCGCGCGCATGGGGTCGGCCAGCCGGGTGGTGGTCTCCGGAGCCCCCTCCGGCGGCATGGTCACCGCCACGACGCCCACGCGCACGTCACCGACCCGGTGGATGGCGAAAGGAAACGTCGGGGCCGCGTCATGCGACGGGACCACGTTGGAGGCCAGGAACGGAAAAGCCGCCCCGCGGAAGGGCGGCAGCGGCGGGTCGACCCGGCACTCCTGCTCGGACCGGCAACCGGGCTTGACCAGGGAACGGATGTGGTCGGCGCCCTTGTCGAGCTCGCGGCGGCCGATGCCGGCCCCGTCGACCCCGATACGGTTGAAGAACTCGATGGTCGGACGGTCGCCCAACAACGCCGCCTCGGGCGCGGTCCCGCCGATCGAGTCGCCGGTGGCCAGCAGGAGCGCGTTGTCGGACTGGGCGCGCAGTTTGGCGACCGTGGCGGCGAGATGGGGGCCCCCGCCGGCGGGGCGGACGTTCCCGGATCCGTCGCGCAACTCGCCCTGGAAGCCGACCGGTCGTGACAGTGCCCCCGAGAACTCGCCGATCCCGAGGATGCGCACCGTCTGCGCCTCGACGGACGGGCTCCAGGGCTTACTGGTTTCGTTGGTCGCACCCGCCTGAGCAGCCGCGACGGGCGCCTGGACGAGGCCCATGGCCAGCGCGGCGACGGCCGCGACGACGAGCGCCGCCACCGCGGCGGCGGAGCCCGGCCGGGACGTGAGCGTCATTACGGACGTATGGGCAGCTGCGGAGTTCGGCGCAGGGCGTGAACTCAGCTGCTGCACATCGACTCCTCACAGGTCGGCCGTAGTTGAGCGTGGCAGAAGGGAAAGCGGACTTGAGGTCTGCTTCCCGAACCTCGCCCATGGTGCCGTCGTCAGGTCACGGGACCCCGCCGGAACAGTCACATTCCGGTTACGAATTGCTTCGCGGCAGCGAGGAACCTGTCGTTCTCATCGGGATCGCCTATCGACACCCGCACTCCGTGGCCGGCGAAACAGCGGACGATGACCAGGCGCTCGCCGCAGTGCTCGTCGAACGCCGCGGACCGGTCGCCCAGCGGCAGCCAGACGAAATTGGCCTGGCTGTCCGGAACCGTGAAGCCCATCCCGAGCAGGGCCTCACGAACGCGGCCGCGCTCGGCGACCACCGCATCGGTGCGCACCCGCAGTTCGTCGCCGGCCTCGAGGCAGGCGATGCCCGCGGCCTGCGCCAGCGAGCTCACCGAGAACGGCACCATCATCTTGGCGACCGACGTGACGAGCTCCGCCGGGCCCACCAGGTAGCCCACCCGCAGGCCGGCCAGTCCGTAGGCCTTGGAGAAGGTGCGCAGGGAGACGACGTTCGTCCGGGACATGGCCTCGACCACCCCGTCCACGGGGTCCTCGGAACGCATGTACTCGTAATAGGCCTCGTCCAGGGCCACGGTGACGCGATCGGGGATGCGGTCCACGAACGCCCCGAGTTCGGCGCGACTGACAGCGGGGCCCGTCGGGTTGTTGGGGGTGCACACGAAGATCAGGCGGGTCCGGTCGGTGACGGCGGCCGCGATCGCGTCCAGGTCCAGCGAGCCGTCGGCGCTGTTGGGGACCTGCACCGGCACGGCGTGGGCGATGCGGGTGATGATCGGGTACGCCTCGAACGATCGCCAGCCAAAGATCACCTCGTCGCCCGGCGCGCATACCGCCTGCACGAGCTGCTGGCACAGCGCCACCGAGCCACAGCCGGTCGTGACGTTCTCCGGTGCCACCCCGAGGAAGTCGGCGAGCCGCTCCACGAGCGCGCGCGCCGTGATGTCGGGGTATCGGTTGGCGCCGGAGGCGGCCTCACCTATCGCGACGGCCACGCTCGGCAACGGCCCCGTCGTCGTCTCATTCGAGGCGAGTTTCACCGCACCCGGCACGGTCGCGCCGGGAACGTAGGCGGGGATGGCGTCGAGATCGTTGCGCACGTCAGGGGACATGAGTACAGCGTAGGACTATCGGGTGACCAGCAGGTGACCGGGCGTTTTGCGAACCGACGACGGCTGTGTGTACTGTTATTCCTCGTTGGCTCAGCAGAGCCTCCAGGAGGCGTGCCAGAGCGGCCGAATGGGACTCACTGCTAATGAGTTGTCCTCCTAAAAGGGGACCGGAGGTTCAAATCCTCTCGCCTCCGCCATGTCGGAGAGTCGGGTGACCGGCTGATCTGGCACGACAGAAGAATATGAGTATGCGCCCGTAGCTCAATGGATAGAGCACTTGACTACGGATCAAGAGGTTAGGGGTTCGAGTCCCTTCGGGCGCACGCCAGGAACGCCCCCGTCCACGCGACGGGGGCGTTCGTTGTTTCCGGGTCCGCCTTGCCCGCGCCCCGGGTCCCCCACGTCCCCCGCCGTGCTGACCCACGCTACCCCCGCCCCGTGCCCCGGTATCGTCGTGTCCGGCGCCCCGCCGAACGGTCGGAGCGCTTCGTGTTTCCCCAAGAGGGGCGCTGACGGGGGCAGGTTCTGCGACCAGTCGACGATGCGCCCCGGTTGTGTGAACCTTCAGGGATGATCGACGACGACGAGGCCGCGCGCGAGCCCACGATGGAGTTCTCAATGGCAGCTGGTTCAGGAGACTCGCGGGGATTACGGGTAGCCATCGGGCCGAACCAGGACCGCCACCTGACCGACGCTGTGGAGACCGCTGGCGGATCGGTCGTCCCGCTCGCGGAGGCGCAGATCCTCGTGTGGATCGGTGGGCCGGACGGGTTCCCGGAGCTGCCGGACGCCACCGAGTGGGTCGCGCTCAGCACTGCCGGCATCGAGCATTTCGTCGACGCGGGGGTGATCGACGACAAGCGGCTCTGGACCAACGCCTCCGGCTTCTACGCGCGTGGAGTCGCCGAGCACGCCCTGGCCCTGCTGCTCGGGGGAACCCGGCAGATCGTGCGTTCGGCCAAGACCCGCTGGGCCAAGGACACCGTTGACCCGGCGGTCCGGACCCTCCGGGGTTCCACGGTCTCGATCATCGGAGCGGGCGGGATAGGACGCGAGCTCACTCCGTTGCTCAAGGCGTGCGGTGCGACTGTGCTCGCCGTCAACAGATCCGGGCACACGGTCGACGGCGCCGACGTCACGATGTCGGCTGACCGGACTGATGAGGCGCTCGCAGAGTCGGACCACGTCGTACTGGCGGCCCCGGACACGCCGGAGACGCGTCACATGATCAACGACCGCACCCTGACGTTGCTCAAGCCGCACTCGTGGGTCGTCAATGTCGCGCGCGGGCCGCTCATCGACCAGGCCGCGCTGTACCGCGCACTCGCCGCGGGTGCCCTCGGCGGGGCCGCCCTCGACGTGACCGACCCGGAGCCGCCGGCCGACGACGACCCGCTGTTCGATCTCGACAACGTCGTCCTCACCCCGCACGTCGCCAACCCGGCCGGCCGACTCACGGAAGAGATGGCGCCGTTCCTCGCCGAGAATCTGCGGCGGTTCTCGGCCGGGGACGAGCTGCTGTCGCTGGTGGAGGTCGGCAAGGGGTACTGAGACCCGGACACGCGCCTGCCTGTGACGGAGCGAGGACGAAACGGCTGTTGCTGCGGGGGTGGAGAGGGCCCGGTGTTGCTCAGGGGGGTGAAGCATCACTCACGCGGGAGAAAACTGTCCGCGACTCGGCGGACGGCGTGCCACGGTACGGGTCCACGCGTTCACAGTGAGCGTCTCGTACCGCGGGGTCTGCCCGTTCGGAGGAGAAGCAATGGCACACAGCAAGAGAATCGCAACACTGGCCTCGGCGGCAGCGCTCGCCGGAGGAACCATCCTGGCCGGCGCCGGAGCAGCGGGCGCCCAGGGCTCGTCCGAGGTCGCCAACGACCTCCAGCTCGCGAGCATCGCACTCAACGGCCCCGTTTCCGTGTCCCCCAACGCGGAGGGCGGCCCGACGGTCGCCTACACCAACGAGGGCGATGAAGCCCAGCAGTGCATCGGCTTCACCGCGCCGTACAGCACGATCGAGGAGAACGACATCGATCCCCGAGAGATCGACCCGAACGATTTGACGTCGCTCGGGGTGCTCGGCACGATTCAGGGTGGTGGCGGCGTCTCCGTTCTGACGGTGAGCCCGCAGGGTGAGCCCGCCGCGGTTGTCAGTGGACCCGGACTCGATCTGGTGGGGACGGCCACCACCTTCGGCACCGGCGTCACGAGCGGTCTTCGAGTCCCGGCCGGCGAGACCGTGACCTGGGACGCGCCCGCTCCGGCGAACGAGTCCGCGGCCGCAGGGGTCATCTGCGCCAGGGATGGCATCATCGGCCCCCGGCTCGGCAGCTTGGTGAACTACTTCGGCATCGACCCGCAGGTCGTGGCCGATCAGGCGAACGACATCCTCGGCTCGCTCGGATCGGTGGGCGCCGGCAGCGTCAACGGCAGTGTCGTGGGCGTGGGAGCCGGCCTCACCGCCTCCCTCGCGGGCGGCGACGACACCGAGGCCGACAGCGGCTCCGGTGCCGCACCGGCCGGTGGCGGTAGCTGAGGAGTCTTTAGCGGGAAGTCTCTGATGCAGGCCCGGTGAGTGGCATCGACCGCCCCTCACCGGGCCTCTCGCCGGTACGCGCGCAGGGTCTCGACCTGGTCCCATACCACGATCGCCCAGATCGCGATGATCACGACCCACCGGATCGCGGTGGTCGTTCCATCGGCGTCCGTGGCGACGAGGTCCGGGTGGATCACCTGGTCCTGGATCAGCACGAGGGCGGTGAGGAACACACCGAACGCCACGTCGATGGCCACCTCGATGACCAGCCGTCCACGCCGCGCACCCGGCTGGACCAGCAGCCACACCTGCACCAGGGCGAGTGCCGCGATGAGGACCAGGTAGCCCGCGAGCCAGGCGGTCGGCAGGCCCGGATTGATAAGTGGTTCGCCGTTGTTGAGGTGCCCGATGTAGAGGAACGTCGACGGGATGAACGGCACGGCGGCGAGGACGGCCAGCACGATCAGCGACACGATCGCGTCGACGCGGGTCTCTGTTCGCCGCGGGGCAGCCTCCAGGGTCGCGGGATCCCAGTCGGGCGACGGCGCGAACGGCCCGGGCGTGCCGTCCGGGGTGGAGCGTTCCACGATCGCGACGATGATCGTCCACGCGGCGAAGACGCCCAGGAGGGCGGGGACGACACCTCCGGCGACCTGCCCGATCAATCCGCCCAGTTCGGGCTCGGGTGTGGTGGCCATATAGACGATGCCGTTGGCCAGCGCGGCGATCACGCCGACGACGGGTAGCAACCACCGCAGCACCCGCACCCACACCGGGTACGTGCCTGGCCCGATGAGGTATTGCCGCTGCCCGGAGTAGCGGCGGGCCAGGACGGCCGGGTCGCCGAGCCGGGCGAGCGCCGCACGTTCGGCGGCGTCCGGATCGGCGGCGGGTGCGGCGGCGGAATCCAGCTCGGCCGCGGCCATGTCCTCGATGATGGCGGCTATCTCGGTGGCGATGTCGTCGCGCTGGTTCTCGGGGAGTCGGCGCACCACCTCGGTGATGTAGCGATCGGTCAGTGCGGTCATCGTGGGCCTGCCTTCCGGAGTTCGGTGAAGCCGACGCCCAGCGCTCGCCATTCGGAGTCCAGGCGTTCGGCGGTCTGTGCGCCGAGCGGGGTCGTCTCGTAGTACTTGCGGGGCCGCGGTTCGTCGGTGTGCCAGAGCGAGGTGAGTAGTCCCTGGCTCTCGAGTCGCCGCAGGAGTGGGTACAGCGTGTTGGCCTCCGTTGCGATGCCGGCCTCGGCGAGCGTCGTGAGGAGTCCGTAGCCGTACTGCGGCGTCCGGCATGCGAGCAGGCTTCCTAGTACCACCGAGCCGCGCCGCAACTCCTGAAGGTGGGTACCGAGTACCGCGTCCACCTCATCGTCCATGTGGCACACGGTAGTGTGTGTCACACAGTATGTAAATGGCGCACAGTAAAGGACGGGATCGTCAGCGAGCCTGACGGTGGAATCGCCAGCGAGATGCGCCCCCGTGTCAGATATCGCCGGCCGGGCGCCGGCTCCACGCCACCGCCCCGACCAGCGGCAGGATCCACACGAGGACCAGCCACAGCAGCGTCCGCCGGGCGCCGATCGGCGCGGTGAGGATGTCGACTGTCGCTGCGAAAGTCACGGCCAGCCACAGCATCGCGAGCACCAGACCGGCGATCCACACGGCCATCCATGGCCCGAAATCCGGATCGCACACGTCGTACCGCACGCATTCGCTCAGCCCGGCTTCGGCGTTGAGGACCGTGAACATGACGACGAACCTACTCGGTCAACCCGCCCGTCTCGGCGGTGTCGATGCCGTCAGCGGTGGTGCCTCGCGCTCAGAACGACGACTACGACGACGACGCGAGCGCCTAGACGGCTGCCGGTTGCCCGGATGGACTGATCAGCGCCCCGGCGGGCCAGCCGGTGAGATCAGCGGGTCTTGGTGTGGAACTCTGCGAGCTCGCGGATCCACTGGGGAGTGGCCCGCCCCCGGCGTCGGTCGCCTTGGACAACAATTCCGGCGAGGTGCGCTCGTGCGGATGGGCTGAAGCGGCCGCGCCCACGCGGGTTGGCGTCGGGCTTTCTGGGTGGGGTCATGGAGTCCCGCCTCCTTCGAGCGTCTCCCCATTGTCGCAGTCGACGGCTGATTGTCCAGTGGTGTCGTCGTTCAAAAGCTCACGGGCGAAGTCCTCAACGAGTCTTCGGTCGACACCTCGTGGCGTGTGCTCGGCGTAGATCGTGGCAAGGGCGGCGGCGCCGACATCGCGAGCGCCTTTGCCGTCGTCAAGACTCTTGTCCACCGCCCAGATCGCGCGCTTCCACCATTGGTCACGCGCGTCGTTGGCATTGCGCTGCCGCCAGGTGAAGAACGCGATGGTCAGCGAGGGAAGTCCGAGTCCCAGAGCAACCCACGCCTGTGCAGTCATCGTGTCGTCCATTTCGAATGCACGGTGCGGACGGTATCGGTCGAGTCCGACATGAGGTCGTCTGAGGAACTCGGTTGCCACTGAATACCGCTGCGTCTCGGCCCACAGTGTGCTGGTCGCTGAACCCACGTAATCAAGCCTCCCAGTCGACCTCGTCGGCCATGCGTAACAGTCGCTCGCGACGGACGGGATCACTCGCGCCGACCCAGGCGATGAGCCCCAGGATGTGGGCTCGGAAGTCCGGGTGTTCGGCGTGGTTCTGGGAGGAGGCGCCGGAGCGGCGGGCATTGTGGAGGAGCGCGCGGAGGTTGTCGTAGTCGGCACGCCTGACCCGGGGGCGGTCATTGACGACGAGCCCGGCGAGCGTCTGACGCTGGTGTGCCCGCATGACGCGCACCTTGCCCGCGTGGACGGTGAACTCCTCGGAGGCGATCACCTTGAGCACCACCCAGAGGGCGCGGTCCGCGTTCATCTCATGCCCGGACAGCGCGAGGTCATCGCCGTACCGCGTGTAGGTGAGTCCGTTGGCCGCGGCGTATCCGTACAGGCGTCGATCGAGGGAGCGCATCACCAGGTTCGACAGATGCGGGGACGTGGGTGCCCCTTGCGGAAGATGTCGGCCGCGGAGGTAGGCGGCGTGCTCGGAGGGGACGCCGCGGAGCTTGTCCGCCGGGGACGCGGTGGTGCACAGGTCGGCGAGAAGCCGGGCGACTGTGGGCGGGTATCCGGCTCGGCGGAACACGTCGGCGATGCGCGGGGCGGTGATGCTCTCAAAGCAGTGACGCAGGTCCGCACGCAACACGATTGCCTTCGCGGAGTGCGGCCACGCGAAGTCGGCGGTGGACGACCACGGGACGAACCCCTTGGCCGCCCGATGCGCAGGAATGTGGGACACGAGTTGCCTCAGGATCCGCCGCTGCATCTCCCGCAGTCGCGGCTTGGGTGCCTCGATGACGCGGACCCCGTCCCGCTTCTCCCTCGTCCACACGCGGTAGTGCCGCAGGCTGGGGGACGCGGTGCGCAGCCAGCCGCCGTGATCGGCGAACCACTCGAGCTCGCCGACGGTGAGGTCGAGCCAGTCGGCGACTTCGCGCACCGAATAGAGCGCGGGCAGATCCTCGGCGACCGTGTCCCGCCGGGCGGGGACCGGCATTGTTGCGAGCTGCGGGGCGGGCGCGGTCCACGGGCGCAACACCCGACGCAATGCCGCGGCCGGGTGCCGGGGTTCGCGCGGGAGCATCAACAGCGACGGGAGTACCTCGCGCGCGACGTCGCCCGGAAGGACGGCGTCGAGCGCCCGCAGGAGTTCCGGCCAGGTCCAGCCGGTGTAGGTGCGAGAGAACCAGGCGGCGGCGTCGCCCACTTCGGCAGGGGACAGTCGCGCGGGCGGGCGTGGCTCGGTCATCAGACAGCGGGACTGTGGCCGGCGGGCGAGGCGACCCTGAACTCGTCTCGGCGGTGCCGATTCGCACGCGGAGCGTGCCGTGCGGCACCGGACGCAGGAACTAACTGTGATGTGTACCCAGGGGTTGCCCCTGAGACGGATCGGATCGATCCACTCTCGCCTCGCCCGCCGCCCACGCCGCCCAGTCTGCCAGGGATCCGCTGCTGACCTGCGGTGCCCTGGAAGCAGTGTGCAGGGCACCGCAGGTCAGAGGGGGGCCCTGCCGAACCGCCTTCACGCGGGTGCCGCGGGTTAGCCTGCAGCCCATGCGTGTCTCGCCTGACGGAACCTTCCACGGGCTGCGTCCGTCGCACCTGTGCCGGGCGGCGTGCCGGGTGTCCGCGGACCCTGGTCCGCTGGAACGCCGCCACGTCGCGCTCCACCCGGTCATCGACTACCGGCCCTACATCTCGGGGTCCCCCGACGTCTTCCCGCCGGGCCACCCCGGGTACGACCAGGGGGTGGCGACCGACCTGCAGATCCCGACCGCACTTCAGCGCCAGATCGAGACGTGGATCGCGGAGTTCAGGGAGAACTTCCTCCACATCGGTGACAGGCCGGTCGACCAGCCGGTGTGGCGTGACGGCTTCGACGAGATGGCGTGGCTCGACCGAGGCCACGAGCTCGCCGAGCGGCTCGGCGAGCACTACCCGGAGCATTTCGTGTTCTGCTGCGCGGAGAAGTACGTGGTGTGCGAGCTCGCCGCCGACCAGCTGGCTTACGCCTGCGCCCTGACCGGACAGTGCACCCGTGAAGATGGCTGGCGCATGCCCGGAAATGAGCCCGACCCGGACGTGCCAGCAGGACTGCGACTCATGCCCGAGTACGGCGTCGAGTGGGGGATCTGGGCCGGTCGCCTGCCCTACCACCAGCCGCCTCGGCTCCTCGGCGGACCCGGGCCGGCGGGTTTCGCGACGCCCCGCTCGCTGGGCCTCACCGCCGAGCTCGAGGAACGACTCCGCCGGTGGAACGACGACTGGCGACGCGGCTTCATCGACTACGGCAGCGGGCCGGAGGATTCGGGCGCCCGGTTCGGTCTGCCGGGGTACGGCTTCGCTCTGCCGCGCTGGAGCGACGACGTCGACCCCGTCGCCTGGTACCGCGAGGGGCGCGCGATCGCCGCGAGCCTGGCCGATGAGCTCCCGGGCGTGACGGTGCGACTCACCGCGGTGCGGTACGTGTGCGCGTCGCTGTTCCTCCACGTCACCAAGATTTTTGACGACGACGAGTTCTTCAGTCGCGACGCGCAGGGCTCTGCCTGGATGCCCGTGTAAAGCGGCAACCGTCCGGCCGGCCGGGTCCGTCCGTGGGAGGGGTGGTGGCCTCCTGCGCATTCGCCCTCAACTCTCCGTAGTATGTGCCACCGTTGCATCGTGACCTCAACAACGGGTGCGATTCCGCAGTCCAGCACGGGAAAGCCCGATACGCGCATCGCGGTGGCGGCGTTGGCGGCGATACTCGTCCTCGCCCCGATCGTCGTGCTGGACCTGTCGTCGTGGAAGTCGAACGGCTCGCTCTGGTATCTGGGCATGCTTCCGGCACTCATGGGTCTGTTCGCTGGTCGTCGTCTCGCCTTTGCCGCAGCCGCGCTGACGCCGGTGATCGTCGGGATCTCCCTCCTGCTGCGCGACCTGCCGCCTGTTGTCGGAGCCGCGTACATGCTGCTGCTCGGCGTGGCGACGGGGCTCTCGGCCCGGCGGGGGTGGCATGTGATGATGTCCTTCGCTGCCCCGCTCGCCGCCCTCGCGTTGATAGGGGATATGCACGTGGCGCTGCCGTCAGGCAGGTATTCGGCGGACGCCTCACCGGAGTCGATCCTCATGGCGATGGTGGTTCTGCTGATCGGTGGTGTGTGGACGGCGACGTTCGGGGCGTTCGCGATCAACAAGGTGCATGTCACCCCGCCCGAGGCCGTACCGAATCGGACCTCCCTGTACTTCGCCGCGGCGATGGGCGGACTTGTAGCGCTGACCTCGTTCATCGCGTTGACCTGGCTGCCGCCCAATTCGTGGTGGATCGTCCTGACCATGTACGTCGTGGTCCAGCCCTACTACGCGTCTGCGATCACTCGGGTGAGCCAGCGTGTAGTCGGGACCCTTGTAGGGTCGACGGCCGCAGCGGTTGTCGTGGTCGCGTTCCATCACCTGCCCGGCCTGATCGCCGCGCTCGCCGCAGTGCTGACCATCCTTGCGGCGTGGGCCAACCTGCGACTGCCGTACTGGGTGTTCGTCACATTCCTCACCCCGGCGGTGGTCCTGCAGACCGCCGGGGGGACCCACGATGTTGCGCAGGCGATCGCCGATCGCGCCCTTTACACGCTCGTCGGCTCTGGCCTGGCAATAGTCGTGATGGCTGGCGGCCACAAGTATCTGATCCGGCATCCCCGGCCGCAAGAGACTTGAGTGGCTTGACGACGTCTTGGGGGCCAACGCGCACAGTGGAACCGCGACTGGGGCTCCGGGGGTGGCGCGCCCTGTATGACGACGACGAGGTCGGTCGCTTCGTAGCCTCAGCACATGCCCGCCCCTGCTCGAGACGCCCCCCGCCGCACCGCCGGCCATCTGGCGTCGGTGGCTCTGGTCGTCATGTGGAGCTCAGGATTCGTGGGGGCCGAGCTCGGGATCCGCGCGGGCGGCACCCCGCTACAGCTGCTGAGTTGGCGGTTCTCGATCCTCGCGGTGATGCTAGTGACGGTCTGCCTGGCGTTGCGGGTCGACCTGACGGACCGACGGGCGTGGGGCCGGCAGGCGGTCATCGGGCTGCTCAGCCAGGCGGGGTTCCTCTTCCTGATCTTCGAGGGCGTCAACCAGGGGGTCGACGGCGGGACCGCGGCCCTCATCGCCTCGCTCCAGCCGCTGCTGGTGGCGACGGTCGCGGGGAGTATCCTGGGCGAACGGATTACCCCGACCATGTGGATCGGCATGGTGCTGGGGCTGGCCGGCGTGGCGGTGGTGGTCTCCGGGGACCTGGGCGGCGGGTCCGCGCAGTGGTGGGCCTACCTGCTCCCGGCGGCCGGGATGCTCTCGCTGACCACCGGCACGGTCCTCACCCAGAAGCTCAGGCCGACCGAGTCCCTGCTGCAGTCCATCACCATGCAGATGGTGGTGACGGCCCTCGCGCTGGTGGCGGTCTCCGTGGTGGCGGGTCAGACGACGCTGCCGGCGCAACTCGACTTCTGGCTGGCCGTGCTGTGGCTGGTGTCCCTGTCCACGCTCGGCGGCTACGCCCTGTTCGTGTACGTGACCCGCACCCGCGGGGCCACCGTGGCGAGCGTGCTGCTCTACCTCACCCCGCCCACGACCATGCTGTGGGTGTGGCTCATGTTCAGTGTCCCGATCACCGTGATCGCGGTGGTGGGGATGGCCATCAGTGCGATCGGCGTGACCATGGTGCTGCGCTCCCGTTCGGCTGCTGCCGCTCAGGGCGCGCGGAACCAACCCATCGACTCGGAGGGCTGACGGCATGACAACGGGCGACAAGACGACCGGCGAGGAGCAGGCAGGCCTACGGGATCGAGTGGCCGGGGCGATGATCGGCACGGCGGTCGGCGACGCGCTCGGAGCGGGCTACGAGTTCGGCTCCGCGCCGCTGGGCCCCGGCGGCCCGGACATGATCGGCGGCGGGCTCGGCGCATTCGCACCCGGCCAGTGGACGGACGACACCACCATGGCCTGGTGTGTTCTCAACGCGACCTCCCGCGGACACGGCCTGCTGGCCGAGGGGGCGCTCACCACGATCGCGCGGCACTTCCGCCGTTGGTACGACTCCGGCCCGTCGGACATCGGTAATCAGACCCGTGCGGTCCTGCGCGCGGCCGGATCCGAACCCACGGCGGCCGCGGTGCGTGAGGCGGCTGTCGACTTTTCGGCCCGGCACGAGCGCTCCGCCGGGAACGGCTCGCTCATGCGCACCGCTCCCGTCGCGCTCGCCCACCTGGGTGATCGGGAGGCCATCGCCCGAGCGGCGACCGAGGTGAGCGCGCTGACGCACGCGGACCCGTGCGCCGGCCAGGCCTGCGTCCTCTGGTCGCTGGCGATCGACCGCGCGGTCCGGGAGCGGGTCTTCGACATCCGTAGTGGGCTGGCGTTCCTGGACGACGACGAGGCCCGCTCGATCTGGGCGAGCCGGATCGACGAGGCAGAGCAGGAGCCGCCCTCACGCTTCACGCCGAACGGGTGGGTGGTGACCGCGCTCCAGGCTGCGTGGTCGTCGATCCACCACACACCGGTGTCCGCCGACGACCCGGGCCGGCACGCTGCCGAATCGTTGGCTACGGCCATCGCGATCGGCGACGACACCGACACCGTTGCCGCGATCGCCGGCGGGCTCCTCGGCGGGCGCTGGGGCGCCACGGC
>NZ_JAIFXZ010000018.1 GCF_021033825.1 Dietzia aurantiaca
ATGTCGATTGCCGAGCTCTCCGTGACCGTGGGGCGCACCAAGAACGCTCTTCGCCCGGTCCTCCGCCATCTCGTCGAGGACGGAAGAGTGATCCCCACCGCCGGGCCCCGGAGCAGACACCGTCGATATCTGCTGCCGGAGCCGACGACCAGAGACTGCGAGACGTGACCTGGGGACTGTTAGATTAGGTACCCCCCTAATCTGACACTGATCCTCAATTTTCGCGATTAGTGACAGATTACGGCGGCGCCCCTCCGCCACTCAGAGCACCGCCTCGGCGGCCTGCTCGGCATCCTTGACGGTGATCCGGCCGTTCATGAGAATGGGAAGCAGTTCGTCGCGGGTGCGGGCCAGCGAGTCAATCTCCAACGAAGCTGCTACGGATCGGTCGTATAGGGGATCCACCGTCGACCGCACGACCGCGACCCAATCATCGAGCGGCACTGCTACCGTCTCAGTGGCCAAGTCCGACTTATTCAAATGTATTACGGTCGTGGCGACTTTTGACCGCTCGATAAGACTTAGCGGCCCTTCAAGCGCAACCATTGCCACGGCGTTACCATATTTTGCACTGGAAACCTTCATGACACGCTGATTAACTAGAGCCGCTGGGCCCGCCCAGCGTGTTGCTCGGAACTCTGCATCCATTCCGACGAGAAGGGTCCCCGGCTCAGCAATTATTTCGTTGCGACGAATTTCTTTCGTCCAGACCTTACACCTGAAGCTCTTAAGATCTCTGATGCGAATAAGTGGGCGGCCGGTTCCCGGCTCCGAGAAGTGCTCTCCCTTGAATGCTTCGCCGAACTTGAATGTGAAGGCCTCTACTAGTGGAAGTCGGGTAGTCGGAGTTCTACGAACCAATCCGCGAATCAACTGATCGCCCACCTCAATGACCTGCCGGTTCGCGGCGATCTTATCGTCCAGCGCGCCGATGACCTCAGAGATCGCGTCCTGTACGCCTCGGGGAGGGACCAATACCGGAACGTGTTTAATGTAATTCCGATTCAGCATCGGCTGAACGCTACCGGAATCGAATCCCGCTAGATCAAGCGTCTCGAACAGATGGTACAACCACTTGGGGTTGTTTCCTTTGAAATCCGTAGCGTAAAGGGTCGTATTCAGTGGCCAGAAGTCGGTTTCGCTCCACTGAGGCTTTCCGAGATTAGTCGCTCGTCCGACCGCAAACCCGGGCCCTTCCACCATTGCTTCGTGGTGAGTTCCATTGAGCTTCCCAGCCGAAACGACAGGAAAGGCTCCGGGTACGCGTTCAGAACTGGGCAGATCGAATCCTCGCCTGAGTTCGATCACGTCGTCGAGAGTCGCGCTTCTCCAGTTCACGCGAGCCTCCCCAACTGCTCGCGAACCACGGCATCGAGCCGGGCCGACTCGTCCAACGCTGCGGTGAGCTCTCCGGTCAGCCGTGCGATCTTCTCGTCGATCGGCTCAAGATCCTCTTCCGCCTCGGGCACACCCACGTAGCGGCCCGGGGTGAGCGCGTAGCCGGCAGCCTTGATCTCCTCGAGCGTCGCCGACCTGCAGAAGCCGGCCACGTCCTCGTACTCGCCCATCGCGGAGGGGCGCCCGCGCCAGGAGCGGAACGTCTCGGCGATACGCTGCAGGTCCTCCTCGCTCAGCGTCCGCTCCACGCGGTCGATCATGTGGCCGAGTTCGCGGGCGTCGATGAACAGCACCTGCCCCCGACGATCCACCGAGCCGCCCTTGCCAGCGGCCTTGTTCTTGGCGAAGAACCACACGCACACCGGGATGCCCGTCGCCCGGAATAACTGCCCCGGCAGGGCGACGATGCACTGCACCACGTCGCCCTCGACCATCGCCTTGCGGATGTCGCCCTCGCCGCTGGTCGAGGTGGTCATGGTCCCGTTGGCCATCACCACGCCGGCCTCGCCGTTCGGCGCCAGCTTGGACAGGATGTGCTGCATCCACGCGTAGTTGGCGTTGCGCTTGGGCGGCACCCCGTAGACCCACCGCGGATCGTCCTCGCGTCGCGCCCAGTCCTTGATGTTGAACGGCGGGTTGGCCATCACGTAGTCGGCCTGCATGTCCGGGTGGATGTCCCGGGCAAAGGTGTCGCCCCAGCGCGAGCCGAGGCCCTGCGAGTCGATCCCGTGGATCGCCAGGTTCATCTTGGCCATCCGCCACGTGCGCTCGTTGAGCTCCTGTCCGTACACGGCGACGTTGGTCGGATCCTCCTTGTGGCCCTCGAGGAACTTCTCCGTCTGCACGAACATGCCCCCCGACCCACAGCACGGGTCGTACACGCGCCCCGAGTGTGGCTCGAGGATCTCCACCAGCGTCCGCACCACCACGGGCGGGGTGTAGAACTCGCCGCCGCGCTTGCCCTCTGCCTTGGCGAACTTGTCCAGGAAGTACTCGTAGACCTCCCCGAGCAGATCCCGCGCCTTGGAAGCGCCACCACCGGTGAAACGCGCCGCGTTGAACAGGTCCACGAGCTCACCCAGTCGGCGCTGCTCCACATTGTCGCGACCGAACAACACCGGCAGCGTGCCCACCAACGACTCGTTGGCCTGCATCAACGCGCGCATCGCGGCGTCGATCAGCTCACCGATCGACTGCGCGTCGTTGGTCGACGACGCCGGGATGCCCTTGGCATGCCGCGAAAGGTACTCCCAGCGCGCCTCGGCGGGCACCCAGAACACGCCCGAGCCCAGGTACTCGTCGGCGTCCTCGAGCGTCTCCGCGAGGTAGGCCTCGTCCTCACCGGCCAGCTCCTCGCGGATCGCGTCCCGGCGCTCTTCGAAGGCGTCCGAGACATATTTGAGAAACACCAACCCCAGCACGACGTCCTTGTACTGCGACGCATCCATGGACCCGCGGAGCTTGTCCGCCGCCTTCCACAGCGTGTCCTTGAGTTCCTTGGGGGTCGATGCCTCCATGGGCATCGGAACCAGCACTTTCGCCATCAGGCGTTCTCCTCGTAGTTCTGATCTGAATAGTCGTGGTCTATGCGCAGCGTGCCCGCCGCGAGTCCGTCGGAAAGTTCTGTGGTGAGCGCGTCGAGCGCACGCAGTTCGGCCAGGAGCCGTGCCCGATGCTCGGCGGCCCGTGCCGCCACCGCGCGCCAAGGGCTACAGGCGTCGACGACGACGGTGCGCAGCCGCCAGGAACGGCAATCCGATCCCCGCGAAGCCGAAATATCTCGAACCGCGAGCTCGGGAAGAATACGTCGCGATCCCTCGACCGGCTCCAGACACCGCAGGATCCGCGCCGGCGCCTGAACGGCATTGCCGCCGACTGCGTCGATGATCGCGGCCGGCCCCCTCGTCGTCGTAAACACCACGTCGCCCGGCTCCGTGAGCCGGAACCGAGGTGCGCCACGGACCAGCGCCACCAGGTCGACCGACCGTGACCCGATCGCGCACTGCCCGCGCACCTCGTCCGGGCCGATCACCCCGATGCCGCCCGAACCCGCCGCGAAGACCTCCGCGGGGATGCGCACGCCCGTGATCACCCGCGCCGGCCGGTGCCGTCCCGAGGTCGCCGCCTTCCACGGCAGCGAGTGATCAGCCGCAGCTCCGGCAGCCACCACCTCGACCCCGTCGAGCACTCCGGACGCCGACGCATCGCGCTTCTCCCACAGTCGGGCCAGCGCATCACCGCCGTCCTCGACCAGGTGATCGGTCAACGGCAACGCCAGAGCGTCGAGGGCAACCACGGCCTCGGTGACGCGATGTGCGCTGCGCAGGAACGCATGTGAGCGGCGCGTCCCACCGCCCTGCAGCGCTGCCGCGATGTCGTGGGCCACCGCGCTGTTCTCCGCGTCGTCGAGCGCATGGCCCGCGTGCTCACCGAACGTGGTGAACTGACGCTCGGACTCCGCTTCACCGGGGTGGCCCAGCGCCCAGAGCGCCAGACGGCGACGCCCTCCGAAGCGGCACAGACCCGCAGGCAACCGCGCCACATACCGCAGCGGTGCGAGATACCCGCCTGGTTCCTCACCCAGCACACGGCGACGAAGCGCCGGATTCGGCAGCCGGTCGACCAGCAGCGGTGACGGGGCCACCACCAATGCGGCACTCCCGGGTTCCAAGCCGATCACCGTCTGATCGAGATCGTCGAAGAACGTCTCCGCATCGGCCGGCGCCAGCGATATCCACTGCCCCACCACCAGGGTCTCCACGCACGAACCGGCGGGCTCGAACTGCACCCCGAGCGCCGCGAGGTAGCGCCACAGCAGCTGATCGACCGGATTCGTGACCTGGCCCGGGGCGACGATCCGCGGACGACCGGACTCGGGCAATGACTCCAAGACTCGAACTAGAAGCCGCAGCCCTCCCGGCCCCCGCGGCACGAGTGCCCTCTCCGAGTCCTCAGCGACTGCGGAGACAACCGACGTCAGTAGACGATCCCCCTGAACCGTCAGGGTCTCCGACCCGAGGCGGGAACCGCTCGTCTCCTGCTTAGCCACCAGCTTCCCCAGCACGCGGGAGGCCGTCACGCCCGCCTCGGCCAGTGTATCGACCTGAGCGGTCAGCTCGGTGTCATCGAGTGCGGACGCGGCATCCGTCAGAGAAAGGACCGGATCGACGTCCGCCTGCGCGAGTAAGAGAAGAACGTCGTCCGGATCGCTCTCGGAGAGAGGCGAGCCCGACAGCGCGTGGAGGAGCAGTAACGCGGAGGCGTCCGCCAGGCGGACGGCGACGGCATCCGCGAGGGTCGAGTGAAGGAGTGCATCAGCACGCGCTTCACGGTTGTTTCCCCTGCCGGTCTCTTCCAACCATCGGCCGACCTCGTCGGCATCGAACACGAGTGAGGACGAAACCACCGGTGTGGGGAACGGCGAGTCGGACCCCGCACTTCGTCGGCGCCAGGTCGACACGACCGGCCGCCGCACGCCGGCGAGGTCGGCGACCTGCTGCATGGTCAGGGTTTCCTGCGGCCGCACCGAGCCACCCCCTCACGTCACTCTGGTCACCAGTGCGAATGACGCTACCGCTCAACATCGAGTGATTAAGCATGGCCTCCGCTAACACCCCTTATCGCGTGACTGGTTTTACGAATTGAGGGGTGCCATCCAGTGTGGTTGCCGGGCCGACGCCCAAGTCCAACCCAAGCCCCTTCACAAGGAGACCACGATGACCTCGACCTCTATCCGCACCTATGCCACGGCGTCCGTGGCCACCGCCCTGCTCGGAGCCAGCGCGGTCCTTGCACCCGCCCTTGCCGTGGCGCAGCCCCTCGCGCCGTCCGACATCATCAAGATCGACTCCCCGGAGCTACAGGTGCGGGTCAGCGGCGATACTGCCCACGTCACCGTGGCCGCGCCGAAGGACATGGTCTGCGTGGGCCCGCTGGTCGTCGAAGGCTCGATCGATGCCGACGACATCGACCCCGAGAACATCGATGAGACGTTCTTCGAGGACCTGTTCGACGAGGCTGTCTGGCCCACCGAGGAGAAGGACCTCCATGCGGTGGTCAACGAGGGCAGCCCCCTCGCGGACGAGCCGGGGGTGTCGGTCAGCCCGCTCAAGGTCAGCGTGCCCGACCTCAATGATGGCGCCTACGTCGCCACCTCCCTGTGCGTGACCGAGGACAGCATCAACACCACCAACGCGGCAGACCAGTTCAGCACCTACGCGGACGCGGACTACCCGGTGCAGATCCACCTGCGCAACTTCTCCGTCACCACCACCGGCAGCGTGAGCCTGGGCAGCGCCGACGTCTTCGGCAGCCTCGGCAGCATGGGCAGCTGACGGCGGAGACTTCGGCGGTCATCACCGACTACGGCCGTCGCCGGTAACCGCCTGCAGCCGCCCCGATCGTCCGGGGCGGCTGCAGGCCGTGCGCTGGATAACTACTGTGGCGAGAGCACCAGCCTCGATCTACGGGAGAAACCATGGACGTCGCCGCCGTTACTGCGATCGCACCAGACGCACCGTTGGAGAAGACCACGATCCGCCGGCGGGACACCGGCCCGGACGACGTGCTCATCAGGATCGAGTTCGCGGGCATCTGCCACTCGGACATCCACCACGCGCGCGGAGAGTGGGGACGCACCATGTACCCCACGACACCAGGTCACGAGATCGTCGGGATCGTCCGCGAGGTCGGCTCGGAGGTCACCCGGCATGCGGTCGGTGACCGCGTGGGCGTGGGCTGCATGGTGGGCGCCTGCCACGAATGTTCCTCGTGCGAGGCCGGCCAGGAACAGGAATGCGAGCGCGGGGCGGTGATGACCTACGGCTCCCCGCTGCCCGAGGACTCGGTCGAGGGCACCACCACGCAGGGCGGATATTCGACACACATCGTGGTGGAGGAGCGCATGGTCGTCTCCGTCCCTGAGGACCTGGATCCGGCAGCCGCCACACCACTGCTGTGCGCGGGTGTCACCATGTTCTCGCCGCTACGGCAGTGGAACGTCGGCCCTGGTTCAAAAGTCGCGGTGATCGGCATGGGCGGGCTCGGACACGTGGGCGTGCAACTCGCCGTGGCGATGGGCGCCGAGGTCACCGTCCTGTCGCAGACCACCTCCAAACGGGACGATTCGCTGCGCTTCGGCGCCGTCGAGCACTACGCGACCGCCGGCGACGAGGGCAAGCAGAACCTGCGCAACCTGATCGGCACCTTCGACGTCATCCTCAACACCGTGTCCGCCCCGCTGCCGCTCGACCAGTTCATGCGCACACTCAAGCCGCGCGGCGCAATGGTGGAGATCGGGATCCCCAGCGAGCCGATGTCGCTGCGCGCGGGGTCGGTGACAGGCGGGCGCAAGATCCTCACCGGGTCGATGATCGGCGGCATCCCCGAGACCCAGGAGATGCTGGACTTCTGTGCCGAGCACGGGATCACCGCCGAGATCGAGTTGATCGCGGCGGACACGATCAACGAGGCCTACGACCGCGTGGTCCGTTCGGACGTGCGCTACCGCTTCGTGATCGACGCCAAGACGTTCTAACACAAGAGCCGGGCCGTCAACGCCAGCCAAAGAACTGCATGCCGAAGAGCGTCACGAGGAGCACCAGGCCTGCGATGATGAGTGCGCATCCCTGTTCTTTCATGCTCGCGCCGAACCGACGCTTGAATTCCGTCCACTTGCCGTCCCAGAATCCCGGCTTGGCGTCGAGCGCCGGGTGTTCGTGGGGCCCTCCCGGCCGCCCCTGTGAGTCGGATGGCCAATTCTCATCGCTCATTGCCCAGTCATCCTTTACGTCATCCATCAAGAGAACTTTTCATGCACTGCGTCGCCGGCCTTCTGGCCCAGGTAGGTCCCGACCACCGCCCCGATCCCAGCGCCGATGAACGTGCCCACCGGCCCGAACACTGTTCCGGCCGCAGCGCCGGCAGCGGCGCCCCCCAGAGCTCCCCCACCAAACGCGGCAGTCGTTTCCACGACAGCTTCACCGGTTGAGGTCTTTCCCTCGGCATGCGCCTTCATCCCGTCGTAGACCGTAAGCCCACCACCCAGCGGACCGGCGAGCCTTCCGAGGCCCCTCAAGCCAGCGCTCGCGGCACGCCCGAAGTCGTCTGGGACCGGATTCAACTTGTGCCTGCCCCGGGTGTCCGGATCGAGTTCGTCGGCGAAGTCCGGGTATCCCCGTGACGCCGCCGCCGTCATCGCGTCCACTCCCCGACCGGGCCACGGGTCATCCGGGCCCGGGAGCGGCGATCTGTCGACCTCCGAGGGGATGGCGCCGTAAAGCCGGGCGGCGATCTCGTCGATCTGCCCTCCATAGTCATCGTCGAGCGAGACCACGGTGTCCACCGCTAATCGGATCGCCTCGGCGTGCTCGTCGACAGTTGCCTGGTCAATGTCATCGCGACCGGCGGCAGGACGCACCAACTCGTCTCCTACCTCGAGTCCGGCTCCTTCAGCCTCGGCAATCCGTTCGCGGACGGCCCGGACCGCCGAACCCAGGGCGGCCCGCGCTCTGCGGAGCACATCGGCGAGATCATCGAGCGCGTCGGCCAGCTTGGTGACATGTGCCCTTTCGAGCTCCACGGCATCGAGAACCGCGTCAGCGGCGAGTCCGTCCCAACCTTCGTCCAATGCCTCGCCGCCATCGGAGAGGATGCTCCGGGCGTCTTGTGCCACCGATGCCCGGCCCGCCACCGCATCGCCCGCCTCGATCAGGGCCCCGACCTCCCAGTTCCGGACCTGGCCCACCGAGTACGTCATGGCCCCGCCACCGCCCCGAGCAGGGCGGCGAAGTCGGCGTCCTCCGCCTCGAGGAACCGGTGCGCCTGGTCCGCGAAATCCGCCAGTCCCGCGAGCCGGTCCGAACTCCGGGCCGCGCACACCGCCGCCGCGCCGCAGGCCCGGTCCAGCGCCTGCTCTACGGCCGAACCTCCCGGCAACGCCACCGCTACTCCTGCGGCCACCTGCGGGAACTCCACGTCTGCGACTCGGTCGCCGGACGCGCGGAACACGGAGACCGCACTGGTGATCTTCCCGGCATCCGCCCTGATCGTCCCGTCGGGCATGGGCTCACCTCGTCGTCGTCATCACAGTCCGTCACCTTCTACGACGGGGCGACTACCGAGAATGGTTCCGGGAGCCGCCGACCTTCATCACGGCGACAACGACCACACGATGCCGTTTGCACGCATGTGCGGACGTCACACGTCCCGTGCGAGCTCATAGCGGCGCAGCGCCTCGCGGCGCTCCTCCGCATGATCTATGATCCGCTCGGGGTACCCGTGGTCGTACCCTTTGGAAGCCTTCCACGGTTCATGGGCATCACTCCCCCGCAGGTGGGCGAGTTCCGGAACCCACCGCCGCACGTAATCACCCTGCGGATCGAATCGTCGCCCCTGGGTAACCGGGTTGAATACCCGAAAGAACGGGGACGCGTCGGTCCCTGTCCCGGCGACCCACTGCCACCCGTGGTTATTGGAAGCGATGTCGCCGTCGAGCAGCAGAGACAGAAAATGACGTGCACCCACCGGCCACCACACGTGGAGGTCCTTGACCAAGAAACTCGCCGTGACCATGCGGACGCGATTGTGCATCCACCCCTCGGAACGAAGTTGCCGCATCCCCGCGTCCACGAACGGGTACCCGGTGCGCCCCTCTCTCCATGCCTCCACCAGACCAGCCACCTCCGGTCCGTCGTCATACGGCATTGCGGACAGCTCGTCGCGGAGGTCACACCACGCCGAATCGGGTCGATGCCAGAGGACATCGGCATAGAACTCCCGCCACGCCAACTCGGTCACGAACCGGTGCGCCCCGTCTCCGGAGGCGGACTGGTGGTCGGCGAGTTCGGCCAGAATCGTCCGTGGGTGGATCTCGCCGTACTTGAGGTGCGCCGACAGTCGACTGGTCGTGTCGAGATCAGGACGGTCCCGTCCCTCCTCGTAGCCGGTCAGATCCTCGGCGAGAAACGCGCGCCAACGGTCGAGCGCAGCGGCCTCGCCGACTCCGGAGGAATGCCCGATCACCTTCTCGCCCGGTGCCGTGGCCCACGTGACGTCCGCTGGTAGGCGACCCGGCCCGGGCCACCCGTGGTCGTGCCATGCGCGCGAGAACGGGGTGAACACCTTGTAGGGCTCACCCGAGCGGTTGAGGATACGTCCAGGTCCGACGGCGTACGGTGAGCCAGTCTCCACCAGTTCGCGAGAGTGGCGTTCGAGCTCGGTCCGGACACGGTCATCACGGCGCCGACCGTAGGGTGACGGCTCCCGCGAGACGTGCACCTGCCGGCAGTCGGCCTCCTCGGCCAGGTCGACGATCACCTCCGCCGGATCTCCGGTGCGCACCACCAGCTTGCCGTCCATGCTCTCCGACAGGGCCGCCAGGGACGCCTCGAGTCGTTCCACCCGCGCCCCACCGCCGGACAGCAGTACCGGATCACGGACGAACACCGGCAGCACCTCATCCGTCGACTCGAGAGCGGCGAGGAGGGCCGGATGATCCGCCAACCGCAGATCGCGACGAAACCACACAATCGAGGTACTCACACTGCTCCCGACCGTCCGGGAACGGGGACCCGGACCGCACCGCACCGACACTAGCGGTCCACCGCGCTGGTCGTCTCCGGATCCTCCTCACGCGCGCCGACCGCCGTGTCGGCCCCATGGTGTCTACTTGAGGTGTGGCCGGGGCCCCGATTCTACGGCCACCACCCGGCGGCGTCGCCCGGCGCCGGGATCTCTCCCCCAAGGAGTTCCTCATGCCACTCACCTGGTCCCCCACCGTCGACCGCGCGCTCGCCGTGGCCGCCCGGTGCCATGCCGGCCAGACCCGCAAGGACGACCCGACGCCCTACATCGCCCACCCCGTCGCGGTGGCGATGATCGTCTCCGACTTCACAGAGGACGAGGACGTGGTGGTGGCCGCGCTGCTCCACGATGTGCTGGAGGACGTGCCGCCGTCGGTGTACTCGGCCGCCGACATGACCGCCGAGTTCGGCGAGCGCGTCACCGAGATGGTGCGCGGGGTGTCCGAGGAGAAGACCGCCGGTCAGGAGACGCCGCCGTGGCGGGTGCGCAAGGAGGGCTACCTCGCGCAGCTGGCCGACGACTCCCCGGAGTGCCTGCTCATCTCGGCCGCCGACAAGATCCACAACCTGCGATCGATGGTCGCGGCGCACGGTCGCCTCGGCGACGAGATGTGGGGATTGTTCAACGCCGGGCCGGACGAGAAGTTGTGGTTCTACAACGCGATCGCGGACACAGTGACCGAGCGGCTCGGCGACTGTCCGGCATCCCGCGAACTGCGCCGGGCGGTGGACGACGTGGCCACGCTCGCACCCACGGGCTGATCTGCGCAGGTCAGTCGGCCCAGAACGAGACCATGGACTGGCTGGAGATCACGGCGCCGTCCTCGTAGATCACCATGCCCGCGGGGCTGATCGAGTACACGACGCCGTTGTTGGCGACCGTCGCGGTGCCGCCGGTCACGACCGGATCGTCCACCTCGACCCCGGAGCCGCCGGCCGACCCGCGGTAGTAGTAACGGCCGTTGTCGGGATTGATGCAGATCGAGAACGACGCCTGCGTGGTCCTTCCGATCATCGTCGCGGGGTCGCCGGCGTTGCACCGGGCCTGGCGGTTGTCCAACCACCCCGAGTAGTCCGCGCCGGACGGGTATCCCGCCGACGGGTTCGGGCGCGGCGCGGGCGCCTCGCGGGTCACCGTGACAGTCTCGCGCTGCGGCGGGGTGGTGAAGGCGGTCTCGGTGACCGGGGACTGCGGAGGCTGCGCCGCGGTGGTCGACGACGACGAGGCCACCACACCTTGAGCCTGCCCGTCTCCGGAGGGTCCGCCAGGACGCAGGAAGAGATAGGCGACCACGCCGAGCAGTGCCAACACCAGGACTGTCAGCAGGGCGATGAGTGCCGTCATCGGGCCGGAGATCCCGCGCTTCTGTTGGGGCTGATAGCCACCCCGGCCTGCCCCGCCACCGTGCCCGTCGTACGTCATCGATCGCTCCCCCGGCCGTGCTCATCAATGTGATCGGACGGTAGCAGGCCCATCCCGCGAGAGACCGGCGTCGCTGCGATCTGTCCCCGCGGGGGATGTCGCACCCGTGGGGCACCATGGGCACGTGACCGGATTCCAGACCAGTTCCACCACAATCGCGGACGCGGTTCACCGTGTCCGATCGCGCGATCCTCTCTCCCCCATCACCGTGATCGTGCCGTCGTTCGGGGCGGCTCGGGACCTCATCCGGGCGCTGGCCATTGCGGGCGGCGCGGCCAACGTGGCGGTGCGGACCGCGGCGCAGGTCGTCGCCGAGCTGGCGGCTCCCGCGCTGGCGCCACGGGCCGCCCTGCCGCTGCCATTGCTGGCCGCTGCGGTGGACAAGGCGTTGGACTCCGAACCGGGCCGGTTGCATGCGGTGGCCACGGAGCCGGTCACCGGGCAGGCCGTGGCCCGGGCCTGTCTCCGGCTGGGCGCAGTCGAACCCGGGTCGGTCGCGCCGGAGACCCCGCTGCACGAGGAAGTACTCCGTCTCTCGCGGGAGGCTCTCACGCGGACCGGCACCGCGTATTACACGCAGTTCGAAGCGGTGACCACGGCGCTCGAGCGGCTGGAGCTCCTCGGGAGCGTGATCGTGGCGGCGCCGCTGCGCGGAACCGAGGTCGAGCGACGGCTGCGGACGGCGCTCGAGGCCCGCGGGGTGGACGCGGTCCCGGGTGCCGGGTCGGACCACCTGGCCCCCGCCGCGGAGCCGGACGCCGAGAGCGCGGTGACCGGCACCCACGTGCTGCACGCCTCGGATTCGGACGATGAGATCCGGGCGGTGGTCCGCTTCGTCCGGTCGCGACTCGCCTCCGGCATCCCGGGCCACCGCATCGGCGTGTACTACCCCTCGCCGGACCCCTACCAGCGCCTGGTGCACCGGGCTTTCGCCGAGGCCGGTATCGCCGTCCACGGGCCGAGCGACTCCGGGGTGGGCCGTTCGGCTGCGGGCCGGTCGCTGATCCGGTTGCTGCGGATGGATCACGACCTGATGGGGCGGGCGGAGTTGCTGTCGATCGTGGCCGAGGGGGCCGTGGTCGCCACCGATGAGAGCGGGAAACAGGTGTCCTCCCGTCGGTTGGAGCTACTGACGCGCACCCGATTCCCCGTGATCGGAGGTGCCGACTGGGGCCGCTTGGCCGAGACTCTGCGCGTCGAGCCGCCGGGGCTGAGCGAACGCGACCGGGAGGCGGCCGCCGCCGTGCTAGACCTGATCACGCGCATCCGTTCCGGCCTGGCATCCATCGATGCCGCGGCGTCCTGGGCGGAGACCGCCGAGGCGGTGGATCGCCTCGTGACGGCAGTCTTCCGGCAGAGCCCGGACCGTGCGGCAGTGCGGGCGGTCGTCGCCTCGCTGGCCGACCTGGACACGATCGCACCTGCGATCACCCGTGAACGGGTCGTGGGTGCCATCTCCTCGCGTCTGGACCCGATCACCGATCGCGTCGGTGACCAAGGCGCGGGGGTCGCGTTGGGGCCGATCGACGACGCCGTGGGGCGGGATCTGGACACGGTGTGCGTGGTCGGTATGGCAGAGGGCCTGCTGCCGGTGCTGGGCCGACCCGATCCGCTGCTCCCCGAGGGTGTGGCCGAGCCGTCCGCCTCCGAGCAACTCGACGAGCGGTACCGGGTCCTGCAGCTGGCCCTCACCGCAGGCTCCACGCATCGGTTGTGTTCCTTCCCCCGGGGGTCGATGCGGGGTGGCGGGGACCGCATCCCCTCCCGGTGGCTGCTGCCCACACTGTCCCGGCTCGCGGGCGCCAAGGTCCACGCGACCCGCTGGCAGGAGGCGGTCGCAGAATGTCCGACCGTCACCGCCGTGCCGTCCTTCGTCGACGGCATCCTCAGCCCGCCGCCCGTCCTCGGTTCCGATCCCGCGACCTCCGCCGAACTGCGCATCCGGACACTCGCCGGTTCCGCCTGGCGGGTGGGGGCCGACTCACCCGACCTGCTCGTGCGGGCGCATCAGTTGCGCGCCGATCGCCGGCTGGGCCGCTTCACCCGGTTCACCGGGGACGTCTCCGCTGCCGCGGATCTGCTCACGGTGCTGGATCGTCCGCTCTCTCCGACCCGTCTCGAGGACTGGGCCCAGAGCCCCTACCTGTTCTTCGTCGGCACGATCCTCCGGGTCCGAACCCTCGATGACCCCGCCGATGCGATCGAGATGGATCTACGCGACTACGGCGACCTCGTCCACGCGATCCTCCAGCGCTACGTCGACGACCGGATCGAGACCGGTTCCGGACCGGACCGGGACTTGCTGATGTCCGCGCTCAAGACGGAGTGCGATGCCGTTGTGGCGTCATCACCCGGGCTCGTCGCCTCGCTGTGGCGGCGCCGCGAGCTGCTGCTCCGGGCCGAGCTCGACCGGTGGTTCGACGAGGACACGGCCGATGCCTACCAGGGCTGGCGCCCCACCGCGACCGAGCTCGGCTTCGGCAGGGCGGATGACGCCGGCGAGGTACTCGAGATCCCGTACGAGGTGACCACCTCCACCGGCACCACGTCGCTGCTGCTCGCCGGCTCGATCGACCGCATCGACAACCGGTCCGGAGCCCAGCGCGTGACCGACTACAAGACCGGCAGGAAGCCCGAGGACGACGACCAGCCGACAGCGGAGGACCCCACCAGGTCGGGCACCAGGTTCCAACTGCCGCTCTACGCCGCAGCGGCAGCGACCGCCCGCGACCTGCCGGTGACCGAGGCGCGCTACTGGTACTGCACCGAGAAGGGGGAGTTCACCCAGATCAGCCTGGCCATCACCAACCAGCTACTGGACCGTGTTCGCGCGGACGTCGGTCACCTGGTGGACGCCCTCCAGCGTGGTTGGTTCCCCCTCAAGGGCGGCCGGGGCTCGTCTCGCGATCTGGCGAACATCCTCGGGGGGACCGACCTCGACGACGCCTGGGCCGTGCTCTCCACCGCGGAACCGATGACCACCCATCCCGCGTTCGCCGGCCTCCTGAGCGCCGACCAGACCCAGAACGAATCGGAGTCGCGCCCATGACCGATCTCGCCGATCAGACCGCCCGCGACCGGGTCGAGTCCGACACCTCCGCCACCCTGTTCGTCGAGGCGGGAGCCGGCACGGGAAAGACGTACGCGCTGGTCCGGCGGCTCAGCGCGCTGTTACTGGACGACGAAGTGCCGATCGACCAGATCGCTGCCATCACGTTCACCGAGAAGGCCGCCGCTGAGCTCCGCGACCGGCTCCGCGTGCACCTGGTCGACGAGCGGGACAAGGGCGACCGCCGAGCCGACGCGGCGCTCGCAGGGCTGGATACCGCCGCGATCGGAACGCTGCACTCGTTCGCACTGCGGCTGCTGTCCGAGAATCCGCTCGAGGCCGGGATCCCGCCACGGGTCACCGCCCAGCAGGACACCGCCGAGGCCGCAGCCGTCGACGCCCTCTGGCAGGAGTGCGCCACCCTCCTGTTCGGCAGCGGTCCGACCGCGACCCGGGGCGGCGACCTCGCGCGGTCCGTCGACGACATGCTCGACGCCGGGGTGGGCCCCACCTCGTTCCGTGAGGTCGTCGAGGCACTGCACAGCGACTGGGACCGGCTGCCGGCCATGCCTCTCCACGACGGCGCGCAGCTGCCGCCGAATCCCGACCTCGACGAGGTCGTCGCGGCCGTCGGGTCGATCGTGGGCTGGCGCGACTCCTGCCAGGACGAGACCGACCTGCTGTACCAGACCCTCGGGAAGCACCAGACCTGGCTGGAGGACCTCGACGCGGCTCTTGCCGATGCCACATCCTCGCCCACATGGGTCGAACTGCTGGGTAAGCCCGTCGGGCCCGGAAACGGTGGAAAGGGCCCCAACTGGGGAGGCACCGACGTGGTCAAGGGCATCAAGGATGAAATCAAACAGCTGCCGGGGATCTGCGAGAAAGTCATGGCCACGCACTGGCGGCCCCGCATCCAGCTGACCCTGGATGCTCTCATCCCGGTAGTGCGCAGGCACGCCGACGAGCGGCGTCGCCACGGCACCCTGCAGTTCCACGATCAGTTGGTGCTGGCCCGTGAACTGCTTCACGACCGCGCCGTCCGCGACCGGGTCCAGGACCAGTACAGACGGATCCTCATCGACGAGTTCCAGGACACCGATCCGATCCAGCTGGACCTGGCGGAGTTGCTCACCGCCGCCGCAGACGGGCCGGGTTCCGAACCCGGCCGGTTGTTCACGGTCGGAGATCCCAAGCAGTCGATCTACCGGTTCCGGCGTGCCGACATCTCCACCTACCTCCGCGCCCGCGGGGGCCGCGACGAGTCCGATCCCCCCGTCGAAGTCGAGCAGCTGAGCACGAACTTCCGGTGCTCGCGGGCGGTGTTGGAGTGGGTGAACACGGTGTTCGGCGAGGTGCTGCTCCCGATCGAGGGGATCCAACCCGAGTACCGCGCACTCGCCCCGGCGCCAACACGACCCGCGCACGATCCGAAACACGGGCCGGCCCCGTTCGTCTTCCGGACCGAGGACGCTCCCGAGCACTGCCCGGACGACGCCAACGACGGTCAGCGGCGCCACTGGACCGAGGCGGCCGATGTGGCACGAGTGATCGCCACCGCGATCCGAGAGGGCTGGACCCACGAGTGGAAGGACGGGGAGCAGACCCGCCTGCGGCTCGGCGACATCGCCATCCTCCTGCCGTCGCGCGGATCTCTGCCGATGCTGGAGACCTGCCTCGACCACGCCGGGATCGACTACCGGACCGAGGCTTCGTCGATCGTCTACGGAACTCCCGAGATCCGCGAGTTGCTGCTGGCGGTGCGGGCCATGGCCAACACCGCCGACGAAGCCTCGCTCGTGGGAGCGCTGCGATCTCCGTTGTTCGGCTGCGGTGACGACGACCTGTTGCGCTGGCATGCGGCAGGCGGCACGTGGTCGCCGCACGCCCGCGTACCCGACGAGCTCGACGACTCACCCGTAGCCGAGGCGATGCGCTACCTGTCCGGGCTCTCGCGCGACACCCGGCGGCCGGGAGAACTCCTGGAAAGGCTCGTCAACGACCGCATGGTGTTCGAATCCGTTGCCGAGTCACCGCGGCGACGCGACCTGTGGCGGCGCATCCGTTTCGTCATTGAGCACGCCTGGCAGTGGGAGGAGTCCGCCGCCGACCCGGCCCGCGCCGACCTGCGCGAGTACGCGGACTGGGCGTTGTCGCTCACCGCCGAGGACGCCCGGGTGCCCGAGGCGGCGATTCCCGAGATCGGCGTGGATGCGGTGCGCATCACCACGATCCACGCGTCCAAGGGCCTGGAGTATCCGATGGTCGTCCTCGCCGGAATGAGCCGAAAATGGCCCGACGACCGGGCGCGACTGCTCTGGACCGAGGACGAGCCGCCGCGGCCCGTGGCACGATTCTCGACGATCGTGCGTGATCCGGCGTTCGCCGCTGCCGCCGACCGCGAGAAGGTGCATTCGCGGGCCGAGCGGATCCGGCTTCTCTACGTGGCCACGACCCGGGCCGAGAGCCGTCTGGCCGTTTCCGGGCACGGATACGCGCTGTCCAAGGCTGCGAAACCCAGGCCTCTCTCACTGTGGGGATCGCTGTTCGGGTCGGTGGTCGAGGAACCCGATGCGCCTGCGCTGGTGGAGTACGGGAAGGGCTTGCTGCAGAGCGCACCGGTGCCGGCCGTCGACATCCCCGACGCGCTCGAGTGGGCCGAGCGCAGTCGTGAGATCACCGCCCGGTCGGCCGAACGCGCAGGCTGGTCAGCGACACGCATCGTCCACCCCGCGGATCCCGCAGAGCCCGGCGCACAGGGAGTGCTCGACGGCTCGGAGCGGGACTCCGGCGATGCGGAGGGGACGCCCTCCCTCCCCGAGCAGCTCGCGACCGCCCTGCGTGAGCGGTTCACCCCGGCTCCCGCGCGAGCGGAGGAACTCCCGGCAAAGCCCCGCAGCGCTCCGATCGCCGCCGGGCCCGACGTGGGGACGGCTGTGCACTATCTGGCCGAGCACTCGGACCTGACCGCGCTGCACAACCCGGAAGCCGACACCGCCGCCGCTCTGAGCGAGTGGCAGGGCTGGGCCGAGGAGCAGCTTCAGGCCCTGGGATTGAGTGGGGGTCTGCGCAGCGCCCGCACGCCGGAGGCTGTCGCCGAGATGGTGGCGGTGGCCCGAACCGCGCTGGCCTCGGAGCCTGTCCTCCGGGCCGCGACGAGGCGGCACTGGGCCGAGCTTCCGGTGGCAGGCCCCCTGACCACGACCGACGGGGCGACGGTCGCGGTGGACGGAGTCGTGGACCTCGTCGTGGACGAGCCGGACGGCACGCTATCCATCGTCGACTACAAGACCGACGTCGCCGTCTCACCGACAACCATCGACGAGTACCTGCTCCAACTGTGCGCGTATGCGCAATTGCTCGGTACGGCCACCGGCAGGTCGGTGTCTCGAATCGAGCTGGTGTTCTGCCGGGGCCCGCGAGCGACGGTGGTGACGCGCGAACTCAGCTGAGGTTGGTCCACACCACGCGGCCGTCGACGACAGCCCCGACGGCCGCGTCGCAGGGCGAGCCGGTCGTCAACGACTGGTACAACTCCACGAGCAGGTCGACCACCGAGTCCCACAGGCGGTGCAGCGGCTCGTCGCCGCCGTACGCCCAGACCGAGCCGGCGTCGGAGCCGCCACCGTAGACGACCGCATAGCCGAAGCCACGACGCTCGGCGATAGGCCACAGACGAGAAGCCCAGCGAACATCGGAGCCCGGCCGGGATCCGAGCCCGCCCTCGGACATCGCGCTCTCGAATCGGACGGACTGCGCATCGAAGCCCAGGCCGGCCGAGAGCGGTTCGGCGAACGGGAACAGCCCTTCCAGCGAGTCCAGACCAGTCCGACGTAGATGCCACAGCAGGGTTCGGATGCCCGCCTGGTCGTCCACCCCGCAGCTGTCGAGCAGCGCCCCCGACTCATCGGATGAGGAGCGCGGGTCATCGGACCACGCACCGGTCGGTGGCCGCACCCCGGCCATCATGGCGATCGCGTCGCACAGCTCGCCGATTTGCTCGTTCAGCACCGCGGACGCATCCTCGCGCGCCGACATCGAGCGCCGGGCCGGGCGGGCCGAGCCCGCAGCCGAGTCCGCGTCACCGCCCGAGGCTGCGGCTGGGGCTGGGGCTGCGCCCGCGGCTCGCGCCGGAACGACCGGCGGCCCCGGGGTGCCCGCCACAGCCCGGGGCGCGGGCTCCGGCGGGGCCGAGAGAAGTGGCGGCGCCTCGATCTTCGACTTCTCCATCGCGGAGCTGATGCCGGCCAGGACCCCGTCGAAAGCCGCGCCGAAGTCCGTGCTCCAGTCGGAAGCGGGCGCGGCGTCCCACTGCGGTTCGGCGGCGTAGCGGGCGGAGTGATGGTCTTCGGAAGGAGACTCGGTGTAGGACGCCGCGGGTGCCGTGGGTTCAGGCGCCGGGGCGGGATCGGACCCAGAGGCGGGGATCGCGGGCAGCGCGCCCGTCACGTCGGCCAGCAGCTCCATGCGTGCGCGACGTCCGTCGTCGAGGCGCCTGCGCTCGGAGCGTGTGAAGGACATGACCGGCAGGGTCAGCAGCAACGCCGCCTGGCGGCCGGTGAAGCCGAATCCGAGCTTGAGCGCGCGCCGTGCTTCGACCGGGGATTCCGCCTCCCGGATGGCCTCCATGACCGCGTCGAGGTCTTCGGCGGCCAACAGAATCGCCTCGGCCTCGTCACACGCGCGTTCGAGATCATCCCCGGGTCCGAACCATCCCCCATCTGCACTGATCGCACGCATTCACGGCCCCGTTCTCTCACACATCCGGCCCGACCGGCACCGGACGCCCGGAATCCTACGCGTAGTCGGCCCGGATCAGCCGTCCGTTCTCCGCCTCGACCACGGGGTCTGTGACCGAAATCTCCTGACTACATCGCCACGCTGACCTGCGGCGACGCCCACCGGTTGCAATCTTCAGGATTGTGGAAGGTTCGTCGCGACAGAACTACGTAGGGTCAAAAGTATGAGTAACCGTCTGGCACTGCAGGCGTGGGAGGGCCCGCAGCCTGACACCGAGCACGCCGAGCACGCCGACCGGGAGCATCCCGCGCCGACCCGGTCCGCCGCGCACAGCAGCGCGGGGGGCACTGACGCGGCGCTCCTGCCGGCCCCGCTGCACGCCCTGGGCGCCGCCGCACTCGGCAGTCTGGCCGGGCTCGGTGCCGTCTACCTGGTGGCGTCGCGGCTGGCTGGCACGTTGGCGGCCGTGGTGGCTGTCGTCCTGATCTTCGCCGTGACCATGGCCGGGCCGTGGGTCCACGCCCGCGCGGGCACCGAACTCGGCCGCGTGATCGCCGTGGCCCTGCAGGCGGTGGCGTTCGGCGGCGCGATCGGCGGCCTGGCCATCATGACCTGAGGCGCGCCCCCAGGGCGTCCACCGCCTCGCCGTCCATCCCGGCGCCCTCTACGAGGTACCGGCGGATGTCACCGAACTCCTTCGCGAGCGCCTCGAGTGAGCGCCGGATGTTGGCCTCCTCGACCCCCATCAGCACCTCGATCGCGTCGGCCTGGTGGGGCATCTTGACCCGCACGTACTGCATGATCGCGGCGGTGAGCTCGGCGGTGTTGTTCTGCGTCAGCAGGTAGTCGGCCACCACATCTTCCTCGGAGACCCCGGCGAGGAGCTGCAGGATCGCGGAGGTCCAGCCCGTCCGGTCCTTGCCGGCGGTGCAGTGCACGATCGACGTGCCCGTGGACGCGGCCACGGCGCTGATCGCGCGCCCGAACGCGGCGCGCTCGTCGTCGCCGACGACGAACCGCTCGTAGGTGCGGGCCATCTCGCTGCGGGCCTCCTCGACGGTGACGATCCCGGAGTTCATGAGCGTCGCCGCGGTGGAGTTGCCCTGCAGGATGTCGATCTGCACGTTCCGCGCGCCCGGGACCGGAACGTCCGGCTGCTGGGCCACCTCGCCCTCGGTCCGCAGGTCCACGATGGTGGTCACGTCGAGGCTCTCGAGGATGTCCACGTCGCCGTCCGTGGCCGAGATCGCGGCCGAGCGGAACACGATCCCGCGTGCCATGGCCCCCGGCGATCCGGCCCCGGAGGGCGCGACCGGGTAGCCGGGCCCGGCCACGTCGCGGAAGTTGTGGATGCCGGACAACGTGACCACGCCGTCAGTGCCCTCGATCCGGCTGCGGACCGCCGTGTCGTCGTCGCCACCCCCGACGTCCATCCCGATGCTTCCGTCCTGCTTCGCGACCATGTCTCGACCTTCCCCCTCCGGGCCGCGCCCGAACGGGCGCGTCACGTTGTTCTTACCGGATCACGAAGCCGCCCGGCGGCGACTTGGTGCCGGAGGTGGATCATCCACGTCGATCGGCGGGCCGGCACCCCGAGCCGAGGCCGCACCAGGCACCTTGACGGGTGTCAGCAATACGGGGGATCCGTCGCCCCGCGGGCCCGCCATGGCCTACTGTCGCGGTCCATGAGCCCCGCCGCTGTCACACCCGGACGCTTCAACCCCGGACACGCCATGCCGCACGCGACGTTCGGCGACATCCTGCTCGAGCGCGCGACCGACGACCACCCGGGCCTGCGATTCGAAGACTCGTCCTGGTCGTGGCGCGAGTTCGTGGCCGAGGCCGCCGTACGCGCGGAGATCCTGCGCGCCCTGTCGCGGAAGCACGCCGGCTCCTACGCCGACCGGCCCGAGCGTTACCGCCGGCTGCATCTCGGCGTCCTGCTGGAGAACGTGCCCGAGTACCTGTTCCTGGTGTGCGGCGCCGCGATGGCGGGCGTGACGATCATCGGCATCAACCCCACGCGCCGCGGCGCGGAACTCGCCTCGGACATCCGGGGCGTCGACTGCGACGTGATAATCACCGACGACGACGGCGCCGCGCTGCTCACCGGCCTGGACACCGGTGGCGCCGGGAGTGTGGGAGTGGATTCCGCGCGGTGGCGGGAGCTGCTCGCCGCGCACGCCGGGGCCGAGCCGCGCCTGGACGAGGCCGCGCGCGACCCGCACACGCTGCTGGCCCTGCTGTTCACCTCGGGCTCGACGGGCGCGCCCAAGGCCGTGATGTGCTCGACCGGGCGGCTGGCCATGCTCGGCACGGTCAACTACCGGGGGCTGGTCCGCAGCGACGTCACCTACAACGCGATGCCGCTGTTCCACGGCAACGCCCTCATGGCCGCGTTCGCGCCGTCGGCCTACGTCGGCTGCACGTTCACGATGCGCCGCACGTTCTCGGCCTCGGGATTCCTTCCGGACGTGCTGCGCTTCGGCGCCACCTACGTCAACTACGTCGGCCGTTCCCTGTCGTATGTGCTGGCCCAGCCCGAGCGGCCGGAGGAGGCGCAGACGGCGCTGCGGATCGTGTTCGGCACCGAGGCCTCCGTGCACGACCGGGCCGAGTTCGCCCGCCGGTTCGGCGTGACTCCCGGCGAGTCCTACGGCAGCAGCGAGGGCGGCGTGGTGATCTCCCGGACACCCGGCACCCCGCCGGGAGCGCTCGGGGTCGCGGGTGCGCACATGGACGTCGCGATCCTCGACTCCCACGGTCGCGAGTGCCCGCCCGCGCGGTTCGACGCCGACGGCGGGCTCGCCAACGCGGCCGAGGCGATCGGCGAGATCTGCAACCTCAGCGGTGCAGCCCTGTTCGAGGGCTACTACCGCAACCCGGAGGCCACCGCCGAGCGCAATATCGGCGACGTTTTCCACTCCGGCGACCTGGGCTACAAGGACCCGGACGGCTACTTCTACTTCGCGGGCCGCTCCGGCGACAAGATCCGCGTGGACAGCGAGAACTTCTCCGCCGGCCCGATCGAGCGGATCCTCGACCGCTTCCCCGGCGTGCTCGTGGTGGCCGTGTACCCCGTGCCCGACCCCCGCACGGGAGACCAGGTGATGGCCGCGATCCAGCTCGAACCCGGTGCCCGCTTCGACCCCGCCGCGTTCACCGTCTTCTGCCGAACCCAGCCCGACATGGGCACCAAGTGGGCGCCCCGCTTCGTGCGGATCCTCGGCGCGATGCCGGTCACCGCCACCCGCAAGATCTCCAAGCCGAGCCTGCGTCGCGAATCCTGGACCGAGCCGGGCGAGGTCTACCTGCGGGATCCTTCCGGTGGGTACCGCCTGCTGACCGACGCCGACCGCGCCGAGCTGCTCGCCCAGTACGAGACCCACGGCCGCCGACCCGCCGGCGTGTGAGTGAGCGGGGTGTGAAGATAGGACCATGCAGCCTCTCCGCCAGGTGATCGCGGCCCTCGGTGTCGCCGTCGTCGTCCCCACCATCGCTCTGACCGCCACCCACGGCGCCGCGTCCGCCGATCCGCTCGGCTCGGCGGTGGTCGGCGCGGCCACCTCGCTGGGGGCCGTCGGCGCACCCGTGTCGGGGTCGGTGGAGGCGGTGCCGTCGGGCTCCCACGCGGGCTCGGTCGCCGCGCTCGACGCCGGGTCGGACGCGGCGTTCGACCTGGGGACGTCCTCGGACTCCGCCGGGGCCCCGATCGGCGCGTGTGAGGGCCCCACGCCGCGCGTGATGACGTTCGGCGCCACCCCACCGCCGGTGCTGGGCTGGACCGAGAACATGGCGTTCGACGCCCGGGGACGCCTGTGGGTGTCGAAGACGTTCCTGGACCGCGTCGACGCGTACGACGACGACGGCGAGGTGGTCGCCAGCGTCCCCGTGCGCGCGCCCGGGGGAATCGCCCCGGGCCCCGACGGGCGCATGCACGTCGCGGCCGGGACCGGCTATCTCGCCGACCGCTCCGATCTCGTCACCTTCGACCCCGGGGCGGAGCGGCCGGAGGCGCGCATCGAGGCCCGGCTGGAGAACCGGAAGAACGGGCTGGCCGTGGATTCAGACGGCAACCGCTACCTCACGAGCCTTGAGGACACCGGGCTGACCAGGGTCGGTCCGGACGGCGAAGTGGACCACGACTGGTCGCGGGCCGCCACGCTCGGGGTGTCCAACGGGATCGCGATCGAGGGCGACACCGCGTATGTCACGCAGTCCACCGACCGGACCGTGGTGCACGCCGTCCCGCTGGACCGGCCGGGCGAGTGGACCACCACCGAGCTGACCGCGCCGCCCACCACTCCGCGGGGGCTCGACGATCTCGACATCACCGCCGAGGCACTGTTCGTGACCTCGTGGTCCTCCGGCGAGGTGTACCGGATCGACCGGGCCAGCGGCGAGGCGTGCGTGCTGGTCGGCGGGATCCCGCGGGCGACGAGCGTGCTGGTGGCCGACGGGTTCGGCGACTTCGGGCCGGGCGACCTGCTGGTCTCCTCACTGCACGGGCCGATCCGGCACGTTGCGCTGGGCTGAGTCAGAGGGCGCGGTCAGGGCTGGGAGCGGCTCAGCGCAGCACCTTGAGCTGGAACGGGTAGTTCATCGTCTCGCCCTTGGTCGCACGGAGAGTGCCGATCACGTGGCCGATTATCTGGCCGAGGAAGGACACCGCGAGCAGGATCAGGCCGATCGGGATGCCGATGACCGTGATGATGAAGATCCAGCCGACGATGCTCATCAGCCACAGGCCGAGGTTGAAGTTGAACGAGCCCGCGGCGGCCTGGCGGACGAACGGGCTGCGGTCCTTGTAGATCAGCCACATCACGAGCGGGCCGACGAAGGACAGCCACCCGGCCGAGATCACCATGGCGATGAGGCTGGAGGCGTGTGCGAGGGCCGCGGCGGTGCGGTGTTCGGAGTCGACCGGGACGGGCTGGCCCGGCTGGTGGCCGTAGGGGCCGCCGGGGGTGGGCTCGCCGTACTGCTGAAATCCGGGCTGCTGCGTCATGTCTCCAGTGTCCTCGCCGGGCGGTGGGCCCGCATCAGGGATGACCCGGGGATTCACGCGGATGTCATACCCCGCGCCTACCCTGGCGCCATGGCCGACCACAGCGAGCCCACCCAGTCCGAGTCCGTTCTGCCCCCGGCCGTCACGACCGACGGGCCCGACCCGCTCGAGGGGGCCGTCGCCCCGTTGCGGGACGACGTGCGGTTCCTCGGCGCACTGCTGGGCGACACCGTTCGCGAGCAGGAGGGCCGCGAGGTCTTCGACCTGGTGGAGACCGCCCGTCGCACCGCGTTCGCCGTCCGCCGCTCGCAGGCCGACCGCGACGAGGTGTCCGCCCTGTTCACCGACGTGCCCACCGATCGGGTGATCCCGGTGATCCGGGCGTTCTCGCTGTTCGCACTCCTGGCCAACGTGGCCGAGGACCTGCACCAGGAGCGCCGCCGCCGGATCCACACCGCCGCCGGTGAGCCCCCGCCGGACGGCGATCTCGACGCGACCTGGGCCCGCCTGGCGGACGCCGATCCCGATCCCGAGCGGCTGGCCGCCGTCTGCGCCACCGCCCGCGTCGCGCCCGTGCTCACCGCCCACCCCACCGAGACGCGCCGCCGGACGGTCTTCCAGGTCACCCGGCGGATACTCGATCTCATGCGCCGCCGCGACGCCCTGCGCACCGGTCCCGCCGACCGGGTGTCGGAGGCGGAGATCGAGGCGATCGAACTCGACATCCGCCGCCAGGTGCTCACCCTGTGGCAGACGGCCATCATCCGCAGCGAACGGCCCCGCATCGAGGACGAGGTCCTGGGCGGACTGCAGTACCACGAGGCCACGCTCATGGACGTGATCCCGCCGCTCAACGCGGAGATCGCCGAACGGCTGGGCTGCGGCGACCGGCCCATGGTGCGCCCCGGCTCGTGGATCGGCGGGGACCGCGACGGCAACCCGTACGTCACCGGGGACGTGGTGCGCTTCGCCACCGGCCAGGCCGCCGCGCTGCTGCACCGGCACTACGCCGACCAGCTGAGACTGCTCGAGCAGGAACTGTCCCTCTCGCGGCGCCTGGTGGAGGTGCCCGCCGAGCTGCGAGACCTCGCGGACTCCCTCGCGGAGGCCGACGAGCCGGGAGCCGGGGCGCGCGAGGACGTCCCGTTCCGCCGCGCCGTGCGGGTGGTCCGGCGTCGGCTCGCGGCGCGGGAGAGGTCGTTGTCGTCGTCGGGATCATCGCCCGGGGCGGTGGGTGCGGCCGGTGGCGGCGACGACGAGGCCTCCACCCCGGGCCCGTACTCCTCCCCCGCGCAGATGCTGGCGGACCTCGACGTGATCGACGCCGCGCTCGGTGAGGTCGGCGGCGACCTGCTGCGGACGCCGCGCCTGCGTGACCTGCGGTGGGCGCTGCGCACGTTCGGGTTCCACCTGCAGGCGCTGGACATGCGGCAGAACTCGGAGTCGCACGAGGAACTGCTCGGCGAGCTGTTCGCGCTGGCCGGCGTGACCGAGGACTACGCGGCGCTCGACGAGGACGCGCGCGTGGAGCTGCTGCTGACCGAGCTGTCGCACGACCGGCCGCTGCTCGGGCCGCGCGCGGAGCTGTCCGAGACGGCGGCGCGCGAGCTGGGCGTCATGCGGGCGGCGGCCGCGGCCGTGGACCTGCTCGGACCCGAGGTGGTGCCGCACTACATCGTGTCGATGTGCGGGTCCGTGTCGGACCTGCTCGAGCCCGCGATCCTGCTGCGCGAGGTGGGACTGTTCTCGGGCGATCCGGCCGAGCCGCGGTCGGACGTGCGGCTCATCCCTCTGCTCGAGACCATCGACGACCTGGCGGCCGGGCCCGGAATCCTCGACGCGGCGCTGGCGATCCCGCAGTTCCGGGCTCTCGTGCGCGGGCAGGGCGACGTGCTCGAGGTGATGCTCGGCTACTCGGACTCCAACAAGGACGGCGGCTACCTGGCCGCGAACTGGGCGCTGTATGAGGCCGAACGCGATCTCGCCGAGATCGCGGACCGCGCCGGCGTGCACCTGCGCTACTTCCACGGCCGCGGCGGCGCTGTGGGCCGGGGCGGTGGCAACTCCTACGACGCGATCCTCGCCCAGCCGCCCGGCGCGGTGCAGGGGGCGCTGCGGATCACCGAGCAGGGCGAGGTCATCTCTGCCAAGTACTCCGAGCCGCAGCGCGCGCGCCGGAACCTGGAAGCGCTGGTCGCGGCCACGCTCGAGGCCTCGCTGCTGGACGTCGAAGGGCTCGGCGAGGACGCCGGCGAGGCCTATGGGGTGATGGGTGAGCTCGCGCGGCTCGGGCGCGAGGCGTACGCGTCGCTGGTTCACTCCGACCCCGGGTTCATCGAGTACTTCACCACCTCGACTCCGGTCAGCGAGATCGGGGAGCTCAACATCGGGTCCCGGCCCACGTCCCGGAAGCAGACCGCCGGGGTCGAGGACCTGCGGGCGATTCCGTGGGTGCTGTCGTGGTCGCAGTCGCGGGTGATGCTGCCCGGTTGGTTCGGGGTGGGCACGGCGCTGCGCCGCTGGGTCGACGGCGACGGCTCGGCGGGTAGCGCGGTCGGCGCCTCTGCCGGCTCCTTTGCCGACTCCTCACCCGAGGAGCGGCTCGCCACGCTGCGGCGGCTCTACGCCGACTGGCCGTTCCTGCGCACCACGCTGTCGAACATGGCGCAGGTGATGGCCAAGGCCGACATGGATCTCGCGGGCCGCTACGCCTCGCTGGTTCCCGACGCCGAGGTGGGCCGGCGCATCCATGGCGTCATCTCCGAGGAGTTCGACCTGGCGCGCGAGATGCTGCTGTCGGTGACCGGCCACGAGACGCTGCTCGACGACAACCCGGCGCTCGCCCGGTCCGTCCGCAACCGCTTCCCGTACCTCGAGCCGCTCAACGTCCTGCAGGTCGAGTTGCTGCGCCGCTACCGCTCCGGGGACGAGGATCCGAAGGTCCGCACCGGCATCCAGCTCACCATGAACGGCCTGGCCACGGCGCTACGCAACTCCGGCTGACCGGCCCCTTTCCTCCTCAAGAGTGTTCGGCACACGTTTTGCCAGAAGCACCTGCGCCGAACGCTCTTATCAATGAGGTGGCGAGGCGGCGGGGTGCACCGGGACCGGCGGTCAGCGGAGTTGGCGGGCCGTCAGCGGGATCAGCAGCGCGCACACCACCGCGATCGCGGCGATCCACGGCACCGGCCCGCCGAAACGCGAGAGCTCGGCGAGCACGTACGGGGTGCCCATCCCCAGGTAGGCGATCACGTAGAACACGGCTACGAGCCCGGCGTGATCGCGCGGGCCGGCCTGCAATTCGACCTCCACCAGGCCCGCGACCAGCAGCGTTCCGTAGCCGATGCCCAGCAGCACCGCGACGGGCAGCAGCCACAGCGCACGACCCGGCAGACCCGAAGCGGCGGCCAGGATCGCGCCGGCAGCCATACCGAGCGAGGCGGCCGCAAGCCCGACGATCGGCGGGCGGGACGCGGGCGCGGTCTCGGCGAGTCGGCGGATCACCGGCTGGATCAGCACTCCGGACCCCAGCGTCACGCCCACCATCACGCCCGCGTACGCGGTGGGCACGCCCCAGGCGTCGCCGCCGAGCAGGTCGGCCAGCACCGCGAACGACATGCTGGCGCAGCCGAACACCAGCCACGCCCACGGCGCCACGCCCAGCAGGAAGCGGCGCCGGCCGGCGCTGGCGGGGAGGAGCGGCGACGACGCGGTCTGCCCCGAAGGCTGGTACGGGTCGGCCGCGTTCCACGCCGCCACCAGCGCGACGGCCCCCAGGACGAGGTGCGGCACGTACGGCGAGATCATCGGCGCGGGCACCCACTGGCCGATCAACCCGGCGACCAATCCGCCGAGCCCGAACCCGCCCGTCAGGGCGATGGCGGCCCGCCGCGCACCCGTGCCCGGTGGGTCCCCGGCGGAGAGCTCGCGCACCCAGGCACTGCCTGCCCCGAACGCGGCGCCGGAGGCGAGCCCGGCCAGGAACCGGCCGGCGTAGAGCCACAGCGGGTCCTGGGGCCCGAAGAACATGCAGGAGGTCGCGACCAGCGACAGCACCAGCACCGGACGCATGAGCACGCGCCGCCCGTTGCGGTCCGACCAGCGTCCCGCCACCAGCAGCGTGGGCAGCAGGCCGACGATGTACACGCTGAACATCGCGGTGACGTCGGACTGCGAGAGCCCCTGGTCGGTGCGGTACAGGAACAGCAGCGGCGCGAACTGGTTGGCGCCCCACCCCACGGCGAACACCGCGAGGGCTGCGCGCAGCCAGCTGCGGTGGTCGACGTGAGAATCCATGCAGGAGAACTTAGCCCGCCTCCCGGTCAGGCGAGCGCGGCGACCACGAAGGCCACCCCCACGCCGACGAACAGCACGCTGGCCACGAGGTCGACCCACGGGAGTAGCCGCCCCACACGCTCGTTGACCACCCGGTGCGACGCGACCAGCGCGAGCCCGCCGAACCAGGCCAGCGCGACGGCGATCAGCCCCGCGACGATCCCCACCGACGCCACCACCGAGACCTCGCCACTCAAGAACGGCGTGAGCACGGCGCCGAAGAACACGAGCGCCTTGGGATTGGCGAGGTTGGTGAGCAGTCCGCGCATGAAGTCGGCCCGCGGCAGCAGATCGGGCGCGGACGGCGCGGGCGGGGCGGGTTGGGCTGGCGCGGGCGGGGTCGCGCGAGATCGCCACCAGCCGCGCAGTCCGAGCACGCCGAGGGTGGCCAACAGCAGTCCGCCGGCGACCTGGAGCGCGACCATGACCTGCGGGTACACGCGAACGAGCGCCGCGACGCCGGCGAACGCGGCCACGAGCCACACCGACAGTCCGGCGACGATGCCCACCGCGGTGGCCACCCCCTGTCGCCGCCCGGTGAGGGATCGCTGGAGGACGACGACGACGTCGGGCCCCGGCGAGATGACGGCCACCACCCACACCGCGAACAGCGCGGTCACGGCTGCAGCGGTCACGCGGCCGATTCCATCGCGAGGAGCCGCTGCTTCGCCTCGACGCCGCCGCGGTACCCGCCGAGCCCGCCGTCGGACCGCAGGATCCGGTGGCACGGCCACACGAGCGGGAGCGGGTTGGTGGCGCACGCGGTGCCCACCGCCCGGACCGCGCCGGGCCGGTCGAGTTCCGCTGCGAGCTGCTTGTAGGTGGCGGTCCGGCCGTAGGTGACGTCGGCGAGGTGACGTTGCACCTGCCCGCGGAAGCCGGTGGCCAGGCGGGTGTCCAGAGGCAGGTCGAAGTCGCGGCGGTCGCCGGTGAGGTACTCGTCGAGCTGGGCCGCGGCCGCGTCGAGGACCGCCGGGAAGCCGTCCGCGCCCGGCGCGTCGGTACGCAGCACGCGGGGACCCACGCGGGTCGCGAGCATGTCGAGGACGTCGTCGGTGTTCTCGACCTCGAACGCCACGTAGACCAGACCGTCGGTGGTCGCCGCCAGGAGGAGCCCGCCGATCGGCGAGTCGACCACCCGGTAGGCCACATCCACCAGGTCACCGCGCACGGCCTCGGCGGCCAGCCGATCGCGCAGGCCGGCGATGTCGGCGGGGGCGCCCCGCAGGCGCTCGACTGTGCGCCCGGCCGTGCGGTCGGTGTCGTGATCGGTCATGATTCCTGCTCCTTCACCATCATCCTGCGCAGGGCGGCCACCCCGTCCGAGGCGGCGCGCCTGGCCGCCGCCTCCGAACCCCCCGTCAATGCCGCTATCTCGGAATACCGGAGACCGCCCAGATACCGGTAGGCCACACAGACCCGCTGCCGGGCCGGCAGGGCCGAGACGATGGTCCAGATCTCGTGATCGTCGACGGTGGCGGCGGGGTTGTCGTCGTCGTCATTTCCTCCCACGCCACGCGCGTCGAGGAGCGCGAGGTCGTCGGCGACTCCACCCGGGGCATCCGCGCGCGCGGATGCGCGGACGACATCCACGGCCCGTCGGTGCGCGACCCGGACCAGCCAGGCCTCGACGTTCGTGTCCTCCGGCAGGTCCGGCCACGCGCGCAGTGCCGAGAGGAAGGTCTCGGACCAGGCGTCGTCGGCGTCGGCGCCGGGGCCCAGTACCGCGCGGCAGACCCGCAGGACGGTGGGGCCGTGGCGCTGTACCGCCGCGTCGAAGGCTGACCTCATGGGCCCGATTCTCCCCTCCTCGTCCGGTGGCCCGCGCGGGGCCGTTCACGAGGTAGTCGCGGCCGGCGGCATTTCCGTGAGGTGGCGGGGTGTCCGAAGGCAGAGCGGGCGCGAGGGGAAGCGACGGGTGGCCGCTCGACCGGGGCAGATTCTCAGGCCGCGCCTGTTCACTTTCGCGCGAGCGGCTCGCATACTGTGCTCAGCCTCACTTCTCCCCCCTCGGAGCCGTCATGTTGTTCCCCCGCCGTTGCGCCTCGCATCCCTCTCGCTCCCGGCTGGCCGGTCTGATCACCGCCGCCGCGCTCGCGATCCCGCTCGTGGCCGGGCCTGGGGTGGGCGCCGCGGCCGCGCAATCGTTGGAGGAAGGTGCGATCGGGGAACAGGTGCGCGCGCTCGAGGAGTCCGAGGAGTTCGGCCACCACGTGACCGCTGCCCTCAACGGCGCCAACGGCCCGCTCGGCGCCCCGGGCCCGCCCGCCGTCGTGGACACGCCGGTCAACTGCCGGCCGACGCCCGCGCATCCGCGGCCGGTCATCCTCGTGCACGGCACCTTCGACAACGGCCCCAACACCATGCCGCGTTTCGGCGTGCCGCTGCAACAGCAGGGCTTCTGCGTGATCGCCCCGACGCTCGGCGCCTACGCCGCCAAGCCGGAGCGGGGCGGGCTCGACTCGATCGTCGGCGCCTCCGGCCCGCAGCTCGCCGGGGTGATCGACCACGTCCGGGCGGTGACCGGGGCCGAGCAGGTCGACCTGGTGGGTTACTCGCAGGGCGCGGCGATCGCCGGCTACACGACCAAGATGCTGCGGCCGGGTGCTGTCGGGCGCGTGGTGTCGGTCGGCGGGTTCTGGGGTGGCAACCATGGCGGGCTCGTCCCCGACGGCCTCCCGTCCGAGGCCGCCGTCGCCGGGCTGTGGGCCGCCAACCTGCGCGGACTCGCCGAGCTGGCGCCGCACAGCCCGATGCTCGTGGCGTGGAACGGCCTCGAGGGCAGCCCGTATCTGCCGGGGGTCGACTACACGATCATCGCGACCCGCGGCGACGAGCTGCTGCCGCCCGAGCGCAGCTTCGTCGTCGGACCGGGCGTCCGGACCGTTGTCTCCGAGGACGCGTGCGGCGGCGGGCCGACGACCCATGCCGGGATGTCGGTGGACCCGCGTACGCACGCGCTGGTGTCGCAGGCACTCGGCGGGGCAGGCGGCTGTTGACGACCGAGGGCCGCTGGCCGAGTGCTGCAGTTGACCCGGCCGGCCCGGCGGATCAGGCGTTATCGCGCGGCTGCTCCTGCTTGTCTCCCTGCTTGTGCGCCTGCGTGAGCTCGTAGGCGTCACGCAGGCCCAGGCCCGGATGCGCCACCCGCAGCCGGCGGACGGTGTCGACTTCTCCTGCCGCCTGCTGCGCGGTGGCTTCCACCTCCGCGGACGAGATGCCGGCGACGATGCGCTGCGAACGATCTTCGGCGGCACCGGCGAACCACCACTGGTGGGCGGCCGAGGCGAAGAGCAACGCCGCGAGCGCACCCCACAGCAGGAAATCGACCACTGACGCGTCCTCCGAGAACACCGTGCCACCGAGCACGACCAGCGCACCTATCCCGCCGGCCAGCGTGGTCACCGTGTACGCGATGGTCTGCCCACTCCGCCTGCGCCGCGCACCCGTCTCGGACGCCACCTCACCCACAGCGCGCTGGTCAGCAGCGTCGGGCGACTGCGCGGACGATTGCCCGAACGAGTGCTCGGCGGAGCCACCGGTGGTCATCGGCGGGCTGCCTCGTCGTCGTCGGACCCGGAAGCCCCGCCACCCCCGGAGGCGTCGTCCGAGCCCGCGAGCCGACGCTCGACCCTCTCGACCTTGCCCGCGATCTCCCCGCTGCGCCCCGGCCGCAGGTCCGCCTTGAGCACCAGGCTGACCCGCGGCGAGACGGCCAGGACGGCGTCGGTCGCGGCGCGGATCACCGGCATGACCTCGTCCCATTCGCCCTCGATGGTGGTGAACATCGAGGTGGTCTCGTGGGGCAGGCCCGAGTCGCGGACGACGCGCACGGCCTCGGCGACCGCCTCACTCATGGAGGCGGTCTCGTCAGCGGTCGTGGTAGGGGCTACGGAGAACGCGAACAGCATGCGCACACCGTAAACCCGTCAGAGCCTCGAGACGGCCTGGGGTACCCCGGGTGTGAACCCGGCCTCAGTCAGAAGCTCCCGCACGCGGGGGATGACTTTACGTCCGTAGAGGTCGATGGAGGTCATGAGATCGTCGTGCGGAGTGGGCCCGGAGGCGTACTTGAGGTCGAAGCGGTCCAGGCCGAGGGTGCGCACGGTGGTGGCGATCTTCTGCGCCACCGTCTCGGGCGAGCCGACGTACATGGCGCCGGAGCGGGCCTCGCGGTGGAAGTCGGCCTCGGTCGCGTCGCCCCAGCCGCGCTCGCGCCCGATCTGGTTGCGGTTGGTCAGCCAGTGCGGCATCGCAAGTTCGGCGGCCTTGGCGTCGGTCTCGGCGATGAAGCCGGGCGAGTGGACGGCGATCGGCAGGCGCGGAGCCTCCGAGCCGGCGAGCTGCGCGTTCGCCTCGCGGTACAGGTCGGCGAACGGCGCGAACCGGCCGGCGGGGCCACCAATGATCGCCAGCATGAGCGGCTGCCGGTAGCGGGCCGCGCGCACGACCGACTCGGGGCTGCCGCCCACCGCGATCCAGGAGGCGAGCCCGCCCTCGGTCTTGGGGTAGACGTGCTGTTTCACCAGCGGCGGACGCAGCTCGCCGGACCACGTGACAGGACCCTCCGGCAGCAGCGCGGAAAACAGGTCGAGCTTCTCCGAGAACAGTTGCTCGTACTGCTGCAGGTCGAGGCCGAACAGCGGGAACGACTCGGTGAACGAACCGCGGCCCAGCACCACCTCGGCACGGCCGTTCGAGAGGGCGTCGACGGTGGAGAAGCGCTGGAAGACGCGGATGGGGTCGTCGCTGGACAGCACGGTCACGGCCGAGCCGAGGGTGATGCGCTCGGTGCGGGTGGCGATGCCGGCCAGCACCACGTCGGGGGCGGAGACGGCGAAGTCGGGCCGGTGGTGCTCGCCGATCCCGAACGCGTCGACGCCCACCCGGTCGGCGAGGACGCCCTGCTCCACCACGTCGCGCAGGACCTGTGCGTGGTGGACGGGTCGACCGGCGCGGTCGACGGTGATGTCGCCGAAGGTGTCGAGACCGAAGGCGACGCGCCCCGGGGCGACGCCGTGTGCGGGGGGCACCGGGGCCGAGTTAGACGACGACGACGAGGTGGTGCCGGCGGGGCCGTGGGCGGAGGCGGAGGAGTTCATACCGACACTCTAGATGACGCGTCAACCAGATTGCTGCCGCCGGTCCGCCCGCCGCGTGGCGCCGATGCCTGTGTTTCATCTGCGCCCCCAGGTCGCCCCGTGCAGAATGTAGGTTGTTGACGCTCGTCAACCACGGGCCATAATGTGACGCATGCCATAGTTTCCGGGCAACTGTTCGCGCTCGGGCGTCCCTGCCGAAGAGGTTTTCTATGACATCCACCCCTTCCGTCGCCGTGATCGGTGCGGGCATCAGCGGGCTGACCGCTCTGAAGATGCTCGAGGACTACGGGATCGAGGCCGTGTGCTTCGAGGCGTCGGACCGGATAGGTGGCAACTGGGCGTTCGACAACCCCAACGGCAGCTCGAGCGCCTACCGCTCGCTGCACATCGACACCTCCAAGCATCAGCTGAGCTTCCGCGACTTCCCGATGCCGGAGGAGTTCCCGGACTTTCCGCACCACACGCAGATCAAGCAGTACTTGGACGACTACGCGGACGCCTTCGACCTGCGGGGGTCCATCGAGTTCGAGACCCGCGTGCAGCACGCCGAGCGACTGCCCGAGGGCGGCTGGGAGCTCACGCTCGAGCGCACCGGATCGGCGGCGGGCGAGCCGGCCGGGACCCGACGATTCGATCTGTTGGTGGTGGGCAACGGCCACCACTGGGACCCACGGTTCGCCGACTTCCCGGGTGAGTTCACCGGCGAGATGATCCACTCGCACGCCTACATCGACCCGTGGGACCCCCTGCACCTCATGGACAAGAAGATCCTCGTGGTGGGGATCGGCAACAGCGCCGCCGACATCGCCGTGGAGCTCTCCTCCAAGGTGATGCGCAACGAGGTGGTGCTGTCCACCCGCTCGAGTGCGTGGATCGTGCCCAAGTACATCGCCGGCAAGCCGGCGGACAAGTACTTCGCCACGCTGCCGTACGTGCCGTACTCGTGGCAGCGCAAGATCATCCAGAAGATGCAGCCGATGTCGGCGGGCCGACCTGAGTCGTACGGACTGCCGGCCCCCAACCACCAGTTCTTCGAGGCACACCCCACCCAGTCCGTGGAGCTCCCCCTGAGGTTGGGGTCCGGCGACGTGGTGGCCAAGGGGGACATCGCACGGCTGGACGGCCGGACCGTGCACTTCGCCGACGGCACCAGCGGAGAGTTCGACGTGATGATCCAGGCCACCGGCTACAACACCACGTTCCCGTTCTTCGACCGCGAGTTCCTCAGCGCGGACGCCCACAACCACATCCCGCTGTACAAGCGGATGTTCTCCCCCGGCATCGACGACCTCGTGTTCGTGGGCTTCGCCCAGTCGACGCCCACCCTGTTCCCGTTCGTCGAGGCGCAGGCCAGACTGGTGGCCGCGTGGGCCGCCGGCCTCTACGCCACCCCGGATATCGAGGAGATGCGCCGCGTGATCGTGGAGGACGAGAAGAAGTACATCGGCCACATGCTGGACACCCCCCGGCACCAGCAGCAGGTCGACTACTTCCTGTATGAACACGACATGCGCACCACGGAGATCCCCCGCGGCCTCGAGCGCGCGCGGGCACGCCGCGCCACCGCCCAGACGCGGGTGACGGCATGAGCCCCGCGGCCCCGTCGGGCAGCACCTCGCCCCGCGGCGACCGGCGCCGGGAGGACATCCTCTCCGCCCTCGACGAGCGCCTGAAGACCACCGCGCTCGACGACATCTCGGTAGCCGATCTCACCGAGGCGGCGGGCATCACCCGATCGGCGTTCTACTTCTACTTCGACTCCAAGGCCGCGGCGGTGTCCATGCTGCTGGTGGTGGTGAACAAGGAGGCCGGCGAGGCCATCGACATCATCGTGGGCGGCGAGGGCGACTTCCGCCGACGCGTGACCGCCGGGCTCACCCGGCTCATCGACCGCGTGCTGGAGGTCGACCACATCTACCGTGCCCTGCTCACCGCGCGCACCAAGCACGAGCCGACGCGCGAGATGTGGGACGCCGGACGCCGCTATAACGCCGCGCCGGTCGCCGACTTCATCCGCGCCGAACGCGCAGCCGGCCGCGCCCCCGACGGTGCCGATGCCCAGAGCCTGGCCGAAGGCCTGATGCAGCTCAACCAGCAGATCCTCGAGCGCGTCGTCTACGAGCCGGGGGCGCCACGGGACGCGCTCCTGGCCATCACCACGGACATGTGGGTCCGCACCGTCTACGGCCGTATCGATCCGGCCGTCGACCCCGCCGGCGCGACGGATGCCGCCTTGACCGCGGGGAGCGCCGAATGACGAGCCCCGTCGATGTCACGTTCCGGTCCGGCACCGGCCGCGAAGCCGCGGACTGCCGCGGCTGGTCCCTGCCCGCCGCCGCTCCGGCCGGCCGGGTCGACGACAGTCCCGAACCCGGCGACGGCCCGCGCCCCTGCGTCGTGCTGGCCCACGGCCTGGGCGGCACCGCCGACTCGGGGCTGATGCCGTTCGCCGAGGCGTTCGCCGCCGCCGGGTACGCAGCCCTCGCCTTTGACTACCGCGGCTTCGGTCGCTCGGACGGCGGGCCCCGCCAGGTGGTCTCCCCCGCACGCCAGCAGGAGGACTACCGCGCCGCGATCGCCGCGGCGGCCGCCCGGCCCGGCGTGGACCCGGGTCGGATCGTGCTGTGGGGCTGCTCGCTGGCCGGCGGGCACGTCCTCGAGGTGGCCCGCGGACGCGAGGACATCGCCGCGGTGATCTCCATGATCCCGCTGGTCGACGGCCGTGCCGCGGCCATGGCGGCCGCGAGGCAACACAAGCCCACCGCCCTCCTGCGGGCCACGGGCACCGCGCTCGCCGCGAAGGCCGTCGCCGCGACGGGCCGCCCCGAACCCATGGTCCCGCTGGCCGGCCCGCCCGGCTCGACCGCGCTGCTCTCCCTCGAGGGTTACGAGGAGGCCTACACGTCCGTCGCGGGCTCTACGTGGCGCAACGAGGTGGGCGCCTCGATCGGCACCGAGTTGGGCTCGTTCCGGCCCGCCCGGCATGCGGACGACCTCGTCGTCGTCCCCCTGCTCGTCCAGATCGCCGACCTGGACCGGAGCGCCCCGCCGCACGCCGCCGCGACGGCCGCGTTCGCCGCGCGCGCCGAGGTGCGGCACTACCCGGGCGACCACTTCGATCTGTTCGCCGGGCGCCCCTGCCACGACCGCGCGGTGCGGCACGCCGTCCACTTTCTGCGGCGCCACGTGGGCTGAGACCGGGGCCCGACGCGCGTACCGTGTGAGACACACCACAACCTCACTTGTTGACACGTCACTCAAACAGACCTACTGTTGGTGACACAACAACAAGAAGTTGCCCGGCTCCACAGCCGGGGCCAACCCCACAAGGAGTCACCATGACCGCTCAGCTCAACGACCTCACCGGCACCTGGACCCTCGACGACACCCACACCCGTCTGGGCTTCGTCACCCGCCACGCGATGATCACCAAGGTGCGCGGCTCGTTCAACGACTTCACGGGCACCGTCACCGTGCCGGAGAGCGGCATCAGCGGCGCCGAGGCCAAGGTCACGATCAACGCCTCCTCGATCGACACCCGCAACGCCGACCGCGACGGCCACCTCAAGTCGAACGACTTCTTCGACATGGAGACCTACCCGGAGATCACCTTCACCTCCACCAAGATCGCCCCGAACGGCGACGGCGGCGTCGACGTGACCGGCGACCTCACCATCAAGGACACCACCAAGTCCGTGACGATCCCCTTCACCTACGAGGGCACCGCCACCGACCCGTTCGGCAACCAGCGCGCTGGCTTCGAGGGCACCACCGTCATCGAGCGCAAGGACTTCGGCCTCACCTGGAACGCCACGCTCGAGACCGGCGGCGTGCTGGTCTCGGAGAAGGTCACCCTCGAGATCGAGGTCTCGGCCATCAAGAGCGCCTGACCTGCTCTTTCGCGGCTGACACCGCGCCCCGGCTCTGAGCCGGACGACACCGCCCACCCGGAGAACCCGGGTGGGCGGTGTTCTGCATTGCGCGCGGCGGGGCCTGGTCGGTCGGTGCGGCGCGGTTCGAGCGGCGCAGCGCCGCGCGAGGAGTCGCCGATCAGTCGACGACGACGAGGACCGCCGTATGGGAACCGTCCACGTCCTGCCAGGTCCCGCTGAGCGTGCCGGGCGAGCCGATGAGCGGGCAGTCCGCCTCGGCGTTGTTCTCCTCGGAGAGCACACGGATGACCTGCGGGGTGTCGACGCCCTCGGCCGGGCCGTCGCCACCGCCGCGGATGTTGACCGGCGACGGGGTGATCGCGCCGTCCTCCATCTGCACGTGGTCGGCCGCGGTGTCGCGATGGCTGATCACCCGCCGCACCTCGGTCTTGTAGACGGGGTCGGCGGGCGCGTCGTACACCCAGCGACGGCCGAGGACCGAATGCTCCATCGTGCCGACCAGGGAGTCGGCGGCACCGTCCAGCTCGGCGCCGCGGTAGGTCACGGGGACGTGGAAGGTGTTCTCGCCGTCGGACAGCAGGAACGACTCCATGCCGACCTCGCCGGCCGGGTCGACGAACCGGTACGCGGTCACCTGCTCCAGGCGCTCCGGGTCACCGTCGAACCACGACTGGTGGCGAACCCACGACCGGAGCAGGTCGAGCTTGCCCGGGTCGAGGACGGCGTCATAGATCTCGGCGGTTCCACTCATGCGCTAAGAATCCCCCACGATGCGCGGTCCGGCAAACAGATAGGCCGCCGGGTGGGTCGGTGAAGAAGAATTCCCCGGGCGGGCGTTCGCGCTGTCCACGGCCATTGCACGCCCGGCCAGGGTCGGCTTGGATGTGAGTACGGTCACTGCGCTGCCGCGCGAAGCTCGATACCGTCGCCGCCATACCCCCGGGGATGCTCCCTGGTGGCCCCGATGGAAGGTGACGCACGATGAAGAAGACCATTGCCGTGATCGGCTCCGCCGCCGCCCTGTCCTTCGCCGGTGCGGGCCTGGCCGCCGCCCAGGACGTCGACACTCTCGATGACGACACCGGCGCCCCCCAGGGTGTGCAGGTCGAGACGACCCAGAACGACGACGAGCCCGGTGACGGAGAGAACGGGAACGACGACGAGGTCGACACCCCCGAGGAGGTCTCCGATATCGCCATGCAGCTCTGCGGCACCATCTCGGCCTACGACTTCCTCGGCTCGGCGGGCAGCTTCCTCCCCGGCCTCGAGGGCGAGGAGTGCGAGGCCAACGCCGACGCTGCGGTCGAGGCCGCGATGAGCGGCGACATCGGTGGCGCGCTCGACATCCTGCGCGGCATCGAGGCCGAGCTGCCCGACGGCGACGACGCCGTCGACACCGGCTCGGCCGGCCTCCTGGACGGGTTCGACTCGCTGAGCGGTGCCCCCGAGGGTGACGCCGAGCCCGCTGCCTGACCTCTTCGGTGAGGTGATCACCTGAGGTGATCGCCGCCCGGCGGATGCACTGAACCCCGGCGCCCGTGAACGCACGGCGCCGGGGTTCTTCCATGCCCAGACCAGCCTGATCCATCCCACCCGACATACCCGGCCTGCACCGACCCGGCGTGACTTGCGCGTCGGGAATGCCCGCCCGAGCCAGAGGTACGCGTCCGGAATGCCGCATACAGGACGCGTAGGTCAATGGTTCCTCGGCAACGAGGACGCGCAACCCGGCCGGTGTGCAGGGCCGACGGGCGAGCGGAGGTGGGCGGTCGGGGTCGGGCGGGCGGAGGCGAGCCGCGCTCAGCGCTGCGGCGCGCCCGCCGAGACCAGTTTTCCGAGCGCCTCGTGGCCGATGTACCCGGGCTCGGTGGAGGTCATGAAGTCCAGGAGAACCCGCTCGACCGCGGCCGGGTCCTCGACGTGCGGGTAGTGGCCGACGCCCGGGATGATCGCCAGGCGGCTGCCCGGGATCGCCTCGTGCGTGGCGTGCCCGTGGGAGACCGGGATGATCGGGTCGCGGTCGCCCCAGATCAGCTGGACCGGCAGCTGCCCGGCCAGGTGGAACCGGTTGGCGGCGGACACGGCCTGCCCCGTGTTGTCGACCACCGCGCGCAGCGTCTTGAAGAACGCCCGCCGGTGCCCGGGCCGGCCCAGGGACTCGAACGCCGCCCACGACTCGTCCATCGCGGCGGCGCGGATGCCCTTGTCCTGGAAGAAGCGGCGTACGGACTTGCCGGCGCTGACGAACACCGGCGCCGCGACCCCGGTGAGCAGGAGTCCGGCACCGGGGACGGCGAGCATCCGGAGGATCCAGCTGACCTCTTTGCCCAGGCCGCCGCTGTCGATCAGCGCGATCCGCTCACAGAACTCCGGGTACTGGTAGACGAACTGCAGGGCGACACCGCCACCGAGCGATTGCCCGATGATCGTGCACCGGGTGACGCCCTTGACCACCAGCAGATCCCGGAGCGCCGAGGCCATGGAACCGAGCGAGTAGTCGTCGAACTCGAGCGAGCTCTCACCGTGGCCCGGCAGGTCCGGGGCGATCACATGGAAATGGTCTTCGAGGCGGGGGATCACCTCCCGCCAGGTGTTCGAGCTTCCGGCCATCCCGTGGATGAGCAGCACCGCCGGCTTGCCCTCACCGGCGCCCGCCTCTCGATAAGCCAGTTCTCGGCCGTGAATCATCGTGGTCTGCATGGTCACACTCCCTTGAGGGAGGCACTCCGCGCCGTATCTCGTCGCAAGGACTGCCTGGGACCCATTCTGCCCCGTTCCCGCGCCGCCATGCAGTTCTCCCCATCACACTCCGGGCCTGGTCGGGCTGAGAAGTTCCCGCAGGTCAGCAGCATGCAGCGTCACCTATCGGATGTCACGCCACCTATCTGATCCCGTAGGTGGCGCGCGATCGGATAGGCGGCGTGCAATCCACTAGGTGGCGCGCGATCGGATAGGCGGCGTGCAATCCACTAGGTGGCGCGGGATCAGGCCGCCGGCCCGAACGCGCGCGCAAGCCGACGGTGCCGGTGCGAGAACAACGCGCCCACGACCGCGCGCACGACCGGCCCGGGCAGCAGCGCGCGGGGCTCGGCCCGCAGGGTGTCGGTGACGCGGGTCGAGCCGCCCGGGAGTTCCTCGAGTGCACGATGGTGCTCCCACACCCGGCACGAGCCCAGGCTAGAGCGCTCACAGAAGAACCGCGGCTCCTCGAGTTCGACGATCACCAGATCGTCGAACTCCACCGGCAGCAACCCGGCCAGCCGGATCCACGCCCGCCCGAGCGGCCGCCCCAGAGGCACGTCGGCGATCGACCGGCCCTCCAGCGCGGCCGGGAAACGCATGGTCAGCACCGGGCCGAACTCGTGGGCCACGCCAGCCGCCGTGACGACCCGGGCCCACACCTGCTCCCGCGGGGCGGCGACGACGCTCGAGCGCACCACCTCCACGGCCCGCACCCGGCCCGCCCCGTCAGCGGCCCGCGGGCCCCGAGCCCGAATCCGCGCCCGACTCCGCGCCGGTGTCCGTGCCGGGGGTGGGGGCCTCGTCGTCGTCATGCTCGTTCTCGTGGCCGTGCTCGTGGATGTGCGGGTGATCGGGCCCGGACAGGTCCCCCAACGACGGCAACACGCCCGGCCCGGTGTCCCGGTTGGCCAGGTACCTGACGATCGAGTTGGCCATCGCGGTGATGGGCACCGCGAACAACGCGCCGAGGATGCCGAACAGGTACGTACCGCCCGCCACCACGAGGATCACCGCCAGCGGGTGCAACGCCACCGCGTGGCCCATGAGCAGCGGCTGCAGCACGTGCGACTCGGTCAGGTGCACCACCACGACGATCGCGAGCATGATCAGCGCGACGCCCAGGCCCCGCTCCACCAGCGCGAGCAGCGTGGGGATCAGCCCGCCGACGAGGGTGCCCACGATCGGCACGAACGAGGCCAGGAACACCACAACGACGATCGGGATGACGAAGGGCACCCGCAGGACCAACGCGCCGATGCCCACCCCGGCGGCGTTGATCGCGGCCACCGCGAGTTGCGTGCGGGTGTAGGCGCCCAGGCTGGTCCAGCCGTGGCGGAACGCGATGTCGAAGTGCTCGCGGCTCGCGGCCGGCATCCAGCGGACGAAGAACATCCACAGCTTCTCACCCTGGTAGAGGAAGAAGAACAGCGAGACCAGGCAGATGAGTGCGCTCGCGACGGTCTCCACCGCGGTGTGCCCGACGTGGACCGCGCCCGTGGCCAGCAGGTCGGAGTGGTGGGTGAGCCAGCCGCGGGCCTGATGCACGGCCTGCTCGAGGCGGTCGGCGGTGAGGTGGAGCGGCCCGTCCTCGAGCCACCGGATCGCCAGGTCGGTGCCGGAGGCGATCCGATCGCGCATCCGCGGGACCCCCGAGGCGAGCTGGGAGGCGACCAGGGCGAGCGCGGCGACCACCGCGGCGAGGACCCCGACGACGACGACGACGGCTGCCAGCACCCGCGGCACCCGGCCCGGGATCCGGTTGACGAGGGGCCTGAGCATGGCGGCCAACAAGACCGCGATCGCCACCGGGCCGACGATCAGGGCCAGCCGGCCGATCCCCTCCCCGATGAGCCACGCGCCTGCGGCGATGAGCAGCAGGCACACCGACCAGGCCGCGGCCAGACGGACCGGGTACGGAAGGTGGTCACGCGCGATGCGGACAGGGGCCTCTGTGGTCATGAAGAGCAGCTTAGGCGGGGCGCTCAGACGATGAGCCCCATTCGCCGCGCCAGCCACGGCAGCTCCAGTCGCAGGCCCTCGGACCACACGGCGTAGCTGTGCCCTCCGGGCAGTTCGGCGTAGCGGACGTCCGCACCGGCCCGCATCGTGGCGTCGTGGAGCGCGCGCACCCCCGGCCCGTACTCGGTGTCGTCGGAGCCCACGACGAACGCGCCGGCGAGGTCCGGGAACGGGCGGCTCGCGAGCAGGTCGGCGGGGTTCGCGGCCCGGAACGCCTCCGGGTCGCCGCCGAAGAAGCGGGCGACGGTCTCGGCGCGCGTGCCGACGGTCGGCTCCGCCTGGGCGGACATGGCGAGGAAGTTCGGGTAGACCTCCGGCTCGGTGAGCGCGAGCTGGAGAGCACACGTCCCGCCGAAGGACAGCCCGCCGATCGCCCAGGCCCCCGGGTCCTCATCCACCTGCAGGGTGGCGCGGATCCACCCGGGGACGTCCCGGGCGAGGTAGGTGTGCGCGTTTCCCTGCGGCGAGTCCACGCACAGTGTGTTGGCCAGCGACGATCCGATCGGGTCGGCCACCACGATCACCGGGGCGAGTCCGGCGTGGTCGGCGGCGAACTCGTCGGCCACCACCGGTAGGCGGCCCGAACGGACCCAGTCCTCGGGGCCGCCGGGCTGCCCGGCCATGAGCACCAGGACCGGCAGAAGCGGCCGCGGCTCGGTGAAATAGGCGGGCGGCAGATAGACCTGGGCCGGGCGGGCCTCGAATCCCGAGGCGGTCCCCGGGATCGGGGTCTCGACCACCGCGCCGGTCCCCGGCATCCCCGACGGCGGTGTCCACACGGACTCGAGCGTGACCCCCGGCCCGAGGTCCCCACCGACCGTCGCCGCCGTGCGGCCGGTGACCTGCTCGAGCGACATGGTCCGGTACTCCCGCAGGCCCAGCAGCGTGCCGACCGAGGAGAACTCGGCGTAGACACGGTTGACGTGCCCGGCCGCCGCCACCACGACGAGCAGCAGGGCCACGACCGCGGCGACCGCCCGCCACGGTCGGCGAGCCCGTGCCTCCACCGCGGCGCCGCGGACCCCCAGCAGCACACCGAGCAGACCCACCCCGATCCACAGGTAGACCCCGGGCGGGATCGCGTCGGGGAACGGCCGCAGCACCTTCTCCACGAGCAGCGCACCGACGAGCGTGACGACGGCCGCGATGAGGACCGACAGCGGCAGCACCCGGGACCACCACCGGCGGGCTCCGCCGCCCGTCGAGCCGAGCGCGCCGAGCACCACCGCGCCCACGACGAGCGCCGCCCACACCGCGATGAGCCCGGGGACCCCGAGAAGCGGGCCACTGAGCGGGGTGTCGGCGGCCGCCTGCACCCAGGTCACGACGCTCCGCCCCCGGCCGGTCCCACTCCCTCGGGCGACCCGCCGACCGGTCCGACCCACGGCCCGGGGCGGCCCGCCCTACGCCGACGGGACGCACCGTCCAGCACCATCACGACGACCGTCACCCACAGCACCGCCACGCACCAGCCGGCGAGGATGTCGCTCGGGAAATGCACGCCCAGATAGATGCGCGACAGGCCCACCACGAGCACATACACCGCCCCCACGATGATCGCGGCCCACCGCCACCGGGTCGACCAGGCGATCACGACGAGGGACGCCGCGAGCGACATCGACGCCATGGCGTGACCGCTCGGGAACGAGTACGAGTGCTCCACCACCAGGTGCTCCCAGAAGTCCGGCCGGTCCCGTTGGAAGACCGCCTTCAACGCCGTGTTGAGCAGGGCCGACCCGATGACCGCGGCCGCGAGCAGGGCCGCATCCCGGCGACGACCACCCCACCACAGCAGCCCGGCCCAGACGACCGCGATGATCGGCACCACCACGAGACCGCCCAGTTCGGTGGCCGCCATCATCGTCGTCGTCACCACCGGCGACGCGCGCTCGTTAAGCCACACCATGATCGAACGGTCGTAGGGCAACGCACCGAAGGTCACCACGTCGGAGGCCAGGCTCACGAACACCAGCAAGGGCAACAGGAACATCAGTCCCGCAGCCGCGAGATGCAGCCAGGAGCGGGGCGGCGGCGCAGGTTCCGCGGGTGAGCCATGCGGGTCGGACAGGGACGGGGTCGGCACCTCACCGACCCTATTACCAGCGGCCCGCCCCGGGGGCGTGTCGGCGGGGCCGACGCAGAGTACGCCTCCCGACGTCCGTCCGCGACTGGTTGCGCGCCGCGGCAGGAGTGGCACAGTGACTCCCCACCGGGCCTGACCGGCCCGGCGTACACACGACCACGACGAGAACCGTCCCTGCCGCGCGAGCGGGTCGGCTCAGCGAAGGAGCATCGTGTCCGCCAAGAAGCCCGACCCCCGAAATGCCGCCGAGAAGCTCGTCGACAAGGCCGAGAAGGTCGCCGACGACCTCACCGACGCCCTCTCGCCCCGCGGCGACGTCGTCCCCGGCGCGCCCGGCTCGGAGCCGCCGAGCGTCGACGAGCCCACCGAACCCACCGATCCCCTGCCGCCCAAGCCGGACCAGAAGGGCGCCACCCCGCACAGCCCGACGGGCGCGCCGTCCAAGGACAGCGAAGACGCGCAGCGTCAGCAGGGCGCGTACCTCACCACCGCCCAGGGCGCCCGGTTGTCCGAAACCGACCACTCGCAGAAGGCGGGCCGTCGCGGACCGACTCTCCTGCAGGACCATCACCTGCGCGAGAAGATCATGCACTTCGACCACGAGCGGATCCCCGAGCGCGTGGTCCACGCCCGCGGTGCCGGCGCCCACGGGGTGTTCACGGCCAACGGCGCGGCGGCCAGCGTGTGCCGTGCGGGCCTGTTCGCGGAGGGTAAGGAGACCGAGGTCTTCGTCCGCTTCTCCACCGTGCTCGGCTCGCGCGGGTCCGCCGACACCGTCCGCGACACCCGGGGATTCGCCACCAAGTTCTACACCGACGAGGGCACGTGGGACCTGGTGGGCAACAACATCCCGGTGTTCTTCATCCAGGACGCCATCAAGTTCCCGGACGTCGTCCACGCCGGTAAACCACACCCGGACCGCGAGATCCCCCAGGCGCAGTCCGCGCACGACACCTTCTGGGACTTCGTCTCCCTGCACACCGAGGCGCAGTTCCACACCATGTGGAACATGTCGGACCGCGGCATCCCCCGCTCGTTCCGGATGATGGAGGGCTTCGGCGTCCACACGTTCCGCCTCATCAACGCCGCCGGCGAGACGAGTCTGGTCAAGTTCCACTGGAAGCCCCATCTGGGCGTGCACTCGCAGCTGTGGGAGGAGGCCCAGCTCGCCGGCGGCATGGACCCCGACTTCCACCGCCGCGACCTGGCCGACGCGATCGAGGCCGGCGCCCACCCGAGCTGGGACCTGGGCATCCAGGTGTTCCCCGACACCGTGGACTCCGACGGGGTGAGCGAGATGTTCCACGGCATCGACCTGCTCGATCCGACCAAGATCGTGCCCGAGGAGCTGGCGCCGGTGCAGGTGATCGGCACCATGACGCTCAACGGCAACCCCAAGAACTACTTCGCCGAGACCGAGCAGGTGGCCTTCCACCCCGGCCACCTGGTCCCGGGAATCGACGTGACCAACGACCCGCTCCTGCAGGGCCGCCTGTTCTCCTACCTGGACACGCAGCTCTCGCGCCTGGGCGGCCCGAACTTCGGGCAGATCCCCATCAACCGCCCGCACGCGCCGGTCAACGACATGCTCCGCGACGGCATGCACCAGACGGCCGACCACGTGGGAGTGGCCCCCTACCGGCCCAACAGTCTCGACGGCGGCTGTCCCTTCCTGGCCGGCACCGCCGACGGCGCCCTCGTGGAGGTGGCGCAGGAGATAGCCGACGCCCAGATCGAGCGTCGGGCGCCGGCCAGCTTCGACGACCACTTCTCCCAGGCCACCTTGTTCTGGGCGAGCCTCACAGAGGTCGAGAGGGAGCACACCGCGGCTGCATACACCTTCGAACTGGGCAAATGCTACGAGGAGGCCGTCAAGATCCGGCAGGTCGAACAGCTCGCGCATATCGATCACGGCCTCGCCACGACCGTCGCGCAGGGGTTGGGCCTACCGGCGCCGGCCGAGGTGCCGGTCGCCGAGGTCGTGACCAGCCCGGCGCTGTCACAGGTCGGTCGTGAGTGGCCGACCGACGGGCGGCAGATCGGGATCCTCGTCAACGCCGACTCCGACGTGGCCGCTGTCGCGGAGATCCAGCAGGCCGTGTTCGGGGCCGGTATGGTGCCGCTGGTGATCGCCCCCACGGGCGGCACACTCGGCGGCGATGACCCGGACGCCGACGACGCTCCCACGGTGACGATCTCGCGGACCTATCGGACGCAGCGTTCGGTGGAGTTCGACGCCCTCGTCGTCGTCGACCTCCCCGCCGACCCGCACTCCGACATCCTCATCAGCGAGATGTACCGGCACAAGAAGGCCCTCGCCACCCTCGTCCCGATCGACCGGTACGGCGAGTTCGAGATCAACTCATCCACCCCGGGCGTGGTCGAGGTCGGCGCGGCGGCAGACGTGCTCCCCGCGCTGACGCCACTGCTGGCCGCGCACCGGGCGTGGGACCGGCCGGACCCCGCGCGGGTCTGAGGGACGGTCTCCGACGGGCCGGTGCCCGGGGTAGCGTCGCCGACATGACGGACAGCGAACAGCACGGCTCGTCCCACGGCGATGCGAATCCCGCGTACCGGCTCGAGGCCCGGCGGGTCATCCCCGCTCCTCCGCAGGAGGTGTTCGCGGTGTTGTGCGATCCGGACGGACACGTGGCGATCGACTCCTCCGGGATGCTCCAGTCGGCCGAGGGCGCGCAGGTCACGGCGGTCGACGACCGGTTCGTGGTCCATATGGACCGCGAGTCGCTCGGCGACTACGACCTCGGGCACTACGACGTCACCGTGATCATCACCCGTTTCGATCCCGGCGCGGAGATCGCCTGGACCATCGACGGCGCCATCAAGCCCCCGATCGGCCACACGTACGGGTACCGTCTCATCCCGGTCGACGACGGCTCGGCCACCGAGGTCGTCAGCTACTACGACTGGTCCGAGGCGCACCCGGAGTGGCGCGACTCGGGTGTCCTGCCGGTGCTCGACGCGTCGGCGCTCAAAGCCACGCTCGGGATCCTCGAGCGGGCCGTCCGGAGGGGGTACGTCCGTGGTTGAGTCACGACCGAAGGAGATCTACGTCGAGCGTGGCGGCATGGAACTGCGCGCCGTCGACTCGGGACCGACGAACGGCGAGCCGGTCGTGCTCCTGCACGGCTTCCCGCAGCGCGCCTCCAGCTGGGACCGCGTCACGCCGCTGCTGCACGCCGACGGGCTGCGGACGATCGCGCTCGACCAGCGCGGCTACTGCGCCTCCGCCCGGCCCCGCGGCCGGCGCGCGTACCGGATCTCGGAGCTGATCGGCGACGTGATCGCCCTGCTCGACACGGCCGGCCTGGCCGACGCCCACGTGGTGGGACACGACTGGGGCGCCGCCGTCGCGTGGGGCCTCGCCGGCAACCACCCGGAGCGCGTCCGATCGCTGACCGCGGTCTCGGTCCCGCACCCGGCAGCGTTCCTCAAGGCGATGGTGGTCTCCGACCAGCTGCTGCGGTCCTGGTACATGGGCTTCTTCCAGCTGCCGCTGCTGCCGGAGCTGGTCCTCAGCTCGGCCGGGCCGCTGCCCGCCCGGGCGCTGGCCGGGATGGGGATGACCCGGGAGATGATCGAGCGCTACCGCGCGGAGATGGTCACCGACGGTGCCGTCCGCGGCGGCCTGGGCTGGTACCGGGCGCTGCCCTTCGCCTCGCCCCGAGGCGCGACCGCGCGGGTACGGGTGCCCACGACGTTCGTGTGGAGCGACAACGACGCGGCACTCGGCCGCGGCGGCGCCGAACTCACCGAGCGGTACGTGGACGCCGACTACCGGTTCCTTGAGATGAACGGGGTCAGCCACTGGATCCCCGACGAGCGGCCCGTCGAGCTGGCGGAGGCGATCGTCGCGCGGGCCCGCGACGCGGTCTAGGCGCGCGTCAGTCGTCGGATGCCCACGGCGGCGGGATCGCGGCCGCCACGGCCGCGGCCAGCAGGGCCATCGCCCCGCCGAACACCAGTCCCGTGCGGAGCCCGAGCTCGGAGGGGACGAACAGGCCCTCGAAGTCGGTGGACATCTGGGTCAGGATCACGCCGAGTACGGCCGCCGAGGTGGTGGTGCCGATCGACCGCATGAGCGTATTGACGCTGTTCGCCGACCCCATCTCAGTCCGCGGGACCGATGCCATGATCAGCGCCGGCATCGCCCCGTACGCGAGACCGACGCCCGCGCTGATAACGATGCCGGTGGTCATGACACCCCACGTGGAGCCCATGAGGAACAGTCCGGCGAAGTAACCGGCGGAGATGACGAGCGCGCCCAGGATCAAGGTGGTCTTGGGGCCGCGGTTGTTGATGAGTCGGCCGCTGATCGGGGAGACCGCCATCATCGCCAGTCCGGCGGGGGCGCTCCACAGGCCCATCGCGACCATCGACTGCCCCAGGCCGTGCCCGGTGGCGATCGGCAGCTGCAGGATCTGCGGCAGGATCAGCAGCTGCGCGTACAGTCCCATCCCCACGGTGACCGAGGCGATGTTGGTCATGAGCACAGGTCGACGGGCGGCCACGCGCAGGTCGACGATCGGCGAGCGGTGCCGCAGCACCCACAGGCCCCAGACCGGGAAGGCGACCGCGGCGAGCAGGAACAGGCCCAGCGTGAGCGGCGAGGCCCAGCCCCAGTCCGCCCCTTTGGACACCGCCAGCAGTAGCGCGACCAGCCCCGCTCCCAGGCCGAGCGCGCCGATCAGATCCAGAGTGCCGTCCGGCTTGGCCGCGGGAAGAGTCCTGAGCCGGACGGCCATCAGCAGCATGATCCCCAGGCCCATGATCGCCGAGCCCCAGAACATCCACTGCCAGGACCCGTACTGGGCCAGCGCGGCGGCGGCCGGCAGCCCGAGCGCGCCGCCCACCCCGAGCGAGGAACTCATCAGCGCGATAGCCGGTCCCAGTCGCGCGGGCGGGAGGATCTCCCGCATGGCCGCGATACCGATCGGGATCACGCCGATCCCTACGCCCTGCAGCGCGCGGCCGATGAGCATCGCCCACAGTGATCCCGAGAGAGCGCAGAGCACGGAGCCGAGCACCATGACCGCCGTGCAACCGATCAGGACGTACTTCTTCGGGTAGAGGTCCCCGAGGCGTCCCATGACCGGTCCCGCTACCGCGCCGGCGAGCAGGGTGATGGTCACGACCCACGAGGCGTTGACGGCGCTGGTGTTCAGGATCGAGGGCAGCAGGGCCAGCAGCGGGATGACCAGCGTCTGACTGAGCGAGACGACGATCCCGCCGAACGCCAGGACCACGACGAGGCGGTTGTCGTCTCGCCGGGCGGCATCCGCGCCGCGCACCTGTGCACTCATCCCGTGTCCTTCCGAAGCCCTTCGTCGGACATTACAGACAGGTGTTGAATCGGCCGAATACGTACGGTATCGACGTCTCACGCGTGCGCGCCCCTGGCCGGGCGAGCTGCCGGCGGACGGGCTCGCGCGCTCGACCTCGGTAGCGGTCCGGACCGCATCCCGCGCGTCAGCCGAGCAACGCCTGCGCGGCCAGACGCCAGTCCGCCACCGGCGGGACCAGCACATTCTCGCCCAGCACCTGCACGAGCACGCTCGAGGCACCCGCATCGAGATGCTCCTGCACCCGCGCCCGCGTGGCCTCCAGCCCGCGCGTGACCAGCGCCGCCTTGAGCCGGTCGCTGCCCCCGCGCACGTAGTCGGACTCATCGAATCCCTGCCGGGTCCACGAGTTCCGATAGTTCGGCAGACCCGTGTAGACGTTCAGGTGGTCGTGGGCGCGGGAACGCCAGAGCTCGTCGTCGTCGACCCCCTCGGCCACCACCGCGGCGGTCTCCACGACCAGGGCCGGGCCGTCGTCGGCGGTCCCGCCGAGGATCTCGCGCGCCTGGGCGGTGTGCTCGGGCAACGTCAGGTACGGGTGCGCGCCGGCAGTACGGTCCCGCGCCAGCTCCAGCATCTTCGGGCCCAGCGCGGCGAGCACGACCGGCGGCATCGCTTCCTCACCAGCGGCGAGCGCGCGCGTGCCGTCGAGTGCGTCGAGGTACTCGCGCATCGCCGCGAGCGGCCGACCGTAGAGGTGCCCGCGATGCCGCTCGACCAGTGGCGCGTGCGAGACGCCCAGGCCCAGCACGAACCGGCCCGGATGGAGCGCTTCGAGCGTGCGGGCGGCCGCGCCGGCTGCGGAGGCGTCGCGGCCGTAGATGTTGGCGATGCCGGTGCCGATCGCCATGCGCCGCGTCGCGCCGAGATACATCTGGGCGGCGATGAACGCCTCGCGCCCCACGGCCTCGCCGAACCAGAGCGAGCCCCAACCCTGGTCATCGAGCTCGCCGAGGACATCGGGGAGTTGTCCGGGCGTCAGGCCCTCGAGGGAGCCGGTCCACAGTCCGACGCGACCCAACTGGCCGCGGCCGGCGGGGCGGCCCGCGCTACTGGCGGTGGTGCTGGCGGTCGGGTCAAGGTTGCCACTCATATCCCCGAGTGTGCCGGACTTGGACGGCCGTCTGGGCCAAACGCCCGCGGCCACCACGGAGCCGGTCCAGACTGGCCGGGAACGTGTTGCAGAACAGCACCGAGGAGACGAGACGCCGATGTACGAGTGGTCCGAGACCGACCTGATGATCCGCGACGCCGTGCGGGCCTTCATCGACAAGGAGATCCGCCCGAATCTCGACGCGTTGGAGAGCGGCGAGATCCCGCCGTATCCGATCATCCGGAAGCTGTTCGCCGAGTTCGGGATCGACGCCATGGCCCGCGACAGCGTGGAGAAGATGCTGGCCCGGGAACGCGCGAAGGCCTCCGGCGAGGACGACGACAACGCCGCCCGCACTTCCGACACCGGGAGCGGTGGCGGCGCCTTCGAGGGCCAGGACTCGCTCATGGCCGTGGTGACCAGCGAGCTGGCCGGTGTGTGCATGGGCCTGGTGTCGGCGCTCGGGGTGAGTCTCGGGCTGGGTGCCACGACCATCATGTCGCGGGGGACGCTGGCACAGAAGGAACGCTGGCTGCCGGGGATCGTGACAATGGAGAAGGTCGCCTCGTGGGCGATCACGGAGCCGGACTCGGGCTCGGACGCGTTCGGCGGAATGCGGACCTACGTGCGGCGCGACGGCGAGGACTACATCCTCAACGGCCAGAAGACGTTTATCACCAACGGCCCGTACGCGGACGTGATGATCGTCTACGCCAAGCTCGACGAGGGCGGCGCGGGCGGTTCGTCCGGCGGCGCGTCTGCTGAGGACAAGCGCAACCGCAAGGTCCTCACCTTTGTGCTGGACAAGGGCATGGAAGGACTGACCCAGAGTGCGCCTTTCGCCAAGATGGGCCTGCACAGCTCCCCCACTGGCGAACTGTTCTTCAACGACGTCCGCCTGGGCCGCGACCGGCTGCTCGGTGAGTCCGAGGAGGGCCGCGGCGGGGACGGGCGCGAGTCGGCGCGGTCGAGCTTCACCGCCGAGCGGACGGGCGTGGCGATCATGGCGCTCGGGATCATCGAGGAGTGCCGCCGGCTGTGCATCGACTACGCGCGCGAGCGGACACTGTGGGGCCAGGAGATCGGGAAGTTCCAGCTCATCCAGCTCAAGCTCGCCAAGATGGAGATCGCGCGGATCAACGTGCAGAACATGGTCTTCCACTCGATCGAGCGTGCCCGGGCCGGAAAGCCGCTGTCGCTGGCGGAGGCCTCGGCCATGAAATTGTACTCGTCGGAGGCGGCCACGGACGTGGCGATGGACGCCGTGCAGCTGTTCGGCGGCAACGGCTATATGGCCGAGTACCGGGTGGAGCAACTGGCCCGCGACGCCAAGTCACTCATGATCTACGCCGGCAGCAACGAGATCCAGGTGACTCACATCGCCAAGGGGCTGCTGGCGCGTTGAGACCGTCGGTTTCCGTCGAGCGCTTTCCTCACCGTGATGTCGCGTCGTTACCGATAACCAAACCTTGTGACAAGCTGGCGGCCGGGGGCGTCCTCCGGTCGACTTCAGCGGCCGGACATCCGCTGTCGTTATCCGCTGATTCTGTAGCACTGGGAAGTGAGATCCACTGTCGGTACGAGTGCAGGGGGAAGCAACCCGTCAGATTGAGCGTCCGGCGTTGTGTGCGTTTCATTCGGCGGGTAGGTCGATGATGAATTGGGCGCCGTGGCCCGGGCCGTGACTGGTGGCACGGATGCGCCCTCCGTGTGCTTCGACTAATGCTCGGGTGATCGCGAGGCCGATCCCGCTGCCGCCTGCGGTGCGGCCTCGGGCGGGGTCGGCGCGGTAGAAGCGGTCGAAGAGGTGGTCGAGGTGCTCGGCGGCGATTCCGTCTCCGGTGTCGGAGACGGTGATGGCGACGGTTCCCGGGCCCGGGCGGTGGCTGCTGAGGGTGACGGTCCCGCCGGGTGGGGTGTGGCGCAAGGCGTTGTCGAGGAGGTTGGCCAGTGCCTGTCCGATGCGGTCGGCATCGACGGTGACTGCGACCGGGTCGATCTCACGCAGATGCAGGTGCACGCCTTTGTCGAGGTAGCGTTCGCGTGCTGCCTCGGCGGCAGTGGCTATGAGGGCGTATGTGGTGGTCGAGGTCGGGTGTAGTCGGGTGAGGTGTTCTTCCGCGTCGGAGACGGCGACGATGTCCGCGGCGAGGCGCTCGAGACGTCTGGTGGCCGCCCACAGCACCTGTCTGGTGGTCTCGTCGAAGGTGCGCACGCCGTCGTCGATGGCCTCGAGGTAGGAGTCAATGGCGGCCAGCGGGGTGCGCATCTCGTGACCGAGGTCGGCGAGCATCCGACGTCGGGTGACATCGGTAGCATCCAGACGTCGGGCGAGTTCGTTGACGCTGGTGGCCAGGTCGTCGAACTCGCGGCCGAGCTTCGGGCTGGCCATCCGAGTCGCGTAGTGCCCTTGGGCGATGTCGGCGGTGGTGGTGGTGACCATGGTGACCGAGCGTTGGACCCGGTGAGTGAGGTACCAGGTCGCGGCCAGTGCTAGCAGCACGGCGATGCCCACCGCGAGTCCCCAGGCCAGGATGATCGCGACGGTGAATGCTTCTTCGACGTGGGCGGCTTGGGTGGAGTTGTGGTCGATGCCGGCTTGACCGAGGTGATCATGGAAGATGCCCGGGGCCAGTGCGGAGGCGACGAGCCACGCGCTGGCTGTGCATCCGACGACCACGCTGGTCATCGCCAGCAGCAGTCGGGTGCCGAAGCTGACTCCGGCCGCGCGACCACGAGGCCGAGGCCGACCGTCGACTGTGTGCGGTGATGGGGTGGGCCTCATTGGCATGGTCCCATGCGGTAACCGACCCCTCTGACCGTGCGGACGTAGCGGCCCACGGCGGCGTCGTCGCCGAGTTTGCGACGCAGGTGGCCGATGTGGACGTCGACCAGGTGGTCATCGCCCACCCAGGTCGGGCCCCACACTGCGGCCATCAACTGTGCGCGGGTGACGACGATCCCGGGGTCGCGGGCCAGGGCGGCGAGGATGTCGAACTCGGTGCGGGTCAGATCTACGGTGGTACCACCGATGGTGACCTCTCGCCCGGCGGTGTCGATGGTCAGCTGGCCGATCGAGTGCACACGGGGTGATGTCTTTCCGCCGCCCTTGGCAGTGCCCTGCCGTGGTCGGCGCATCATCGCCTGAATCCGGGCCGAGAGCTCTCGAGGGCTAAACGGTTTGGTCATGTAGTCGTCTGCGCCAATAGACAGTCCGATCAGGGTGTCGACCTCGTCGGTCCGGGCGGTGAGCATGACGATGTAGGCGTCACTGTGGGTTCTGACCTGCCGGCAGACCTCGATGCCGTCCAGCCCGGGCAGGCCCAGGTCGAGAACGATCACGTCCGGGGCGATGCGGCGGGCCAGGTCCACAGCATTCTGGCCGTCACCGGTGATCGTGACGTCGAAACCGTCGCGCTCGAGATAGGAACCCACCAGATCGGCCAGGGGCTCCTCGTCGTCAACCACCAGCGCTCGCAACCCGGGGGAATCGGCGAGGCGCGGACGGCGGTCACCGGGGTCTTCGAGGAAGGTCATGCCCGTCATCTTCGCCTCACCGACTGGTGGCCCGTCACTGCGGTGGGGGTCTTGATCGAATCTTCACACGATCTCCACCGAAGCTGCCGGGATGCACGGTCACGATGGCCACTGAAGTCAGACGCGGGAGGTACATCATGGTCGGGTGGGGCGGGATGCTGCTCGGCGGCGTCGTCGTGGCCACCCTGTGGGCCTCGACGATGCTGCTGGTCACTGCGCTGTTCGGTGATCCGTCGGCGGAGTCGCAACAGTGACCGGGATGTCCCGGAGAGCATTTCTCCTCGGGTCGGCCCTGGCCAGCGCCGGGGCGATGGGCGCGTGTGGCCAGTCCCGGCCCTCGGGGGCGCCTGTGGCGGCATCGGACCCGGTGGTGGGCGATGTCGAGGCGCAGCGCCAGCGTGCAGGTCAGCGCATCGTCGACGCCCGCTTGTCCCCAAGTCCGGCGGAGGTGGACCTGGGTGGGATCGTGGTCGCCACCTGGGCCTACGGCCCGACCGTGCCGGGCCCTGTCCTGCGTGCCAGGGCCGGTGACCTGCTGCGCGTGCAGGTCGATAACCAGCTCGACGAGCCGACCAGCGTGCACTGGCACGGCATCGCCCTGCGCAACGACATGGACGGCGTGCCCGGCCTGACCCAGGAAGCGATCGAGCCAGGAGACCAGTTCACCTACGAGTTCACCGTTCCAGATGCCGGTACCCACTGGTACCACTCGCATTCCGGGCTGCAACTCGACCGGGGCCTGTACGGCCCGCTGATCATCGACGACCCGGCCGAACCGGGGGACTTCGACCACGAATGGGTGGTCGTTGTCGATGACTGGCTCGACGGTATCGACGGCACCCCAAACGACGCGGCCCGCGCATTGGGCATCGACACTCCGGGGCCTCGAGGTCGAGCAATGGGATCGATGGGCCACGGCCGGATGCACGGTGGTGGCCCGGGGCATCAGAGCATGAATTCCCGGTTGCTCGGCGCCGCCGGCGACGTCAGTTACCCGCACTTTCTGCTCAACGGGAAGGTTCCCGCCGATCCAGTCCGGTGGACCGCCAGACCGGGACAGCGGGCGAAGATCCGGTTCATCAACGCCGGCGCCGACACCTTTTTCCGCGTCGCCGTCGGTGGGCACACGATGACCGTCACCCACACCGACGGCTTTCCCACCACTCCGCACCAGACAGAGTCGATCCTGCTCGCCATGGGCGAGCGAGTCGACGTCCTGGTCACCTTGGCCGACGGGGCATTCCCGATCTTCGCCGAGGCTGAAGGCAAGAACGGCCACGCCTTCGCCATCGTGCGCACCGGTGCCGGCGACCTGCCCGCCAACCCCCGCCCCATCGAACTCGACCGGCCGGTGCTGCTTCCGGCAGACCTGACTCCGGCCCCGGCATCGCGCCTGACAGACCGGGGACACGACCGCTATCTCAGCGTCGACCTAGGCGGCAGCATGATGCCCTATCGCTGGACCCTCAACGGGCAATCCCATCCCGACACCACACCGCTGGAGGTCTCCCGCGGTCAGCGGGTACGGATGCGGCTGCGCAACATGTCCGACATGGCCCACCCCATGCACCTGCACGGTCACACCTTCGCCCTCGCCGATAGCGGGCTGCGCAAAGACACCGTCACCATCCGACCCATGCGCACCGCCGAGATCGAATTCGACACCGACAACCCCGGCCAGTGGGCCTTGCACTGCCACAACGCCTACCACATGGAGGCCGGAATGATGACCACCCTGTCCTACCTGGCCTGACCACCACTTTGCTCATCAACCCGAAAGGCGCTCCACCCCATGACCTGCACCACCATGCTGATCCCCGCCACCCTGATCGCCGCCACGCTGGCACTATCGGCCTGTACCGACAACACCGAGGACTCCCCGGCCGCGTCCATACCGGCAACCAGCACGTCCACTCCCGAGACAGGCACCGCCGACGCCTCACAGAGCCAGTCCGCCCATGGCGACCAGGGGGGTCACGATGGCATGGAACATCCCGCGGACGGCGGCCCGGTGCCCGAGGGCATGGCACAGTCCACCGATCCGACCTACCCGGTCGGCACCGAAGTCACGCTGACGGCCGACCACATGGAGGGCATGAACGGCGCCACCGCCACCATCGTCGGCGCCTACAACACCTACACCTACGCGATCAACTACACCCCCACCGACGGCAACGATCCCGTGCTCGACCACAAGTGGGTCGTCCAGGAAGAGCTCAAGGACGTCGGCGGCGACCGTCTTGACGATGGCACCGAAGTGACCGTGACCGCCAACCACATGCAAGGCATGGGCGGGACAACGGCGACGATCGCGTCCTCGACCGACGAAACCGTCTATGTCGTGGACTACGAAGCCGACGGGATGACGATGACGAACCACAAGTGGGTCGTCGAAAGTGAAATCCGGCCAGCGTCCTAGGCAACGGGATCCGGGCTGGAGGGACGGACAGACTATGAACGACCAGCACACCCACCACGGGACCACCGAGGCCCAGACCCGCGAGCAGGGCGGCCACCACACGCACGACGAGCACTCGGTACACCAGTCTCACGGCAGGCACGAGAACCATAGTGGCCACGACGATGCAGGCCATGGCGGGCACGGTGATCATGTCGGCCAGTTCCGGCGACTGTTCTGGATCACCCTCGTCCTGGCGATCCCAGTGGTGGCGTTCAACGACATGTTCGCCCACCTCATCGGTTACGACCTGCCCGACGCGGAGTGGGTGTGGTGGGTCTCCCCCGCCCTGGGCACCGTGGTCTACTTCTGGGGCGGCAGGCCGTTCTTGACCGGGGCCGTGTCAGAGCTCCGCGCTCGCCAGCCCGGCATGATGCTGCTCATCGGCCTGGCAATCACCGTGGCGTTCACCGCCTCCTGGGGCGCGAGCCTGGGCGTGCTCGATCACGCGCTGAACTTCTGGTGGGAACTGGCCCTGCTGGTGGTCATCATGCTGCTGGGCCACTGGATAGAGATGCGCTCACTGGCGCAGACCACCTCCGCACTGGATTCACTGGCAGCCCTGCTGCCGGATGAGGCCGAGAAGGTCGACGGCGAGAACGTCATCACCCTCGCCCCGGCCGAGCTGCAGGTCGGGGACGTGGTGATCGTCCGCCCCGGGGCGTCGGTACCCGCCGACGGGCGGATCATCGACGGCTCGGCCAGCATGGACGAATCCATGGTCACCGGCGAATCCCAGGCGGTCCGCCGCGAGATCGGCGACCATGTCGTCGCCGGCACGGTCGCCACCGACTCGGGCCTGCGCGTGACGGTCACCGCCATCGGTGAGGACACGGCGCTGGCCGGGATTCAGAAACTGGTCACCGACGCACAGGCCTCGTCCTCTCGCGTTCAGCGCCTCGCCGACACCGCCGCCGGATGGCTGTTCTGGTTCGCCCTCGCCTCGGCCGTGATCACCGCCGCCGTCTGGAGCGTGCTCGGCCTGCCCGACGCGGCAGTGGTGCGCACGATCACCGTGCTGGTCATCGCCTGCCCCCATGCTCTCGGCCTGGCGATCCCCCTGGTCGTGTCAATCGCCACCGAACGCGCCGCCCGCGGCGGCGTCCTGATCAAAGACCGACTCGCGCTCGAGTCGATGCGCACCATCGACGCCGTCCTGTTCGACAAAACCGGCACCCTGACCAAGGGCGAACCCACCGTCACCGCAATCGAACCGACAGACGGTCACACCGCGAACGAAGTACTCGCCCTGGCCGCTGCAGCCGAAAGCGGCAGTGAGCACCCTCTCGCCAGAGCCGTCGCCGGGGCCGCACGGGCCCGCGAACTCACCGTATCGACGGCGACCGACTTCTCCTCCTCCCCCGCCGTGGGCGTCAAGGCCACCGTGGACGGCACCGTCATCGAGGTCGGCGGCCCCTACCTCCTCGATCAGCACGGACGCGATGAACTCCCCGTCGCCGAGCAGTGGCGGAGCGAGGGCGCCATCATCCTGCACGTCCTCGCCGACGGCCGGGTCATCGGCGCGCTGCGGCTGGCCGACGAGATCCGGCCGGATTCCCGGAGCGCCGTGGACGCCCTGCACGACGCCGGGAACCAGGTCGTCATGATCACCGGTGATGCTCGGGCCGTGGCCGAGACCGTCGCCGCCGAGCTCGGGATCGACCGGGTCTTCGCCGGGGTGCGGCCAGAAGACAAGGCCGCCAAGGTCGCCGAACTGCAGGCCGAGGGCAGGAAGGTCGCCATGGTCGGCGACGGCGTCAACGACGCCCCCGCCCTGGCCCAGGCCGATGTGGGCATCGCGATCGGCGCCGGCACCGACGTGGCGATCGGCTCCGCCGGCGTCATCCTCGCCAGCTCCGATCCCCGCTCCGTCCTCGCGGTCATCGAGCTGTCCCGCGCGAGCTACCGCAAGATGAAGCAGAACCTGTGGTGGGCCGCCGGCTACAACCTCGCCGCCGTGCCGCTGGCTGCTGGAGTGCTGGCCCCGATCGGATTCGTGCTGCCCATGAGCGTCGGCGCCATCCTCATGTCCGCCTCCACCGTCGTCGTCGCCCTCAACGCCCAACTGCTCCGCCGACTCGACCTGCGCCCCGAGCACCTCACCACCATCAGGAAGCGAGAACACCAAAAATGATCACCACCCACCCCACACCCCGACGAACCGCAATCGCCCTCCTCGCCGCCGGCGCCCTCGCCCTGGCCGGCTGCTCACCCGCCAACGACCCAGCCCAAGAAGCAGCCTCGCCTCCAGCGTCCCTAGAGACCTACGGACTCGCCGACCTTGACGCACCCCAAATCATCGACAAACTCGACACCATGCCAGTAGCCGACAGACCGGCCGACCTCACCGCCTCGGTGCAACCCACCGAACTATCCCTGAACACCGGCAGTAAGGAACTCGCAACGCTGCCCATGCCCGACGACGAGTTCTACCTCTCGGTAGCGCCCTACGAAAACAGAACCCACTCCTGCCACTTCCACAGCCTGACCACCTGCCTCGGCGAGATGGCAGGCGAACAGGTCCACGTCACAGTCACCGACACCACCACCGGCCAGACCCTCATCGACGAGCCGCGCACCACCTACGACAACGGTTTCCTCGGGCTCTGGCTCCCCCGGGACATCACCGCCACTCTGACCATCGACCACGACGGCAAAACGGCCACCTCCCCCATCGCCACCGGGGACCAGGACCTCACCTGTCTGACCACTTTGCAACTCGCCTGAACCTGCGGCAGGCAAGACTCAAGACCATTGCGCCGGGCCCCGTCAGGCCATCCGCCGAGAACCAGACCTTATGAACCGCCCCAGGTTTCCCGCCGCCTCCTTTTCGAGTCGAGGAGGATGGCTGTATGCCGAAGAAGATCGATCCCGC
>NZ_JAIFXZ010000019.1 GCF_021033825.1 Dietzia aurantiaca
CGAGCAGAGTTACTACGCCGCTCTCAAACGAGAGCTTCAACCCACATAGGAGCGGCGGAGAACCTGGGGCGGTTCAGCTTCTTGTTGTCGGCGGTGGGCTTCTTTGTGTGGTGGATACCGAGCCATTCGACACCGCTGTTGACGAGCAGTTGGGTTGCGCGGTTCAGTCCGGACCCAGCTCGGTCCTCGTTCAAGTTCGGAACGAGGTCCTTGTACGAGTCAACAACGACGGTCCCCGGTTCCGCACCAGCGCGGTACTTGCTGACCTCCACGACCCACTCCGCAAACAGCTCCGGGGCATCGGCGGCATTGAAGTCGGGCGCTCCGGGATAAATCACCAAACGCTCCCCTACCAGACGCGCGGACGGCGAGTCCGGATCGACCATCCGCTTGATGGAGCGGCGAATCTGCGCCACACGGTCCATCGCGAGGTAGACCACGGGCCGTTCGTCCACTTCAACCGGGAACCCGAGTAGTGCTCCATTCCCGGAGTAGCCGAGCCTTGCGAGGACGAGCTGCTGCGCAAGCGTCGACTTCCCCACGCCGGGTGGACCTGCGATCATCAGCGACTCACCGGCAGCCCACAGCACCTCTGAACCTCGCCCCCACACGGGATCAGGTTCTGGTGCGCTGAACAGGAATTCTAGGCCCGTGACCGCGTTGCTTACTGCCCGTGCCATCACCTCCTCGGCACGCTCGCGCGCCAGCATCTCGCGGGCGAGTTCTCGGCGACGAAGCGTCGACAGTTCCAGTTGGAGCTTCTGGGCTTCGCCATCGTCAAGCGTTACATCGTCACCAGCGGCAATCGCATCAGGCACCGCGGTGAGGGGCGTTCGAGAAGGCTTGGTCATGACGCGTCCTCCGAACGGGTCCGGAAGATCAGCCGGCCATCCGGCCCTCTGGGGACGACGCCGCGCCTGCGCCCTTCTGCGACCGCCCCGCGCACCGCTCGCATGAACTCGACTTCGGCTGTAGCCGCATCGCGGGCGTGCCCATTGACCTCAGGGAAATCGGGGGAACCCCTCCGGGCCATCGTCTCGCCGTAAGACCACTGGATTGATATCAAGGCGCATGCCAGACCGGCGTGGCCCTCGGTCGCCATCATGACCGCCCGCCAGACGAGCTTTGTCATGTGCTCGTAGGCCGATGCTGCTCCGTCCGCACCGAAGCAGAACTCATCGACCAACCGGTGACGGTCGACAAGCTCCCGCAACTCTGGGGACATCTCGTGCGCGTCAGCGTCCGCCCCCGGCACCGAGTTCACCCAGTCGACAACCTCACTTTCGGGAATCGCCCGGTCCACGCTTCGCAGCACCGACCGCCTGCCTGAGATCGGCTCCGCGCCGACCTCGCGGAGGATTCGACCGAGGCGAGAAAGCCCGATTGCCGGGGCGCGACCGCGCTTGTCGCGGGCTGCGGGGTCGAGGAGGTCTACGACGACCGGGGCCGGGCTATCAGGGTCCTTCACGTTCATGGACCCTGGCAGCCGCATGATCCGGGCAAGGTCGTACACGTTGTCCACCCGCGCCCCCGGCTCGACGCTGTCGGCGACACGCTGGACGAGACCGCCCCACCGCAGCACGAGGTCAGCAACCCAACCACGATTCCGGTCGGTGACGTCGGCGGAGTCGTCGGCGGAGTTGCGCACCCGCCAATAGGCGTGGACGCCGTTCCCGGTGTGAACGACGGCAGCACACGGCGAGTCGAGCACGTCCGACAGCGCGTCCACGACCGCGAGCGCATTGTCCTCGGTGTGAAGGGTCTTATAGTCGAGGTCGCACCATAGCGCGCGAATCTTCGCCACGTCCCCGGCAGCCCGCGACACGGCTTCATCCGCCAGCGGACACACGGAAAAGTAGACGTTGTGATCGTCGGGCGGATCAACCTCTCGGAGGTCGCGCACGGCCATGATATCCGTGGGGAATCCTCGGACGGTGTCGACGCAGTACGCGAGACGGTCTGACGGTCGGTAGCCCAGCACCCGCAGGACTTCCCCGAGAGTAGGGCTCAGTGGGCGAATCGGCGTGGACGAGTGACGCTTGCCGGAGACCGGCGTTCGGGCGGATCGGTTACGTTTCTTAGCGGACACAGGGGTCCTTCCAGTAATGCGATACCCCGCCGCCAGCCAACCGGGATCGGCTGACGGCGGGGTATCGCGTGTTTTACGGGTGATGTGGCGGAGTCCGCCAGGGGCAGCGGTGGGGCTACTCGTCGTCCAGCTCGCTCAGCGGCGGGACCTCGGTGAGCTTCACGCCCGCCTCAGTCGCCTCCAGGCGGAGGATCGCGGCGTGGCGGCTACACAGGACGACCGGGATATGGACCATTCCCACCGACACCACGAACAACGGGGCGTCGAGAACGACGGGTCGCCGGTGGTCCCCCTCGACGTGCTCGAACTGCCCCGGCGATACGCACCGGTCACACGCCACGACGCGCCCCCGATGACGGGCCTGAGTCCACGTCTCCCGGTCGACCAACCGTGCGTACCGCAGAGGGTTCATACTGTGCGGGATGACGAGATGGTGTATCTCGTCGCGGATGTCGGTGTCCGAGCGTCCGTACTCCTCCTCCAGCGAGTCGTCCCCTTCGGCAAAGCCGGTCAGACGGGCCTTCACGAACGGACGGTGAACCAGCAGGCACGGCTGGGACGGGTCTCCCTCGGCGGACTGCGTGAGGAGACGCTGCACATCCTGGGAGTCGTTTGCGCCCCAGTCCGGCACGAACTCTCCCGAAGGAGGAGAGACACGCGCCCCGAGGCGTCCCGCTCGCGCCATCTCCACGAACCACCGGAGCCATTCGACTCGCCGGAACCCAGGCGAGTAGCCAGGTGTGGCGAGCTGGTCCGTCAACGCAGACGCCAGCGGCTCGCCCAGCTTCGAGTGGTGGTCGAGTCCGACTCCGAACATGAGCGCGGACGCAGCACGCTCCGCTGGGGTGAACTCTCGTGGCGTGTGGTTGTTGGCGCTCATGCGGCGTCACCGCCCGTCCCGACTCGGCGCATCGACTTGATCCAGTCGAGGACGTCAGCCTCGCTGTACCAGTTGGCCACGCCAATCCGGTGCGCGGCGAGTCGACCGTCAATGGTTGCGTACTTCACCAGTCGCTCGGTGATGGCGGGGACGCCATTCTCGCGGCAGAAGGTCGGGACATCTGCCTTTCGCATCGAAGGCATCTCCGAAGGAGTGCGTGTGGTTCCAGGGGCCTTGCTCATCGTGGTCCTCTCATAGAGAGGGGCGTTCGGTATCCAACAGCAAATTGCAGATCACGAGACACCCCAAAGCCGTACTTGAGTACGGCAGTGAAGCGGGCAGAAGCCCGCTCTTGCGTTGTCTCGTGACCCGACGAACCGTCCATTACCTGTAGGAATTAGCATCGCCGCGCTGGTTCACCATCCGTTGCGGAGAGACCTGAGGTACTCCACATGTGGCCTGAACAGTCACGCACTCTTCAGTTGTCCGCCCCGTTTCCGGGGCCGAGCTTTACTATACCGGTTCGATCCCGAACGGGCCTATAGCGACCTGAACCGTCTGGCCTGTCTGACCTGCGAAGACCTTACCGAACCGGATTCAGCCGTCTCGGGAGTACCGTTCCCTTCGTAGGCGTCGGAGACGCCGCAGGATATTCACCGCCAACCGTGCAGCCAGGGGCAGCCAAGACAGGGCGGATCAACGAACACTTCAGCCGATCCGGCTACCCACTCTTGATTCGAGGCTCACCCATGAACACTTACCGCTACCCCCAACTGACCGGCAGCGACGGTACAGCCCCCGGCGGCTACGTCACCGAGGGCGACGTCCTCGTCAACTCCACCGCCGACGGCGTAGACCTCAACGCGATCTACTCCGAGTACCGCGAGTCGCTGGAGCTGTACAACGCAGAACGTTCCGCGCTGGTGTCGCTGCTGTCGTTCTCAACCACCCGCGCATTCGACACCGTGCCCCAGGGCGCTCTGTCCGAGGGCTTCGAACTGGCGTCAGAGTTCGGCGTGCCGAAGGCAGCCGGGGTGCCGGTCGATGAGCTCCGTCTCGCGTACACGTTCGAGGACTACGACCGCGCAAGTCGGTTCACTTGGCGGGCATTGCGAGACATGACCCAAGATCAGGTGGATTCCGTCCACCGCGGCATCCTGGAGGCAAGCAACCGCCTCGTCACGACCTCAATCCTGGCGCGGTTGTTCGACCCGACCCAGGGCATCTCCCCCGAGGGCAACGCGGTCTACGGCCTCTTTAATGCAGACGGGTCATTTGTGCCCCCGTTTCTCGGTCGGTCGTGGGACCCGGCGACCACGAGCCACTACCTCACCTCCGGCTCCGACACCCTCGATCCGTCGGATGTGGAAAGCCTGATCCGCCTCGTCAAGCTCAAGGGCCACACCGCTTCCGGCCAGCGGCTCCTGCTGCTGGTGAACCCGAGCGAGTCCGAAACCATCGCCTCTTTCCGCGTGGGGGTCGAATCCGCCGACCTCACCCGCGCCCGCTACGACTTCGTGCCCTCCGGGACCGCCCCGGCGAGGTACGTCACCGAGCGACTGGAGGGCGCGGCCCCGCCGGTCGAGTACGGCGGGCTGCCGGTCATCGGGTCCTATGGGGACGCGCTGGTGATCGAGTCGATGTTCGTGCCGTCCGGGTACGTGGCGATGGCCGCCAGCGGCGGGCCGAACTCCGACCGCAACGTCGTCGGCCTCCGAGAGCACGAGAACCCCGCCTACCGGGGCCTGCGCCTCATCCCCGGCAACCAGCAGCGCTACCCGCTCGTGGAGAGCTTCTACGCCCAGTCGTTCGGCGTCGGCGTCCGTCGCCGGGGCGCAGCCGCCGTCATGCAGCTCACCGCAGACGCGGACTACACCGCGCCGACCGGCTGGAAGTGGTGACGGCGATGATCGGCGGAGACTTCCGGCGACAGTCCACCGAGGCCCAGCGCCCCCGCCGGGACGGTCGAACCCGGCGCGGGCGAGTTCTCCTGGGGGCCTGGGCTGGCTCCTCCGGGAGTTGCGCCCTACCGGGGCCGCGAGGCCTCCGAAACGCTCGCCGCAGCCCCTACGGGCAAGCGCACGAGCTAAACAATCACAGACTCCCGGCGGATACCTGCGTGCCCCGTCGGGCGCTCATGAGACTCCCTCTCAGAGCACGTCCCCCGGTTCTTGCCCCAAGCTCGCCGGGTGACGACGAAGGGCGGCTGGCCTGTTCGACTTGTCACAGCAGCCGCCCAAGCCGGAACGCCGGTCCGTCTGGTCCAGTTGACATGTCCTGGTCAGTGGCGGCGAGTCCGACAAAGCGACCCCGCTTCGGTATCGAGCCACCGGAGCGGGGTCGCTGCCGTTCGTCAGGGCATGTGCCGTGGACAGTAGACCACCATCGACATCATCGCGATATATCGAGCGGATGTGTCCGAGAGCCAGCCGTCACCCTCTATGGATTGGGCAGCAGAGGCCACCTCATCCGCAACTTGGGCAGCTGGGACCCCGCCGTCAAGCGCAGCGCAGACGGCCTCCGCCATCCCATCCAGTCGACTTAACGGAACATCTCCGGCAACTGGCCGAACGGCGGCCGCAAGCTCCGAGGCACTGCGGCTGCCGATCTCCGGCTCAACCGGTGGGCGCCATGACGTTGACGACGGAGCCTGAATTTGCAGAAGCTCCGGGCAATATTCGGCCATCGAGGCTTCAAGCACAACCGCTTCGTTCGGATAGTTCCAAGTCTCGCCAAACATAAGGTCAATATTCTCGGCGGCCTCGGACATCAAGCTGCCGCGCTCGATGATGTCGCAGCTGAACTGGGCGAAAGACTCCAGCGCCTCGGGCGGCTGCTTTCCGATGTGTGGCTCCAGCTCTGAGGCAAGGCGTACAGAGTTCCCGGTATAACTGTCTGGCCCGGTCGTTGCCGTGCTCTGGACCTCGGTCGTAGTCGCCGCCGTCGAGCCTTCGCCAGAATCCCCCGACGATGAGCACCCCGCCACGGCGAGCGCCGCAATCAATGCGACTGACGCCGCCACAAGTCTTTTCATGAGAGAAACCTTAACGGAATGTTGTCGCTGTCACTACATCGTGTCCGCACCCGCGATTAGCTCAGCGCCGCGTCTCCATCCCGCCGGTCCCCCAGCGCCGTCGTCCGCGAGGGCAAAACCCGGTGAAAACCCGTGACTGGGGGCAATTCGAGGGCGTTTCGGAGGGGTTCCGGGCCGGATCGAAGGCGACCCGAAAGCGTCTCAATCTATGCCTTGACCTGCGTGGACCCCAACAATCCTCGCAGGTCAGCGCGGTCCACACGAACCCACCCCGGTCGTTTTCAAAACCCGTCCAGTGTCGGTTCGAGTCCGACCGGGGGCACCACGTACGGCCGACCCTCTCCCGCCCTGTCCCACAGACGTGTCCCCGGACCGTCATTTGACGTCGGACGGCATGGCCCCCACATATACTCGCGTGGCATACGGCTGCTTCCCGCCGCTCTCTGCAGGGCGCCGCTTCCCGGCTCCCTGATCCGTAAGAGGAGACTCGTTGACGACCCCGAGATCCGCGGCACCCGACACAGGCGGCGACCGCGGTGGTACCGACCAGAGTGGTTCCGACGGCAGTGAACTGAGCCGCAGACAGATACTCGTCATTCTCGCGGGCCTGATGGCCGCGATGTTCCTGTCCAGCCTCGACCAGACCGTGGTCTCGACGGCGATCCGGACCATCGCCGACGACCTGGACGGGCTCAGCGCCCAGGCATGGGTCACCACGGCGTACCTGCTGACGTCGACCATCTCGACACCCCTGTACGGGAAATTGTCCGACATCTACGGACGCAAGCCGTTCTTCATCGTGGGCATCGTCATCTTCGTGGCAGGTTCGATACTGAGCTCGTCCTCCACGTCGATGTACGAACTCGCCGCGTTCCGCGGTTTCCAGGGCCTCGGCGCGGGCGCCCTGATGTCGCTGTCGCTGGCCATCCTCGGTGACATCCTCCCGCCCCGCGAGCGCGCCAAGTACCAGGGCTACATGCTGGCGGTCTTCGCCACGTCGTCGGTGCTCGGCCCGCTCATCGGCGGGTTCTTCGCCGCCACCAGCTCCATCCTGGGCATCGCCGGGTGGCGGTGGGTCTTCCTGGTCAACGTCCCGATCGGGGCGATCGCACTGACAATGGTCATCCTCACCCTCAACGTGAAGAACGTGCGGGTGCAGCAGCGGGTGGACTGGGCGGGCGCGGCCGCCATCATCGTGGCGCTCGTCCCGCTGCTGGTCGTCGCCGAGCAGGGCAGCACGTGGGGTTGGGGCTCGCCCATCGCGCTGGTGTGCTACATCGTCGGTGTTCTGGGCATCGGCGTGTTCGTCATCGTCGAGGCCCGCGCCGGCGACCACGCCCTGATCCCTTTGAGGCTGTTCCGCGATCGCACGTTCACGATCATCACCATCGGCAGCGTCATCGTGGGCATGGCCATGTTCGGGGGGCTGATGACCCTGCCGCTGTACATGCAGATCGTGCACGGCGCCGACCCCATGAAGTCCGGCCTCATGATGCTGCCGCTCGTGGTGGGCATGATGGGCGCCTCGATCGTCTCGGGCCAGCTCATCTCCAAGACCGGCTACATCCGCGGGTACCCGATCGCCGGTACCGCCATCGCCGCGGTGGGGCTGTTCCTGCTGTCGACCATCGATGCCCACACCTCGCTGTGGCTGGTGATGGCCTACATGTTCATCATGGGGATCGGCCTGGGTAACTGCATGCAGCCGCTGACCCTGATAATCCAGAACACGGCGAGGCCCCAGGAGATCGGCGTGGCCACCGCCGCTGCCACGTTCTTCCGTCAGCTCGGCGGCACCGCCGGCGTCGCGGTCTTCCTGTCCATCCTGTTCAGTCGCGTCGGAGGGGCGATCCGCGACCAGCTCGAGATCGCGGAGAAGAACGGCAGCCTCGCACGCGGGATCCAGGAAGGTCTGGCCGACCCGTCACTGCGGCAGGACAAGGAGGCCTACTCGATCCTGGAGGCCCTCGCGGATCCCGGCGGCGGGGCGGCGGCCGGCGCGCTCGAGGCCGCGACCAAGGATTCCGCGGTGATCAACCGTCTCCCCGCTGCCGTCGCGTACCCGTTCGAGCAGGGCTACGCGCTGAGCATGTCCAGCATCTACCTGGTGGCCGGGATCCTGGCCGTCATCGCCACGGTGGTCCTGTTCTTCCTGCCCCGCATCGTGCTGCGGACGACCTCACCGCAGGCGGACGCCGCCCGGGCCGCTGCAGCGGCCGCGGCCTCCAGCACACATCCGGAGGCCGCGGAGGTCGCCGCCAATTCAGCCCCGGTCGTGGCGGACGGTCCGCAGACTCCGGACGTGGGCGGAGCAGCCGACCCCAGCGGGGCCGGAGGGGCGACGACGACGAGCAGTTCCCCGCCCGACCCGGCACGCTGAGGCGCGGACACCCGGCGGGCCTGCCCGGGCCCGACCGAGCAGGCCCGACGGCCGGAGGAACGCTACCGTCCGGCGAGCTCCCCGTGCTGACTGCGCAGCCTACTTCTCGGCGTCGGCCTTGAGGTTGGTCAGCAGCTCGTGCTGGATCCGCTTGAGGCCGGCCGGGGCGAAGGTGCGCTCGAAGAAGCCACCGACTCCCCCGGCGCCGTCCCACGAGGTGGTCATCTCGACCAGCGAACCGCCGGTGGCCTCCCGCACGGTGTAGGTCGTGGCCATGGAGGAGTTCGCGTCCTGCTCCACGAGCGACCAGTGACCGGCGGCGTCCTCGACCGTGACGCTCACCTTGACGTCGCGGCTGCGCTTCTTGGTGGCCTGGAGGTGCCAGGCGGCGACGGTGCCCTGGCCCTGCCCGCCCTCAATCAGCCGGTAGGCACTGAACTGCTCGGGCTGGATGCGCGGGCGCACGCCCGCATAGTCGGCGATAGCCGTGGTCACGGCCTCGACTGGCGCCTCGATGACGATGGTGTTGGTGGCGGTGACCCTGGCCATGTGTGGTGTTCCTCCTCGCGAGGCCCGACCTGGTCGCGGACCGGTGTTCGCCGGACCGGCACCCACGGAAGGGCGCGTCGGACAGGAACCATCCTGCCCGACGCGCCCATCACCGTGCGAGGTGCGGATCAGTGCCCGCGCCGGATCCACTCCTCCAGGTGCGGGGACTCGTCCCCGACCTTGGTGCCGTCGCCGTGCCCGGTGTGCACGAGCGTCTCGGCGGGCAGGGTGAGGATGCGCTCCCGGATCGAGGTGATGATGGTCGGGAAGTCCGAATACGAACGGCCGGTGGCGCCCGGCCCCCCGGAGAACAGGGTGTCGCCGGAGAACAGGACTCCCGCCTCGGGGACATGGAAAACACATGATCCCGGCGAATGACCGGGGGTGTTCATGACGTTGACCCGCGTGCCCGCGATCTCCAGTTTCTGACCGTCCGCGAGGTCTCCGTGGGATACGTCGGGATGGGTCTCGTCCCACAGCATCTGGTCACCGGGGTGCACCAGAATCGGGGCGTCGAGTTTCTCGGACAGCTCTGGGGCCACCGTGATGTGGTCGTTGTGGGCGTGCGAACACAGGATGCCCTTGACCTTGCGCCCGGCCACCGCGTCGATGATCGGCTGAGCGGTGTGGGCGGCGTCGATCACGTACACCTCGGAGTCGTCACCGAGGATCCAGATGTTGTTGTCCACCTCCCATTCGCCGCCGTCGAGCGCGAAGATCCCGCTCGTGACGACCTTCTCGATCCGCAGCCCTCCGGTGTGACCGGCACTGGTGTAGGTCTCGCTCACAACGTCACCACCGATCGCAGGACAGAGCCCGCCTTCATCGCATCGAACGCCGCCTCGACCGCGTCGATACCGATCCGCTCCGAGACGAACTTGTCCAACGGCAGACGTCCCTGCAGGTGCAGATCGACGAGCATCGGGAAGTCGCGCTCCGGCAGGCAGTCCCCGTACCACGAGGACTTGAGGGAGCCGCCACGACCGAAGAAGTCGAGCAACGGCATCTCGAGTCGCATCTCCGGGGTCGGGACGCCGACCAGGACCACGGTCCCGGCGAGGTCTCGCGCGTAGAAGGCCTGCTCGTAGGTCTCCGGGCGACCGACCGCATCGATCACCACGTCCGCGCCGAACCCTCCGGTGAGCTCCTGGATCGCCGTCACCGGGTCCGTCCCGCGCGAGTTGACCGTGTGGGTGGCGCCGAAGTCCTTGGCCCATTCGAGTTTGGTGTCATCGATATCGACCGCCACGATCGTCGAGGCGCCGGCGAGCCGGGCGCCGACTATGGCCGCGACGCCCACTCCGCCACACCCGATGACCGCGACCGACTGGCCACGGCTCACGCCGCCGGTGTTGACGGCGGCGCCGATGCCGGCCATCACGCCGCATCCGAGCAGGCCCGCCACGGCCGGATCGGCCGACGGGTCCACCTTGGTGCACTGACCCTCGTGCACGATCGTCTTGTCGATGAACGCGCCGATACCGAGCGCGGGCGTGAGTTCGGTGCCGTCGGTCAGAGTCATCTTCTCGGAGGCGTTGTGGGTCGCGAAGCAGTACTGCTGCTGGCCGCGCTTACAGGCCCGGCACTCGCCGCACACCGCGCGCCAGTTGAGAACCACGAAATCGCCCTCGGCCACGTGTGTCACTCGCTCGCCCACGGTCTCCACGATTCCGGCGGCCTCGTGGCCGAGCAGGAACGGGTACTCGTCATTGATACCGCCGTCGCGGTACGCGAGGTCCGTATGGCAGACACCACACGCCTGTACGCGGACGATGACGTCGTTCGGCCCGGGGTCGGGGACCACGATGTCGACCAGCTCGACCTCGGCCCCCTTGCTGCGGGCGATGACGCCCTTGACGGTCTGCGACATTGATCGCCTCTCCGCTAGATCTGAATACTCCCGCACCACTGTGTCAGAAAGCCCGACCGGTGGCGCGACAACGGCTCGCGCCCCGCCTCCCGGGTGGGAGACGGGGCGCGAGATCAGGTGTCGAGCCGGTCGAAGTATCAGACGACGACGCCGTTGCCGCGCAGCCACGGCACCGGATCGATCCACTGGCCGGCGGCGTTGCGGACACCGAAGTGCAGGTGCGGGCCGGTCGAGTAACCACGGTTGCCGACGGTGCCGATGACCTGGCCGGCGTTGACGCGCTGGCCGACGGAGACGTAGTTCGTGTCGTTGTGGCCGTACTCCAACAGCTCGCCGTCATCGGTCTGGATACGGATCCACAGGCCGTAGCCGGACGCGGGCCCTGCGGCGACGACCTGGCCGGACTTGGCTGCGTACATCGGGGTTCCGATGGGCGCCCCGAAGTCGGTGCCGTTGTGGAACGTGCCCCACCGCGGGCCGAAGCCCGAGGTGATGGGACCGTGGGTGGGTGCGTGTGCGCCCCCGACGCCCGGGATGCCCAGCGAGCCGAGCATGGACGGATCGATCGCGAAGTCGTTCGCGTAGTCCCGCAACTGCTGCTCGTTCAGCCCGATGCCCTGGATCACGCCCTGTGCCATCTCGGCGAGCTGGTCAGGATTGACCTCCGCCGACTGCGCGGAGGCGGCGGGGGCGGCGGCCATGGCGACGCCACCGGAGAGGGCTGCACCGGCGACGGCGCCGGCGACGAGGCGACCCATCCGGGCCGACGAACGAACTGCACGGTGACGGCCGGTGGCCGCGACGGAGGCATCGACACCGAGCCGGTCGGCGAGCTCGGCGAAGGGGATGCGAGTGGCGTCGGTCATCAGGGAAACCTCAAAGTCTGTTGCGGGGTAGAGCAGAGGGCCGACCGGCTTCCCCGGTGGCCTCCAAAAAGGTAACAGAACTATATCGGCGCTGTCACGCCAAAAAAACAAATAGGCACAAAGATGCCGGTCAGCGAACTGCTGACCGGCACCTACGTGACGTTATCCGACAGTGATCAGTGGTCGGCCTCGCCCATTCGGTGAACCAGGATGAAGTTCGTGGACCCCTCGACCCCCGGCACATTCCCGGCCACGAGCACGATGAGATCGTCCTCGTTGTACCCCTCCAGCGGGAGCAGCATCTCGTCGGTGACCTTGACGACCTCCGCGGTGTCGTTGATCCGATCGGTGAGGAACGTCTCGGTGCCCCACGTCAGCGCCAGCTGGCTACGGATCCTCGGGTCGCCGGTGATCGCGATGAGCGGCAGGTGACTGTGCAGACGCGCCAACCGCCGCACGGTGTCGCCGGTCGAGGTGACCGCGACCAGAGCCTTCGCCCCCAGCCGCTCGCCGATCTCCTTGGCCGAGTACGAGATCACGCCGCGCTTCGTGCGCGGGATGTGAACGAGGTCCGGCGCCGCGGTGGAGTCCGACTCGACGGCGAGGGCGATCGACGACATCGTCCGAACCGCGTCGATCGGGTACTTGCCCACGGACGTCTCCCCGGACAGCATCACCGCGTCCGCGCCGTCGAGCACCGCGTTGGCCACGTCCGACGCCTCCGCCCGGGTCGGCCGGGAGTTCCCGATCATCGACTCCAGCATCTGGGTCGCGACGATCACGGGCTTGGCGTTCTCACGGGCGATCTGGATGGCCCGCTTCTGGACGAGCGGCACCTCCTGGAGCGGCAACTCCACGCCGAGATCGCCACGGGCGACCATGATCGCGTCGAACGCCAGCACGATGGCTTCGAGGTTCTTGATGGCCTCGGGCTTCTCCAGCTTGGCGATGACGGGCGCGTGGATGCCGACCTCGTCCATGATCTCGTGCACCAGGTCGACGTCGGCAGGCGAACGGACGAACGACAACGCGATGAAGTCCACGCCCAACTCGAGCGCGAAACGCAGGTCCGCGATGTCCTTCTCACTCAGCGCGGGGACGGAGACGTTCATTCCGGGCAAGGAGACGCCCTTGTTGTTGGAGACCGTTCCGCCCTCCGTGACCAGGCAGTGCACATCCTCGCCCTCGACCCGCTCAACGGTGAGGCCGATGTTGCCGTCATCCACGAGCAGACGGTCGCCGGGGCGCGCGTCATCCGCGAGCCCCTTGTAGGTGGTGGAGACGCGCTCCTTGGTGCCCTCGACCTCCGCGACGGTGATGACCACGCGGTCACCCTCCGCCCAGACGTGGCTGCCCTCGATGAAGCGGCCGAGGCGGATCTTGGGCCCCTGGAGGTCGGCGAGCACGCCCACGGCGCGGCCGGACTCGTCCGAGGCCTGACGGACCCAGCGGTAGTTCGTCTCGTGATCGGAATGCTCGCCGTGACTGAAATTCAGTCGCGCGACGTCCATTCCGGCGTCGACGAGTTCACGGATGCCGGCTTCGGAGGCGACGGCGGGACCCAGGGTGCAGACGATCTTCGTACGACGGTTCACCCGGACCAATCTAGTCCCCTCGGTCGGACTGCCGGTGAACCGGACGTCAACGACCGGCCAACGGGGGTGCTTCCCCCGACTATCCGGTGCCGTCGCCTCCCTCCGGGCGGTGCGAATCGGCGCCGGCACGGCCGGGTGCCGAGTCGTCGGTGTTGTCCGAGGCGACGGCGTCGATCTCGTCCGCAGCCCGCAGATCCGCGGGTTCCTCGCGGCCCCGACGGGCCCGCCAGACGTAGATCAACGCCACCAGCATCACGACCACCGAGACGATGGTGTTGATGCGGAGACCGAACACGAGGGTCGCCTCGTCGGCGCGCATGAGCTCCACCCAGAACCGACCGAAGCAGTACAGCGCCACGTACAGGGCGAAGACCCGGCCGTGGCCGAGCTGGAATCTGCGGTCGACCAACACCAGGACGACCGCCACGAGGACGTTCCACACCAGCTCGTAGAGGAACGTGGGGTGGACGGTCGCGAGCACCTGGCCGGTGGATCGCCCGATGGTCTCGGAGTAGCCGTAGGTCTCGTCGTAGCGCTGATAGATCTCCAACGCCCACGGGACATCGGTCTCGCGACCGTAGAGCTCCTGGTTGAAGTAGTTGCCCAGTCGGCCGATGCCCTGCGCCAACACGATGCCGGGAGCCACGGAGTCGCCGAACGCGCCGATGGCGCGGATGCCCTGCTGCCGCAGGCCGATGTAGGCGCCGAGCGCGCCGAACAGGACGGCGCCCCAGATACCGAGGCCGCCGTCCCAGATCTTCAGCGCGTCGACGGGGTTCTTCCCCTCACCGAAGTAGCGGTACCAGTCGGTCGCGACGTGATAGATGCGGCCGCCGATCAGCCCGAAGGGAATGGCCCACAACGCGGTGTCGATGACCACGCCGGCCCGACCGCCGCGGGAGACCCAGCGCCTCTCGCCCCACCAGATCGCGACGACGATGCCGAGGATGATCCACAGCGCATAGGCGCGCAGCGGCAGCGGTCCGATCTCCCACACCCCCTGCGGTGGGCTGGGGATCATGACGGACGCCCCGGCCGGCGCACGCCCTCGGCGAGCTCGGCGGTGAGACGGCCCAGTTCCCCGAGTCCCTCCGACGCGGCGGTGATCAACGCCGAACCGACGATTACGCCGTCGGCGTACGAGGCGATCTCGGCGGCCTGGTCGCCGTTGCGGACCCCGAGTCCGACGCCACAGGCCAGACCCGAGAGCTCGCGCACACGGGCCGTGAGCACCTCGGGGGCGTCCGTGACGACGTCCCGGGCGCCGGTCACCCCCATGACGGCCTGGACATAGACGAACCCACCGGTCTGTGCCAGCGTCATGGCGAGGCGTTCCGGCGTGGACGATGGCGCGACCAGGAATACCCTGTCCACGCCATGTGCGTCGGTGGCCGCGATCCACTCGTCCGCCTCGTCCGGGATCAGGTCCGGGGTGATCACTCCGGCTCCACCGGCCTCGGCGAAGTCGGCGGCGAACCGCTCGACGCCGTACTGCAGGATCGGATTCCAGTAGCTCATCACCGCCGGCACGGCGCCGGCCTCGGCGACGGCGCGGACCACCTCGAAGGTGTCGCGAACCCGGAAGCCGGCCTCGATGGCAGTGTTGGCGGCCGCCTGGATGGTCGGGCCGTCCATCATCGGGTCGGAGTACGGGATGCCCACCTCGACGACATCGCAGCCATTGGCCACCATCGAGCGCACGGCCTCGATCGATCCCTCCAGCGTCGGATACCCGGCCGGGTAGTACCCGATGAGCGCGGCCCGGCCCTCGGCCCGGCACCGCTCGAACACGTCACTGAGAACGCTCATCCCTCGACTCCCCCGTCCGCGTACGCACCCTCGCCGTCGTCGTCGGCCTGGTGTGAATCAACCCCGGCCTCGGGCGGGGCGCCCCCGTCCAACAAGCCGAACCACCGCGCGGCGGTGTCGACATCCTTGTCTCCTCGACCCGACACGTTGACCAGGATCAGCCCGACGCCCTCGGCGGCGAGCTGGGCCGCGCCCGCGACCGCGTGCGCGGACTCGATCGCCGGGATGATGCCCTCGGTGCGGCACAGCTGGGCGAAGGCATCCATGGCCTGCGAATCCGTGACAGGGCGGTACTCGGCCCGGCCGACCTCGGACAGGTGTGAGTGCTCCGGCCCGACGCCGGGGTAGTCCAGGCCCGCGGAGATGGAATGCGACTCGATGGTCTGGCCGTCCGCGTCCTGCATCAGGTGCGCGTACGAGCCCTGGAACACGCCCGGGCGGCCGGCGTTGACGGTGGCCGCGGTCCGCCCGGTGTCCACGCCGTCCCCGCCGGCCTCGCAGCCCACGAGTCGTACCGAGGCGTCGTCGATGAACGGATGGAACAGGCCGATCGCGTTGGAGCCGCCGCCGACGCACGCGACCGCCGCGTCCGGGAGCCGGCCCGCCTGGTCGAGCATCTGCGCTCGCGCTTCCGTTCCCACGATCCGCTGGAAATCACGGACCATCGCGGGGAACGGGTGGGGCCCGGCGGCCGTGCCGAAGGCGTAGTAGGTGTCATCCGCCCGGGACACCCAGTCCCGCATGGCCTCGTTGATGGCGTCCTTGAGCGTGGCCGAGCCGATCTCCACCGCCTCGACCTCCGCGCCCAGCAGCCGCATCCGGGCCACGTTCAGCGCCTGGCGCCGCACGTCGACCGCGCCCATGTAGACCTTGCACTCGAGCCCCAGCAACGCGCACGCGGTGGCGGTGGCGACACCGTGCTGACCGGCGCCCGTCTCGGCGATCACCCGCGACTTGCCCATCCGCTGGGCCAGCAGCGCCTGCCCGAGAACGTTGTTGATCTTGTGCGAGCCCGTGTGGTTGAGATCCTCACGCTTGAGGAACACGCGGGCTCCCACCTCGGCGCCGAACCGCTCCGCTTCGTACAGCGGTGACGGGCGTCCGGAGTAGTGACGCTGCAACCGGTCCAGCTCCCCGAGGTATTCCTCGTCTGCGCGCGCCTTGCCGTAGGCGTCGGTCACCTCGTCGATCACCGCCATGAGCGCCTCGGGGACATAGCGTCCGCCGAACAGCCCCCAGTGGCCCCTCTGATCGGGCTCGTGGCCGGTGGGGGTACGCAGAACGTCCCCCATCGTGGGAAGTGGTGGCAGATCGTAGGAAGTCACGATCCCAGTCTGCCGGAAGCCTGCGCAGAAGGCCTACCGGGGTCCCTGCGGGCAGGAGGGGTGAGCACCCGCCGTGGCCAGCGAGTTGCACGCCGCCCGCGGATCGCCCTGGGTCACCAGGCCCTCGCCCACGAGGACCGCGTCCGCGCCCACGCTCGCGTACGCCAGCAGATCCGAGGCGTCGCGAACGCCGGACTCGGCGATCTTCACGACCCCCGACGGCAGGCCCGGTGCGATGCGGGAGAACACGTCACGGTCGACCTCGAGAGTCTTGAGGTTGCGGGCGTTGACGCCGATGACCGTGGCACCGGCCTCGAGAGCGCGGTCCGCCTCCTCCTCGGTGTGCACCTCCACCAGGGCGGTCATGCCCAGGGACTCCGTACGGTCGAGCAGCGAGACCAGCGCCTCCTGCTCGAGCGCCGCGACGATGAGCAGGACCAGGTCCGCTCCGTGCGCCCGGGCCTCGTGGATCTGGTACGGACCCACGACGAAGTCCTTACGCAGGACGGGGATGTCCACGGCACGACGCACGGCGTCGAGATCCGCCAGGCTGCCGTTGAACCGGCGCTCCTCGGTCAGGCAGGAGATGATCCGCGCGCCACCGTCCTCGTACATCCGGGCCAGCACGGCGGGATCCGGGATGTCGGCGAGCTGCCCCTTGGACGGGCTCGCCCGCTTCACTTCGGCGATGACCCCGACTCCGGGGTCACGCAGCACCTTGAGCGCGTCGCGCGGTGCCGGGGCGGATTTGGCCGCCTTCTTCACCGACTCCAGGTCGATAACCGCCTCGCGGGCCGCGACGTCCTCGCGGACCCCGTCGAGAATCGAGTCGAGCACGGTGCCCACCGTGACCTCCCTCAGTAGAAATGGGGGAAAAGTGTGATCGAGATCAACAATAGAGGTCCGCGGCGAGGTTCCCGAATCGGGTCCGCCCGGCGGGCCCGTCACACTGTCGGATCGCGCCCGTCATCCAGGTCCTGCCACAGGTCACGGCCGGAGTCGGGATCCGGCTCAACAGTCGTAGCAGCGTCCTGTCGGCGGGCGGCGGGCGTGACGTACCGATCGTCGCGGCTCACCGCCCGCGCCGGCCGGAGCATGACCACGACGCCGGCGGCCAGGAGCGCGAACGCGCCCGCGCCGGTCGCCGCGGGCCCTGCCGCCCGGGCGGAGATCTCGGTGATCTGCGACCACTCCGGGACCGCTGCCGACCCCTCGGCGCCCGGTCCCGCGTCCGTACGGGCCTGCCCCTCGCTGCTCGTGACGACCGAGTGGGCTCGATCAGTGTCGATATCGCCCACGCCGGAGAGCACCAGCAACACTGCCGCGAGCCCCAGCAGTGCGATGACCGCGCCGATCACCCGTGCACCGATGCCCCGCACCAGGGCGACGGCGGCGATCGCCGCGACCGCACCGAGCGCCAACGGCACCAGGGCGGGTTGCCAATCGCTCCCGGTCAGGCTCCGGACGACCTCGCCCGACTGGTCGTTGAAGGCAACCACCTCGAGCCAGGTGGCCCGGGAGGCCAGCCACAACAGAACCGCGGCCACGAGAAGCAGAACGACGGGGACCAGAAGGCGGGCACGCTGCGTCACCGCGACTCCCCCTCGCCGATTCGGTCCGCGGAGCCCGGGTCCGCGGCGTCCCGCAGCGTCTCCGCGGACGCCACGGCGCGCAGGACCGCCATCGCCTTGTTGCGGCACTCCTCGTCCTCGGCGGCCGCCACGGAGTCCGCGACGATCCCCGCGCCCGCCTGGACGTAGGCGGTGCCGTCCTTGATCACCGCCGACCGGATAGCGATCGCCTGATCGGTGTTGCCCGCGAAATCGACGTATCCGACCACTCCCCCGTACACCCCACGGCGGGTGTCCTCGAGATCCTCGATGATCTGCAGTGCACGCGGCTTGGGCGAGCCGGAGAGGGTGCCGGCCGGGAAGCAGGCGGTCACCGCGTCGATGCCCGAACGTCCGTCGGTCAGCCTCCCGGTCACCGTGGACACGAGATGCATCACGTGGCTGTACCGCTCCACCTGACGGAACTCGGTCACGGTCACCGTGCCCGGCTCGCAGACCCGGCCCAGGTCGTTCCGGCCGAGGTCGACGAGCATGAGGTGCTCGGCATTCTCTTTGGCGTCATCCACCAGGTCCTTGGCGAGCAGGGTGTCGTGCTCGTCGTCGTCGCCCCGGGGCCTCGTCCCCGCGATCGGGTGCGTCGTCGCCATCCGGTCGGTGACCGTCACCAGGGCCTCGGGACTCGAGCCGACGATCGTGAACGCCGTGCCACCGAACCCGTCCTCGCCGGAGCCGTCCGGGATGGCCATCAGGAACATGTACGGGCTGGGGTTGGTGGTGCGCAGGATGCGGTAGACGTCCCGCGGCGAGGCCGAGGTGTCCACCTCGAACCGCTGACTGATCACCACCTGGAACGACTCGCCGGCGTGGATCTGCTCGATGATGTTCGCGACTCGGGAGTGGTAGGTCTCCTCGTCGGTACGGCGTCGTACCTCGGGCGTCGCGGCGTCGAACACGCTGACCCCCCCGCTTCCGGGAGCGGCAAGTCGGGCCGTCATCGACTCCACTCTCGCCACCGCGTCCTCGTACGCCTCCTCGATCCGCTCGTCGCTACCGTCCCAGTTGACGGCGTTGGCGATGAGATGGATGCGCCCCTCGTGGTGATCGAACGCGGCCAGGTCCGTGGCCAGCAACTGCACCAGCTCGGGCACCTGCAGGTCGTCTGTCGTGTCCGGCTCGATCCGTTCGAGTCTGCGCACGATGTCGTAACCGAGATAGCCCACCATGCCGGAGGTCAGCGGTGGCAGGCCCTCGATCTGATCCGTACGCAGCAGTTCGAGGGTGCGACGCAGCGCCGTCAACGGGTCGCCGCCCGTCGGCGCCCCGGCGGGCACGTTCCCCCACCAGGTCGCCTCACCCGCTTCATCGACCGTCAGCGCGGCGGCCGCACCGCAACCGATGAACGACCACCGCGACCACGACCTGCCGTGCTCGGCCGACTCGAGCAGGAACGTGCCCGGCCTGTCGTCGGCGAGCTTGGCGTAGGCCGACAGCGGGGTCTCGGAATCGGCGAGGACCGTACGGACGACCGGCACCACACGGTGTCCGGCCGCCAGGGCCCGGAACTGCTCGAGAGTCGTGGTCCGGGTGCTCATCCGAGAACCCTGCCCCCGACGCCGAAGGAGTCGTGAGGCATGTCAGCGACATGGACCCACACCTTGGCCGCGTCCTTGCCCGCTGCCTCGGCGTAGGCCGCGGTCACCGCGTCGATGACACGGGCCTTGTCCGCGGCGGGCATGCCGGCGAGCTGGTTGATCTGGATGAAGGGCACTGGGTTCAGTCCTCCCGGAGAAGTGTGGCGGTGTCGAAACAGCTGGTGGTGCCGTTGTGACAGGCTGCGCCCGTCTGGTCCACGCGCAGTAGCACGGTGTCGCCGTCGCAGTCGATCTCGACGCTGCGAACGGTCTGGACGTGCCCGGAGGTCTCGCCCTTCACCCACCGCTGCCCACGGGAGCGCGAGAAGTACACCCCGCGACGGGTCGCGAGGGTCTCGGCGAGGGCGGCGTCGTCCATCCAGGCCATCATGAGCACGCGATTCGACGTCGCGTCCTGGACGACCGCCGCGACAAGGCCGTCATCCGTGCGGGAGAGTCGCCCGGCGATCGCCGGGTCGAGGACGTGGTCGCTCATCGGACCGTGATCCCCTCGGACGCCATCGCCTTCTTGACGTCCCCGACGGTCATGTCCCCGAAGTGGAAGACGCTGGCCGCGAGCACCGCGTCGGCGCCCGCGTGGACGGCGGGCGCGAAGTGTTCCACCGCCCCGGCCCCGCCCGAGGCGATGACGGGGATGCTGACCGCCTCGCGGACCGCGCGCAGCATCGCCAGATCGAAACCCGCCTTGGTGCCGTCCGCGTCCATCGAGTTGAGAAGGATCTCGCCCACTCCGAGCTCCTGGCCGCGCTGCGCCCACTCGACCGCATCGATGCCGGTACCCCGGCGCCCGCCGTGGGTGGTGACCTCCCAACCGGACGGGGTGGGCTGCTCACCCTCCGGAACGGTGCGCGCGTCGACCGACAGGACGATGCACTGCGAGCCGAAGCGGCGGCTGAGCTCGCCGAGCAGCTCGGGGCGGGCGATGGCGGCGGTGTTGACGCTGACCTTGTCGGCGCCGGCGCGCAGCAGCTGGTTCACGTCGTCCTCGGTCCGGACGCCGCCCCCGACGGTGAGCGGGATGAAGATCTGCTCGGCGGTCCGCCTGACCACGTCGAGCATGGTGCCGCGCCCGGACGACGACGCGGTCACGTCGAGAAACGTCAGCTCATCGGCTCCCTGCTCGCCGTAGGCGGCCGCCAACTCGACCGGGTCGCCGGCGTCACGCAGGTCCAGGAAGTTGACCCCCTTGACCACACGGCCCGCGTCGACGTCCAGGCAGGGGATCACTCGGGTTGCAAGAGTCATGATCGGTTCACCGTCCTCCCTCGAGCCACGGACGAGGGCTCTCGGGTTCCGGGGCCGCCCGTCGACGACCCGCTTCGAAGAAGTTGCCCGGCTCGCCGAGCTGCGTGACTGTGTCCAGGACCTCGGCATGGGCCCGCGAGGACGCCGCCAGCATCGACTGCGACCGGGTGGACCACTGCTCACCCGCAAGGTCCGTGACCACACCCCCGGCGGCCCGGATATGCGACGCGCCCGCCGCGTTGTCCCAGGCGTGGTTCCCGAAGCTCACCGCGGCCGACAGCCTGCCCGAGGCCACGAACGCGAGGTCCACCCCGGTGGAACCGAACTTCCGAGTCCGGGCGGCGGCCAGTGTGAGCTGCTCGAAGACCTCGCGCCGGTAGGCCGGAGGGTAGGTGGCCCGGGCCCCGGTGTTGAGGGAGCCCAGACCGAGCGCGACGTCGCGGATCGACACGTCGGGCAGGGCCGGCACGATCTCGTCGTTCTCGCGCAGCCGGCCGCCGGCCACGGACGTGAAACGCAGCCCCAGCAGTGGCAGCCACGTCAGGCCCAGAACTGGTTGGCTCTCGTGGACCAGCGAGACCAGGATTCCCGTCGTGGGGATGCCGAGTGAATAGTTGGCGGTGCCGTCGATCGGGTCGACGACCCACAGCGTGCCCGTGTTGATGGGAGGGCCGCCGTACTCCTCCCCGTGGACCTCGAGCCCGGTGCCCTCCCGCAGTGCGTCGGAGATGCGGCGCTCGAGTTCCAGATCGAGCTCGGTGGCGAAGTCGGTGCGACTGCTCTTGGTCTGGACCCCCGGCGCTCCGAGGCCCTCGATGAACCGGGGCGTGGCCTCGTCGAGGACCCGGGTGGCGAGCGCGAGCGCCTCGTCCGGGTCGACGGGGAGATCCGTCGGCAGGGTGTTTCCGGGTTGATCTTCCATCTCGGGCCTCCTGCTCGAGGTCATGCTGCGGGTGCCTACCAGGTGGTCGTGGCGCTCAGCGGGTGCTTACCGCAGCGAGCGCCTCGGGCAGCGTGAAGCGGCCGGCGTACAGCGCCTTCCCGACGATCGCCCCTTCGACGCCCTCCGGGACGAGCGAGGCGATCGCCTCGAGGTCCGCGACCGAGGACACGCCACCGGAGGCGACGACCGGCGCGTCGGTGGCCGTGCACACCTGCGAGAGCATCTCGAGGTTGGGGCCGCCCAGCATGCCGTCCTTGGAGACGTCCGTCACGACGTAACGTGCGCACCCGTCACGGTCCAGGCGCTCGAGCACCTCCCAGAGGTTGCCGCCGTCGGAGACCCAGCCGCGGCCACGCAGCCGGGGGTCGCCGTCCACGACCCGAACATCCAGCCCCACTGCGATCCGGTCACCGTGGCGGGCGATCGCCGAACGGCACCAGTCGGGGTTCTCCAGGGCGGCCGTGCCCAGGTTCACTCGCGCGCAGCCGGTCGCCAGAGCGGCCTCCAACGACTCGTCGTCGCGGATACCCCCGGACATCTCGACCTTGACGTCGAGCGTGCCCACCACCTCGGCGAGGATCTCCCGGTTGCTCCCGCGGCCGAACGCCGCATCGAGGTCGACGAGGTGCACCCACTCGGCTCCATCGCGCTGCCACTGCATCGCCGCGTCCAGCGGTGATCCGTAGGAGGTCTCTGTCCCCGCCTCGCCCTGGACGAGGCGGACGGCCTGCCCGTCCGCGACATCGACAGCGGGCAGGAGTTCGAGGTAAGAAGCGTTGCTCACGGGGGTCAGCCTAGTCCGTGCGGGCCGGGGTCACCGTCATCGGCCACCTCGCCCGAGGGGTCATCCCCGTACTCCGCGCGGATCGCGCGATCGGTGATCCTTCTCGACGCCACACCCATCGCCACGATGGTCAGGACGATCCCGGCGAGCGCCGCCACGGCACGGCCGACCGGGCCTACCGGGAGCACCGCCACCACGACCGCGGTGAGCGCGAGTCCGAGCACGCCCGCGCCCGCCACCCACAGAGCGAGCGAGGCGAACGACACCGGCGCCGGGGACTTTCCTCCCCTAGCCAATGGCGCGGATCCAGTTCTCGAGAAGCTGCAGCCCGGCATCCCCTGATTTCTCCGGGTGGAACTGGGTGGCGGTCAGTGGTCCGTTCTCCACCGCGGCCACGAACCGGGTCCCGTGCGCCGCCCAGGTGACGTCGGGCGCGCGCAGGTGATCGGACGTCTCCATCACCCAGTCCCTGACCCCGTAGGAGTGGACGAAGTAGAAGCGCTCGTCGGCGGGCATACCGGCGAACAGGACGGAGTGCTCCGCCGCCTCGACCGTGTTCCAGCCCATGTGCGGCAGGACGGGCGCCTCGAGCCTCTCGACGACCCCCGGCCATTCCCCGCAGCCCCTGGCCCCGGCGGACTCCGCGTGCTCGCCGTCGGCGAACTCCGTGCCGCGGTCGAACATCACCTGCATTCCCACACAGATGCCGAGCACCGGGCGGGAGCCGGCGAGACGTTCGCCGATGATCCGGGGGCCTTTGACGGCCTCCAGACCCTGCATGCACGCGGCGAACGCACCGACACCCGGAACCACCAGCGCCTCTGCCTCGGTGGCCACACGCGGATCGGAGGTGACGTCGACGGTCGCTCCGACGCGCTCGAGGGCACGCCGGGCCGACAGCAGGTTGCCGGATCCGTAGTCCAGAATCGCCACCCGCGTGGCCGTTGAGCTCATCCGTTCACCTTATCGCCGGAATCGAGCAGGGGCAGTTCGCGAGGGGGTCGGGTGCGCCTGGCGTTCACGGCGGCAGGGCCGCCCACGACGAGGACGATCCCGGCGGCCACGGTGAACAGGACCACGTAGCCGAAGCCCGCGAGCCCGCCCATGACGATCGAGCCGAGGCCGGTCCCCGTGTCGAACGAGATGTTCCACGACGCCGACGCCGTCCCCAACCGGGACCGCGGCATCCGTTCGAACGAGCCGACCAGGGCGTCGTTCTGTACCGCGCCGAACCCGAGTCCGAAGACCACGGTGGGCACGAGGAACCACCACGGATTCACCCCGATCGACAGCAGTACGGCGATGCCGGCCATGCCGAGGGCCGCGAAGCCCAGTCCCGGCCAGACCAGGGCGCCCGGGCCCTGCCGGTCCGAGATCAGCCCCGCGAAGGTGCGACCGATGATCACACCGACCCCGAGGAGACCGAGTCCCACACCGGCGACGACCGCCCCGCTGCCATGGACGATCTCATCGAGCGCGGGCGACAGGAACGAGGCCGCGGCCCCGTAGGGAAGAGAGACCGCGAGCATCACCAGGAACGGCCCGGCCAGAAGCACGAGGACCTGCCTCGAACTCATGGCGGCGATGTCCGAGGGCTCCGGTGGGGTCGGGTAGACCCGCGGCAGCCGGGCCGCGGCGACAAGCCCGACGACCCCGAACGCCGTCGCGCTCCAGGCGACCGCCGGGAGGCCGAACCCATCGAGAAGCCACAGTCCCGCCGGGAGGAACAGCGCCTCGGAGATCCCGATCGCCAGGCCGATCAGCGAGGTGGCGCGGCCGAGCATGCCCGGCGGTGCGAGCTCGGCCACCAGGGCCGACCCGGCGACGGTCATCATGCCGAATCCGGCCCCGCGGACCCCGCTGATCGCGAGTACCGCGAACGGCCCGTCGAACACCGCCAACAGCCCGGAGGGCACACCGAGGAGCGAGCTGCCGATCGCGAGAACCCAGCGATAGCCGATCGCCGCGGTGATCCGCGGGGTGATCAACTGGAACAGGACGGTCACCGTCATGAACACGCCGGTCGTCGCGCCGGCGACGACCTCGCTGCCACCACCGCGGACCACCGCGAGCGGCACGACCGGCAGCAGCAGCGAGAACCCACCGAAGGCCAGCAGGACCAGAGCGAAGGCCGCGAGGACCCCGGGGGTCCGGGTCAGTTGCGACAACGCACCCGGCTTGGCGCCACGCGGGGTCACGCCGGCATCACAGGGCACCCTTGGTGGACGGGATGCCGGTGATACGCGGATCGGGCTCGACGGCCGCGCGCAGCGCGCGGGCCACGGCCTTGTACTCGGCCTCGGTGATGTGATGCGGATCGCGGCCGTAGTGGACGCGGACGTGCAGCGCGATCCGGGCGTTGTAGGCCAGCGTCTCGAAGACGTGCTTGTTGAGCACGGTGCCGTACGGCGCACTGTCGTGGCCGATTACGACGTAGCCGATCATCATGTCGGGCTCGCCGGTGTGCACGCAGTAGGGGCGTCCCGAGACGTCGACGACGGCCTCGGCGAGCGTCTCGTCCATCGGCAGGGAGCACTGTCCGAACCGACGGATCCCGCGCTTGTCCCCCAGCGCCCGGCCGAGGGCCTGACCCAACACGATCGCGGTGTCCTCCACGGTGTGGTGGGCCTCGATGTCGACGTCACCGGTCGACCGGACGGTCAGATCGAACGCGCCGTGCTGGCCGAAGGCGGTGAGCATGTGGTCGAAGAACGGGACCCCCGTGGAGATGTCCGTCTGTCCGGTCCCGTCGAGGTCGATCTCCACCACGATCGACGACTCCCTGGTCGTCCTCTCGACCCGGCCCCGCCGCGTGGTTTGCTCACTCATCGCTTCTCCTCTGTCAGTGGCCCGAGTTCCTCGGCCGCCAGGTCGGCGCTCACCTGCAGCAGCCGGTCGTTCTCGTTCTCAAGCCCGATGGTCGCACGAAGTCGTCCGGGGATGCCCACGTCGCGGATGAGCACGCCGGCGTCGAGATAGCGCTGCCACGCGCGCGCGGCGTCGGTGAAGGGGCCGTAGAGCACGAAGTTGGCCTCACTCGGCAGCACCTCGTACCCCTGTTCCTCGAGGCCTGCGGTCACCCGCTTGCGTTCGTCGGCCAGCAGCGCGACGGAGGCGAGCGTCTCCTCCGCGTGACGTAGCGCGGCACGTGCGGCAGCCTGCGTGACCATCGACAGGTGGTACGGCAGCCGCACCAACAGCACTGCCTCCACGAAGGAGGGGTCCGCGGCGAAGTAGCCGAGGCGCCCGCCGGCGAACGCGAACGCCTTGCTCATCGTCCGCGAGACCACCAGCTTGGCCGGGTATTCGGCCAACAGAGTGCACGCGCTCGGCGACGGCGAGAACTCGGCGTACGCCTCGTCCACCACCACGATCCCCGGCGCCGCGTCGAGCAGTCGCCGCAGGTCGTCGAGGTCCACGACGTGCCCGGTCGGATTGTTGGGGGTCGTCACGAACAGCACGTCGGGGCGGCACTCCGCGAGGGCGGCCTCCGCGGCGTCGACGTCGATCGACAGGTCCGCGGCGCGCTCGACCGGGATCCACCGGGTGTCGGTGCCGGCCGCCAGTATCGGGTGCATCGAGTAACTGGGGACGAATCCCATGGCGCTGCGGCCCGGCCCGCCGAACGCCTGGAGCAACTGCTGCAGGATCTCGTTGGAGCCGTTGGCCGCCCACACCATGTCCGCATCGAGCGGCACCCCGGTCTGACGGGTGAGGTACCCGGCCAGATCGGTGCGCAGCCCCACCGCGTCCCGGTCCGGGTAGCGGTTCAGATCGGCGGCCGCCTCGGAGACGGCGGCGGCGATGTCCGCCACCAGCTCCGCACTCGGCGGGTGCGGGTTCTCGTTGGTGTTGAGCTGTACCGGGACCTCGAGCTGCGGGGCGCCGTAGGCGGTGCCGCCCCGGAGGTTGTCGCGCAACGGGAGGGCGTCCAGCCCGACGCCCCGGCGGGGCGCGGCGGTCACTGCTCCTCCCCTGCGGTGAGGTCCTCGAACCGCGCGCGGACGGCTTCGCCGTGGGCGGGCAACCGCTCGGCGTCGGCGAGCGCGATCACGGTGGGCGCGATCTCCTTGAGCGCCGCCTGGTCGTAATCCACGACGTGGATCCCCCGGAGGAAGGTCTGCACGCTCAGTCCCGACGAGTGACGGGCGGTGCCGGAGGTGGGCAGGACGTGGTTCGAGCCGGCGGCGTAGTCCCCGAGCGGCACCGGCGAGTAGGCGCCGACGAAGATCGCGCCGGCGTTGCGCACCCGGGCGGCGTCGGCCGCGGAGTTGCGGGTCTGGACCTCGAGGTGCTCGGCGGCGTACGCGTCGACCACCTTCAATCCGCTGTCGATGCCGTCGACCAGCACGATGGCCGACTGGGGTCCCTCGAGGGCCTCGCGTACGCGGTCGGCGTTGAGGGTGACCTCGTAGCGGGCCTCGATCTCACGGTCGACCGCGTCGGCGAAGGCCTGGGAATCGGTCACCAGGACGCTGGCCGCGTTCGGGTCGTGCTCGGCCTGGCTGATGAGGTCGTACGCCACGTGCACCGGGTCCGCCGACTCGTCGGCGAGTACCGCGATCTCGGTCGGGCCCGCCTCGGAGTCGATCCCCACCACGCTGCGGCACAGCCGCTTGGCCGCGGTCACGTAGACGTTGCCGGGCCCGGTGACGATGTCGACCGGCTCCAACTCCGCTCCCTCGGGGTCTTGCCCGCCGTAGGCCATCAGCGCGACCGCCTGTGCGCCGCCGACGGCCCACACCTCGTCGACCCCGAGCAGCGAGCACGCCGCGAGAATCGTGGGGTGCGGCCATCCGTCGAAGTCCGCCTGCGGCGGCGAGGACACGACGAGCGACCCGACGCCTGCGACCTGGGCGGGGACGACGTTCATGATCACGCTGGACGGGTAGACGGCCTTGCCGCCCGGCACGTAGAGCCCCACGCGCTCGACCGCCACCCAACGCTCGGTCACGAACCCACCGGGGGCGACCTCGGTGACGGTGTCGGTGCGCTTCTGGGCCGAGTGGACGATGCGCGCGCGACGGATGGCCTCGACGAGCGCGTCACGGATATCCCTGTCCAGTTCCTCGGCCGCGCGGGCGATGACGTCCGCGGGCACCCGCACCGACCCCGGGCGGACGCCGTCGAACTTCTCGCCGTAGTCGAGTGCGGCCGTGGCGCCGTGCTCCCTGACCGCCTCGACCACCGGACGCACCGTGTCGACGACGGAGTCGACGTCCGCGGCGCCGCGCGGGAGTGTGCGACGCAACTCGGCGGTGGCGAGCGTGCGACCGCGCAGGTCGATGCGGGAGAGCATGGGCATGGCCTTTCCTAGAGTTCACCAGGTCACGGGCGACCCCGGATCGGTTGAGACCCCGGAACCGGCGCGATGCGCCCTCGAGGCACGCGACCACCGCGAACCAGTCTAGTTGCGCTGTCTGCCGTCGCGATCCGGCACACCTGAGAGGGTGCCCGGGGACGGTGCTCCCGTCAGACCACGGCTCCGTCGACGAGCTCCACCTTCGCATCGCACCGTGCGGCGTTGCTCGCGTCGTGGGTGACCAGCATCAGGGCCACGTCGAACTCGCGCGCGGTCCCCAGCAGAAGGTCCATGACCGCCTCACCGGATTCTGAATCCAGGGCGCTCGTCGGCTCGTCGGCCAGGAGCAGGGACGGCCGCCCCATCAGCGCGCGGGCGACCGCGACCCGCTGCCGCTGCCCGCCGGACAGCGCTCCGACGGATCGTCCGGCGGCGCCGCCGAGACCCACCACGTCGAGCAGTTCGTCGGCCCGACGCCGTGCGGCACGACGTGTCCGACCCGTCGGCCGGGCCCCCAACCAGACCATGGCTTCGAGCTGTTCGCGGGAGGTGAGCGAGTCGATGAGGTTGGCCTGCTGGAACACGATCCCGATCTCGGTGCGTCGCAGCTCGGCGGCCCGGCCGCGGTCGACCATCGCCAGGTCGACGAGCGAGTCGGGGGTCCGGAGCCACACCTGCCCGGAGTCGGGGCGGGTCAGCGTGGCGGCCACCGCGAGCATGCTGGACTTGCCCGACCCTGAAGGGCCGGTCACCGCCAGGCTGCGGCCGCGATCGATCTCCAGGCTCACGTGGTCGACGGCGGTGACGCGCCCCTGTCCGTCCGGGTAGGTCAGGACGACGTCCTCCATCCGGAGAGTGGGGGCGGTGGCACCGGCCCGGTCGGTGGGGGCGGTGGTCGCGGCGTAGGCGGTGGTCATGGCGGTTCTCCTGGTGGTGTCGATGGACGAGGAGTGGGTCGGGGAAGGTGACGTGAGGCGCGACGGGGTGGCTGGCGACGACGACAACGACGTCTGCAGCCGGCGCGCGGGGAGCGGACTCATCGCGCGGCGCCCAGGGCGGAATTGGGGTCGGCGGTCACGACGGGCCGCAGCGACACGGCGGCTCCGGCCAGACCGAGAGCCACGAGGATCGCGGCCGGGAGCAAGGTCGTTCCGGCGGACACCACGAACGGCACGGCTCCGGCCACCGCGAGTCCGAAGAGCGCGGCGATCGCGACCCCGCCGCCCACCCCGACGACCAGCACGATCGCGGCCTGTCCCACCGAGTCCCTGACCACCGCGACGGTGGAGGCGCCGAGGGCCTTGAGCACGGCCACGTCCCGGCGACGCTGCATACCCCACACGGCGAAGAACGCGCCTACGACCAGTGCGGTCACGGCCAGCAACATGTAGGTCATCGTGTTGAGTGAAGTGTTCTCGGCCCGGTGCGAGGGCAGTGCGCCCACGAGCCCGTCGTCGTCGACGAGCGCCAGCCCCGAGCCGTCGACCACCAGGTCCGGGTCGACCACGTCCGCGTTCACCGCCATCGCCGTGGCGGGCCCGCCCCTGGGGGCCAGGCCGCGCCAGGTCTCGAGATCGGTCACCACGACCGGGGTGTGTGAATGCCAGAGGCCACCGGCCTGACCGGCCACCGCGAGGTCCGTTCCGTCGGCTGCGATCGAGCGGACGTCCGCGCCCAGCTCGTCGTCGATCCCGTCGGAGACCAGGGCCTGGCCGCCTGCGGGCGGAGACACCGATCCCACCGGTGCGGACAGACCCACGGCGACTGCCGATACGCCCGTCTCCGTCCCGTCGTCCAGGTTGATCCGCGCGATCCCCACGGGCACGGCTGCGGGGTCCGACGCGATGACGGCGTCGATCTGCTCGCCGGTGAGGGCGGCGCGGTCGAGATCGACGGGGCCGGACTCGTCGGCCGGGAGCACGAACGACGCGCCGCCCGACCCGAGAGACCGGAGCGCGGACACGCTCTGGTTGGCCAGGCCGGCGGTGAGGCCGAGAAGGCCGGCGACGAGGACGGACAGCAGCAAGACGACGCCCGTGATGAGGGCGAAGCGCCACCGGGCGGTGCGCAGGTCACGCAGTGCGAAGAACATCGGGTTTCCTCTCGTGAAGGTCTGTCTCCACCCTCGTCGCGTCCTCGCGGATCCGAATCGGCCGTGGGGTTGGTTCCGCGGGCACGAACGGAGGACGCCCCGCTCCACCTTTCGATGGATGCGCGGGCCTCGCCGAAGCGACTAGCGTCGTCGGCGTGACCTCTGTGCCCGCGCCCGACATGGAGCTCCCGCCCGAGTCCGCGGGGGTGCGCGCGGTGTTGGCGCAGCTGCAGGTGGCGTTGCACACGTTGGTGGCCGCGTTGCTGGTCCTCACGCTGGTCAGCGCCCATCGTGACGCGGCAGGCGGGCCCAATCTCCCGGCCGTCACCGCGGCGATCGGGTTTGCGGTCGTGTACGTGGCCGGGACGGTGTGGGAGCGGCGGCGGCACACCGGCCGCGCCGCCCGGCTCGGATGGTTGGCCGCCGTCCTCGCGTTGTGGGCGGCATTGGTGGTGCAGGTCCCGGAGGCCGCCTACCTGGTTTTCCCGCTGTTCTTCCTCGCGATGTTCCTGCTCGGTTCCTGGGCCGGGGCGGCGGCGGTCGCGGGCCTGGCCGCGGTCGCTGTGGTCGCACTGGGCGTGCATAACGGCTTCACACCCGCCGGCGTGGTGGGGCCCGTCGTCGGCGCACTCGTCGCCCTGGGGCTGGCCGCCGGGGTCCGGGCGCTGTACCGCGAGTCCCAGGCCCGTCGCGAGGTGATCGCCGAACTGGTGGCCGCACGATCCGAGCTCGCCTCGAGGGAGCGTGAGGTGGGCCGTGAGACCGAGCGGGCCCGTCTGGCGGGCGAGATCCATGACACCGTGGCGCAGGGCCTGGCCAGCATCGGGATGCTGCTGCACGCCGCCGAGCGCGCCGATCCGGGGCATCCCGCGATCGAGCAGATCCGCCTGGCCCGCGAGGTGGCCGGTGAGAACCTCACCGAGACCCGGCGGCTGATCGAGGCACTGCGACCGGCACCGCTGGAGGGGGTCTCGCTCGACGGCGCACTGCACCGGGTGGCCGGGCGGGTCCGTGCAGAACACCCGCGGGTGGAGGTGTCGGTGACGGGCGAACTGCCCTCGGAGCCGCCGGCCGAACTCGCGGCGGTGTCAGTGCGTGTGGCGCAGGAGGCCCTGGCCAACGCGGTCAAGCACGGCATGCCTTCGCGGATCGTGATGACGATCGCCGAATCCGCCGACCACATCGCGCTGACGGTCACGGACGACGGCCGCGGATTCGACCCGGAGGCCCCGCGGGCCGCCGCCTCCTTCGGCCTCGACGGTATGGCGCGTCGCGTGGCCGACCTGGGCGGGACGCTCACCGTCGACTCCGAGGTGGGGCGGGGCACGACGGTGCGAGCGGTGTTGCCGTTGCCGGTGGAGCGGACGAGATGACGACGACGATCCGGATTCTGATCGCCGACGATCACGCGGTGGTACGCACCGGCCTGCGGGCGCTCCTGACCTCCGACCCGGCGATCGAGGTGCTGGCGGACGTCTCCGAGGCTTCAGCCGCGGTGGAACGTTCGCGGGTCGGGGACGTGGACGTGGTCCTCATGGATCTGCGATTCGCCGGCGATGCCACCGCCGGCGTCCGCGCCACGGCCAGTCTCCGCGAACTCCCCGACCCGCCGCAGGTACTGGTGTTGACCAGTCACGACACTGATGCCGACATCGTGGGCGCGATCGAGGCGGGGGCGTGCGGATACCTTCTCAAGGACGCCGGGCCCGACGAGCTCCTCGGCGCGGTCCACGCCGCGGCGGCCGGGGAGAGTGCGCTCTCCCCCACCGTCGCGGCGACTCTCATGGGCCGGTTACGCAATCCCCGGCCGGCCCTGACCGAGCGCGAGGCGGAGGTCCTGCACGCGGTGGCCGAGGGATCGACCAACCGGCAGGTGGCGGCCTCTCTACATGTGTCGGAGGCGACCGTGAAGACCCATCTGGTGCATGTCTTCGACAAGCTCGGGGTGACGTCTCGGACGGCCGCGGTGGCCCGGGCCCACGAACTCGGCCTGCTGTAGGCGGCTCCGGTGGTTCCACCGGTGGCGTGCTCGTCTTACACCTGGACGACTTTCGTCATCCTGGTCTCCGACGGCGACAGCGAACCCCCCGGTGTCTAGCGCAACCGCGCTGGTCGACCGCCGGCTGCGTAGTGCGTGCGTGGGCAGATTCGCAGGCCCGCTGACGCCTGCTCACCAGTTCTGCTCCGGGCAATCCGGTACCGCCGGCGGATGCCACGACGAGCACACCCGTCAATGGCCCGCGGCGCCAGCGCCCGCAAGCTGCCTTGCCGGAGTGGCAAACTGTCGACATGAGCGCCAGTGACGACAGGTCGGACTCCGCCACGGGCGACCCCGACCTCCAGACCCTCGACGCGGTGGGACCGCGCCTCAAACAGTTGAGACAGCGACGGAACCTCACCCTCTCCGACCTCGCCGGACGGACCGGAATCTCCAGCAGCACGCTGTCCCGGCTCGAATCCGGCGGACGCAGGCCCACCCTCGAACTCCTCCTCCCTCTGGCCCGCGCGCACGGCGTCACTCTGGACGAGCTCGTCGACGCGCCGCCCACCGGCGATCCGCGGGTGAACATGCGCCCCATCGCGACCGACTACGGCGCGACCGTCATCCCCCTCAGCCGGCGGCCCGGCGGGATCCAGGCCTACAAGTTCGTACTACCGCGGGGAAGGGACGACGACGAGCCGCATATGCATGTGCACGACGGATACGACTGGGTGTTCGTCCTCGACGGGCGCCTCCGGCTGGTCCTGGGCGAGCACGATCTGATCCTCAAGCCCGGCGAAGCCGCCGAGTTCGACACCCGCACCCCGCACTGGTTCGGCGCCACCAGCGCGGGCCCCGTGGAGTTCCTCAGCCTCATCGGCAAGCAGGGCGAACGGGCCCACGTGCGCGCTTCGCCGGCACACTGATCGCGGCTGGGGCGCGGGGATGCGTCAGCCCGACGGACCCACCCCGGATGTGCGCTGCAGCACTGCGTCCTGACACAATGAACACTGTTCAGGTCGCGCCGCGGCCGTCACGCGTCCAAGGAGTGTCATGAGCATGTCGATCGACAGGGCTCCCGCCCGCAGCGCCACCCGCGATCTCGCGCAGATCGCGGTGTTCGCGGCCCTCATCGTCGTCCTCGGCCTCCCCGGCCAGATCAGCATCGGCTCGGCGGGCGTGCCCATCACCCTCCAGACGCTCGGCGTGATGCTGGCCGGCTCGTTGCTCGGCTGGCGGAAGGGAGTCCTCTCGGTTCTCGCCGTGATGGTGATCGGCCTGGCACTGCCCGTGCTCGCCGGCGGCCGCACGACGCTGACGTCCCTCGCCAGCCCCACCGCGGGCTTCCTCATCGGCTGGATCCCCGCGGTCATCGTGATCGGTCTGCTGACCGCCTGGCTCATGCCGCGCTACCGCCTCATCCCTGGCCTGCTCATCAACATCCTCGGCGGCATCGTCGTGATCTACGCCGTCGGCGTGATCGGCATGCTGTTGCGCACCGACCTCACAATGGGCGCCGCCATCGCCGCCATCGCCGCGAACGGCGTGTTCCTGCCCGGCGACCTGGCCAAGGCGGCCGTCACCGCGGTGGTGGCGCAGCAGGTCCACAAGGCGCGCCCGGGCCTGATCGCGCCGCTGCGGCGACGCCGCCCGGCGGCGGCGTAACGTACCCGGCGTGACCGATCCCAGCGCGCCGCAGCCGGCGTCGTCGAACCAGACGGAACCGACGGGCACCGGGGTCGAGATCCGGTTCAACGACGTCGGCCACGACTACGGCGACCGCACGGTCCTGTCCGGCGTCGACCTGAGCCTGACCGAGCGCCGCATCGGGATCGTCGGCGTCAACGGCGGCGGCAAGTCCACCCTGGCGCGGATGATCAACGGGCTCGTCGTCCCCACCTCAGGCACTGTCACCGTCGATGGACTCGACACCCGCCGCAAAGGCGCGAAGGTCCGTCGCAAGGTGGGCTTCTGCTTCACTGATCCGGACACCCAGATCGTCATGCCCACGGTGGCGGAGGACGTGGATTTCTCCCTCCGCCGTTCGGGATTGTCGAAAGAGGAACGACGACGACGCATCGACCGGGTACTCGACACCTACGGCCTGGCGGGGCACGCCGACCATCCCTGCCATCTGCTCTCCGGCGGCCAGAAGCAGCTGCTCGCCCTGGCCGCGGTACTGGTCATGGAGCCCACACTGGTCGTAGCGGACGAGCCCACCACGCTGCTCGACCTACGCAACCGGGCGCTGGTCGCGGAAACGTTCGCCGCCCTGCCCCAGCAGCTGGTCGTGGTCACGCACGACCTGGACCTGGTCGCCGACTTCGACCGCGTCCTGGTGGTCGACGGCGGGCGCGTGGTGATCGACGATTCCCCCGGGCCGGCACTGGCCGGATACCGCCGTATCGCGCTGGAGCGCTAGATGTTCGCCACCTACCAGCCGGGGAACTCGCTCCTGCACCGACTTCCGGCGGGATGGAAGATCCTGCTGGTGTGCGTTCTGATCGTGGCAGTCTCGGTCATGGTCCGCGAGCCCTGGCACGTCCTCCCCGCCCTGGCCCTGACGGTGGCGTTGTACGCGATCGGTCAGATCCCGCCGCGCGCCGCCTGGGACCAGGTTCGCCCGGTGCTGCCGATGCTCATCGCGATCCTCGCTCTGCAGTGGATCGTCGCCGATCTCGACACCGCCCTTCGCGTGACCGGGGCGCTGCTGGTGGCGGTGGCGGTTGCGGGGCTCGTGGCGCTGACGACCCGCGTTGCGGACATGCTCGATGCAGTCACCCGCGCGGCCGGACCGCTTCGCCACGTCGGCGTCTCCCCGGACCGGGTCGCCCTCGTACTCGTGCTGACGATCCGCGCGATCCCCCTGCTCGCTCGGCAGCTACGCCAGGTCACCGAGGCCCGCAAGGCCCGCGGCCTGGGCATGTCGATCCGTGCGCTCGTCGTCCCGACGGTGCTCGGTGCGCTCTCCACCGCCGACCAGCTCGGCGACGCGCTGGCCGCGCGCGGCGTCGACGACTGAACCTCCTGGGCCGCCGAACCTGACCGGTGTCCTTTCACGCGAGGCAGGCCTACCGTGGGATGTGACTGAACTCACAGGAAAGGCGACCGGCGGCTCGGAGACCCCGGACGCCCCGGCTGTCGCCGGACGCATGGAAGGTGGACGTGCGATGTCACTGAACAAGGCGGAAGCAGGACCCGACAGCTTCGGAGCCCGAGGCGAACTCTCCGTCGGTGGGACCTCCTACGAGATCCACCGGCTCGACCGGATCGAGGGTTCCGGGCGACTCCCGTATTCACTGAAGGTCATGCTCGAGAACCTCGTGCGCAACGAAGACGGACGCCTGGTGACCGCCGCGCAGATCGAGGCGCTCCGTGACTGGCAGCCGGAATCCGAGCGCAATCCCGAGGTCCAGTTCACACCGGCACGTGTGCTCATGCAGGACTTCACCGGCGTACCCTGTGTGGTCGACCTGGTCGCCATGCGCGACGCCATGACCGAACTCGGCGGGGAGCCGTCCACGATCAATCCGCAGATCCCGGCCGAGCTGGTCATCGACCACTCCGTTATCGCCGATTCGTTCGCCAGTCCCGACTCTTTCGGCATCAACGCCCAACTCGAATTCGAGCGCAACCAGGAGCGGTACCAGCTACTGCGCTGGGGGCAACAGTCCTTCGACGACTTCCTCGTGGTCCCGCCCGACACCGGCATCTGTCACCAGGTCAACCTCGAGTACCTGTCCCGCGTCGTCTTCACCCGGGAGCAAGCCGGGAAGCGGCAGGCGTATCCGGACACCCTCGTGGGCACCGACTCACACACCCCGATGGTCAACGGTCTGGGAGTGCTGGGCTGGGGTGTCGGCGGCATCGAGGCCGAGGCGGCCATGCTCGGGCAGCCCATGAGCATGCTGATCCCCCAGGTCGTCGGTATCCGGCTCAGCGGCGAGCTGCGGGAGGGCACCACCGCAACCGATCTCGTACTCACGGTCGCGGAGCTTCTGCGCGGTCTCGGTGTGGTCGGCAAGTTCGTCGAGTTCTTCGGGCCCGGTGTCGCCAATGTCCCGCTCGCCACGCGAGCCACCATCGGCAACATGAGTCCGGAGTACGGCTCCACGGCCACGATGTTCCCCGTCGACGCCGAGACGATCGACTACCTGCGCCTGACCGGCCGTGAAGACCACCAGATCGAGCTGGTCGAAGCCTACGCACGCGAGCAGGGTCTGTGGCACGACCCCGACCACGTGCCCGATTTCACCCGAGTCGTCGACCTGGACCTGTCGACCGTCGAGCCGTCCATCTCCGGCCCTCGACGCCCCGAGGACCGCATCCCACTCGGCGACGCCCCTCGGACTGTCCTCGGACTGCTCGCGGGCGAGCACGAGAAGTCCGATTCCGACGAAGGCGGCGTCGACGACACGTCGGCCGACTCCTTCCCGGCCTCCGACCCGGTCTCGCCGGGAGCCAAGCCGGGGAGAGACGCGCCTCCCCGGCACCTGACCGAGGAGCAGCTCACCGCGAACGAGAAGCTCGGTTGGCCCAGCGACCCGACCGAGGTGGTCATCGACGGCACGGAGGCGATCGTCGACCACGGAGACGTGGTGATCGCCGCGATCACCTCGTGCACGAACACGTCCAACCCGTCGGTCATGCTCGGTGCGGCCCTGCTGGCGAAGAAAGCCGTCGAGCGCGGACTGCGGACCCGGCCGTGGGTCAAGACCACCCTCGCCCCGGGATCACGCGTCGTCACCGATTACTTCGAGCGCTCCGGGCTCACGCCGTATCTCGAGGAGCTCGGCTTCCACCTGGTCGGCTACGGCTGCACAACGTGCATCGGAAACTCCGGACCGCTCATCCCCGAGGTCAGCGCCGCCGTCAACGACAAAGACCTCAACGTCTCGTCGGTACTGTCGGGAAACCGCAACTTCGAGGGGCGGATACACCCCGAGGTCAAGATGAACTTCCTCGCCTCCCCGCCGCTGGTGATCGCCTACGCACTCGCCGGCAGTCTGCACACCGACCTCCTCACCGAGCCGCTCGGCAGGAACAACGACGGCGAGGACGTGTACCTCCGCGACATCTGGCCCAGCAGCGCGGAGATCAAGGAGGCTGTCGATGCCAACGTCGAGGCGACGATGTTCACCGAGGGCTACTCGGATGTCTACGCCGGTGACGACAACTGGCGCGGAATGCACATCCATGAAGGCGAAGTCTACGACTGGGACGACACGTCCACCTATATCCAGCGGCCGCCGTACTTCGACGGGATGGAGGCCGAGCCGGCGCCGATCCGCGACATCGCCGGCGCACGGGTGCTCGCCAAGCTGGGTGACTCGGTGACCACCGACCACATCTCCCCGGCCGGCGCGATCAAACGTGACAGCCCGGCCGGGAAGTACCTCATCGACCAGGGCGTCGACCCGAAGGACTTCAACTCCTACGGTTCGCGCCGCGGCAACCACCACGTGATGATCCGCGGCACGTTCGCGAACATCCGGCTCCGCAACGAGCTCGTCCCGGGTGTCGAGGGCGGCGTCACCAAGCACTGGACCAGCGGCGACGAGATGAGCATCTTCGACGCCGCGATGGCCTACCAGTACGAGGACGTCCCCCTGGTCATCATCGCGGGCGCCGACTACGGCTCCGGTTCCTCCCGTGACTGGGCCGCCAAGGGGACAACCCTGCTCGGCGTCAGAGCGGTACTCGCGGTCTCCTACGAGCGCATCCATCGTTCCAACCTCATCGGGATGGGAGTGCTGCCGCTGCAGTTCCCCGACGGGCAGGACGCGGAGTCGCTGGGACTCACCGGCGACGAGGTGTATTCCGTCACGGGGCTGGAAGGTGCCGACAGCGTCCCGGACGAGGTCACGGTCACCGTCGAGAAGGACGGGCGGTCCCGCGAGTTCTCGGCCACGGTGCGGATCGATACCCCGGCAGAGGAGGCGTACTACGTCAACGGCGGCATCCTGCCGTATGTGTTGCGTCAGCTGCTCCGCGCGTGACCTGAGCCGGCTCGGCCGCGGCCTGCGCGGCCCGGTGTCGTGGTCACGTGCCACGATGAGACCATGTCCGCGCTGGCACGCTACCTCGCCCTCACCCGTCTGGGTGGCGAGTCACCGGCGCTCGCGCTCCTGCGCAGCCCGCTGTGGCCGTTGATCGTCGCGGTGCTGACCCAGGTGTTCGAGAGTTCGTCCCGGCGGGTCGCGTCCTCGGAGTTCTACGAATACCTGGACCGGACGCTGGTGGCGGTCCGCGATGCGGGCGCCGAGGTATCCGGGAACGCCCAGTCCTATGTCCGCACCTGGGTGGACGCCGGCTGGATGCTCCGGCGACCCGGTACCGCCGCCACCGGAGAGACCCTCGAGCCGACGCAGTCGGCGCTCGTGGTAGTGGATTTCCTGGAGAGCCTGCAGACACCGCGACGAGGCCTCACCGTGTCGCGGGTCGAGACGCTGACCCGGCAACTCGAGGATCTCGCCCGTGACACCGACCCCTCCGTGCAGGGCCGTCTGGCCGCGCTTACCCGGGAACGCGACCGCATCGACGCCGCCATCGCCAGGGTGCAGGCAGGGGATCTCGAACTCGTCGACTCCGAGCAGGTCGGCGAGAAGATTTCGGAGATCATTCGTGGAGCCGACGACATCCCCGCGGATTTCGCTCGCGTGAGAGCCGAGTTCGACTCGCTCAACCAGGATCTCCGTCGTCGTCTCCTGGATCAGGACGGGGCCCGTGGTGACGTCCTCGACGCGGTGTTCGGCGGGGTCGACCTCATCGGGGACTCCGAGGCCGGCCGCAGCTTCTCGTCCTTCTACTCGGTCCTGCTCGATCCTGAGCGCTCGGCTTCGGTGGATACCTGGATCGACGACATCCTGAGCCGGCCGCAGGTGGCCGACCTACCCCCGTCGGCCAAGCGCGCGTTGCGTGAGGTTTTCGCGGAAATGGAGACCGCAGGCGCCGAGGTCAATGGGGTCCTCACCTCGCTGTCCCGCAGTCTGCGTCATTTCGTGACCACCGACGCCTATGTCGAGCACCGGCAGATGCTCGCGCTCATCCGCTCGGCCAGGTCCGGCGCCGCCGAGGCCAGCCGGAGCCGCGCGGTGCGACCGACCAGCCAGATGTCGGTGCCTCTGCGCCGGGTCGGCATGTCCGTACGATCCGTCGGCGCCCTACGGCTGCGCAATCCGGGTGAGGAGCGCGTGGCTCGTGAGGTCTCGAGGAATGAGGCAGGCACAGCGGATCTACAGGCGCTCACCGCACTGGTCCGGGCATCGGAGATCGACGAGGGCGAGCTCCGCGCCCACGTTGACGACGTGGTGGCCAGGCTGGGCCCCTCGTCGATCGGTACCGTGTTGCGTGAACACCCCGCCACCCAGGGAGTCGCCAGCGTCGTCGGACTGCTCAACCTGGCGATCACCACCCGGGCCCGGCCGCCGACCGGCGAGGCCGACGCCGCTGAGACCATCTCGTGGACGAGCGGTTCCGAGACCACCCTCAGCGCCCGGATACCCACGCTGGTGTTCACCGCAGACCGGCTCCGGGAGGAGAACCAGTGACAATGACCGGATCGGACGACGCCGACCCGGGAACCGAAGACCGGGCCGACCACGACGGGCTCTGGCCCGGCGACGCCGGAACGCTGTCCTTCGCGTCCAGGCGTGCGCTGTCGCGCCTGCTCACCGGTCCTCTGGTGCAGTCCCACCGCCAACCGGAGATCTGGGCGGCGGTGGTGTCGGATGAGCCCGCACTCCGGTCCCGGCTCGCGGATGTGTTCCTCGACCTCGTCCTGGACCACGACGCGGGGATCGCGTTCACCCGGCAGGTCGACACCGGTGGCCGGGTCGATGTCCCGGCGGTGCTCCGGACGGAGACGCTGTCGCACATGGACACCGTGCTGCTCCTCCACCTCAGATCCGAACTGTCCGTGGCCCAGCCCGGCGAGCGGGTGATCGTGGACTGCGAGGACGTCGCCGAACAGATCGACGTCTACCGACCGGTCGTTGATTCGGATCGAAGCCGCTACGTCCGCAAGTTCGATGCGTCGTGGAACCGCCTGAAGACCTACTCCCTGCTCTCGGACATCGAGACCGAGGGGCGGGCCGAGGTCTCCCCGGTGCTGCGCCACCTGTTCGACGCGAACGTCGTCGCGGGGATCCGGGATGAGTACCGTGCGCTGATCGAGGCGCTCGACGGGTCCGCGGCCGGCGTCGACCCGCTACTCGAAGGCGATGACGACGACAACGACGAGGGCGGCGATGTCTGACACCCTGCAGCTCCCCGGCACGCCGGAACACCCGGGCCAGATGCGGCTGTCCCGGATCCAGGTGTGCAACTGGGGCACGCTCGACGGGTACCACGACGTCGACGTACCCCGGAAAGGCTTCCTCGTCACCGGCGGATCCGGCTCCGGCAAGTCCACCCTCATCGACGCCGTGTCCGCCGTCCTCGTGCCGCCGACACATCTCCGGTTCAACGCCGCCGCCCAGGAGGAGGCCGGCCGCGGGTCGGGGCGCAGCCTCGTGTCGTACATCCGCGGTGCCTGGCGCCGAGGCGCCGACGACGAATCCGGGGATCTCGCGTCCGTCTATCTCCGCCCCAAGGCCACCTTCTCCGCGATCGCGCTGACCTACGCCGACGGCGCCGAACGCTGTGTGACCCTGCTGCTCCTGCTCTACCTGCGCTCCGGGGACAACTCGGCGACCGGGGTCAAACGCCTCCACGGGGTCGGCGAGCACTCACCCGACGACCCGCTGGATCTTCCGGACCTGTTCGGTTACCTCCGCGGCGGCATCGACAAGCGGGCACTGAAACGCGAGATTCCGGCCGTCAGGTTCCATGACAGCTACTCGGCGTTCGCGGCGGCCTTCCGGCGCCGACTCGGTATCGCCTCGGAGGCGGCGCAGCTGCTGCTGCACCGGACGCTGTCGGCCAAGTCACTGTCGAGTCTCGACCAGCTGTTCCGGGACTTCATGTTGGATGAGCCGGATACGTTCGCCATCGCCGACCGTGCGGTGGAGCAGTTCGCCGAGCTGCGCCAGGCCCACCGCTCCGTGGTCGATGTCCGCAGGCAGATCGCCCACCTCGGCCCGCTCGCCGAGCTCGCGTCGGCCCGCGACCGGGTGCTTGCGCGGGAGAGCGAGCTCGACGCCGAGAGCAGGGCGTTCCCCGCGGTGCAGTCCGCCGTCACCACCGAGCTCGTCGAGGAGGAGCTGCGGACCGCACGCGGCGCACTCGTGGCCGCGGAGTCGACCGTCGCCTCCGCCCGCGAGGAGGTGAACGCGCAGCAGGCGACCTCCGAGGACCTCCGGGCCCGGCTCCGGGGCAGCGGCGGCGCGGGCCGCGACGAGCTCGCACGCGACCTCGAGCGGGCCCGCGCCCACGCCTCCGCCGTCACGGCCCGACGTGATCGCGCTGCCGGCGAGGTGGAGCGACTGGGCGGCTCGCTGCCGACCTCCGCCGAGCACTTCGCGGAACTGCTCGCCCGCCTCGAACGCGAGGACGCCGAGCAGGAGACCGAACGCGCGCGGGAACGCGAGACCCTCCGCGACGTGGCGGGCTCACTCAACGAGGACCAGCGGGCCCATGCGCGGGCAGAGGCGCAGCTCCAGTCGGTGCTCCGACACCGCTCCAACATCGACTCCCGGTTGCTGACCGCCCGGGACCTCGTCAGCGGCGCCGCCGGGGTCAACGCCCGCGAACTCCCCTTCGCGGGAGAACTCCTCGACGTACCCGCCGAGCACGCCCGTTGGCGCCCGGCGATCGAGCGCGCCCTCTCCGGCATCGCCCGCACCATGCTCGTCCCCGCCCATCTGCGCGACCGGGTGGCCGCCGCCGTCGACTCCACCCATCTGGGCGTGCGGCTGATCTACGAGGTGGTCGACCACGGCGACGCCAATCCGGCTCGACGGACCGGACCTCACAGCCTGGTCCGCAAGGTCCGTTCGGTGGCGGGCCCGTTCCAGCCCTGGCTCAACCGTCGGCTCGCGAGCGAGTTCGACATCGCGTGCGTGGAGACGGCGGACGAGCTCGACCACCACGACAAGGCCGTGACCCTGCACGGTCTGATCAAACGCGGGGCGCGATTTGAGAAGGATGATCGTCGGCGGATCGACGACCCCACGGCCTTCCAGCTCGGCGGCATGGATGACGCCAAGGTGGAGGCCCTCACCTCCCTCCGCGACGAGATCGCCTCGCGAATCGAGGCCCACGAACGGCGGTGGACGTCGCTGGAGCAGGTGGACGCCGACCGCCGCGAGCACCAGCGGGCAGCGGCCCTGCTGCAGAGTCTGAGCTGGGAGGAGATCGACTCCACCACCGCCCGCGATCGGGAGGCGGGCGCGCACGATCGTCTCGAGCGGTGGCGCGAGGACAACCCGCAGGTGGCGGAGCTGGAGCGCGCCCTTCGAGACGCCGAGGAGTCGCATCACCGAGCGCAGGCCGCCTACGAGTCTGCGACCGGGGCGCGCGCCGTCGTCCGCAGCATCGTCGACGGACTCCAGGCCCGGCTCGCCACGCTCGCCGGCTCCGCATCAGACGAGCCGGACGAGGACGCCGCCGCACGGATCGGCGTCCGACTCGACGCGGCCACCCGCCGCCTGACCGCCGACAACGTGCAGGACATCTGTCAGCGGACCGAGCGGGCGATCGCCGCCGAGCAGGTGGCCGCCGCGGGCGAGCGTGACCGGATCCACCGCCGGATCACCACGGTACTCACGTCGTACCTCGAGATCTGGCCGGCGAAGAAGTCCGACCTGCGGTCCGAGCCGGAGTTCGTCGGGGAGGCCGTGGAGTGGCTGGTCCAGCTGCGTCGCGATCGCCTGGCCGAGTTCGAGGACCGCTTCCTCGGACTCATCGGCGACATGCAGACCCGGAACCTGGGCGAGCTCGCCCGCCGGGTCCGGCGCGCCCGGTCCGAGATCGAGTCCCGGATCAGGCCGGTGAACGCCTCGCTGCGCCGATCGGAGTTCCAGAGCGGACGATGGCTGCAGATCGAGGTGCGCGATCGCCGCTCCGAAACGGTCACCGACTTCCTCGCCGACCTCGAGAAGGCGGTGACCGGCGCCCTCGACAAGCGCACCGTCGACAGCGCCGAAGCCGGGTTCGCCGTGATGTCCCGACTGCTGGACCGACTCGGCTCGGCGGACGCCGCGGACAGGAGTTGGCGCAGGACCGTGCTGGACACCCGTCGGCACGTCGGGTTCATCGGGGTCGAGATCGATACCGCGGGCACGCCGACCAACTACCACGATTCGTCGTCCGGCCTCTCCGGCGGGCAGGCCCAGAAGCTCGTGTTCTTCTGCCTCGCAGCAGCACTGCGGTTCCAGCTCGCCGACGTCGACGCGGACGTCCCCGGCTACGGCACCGTCGTGCTCGACGAGGCCTTCGACCGGGCCGATCCCGACTACACCCGCCGAGCGATGGACGTGTTCACCGACTTCGGGTTCCACATGGTCCTGGCCACCCCGCTCAAGCTGCTGCAGACACTCGAGTCCTATATCGGAGGCCTCGTCGTGGTGGGCAACGAGGACGGCAGCCGCTCCCGCATCGAACGCGTCACCTGGGAGCAGGGGCACGATGACGGGTCCTGAGGGCAAGGGACCGCGCACCCCCGATGCGCTGATCGACGCCTGTGCCACCCGATTCGGACGGCGGCACCGCGACTGGCTCGCGGACCCGGACGCCGCGGCAGCCGACACCGTCCGGTTCGCGACCTCGATGCCGACCGCGGCGCGCGCGGCCGACGACCCGACGGGGACGGCGGAGTGGATCAGGACGTGGCGGGACTTCGACTCGGCGCACTCGGCGCCGGGCGTACAGGTGACCTGGGCAGAACGTCGACTCGCCGGTTTCGGGGTGGTGTCGCTCCCCCACCGCGTGGAAGTACGAGGTGCCCACGACATCGCCCGACTCGGCGGTCAGTTCGCGCGGTGGGGCACACTGCTCGACCGGACGCACCGGATTCGCGCACTGGGACCGGACCACGTCGCGCTTCGACGTGCCGCCGCGGGCACCGCGCCGCTGTGGGAGAAGCTCGACGACGAGGACATGGCCCGCCTTCTCACCGTCTGTCGCTGGGCGAGCGACAACCCCACCACCGGCCTCACTGCGCGCGAGGTCGCCGTGCCGGGCATCGACACCAAATGGATCGAATCGCGGATCCGTATGATCGAGCAGCTCGTCGACGCGGCCAGATCGGGACGGGACGGTAGCGCGTCCGGCTCCGGCCTCGGGCTCCGCGGCCCCGGACCGCGGCTACGCCTGCGCATTCTGGACCCCCTGATCGGCTTCCCGCTGCGCGACGTGGAGAGCCCGGTCGATCAGCTCGCCACGCTGTGGGCCGACTCGACGGGACCGCGTCACCTTGTCGTCGTCGAGAACCTCACCACCTTCCTCGCGCTTCCCGCCCTGCCCGGCGCGGTCGCATTGTTCGGCCGTGGATACGCCGTCGACGCGGTGGCCGCGCTCCCCTGGGCGCTCCGGGCGCACATCGTCTACTGGGGCGATCTCGACTCACACGGTTTCGCAATCCTCGACAGGCTGCGCCACCACGCACCCCACGCCGCCAGCGTCCTCATGGACGGCGAAACACTCGACGCCTGGCGGCAGTTCACCGTGTCTGACCCCACGCCGACCCGAGCCGCCCGGGCCCGGCTCACGGCCGACGAGCTCGACACCTTCGAGGCCCTCACGGCAGCCGGGGATCTCAGGTTGGAGCAAGAGCGCATCCCGTGGGACTGGGCGCTCCCCCGTCTGACTGACGCACTCCGCGCCCTGTAGGCAACTCCCCGCCCCACGCTGGGTGGGGGCTATCGCTGCCTGGCGCTCCCGCAGGTCATCCGGCCTTGGCCCGCGGTGCCACGAACTCGAGCGGCGCATCGTGGTGGTTGTGCTCGTACGGGGAAAGAGCCTCGTCAGCGCCGCGAGTCGCGAGCTGGTCCGCATACTGCTCGAGCGGCGTGCGCGGATCGCCGAACTTCTTGCGTGCCTCCGCAGGCGAGTAGACGCTCGAGGACTCGGCCGGCAGACCACGGATATGGCCCGTGAGCACCGGGCCCCCGCGTGGGGCGACCCGCTCGAGGAACCACATCTGCGCCCGTGGACTGCGGGCGAGGGCGGCCATCCCGGGCCGGATCACAGCGGTCACGGCGGTGTCGGCGAGCCTCGACTGCCGCACGCCCATGAGCGGCCGCATCCACCGCGGGTACGTGGCGATCACGCCGGAGCGGATCACCGGACCCAGCACCGCCCGGAGCGGGGCCGGCAGGGTGGTGAAGATCGTGTCCATGCCGTGGAGGATGAAGTCGACGTTGTGGACGGCCGCCTCGGACGCGGCGAGGCGGTCGCGCCAGTCGTCGAAGTACTTCTGGACCTCGCCCCGGGACGTCGGGACGTCGTCGAGGCGAATGGGCTGCACGGCAGCGGCGATCGCGCATTCTCGCCAGTACTCGGTCTCCTCGGCGCGGGAGAGCCTGCCGGGGCCGTACTTCTCGTAGACGTAGAGGATCGAGTGCCAGGCCGTCATGTGGATCCACAGCTGGGAGTCCGGGTCGTTGGAGTCGAATGTCCCGCCTGTCACGGGGTTCGGGCCGTGGGCTCGGGCGTGGATCTTCATGAGGACGTCCGAGGACTTGATCACCGACGCGGCGTCCCCGAACAAAACCGTGGCGAAGTACTGCACGGTCCGGTCGTAACGCAGTGCGGGCCGCTGGAGCACCTGGCCGCTGGCGTCGACCGCCGCGGTGAGATCGGGATCGAGGTGCTCGATGGTCACCGCGCGGATGAAGCCCAGAAGCGCCGAGGTCGGGTACGCCCACACCCGGCGCGCCACCGAATCGGCGGGGAAGAGGCCTTCGTCCGGGCGAAGGTACTGACTCGTCATGGTTGACACCACCCTAGGTTTTGTCCAGTCGGTGTCGTGACCGTAGCACCGTGGCGTGGTCTACGCCACTACTCGCGCCACTACTCTCGCCACTGGCCGGACCCTAGGACTCGGCGGCACCGCGCCGCCAGTAACCCATGAAAGCCACGGAACCCTTCGTGATCCCGGCCGCGTCCACGGCGAGCCGGCGCATCGCCTTGACCAACGCGGCCTCGCCGGCGAGGAACACGTACGGATCCCCCTCCGACACGGCCGTGGCCGGCTGCCACTCACGCTCGGAGGGCCGGCGTCCGCCCATCACGGTCTCGACGCACCCCGCGCCCAGATCGAGGACGCCCGCCAGGTGACGGAGCACTGCCTCACCGGGCTCACCCGACCGTGCCAAGACGGTGACGAACCCGGGCGCGCCGTCCGCCATCGCGACCACATCACCCTCGGTGGGCACCTCGATCACGATGCTCACCTCGCGCGCAGCCGACGCGTCGGCGTCCTCGGCTCCGGCCGGCCCTGCCGCGAGCTCGTCGGCGATCGCCAGCAACGCGGGCGCGGCGGTCTCGTCCCCCGCGCACACGATGCGTCCTGCCTCTCCGGGCGCCCAGGCGGCCCACGGCGCATGCCCCCGCCCCGGTCCGGCGATCCGCAGCTCGTCCCCTACCGCGACGCTGCGCGCCCAGCCGGAACCGGGCCCCTCGTCGTCACCGGGGTGGACCACCATATCGATGGTCAGGGCGGGCACCTGCTCACCGTCGAGATCCACCGTGTCGGCCCGCCGCACCGTGTACGTACGCATCCAGCCCCGCTCTGCCTCCGGCAGAGCGAGCCAGGCCCGGATGTCCTCCGGATCCGGAACGACCCCGGGCCCACCCGGCGGCGGGATGAAGAGCTTGACGTACGCGTCGGCCACGGTTCCCGGGTCCACCACCTCGGCGGACCACCTCAGCAGGTCGGGACCGGCCACGACGAGCCGGATGTACGACTGCCCCACACGTCGCACGTCGATCACCCGGGTCTCCGAGCACACGATCGGTGCCTCTACAGCCATAGCGGTCATGCTGTCCCCTTCCGTCGGCTCCGTGGCAGCACCACGGGATGTCCCGTCACCGGGTCGGTGATGATGTCTGCGTCGAGGTCGAACACCCTGCGCAGGGTCGCGCGCGTGATCACCTCGTCGGGCGGCCCGGCGGCCACCACACCGCCCTCGGCGACCGCCACGAGATGATCCGCGACGCGCGCGGCGAGACTGAGCTCGTGCAGGACGGCCACCACGGTTCTTCGTCCGGCACCGGGCTCGCGCGACCCGCCGGGCATCGGTAGATCGTGGACCAGGTCCAACACGTCGAGCTGGTGCGCGAGATCCAGGAACGAGCACGGCTCGTCCAGCAACAGGGTGGGCGTCGACTGGGCCAGTACGAGCGCCACCCAGACGCGCTGCCGCTGCCCGCCGGACAGCTCATCGACGCGACGATGCGCCAGTCCGGCCGTGTCGGTCAGCGTCAGCGCTTCGGCGACGACCCCCTCGTCGTCGTCACCACCTCCCCACCACCGGCGGTGAGGATGCCGCCCCCGGGCGACCAACTCGGCGACCGTGAGCCCCTCCGGCACCAACGGCGACTGCGGCAGGAACGCCACCGACCGGGCATGCTCGCGCGCCTTGATCTTGGCCAGGTCCCGCCCGGCGACCTCGATCGTTCCCGACATCGGGTGCAGGTGGCGGCCCAGCGCGCGCAGGATGGTGGACTTGCCGCATCCGTTGGCGCCGATGAGGACGGTGGTCCGGCCTGCGGGGATATCGAGGTCGAGATCGCGGATCACCGGGTCTGCGCCGTAGCCGAGCGTCAGACCCCGCATGCGGAATGCGGGCTGTGCCTCCGGTCCGGCCGCGGGAGCCGGCCGAGAGGATGTCTCTGCGACGGGCGTGGGCGCCGGCGCGCGGTCGGCGGTGTTCGCGGGAAGGGTCATCAGACCACCTTTCTCGAGCGCAGGAGGATCCACAGCATGGCGGGGGCGCCGAGCGCGCCGGTCACCACGCCGGTGGGCAGGTCTACGGTGCTCAGCGCCTCGGAGGCCACGATGTCGGCTGCCACGACGATCACAGCGCCGACCAGCGCGGCGGTGAGCAGGCGGGGCCGTCCGCGGCCGAGTGCACCGGCGATGGGAGTGGACAGTAGTGCGACGAAGGCGAGCGGCCCCGCTACAGCTGTAGCGGCAGCGGCGAGCATCGTGCCGACCCCGAGAGCGGCGGCGCGGGTCGGCGCGGGACGTGAGCCCAGTCCCACGGCGAGTTCGGGGCCCAACTCGGCGGGCCGGAGCGCCGAGTGCAGCCACACCCCCGCAGGGATGAGCAGGACCAACGTCGCGGCGAGCCAGGTGATCCGCTGGCCGGAGGCGCCCGAGAGCGATCCGACCGTCCACACCGCGGCCTCCTGGGCGCCGCTGAGTGTCAGACGGGCGATGAGCTGGGTGACCACAGCGGTGCCGAGCGCGGCGACGGCCACGCCGCCCAGCAGGAACCGTTGGCCGACGATCCCGGTGTGCCTGCCGGCGGAGGCGGCCAGCACGATCGCCAGCGCCACGCCCGAGCCGACCAGCGCCGCGGGCACGATCGCGATCCCGCGCAGGCCCCACAGGGCCATGCCGGCGACCGCACCGGCCGAGGCCCCGTGCGCGATGCCGAGGATGTCCGGACTGGCCAGGGGGTTGCCGAGCACGCGGCGGAACAGCGCCCCCGACGCGCCGAACGCGAACCCGGCGAGCGCCCCGAGAACAGCACGCGGAAGCTTGTCCTCCATGACGACGAACGTCGCGCCGGGGATCCGCGCCCCGCCGAGTATCGCCAGGAAGTCGGGGATGGTGACGGTGTAGCGGCCGAGCAGGATCCGCACCGCCATGACGGCGAGGAGAACCACGACGAGACCGACGACCACACGGAACGCGTGACGCCGACGGCGCGCGGAGAGCTCGCGGACGATCTGAGCCGTATCGGCGTGCGTCGTCGGCTTCTCGAGGACCGCGGTCACGAGGTGCTCACCCCCTGGCCCGCGCGAAGGAGCGCGATGAGGAACGGGACGCCGATCGCCACGGTCATCACGCCCACCGCGATCTCACCGGGCGGGGCGATGACCCGCCCGGCGGTGTCCGCGATGAGCAGGACGACGGGTCCGACGATCACCGACAGCCCCAGGACCACGCGGTTGCCGACGCCCACCAGGCGACGGAGCAGGTGCGGGACGAGCAGTCCGAGGAACGCGATCGGGCCGGCGAGCGCGGTGGCGACCCCGGACAGGATCACCACCCCGGACAGCACGACCGCCCGGCCGGCGGCCGGGCCCACGCCGAGCCCGCGGGCGAGGTCGTCGCCGAGCGCGAGCGCGTCGAGAGTGGCGGCCCCGGCCAGGACCAGCACCAGGCCGAGCAGGATGAACGGCAGGGCCGCCCCGATCTCCGGGATCCCGGAGCGGTCCACCGACCCGAGGCCCCAGAAGCGGAAGCGGTCGAGCACTGCGGGCAGGGCGATGACCAGTGACGAGGTCACGGCCGTGCAGCCGGCGGTCACCGCGGCTCCGGCCAGTACGAGGCCCGTGCCCGAGTCCGCCCCGAGCCTTCCCGCGCCGGTCACCACCAGTCCTGCGGCGAGGGCGCCCGCGACGGCGAACAGGGAGACGACCGACGGCGCTGCGGCGGGCGCGAGAGCGAGCCCCAGCACCACGCCGAGCGCGGCGCCGGCGGTGAGGCCGAGCAACCCCGGGTCACCGAGTGGGTTCCGGGTGGCGCCCTGGAGGCCGGCCCCGGCGACCGCGAGCGCCGCTCCCACGAGGATGGCGGTGATCGTTCGCGGCACCCGTGCGGCCACCACGACCTCGTCCATCGAGGCGTTCGAACCGGGAGCCAGCGCCGCGGCCAGATCACCGGAGAGCACCTGGCCCGGCAGGGCGGTGAGGGCCGACCACACCACCGCCGGGTCGACCGTGCGGGCACCGATGAACAGCGACCCCGCGATCGCCACGGCGAGCAACGCCACCGACACCACCGTGCCCACCACTGCCCGACTCGGGCCGTGGCGGGGCGGCCGGGCGGTTACCTTTGTGGTGACCGACGGCGTGGTGGGATCGTCGATGGTGATCACGTGATCAGGACTGCTGTGCTGCGGTGATGATGTCGGGGACAACGTTGTCGAGCGCCCACGGCAGGCTCAGCGGGGATGCCGCGGAGATCGAAAGCACCTGCTGCTCGTCGGTCTGGAGAACCATGCGACCGGCTTCGACGGCGGGGATCCGGCCGAGCAGCGGGTCGGACTCGATCGCCTCACGCACCTGCGGCGAGGTCGCGTACGTCACGAGGATGTCCGACTCCAGCTCGTCAGCGCGCTCGGGCGACCAGGTGACGGCGAACTCGTCGGGCGACCCGCTGGAGGCCTCGGAGACCACCGGGGCCTGGACCATGCCCAGCTCGGTGAGGAATCGGGGGCGGTTGTCGACGTCGGTGAAGGCGTAGATCTTCTCAGCGGCCTCGGGGTCGACGGTTCCGTACACGAAGGTCGTGCCCTGGATGTCCGGGCTATCCGTCGCGACCTGCTCGATCTGGGATTCGACATCGGTGATGAGCTCCTCGGCCGCCTCGGACCGCCCGAGGGCCTCACCGATGAGCCGGGTGGAGTCCTGCCACGCGGTGCCGAACGCCACATCGCCCTCGGGCATCGCGATGGTGGGGGCGATCTTGGAGAGCGTCTCGTACTCTTCGGCGGTCATACCGGAGTAGGCGCCCAGGATGAGGTCGGGCTGCAGTGCGGCGATCGCCTCGGTGTTGATGCCGTCGGTCTCGGAGTACAGCTCGGGCATCGTACCGCCCATCTCCTCGAGCTTCGAGTCGAACCAGTCCGTCGAGCCGGCGGCGTTGGCCCCGAACGAGTTGCGGGGCATCCCGACCGGGACGACGCCCAGCGCGAGAGAGGTGTCTGCGTTGACCCACGAGACGGTGGCGACGCGGGTCGGCGCCTCCGGGATCTCGGTCTCGCCGTAGGCGTGGGTGACGGTCCGCGGGAAGCTCCCCTGGCGCTCGACATCTCCTGTCACCGCCTGGTCACCGCCACCGTCGACCGCACCGGTCGAGCAGCCGGCCACCAGCGCGATGAGGGCGACCATCACACCGAGAACGAGCAGGATGACCCGCCCGCCGGGGCGCGCGGCGCCGGATGGGGCGACGTCGAGCCGGGATCGTGCGGCGGGTGTGGTCATGGGTTCTCCGTCCCTGAGTGTCGCAGCCAGTCCGCTTAGGCTTGGCTAACCTTGGTGCGCGCAACAGTAGAGGCCAGACGGCGCCCGACGCAAGCGCCTGAATGCGCATTCCCACTTCACCTCCCCAACAATGTGATTCATCCCACCCCACCCTTGCTTAGGCAAGCCTAACCTCCCTACCGTTCGCCGGTATCCAAGTCCCCGAGTAGGTCGGAGAGCCTGTGAACGATCCATTGTTGAGCCGCCACAGCCGCGAGGAGCATGCCGCCGCCCTGGCCGCGGCAACCGCTGAAGTGGGTCGATATCTCGATGACCGGGCGACGCCCCGGTCCGCGGCGTCGCCGTCACACCTGGCCGCACGCACCGCCGCTGTCGACCTCTCGGTACCGCTCGGCACCCTCGACAAGGCCTTCGAGGAGGTGCGCGAGCTCTATCTCGACCACGCGGTGGGGTACCACCATCCGCGCTACCTGGCCCACCTCAACTGCCCCATCACCATTCCGGCCATCGCCGCGGAGGCTCTCGCCACCTCGGTCAACACCGCGGTCGAAACATGGGACCAGGGGACATCGGCCTGTCTCATCGAACAGAAGCTCATCGACTGGGTCGCCGACCTCATCGGGTTCGAGGCGCCGGCGGGGACGACGTCGCCGGACGGGGTGTTCACCACCGGCGGCACCGCCTCTAATCTGCAGGCGTTGTTCACCGCCCGCGAGAACCGTCTCGGACGCTCGGGCGACCGCTGCTCGAGGCTCGCCCACCTGCGCATCGTCACCGGCGAGCACGCCCACCTCAGCGTGGTCAAGGCCGCACGACTGCTCGGACTGGCGCCCGACGCGGTGATCGCCCTGCCCGGAGACGGCGACCGCATGGATCCGGCGACCCTCGACCGCACTCTCGCCTCACTCGCCGACGCCGGTCACGAGGTCGCGGCCGTCGTGGCCCTGGCCGGCACCACCGACCACGGCGCGATCGATCCGCTCCGTGCGATCGGCGAGGTCTGCGACCGACACGACGTGTGGCTGCACGTGGACGCGGCCTACGGCGGCGGGCTGCTCGTCTCCCCCGCACACCATGCACTCCTGGACGGGATCGGCGCCGCCGACTCGGTGACGGTCGACTTCCACAAGACCTTCTTCCTCCCCGTCGCCGCCTCCGCCCTCCTCCTGCGCGACGGCGCCGGCTTCCGCCACTCCACCGTCAGCGCCGAGTATCTCAACCCGGCTGATGGCGACCACCACGCCTCGGGCAGCGGGGACCTCGCCGCCGTCGACAAATCGCTGCAGACCACCCGCCGCTTCGATGCCCTCAAGCTCTGGATGACGCTGCGGGTACTGGGCGCCGACGGCATCGGACGCCTACTCGACGCATCGATCGATTCGGCCCGCAGAATCGCGCGGATCATCGAGGAGGATCCCGAACTGGAACTGGTGCGCCGGCCGGACCTGTCGACCGTGCTGTTCCGGCCGTGCCCGCGACCCGACGGCCCCCTCGACTCCCTGGTCCGCCCGGTGCGCGACATCCTCTTCGCCGAGGGCCACTCCCTCGTCGCGGCGACAGTGGTCGACGGCCGCCCCTGCCTCAAGCTCACCGTGCTGGACCCGAATCTGACCGACGTCGACGTCGAGATCGTCCTCGCCGATGTCCGCGCCGCCGCCCGCCGCATCGCCGACGGGCTGCGCCCGGCCCCGGCCGCGGAGGTGCTCACGTGAGCGAGAAGATCCACGACCTGCTGGGAATCGGCGTCGGCCCGTTCAACCTCGGCCTGGCCTGCCTCGCGGAACCGCTGGGCCTGGACGCCGTATTCCTCGACGCCCGCGACGGTTTCGCCTGGCACCACGGGCTCATGTTCGACGACGCGACCATCCAGGTGCCGTTTCTCGCCGACCTGGTCACCCTGGCCGACCCGACATCGCCGTACTCGTTCCTGGCCTACCTCAAACAGGCCGGCCGCCTGTACCCCTTCTACATCCGTGAAGACTTCCAGCCGCTGCGCGCCGAGTACGACGCCTACTGCCGCTGGGCCGCCGAGCGTGTGGGTGGCCTGCGGTGGGGGCGGGAGGTGGTCGACGTCCGCCGCGAGGATGAGCTCACCGCGCCGGGCGACAACAACTATGCCGACGGTTATGACGACGACAACCGCATCGACCCGGCGCCCGTCTACCGGGTCACGGCCATCACCTCCGAGGGCACCGAGGTCTACCGGACCCGGCATCTGGTGCTGGGAATCGGCACCACCCCGTGGACCCCGATCGACCCTGCCCCGCTGGACACCGGTGGGACGGTGGCACTGCACGCCTCCGACTACCTGCACCGGCGCGATGAACTGCTGGCGCTGGAGTCGGTGACCGTGGTGGGCAGCGGCCAGTCCGCAGCGGAGGTCTACCACGATCTGTTGTCCGCGTCCGGCGGTGGTCCGCGCTCCGACGCAGGAGGTCCACGCGTGGACTGGGTGACGCGCTCCCCGAGATTCTTCCCGATGGAGTACACCAAGCTCACCCTCGAGATGACCTCTCCGGAGTACGTCGACCACTTCCACGCCCTGCCCGCCGACCAGCGGGACCGCATGCTGCGCGAGCAGCGCTCGCTCTACAAGGGCATCGACTCCGAGCTGATCAACCGGATCCATGACCTGCTCTACCAGCGGTCCGTCCACGGACTGGAGCCCGGCCTCCTGGCGGCCGCCACCACGCTCGACGGAGCCGGGGTGGATCGATCGATCCGGCTCGACCTGCACTGCAACGACACAGGTCGACAGTGGTCACACCACACCGCCGGACTCGTGCTGGCCACGGGTTACTCCCCCACGCCACCGCGATTTCTCGAAGGGGTCGCCTCCGACATCGACCGCGAGCCCTCCGCGGGCGCCGGCCCAGGCCGCTACCGCGTGGCCCGGGATCACACCATCGACCGCGCGCACTCCTTCATCCACGTCCAGAACGCGGAGGAGCACACCCACGGGCTGACAGCACCGGATCTGGGCATGGGCGCCATGCGCAACAGCATCATCCTGCGCACCATCTGCGGCCGCGAGGTCTACCCGATCGAGACCAGCATCGCGTTCCAGCAGTTCGGCGCACCCGCTGCGGCGCCCGGCCGGCTGCGCGCCCCGTCCTTCGTTCCGGCGACCCGACCCCAGGAGGTCCGATGAGCATCACCGACCAGACCGACGCCGCCCCGCTTCGCGCCACGCACCGCCCCGCGGCCGGCACCCCGGTCAGCGCACACCGCACGCCGGCGGGCATCGTCACGCTCGAACCCCTGGACCTCACCCGCCCTGACGGCGCGGTCCGCACCCTGCACGCCTGGTTGAACCACCCCGAGTCCGAGTACTGGGGTATGCGCGGTACGACGCCCGAGCAGGTCGAGGAGTTCTTCGCGGACTGGACAGCCTCGCCCCACCGTCGGGTGCACGTGGTCCGGATCGACGGCCTGCGTGTGGGCCTGGCCGTCTTCTACGACCCGGCGATCCTCGAGCTCGCGGGCCACTATCCGCACCAGCCGGGCGACCTCGGGATGCACCTGCTGGTCGCGCCCACCCGCACCCCGGTGCCCGGCACCACGGCCGCCGTCATGGGGGCGATCTGCGGCACCGCGTTCGCGGCGCCCCCCGTTTCCGAGCATGCCGGTGCGCCGGATCATGCCGCGGCGCCCGATCCCGCGACCCCGGTCGGGCAGCCCGTGCGCCGATTGGTGGTCGAGCCCGACCTCCGGAACACCGCCGTGCACCGGCTCAACGCCCGGGCCGGCTTCGGAGAGGACGGACCGGTGGCCCTGCCCGACAAGACCGCCCTGCTCTCCACCTGTAGAGCCGACGATTTCGTGCGGTCCGAAATCGGGCGCGGGACGTGGCCGTTGGTGCCGGGAGCGCCGTTGTCGTCGTCGTACTCACACGCGCCGTCACACACCCACCTGACGGGCCACGCGATGCGGCGCGCCCACCGCCATCTGTGCGCGAAGATCCTCGCCGAGTTCTCCCACGAACGGCTCCTCTCCCCCACGCCCATCGCCGAGGCTGCCGCCGGAACCTGCCGGTACGAGGTCCGCGCCGGCGACGAGCGCTGGACCTTTCTCGCCCGCGTGCTGCCGCTGGAGCACTGGGTGATCGACGCCGGATCGCTACGCCGCCAGGTCGACGGTGGCGGCGCTGCAGGTCTGGAACCCGGAGCTGATTCCGGGATCGGAGGCGGCGCCGTTGCCGAACCGGATGCGCAGGCGCTGGTGATCGCGCTCGCGCCGTCGCTGGGGATCCCCGCCGACCTGATGGGCACCTACCTCGAGGAGATCGCCGCCACCCTCGGCTCGGCCGCGTTCTGCCTGCACCACCGCGACCGGCCCGCCCAGGAGCTCGCCGAGGCCGGGCTCCAGGAGGTCGAGGCCGCGATGACCGAGGGACACCCGGGGTTCGTGGCCAACAACGCGCGGATCGGGCTCGGACTCGGCGACCGGCACCGCCTGACCCCGGAGTCCCCCGCCCCGACCCGCCTGGTGTGGCTGGCCGCGCGCCGCGGCCTGAGCCACCTGTCGACCGTCGACGGCCTCGACGAGGACACCCACTACCGGCGCGAGTTCGGCGACGACACCCTGGATCGCTGCCACGCCCACCTCCGAGCCCTGGGCCTGGACCCCGGCGACTACCGGCTCCTGCCGGTCCACCCGTGGCAGTGGGAGCACAAGATCGCTGTCGCGTTCGCGCCGGATCTGGCCCGGCGTGACCTCGTCCACCTGGGCGAATCCGAACACGAGTATCGGCCCCAGCAGTCCGTGCGCACGTTCTTCGACGTCACCGATCCGCAGCGCGGCTACGTCAAGACCGCGCTGGCGGTGCAGAACATGGGCTTCACGCGCGGACTGTCGCCGAAGTACATGCGCGACACCCCGGCGGTCAACGACTGGGTGGCCGGCGTCGTCGACTCCGACCCCGTGCTGCGACGGCTCGGCCTCGGGCTCCTGCGCGAGGTCGCGGCCGTCGGCTACACCGGCGACGCCTACCACCGGGCCGCCACGGCCGGCGTCTCCGACGAGGGGCCACACACCAAGATGATCGCCGCCCTCTGGCGTGAGAGTCCGATCCCACGCCTGGCCCGGGGCGAGCGTGCGTTCACACTGGCCTCGCTCCTGCACGTGGACCTCCATGGGCGGCCGCTCGTCGTCGAACACATCGAGCGTTCCGGCCTACCCGCGCGTACGTGGGTGCGGGCGCTGCTCGACGCCTACCTCGCCCCGGTCGCCCGCTGCCTGCTCGCGCACGGGCTCGTGTTCATGCCGCACGGCGAGAACGTGATCCTGGTGATCGACTCCGCGCATCGGCCGAGGCGCGCCCTGTTCAAGGACATCGGCGAGGAGGTGGCCGTGGTGCGCGAGCGGGACCTGCCCGAGCGGATCGGCCGGATCAAGCACGTGGTGGACGCCGAAACCGCCGCCCTGTCGGTCCACACCGACGTGATGGACGGGGTACTGCGCCACCTGGCGGGCATCCTGGACGGAGCCGGTGTGCTCGCCGCCGACGCCTTCTGGGACGAGGCACGGCGGTGCCTGGAGGAACTCGACGACGACGGACGCGTGCATGAACCCACACGGGACGCGCTCTTCTCGCCACGGTTCGAGCACTCGTGCCTCAACCGGCTGCAGCTGCGCAACACCCGACAGATGGTCGACCTCACCGACCAGGCGGGCTCACTCCAGTTCGCGGGGCATCTCGACAACCCGTTGGCCCGGATGGGTGCCGTAACCTCCTAGGCCATGAACGGACAGGAACTCCAGCGTCTTGCGGCGGAGCGGGCACGCGAGCTCCCCGCCTCCACGTTGGAGTTCCCGTTCGGACCCGAATACGAGGTGTACAAGGTCGCCGGGAAGATCTTCCTGTTCCTCGTCGACCACCGCGGCGAACCGATCGTCACCCTCAAAGCGCTACCGTCGGACAGCATGGCGCTACGCGAGGCGCACGCTGACATCACACCCGGTTATCACATGAACAAGCGGCATTGGATCTCGCTGCGTCCGGGCCGGTCCCTGACAGCCGACGAGGTGTCCGAACTCGTGACGGAGTCCTACCGACTGGTCGTGGCGGCACTGCCGCGAGCGATGCAGCCGGTCGAACCGCACGCCTTCGGCCGGGGTCAGCGATAGGTGCGCCTCGGGAACGCCCGGCCGCGTCACGTTCGCTGACCGAGCCCGCCCCGCGGGCGCCCCTAGCTGCCGGGCAGCTGGGAAGCAATCGAGTCGAACGAGAGCTGCCCCGTCGTGCCGCCGGACCCCTGGTTCGCCGCGGTCCCCACGGCGTCGACCGCCGAATCGGTGGGCACGACCTCGGCCAGGAGGCTGCCGACGTACGGTACTCCGCTGATCATGGTCTCCACGGACCCCCGGTGGTCGCCGTTCATGAACTGGTCGATCGACTCGCCGATCGCCGGCCCGACCATACAGACGGGCCGGACGCTTCCGGGCACGCCGACTCCCGCGAGCCCGGCGACGCTGCCGGCGCTGCAGACCGCAGTGGCGACGGAGCCGACCGGCCCGGTGGCGTAGCCCGGCAGCGACCCGGTCACCGACCCCGGGAGAACCTCCCCTGCCGAGCCCAGGTAGTCGTCAGGGGCATCCGAGGAGAGCTGGGCGTGTGCCGGCGCGCTGGACAGCACGAGTAGCCCCGCCGCTAAAGCTCCTACAACCGCGGTGGATCTGAACATGGTCGACCTCCAGGTGGAACATTCTGTGTGCGCCCCCAGGTGTGGACCGCACCTGACCTGGACCAACCCTAATCAGACCCCGTCACGATGAACAGTGTTTTACTGTATTGAGATAGCCGGACAGCCGCCGGGCCGAACGGACCCGGCGGCTGCCGATACGACTTTCGTTGAGTCAGTTCTGCGGTGACAGCGAGGTCTCCGCGAGGGACCCGAGACGGTCACCCACGATCTCCTCGACCTGCTCGGTCACCGAGGAGGTGTCCACGTGCTTCGTGACCGAGGTGCCGACGACCGGCACGCCCCCGATCACCGCGTCGACCGACCCCTGGGTGTCGCCACCCATGAGGGCATCTCCCGACTTCGCCAACGGGTTGACGACCGAACAGATGCCACTGATCGGGATCGGCAGCGGCACGCCGGCCAGCCCGGCGGCAGCGGTCGCGGCGGAGCCGACGTTGCACGTCAGCGTGGCCGTGGAACCGAGGACGCCGGTCGCGTAGCCGGGCAGCGAGCCGGTCACCGACGCCGGAGCCATCTCACCGACCGAGCCCAGGTAGTCACCGTCCATGTCGGACGAGCCCGTCAGTGATCCCAGCGACCCCGATTCCAAACCGGAATCGGAGCCGGACACAGATCCGGTCGCCGACCCGATCAACTCGGAGCTCTGTGCGCCCGCGGTTCCTGCCGAGGCGACGAGCAGCGCGGCAGCGAGTGCGCCGACATAAGCGGTGGTCTTGGACATGGACTGGGACATGGGCTGCCTCCGTTGTGGGAATTCGGGACGTCCGCCCCGGCTCGTAACAAATATTAGGCCCACCACATATACCTCAGCATCTTCTGAGCGTTACCCTCACAGCCGAACTCAGCCCCCACACGGATTCGAAATAACCATTGCACAGCACGAGTGATGGGCGTAAAATAGAACACACATTCGATGTGAGCGCGGAGCGGAAAGGAACGGAGGTGGGGGCTGATGGGGAGGGATGACGACGACAAGGCGGGCCCTTCGACTTCGCCCACCGGTCCGGCCGCATCTGCTGCTCCTGCGGCGATCTCGGCCGCGGCTGATGCTGCGCGTGCGGGGTGGGAGGCCGAGAACCGTGCGGCGGCGCAACGACTGTCGGCAGCGCACCAGTTGATGACCGCAAGTCTGGACTACCCGGGCTGCGGTACCGACCCCGACGATCCCCGGCCCGGATACTCGAT
>NZ_JAIFXZ010000002.1 GCF_021033825.1 Dietzia aurantiaca
CCCGTTTGACGGGTCAGCACCGAGGTGGAGTTATGCCGGATGAACACCAGCCGATACACGACGGCCGCGACCACCGGCGCGAGTATGAGCAGGACGACGACACCGAGGACAACCTCGATGGGAGCCGTCAATCTGTTCAACTCCTTCCGGTGGTCGCGGCCGTCGTGTATCGGCTGGTGTTCATCCGGCATAACTCCACCTCGGTGCTGACCCGTCAAACGGGCGAGGACGCGTGGACCTACGGAGCCGTGCGGTACACGGACGCCGACGTCGCCTTCTATCGCCTGTTCAGCATCCGCTTCACACCGGATGTCCGACTGGATAGGCGCACGCTCGTTCTCGGGCGGCGCCGTCATCCGACGGGCTCAGAACTGGACGTGGCGGAGGCCGGCGAGATGATCGTCCCGTTCTCCGGCCGTGACCGCCGCGACCAGTTGGTCGAGGGTGACATCTGCTTGGGGCCGTCAGCGCTCACCGGGCTCATGGCGTGGGTCGAGGCCTGCTCGACCGACCAGATACGTCCCAGGCGTCGCAGGCGCTGAATCCCGCTCGTCACCGGCCACCCGGGCCGAACTCAGGAGGTTCTGTTGCGACTCGTCGTCGCCACCTGCCAGGTCGACTACGTCGGTCGGCTCACCGCCCATCTCCCCATGGCTCCGCGGCTGCTGTTGGTGAAGGCCGATGGATCGGTGAGTGTGCACGCGGACGACCGCGCATACAAGCCGCTCAACTGGATGACCCCGCCGTGCACCCTGAGCGAGCAGGATCATCCGGAGAACGAGGATCACCGCTTGTGGGTGATCGAGAACAAGGCCGGCGAGCAGCTACGCATCACCGTCGCGGAGATCCACCATGAGTCCCAGCACGAACTGGGGGTGGATCCCGGCCTGGTCAAGGACGGCGTCGAAGCTCATCTGCAGGAGCTGCTCGCGGAACACATCGATACTCTGGGCCGTGGCTACAGTCTGGTCCGCCGCGAATACATGACCGCGATCGGCCCGGTCGACATCCTCGGACGGGACTCCGAGGGCACGACGGTCGCGGTGGAGATCAAGCGCCGCGGCGAGATCGACGGCGTCGAGCAGCTGACGCGCTATCTCGAGCTGCTCAATCGCGATCCGCTACTCGCGCCGGTCAACGGGATCTTCGCCGCCCAGGTGATCAAGCCGCAGGCGCGAACGCTGGCCGAGGACAGAGGTATCCGCTGCGTGACCCTCGATTACGACCGGCTACGCGGAACAGACTCCAACGACCTGCGCCTCTTCTGAGCGGGGTGTGCTGTGCCCAGACGACATCGGCGCGCAGCCCGGGATCTACCCGCGCCGAGGCGTGAGGGGCTGGGCGGGGGAGCGATGGAGCCCGGGCCGGCGGGAGATCCGGACAGGTACCACGTACGGAGGATCCCCGGCGCCCGGGCGAGCAAGGACTATCGCTGCCCGGGATGCGACCAGCTGGTGATGTCGGGAACGGCACACGTCGTGGCCTGGCCGGACCGGCCGGGTGGCGACGACGAGCGGCGCCACTGGCATTCGGGGTGTTGGAACGGTCGGTCCAGTCGGGGGCTCACCCGTCGCTGGAGTTGAAGCGAGGGGGCTCCGGCAGGGGCTCCTCGTTCGCGACGCCGGCCGGCAGCGGCTCCAGTCGTGCCCGTACAGAGGCCAGTTCGGCCAGGACGTCCTCACGAAGTGCACGGAGGCGCTCGGTGTGTGTCCGGGCCCGGTCCATCATGTCGTTCGCGCGCTGCTCAGCGTCACGCACGATCTCGTCCGCGCGGTCGCGGGCTTCAGACCGGAGCGCCTGGACTGCGCCCCTGGTCGCGGCACGCCGGGCGCGATCCTCGTCGAGGGATTCCTCTCGACGCAGGTTCGACGCGAGTCGGTGGTCCTCGTCGATCTGGTCACGTCGCCGTGCGGCGACGTCGTCCAGTCGCTTCGCCTCGCTCTCGGCCGAGCGGACGATCTCCGCAGCCCGGGTTCGCGCTGCGTCCAACGCTGCGTCGTGCTCGGCGCGGACAGCGTCGTTACGGGTGCGGACGGCGGAGAGCTCGGCTGCCGCCGACTCACGCATCCGCCACGCGTCCTCTTCAGCCTCGTTGAGGATCCGGTCTGCGTCGGAGTGTGCGTTGTCGCGCATCGATGCGGCCTCGGCCGTCGCGAGGGCGAGCATCGTGGACAGACGGTCGGACATCTGCTCGTTCGTGACCGGTGCGCGGCCCAACTCGGCGATCCGCGACTCCAGCTTTTCGACCTTGTCGCGGTGGCGCTCGAGCTCCGCGGTGGCACGTTCGGCACGCTCCACCGCGGCGTCGCGGTCGGCCCGCAGCAGCTCGGCTTCGGCTTCCAGTCGGGCGAGGGTCGCGGACACCTGTTCGCGGTCGAAGCCCTTCCGGACCACCGCGAAGGGCTGCACGGCCGATTCGGGAGTGTGCGTGCTCGGCATGCCACCACCCTAGCCGCGCAGCCCGCGCCGGCGCTCAGTGCTGATCGGCGGCCGGCTCCACGAGCTCGAGGAGGACACCGCCGGCGTCTTTGGGGTGGACGAAGTTGATGCGGGAGCCGGCGGTTCCGTTCTTCGGGGCCGGGTAGAGCACGCGCACTCCGCGTCCGGTTAGGTGGGCGGTGATCGCGTCGATGTCGGTGACCCGGACGGCCATCTGCTGGATCCCGGGGCCGTTGCGATCCAGGTACTTGGCGATGGTCGAGCTCTCGTCGAGAGGCGCCAGTACCTGGAGCAGGGCGCTGCCCGCGGGGCGGCCGGGGGAGCCGAGCATGGCCTCGCGGACGCCCTGCTCCTCGTTGACCTCCTCGTGGAGGTTCTCCATACCCAAGTTGTCCCGGTACCAGGTCACGGCCGCGTCGAAATCCGGGACCGCGACACCGACGTGATCGATGGCCACGACCAGTTCGGAAGGAAGAAGGGGCTGGCCTGCTGGGGTAGTAGTCATACCTTCCACGCTAGCCGGTCCGGGTCCACGGTAGTTTGGCGTGGATAACCATCACCCCTCGATCGGAAGGTGTCCCATGACCGCCGAGCCCACCCGCACCGTCATCGTCGCCGGTGCACGCACTCCGTTCGGTCGCCTGCAGGGCGGCCTGTCCTCCCTGTCCGCGGCCGAACTCGGCGGCATCGCGATCAACGCCGCCCTCGAGCGTGGCGGCGTCTCCGGTGAGGCCGTCGACCAGGTGATCATGGGACAGGTGCTCTCCGCCGGAAACGGCCAAATGCCCGCACGCCAGGCCTCGCTCGCCGCCGGGCTCCCGAAGAGCATCGACGCGCTGAGCATCAACAAGATGTGCCTGTCCGGCCTGACGGCGATCGCGTTGGCCGACCAGGCCATCCGGTCCGGCTACTCCGAGGTGGTCGTGGCGGGCGGTCAGGAGTCGATGTCGCAGGCGCCGCACCTCCTGCCCAAGAGCCGGAACGGTTACAAGTACGGCTCCGTAGAGGTCCTCGACCACATGGCGTACGACGGGCTGCACGACGTCCCGACCGACCAGCCTATGGGGGCCCTCACCGAGGCCCGGAATGTCGAGCTGGAGATCACGCGTGAGCACCAGGACGAGTTCGCCGCGATCTCGCACCAGCGCGCCGCCGCCGCCTGGGCAGAGGGACGCTTCGCGGACGAGGTCGTCCCGGTGACCATCAAGGGGCGTAAGGGCGACACGGTCGTGGAGACGGACGAGGGCGTCCGGGCGGATTCCACCGCCGAGTCGATGTCGAAGCTCCGTCCCGCATTCGCCAAGGACGGCACCATCACCGCCGGTTCGTCGTCCCAGATCTCCGACGGCGCGTCGGCTGTGATCGTCACCTCCGCCGCCCGCGCCGAGGCGGAGGGCTGGCCGGTCCTGGCCGAGATCGTCGGCTACGGCACGGTCGCCGGGCCCGACTCGACCCTCCAGCACCAGCCCGCCGACGCGGTGCTGGACGCGTGCGAGCGCGCCGGTGTTGCGGTGTCGGACATCGATCTGTTCGAGTTCAACGAGGCCTTCGCCTCGGTGGGACTGCACTCGACCCGCATGCTGGACCTGGACGCGGACAAGGTGAACGTCAACGGTGGCGCCATCGCCCTCGGCCACCCGATCGGCGTGTCGGGTAACCGCGTCGTCCTCACCCTCGCCATGGAGCTCGCCCGCCGGGGCGGGGGTCTCGGAGCCGCGGCACTCTGCGGCGGCGGCGGCCAGGGAGACGCGCTCCTGATCCGGGTGCCCGCGGCCGGCTGACACACTGACGGCGGCGGCGTGGCAGGATCGGAGCCGTGACCAGACCAGGTAACCGTCCCCCGTCCGCCGCCGAGCAGAAGCTCGCGGCGTCGCTCGCCGGCGCCGTCGACCTCTCTGGGCTGAAGAGTCGCGCCGAGGCCCCGCGGGGCGCGGTCGCCGCCGGCCGTGCCCCCGGGCAGCCGGGCGGGGGCAGCGCCCCCGGGGCCGGGGCATCACGGGTGGAGGTGGACGAGGCGACCTTCGAGCAGGAGGTCCTCGTCCGCTCCACCCAGGTCCCGGTCATCATCGAGCTGGTCTCGCAGCGCGCGCCCACGGCGCTGACGGCGCAGCTGGCGGCACTGGCGGATGAGGCGAACGGGGCCTGGGTCCATGCGACCGTCGACGTGGATGTGGCCCCCGGGATCGCCCAGGCGTTGCAGGCTCGTGCGGTGCCGTCGGTGTTCGCCATCGCGGGCGGCCGTCCGATCGCCGATTTCGAGGGGGAGCAGCCCGAGGAGGCGCTCCGCCAGTGGCTCGACGCCGTTCTGCGTGCCACGGAGGGCAAACTGAGCGGACCGGTGCCGGACGCCGATGCTCCCGGTGCGGAGGATGAGACGGACCCGGAACTGGACGCGGCCGAAGAGGCGCTGTCGGAGGGGGACCTGGTCACGGCCGAGGAGCGGTTCTCGGCGCTGGTCGAGGCACGACCGGCCGACCACACGATCGTCGAGGCGCTGAGGTACGTCCAGGCCGGCAGGCGCGTGTCCGAGGAGTCGGACACCGCGGAAGGGACGGTTCCCGCCGCACTGCGGTCGGCGGACCTCATGCTGGTCGCGGCGGAGTACGACGCGGCGTTCTCGGTGCTGACCGACGCGGTCAAGGTGCACTTCGGAGATGATCGCCAGATCCTCCGGACCCGGCTGCTCGAGATCCTCGAGGCACTACCCGCTGACGACCCCCGGGTGCTCGTCGCCCGACGAGAACTCGCAAGCGCCCTGTACTGACGGAGCCGGCAGCGGTGACCGCCGCCGGGCACCGCCACGCCCCCGAGATCTGGCGTGGTGCGCCCGAGGTCGTGCCGCGATCTAGCCGCTGTGGCGCAGCCACACCGTGGCCCGGGGCCCCACCGCCACTGTCGCCGAGTACGGACGTCCGTGATGCCCCTGCTCGTGCGAGCGCACCCCGCCCAGGTTCCCCACGCCGGAGCCCTCGTAGAGCTCGGCGTCGGTGTTGAGGATCTCCTCCCACATGCCGGCGGAGGGAAGCCCGATGCGGTAGTCGTGTAGCGGGCTTCCCGAGAAGTTCACGATGCAGGCCAGGGTGTTGCCGGCGTGATCGGTGCGTAGGAACGACAACGTGCTGTTGTCGGCGTCGTTGGCGTCGATCCAGGAGAATCCGGCCGGCTCGTCGTCGAGCACCCACAACCCCGGGTTGTCGGCGTATCCGGTGTTGAGATCGCGTACGCACGCGAGGATGCCGCGGTGGAACTCGCCCTCCCAGCCGTCCAGGTCGTCCCAGACGACACCGCGGTCGGCGTCCCATTCGGTGGCCTGGCCGAACTCGAGGCCCTGGAACAGGAGTTTCTTTCCGGGGTGAGCCCACATGTAGGCGTACAGCCCGCGGATACCGGCGGCACGGTCCCATGCGGCACCCGGCATCCGCTCCCACATCGAGCCCTTTCCGTGAACCACCTCGTCGTGGCTCAGCGGCAGGACGAAACGTTCGCTCCAGGCGTACATCATCGAGAAGGTGATCTCGCCGTGGTGGTGCGCCCGGTAGAGGGGGTCCAGCGCCAGGTAGCGCAGGGTGTCGTTCATCCAGCCCATGTTCCACTTCATGGAGAAGCCGAGCCCGCCGGTCCCGGTGGGGGCGGTGACGCCTCCCCACGAGGTCGATTCCTCCGCGATGGTGAGGACCCCGGGATGTGCACGGTGCAGGGTCGCATTGACCTCCTGCAGCAGAGCGATCGCCTCGAGGTTCTCCCGGCCACCGTGCAGATTGGGCTCCCACTGGCCTTCCTCGCGCGAGTAGTCCAGGTAGAGCATCGAGGCGACGGCATCCACGCGCAGCCCGTCGACATGGAACTCCTCGGCCCAGAACAGGGCGTTGGCGACGAGGAAGTTCCGAACCTCGTGTCGGCCGAAGTCGAACACGTACGTGCCCCAGTCCGGTTGCTCGCCCCTCCGTGGATCCGGGTGTTCGTACAGTGGGGTCCCGTCGAAGCGGCCGAGCGACCACTCGTCCTTGGGGAAGTGAGCGGGAACCCAGTCCACCAGCACGCCTATCCCACGCGAGTGGAGGTGGTCGATGACGTAGCGCAGGTCGTCCGGCGATCCGAACCGGCTGGTGGGTGCGTAGTAGGACGACACCTGATAGCCCCACGAGCCACCGAACGGATGCTCGGCGACAGGCATCAGCTCCACGTGTGTGAAGCCGGTCTCCGCCACGTGGTCGGCCAACTGGTGTGCGAACTCTCTGTAGCCGAGTCCGGGACGCCATGAACCGATGTGCACCTCGAGCACGGCCATCGGCGACCGCGAGTGATCGCGGGTCGCGCGGGCGGCGATCCACTCGGCGTCGTTCCATTCGTACTCGGAGGTAAACACCCTGGAGGCGGTGGCCGGGGGCACCTCGGTCGCGGAGGCCATCGGATCGGCGTGGTCGACGGTTCTCCCGTCGGCGCCCCGCACGCAGTACTTGTAGTGGGCGCCGTCCCCGACGCCGGGGACGAACAGTTCCCACACCCCGGATGAGCCGATCGACCGCATGGGCAACGCGACGGGATTCCACGCACAGAAGTCGCCCACCACGCTCACACCGCGCGCATTGGGTGCCCACACCGCGAACGAGGTTCCCGTGACGGCCCCGCCGGGGGTGTCGTAGGTGCGGACGTGCGCGCCCAGGACGGTCCACAGCCGCTCGTGCCTGCCCTCGCCGATCAGGTGTAGGTCGACGTCGCCGAGCGTCGGCAGGAACCGGTACGCGTCGGCGACGATCCGACTGTGGCCGTCCGGGTACGACACCCGGTAGCGGTAGTCGGGGAGGTCGGCATCCGGAAGCGATGCCCCGAACATCCCGTGCCCGAGCGGGGACATGGGCACAGTGCGGCCGTCGACGAGGATCTCCACCGCCACCGCCCCGGGCTGCATCGTGCGGATGACGCTACCGCTGCCGTCCCGGTGCGCGCCGAACACGGAGTGCGGATCGTGATGGGTGCCCGAGCGGAGTCGGGCGAGGGCCTCGTCGGGGAACGGGGCCGGCGCGGGAGTGCCCGCTCCGGCGGCCATGTCGGGCTGAGAGTGCTGCGTCTCGTGGTGCTGTACCATCGGTGTGCCTCTAATCCACGATGTGCGTGCGGTAGGACAACTCGACCCTACGTGCCGGGTCGCAGGGCGGGACCACGACGATGTGGGCGACCGCCGACCAGGGCTCGAGCCGGACGAAGTTGCTCGATCCCCAGTGGAACTCGGATCCGGTGACCTCGTCGCGGACGCTGAAGCGTGCTTCGACCGGGTAGCCCATCGCCGCCATGTCGAGCGTCAACGTGCCCTCCTGTGCGCCCTGCGGGTCGAGGGAGACCACCGTGAGGACGCAGTCCCCGGTGGCCGGGTCCAGCTTGGAGTAGGCGATGATCTGATCGTTGTCCACCGCGTGGAAGCGGAGGGTCCGCAACTGCTGTAGAGCCGGATGGTCGCGGCGGATGCGGTTGAGTGTCCGGATCCATGGCGCGAGTGACTGGCCGGCGTTCTCGGCAGCGGCGAAGTCCCGGGGCCGGAGCTCGTACTTCTCGGAGTCCATGTACTCCTCGCTGCCCGCGGCGACGGGCTGCCATTCGTAGAGTTCGAATCCGGAGTAGACACCCCACGCGGGGGAGAGGGTGGCCGCGAGCGCCGCCCGGATGGCGAACATCGCCGGGCCGCCCCGCTGCAGGGATTCGTGGAGGATGTCCGGGGTGTTGGTGAACATGTTGGGGCGCGCCTCGTCGACATGCTCGAGAAGCTGTTCGCAGAACTCCACGAGCTCGGCCTTGGTGGTCTTCCAGGTGAAGTAGGTGTACGACTGCGAGAAGCCGCGCCGGGCCAGGCCGAAGAGGCGGGCCGGCCGGGTGAAGGCCTCGGACAGGAAAAGCACGTCCGGTTCGGTCCGCTTGACCTCGCTGATGAGCCGGTGCCAGAAGTCGCCCGGCTTGGTGTGGGGGTTGTCCACGCGGAAGATGCGGACCCCGAGCGCGGTCCAGTGACGGACGACTCGCAGGACCTCCGTGAAGATGCCCTCGGGATCGAGGTCGAAGTTGATCGGATAGATGTCCTGGTACTTCTTGGGTGGGTTCTCGGCGTAGGCGATTTGTCCGTCCGGCAGGACCGTGAACCACTCCGGGTGGGCCTGCGCCCACGGATGGTCGGGCGCGCACTGCAGCGCCAGGTCGAGGGCTATCTCGACCCCGCGTTCAGTCGAGTACTCGACGAGGTCACGGAAGTCGTCGATCGTGCCGAGTTCGGGATGGACGCTATCGTGACCCCCCTCGGAGGAGCCGATCGCCCACGGGGAACCGACATCGTCAGCCTCCGGGGTGAGCGTGTTGTTGCGGCCCTTCCGGTTGACCCTCCCGATCGGATGTACCGGGGGCAGGTACGCCACATCGAAGCCGAGGTCGGCGGCGTGGTCGATGGCCGAACGCGAGGTGCGGAACGTCCCGTGCACGGGACGACCATCCGGGTCGCGACCGCCAGTCGACCGGGGGAAGAACTCGTACCACGAACTGAACTGGGCCGCGCGCCGGTCGACCCACACGCGATGGGTCCGCCCGACCGTGACGAGCTCGCGGACCGGGTCGGCGGCCAGGGCTTCCGCGACCGGCCCGGAGAGAGCGGCCGCGGTGCGTGCGCCCGCGTCTCCCCGGCCCCGCAGATCGGCCGCAGCGCGGGTCAATAGCCCGGCGTCGTCGGAACGGCCGGCTGTCGTGGCGCGCCCGATCGCGGTGTCGAGGACGCGGGCGCCGACTTCCAGTTCGTTGCCGAGCTCGTCCGCGTCCTGCCCGGCCGCCATCTTCTTGACGATGCCGCTGCGCCAGGTCGCGAAGGGATCGGACCACGCCTCGACGCGGAACGACCACATCCCGGGCGAGTCGGTCAGCAGGAGTGCGTGCATGGTGTCGGGCTCGGTACCGGGCACCATCGTGGTGCGGGTGGCGGCCCCGCCCGGACGCCGGACGACCACCGTGGCCGACAGTGCGTCGTGGCCCTCGCGCCACACCACGGCCGAGATCGGCAGCACCTCGCCCACAACGGACTTGGAGGGGAACCTCCCGCACGCGACGAGGGGGAGGACCTCGTCGATGGCCAGACGGTCGTTCACGTCGGTGCTCCTCTCGGCTGCTGAACCGCCATGGTGGGCGGTGTCACCCCCTCGACGCTAGCGAAGGCGGGGCGTTCCGGGAGCCCGGTCACCTCCGGTTCATCTGTCGGGGCCGTGTTCCTCGCCACCCCGCTCCCCGATACGGGGTTAGATGGGCGCCGTGAGCACCGTGATCGACATCGACCCAGACCTCGTCCTCGACCTCCGGGACGTCTCGCTACGCCGCGACGGCACGAACCTCGTCGGGCCACTGACCTGGCAGGTGGAGTTGGACGAACGATGGGTGGTGCTGGGGCCCAACGGTGCGGGCAAGACGTCGCTGCTCAAGATCGCCGCCGCGCTCGACTACCCGAGCACCGGGACCGCCGTGATCCTCGGCGAGCAGCTCGGCCGGACGGAGGTGACCGAGCTCCGTAGCCGCCTGGGGCTCTCCTCGGTCGCGGTCGCCGGCCGCATCCCGGGTGACGAGGTGGTGCAGGACCTGGTGGTCTCCGCCGGTTACGCGGTCCTGGGCCGGTGGCGTGAGCAGTACGACCGTCAGGATTTCGACCGCGCCGCGGACACCCTCGAGTCGATCGGCGCGGAGCACCTCGCGGAGCGGACCTGGGGCACCCTGTCGGAGGGTGAGCGCAAGCGGGTGCTCATCGCCCGCGCGCTGATGACCGATCCCGAACTGCTGCTCCTGGACGAGCCGGGCGCGGGGCTGGACCTGGGCGGCCGCGAGGATCTCGTCGCGCGGCTCGGGGACATGGCGATGGATCCGGACGCGCCCGCGACGGTCCTGGTGACCCATCACGTCGAGGAGATCCCGCCGGGCTTCACCCACGCGATGTTGCTGTCGGAGGGCGAGGTCACCGCGATGGGGCTGATCGACGATGTGATCACCTCGGAGAATCTCAGCCGGGCCTTCTCCCAGTCGATCGTCGTGGACGAGATCGACGGTCGTTATTTCGCGCGCCGCTCCCGCCGTGCCGGCCGGCATCGACGGGCATGACGACTCCGCCCGCGCCGTTCGACCCCGGGGCCGTCCCGATCCGTGAGGCCGCGACGGTCGCCCTGATCAGAGATGCGAGGGTCGGTGGCGGAGTGGAGGTCTTCCTGCAGCATCGCGTGCCCACGATGCAGTTCGCCGCGGGTATGTCGGTGTTCCCCGGCGGCGGTGTGGAGCCGCGGGACTACCGCGGAACCCGCGCGTGGCGCGGCCCGGAGGCGCGGTGGTGGGCGAGCCGCTTCGCGATCGGCGAGGAGCGGGCGGCCGCCGCGGTGCGGGGTGTCGCGCGCGAACTGTTCGAGGAGACAGGGGTCCTGCTCGCCGAGCCCGAAACCGAACCCGGGCCCACACCTTCCGATCAGCCGGGCCACGCCGAGCGTCGCGCGCTCGACGCCGGCGAGGGGGACCTGGACGGTCTGCTGGCGCAGCACGGGCTGGTCCTGTCGGCGCATCTGTTGCGCCCGTGGGACCGGTGGACCACGCCGCTCGGCCCGCCGCGCCGTTACGACACGCTGTTCTTCGTGGCGGCCCTGCCCCAGGGCGCCGAGCCGGACGCGGTCACGAGCGAGGCGCGGGCCGCCGAGTGGATCCGGGCGGAGGACGCGGCACTGGCGGGCACCCTGGGCCACCTGGGAATGCTCCGTCCGACGCTGCACGTGGTCTCCGACCTGGCCACGGCCGCGAATGTGGCCGAGGTCCTGGAGCGGCCGCGGACGATCGCGCCGGGCGGGAACTAGAGTGCGCTCGTGACCCCGGAGGATCTGGACTTTCTGCGCACCGACGCGGGACGGGCCCTGCTCGACCTCGCCGCCGGGCTCGACTTCTCCCGCGCCCACACGGTCGCCTCGACGGCGGCCGTCCGGCGCGCGGATCCCGAGCACGCGGCCGCGGCGATCGACGTGGTGACCGCGCGGTCGCGCGCCGTCGGCCGCATCCGGGGCGCGGAGGGGATGCTGCTCACCGATGAGGCGGTCCAACAGGCCACCGCCTGGCCCGTGGCGGCGCTGCGTGCGCGCCGCCTCGCCGGCCGCGACGTCCACGACGTGACCTGTTCGGTCGGAGCCGAGCTCGCGGAGTTGGTGCATACCGCCGGGCGGGTGGTGGGCTCGGATCTGGATCCGGTGCGTGCGCGGATGGCCGCACACAATGTGCCGGACGCGCTGGTCTGTGTGGCCGACGCACTGTGCCCGCCGACGCGGGATGCCGTGGTGGTGGCGGACCCCGCGCGTCGCTCGGGCGGGCGGCGGATCCACGACCCGGCGCAGCTCAGCCCTTCGCTGCCGGCGCTGTTGGCGACCGTCGCCGAGCGTGATCACGTGATCAAGTGCGCGCCCGGCCTCGACGTCTCAACGCTGGGGCACCGCGGAGCGGTGGAGGTGGTGTCGCTGGACGGGTCCGTGCGCGAGGCGTGCCTGTGGTCGCCGGGTCTTTCCGGCGGGGTGGGCCGCAGGGCCACGGTGGTGCGCACGTCGCCGGTCGACGCGCGGGATCCGTGGGGCGCGTCGTGGGGTGCGCCGTGGATGGACGCGGACGGGGTCGCGGTCCACGTGGAGGAGGTCACCGATGGAGACGACGACGACGTCGACGCCTCCGGGGAACCGGACCGGTTCATCGTGGATCCGGACGGGGCCGTCGTCCGGGCGGGGCTGGTGCGGCACTGGGCCCGCCGACATGGGCTCCGGCAGTTGGACGCCCGGATCGCGCATCTGACCGGTCCGCGGATCCCGGGCGGGTACTCGGGCTTCGAGGTCCTCGACCGCTGTCGACTCGACCGCAAGGAGCTGCGCCGCGTCCTGCGCGAACGGGACTGCGGGTCGCTGGAGATCCTCGTCCGGGGCGTCGACGTGGACCCCGACACGCTGCGCCGCTCGCTCGCGCTGAAGGGGTCCCGGCCGTTGGCGCTCGTGGTGACACGCATCGAGCGGTCGGCGGTGGTCTTCGTGTGCGGACCGCGCACCCGCGCCGCGGACTAGTCGAAGACGTAGACCGCGCCGAGTCCGGTGGTCAGCATGATGCGGCCGTCGGAATCGATGCTCAGCCCGGACACCGGGCCGCCGGCCGCCGGCACCTCGATGCGGTGCAGGGTCTCGCCGCTGCCACCGTCGAGGACGTGCACGGCGATTCCGGGCACGTCGTCGACCCCGTCGGTGCGCACCGCGACCAGCACCCTGCCGTCCTCGGTCGCCGCCGGGTTGGTCAGCTGCTGCAGATCGTCGCGCCGCCAGAGTTCCCGGCCGGAGCCGTCCTCCCCGCGGACGGCCACGACGGGTGACGGGCCGGCGTCGTCGTCGTGGTCGTCGTCGGTTCCCTTCCACATCGTCGTCGTGCGGCCTCCGGTGACCAGGGTTCCGTCCGGCAGCAGGGCCGGGGGCAGGTCCGGGCGGTAACCCACCGGTACCGACCACAGTCGCGAGCCGTCGACGGCGGAGTAGGCGGCGAGGTCACCGTCGCGCGAGTGCACGTAGACCTCGCTCCGATCGTTCGACAGCACCGCCGGCACACCGAGGCGGCCGTCCGCCAGCGGCGCGCGCCAGAGCACGTCGAGGGCGCCGTCGACCGCGGCGGAGTCGTCCGCGTTGTAGCGGACGGCCACCAGTTCCGGTTCGTCGGCGTCCGGTGTCCACACGGTGACGTACGCGGTGGCCGACGAGGTGTCCACGGCGGCAGGGCCGGGCACGGGGCAGCCACGTTCGCCGATGCCGCACCACGGCAGTCCGTAGCCGCGATCATCGGTGCCGATCCGGCCCGCCAACCGCAGCTCGGGCGAGGCGTCCAGTCCCGTGTGCGCGTTGACGACCTTCGCGGCCCCCTGATGGGAGATCACCAGCAGGTGGCGGTTGTTCAGCAACGTCACGGTGGTCGGCGTTCCCCGGGTGGGTAGGAACCAGCGGTTCTCACCCTCCGACGCGACCGCGCCCACCCCGCCGAACATGGGCACGAACAACGACCCGCGGCCGTCGACGGTCGCCGTGATCCGCGGCCCGTCGGTGGGCAACCGCGTGCACCACCGCTTGCGGCCGTCGTCGGCGGAGAGGGAGAACAGATTGCAGCCGCGCTCGGAGATCGTGGCCTGGAACGACGAGCCGATGCCGTCGGAGGAGGCGACGCCGATCGCCGGGGCGCCCAACGTGCGGGACCACAGCAACTCCGGGGTCTGCGACACGGAGCCGTGGGCCCGGCCCGAGTTGGACGGGCCGCCTGCCACCGACGACCAGCTGGCGGCCTGCGGCAGGCGCGCATCGCCGCTCTCGGTGTGAGAGGTGCAGCCGGCGAGAAACGCCACCGCGAGAGCGGCGACGCCCAGTGTCCGCGCGACGCGCGGTGTCGTTGCCGGTCCCACAGATCCCCCCTCGTCCGCACTCCCGTGGTGAGAGTCACCGAATGAGACTAGTCGCCGCCCCGGCACGCGCTGTGGCGGACGCTCCGACAGAGGTGCCGACCGCGGGGGGAATCGGCGCGATCGGACCGCGGCCGGGCGGGCCCGCCGTTACGGTGGCCGACATCACGACCGTCCCGACGAGAGGCGAACCACCCGCGATGACTGCTGATTCCGGACTTGATACCGCTCTGAGCCCGCTGGGTTTCCTCGAGAAGGCGGCCAGGGTGGTGCCCCACGCGATCGCGGTGGTGGACGGCCCCCGGCGGCAGACGTACGCCGAGTTCGCGGAACGGGCGACACGGATGGCCTCGATATTGAAGATGCGCGGCGTCGCGCGGGGCGACCGGGTCGGTGTACTCGCGCCGAACTCGGCGGAGGCGCTGCTGGCGCAGTTCGGTGTCCCGCTCGCCGGTGGCGCGGTGGTCGCGCTCAACACCCGGCTTGCGCCAGCGGAGATCGCCTACATCGTCGACCACGCGGGCATCGAGGTCCTGATCGCCGACGCTGAGCTGCTCGCGGGGTTGGGGAACGAGGTGCCCGAGCAGTTGCGCCTCATCCTCGTCGCGCCCGACGCCGACGGCACCCAGCCCGACCCGGCCCGCTTCGGGCCCGTGGCCGAGGCGCTCGAGGAGGCGTTGGAGCTGGCCTCGCCGCGGGCCGTGCCCTGGACCGTCGACGACGAGGAATCGGTCATCGCCGTCAACTACACGTCCGGGACCACGGGCCGCCCCAAGGGCGTCATGTACACCCACCGCGGTGCCTTCCTCAACGCACTGGGCGAGATCGTCACCCAGAAGCTCGACGCCGACTCGCGCTACCTGTGGACACTGCCGATGTTCCACTGCAACGGGTGGTGCACCACGTGGGCACTCACCGGCGCGCTCGGCACCCATGTCTGCCTGCGGGCGGTCCGCGGCGAGGACATCTGGCGGCTGTTCGACTCCGAGGGCGTCAACAGACTCGCCGGCGCCCCGGCGGTGCTGTCCACGATCGCCGACGACCCGGCGGCCCGGCCCGTGGAGGGCATCAGCATGGTGACCGCCGGCGCCCCGCCGTCACCGACCATCCTGCGGCGGTTCGAGGACCTGGGCATCGACGTGACGCAGGTCTACGGCCTCACCGAGACCTACGGACCGTTCACGGTGTGCACCCCGCAGCCCGACTGGGCTGGCCTCGAGCCGGATGCGCGGGCTGCGCTCAAGTCCCGCCAGGGCGTGGCGATGATCCACGCCGACACCGTGCGCGTGGTCGAACGGACCTCCCCGGGTGAGACGACCCTGGTCGACGTGCCCGCGGACGGTGTCACGATGGGCGAGGTGGTCATGACCGGCAACGGTGTCATGAAAGGGTACTTCCAGGACCCCGACGCCACCGCCACCGCGTTCGCCGGCGGATGGTTCCACTCCGGGGACCTCGGAGTGATGCACCCGGACGGCTACGTCCAGCTCCTCGACCGGGCCAAGGACGTCGTGGTCTCCGGCGGCGAGAACATCTCGACGATCGAGGTCGAACAGGCGATCGCCTCACACCCGGACGTCATGGATTGTGCGGTCGTCTCGATGCCCGACGAGAAGTGGGGTGAGCGGCCCAAGGCGTACGTCGTGGTGCGGCCCGGCTCCGAGCTCGACGAGGCGGGCCTGATCGAGCACTGCCGGACCAGGATCGCGCGGTACAAGGTGCCCGGGGCGGTGGAGCTCACCGAGGCGTTGCCGCGGACCTCGACGGGCAAGGTCCGCAAGAACGAACTGCGAGACGCCGCCTGGTCGGGCTGGGAGAAGCGCATCAACTGACGGCCCCGACACACCCTCTGCGGGCAGGGTGACGTTATTCTGTGTCGAAGGACCATAATCCGGTGTGTTCCGCCGCACCTGACGGACCACACCCAGCCCCGACTCGCAGGAGGTCGACGCAGGCCCATGACGAACATCGTCGTACTGATCAAGCAGGTTCCCGATACGTACTCCGAGCGCAAGCTCTCCGATGGGGACTTCACCCTGGACCGCGAGGCCGCCGACGCGGTTCTGGACGAGATCAACGAGAAGGCCGTCGAGCAGGCTCTCCAGATCAAGGAGGCCGACGGTGGCGAGGTCACCGTCCTGTGTGCCGGTCCGGACCGCGCCACCGAGGCGATCCGCAAGGCGCTGTCGATGGGTGCCGACAAGGCCGTCCACCTCAACGACGAGGCGCTGCACGGCTCCGACGTCGTCCAGACCTCGTGGGCTCTCGCCAACGTCCTGGGCACCATCGAGGGCACCGAACTGGTGGTCTGCGGTAACGAGGCCACCGACGGCCGTATGGGCGCGCTTCCGGCCATCCTCGCCGAGTACCTCGGACTGCCGCACCTGACCCACATGCGGACCCTCGAGGTCTCCGGTGGCGTCGCCAAGGGCGAGCGCGAGACCGATGAGGGCGTCTTCGAGGTCGAGGCCCAGCTGCCCTGCGTCGTGTCCGTCGGCGAGAAGATCAACGAGCCGCGCTTCCCGTCGTTCAAGGGGATCATGGCGGCCAAGAAGAAGCCGGTCGAGACCCTGACCCTGGCCGACACCAACGTCGAGGCCGGGCAGGTCGGCAAGGACAACGCCGCCTCCACCGTCACCGCTTCGACCCCCAAGCCGCCGCGCACCGCGGGCGAGAAGGTCACCGACGAGGGCGAGGGCGGCAACGACGTCGCCAAGTACCTCGTCGCGCAGAAGCTCATCTGACCCGAGCTCAACCGACCGACTCATCCCAGACTTTTCAAGGAGAATCCACCATGGCTGAAGTCCTCGTCGCGGTCGAGCATGTCGACGGCGAACTCAAGAAGGTCACTCTCGAGCTGCTGACCGCCGCCCGCGCGCTCGGCGAGCCGTCCGCTGTCGTGTTCGGTGAGTCCGGCTCCGCCGCCGCTCTCACCGACGCCCTCAAGGAGGCCGGCGCGGAGAAGATCTACGTCGCCGAGGGCGATGCGGTCCAGAACTTCCTCGTCACCCCGAAGGTCGACGTTCTGGCCGGCCTGGCCGAACAGGGCGCCGCTGCAGTGCTGCTCGCCGCCACGTTCGAAGGTAAGGAGGTCGCCGGACGACTGGCGGCCCGTACCGGCTCCGGCATCCTCGGCGACGTCGTCGAGATCCGTGAGGACGGCTCCGCCGTCCACTCGATCTTCGGTGGCGCGTACACCGTCGAGGCGACCGTCTCCGGCGACACCCCCGTCTACACCGTGCGCCCGGGCTCCGTCGAGGCCACCCCGGCCGCCGGGGCCGGCGAGGTCGTCGAGGTTCAGGTCCCCGAGCCCGAGAACGCCGCCAAGGTGATCTCGAGCAACCCGATCGTCGGTGGCGACCGCCCCGAGCTCACCGAGGCCACCGTCGTGGTCGCCGGTGGCCGTGGCGTCGGTTCGGCAGAGAAGTTCGAAGAGGTCGTCGAGCCGCTCGCCGACTCCCTCAAGGGTGCCGTCGGCGCGTCGCGTGCCGCGGTCGACTCGGGCTACTACCCGGGCCAGTTCCAGGTCGGTCAGACCGGTAAGACGGTCTCGCCGCAGCTGTACATCGCGCTGGGCATCTCCGGTGCCATACAGCACCGCGCCGGTATGCAGACCTCCAAGACGATCGTCGCCGTCAACAAGGACGAAGAGGCCCCGATCTTCGAGATCGCGGACTACGGCATCGTGGGCGACCTGTTCAACGTCGCCCCGCAGCTCACCGAGGCCATCAACGCCCGTAAGTGAGTCCCGTCTGAGCACTGACGTCCCGGCGTCGACACGCTCCCACTGAACCCCGACACCCCTGCGGTGCCGGGGTTCAGTGCATTCGGGCGTATCCTTGCCTGCGATATGCGCACCACCCGTCCCGTCCACTACCTGGACCACGCCGCGACCACCCCGATGCGACCGGCGGCCGTCGCCGCCTACACCGAGGCCGCCTCGACCGTGGGCAACGCCTCGTCGCTCCACGGCTCCGGTCGACGCGCGCGGCGGCGCGTCGAGGAAGCCCGGGAACTGCTTGCGCACCACCTGGGTTGCCGACCCTCTGAGGTGGTGTTCACCTCCGGCGGGACCGAGGCCGACAACCTGGCAGTCATCGGTCTGGCGACAGCCTCGTCCGGTGACGTGGTGGCCGTCGGCGCCGCCGAGCACCACTCGGTCCTCGATGCCGCGGAACATCTGACTACCGGGCGCGGCGGGCGCAATGACGTCCGTGTCCTGCCCGTCGACTCACGCGGTGTGGTGCTGGCAGAGACCGTGCGCGACCTCGCGGGCGAGGTCGGACCCCGGCTCGCACTGGTCGCGACGATGCTGGCCAACAACGAGATCGGCAGCATCACCGACGTGGCGGCGGTCGCCGGGCCCGCGCGCGCCGCGGGCGCGTCGGTCCACACCGACGCGGTGCAGGCGGTCGGCCACGTACCCGTGGACTTCGAGGCGCTCGGTGTGACCTCGATGAGCCTGTCCGCGCACAAGTTCGGCGGCCCGCTGGGCGTCGGCGCACTGTTGCTCGACCGCGGCGCGGAGATCGCGCCCATCGGATTCGGCGGGGGCCAGGAACGGGACCTGCGTTCCGGCTCCGTCGACGTGCCCGGGGTCGTGGCCATGGCCGCGGCGCTCGACGAGGCGGTCCGGGAGATGGAGTCCGAGGCCCGGCGACTGTCCGGCCTACGTGACCGGCTCATGGAGGGCGTCCGCGCCACCGTCCCCGGGGTCATCGCCAACGGCGGGGGAGACCGACTCCCGGGGATCGCCAACCTCACCTTCCCCGGATGCTCCGGGGAATCGCTGATCCTGCTGCTGGATGCCGCCGGAATCGAGTGTTCGACGGGCTCGGCCTGCACGGCCGGTGTCGCCGAGCCCAGTCACGTCCTGTTGGCCGCCGGAGCCGACGAGGCTGCAGCGCGCAGCAGCCTACGGCTGAGCTTGGGATACACCACCACGGAGGCTGACGTGGACGCCACGATCGCCGCCCTCGGGCCGGCGGCCGAGCGGGCCCGCGTCGCCGGACTCGGGCTGTCCCGCGCAGGGGCGGGGGCGTCATGAGGGTTCTCGCCGCGATGAGCGGGGGAGTGGACTCCGCGGTGGCGGCCGCGAGAGCGGTCGCCGCCGGACACGACGTGGTGGGTGTGCACCTGGCGCTCAGCGCCGACCCGACCACCCTACGGACCGGTTCCCGCGGCTGCTGTTCCCGGGAGGACGCCGGTGACGCCCGACGCGTAGCCGACCTGCTGGGCATCCCGTTCTATGTCTGGGACTTCGCCGAGCGATTCCGCGCGGACGTGATCGACGACTTCGTCGACTCCTACGCCAGAGGAGAGACCCCCAACCCGTGTCTGCGCTGCAACGAGCGCATCAAGTTCGAAGCCCTGCTGGAGCGGGGAATGGCGCTGGGTTTCGACGCGGTGGCCACCGGCCACTACGCGCGGCTCTCGCACGAAGAACTCGCGGACGGTTCGACCCGGCCGGTCCTGCGTCGCGCAGTCGACGAGGCGAAGGACCAGTCCTACGTTCTGGGTGTCCTCACGCCACGACAGTTGGCCCACTCGATGTTCCCCCTCGGGGACACCCACAAGTCCGAGATCCGGGCGGAGGCGGACGCGGCCGGCCTGCCGGTGGCGTCCAAGCCGGACAGTCACGACATCTGCTTCATCCCCTCCGGGGACACGCAGGCCTTCCTCGGCGCCCACATCGGGCTGCGGCCGGGCGCCGTGGTGGACGCGGACTCCGGCGATGAACTCGGCCGGCACGACGGTGTCCACGGCTTCACCATCGGCCAGCGCAAGGGACTCGGACTGCCGGGCCCCGCGCCGGACGGACGCCCACGGTACGTGACGGCGATCGACGCGGACAGCGGGACCGTCACCGTCGGCGGGGCCGATCATCTGCTCTCGGCAGCGATGACCGCCACCTCGCCGTACTGGTTGGTCGACGACGACATCCGGGAGTCCGACTGTCGGATCCAGATCCGGGCACACGGTGAGGCGACCCCGGGCCACGTTCGGCGCGTCGGCGAAGGCCCGGACGCCCGTCTCGAGATCACCCTCGACGAGCCGGTGCGTGGCGTGGCGCCCGGCCAGGCCGCCGTGCTCTACCGCCCCGAGCCGGAGGGCGACCGCGTCCTGGGCAGCGGGACGATCTCGGTCGCGCGCCCGGCTGCGGGGGCTCCGTGAGCGCGGTGGCCCCGGTGGCCCCGGCCCACACCGGCCCCGGCCCGATGCCGGGCAGCGACCCCCGGGAAGCGGCCCGGATCGTGATGGGCGAATGCCCCGGCCTGCCCTTCCTGCCCGAGTTGCCCGGGCGCGGGCCGGGCGCCGACCTGGCCGGCCGCTCGCTCGCGATGCTGGCGGACCTGCCGGTCGACGTCTCGCCGCGTGGCTGGCGGCTGGCGCAGTCCCGGGGACGCCTGGCGCGCGTTGCCGCGGACCTGGTGGATCGTGACGGCGACGCCCTCGAGGAAGCCGACGAGCTGGCCCGCGACCCAGAATCCGCGCCCCTGGCGGCAGCTCGACGACTTCAGGTCCGCGTGGTGGGTCCGTGGACGCTCGCGGCGGCTCTCGAGTTACCGGGCGGTCTACCGGTGTTGACCGACCGCGGGGCGAGGCGGGACCTGGCAGCCTCGCTCGCGGAGGGCTCCGCGGCGTGGGCGGCTCGGCTCGCGGGACGGATGCGCGCGGGGACCCGAATCGTGCTGGACGAACCGATGCTCTGGCGGGTCGCGGCAGGGACGGTTCCCGCCCCCAGCCAATTCGATCCGGTTCCGCCCGTGCCCGTCGTGCAACTCGTGCTGGCGTTGTGTCGATTCGCGGACGCGCTGAGGGCCGCCGGGGCGGACGAGGTCCTGTTGCGGGTACCCACCACGTCCGGGCCCGAGGCGCCGGCCCTGTTTACCGCCTTCGCCGAGACACCTCGCGGCGAGACCCCGCTCGACGGTCTGTGTCTCGATGCTGCGCCCCTCTATGCGGCGCGCTCACACGACGCCCTCGACGCGGCGGGGACGGTGCTCGGCGACGGACGCATCCTGCAACTGGAGGGCGCCGCGGGAGTCGGTCGGCCGATCGCCGACCGGGCCGCGGCCGAACAGGCGGCGAACGCTCTTCTCGGTCTGCTCGACCGACTGGCCGCGCCTCGGTACGAGAGCCTGGCGAGGCTCGTGCTCACACCGACCGAAGGTCAGGTGGCCCGGGATTCGAGCGCCACCACCCGTGCCCTGGCCGGCGTGCGTCAGATGGCCGAGATAGCTCCGCACATCGCCGAGTAGCGTCCGAGGGCGGGCGCGGCCGCGATATCAGACCGCGGCCAGCGGCCATGCGATGTTGACCCCCGAGGCGTCCTTGCCGGTTCGCTCGAGGTAGGCGGCGAAGTCCCGTTGCCGTTCCTCGTGCCATCGGGCCTGCTGCTCGTTGACGTCCCGCCAGTCCGTACCGGCGAGATCCGGGAGTGCGCCGAGCAGCTTCCACGCGAGCCTTGCTGCGGCCAGCGCGTCGGCGGACGCCTCATGCGCGTTCTCCAGACGTACACCGTGGATCTCGCAGACCGCTTCCAGCGTGCGCTTGCCCTTGCGATACGGGTCGGTCGCCCGGTCCACCACGAACGGGTCGAGGACCGGCCCGAGGATCTCGAAGGTGGGGTCCCAGCGGCGCAGGATGGTCAGATCGAAACACGCGTTGAAGGCCACCAGGGTCCGGCCCTCGCGCCAGCCGAGACGGATGCCGGCCACCGTCTCGGCGATCACGTCGGCATGCGGGCGGCCGTTCGCCCGCGCGTGTTCGGTGGTGATCCCGTGGACCGCCGTGGCACCCTCGGGAATCGCCACACCCGGGTCCGCGAGCCAGGTGCGTTCGTGTTTGCGGGCACCGTCGATGGCCAGTAACGCCGACGTGACCACATGTGCTGTCCGGGGGTCGGGACCGGTGGTCTCGAGGTCGAACGCCAGCAGACGGGTGCGGTCGATGGTGACGGGGGCCTGGATATCGTTTGCCATGGTCATACCGTAGGGCAGCACTCCGACAATCCGGTTGCGGGCGGGACTAACCTGTCCACGTGAGCGAACCCGTCGATATCAGTGAGCCCGCCGGCACCGGGGACATCCCGCCCGAGGTGCGGCATTCGTGGAACGAGCTTGCAGAAACCGTCCGCGATCATCAGTTCCGGTACTACGTCAAGGACGCCCCGATCGTCTCCGATGCGGAGTTCGACAAGCTGTTCGTGCAACTGCAGGAGCTCGAGGAACGCCACCCGGGACTGCAGGGTGCGGACTCGCCCACGCAGCTCGTCGGTGGCGGGTTCTCCACGGACTTCGCGCCGGTCGAGCACCTCGAGCGGATGACGAGTCTGGACAACGTGTTCTCCGAGGACGAGCTCCGTGACTGGATCGCCTCCGCAGTCGAGCAGGCCAACGTCGCCGAGGACGCGTTGCCGTTTCTCTGCGAGGTCAAGATCGACGGCGTCGCGCTGGACCTCGTCTACCGTGAGGGCAAGCTCGTCAGCGCCGCCACACGCGGGGACGGCCGCACCGGCGAGGACGTGACGCTCAACGCGCGGACCATCGACGACATCCCGGTGACACTTACCGCGACTCCTGACCGGCCGGTGCCCGCCCTGCTCGAGGTCAGGGGGGAGGTGTTCTTCCGCTTGGAGGACTTCTCCGACCTCAATGCCGGGCTCGTCGCGGAGGGCAAGGCCCCGTTCGCCAACCCCCGGAACAGCGCAGCGGGATCCCTGCGGCAGAAGAACCCGGCGATCACGGCCCGGCGCCGCCTCCGGATGTACTGCCACGGGCTGGGAGCGGTGGAGGGCGCGACCTTCGACAGCCTCCACGATGTCTATCTCGCCCTCGCCGACTGGGGACTGCCCGTCTCGCCCTACACCGCGCCGGCCACCGGAACGGATGCCGTCCTCGAGCGGGTCCGGTACTGGGGAGAGCACCGCGGCGATCCCGAGCACGAGATCGACGGGCTCGTGGTGAAGATCGACGACAGGGCGGTCCAGCGGCGCCTCGGTCAGACCTCACGTGCGCCGAGATGGGCGATCGCGTTCAAGTACCCGCCGGAAGAGGTCATGACCCGACTGCTCGACATCCGGGTCTCGGTGGGGCGGACCGGGCGCGTGACGCCGTTCGCGCACATGGAGCCGGTGCTCGTCGCCGGGTCGACGGTGTCGCTGGCCACTCTGCACAACCAGACCGAGGTGATCCGCAAGGGCGTCCTCATCGGGGACACGGTGGTGATACGCAAGGCGGGGGACGTGATTCCGGAGGTGTTGGGACCCGTCGTGGATCGACGGGACGGGAGTGAACGCGAGTTCGTCTTCCCTGAGCGGTGCCCCGAATGCGATACCGTGCTGGCGCCGGCCAGGGAAGGCGATGCCGACTGGAGGTGTCCCAACCAGCGATCCTGTCCTGCGCAATTGCGCGAGCGACTGTTCTACCTGGCCTCCCGCAACGCCCTGGACATCGAAGCTCTCGGGTACGAGGGCGCATCGGATCTTCTCGCCAGTGGGGTGCTGGAGAACGAGGCCACACTCTTCGACCTCACCGAGGCGGACCTGCTCCGGACCGATCTCTACACCCGTACCGACAAGGCAACCAAGAAGCAGATCGAGGGTGGTGCCGAACCCCAGCGGACAGTCCTCACAGAGAACGGCCGCAAGCTGCTGGCCAACCTCGCCACCGCCAAGCAGCGCCCACTGTGGCGCGTGCTGGTCGCGTTGTCGATCCGGCACGTCGGCCCGACCGCCGCCAGGGCGCTCGCGACGCGGTTCGGCACCATGGAGGCCATCCGTGCGGCGAGCCAGGAGGAGTTGGCGGAGACGGACGGCGTAGGCGGCACCATCGCCACATCGGTGGTCGAGTGGTTCGACGTCGACTGGCACAGGGAGATCGTCGACCGGTGGGCGGCAGCCGGGGTCTCGATGGCGGACGAACGGGACGAGTCGATCCCGCGCACGCTGGAGGGGCTGACGATCGTCGCGACCGGATCGCTCGAGGGCTTCACCCGGGACGGGATCAAGGAGGCGATCATCTCCCGCGGCGGCAAGGCGTCGGGCTCGGTGTCCAGGAAGACTGACTATGTGGTGGTCGGGGACAACCCCGGATCCAAGGCCACCAAGGCGGAGGAACTCGGACTGACGATCCTCGACGAGGCCGGGTTCGTCGAGCTTCTCGAGAACGGCCCCGCCCCCGACGGCGCCGCGGAGGATTTGGACGGGTGACGCCGGCGGCGCCCCTGCTGAGGCCCCTCGCGCACCGGTGGCGCGGGGAGGGGCCCGGGATCAACCCGCCAGGAGGGTCCGCAGGATCCCGGTGAGGTAGCCCAACCTGGCGATCTCGGACGGCCGGAACGAGGGACCGCCCGGCCGACCCACCACCAGGACCTGATCCGCCGGGAGCGGGGCCGCGGCGAGCGCCGTGTCCATGGCCACCCAGCTCGCCGGCGTGTCGTCGTCGTCCTCCAGTGCGACGGCTTGCTCCAGTCCGCACAGCGCCGCGACCCTGCCGCCCTCCCACATGGGGGCGGATTCGCCGCGGGCGACCAACTGGCAGGCCTCGCCCGTGACGTCCACCACCAGAGCCCATCCGACCCGTAATGCCGCCGGCAACTCGTCGGCGAGCAACTGTGCGGCGCCCGCACCCGCGCCGGCGACCGCGTCGACCAGTTCGAGCTCGCGGTGCGCGTCGAGGATCCCGCCGAACGGACGGAGGGAGTCGACCAGCACGCCGTCGAGCCGTTCGGCCGCGGTGATGAGTGTGTCCGGGAAGGTCCCGTGGGGGACGTGCACCACGATGTCGTCCACCGCCACCCCGTCGAAACGGTCCACGACGTCCAGGCTGATGATGTCCGCGCCCGCGGTTCCCAGTGCCACGGCGAGCGATCCGAGGCTCCCCGGTCGGTCGGGAAGCAGGACGCGGAGCAGATAAGACATGACGCCATTGTGCCGCACCGATCCGGGCTGACTAGGCTGGGCCGGTACCGACCACGTCACGGAAAGGGGCAGGCACGTGACCTCGATCTCACGCGGAGACGTCGCGCATCTGGCCAGGCTCTCCCGCCTGGATCTGAGCGACGCCGAGCTGGACTCGTACGCGCAGCAGCTCACCGACATCCTCGTCCACGTGCAGACGGTGTCCGAGGTCGCCGCGGACGACGTCCCGGCGATGAGCCATCCCACCGCGATCAGCAATGTGTACCGCGAGGACGTCGTCGCGCCCGGATTGACCCCGGAGCAGGCGCTCGACCAGGCCCCCGAATCCGACCAGCAGCGCTTCGAGGTTCCGCAGATCCTGGGAGAGGACGCATGACCGACCTGACCACCGCCACGGCCGCCGAGCTCGCCGGGCGGATCGCCGCCCGCGAGGTCTCCTCGGAAGAGGTCACCCAGGCGCACCTGGACCGGATCGCCGAGGTCGACGGCGAGATCAACGCCTACCTCCATGTGGGCGCCGACGCGGCACTCGAGGCCGCTCGTGCCGTCGACGCCAGGCTGGCGGCCGGCGAGGAACTCGGACCACTGGCCGGCGTTCCCGTCGCCCTCAAGGACGTGTTCACCACCACCGACGCGCCGACCACGTGCGCGTCGAAGATGCTCGAGGGCTACATGTCGCCCTACGACGCGACGGTGACCACCCGACTGCGCGCCGCTGGTATCCCGATCCTCGGCAAGACCAACCTCGACGAGTTCGCGATGGGTTCCTCCACCGAGAACTCGGCGTACGGTCCGACCCGCAACCCGTGGGACCACACCCGTACGCCCGGCGGGTCCGGCGGCGGCTCGGCGGCAGCCCTGTCCTCCAACCAGGCACCGCTGGCCGTGGGCACCGACACCGGCGGCTCCATTCGTCAGCCTGCCGCGCTCACGGCGACCGTCGGGGTCAAGCCCACGTACGGCACGGTCTCGCGGCACGGCCTGGTGGCCTCGGCCTCGTCTCTCGACCAGGGTGGGCCCTGCGCCCGGACCGTCGAGGACGCGGCCCTGCTGCACCAGGTGATCGCCGGCCACGACCCCGGCGATTCGACGAGCCTCGACGTGGCCATCCCGGACATGGTGGCGGCCGCCCGTGAAGGCGCGCGCGGTGACCTGAAGGGTGTCCGCGTTGGCGTCGTCCGCGAACTCGCCGGCGACGGCTACCAGGCCGGTGTCGAGGCGTCCTTCCAGACCGCGGTCGAGACCCTCCGAGGTCTGGGCGCCGAGGTCGTGGAGGTCTCGTGCCCCAACTTCCAGTACGCCCTGCCCGCGTACTACCTCATCCTCCCGTCCGAGGTCTCGAGCAACCTGGCCCGCTTCGACGCCATGCGTTACGGCCTGCGTACCGGTGAGGGATCCGCCGATCAGGTGATGGCGGCGAGCCGCGCCGCCGGGCTGGGTCCCGAGGTCAAACGCCGGATCATGCTCGGCACCTACGCCCTGTCGGCCGGCTACTACGACGCCTTCTACGGCCAGGCGCAGAAGATCCGCACGCTCATCGCGCGCGACTTCGACGCCGCCTACGAGAAGGTCGACGTCCTGGTCTCGCCCACCACGCCCACCACGGCGTTCCCGCTGGGGGACAAGGTGGAGGACCCGGTCGCGATGTACCAGTTCGACCTGTGCACGCTTCCGCTCAACCTCGCCGGCCACTGTGGGATGTCCGTGCCGAGCGGCTTCGTCGACGGGCTGCCGGTGGGTATGCAGATCATGGCCCCGGCCCTGGCCGACGAGCGCCTGTACCGGGTCGGCGCGGCGTTCGAGGCCGCGAGGGGCGCGATCGCGTGACCGTGGTCCCCGAGCGGGACGCGTGGAAGGCTCTCGCGGCCCTGGTCATCGGGTTCTTCATGATCCTGGTGGACCAGACGATCGTCGCGGTGGCCACCGAGGCGTTCGTCACCCAGCTGGGCGCCACCACCAACCAGGTCATCTGGGTCACCAGCGCCTATCTGCTGGCCTACGTCGTGCCGCTGCTGTTCACCGGACGGCTCGGCGATCAGATCGGGCCCCGCACGGTGGCGATCGCCGGCCTGGTGGTCTTCACCGGTGCCTCGCTGTGGTGCGGGCTCGCCCCGAACATAGAGACCCTCATCGTGGCCAGGGTGTTCCAGGGCGTCGGAGCCGCCTTGCTGACGCCGCAGTCGTTGAGTGTCATCACGCGCGTGTTCGCGCCGTCGCGGCGCGGCGCCGCGATGGGCGCCTGGGGCGCCGTGGCCGGCATCGCCTCGGTGGTCGGGCCGGTCGCCGGTGGCGTGCTCATCGATGCCCTCGACTGGCGGTGGATCTTCTTCGTCAACATCCCCTTCGGGATCATCGCCGTGGTGCTGGTCTGGCTGTGGGTGCCCAAGATGGAGCCCCGCGGCCACTCCTATGACATCCCGGGCATCCTGCTGTCGGCCGTCGGGATGTTCTGGCTCGTGTACGGCATCCAGCAGGGAGAGTCTCACGGCTGGGGTGCCACCACCATCTCACTCGTCGTGGCGGGAGTGCTCGCTATCGCCGCGTTCCTGTGGTGGCAGTCTCGCGTCCGGACCGAACCCCTGGTCCCGCTGCGGCTGTTCCGCGACCGCAACTTCTCGATCGGGAACTTCGGCGTATCGACGATCGGGTTCGTCACCGCCGGCACCATGGTCCCGCTGATGTTCTATCTGCAGGGAGTCAAGGCGCTCAGCCCGACGAGCGCCGGACTCATGCTGCTGCCCATGGCGGTCATCGCCGGCATCCTGGCTCCGCTGGTGGGCCGCCTCGCGGACCGGCTCGACCCCAGGATCTTCACCGGCATCGGCTACTTCTCGTACGCGGTGTCGCTGTTCTGGCTGGCGCTCGTCATGGATTCCCACACGTCGATCCCGGTGCTGCTCGGCCCGATCGCACTGATGGGGGTGGCCAACGGGTGTGTGTGGGCGCCCACCTCGTCGACCGCGATGCGTCGGTTGGAACTGGCGTCGGCGGGCGCAGGGTCGGGTGTGTACAACACCACCCGCCAGGTGGGCGCGGTCCTGGGCTCCGCGGCGATCGGTGCGTTGATGCAAGCGCGTCTCGTGGCGCACGCGGATGTCGGTCAGGCCGTGGCGGACGCGATGTTCCTCCCCGCCGTCGTGGTCCTGCTCGGCGGCCTGGCCACGATGGCGTTCCGTACCGGTGAACAGCCGGTGAGCACGGCGCGCTGACCTCGTCTCGCACCTAGACTGCGGGAGAACCGAGAGGAGCTCCACGTGCGTATAGGCGTGCTGACCGCCGGTGGCGACTGCCCCGGACTCAACGCGGTCATCCGGGCGCTGGTCCGGACCGCCCATTCCGAGTATGACTCGCCGGTCCTGGGCTTCCAGGACGGGTGGTCCGGGTTGGTGCACGACCGTGCGGTACCGCTGTTCGACGACGAGGGGATCGACCGCATCCTGCTCCGCGGCGGCACCATCCTCGGCACGGGCCGTCTCAATCCGGACACCCTCAGGTCCAGCCTGCCGGAGATCCGGCAGACGCTGGACAGGCACGCGATCGACGCACTGGTCGCGATCGGCGGCGACGGGACGCTCAAGGCCGCCCGGTGGCTGACGGAGAACGGCATCCCGGTGGTGGGTGTGCCCAAGACGATCGACAACGACGTGGGCGGGACCGACTACACCTTCGGGTTCGACACCGCGGTCTCGATCGCCTCGGATGCCATCGACCGGCTGCACACTACGGCGGAGTCCCATGAGCGGGTGATGCTGGTGGAGGTGATGGGACGGCACGCGGGGTGGATCGCGCTCCACGCCGGCCTGGCCTCGGGCGCGCACATGATCGTCATCCCGGAGGTCCCGTTCGACATCGATTACGTGTGCAAGGTGATGAGTCGTCGATTCCAGATGGGTGAGGCCTACGGGATCTGCGTCGTCGCGGAGGGGGCCACCCCCGTCGAGGGTTCCGGCATGACCCTCCGCGAGGGCGGCACCGACCAGTTCGGTCACGAGGTGTTCACGGGGGTGGCGGACCAGATGGCCGCCGCGATCTCCGAGCGGATGAATCGCGACGTCCGCACGACCGTGCTCGGTCACATCCAGCGAGGTGGTACACCCACGGCCTATGATCGCGTGCTCGCGACCCGGTTCGGGGTGCACGCCGCGCGCGCGGTGCATCGTGGAGATTTCGGCCAGATCGTCGCCCTGCGGGGCGAGTCGATCGAGATGGTGCCGGTAGAGGACGCGGTGGCCGTGCTCAAGACCGTTCCAGAGGACCGCTACCGCGAGGCCGCCTGCCTCTTCGGCTAGATTGTTCCGCATGGAGTTCACCGAGGTCGTGTCACGTTTCGATCCCGTCATGGGTATGGAGGTGCACGTCGAGCTGCACACCGCCACCAAGATGTTCTGCGGTTGTCCGACCGCCTTCGGGGCCGAGCCCAACACCCAGGTCTGTCCGGTGTGCATCGGACTGCCCGGCGCGCTGCCCGTCGCCAACCGCCAGGCCGTGGAGTGGGCGATCAAGATCGGTCTCGCGCTGAACTGCTCGATCGCCCCGCACAGTCGCTTCGCCCGGAAGAACTACTTCTATCCGGATCAGCCGAAGAACTACCAGATCTCGCAGTACGATGAGCCGATCGCCTTCGACGGTTACCTCGACGTCCAGCTCGAGGACGGCAGCACCTGGCGCGTGGACGTCGAGCGGGCCCACATGGAGGAGGACACCGGTAAGTCGACCCACGTCGGCTCGGCATCCGGTCGGATCCACGGGGCCACCCACTCGCTGCTCGACTTCAACCGGGCGGGGGTGCCGCTGATCGAGATCGTCTCCAAGCCCATCGTCGGAGCAGGAGAGCGAGCGCCCGAGATCGCGCGCGCCTACGTCTCGGCACTCCGGGATCTACTCAAGAGTCTCGACGTCTCCGATGTCCGTATGGATCAGGGATCGATGCGTTGCGACGCCAACGTGTCCCTGATGGAGAAGGGTGCCGCCGAGTTCGGCACGCGGACGGAGACCAAGAACGTCAACTCGCTGCGCAGCGTCGAGACGGCCGTTCGATTCGAGATGTGTCGACAGGCCGACGTCCTCGCCGAGGGCGGCGAGGTGGTCCTCGAGACCCGCCACTTCCACGAGGGGGACGGCACCACCACGGCCGGCCGTCCCAAGGAGTCGGCTGAGGACTACCGCTACTTCCCCGAGCCCGACCTGGCGCCGGTCGAGCCCTCGGCGGACCTCGTCGAGGAGATCCGCGCAACCCTGCCGGAGCTGCCATGGGTGCGTCGCGCCCGCGTGCAGGAGCAGTGGGGTGTCTCCGACGAGGAGATGCGTGACCTCGTCAACGCCGGTGCGCTCGACCTGATCCTCGCCACCGTGGACGCCGGAGCGTCCCCGGCGGAGGCCCGCTCGTGGTGGGTGTCCTACCTGACCCAGCAGGCCAACAAGCGGGAAGTGGAACTCGACGCGTTGTCGATCACACCGGCCCAGGTCGCTCGCGTGATCGAGCTCGTTGCCGAGGGCAAGCTCACCAACAAGCTCGGCCGACAGGTCGTCGACGCCGTGCTCGACGGTGACGGGGAGCCCGACCAGGTCGTGGCGGACAAGGGTCTCGAGGTCGTCCGTGATGACTCGGCACTGCAGAAGGCGGTCGACGACGCACTCGCGGACCAGCCCGACATCGCCGAGAAGATCCGCTCGGGCAAGGTGCAGGCTGCAGGCGCGATCGTCGGCGCCGTAATGAAGGCGACCCGCGGCCAGGCCGACCCGGCCCGGGTCAAGGAACTCGTGATCGCCGCCTGCAGCTAGGGGCCCGGTGCCCCGGCGGGCCCTGCCCGTCGGGACCTATGTCCGGGCGTCTCCGCCGCCACCGGATTGCGGCAGGATCACCGCACGGTCATCGGTCGGCACGGGTGCGCCGCCCGCCTTGTTGGCGGTGCCGGCCAGCAGCACGCCATCGGCGATCGTGGTGAGTCCGCTCAGCCGCCCGTAGCGGCCTTCGGCGATCGCCTCCGGCTGGCCCCTGGCGGCGCCCCCGGCGGTCTCGACGGTGTCGACCCGCTCGGCGTCGGGTAGCGCGATGGACAGGGAGCCCTCAGCGGCCGCGCATCCACCCGCCGAACGCTGATCCGGCCAGGTCCACACCACACGATCGGCAGTGCGCAACGCTGCGCCACGGTCCGAGATCGTGGAGACGAACAGGTCGTCGTCGAAGGTGCACAGGGCCATGATCCGACCCAGGCCGCCGGCGACCACCTCGGGGCCCTCGGCCCGGCCGATACCCGTGAACCCCGGGAACCGGACCAGTTGGTCCCCGACGCCCACGGTGAGCACCTTGTCGACGAAGGCCATGCCCCCGGCCTCCGCGGGCTGGAGCTCGGCGACCGTGCGGGGGGTGTCGCCGCGGGCGAGACGCTCGACCCGGGTGGGGCCGTCGCCCACCACGAGGAGGTAGACCAGCCTGTCCTGGTCGAAGTCCGGCGACGGCGCCACCGCCGCGACTCTGCCTCCGCGGGGATCGACCCGTCCGAAGTCCTCGGGCGAGGTGTCCGGTCCGACGATCTTCACCCCGCCGGTCGACTCGGCGACCAGGGCCCTGTCGCCGAGCGCGGCGACCGCGACCGCGGGTTCCAGGCAGGTCGCGATCACGGCGGGGTCGGGATCGACACACGGGCCGGTCTCCGGCTCGGGGGCCGGCGGCCCGCCGGTGGACGTGGTCGGGGGCGGCGGCGACCCCGGTGGCCCCGAGGGGGGCGGGGCACCCATCCCGGGGCCCGGGGCGGGCGTGAACGGATCGTCCAGCCGGTCGTCGAATCTCGCGCACCCGGACACCACCACTGTCATGGCCAGGAGCAGCGCGAGCGATCTCATGCCGACTAGAGTACGGCCCGCCGTGTCCTCGGGGCGCAGCCGCCGCGCGAGGCCTACAGTCGATGAGTGACTTCCTCAAAGCCCGGAGACGACGCCCGTACCGAGATCATCCACGACGTCGACTATCCGCTGGACGTCCCCTCCTCCTCGGGGGCGACGACCGGCGACGCCGCCACCACGGCATTCCCGGCAGCCGGCGTGACGGACTACTCGCAGTTCGCCGAGTCCGGCGGCTACGACGTCTCGGCGCCGCTGCCGTTCGGCGAGCAGCCCACCACCCTCGCACCGGAGGGGCGCGGTGAGGTCGACAGGCGCGGAACGACGGATCTGGGGCTGTTCATCCTCCGCCTCACCGTGGGTGTGCTGCTGACGCTGCGGGGCCTGCAGAAGCTGTTCGGGTTGTTCAACGGCCCCGGCATCGACGGTATGGCGGCGACGCTCACGGAGGCGGGGTTCGAGCAGGCACGGATACTGGCGATCGCCGGCGGCGCGATCGAGCTGGTGGCGGGAGTGATGCTCGTGGTCGGACTGGCGACCCCTATCGCCGTGGCCGGCCTGTTCGGACTCGTCGGACTCGGCATGGCGATGACGCTCACCGGGGACCAGACCGTGCCGTTGCTGGGGGAGACGACCCGCGGCCTGGAGGCGTCGGTCCTCTACGCGGCCAGCCTGCTCGCGCTGCTGTTCACCGGCCCCGGCCGGTGGGCGGTCGACCGAAAGTGGGGATGGTCGCACCGCCCGCGGTTCAGCGGCATCATCTGGCTGCTCATCGCGGCCGTGATCGCCGGACTGGTCTGGTACTTCCTCAACGGCACCAACCCGCTCACGTCCAGCGGGAACAGCGCCCCGGTCACCGCGGGCTGATCTGCCCGGGCGCCGGGGCGCTGCGAGGGAACTCGGATGGCGCGGGCCCGGCCGCGGGCCGGCCCGCGGGGGCGCCCGAACTCAGTCCGGCAGGATGCGGACCGCGCCCTTGTCCGCCGACGATGCCATCGACGCGTACGCGCGGAGCGCGGTCGAGACCTTCCGGTCACGCTTGAACGGGCGCCAGGGCAGCGGGCCCTTCTCCTGACGACGACGATCCAACTCGGCCTCGTCGACATCCACCGAGATGGAGCGCGTGGCCACGTCGATCGTGACGATGTCGCCGTCACGCACGAGCCCGATCGGGCCGCCCGCCGCCGCCTCCGGGGCGATGTGGCCGATCGACAGCCCCGAGGACCCGCCCGAGAACCGGCCATCGGTGATCAGCGCGCACTTGGTGCCGAGCCCCGCACCCTTGATGAACGCGGTCGGGTGGAGCATCTCCTGCATACCGGGACCGCCGGCCGGCCCCTCGTAGAGCACGACAAGGACCTCGCCCGCCCGGAGTTGCTTGCCCAGGATCACGGACACGGCCTCCTCCTGGGATTCGACCACCCGGGCCGGGCCGGAGAAGTGGAAGTTGTCCTCGGACACGCCCGCGGTCTTGAAGACCGAGCCGTTCGGGGCGATGTTCCCGCGCAGGACGGCCAGGCCGCCCTCTTCGGTGGCGGGGTGCTCGACCGAGTGGATGCAGCCGTTCTGTGCATCCGTGTCGAGTGACTCCCAGCGGTTGTCGGTCGAGAACGGCTCGATGGTGCGCACCCCGCCCGGGGCGGCGTGGAACAGCTCGACGGCCTTCTCCGTCGCGGTGCCGCTCCGGATGTCCCAGTCCGCGATGTACTGCTCCAGGGAGGGGGAGTGGACCGAGTGGACGTCGGTGTCGAGCACGCCGCCCCGGTACAGCTCGCCGAGGATCGCGGGGATGCCGCCGGCGCGGTGGACGTGCTCCATGTAGTAATCGGAATTCGGCGCCACCTTGGCCAGGCAGGGCACTCGACGGGAGATCTCCTCGATGTCGTGGAGGTCGAAGTCGACCTCACCCTCCTGGGCGGCCGCGAGGATGTGCAGGACCGTGTTGGTCGAACCGCCCATGGCCACGTCCAGGGCCATCGCGTTGCTGAACGCGGACCTGGTGGCCACCGACCTGGGCAGGACCGAGTCGTCGTCCTCGCGGTAGTACCGCGTGCACAGGTCGACGATCAGGCGGCCCGCCTCCGCGAACAGTTCACGCCGTGCGCTGTGGGTGGCCAGGGTCGAGCCGTTGCCGGGCAGGGAGAGACCCAGGGCCTCGGTCAGGCAGTTCATGGAGTTGGCGGTGAACATGCCCGAGCACGAGCCGCACGTCGGACATGCCGAACGTTCGATCGCGTCGAGGTTGTCGTCGTCGATCGCCGCGTTGGCCGAGGCGGAGATGGCGGTGATGAGATCGGAGCCGGCCTTGACCACCCCGTCGACGACGACGGAGAAACCCGACTCCATCGGGCCGCCGGAGACGAACACGGTGGGGATGTTCAGACGCATCGCCGCGTTGAGCATGCCCGGCGTGATCTTGTCGCAGTTGGAGATACAGACCAGTGCGTCCGCGGTATGCGCGTTGACCATGTACTCCACGGAATCGGCGATGATCTCGCGGCTCGGCAGCGAGTAGAGCATTCCCGCGTGGCCCATTGCGATGCCGTCATCCACGGCGATCGTGTGGAACTCGCGGGCCACCCCACCGGCCTCGGCGATCTGCTCGGCCACGATCTCGCCCACGTTCTTCAGGTGCACGTGGCCCGGAACGAACTGGGTGTAGGAGTTCGCGATCGCGATGATCGGCTTGCCGAAGTCCGAGTCCGTCATCCCGGTGGCACGCCAGAGGGCCCGGGCCCCTGCGGCATTGCGTCCGGCGGTGCTGGTTCGTGACCTCAGGGGCGGCATGGGACCTCGATCCGATTCGGTGACTGTGTGGTCGTCAACAGGAAGGCTGCGTGGTGGCTCCCGGTGAAGGGACATACGCGCCGTGACCTCCCCACGATACGCCCCGGTACGGGGTTACCCTTCTCTCGGTCGGCCGTTCGGTCGGCACGTCAGACGTGAATGAGGACCCGCATGACCGATTCCGGACACACTGGTGGCTTCCGCGAGTTCGCCTCCCACTCCGCGGGGGCGATCGCTGTCGTCTGCGGACTGTTCTTCCTGCTGGCGTTCATGTACCTGGGGGGCACCGCGGACCCGCAGGCCCACGCGCGACACGTTCCCGTTGCCGTGGTGAACGAGGACGCGGGCGCGACCCTCGAGACGCCGATCGGCCCCCGGAACCTCGACGTGGGTACCCAGATCACCGCCGGCCTGCTGCAGAACAATGACTGGGAGAAGCTCCGCCTGCACATCGTGGACGCCGCGGAGGCGGAGGAGGGACTGCGGGACGGTTCGTATTTCGGCGCGGTACGGATCCCGCCCGAGTTGAGCCGGCAGGTCGTGGACCTGGTGAACGCGGCGGCGACGGAGGCGGGCGAGACCGGCGAGTCTCCCGAACGGGCGTCGGTCACGTTGCAGTACTCGCCCAGGGTCTCGATCGTGTCAGGCCAGGTCATGAACACGGTCGCCGAACGGATGCGGGCATCGCTCCACGAGAGCATGGGTGCCACACTGCTGTCCGATTCCACGATGCTCGCCGACGCCGATGGTCGACAGATCGGCGCCGCCGCGGCCCTGGCACTGCAGTACCCGGTCGAGGTCGATGTGACCGAGTGGAATCCGCTGCCGGACGGGGTGACCAATGCCTCGCTGCCGATGTTCTATGCGCTCATCGTGATCCTCGCCGGGTTCACCGGGGCCATGATCATCTCGAATCTCCTCGACGCCCGGCTGGGCTTCATCCCGCTCGAGATCGGCCCGCTCGCGCTCCACGTGCACGTCGCGCCGTTCGGGCGTCTGCAGACGATGTTCCGGAAGTGGGCGGTCACCGTGGTCACGGCACCGCTGGTGTCGGCGCTGTGCCTGTGGGTCGCGGACATCATCGGTGTGACGGGGTACGACGCGTGGGACATGTTCTGGTTCTCGAACCTGGTGATCATCGCGGTCGGGGTGTGCGCCCACGCGATCCTCGCGGCGATCGGCAACGCGGGGTTGCTCGTCAACCTGGTGCTGTTCGTCGTGTTGGGCATCCCGACGTCCGGAGGGGCGACACCCACTCAGATGCTGCCGCAGATCTTCGTCGCGATCGGCTCCCTCCAGCCGATGCACCAGGCGTACCTGGGCCTGCGGTCGATCATGTTCTTCGACTCGAACTGGGGTGCGGGCCTTGGTCACGCGGTCTGGGTGCTCGGCGGGTGGTGTGTCGCCGGCGTGGTCCTCGGGGTGGCCGTCACGCTGTTGTACGAGCGGATGGGGTTACGGCGACAAGCTGTCGCGGACCGGGTGCCCGCGGGCAGGGGTGTGGCCAGTGGGCTGCCGATCCGGAACGGCGTCAGCCGGACACGCTCATCAGGGACCGGTGAGGCAGAGGCACGGGACTCAGTCGGCGTCGGGGGTGGTGGCGCTGTAGGGGTCTCGGATCCGGCCCCCGCTGGCCCGGGAGAGCCGGGGCAGGTCGTGGAAGGAGACGCCGCCCATCGGCAGTGACGCCTCATCGGTCGTGACCAGGCGCGCGAAGCCGTTCTTGGGGAACATCACACCCTTGACCTCATCCCACGGAACGGACCGGCGGCTGCGCCAGGTCGACAGGTGGACGCCCTCGTCGTCGAGTCTGGTCGAGGTACGGGCCACCCACCAGGCGAAGGCGATCGGAAGCAGCACGAGCCAGCCGAGCGCGAGCGGGTAGGCCGTCGCGGGCCAGGCGATCGCCAGCAGGAAGATCGCGATGACGATGTACGACATGGGATTGACCCGGAAAAGTGACCGGTCGCGGGGAGTAGATTCCGGGAGGGGGGCTGAAAATTGCGCGCTCATGATGCTCGATAGTGTCTCACGGTCCACATAGTGGGATCGGGGTTCCACGAGTTGACGCTGTGGTCGGCGCCCACCTAGTCTGGGTGCCATGAACACACGGAACGGTCTCGTACTCGGCCGGCGCGTCGGCGCCTGAGCCGTCACCTGGCTTCTCGACGACGCGCACCCTCGCCGGCCCCGTGGCCGTCGGGGGTTTTTTGTTGCCGGGTACCCGCGGGCCGACCGGGCCGCGGAGGGCGACAATCCACTGCTCCACGACCAGCATGAAGGATAGTTGAAGTGAGCGCACCAACGGCACAGCCCGGGCCTCGTCCGGGCACAGAGCACAAGGCCCGGTCCACGGCCCCTGAGCGGATGACCGGAGCCCAGGCCGTGGTCCGGTCTCTCGAGGAGATCGGCACCGAGGTCGTCTTCGGAATCCCCGGCGGGGCCATCCTGCCGGTCTACGACCCGCTGTACGACTCGGCCAGGGTCCGGCACGTTCTCGTGCGTCATGAACAGGGCGCCGGTCACGCGGCGACCGGGTACGCGCAGGTCACCGGCAAGGTCGGCGTCTGCATGGCGACCTCCGGCCCCGGTGCCACCAACCTGGTGACCCCACTCGCCGACGCACAGATGGACTCGGTCCCCGTCGTGGCCATCACAGGCCAGGTCGGTACCGCCCTCATCGGCACGGACGGCTTCCAGGAGGCCGACATCTCCGGCATCACGATGCCGATCACCAAGCACAACTTCCTGGTCTCGCATGGTGACGACATCCCGCGGATGATCGCCGAGGCCTTCCACATCGCGCAGTCCGGTCGCCCGGGCGCGGTGCTCGTGGACATCCCCAAGGACGTCCTGCAGAACGAGATGACCTTCTCCTGGCCGCCGGAGATGAAGCTGCCCGGCTACCGTCCGGTCACGAAGCCGCACGGCAAGCAGATCCGCGAGGCCGCCCGGATGATGGCCCGTGCCAAGCGTCCGGTGCTCTACGTCGGTGGTGGCGTCATCAAGGCGGACGCCTCGGCGGAGCTCATGGAGCTCGCCGAGTTGACGGGGATCCCGGTCGTCACCACCCTGATGGCGCGTGGCGCGTTCCCGGATTCGCACCGGCTGCACTACGGCATGCCGGGCATGCACGGTACCGTCGCCGCGGTCGCCGCCCTGCAGCGCTCGGATCTGCTCATCACCCTGGGCGCGCGTTTCGACGACCGGGTCACCGGCCGCCTCGACACCTTCGCACCGGATGCCAAGGTCATCCACGCGGACATCGATCCGGCCGAGATCGGCAAGAACCGTGCCGTGGACGTCCCGATCGTCGGCGACATCAAGGAGGTGCTCGCCGAGCTCGTCCAGACCCTTCGAGGCGAGCGTGACTCGGGATCGATGAAGGCCCCCGCGACCTGGGTCGAGCAGCTCGACGAGATCCGCAGCGAGTACCCGCTCGGGTACGCCCCGCAGTCCGACGGTTCGCTGTCGCCCGAGTACGTCATCGAGCGGCTCAGTGCGGCCGCCGGTCCCGACGCCATCTACTGCGCGGGCGTCGGTCAGCACCAGATGTGGGCCGCGCAGTTCGTGCGGTACGAGAAGCCGCGCACGTGGCTCAACTCGGGCGGGCTCGGGACCATGGGGTACTCGGTCCCCGCCGCGATGGGCGCGAAGTTCGGCCGTCCCGATGCCGAGGTGTGGTCCATCGACGGCGACGGCTGCTTCCAGATGACCAATCAGGAGCTCGCCACCTGTGCGATCGAGGGCGCACCGATCAAGGTCGCGCTGATCAACAACGGCAACCTGGGCATGGTCCGACAGTGGCAGACGCTGTTCTACGACCAGCGTTACTCGCAGACCGATCTGTCGACCCACTCGATGCACATCCCCGACTTCGTCAAGCTCGGCGAGGCGCTCGGTTGCGTGGCGCTGCGCTGTGAGCGCGCGGAGGACGTCGACGCGGTGATCGCCCAGGCCCGGGAGATCAACGACCGGCCGGTGCTCATCGACTTCATCGTGGGCAAGGACGCCCAGGTGTGGCCCATGGTCGCGGCCGGAACGTCCAACGACGAGATCATGGCGGCCCGGGACATCCGGCCGCTGTTCGACGACAGCGACTCCGCGGCGGACGAGCCCGCGGAGATCCACGAGGCGACCGAGCGGATCGACGCCGCGGTGATCGCCGCCCAGGAGGAGGACCAGTGACCGCTCGCTCCCACACCCTGAGCGTTCTGGTGGAGGACAAGCCGGGCGTGCTCGCACGCGTGGCCTCGCTCTTCTCCCGGCGCGGGTTCAACATCGAGTCGCTCGCCGTCGGCCCGACGGAAACGGATGGTCTGTCGCGGATGACGATCGTCGTCAACGTCGAGGACTTCCCGCTCGAGCAGGTGACCAAGCAGCTAAACAAGCTGGTCAACGTCATCAAGATCGTCGAGCAGGACCCGGCCGGCTCGGTCTCCCGCGAACTCACCCTGGTCAAGGTCCGCGCCGACGCGACGAACCGTGGTCAGATCGTGGAGATCGCCAGCCTGTTCCGTGCCCATGTCGTGGACGTCGCCCCGGAGTCGGTGACGCTCGAGGCGACCGGTACCCCGGACAAGCTCGACGCGCTCCTGCGGATGCTCGACGGTTACGGCATCCGCGAGATCGTGCAGTCCGGCATGGTCGCGCTGGGACGCGGCCCCAAGTCCATCACCACCACTCGATAGTCTCGACTTCTATCACCAACCTTAAGAAGGGAATCCATCACCATGGCAGTGGAGATGTTCTACGACGACGCGGCTGATCTGTCGCTCATCCAGGGGCGCAAGGTCGCCGTCATCGGCTACGGCTCGCAGGGCCACGCGCATTCGCTGAGCCTGCGCGACTCGGGTGTCGAGGTCGTCATCGGCCTGCGCGAGGGCTCCAAGTCGCGTGCCAAGGCCGAAGAGGCCGGGCTGACGGTCATGACCGCCGCGGAGGCCGCCAAGTGGGCCGACGTCGTCATGCTGCTGGCCCCGGACACCTCGCAGGCCGCGATCTTCACCGAGGACATCGAGCCCAACCTGAACGACGGCGACGCCCTGTTCTTCGGGCACGGCCTGAACGTCCACTTCGGTCTGATCAAGCCCGCTGACAACATCACCATCGCGATGGTCGCGCCCAAGGGCCCCGGTCACCTCGTGCGTCGTCAGTTCGTCGACGGCAAGGGCGTCCCGGCGCTCATCGCCGTCGAGCAGGACCCGAAGGGTGAGGGCGAGGCGCTCGCGCTCTCCTACGCCAAGGCCATCGGCGGCACCCGCGCCGGTGTCATCAAGACCACCTTCAAGGACGAGACCGAGACCGACCTGTTCGGTGAGCAGGCCGTGCTCTGCGGTGGCACCGAGGAGCTCGTCAAGACGGGCTTCGAGGTCATGGTCGAGGCCGGCTACGAGCCAGAGCTCGCCTACTTCGAGGTGCTCCACGAGCTCAAGCTCATCGTCGACCTCATGTACGAGGGCGGCATCGCCCGCATGAACTACTCGGTGTCCGACACCGCGGAGTTCGGCGGCTACCTCTCCGGCCCCCGGGTGATCGACGCCGGCACCAAGGAGCGCATGAAGGAGATCCTCGCCGACATCCAGAACGGCGAGTTCACCAAGCGTCTCGTCGCCAACGTCGAGGGCGGCAACTCGGAGCTCGAGCAGCTCCGCAAGGAGAACGCTGAGCACCCGATCGAGGTCACCGGCCAGAAGCTGCGCGACCTCATGAGCTGGGTCGACCGTCCGATCACGGAGACCGCCTGAGTGTTGCGGGGGAGATCCCGGTGAGATGCCTGTAGGGTCCACCGGGATCTGATCCCGAGTGCTTGGAGGACCGTCGTGCGTCACATCAAACGAGGTGTGGGTGCGGCGGTCCTCGCCATTTGCCTGGCCTCGTCCACGGTCGCCTGTGCCTCCGGTTCGTCAGGCGACGGGCCGGGTGCCCGGGCAGCCGATGAGCAGGGCACGCGGGTGGCCGTGGACACGGATGGCTCGGGCGTGGAGGCGGCCGCCCTCCTGTTGGACACCGCTCCGGTGGTCGTCGTGGCCGCCCCGGACGCGGCCGCGCAGGCTCGTGCGGCGTCGGTGGCGGTGGGGCTGCGGGCGCCCATGTTGACCTCGGTGCCGGGCGGGGACGCGGAGCTGGCCGAGGAGATCGCGAGACTCGGCGCCGAGCGGGTGCTCCGGGTCGGAGACGTCTCGTTCGAACCCGACGACGCCGACGTGGTCGACGCCCCCGGGGACCGCGCCGGACTCGAGGAACTGACCGGGGTCTCCTTCGAGGCCGAGGTCGATGTTCCCGAGACCCGCATAGACGACACCACTGTCCATCTGAGCCCCGGTGCACCGGCGTTGATGACCTCGGGCACGCCCCTGTCGCGGGACACGGGTGCGGGCTCGGCCGGGGTGGCTGATGCCGAACCGTTCGAGACCGGATCTCCGGCGTGGGCAGGCGACGAGGCTCCCACGGTTCTCGTGCACGACGGGACCCCTGTCGCCGCGATCGCCACCGCCGTGGCCACCGGAGGCGCGGTGTCGCATCTACGCACGCCGGACCCGCGGGTCGACGGCGGATCGGTGGAGGCAGTGCGGGACGCCGAGGTCATCTACGCGCTCGGGCCGGACTGGGGGAGTGAGGAGGAGGTCGCGGACCGGGTCGAGAAGGCCCGCGCCGTTCCCGAGCTTCCCGGCGGTGGCCAGCTGGTGTTCCCGGGCCGGCGCTTCGTCGCGGCGTACGGTTCGCCGATCACCCCGGCTCTCGGGATCCTCGGTGAGCAGGGACCGCAGGAGAGCGTGGCCCGGGTCCAGAGGTTGGTCGAGCAGTACCAGCCGTACTCCCCGGAACAGGTCGTGCCCGCCTTCGAGATCATCGGCACCGTCGCTTCCGGCGCGCCGGGTGACGACGGGAACTTCACCAACGAGTGGGGCCCGGAAGAGTTCGAACCGCTGGTCGACGCGATCACGGCCGCCGGCGGCTACGCGGTGATCGATCTGCAGCCCGGAATGGCCGACATGGTCGACCAGGCCAGGATCTTCGAGGACCTGCTGAAGCGACCGGACGTGGGGCTCGCGCTGGATCCGGAGTGGAAGCTGGAGCCGGGGCAGCAGCCCGGGGCCCAGATCGGGTCGGTGGATGCCGAGGAGATCAATCGCGTCGTCGACTGGCTGGCTGATCTGACCAGGGAGTCGGGCGGACCCCAGAAGCTCCTGATCCTCCATCAGTTCAGCACGGCGATGATCTCGAACCGCGAACAGATCGACACCTCGCGGCCCGAGTTGGCCATCGCGCTGCACGCCGACGGCCACGGCACCCCGGACCTCAAACTGGGGACGTGGGATGCCCTGCGTTCAGGCCTGTCGCCCGAGATCCGGTTGGCGTGGAAGAACTTCTACGACGAGGACACCCCCACCTTCACGCCGGAGCAGACGATGGCGGTCGAGCCCAGGCCGTGGTTCGTCTCCTACCAGTGACCGGCTGAGCCGGGTGGGTCAGGCGCGGAGGATCCGACGCGCCACGTGCTGCCCGGCCATGCCGTGGACGCCGGGGCCGGGCGGGGTCGAACCGGAGGCGTGCCAGACGCCGGGGATCCCGGTGGCGAACGGATCCACGCGGGGGACGGGGCGGGCGATCAGCCCGCGCAGGTCCACCCGGCCACCGGCGATATCACCGCCGAGGTGGTTCGCATTGTGCTCGGACATCCGGGAGGCCGGAGTGCAGTGCGTTGCCACCACCACGTCGCGCACCCCCGGGGCGACGGCCTCCAGCGCGTCCAGGACCTGCTCGGTCTGGTCCTGCTCCGAGAACGCCGGGACGTGGGCGTAGGTCCAGAGCGGCCGGCGGCCGTCGTCGGCGATGCGGCCGGGGTCCGTGACCCAGGGCTGGGAGATCAGGATCATCGGCTTGTCGGCATGGCGGCCGGCCGACACCTCACGTTCGGCGAGCCGGATGGCGTGGGTATCGCCACCGAGATGCACGGTGCCCGCCTCGCGGAGCCGGGCATCTCGCCACGGCACCGGCCCGGAGAGAACGAGATCCACCTTGGCCGCCGCGCCGCCCACGGGGACGCGGTTGAGACGGCGAGCGCGTCGGGCCGTGGCGGGCGAGGGCGAGGACGCCAGCAGGATCGAGCCCAGTCCGCGCGGCGAGGTGGTGAACACGACGTCCGGGGCGTCGAGTTCTGCCAGGCCGCCGATGCGGACGCCTGTCCGGATCTCCCCGCCGGCAGCGCGCAGTGCGTCGGCGAGTGCGGCCGTGAGCGCGCCGCTCCCACCCGCCGGCAGGGCCCAGCCCAGGGGGGCGTGGAGGAGGGATCCGAGAACGAGGCCGGCCGCCGTGGCGGCCGGGGAGCCGAGCGGGGTGATGGCGTGGGCGGCGATCCCGGACATCAGCGTCCGCCCGTCGATGCCCAGTGAGTCCGGCAGCGCGCCCCGGGGGTGTGCGCGGACAAAGGCGCCGGCGAGGGCTGCGGTGGCGGCCGGGGGCGGGACGGAACGCTGGTCCGACAGCGCTGCGGCGGCCACCTCGACGGGCCGACGGGCGAGCGCGCCCATCAGAGACCACCACGCGGATGCTTCCCGCACTGAGCCGAACCCGGCCGCGAGGGCATCCGGAGCGGGGTTGGTCGGCACGACGATCGCATCCCGGCCGGGCAGCGCGTGCGCCAGTTGCACCGGGGGAGTGACCATCTCGACACCGTGCGCGGCGAGGTCGAACTCGCGGAAGAACGGCGACGACCCGGCCATCGGATGGACGGCCGAGCACGGATCGACGACCAGCCCGTCCCAGTGGCCGGACGACAGTGCCCGTTCCCGGTTGTCGCCGGAGAGGAGGTCGGGCAGGGGAACGGTTCGACAACCGCCGCCGATGCTCTCCTGCTCCTCCAGCACGACGACCTGGCGGCCGGATCGCGCGCACAGCAGCGCCGCGGCGAGACCGTTCGGGCCGGAGCCCACCACGGCGACGTCCGCGCGTATCCGGCCGGTCGCGCTCACCCGAACAGCTCCAGGCCGTAGCCACGGCGTAGCTCCTCCAGCAGGTTCTCCTGTGACCGGGCCTGGTCTGCGAGAGCGAGCAGGAGGCTCCGGACGTCGCCGGGGAGCATTGTGTCGTCGTCGTCGTCGGGCCCGGGGGCGCGGGCGTCGACGACGGCGGCGTCATCGCCGTCAGCCACCCACGACTCGGCGAGCAACTCCCACATCGACCTCTTCGCCACGACCAGGGTGCGCAGGCTCTCGAGCAGGCCGAGTCTGGTCAGCGGATCGCGCACGATCGGCCCCGCCGGGAGCGCGGCGAGGGCGATCGTCGCCGACACCCGCACCATGCGGCGGCCCGGCGCACCCACCGGCGAGATCCCCGTCAGCAGGCGCCGCGTCGTGGCGATCTCCCCCTCGAACTGGGGGCGGAGTGGCGCGAGCCGCGCCCTGTCCGCGGGATCGACCGCGCTGATGCACCGATCGAGGATCGTGCGGCCCACCGCGGCGCCGTAGAGGTGCGCACGGAGGTACATCGCCGTCGCCGACCGACCGCGGGTGGGGCGTAGGGCGGCGGCCCGCGACCCGGGGAACCGGTCGGGCCCGGACGTCGAACGGTGTGAGCGGGCCATGGGGGCGACCTTCCGATCATCAGGAGAACACCGAGGCTACGGGTGAGGCGTTCGTCACGGTAGGCCGTCGAGGCCTCTGTAGGCCACCGGCGGCCACTGGTGAGCGGCGGGGATGGGTGGCCTAGACTGACCGTGCCCGAATTGACACTGAGGAGTTCCCACTGTGACAGCATCCGGACGTCCCGTCGTCCTCATCGCCGACAAGCTCGCCCAGTCGACCGTCGATGCGCTCGGCGACGCCGTCGAGGTCCGATGGGTCGATGGCCCGGATCGCCCGAAGCTCCTCGAGGCGGTCAAGGACGCCGACGCGCTTCTCGTGCGCTCGGCCACGACCGTCGACGCCGAGGTGCTCGCGGCAGCGCCCGGTCTCAAGATCATCGGCCGTGCCGGCGTCGGCCTGGACAACGTCGAGATCCCCGCGGCCACCGAGCGCGGCGTCATGGTCGTCAACGCCCCCACGTCGAACATCCACTCCGCCGCCGAGCACGCGGTGGCGCTGCTGATGTCCGCCTGCCGCCAGATCCCCGCTGCCGACGCGACGCTGCGCGAGCACACCTGGAAGCGCAGCTCGTTCAACGGTGTCGAGTTGCTCGGCAAGACCGTCGGCGTGGTCGGCCTGGGCCGGATCGGACAGCTCGTCGCGCAGCGCCTGGCGGCGTTCGAGACCAACCTCATCGCCTACGACCCGTACCTCCCGGCCGCACGCGCCGCACAGCTGGGTATCGAGCTCGTCGACATCGACGAGCTGGTCGCGCGTGCGGACATCATCACGATGCACCTGCCCAAGACCAAGGAGACCGCCGGCCTCTTCGACGCGGACCGTCTGGCCCGTGCGAAGGACGGCGTCGTGATCGTCAACGCCGCACGTGGTGGCCTGATCGTCGAGTCCGCGCTGGTCGACGCACTCAAGTCCGGCAAGGTCCGCGCCGCCGCGCTCGACGTGTTCGACACCGAGCCCTGCACCGATTCGCCGCTGTTCGAGCTCTCCAACACCGTCGTCACCCCGCACCTGGGCGCTTCCACCAGCGAAGCCCAGGACCGCGCCGGCACCGACGTCGCCCGCAGCGTCCTCCTCGCCCTCCGCGGGGAGTTCGTCCCGGATGCGGTCAACGTCTCCGGCGGTCCCGTGGGCGACGAGGTCGCCCCCTGGCTCGATCTCGTCCGCAAGGTCGGCCTCGTCTCCGGGCACCTGTGCCCCGGCGTCCCCACCACCGTCAAGGTCGAGGTCTCCGGCGAGCTCGCCGCCGAGTCGGTCGACGTGCTCGGCCTGGCCGCGCTGCGCGGCATGTTCTCCGCCATCACCGACGAGCCGGCCACGTTCGTCAACGTGGGCCAGATGGCCGAGCAGCGCGGCGTCACCCACTCGGTGGAGACCCGCAGCGAGTCCAAGTCCTACCGCAGCACCGTCTCCGTCACCGCTGTGACCGCGGACGGTGCGAGCGCGAGCGTCACCGGCACGCTCTCGGGCCTGGAGAAGGTCCAGAAGATCGTGCGGATCAACGAGCGCGGCTTCGACATGCGTGCCGAGGGGCAGAACCTGTTCGTCCACTACGCCGACCGCCCCGGCGTGCTCGGCCGCGTCGGCTCCATCCTCGGCGGCGAGGGCATCGACATCCAGGCCGCGGCCCTGAGCCAGGACGCCAGCGGCGAGGGGGCTTCGCTGATCCTGCGGGTGGACCGCGCCGTGGCCGAGCCCACCGTCGACCGAATCGTCTCGGAGCTCAGCGCCACCGCCACCCAGATCAACCTGGACTAGAAGCGAAAAGGAACCGACCACCCTCATGAAGCTGGCAGTCATACCCGGAGACGGCATCGGTGTCGAGGTCACGGCCGAGGCGCTCAAGGTGCTCGACGCACTCGTGCCCGGAGTCGAGAAGACCGAGTACGACCTCGGCGCGCGCCGTTTCCTCCGCAACGGGGAGACCCTCACCGACGAGGACATCGCGAGCCTCAAGGAGCACGACGTGATCCTGCTCGGCGCGATCGGCGACCCCCGGTCCGTGCCGGCCGGCGTTCTCGAGCGGGGCATGCTGCTCCCGCTGCGGTTCGCCCTGGATCATCACGTCAACCTGCGGCCGTCCAAGCTCTACCCGGGCTCGGCCACGCCGCTGAAGGAGCCCGGCGAGATCGACTTCGTCGTCGTCCGCGAGGGCACCGAGGGCCTCTACACCGGTAACGGTGGCGCCATCCGTGTCGGAACGCCGCACGAGATGGGCACCGAGACCTCGGTCAACACCCGCTACGGCGTGGAGCGCGTCGTGCGCGACGCGTTCGCCCGGGCCACGTCGCGGCGCGGCAAGCTCACGCTGGTCCACAAGACCAACGTGTTGGTCAACGCCGGCGGGCTGTGGCAGCGCACCGTCGACGAGGTGGCGCCGGAGTTCCCCGAGGTCGAGGTGGGCTACTGCCACATCGACGCGGCGACCATCTACATGGTCACCGACCCGTCGCGCTTCGACGTGATCGTCACCGACAACCTGTTCGGCGACATCATCACCGACCTGGCGGCGGCGGTCACCGGCGGCATCGGGACCGCGGCGTCGGGGAACATCGACGCCTCGGGCACCAACCCGTCCATGTTCGAGCCGGTTCACGGCTCGGCGCCGGACATCGCCGGACAGGGCAAGGCCGACCCGACGGCCGCGATCCTGTCTGTGGCGCTGCTGCTGCGCCACGTCGGCAAGGACGCCGAGGCCGATCGTGTCGAGGCCGCCGTCGAGGCGGATCTCGCGTCGCGAGGCGACACCGAGATCGTCACCGCCGAGGTGGGCGACCGGATCGTGGCGGCGGTCAGCGCCTAGATCCCTCGGTACGGCGCCGGGCGTCGGGACCGGGTGCCGACGGCCCGCGGGTGTGATTCGCGTGAAGAGGATCACACCGCGGGCCGTCGGCGTTCACAGTGGAGTCATGGACGTCGAACTGGTCGAGGTGCGGGACTTTCTCGCGCGGTGCGCGCCGTTCGATGAGCTGCCCGGGTCCGTGCTCGATCGACTGCCCGCCAGACTGACCCAGCGCTACCACCGGCGCGGCAGCGTGATCGTCGGGGCGGGGGAGACCAACGACACCCTGCACATCATCCGGTCCGGCGCCGTCGAGATCTGCGACCCGGAGGGCACGCTGCTCGACACCCGCGACGAGGGTGACTGCTTCGGCTACTCGACCCTGGCCCACGCCGGACCGTCCCGGTACCGGATGGACGCGGTCGCCGACACTCTGCTGCTCGAGATGTCGAGGGAGGTGTTCGACGAGGTCGCGGCGGAGCACCCGGTCCTGAAGGACTTCTTCGGCGAACGCAGCGACAGGATCCGCGAGGACCTCGCCTCGGCACGGGTGGCGGCCTGCGGAGGCGATGTACTGGGAACGCCGGTCGGGGAGATGCTGACGCGGGACGCGGTGACCATCGGGCCGGAGACCAGTATCCGTGAGGCCGCACGGATCATGACCGAGCGCCGGGTCTCGTCGCTGCTGGTGGTCGAGTCCGCCGCGGTGATCGGGATCTTCACCGACCGTGACCTGCGGTCGAAGGTGGTGGCCGTCGACGCCAACACGAGTGCGCCGGTGTCGTCCATCATGAGCCCCGACCCGGTCTCCGTCGACGTCCACACCCGCGCGTTCGATGCCACACTCCTGCAGATGGACCGCGGGGTCCACCACCTGCCGGTGGTCGACGGCGGGGTGCCGGTGGGGGTGGTGACGTCCGGGGACCTACTGCGCATGGTCCAGGCCGACCCGGTGTATCTGGCGGCGCGGATCGCGCGTGCTCCCGATGTCGCGGCGGTCGCCGGGCTGGCGGAGAGGCTGCCGCCGCTGGTGGGTGAGTTCGTCCGCAGGGGGACGACGCCTCAGGACATCGGCCGCGTGGTCACGGCGACCGCGGACGCCGCCACGCGTCGGCTGTTGGCACTGGCGGAGGAGGAGCTCGGCCCCGCGCCGGTCCCGTACTGCTGGGTGGGGCTCGGGTCGCAGGCCCGCGGCGAGCTCGGGGTGGCGAGCGACCAGGACAACGCCCTGGTGCTGGCGGACGACGCCGCCACGGTCGCGGGCGCCGACGACTACTTCGCGGCCCTGGCCGTTCGGGTCTGCCACGGCCTGGACCGCGCGGGATTCCCTCTGTGCCCCGGAGACGTGATGGCCGCCAAGCCCGCGTGGCGTCGTACGACGACGGAGTGGATCGACCAGGTCGCGGACTGGATCGGCGCCCCGGATCCCGAGGCGATGCTTCATGCGCAGGTGTTCTTCGATATCCGGGCCATCGGCGGCCCGGCAGCGCTTCTCGCGCCGATTCGCCGGGATATGCTCGCGCGCGCCAGGGCCAGCCCCCGATTCCAGGCTCACCTGGCGAGGATCGCGTGCGAGTGGCAACCCCCGCTGGGGTTCTTCCGTGGACTGGTGGTGGCGCGCCGGGGCGAGTACCGCAACACGCTCGAGATCAAGGCGGGCGGGATCGCCCCGGTCGTACAGATCGCGCGACTTCATGCCGTGGCGGCCGGGGTGGAGGAGGTGGCGACGCTGGACCGGCTCGACGCCGCGGCGAGCGCCGGGGGGATGACCCGTGGTGACGCCGAGAATCTGGCCGAGGCCTTCCGCTTCCTGCGCCGGCTCGCCTACCGACATCACGCCCTCCAGATCGCGGAGGGCAGGCCACAGGACAACAACGTCGACCCGAGGAGCCTGGGTAGCAAAGACCGACACCGACTGCGGGCGGCGTTCCGGATCATCGCCGCGGCGCAGGACGCACTGGCGCTCAAGTACCCGGTCGGACGGATGTGATGGCGTTCGGCCGGCGGGACGGTGAGCGCGGCAGGCGCAGGGCCGCGGCGAAGGTACCGGATGGTGGGCTGCGCCGCTATCTCGAGAGCCCTGTGCCCGACCGGTCGACGCCGGTGGACGAGCTGTCGTTGCTCGCCGTCGACGTCGAGACCACGGGGCTGGACCCGCGGCGTGACAGGGTCCTCGCGGTGGGGTTCGTGCCCGTGGACGGGACGCGGATCGCCCTCGGGGGCGCCGGGACGGTGTTGGTGCGGGCGGACGCCCGGAGCGACGACGACGGGGTGGGCCAGAGCGCGACCGTGCACGGCATCACGGACGACAGGATCGCCGAGGGCTCGGATGTGTGCGAGGTGGTGGACCTGCTCTTCGATGCCATGGTCGGTCGCGTGTTGCTCGCCCACTACAGCCCGATCGAGATCGATTTCCTCGGCGAGATGTGTCGCCGTGTGTACGGCGTGCGTCCGCCGCTCGTGGCCGTCGACACCCTCGAGCTGCAGAGGTGGGTGGTGCGGCCGGGCGTCGACATGGGGTTCACGGCCGACCCCCACCCGGACGACCTCCGTTTGTGGGGAGCGCGCGAGAGATACGGACTGCCGCGGTACCGGGCCCACGACGCGCTCGTCGACGCGGTGGCCTGCGCCGAGCTGTACCTCGCCCAGATCGCCGAGCTCGGGGAGCGCGGGGCGCGCACTCTCCGGGATCTGCGAACGGCCTAGGATCGGGGCATGCGTCTCGCCCGAATTGCCCACCCGCAGGGGTTCGCCTTCGTTGAGGTCCGTGGTGACGTCTCCGACCCGTCGTCGCTGACCTGCGCGGAGATCTCCGAACATCCCTTCGGCACCCCCGAGTTCACCGGCCGTGAGTGGCCGCTGGCCGATGTCCGTCTCCTGGCCCCGATCCTGGCCTCCAAGGTGGTGTGCATCGGCAAGAACTATGCGGAGCACGCCGCGGAGATGGGGGGCGAGGCTCCTGCGGAGCCGTTGATCTTCCTCAAGCCCAACACGTCGGTCGTGGGGCCCGAGGCCGCGATCGCGTACCCGCCCAGCTCGGAGCGGGTCGATTACGAGGGCGAGCTGGCCGTGGTGATCGGTCAGCCCTGTCGCGATGTCTCCGCCGCGCGCGCCCACGAGGTGATCCTCGGCTACACCTGTGCGAACGACGTGACCGCGCGTGATCAGCAGAAATCGGACGGGCAGTGGACCCGCGGCAAGGGCTACGACACGTTCTGCCCGCTCGGCCCGTGGATCGTCACGGATCTCGACCCCAATGGCCTGGATGTGCGCACGACGCTGACGAGCGAGGACGGTGGCTCGGAGCTGAAGCAGGACGGCAACACCTCGCAGTTCATGCACACCGTCGGGGAGATCATCGAGTACATCAGCCGGGTCATGACGCTGTTGCCGGGCGATGTGGTGCTCACCGGCACGCCCGCCGGTGTCGGTCCGATGCTGCCGGGGGACCGGGTCACGGTCGAGATCGAGGGGATCGGCTCGCTGAGCAATCCGGTCGTCGACCGCTAGTCACGTCCGGCAGTCGGTTCTTCCGGCCACCGACGCGGTTTCGGTGGCCGGTTCTGCCGGCTCAGGAGACGTTGAACGCCTTGAGCACGGTCCGCAGCTTGGCCGCGGTCTCGGCCACCTCGTCGTCGGGGTCGGAGTCGGCCACGATCCCCCCGCCGGCCCAGGCGATGGCCCCGGTCCGTCCGGCGTCGATCTCCGCGCAGCGGATGGAGACCATCCAGTCGCCGTCACCGGAGGCATCGGCCCATCCCACCGTCCCGGCGTAGAAACCGCGTGGGCCCTCGACGCCGGCGATCAGCCGTCTCGCCTCGTCCGTCGGTGTCCCGCACACCGCCGGGGTGGGATGGACCGCGAGTGCCAGATCCAGCGCGGTGGTTCGACGGTCGGCGATGCGGCCGCGGATCCGCGTGCCGAGGTGCCACATCTCGCGGGTGGAGGTGAGTGAAGGACGGTCGGGGATCTCCAGGTCCCCGCACAGCGGGCCCAGCGCCTCGGCGATCGAATTCACGACGAAGGCGTGCTCGAACGCGTCCTTTCCGGAGTCGCGCAGTGCGCGGGCGGAGGCCTGGTCGACGGCGGGGTCCGCGTCACGCGGCGCCGAGCCGGCCAGCGGGTGGCACTCGACGACGTCCCCGCGGCGCCGCACGAGCAGTTCGGGGCTCGAGCCCACCAGGACGCGCCCGTCGCAGTGGTCGCCGGCGGGGGAGAGGTCGACGAGAAAACCGTCTGCGTGCGAGCTGGAGTCGATCAGGGTGGCACACACCGCATGGGGGTCGATCGGCTCGTCGGACTCCAGCCGGACCGCACGGGCCAGCACGACTTTGCCCACCCCACCGGCGTTGATCGCGGTCAGCGCGGTCGACACCCGCGCCCGGTGCTCGGCGGGGGACGGGATCTCCTCGACGACGCGGGCGCGGGTGCGGATGCCGCGGAAGTAGGCCGGGGGTTCCAGCGGACCGTCGGTGCGGACCACCAGCTCCGGTTCCGTGAGCGCGGCGGGCGCGTCGGGCTCGAACCCGATCGCACCCACGACGAGGCCACAGGCGCCGGATCTCAGGGCGAGGGCCGCGTCGGCAGGGTCGGTGAAGGACTGGACGACGCCCTGGGACCGCAACGATCCGGTGGGCCGGGAGAGCAGGAAGTCCGGCGCGGTCACGGGGCGGCCGACGTCGGGGGTGTTCCCTGACGCCACGGCTGGCCTCCCTCGACTCGGGCACCCCGTGGATCCACGCCCTGACGGCGCCCACGAGTACTCGGTTGATCCTAGGCCGGTCCTCGCCGGGGGCGGGAGGCGGGATCGTCACTAGGATGGTCGCCATGACCGCCTCGAACGTTCGCGTCCGCTTCTGTCCGTCTCCCACCGGGACCCCCCACGTGGGTCTCGTCCGAACCGCCTTGTTCAACTGGGCGCACGCCCGGCACACGGGAGGGACGTTCGTCTTCCGGATCGAGGACACCGACGCCGCGCGCGACTCGGAGGAGTCCTACGAGGCGTTGCTCGACGCGCTGCGGTGGCTCGGGTTGGACTGGGACGAGGGCCCGGAGGTCGGAGGGCCGTACGCGCCGTACCGCCAGTCCGAGCGTCGCGACCTCCACCTGGATGTCGTGCGCAGGCTGGTCGAGTCCGGGGAGGCCTACGAGTCGTTCTCCACGGCGGAGGAGGTCGAGGCCCGCCATCGTGCGGCCGGACGGGATCCGAAGCTGGGATATGACGGTTTCGATCGTGACCTCACCGAGGAGCAGAAGCAGGCATACCGCGATGAGGGGCGTGGCGCGGTGGTCCGCCTCCGGATGCCGGACGAGGACCTGGGATGGGACGACCTCGTCCGGGGAGAGACGGTGTTCAAGGCGGGCACGGTCCCGGACTTCGCGCTGACGCGCGGGAACGGCATCCCGCTCTACACCCTGGTCAACCCGGTGGATGACGCTCTGATGAAGATCACGCACGTCCTGCGCGGTGAGGACCTGCTCAGCTCCACGCCACGCCAGATCGCCCTCTACCGGGCGCTGGAGCGCATCGGGGTGGCGGACGGTGTGCCCGCGTTCGGGCATCTGCCGTTCGTGATGGGTGACGGGAACAAGAAGCTGTCCAAGCGCGATCCGCAGTCGGACCTGTTCCTGCACCGCGACCGCGGGATGCTGCCCGAGGGACTCCTCAACTACCTCGCGCTGCTGGGCTGGGGTCTGTCGGAGGATCGGGACGTGTTCTCGCTCGGCGAGATGGTGGACGCGTTCGACATCCGCCAGGTCAATGCCAACCCGGCCCGTTTCGACCAGAAGAAGGCCGACGCGATCAACGCCGAGCACATCCGGCAGCTGCCGGCCGAGGAGTTCGCGCGCCGGTTGCGTGAGTTCCTCGTGGCGCATCCCGCAGAGGACGGGTTGACCCTCCCGGAGAGCCTTGACGGCGATCGTTGGTCGACGGTCGCAGAACTCCTGCAGACCCGCATCGTGGTGCTGTCCGACGCGTGGGACCTGATCCGGTTCCTCGTCGTGTCGGAAGCGAGGTTCGCGGTCGACCCGCAGTCGGCGGCCAAGAACCTGAAGGCCGAGGCGCGCGAGGTCGTGGACGCGGCCGTGGCGGCGCTGGAGGGGCTCGGGGAGTGGACCACGCCGGCCATCGAGGCCGCGCTGTCCGCCGCGCTCGTGGAGGAGCTGGGGATCAAGCCGCGCAAGGCCTACGGCCCGGTGCGCGTGGCGGTGACGGGATCGCACATCTCGCCGCCGCTGTTCGAATCCCTCGAACTGCTCGGTCGCGAGTCCACGATCGCTCGCCTGAAGGCGGCGCCCATCGCGGATTGACCTGCCGATTTGCTATTCACTCTCGAAGTTTTGTAATCTCTTCGAGGTCGCCGAAGAGCGGCAGAGAAGTGAATAACAGTGGCCTATGGTGTAATTGGCAACACAGCTGATTCTGGTTCAGTCGTTCTAGGTTCGAGTCCTGGTAGGCCAGCTGAGCGCTCCTCGTGAGCGTTCACGCGAGCGGATCCTTGACGGATCCGCGTTCTGGCCCCCGTCGTCTAGCGGCCTAGGACGCCGCCCTCTCACGGCGGTAGCGTGGGTTCGAATCCCATCGGGGGTACAACGCAGAAGGCGCCCGGAGCACATGCTCCGGGCGCTTTTCTCGTCTCGTCTGGTGTCGCTCCGCCCGCGGCCGGGCCGTGCGAGGGAGCGCGACGAGCGACGCGGGCGGCCGGGGCGGCCACCGGCGTCGCCGGCCTGCTCAGTCGATCGTCTCCTTGAGCTTGTCCTCGCGGATGAACAACAGCATCACGGTCGCGACGAGGAGCAGCGGCACCACGACGTGGTAGATCGGAACCAGGGCGTCGTTGTACGCTCCGACGATCGCGTCGTGCAGCGGCCCGGGAAGCCCGGCGAGTATCTCCGGGCTCATCGAGTTCGCGGCGCCGGAGCCGTTCGAGAAACCGGCGGCGACCTCAGCGCCTTCGGGCCCCATCTGCTGGGCCGCGGCGGGGATCCGCTCGCCCATGAGATCGGCGAGGCGGCTGACGAACACCGAGCCCACGACCGCAGACCCCAGCGTGGCGCCGATCTGACGGAAGAAGTTGTTGGACGCGGTGGCCGTGCCGACCATGGTGATGGGGAACGAGTTCTGCACGATGAGGACCAGCAGCTGCATGCACAGGCCGAGTCCGAAGCCGAACACGAACAGGACCACCCCGAGGTGCGTGAGGGTGTCCTCGGCCCGGAGCGAGCCGATCAGCCAGAGGCCGACGGCCATGACCACCGAGCCGACCACCGGGTACCACTTGTAGCGGCCGGTGCGGCTGACGATGTTGCCCACGACGATCGAGGTGCCCATCATTCCGGCCATCATGGGCGTCATCATGAGGCCGGCGGCGGTGGGGCTGAGTCCGTGGACCATCTGGATGTAGGTGGGCAGGTAGGCGATGCACCCGAACATCGACACGCCGATGATGAGCCCGGCCGCGGTGGACAGGGTGAAATTTCGCTGGCGGAACAGGGTCATGGGGATCAGCGGATCGGCGGAGCGCAGCTCGAACAGGACGAACGCGACCGCGCAGACGAGGAACAGCGCACCCAGGGCGAAGATCACCGGGTCGGTCCAGCCGAACCGGTGGCCGCCCCACGACGAGAGCAGGATGAGCGCGGTGGTGCCGGTGGCCATGAGGAGCGTGCCGGCCCAGTCCGTCCGTCGGCCGGCGCCGCGGCGGGGGAGACGGAGGAAGGCCACCGCCACGACCAGGGCGAGGAGGCAGACCGGGAGGTTGAACCACAGCGCCCAGCGCCAGCCGGGCCCCTCGGTGAAGAACCCGCCGAGGAGCGGCCCCAGGACGGAGGAGAGCCCGAAGACCGCGCCCATGATGCCCATGTACCGACCGCGCTGGCGGGCGGGCACGACGTCGGCGACGATCGCCTGCGACAGGACCATGAGCCCGCCGCCGCCCAGCCCCTGGATGGCGCGCGCAACGATGAGGACGTCGATGTTCCAGGACAGTGCGCCGAGGAGCGAGCCGGCGGAGAACAGCAGTATCGCGGCCACGAACAGGGGTTTGCGGCCGATCTGGTCACCGAGCTTGCCGTATACCGGCAGGCCGATGGTCATGGTGAGCAGGTAGACGGTGATGACCCAGCTCATCCGGTCGACGCCGCCGAGGTCGGCGACGATGGTCGGGAGCGCGGTGGCGAAGATCATCTGCCCCAGGGACACGATGAGCATCCCCAGCAACAGCGAGGTGAAGACCAGCGGGACGTTGTGGCCGGGCGTGGCCGGGGCGTTCGTCTCCGCGTGTGGTCGGGTGGTGGTGTCGGTCATACTGACCTCTCTGAGAGGGCTGCGAGCTGGGCGAGTTGGCCGAGGGCCATGAGGCAGTCGGCGTTGAGATCGGCGAGCGTGGCGTGTTCGCGGGTGAGCCAGGTCGACAGCCCGAGGCTCCCGGAGGCGGCGATCAGTGCGACGTAGGCACGGGCCTCGGCGTCGACGGGGACGGTGGTGAGCCGCCGTAGCTGTGGGCTCCGCCCGAAATGCTGGGTGAGCAGGTCGACGAGCCGGAGCTGGAACTTCGACGAGGCGGTCATCCGCGCGGCGGCCAGGTCGGGGTGCTCACGGAAGATGGCGCGCCGCCGCTGCAGAAGGACGGCGGTCTGCGCGTCGTCGGCCGTGCGGACCGCGGAGAACGCCGAGAGGAACAGCGTGAGCAGGGCGCGCGGGACGTCCGGGTCGGCCCCGGCGAGGAACTCCGCGCGTGCGGCGTCGGGGACGTCCTCGGGGGTCGTGCCGATGACCGCGGCCTCCTTGGAGGCGACGTAGTTGAAGAAGGTCCGCTTGGAGACCTCGGCGGCCGCGCAGATCTGGTCGACGGTCACCGCGTCATAGCCGTGCTCGAGAACGATCGACGTGGCGGCATCCTCGATGGCGACCATCGTCGCGCGCCGCTTGCGCTCGCGGAGTGAGTCGGCGTCGGGTGGGGAAGTCATGCCGGAAGCCTAGCGAAACCGTGCACTGAGTGCATATTTACACCTGGTGAACTTCGCCACTCTCCCTGATTTGGAATCCCGAACCGGGTCTGCCTATAGTGGTTCAGCACTAAGCCCCCGTCGTCTAGCGGCCTAGGACGCCGCCCTCTCACGGCGGTAGCGTGGGTTCGAATCCCATCGGGGGTACCAGGGAGATGTCCCGGCTGGTCTGATCAGACGAGCCGGGACATCCTGCATTTGGGTGCATGAGAGGATCGCCGTCGTGACCTCGCGCCGTGACCTCCTCCGCCTCGCCCTCGGTGCCGGGCTGGCGACGGTGGGAGCGTCCGGATGTGTACGGACGGACGATCCGGGCCAGACGACGGCACCGTCGACCCCGGGCGCGTCCACGTCCGGGTCGCTCGCGCCCCCGGAGCCGGTCCGGACCGTCACGCCCGACGCCCCTGCGCGACGGGTGGTCGCGATGTCCTCGGCGGACCTCGACGTCCTGCACGCTCTTGACCATGCGCCGACGGCGGCCTGGGCGGCGGACGGCACCGGGCCCCGGCCCTGGCGCGAGCAGCCCGCCCCGCCGGCGCCGGAGTGGTCCGAGGCCGGGCCGCCGAGCCTCAGATCCCTCCTACCTTTCGGGGTGGACGCGTTCGCGATGGCGTCCGCGGATGTCACCGAGTCGCAACTGCGGGCCTATGAACGTCTGGGCGCCGTGATCGTCGGCCCGGAGGGGCGACCCGGTTGGCGCGATCATCTCCACCTGATCGCCGACGCGGTGGGGGCCGACCCCGCCCCGGCGGAACGGGTCACCGGGGAGGTGCTCGGGGCGTGGGCCGAGCGGCAGCGCCGGCTGGGGGTGGAGGGCTTCGTCGTCGTCATCGGGACCGGCGCTGACCCCGACACCGCCGTGGCCACCCTCGCGGCCGACCCACCGCTCCTCGCCGAGCTGCGGGCACTCGGGTTCGAGGTGGTGACCTATCCCGGGCCGGTCGTCTTCCGAGAACTGCGACGGCCCGGCGTGCAGGTCGTTCGCGTCGACCCACGGGACGGTGATCTCGTGGCCGCGGTCCGGCAGCCGAGCGTGTCCAGCCTGCCCTGGGCGCTGGAGCGGCTCGTCCGGGGGCGGCGCCCGGGCTGACCCGACGGGTGGCATGCCGGGCCGGGGCGCAGGGCGGGCGGCGCCTGGTTCGGTGCGCGTCCCGGCCGGTGGGGCGGGTGTCGGTTAGAGGCGCTTGTGGATGGCTTCGGCGGCGGCGAGAAGGTCGGCGGCCCAGCGCACACCGGGGCGGCGGCCGATGCGGTCCACCGGGCCGGAGACGGAGATGGCAGCGATCACGGCGCCCGAGGAGTCGCGGATCGGCGCCGAGATGGACGCGACGCCGGGCTCGCGCTCGGCGACGGACTGGGCCCAGCCGCGCTTGCGGATCTCGGCGAGCTGGCGCTCGGTGTAGCCCGCCTCGGCCAACAGCGCGCGCTGCGTGTGGACGTCGGCCCATGCGGCGAGCACCTTGGCGCCCGAGCCGCGCGTCATGGGCAGGACCGCTCCGACGGGCACCGTGTCGCGCAGTCCGGTGAGGGGCTCGGCCGAGGCCACGCAGACACGGCGGTCGCCGTCGCGGCGGTAGACTTGGACGCTCTCGTCCGTGGTCTCGCGCAGGCGGGGCAGGACCGAGGAGGCGGCCTCGGCGAGCGGGTCGGGGAGGTTGGCCGCGAGCTTGGCGAGACCGGGTCCCAGGGTCCAGATGCCGGCATCGTCACGGGCCAGGAGTTGATGCGTCTCCAGGCCCACCGCCAGTCGGTGTGCGGTCGCCCGGGGCAGCCCGGTTCGCTCGCACAGGTCTGACAGGACGCACGGTTGCTCGGCCACGGCGTGCAGCACCGTCATTGCTTTGTCGAGGACCCCGATCCCGCTATACTGTCTCACAGTTCGACTATAGCGTCCTACATGGTGAGAATCCATCGTGAACTTGCCGAGGGCGTGGACTTGGAGGCGTGATGAGTGAGACGGTGTCCGGCGGCGGACGGCCGCGGACCCTGGCCGAGAAGGTCTGGGATGACCACGTGGTCGCCAGGGGTGAGGGCGAGGGCGGGTCGCGTCAGCCCGACCTCATCTTCATCGACCTGCACCTCATCCATGAGGTGACCAGCCCACAGGCGTTCGACGGACTCCGGCTCGCCGGTCGGCGGCTCCGCCGGCCCGACCTCACGCTGGCGACGGAGGACCACAACGTGCCCACCGACATCGTCGGGGGAGCGGTGAACCTCATCGCCGACCAGACCTCGCGGACGCAGATCGAGACGCTGCGCCGCAACTGCGAGGAGTTCGGTGTCCGCCTCTACCCGATGGGTGATGCCGAGCAGGGCATCGTCCACATCATCGGACCGCAGCTGGGCCTGACCCAGCCCGGGATGACCGTCGTGTGCGGCGATTCGCACACCTCGACGCACGGCGCGTTCGGCTCCATCGCGATGGGGATCGGCACCTCCGAGGTGGAGCACGTCATGGCCACCCAGACACTGTCGCTGCGGCCGTTCAAGACGATGGCGATCACCGTGACCGGCGAACTGCGGCCCGGCGTCACCGCGAAGGACCTCATCCTGGCCGTGATCGCCCAGATCGGTACCGGCGGCGGGCAGGGCTACATCATCGAGTACCGCGGAGAGGCCATCGAGAAGCTCTCGATGGAGGCCCGTATGACCGTGTGCAACATGAGCATCGAGGCCGGCGCCCGCGCGGGCATGATCGCCCCGGACCAGACCACCTTCGACTATCTCGAGGGACGCCCGCACGCTCCGCAGGGCGCCGAGTGGGACGCCGCCGTCGAGTATTGGCGCGGCCTGCGCACCGACGAGGACGCGGGGTTCGACACCGAGGTCGTGATCGACGGCTCCGCACTGACCCCGTTCGTCACCTGGGGCACCAACCCCGGCCAGGGAGTGCCGCTGGGTGCGGCCGTGCCGGACCCGGAGTCGTTCACGGACGAGAGTGAGCGGATCGCCGCCGAGAGCGCCCTGGAGTACATGGATCTCCGGGCGGGGACCCCGATGCGGGACGTGCCCGTCGACGTGGTGTTCGTGGGCTCCTGCACCAACGGGCGGATCGAGGACCTGCGCGAGGTGGCCGAGGTCGTCGCTGGCCGCAGGGTCGCCGACGACGTCCGAGTGCTCGTCGTCCCCGGTTCGATGCGGGTGCGCGAGCAGGCCGAGGCCGAGGGACTGGACCGGATCTTCACCGAGTTCGGGGCCGAATGGCGTCAGCCCGGATGTTCGATGTGTCTCGGGATGAATCCCGACTCGCTCGAGCCCGGGCAGCGATGCGCCTCGACCTCCAACCGCAATTTCGAGGGGCGTCAGGGCAAGGGTGCGCGCACCCACCTGGTCAGTCCGTCCGTCGCGGCTGCCACGGCCGTGCTCGGCCGCTTCGCCTCTCCCGCCGACCTCGAGCCCGCGAAGGGGGCCTGACACCTCATGGAGCCGATCACCACCCACACCGGCATCGGTGCCCCGCTGCGCCGTTCCAACGTCGACACCGATCAGATCATCCCCGCCGTCTACCTCAAGCGCGTGACCCGCACAGGCTTCGAGGACGGGCTGTTCTCGTCATGGCGCGCGAAGGAGCCCGACTTCGTGCTCAACCGCGCGCCCTACGACAAGGCTTCCGTCCTGGTCGCCGGTCCCGACTTCGGCACCGGTTCCTCCCGGGAGCACGCTGTCTGGGCGCTGATGGACTTCGGGTTCCGCGTGGTCATCTCCTCGCGCTTCGCCGACATCTTCCGCGGGAACTCCGGCAAATCCGGGCTCGTCGCGGCCCAGGTGGAGCAGGAGAACGTGGAGCTGCTCTGGAAGGTCATGGATGACCAGCCCGGGATCGAGCTGACCGTCGACCTGGGTGCGCGGACCGTCACGGCCGGGGACGTGACCGTCCCGTTCGACATCGATGACTACACCAGGTGGCGTCTCATGGAGGGGCTCGACGACATCGGCCTCACCCTCCGGCGTGAGGACCTCATCGAGGAGTACGAAGCGCGGCGCCCGTCCTTCAAGCCCGTCACCGAGCCGCGGTAGGCGGGGATCCGCGCCCCTCGGTGGGTGGCTCGGGAAAGCTGCGGGACACGATGGCGAGCTGATATTGAGGCTTCTTTATCCTTCTTTGTGTGAGTATGCTTATCCGCACTGGGTGCGGATCGGTTCCGCGACAGCGACACTCGCACAGAGGGGGTTCCCACGTGAACAAAGCCGATCTCATCGAGGAACTGGCTGAACGTATGGGCGGTGACCACCAGTTAGCCACCGAGGCTCTGGAGAACACCCTCGATATTATCGTGCGGACGGTGGCGTCCGGGGAGTCGATCACCATCATGGGGTTCGGCATCTTCGAGAAGAAGGCCCGGGCCGCACGGGTCGCCCGCAACCCGCACACCGGGGAGTCGATCCCCGTTCCTCCCACGTATTCGCCGGTCTTCCGTCCGGGACAGTACTTCAAGGCGGTCATCCAGGGCGCGGAGGCGCTCCCGGAAGGACGGCTGGCGGCAAAGCGATCGAGCTCGCACCAGTCGTTCGGTGGGCTGGGACAGAATGGCGTCGAGCACCCCGGCAGGGTCAGCTGAGCTTCGGCTGACCCACACCGCGTCGTCGGGGGAACCACGGTACCGCCGCGCTCGCCGGTCAGTGCAGTGGGAGAGGGCTCCGGTAGTAGTCCGCATAGAGCAGGGTCGTGCCGGAGAAGCCGAGTCCCCACGCGCCCGCCTTCTTGGTGGAGGTATCGCCGATGTCGATCCCCGCCGCCGCGGCCAAATCGTCGAGCATCCCGGGGATCGCGGTGCCCTGGGAACTGATCGCCGCGACGCCACCGCCGGCGGCCGCGATCTCGAGCAGCCGCTGCACGGCGTCCGCAGGGGACTCCAGGTAGGCCTCGTCGCTCAGGGCGGGCTCGATCGAGATGTCGATACCGAGTTCATCGGCGAGCGGCCCCAGGGTCTGTTCGCAGCGCACCCGGGGCGCGCTGTACAGCCGACTGACGCCGAACGCCCTCAACATCGGTGCCAGCATCTCCGCCTGCGCTCGCCCGGACTTCTCGAGTGGTCGAAGCGCGTCATCCCCGCTCCACTCGCTCCTGTCGCCCGCCTTGGCGTGCCGCACGAGGAGAACCACCGTCTCCAGCGGCGGCATGCCGGCGAAGCGGGTGAGTATCTTGCGGTCCAGGGCGTAGGAGACCAGAGCCTTGGCCTCCTCCACGGGGAGCCACCGGAGTTCGTCGACCTCGGAGTTCGGCGCGAAGCGGCCGCCGAGCGACCGGGCGGACCAGTAGGTGACCTCCTTGCGGGTGCTCTCCTTCAGCGGGTACGCGGTGGTCCCGATGAGTGACTCGAGCACCGACTCGAACCCGGTCTCCTCGAGGATCTCCCTGACCGCGGTCGTCGGCAGGGACTCTCCTGAATCGACCTTGCCCTTCGGTAGCGACCAGTCGTCGTACCGGGACCGGTGGACGATCGCGCACACCGGCACCCCGTTCTCCACGCGGTACAACACCGCACCCGCGGCGGGGACGACCCGGATTTTGGACTTGGACTTGCTCATCGGTCACGGAATCCCGCGTGCTCGGCGGCCATGCGTTCCTGGTGGTCGACCGAGTCCGCCCAGTCCTCCGGCGCGGGCATCCGGCGCCACGTGGCGTCGGGCTGCAGCTGGAAGCTGCGCGTGGCGGGATCGAGAGCCGAGGTGAAGATGCGGTTCACCTGCGCCTTGAGGCGCGGGTCGGTGACCGTGACCATCACCTCGACGCGCCGATCGAGGTTTCGGTGCATCATGTCCGCGCTGCCCAGCAACACCTCGTCCGCACCACGGAAATGCAGGATGCGTGAATGCTCGAGGAACCGGCCGAGGATCGACCGGACGTGGATATTCTCGCTCAGTCCGGGAACGCCGGCACGAAGTGAGCAGATTCCCCGCACGACGATGTCGACCGGGACGCCGGCCTGCGAGGCGCGGTACAGGGCGTCGATCACCTGCTCGTCGACCAGGGCGTTGGCCTTGAGGCGGATGCCCGCCTCCCGGCCCTCTGCGGCCAACGCGATCTCCCGGTCGATGCGCTCGATGATCCCGGAGCGGATGCCCTCGGGGGCGACGAGCAGCCGCCGGTACTTGCTGACATTGGAGAAGCCCGTGAGGTGGTTGAACAGGTCGGTCAGGTCCGAGACCACGTCCTCGTCGGCGGTGAACAGCCCCACGTCCTCGTACAGGCGCGCCGTTTTGGGGTTGTAGTTGCCGGTCCCGATGTGGGCGTAGCGCTGGAGGCGATCGCCCTCCTTGCGCACGACCAGACACGTCTTACAGTGCGTCTTCAAACCCACCAGCCCGTACACGACATGCACGCCGGCCTGCTCGAGTTCGCGCGCCCACCGGATGTTGTTCTGCTCGTCGAACCGGGCCTTGATCTCGACCAGCGCCACCACCTGCTTGCCGGCTGCGGCGGCGTCGACGAGGGCGTTGACGATGGGCGAGTCACCGGAGGTGCGGTAGAGAGTCTGCTTGATGGCCAGTACGTTCTCGTCCGCCGCCGCCTGCTCGATGAATCGCTGGACGGTGGTGGAGAACGAGTCGTAGGGGTGCTCGACCAGGACGTCGCCCTCGTGGAGTGAGTCGAAGATGTTGCGGGCCGTCTCCCGTTCACCGAACGCCGGAGGAGTGGCCGGCACCATCGCCGGGTCCTTGAGATCCGGGAGCTCGAGTCCGTGGAGCTGCCACAGCCCGGTCAGGTCGAGCAGGCCGCGGAAGCGGATCACGTCCCCGGACTCGATGTCGAGCTCGCGCTTGAGGATCCGCAACATCCGGGGGGTGGTGTCCTCGGCGATCTCGAGGCGGACGGCGGAGCCGAATCGACGGCGTGCCAACTCGCGCTCGAGGGCCTGCAGGAGGTCCTCGTCCCGGTCCTCCTCGACCTCCATGTCCGCGTTTCGCGTCACGCGGAACACGTGGTGCTCGACGATCTCCATGCCCTGGAACAACTCGCCCAGATGGGCGGCGATGAGCTCTTCGGCGGAGACGAACGCGAACTCCTCGGCGCTCTCGCGCCGGACACGGATGAAGCGGGGCACGTTGTGCGGGATCTTCACCCGCGCGAAGTGTTCCTGTCCTGAATCCGCATCGCGGATGATCACCGCGAGATTGAGACTCAGGCCCGAGATGTAGGGGAACGGATGCGCCGGGTCGACGGCGAGCGGCGTGAGAACCGGGAAGATCTGGTTACGGAACAGCTCGGAGAGCTCGACACGCTCCTCTGCGGAGAGCGCCGACCAGGGCAGGATCCTGATGCCGTTCGCCTCCAGCGTCGGCCGGATCTCATCGTGGAACAACCGTGACTGCTCGTCGCACAGTTCGCGGCTACGCAGGCTGATCCGACTGAGCTGTTCGGCGGGTGTGCGTCCGTCGGCGGAGCGGACCGAGAGGCCGGTCTTGTCACGACGCTTCAGGCCCGCCACCCGGACCATGTAGAACTCGTCGAGATTGGAGGCGAAGATCGCGAGGAACTTGGCTCGTTCCAACAGCGGGAGAGATGTCTCGCCGGCCAGCGCGAGGACGCGCGCGTTGAAGTCGAGCCAGCTGAGTTCACGGTTGAGGTAGCGGTCACGGGGCCGGGGCAGCGCCTGCGGGGCGTGGTCTTCGACTGTCACCAGACCATTGTGGCCGATCGAGGGTGGTCCCGGCAGTCAAGGGGAGGGGAAACGCCCGGCAACGCCCGGGCGGTGGCGGCCCCGACCCGTCGCCCGGCCAGTCGGACCACGTCCTCGGGAATGTCCACGTCGCGGGAGGCCGCGCCCCGTGCGGTGTCGTCGAGGTCGAGCACCGTCGCCCCGCCCTCGATCCGATAGCGCTCCGCGGACCGGGGGCCGAACCGGCACACACGGGCGGCGCCGCCGGCCCAGAAGGCCATCGTGGTGCCCTCGCCGCGATGATCGACGACGACCGAATGCGGGTGCCCGGCCGCCGAATCGAGTACGCGGGTCAGCGACTGCGCGTCCAGCTCGGGGAGGTCGGCGGCGACCACTGCGACCCGTCCGGTAAGACCGGCGAGAGCCTCGGTCAGCGCGGCATTGAGCGGGTCCACGTCGGTGCCGGGGTCCGGCGGCGTCTCGGCGACGAACTCCGTCCCCAATCGGTCGGCGAGGACGGCGATCTCGGGGTCGGAGGAGACGATCCGAACGCGCCCGACCTGCTGACTGTGGAGGCAGGCGGTGACGACGTCGGTGGTCATCGCCACCACGAGGCCGCGGCGGGAGTCCGGCGAGAGTGTCGACCCCAGTCGGCTTTTGGCGCGATCGAGGGATTTGACGGGGACGACGATCGTCCACCCGTCTCCCGTTCGCTCCCGGCCACCCACTGCGTTCATCGAACGCCATCCTGCCAGCACCGCCTCGCGATCGCCCGGCGCCGGGTAGCGTCACTGCCGTGATTCACCCTGGGCGAGGCCAGGTGGCGACGAGAGTGGGGAGGCGGCCATGGCGCGGATCGCAGTGATGGGTGCGGGGTCCTGGGGGACCGCGGTGGGCAAGGTTCTCGCGGACGCCGGCTCCGAGGTCGTCATGTGGGCGCGGCGCGAGGAGGCCGCCGACGACATCAATACCAACCACTGCAACGGCAAGTACCTCCCGGGCGTCGTACTGCCGTCGGCGGTCAGCGCATCGACCGACCCGGCGCAGGTCCTCGACGGTGCGGAGGAGGTCGTCCTCGCGGTGCCGTCACAGACCCTGCGTGCGAACCTCGAGAACTGGGTCGACCTGCTGGCGACGAACGTCGGGGTCATCTCCCTGGCCAAGGGCATCGAGACGGGCACGCTCATGCGGATCAGCGAGGTCGTCGCCGAGGTGGCCGACCTCCCCGAGGGGCAGATCGCCGTCCTGTCGGGCCCCAACCTCGCCCGCGAGGTCGCGGAGGGGCAGCCCGCCGCGACCGTCATCGCCTGCACCGACGCGGCGCGCGCCGCGCGACTCCAGGACGCCTTCTCCACCCGTTACTTCCGGCCGTACACCAACAACGACGTGGTGGGTTGCGAGATCGGCGGGGCCACCAAGAACGTGATCGCGCTTGTGTGTGGCATCGCCTCGGGGATGGGTCTGGGTGACAACACCGCGGCGACGCTGGTCACACGGGGTCTGGCGGAATCCACCCGGCTCGGGGTGGCACTGGGCGCCAGCCAGATGACCTTCGCCGGCCTCGCGGGTCTGGGCGACCTGGTGGCCACCTGTACGTCGCCGCTGTCCCGGAACCGGACGTTCGGTGAGCGACTCGGCAGGGGCGAGACCCTGGAGCAGGCACAGGAGGCGACCAACGGCCAGGTGGCCGAGGGCGTGAAGTCCTGCACCTCGATCGTCGAGCTCAGCCACCGGGCGGGCGTGGAGATGCCCCTGACCGAGGCGGTGCACGAGATCTGCCACGAAGGGGGTAACGCCGTCGAGGTGGCGGTGCGCCTCATGAGACGGAGCACCAAGCCCGAGTAGCCTCGGCCCGGTGAACCGCACCACCGTTGCCGTCCTCTACGGCGGCCGCAGCACGGAACATTCCGTGAGCTGCGTGTCCGCCGGCGCCGTCATCTCCCACCTCGACCGGTCCGAGTACGACGTCATCCCCGTGGGGATCACCTCGACCGGGGCGTGGACACTGGGCCCGGACGATGTCTCCGACCTGCGCATCATCGATCGCTCGATGCCGGTCGTCGATCCGCACCGCCCGCGGGTCGCGCTGGGGTTGTCCACCGAGGACCGGGGTGTCCTGCGGTACGTGGACGGGGACCGCGCCGGGGAGGAGCTCGCGCGTATCGACGTGGTCTTTCCGGTCATGCACGGCACCTACGCCGAGGACGGGACCATCCAGGGGCTCCTCGAGTTGTCCGGACTGCCGTACGTGGGGCCTGGGGTGCTCGCCAGCGCCGCGGGCATGGACAAGGAGTTCACCAAGATCGTCCTCGGCGCCGCCGGACTGCCGATCGGCGAACAGGTCGTGCTGCGCCCCGGAACACGGTCCCTCACCGCAGAGGAACGTGATCGCCTCGGGCTGCCACTGTTCGTCAAACCCGCCCGCGGCGGCTCGTCGATCGGGATAACCAAGGTCTCCCGGATCGACGACCTCGATCCCGCGATCGCCGAGGCCCGTCGGTTCGACCCCAAGGTGATCGTCGAGGCCGCGATCGTCGGTCGCGAGGTCGAATGTGGGGTCCTGGAGTACCCCGACGGGCGCGTCGAGGCCAGCCTCCCGGCCGAACTGCACATCCCCTGCGAGCCGACCGGTCGCGAGGGTGAGTCCGAGGGCGATTCCTTCTACGACTTCGACACCAAGTACCTCGACGACGTGTGTACGTTCGACCTTCCGGCGCAGCTCCCGGCCGCCGACATCGAGCGGCTTCGCGAGCTCGCCGTGGCGGCGTTCCGGGCGATCGACGCCACCGGGCTCACCCGGGTGGACTTCTTCGTCACGGTCGACGGTCCGGTGATCAACGAGGTCAACACCATGCCTGGCTTCACCCCGATCTCGATGTACCCGCAGATGTGGGCCGCCACGGACGTCGACTACCCGACTCTGTTGGGCACCCTCGTCCAGACGGCGCTCGCACGCGGCTGACCCACCCTCCGCGGGCGGCCCCCGGCAGATCCGGGCGATCGCCGCGGTGCGGCCGGCACGGCCCGTGGCGGGTCAGCCCACCGGGGCCGGAGCCGGCTCGATCTCGTCGAGGGACGCGGTGATCGCGTCGGACAGATTCTGGATCGGGCCGGTGCCGCTGCCCTCGGGCAGCGTGATCGCGACGAACTCGGGCCGGTCCACGGCCACCCATGTCGATGACGTGATCGCCGGGTCCGGGTCAGGCTCGTTGAACCACTGGACCCCGTTGACCTCCTGCAGCCCCACGCCCACGACGAAGGTCGGCGGCGCCGGCAGGCCGCAGCGCACGACCACCGGCTCGGCGTCGGGCATGCGGTAGGCCGCGATGCCCGCCGTGTCCGGCTCGGTCAGGGCGACCTGGGTCGCGTCTCCGAGCTCCGGCGGCAACGACTCGATCAGGGCCGTGCACGCCTCGGACCCGGCGCCCGGCGCGGGGAGGGGTACCGCCGCGTACGGCTCGCTCACGGCGGCTTCCGCGGCCTCGTCGCCCATGTTCCGGAACAGCACCAACACCACCGCGAGAACGATCAGGGGGACGATGACCCCCGCGACCACGACAGCGGTGGGGACGGGGCGAACATCCCCGTCGAAAGCCCTGGTGTTCCGCGGACCGGCGTCGTACCGATCCTCCGGATCCGAGTCCGTCGAAGCCACAGGTGTCGTCCTTCCTCCCCGGGGCGGACGCCGTCCGGGCGGCCGCTAACCTGACGGCAACGCTACAGACCCGCGCCCGCACACCCGGTGCGCGACTCCACCCGGAAGGGGAGGACAGACGTGACCGATGGGGCCGTGACCGTGGCCGAGGCCGGCGAAGCCGCGGTTCTCGAGGTGCTCAGTGGTGCCCCGGTGCAGGTGGGGGACGACCCGGTGGGCAACGGCGACGACGCCGCCGTCCTGGGGCCCGCCTGGGCCACCGTGGTGACCACCGACATGCTCGTTGAGGGAACCCACTTCCGTAGGGATCTCACAGGCTGGCGGGACCTCGGCAGGCGAGCCGTGGCACAGAACGTCTCCGACGTCCTGGCGATGGGCGCCGAATGCACACGGATCCTGGTGGCTCTCGCGGTACCGGGCCGCACCACGATGCGGGAGATCTCGGATCTCGCCGACGGGATCCACTCCGAGGCGGCCCGATCCGGGGCGGTCGTGGTCGGTGGGGACCTCACGAGTGCCGACTTCGTCGTCGTCGGCGTCACCGCCATCGGCACACTTCCGCACGGGGCCGCCCCGGTGCGGATCGACGGCGCGGCCCCCGGGGACCGCATCGGCCTCACCGGACTCCCCGGGCGGTCGGCCGCGGGGCTCGCCCTCCTCCTCGCCGGACACCCGGACGGCCCGCTCGCCCGGGCATACCGCGTGCCCTGCACCCCGGTCGGCACGGGCACCGCCGCGCGAGTGACCGGGGCCTCGTCACTCACCGACGTCAGCGACGGGCTCCTGCGCGACCTGTCCGGCCTCACCCGCGCGTCGGGGGTCGCCGCGGACCTGGACCGCGCTGCACTGCCGGTCGACCCGGAACTGTTCGCCGCGGCGGAGTCGCTCGGCGCCGCCGACGTCGACGTCCGCGTCCTCGACTGGATGCTCGACGGGGGAGAGGACCACGGGCTGCTCGGTACCTTCCCGCCCGGATGTGCCGTGCCGGACGAGTTCACGATCATCGGCACGATCCGTGCCGGCGAGCCCGGCGAGGTGACGATCGACGGCACCGCCCGGACGCCCGGGGGCTGGGACTCCGCGCGCGGCGCGAACTAGGGTGGGCCCATGGCTGTCTATGCACTCGGAGACCTCGAACCCGACATCGCCCCCGACGCCTGGGTGCACCCCGACGCGGTGGTGATCGGGCGCGTGACGCTCGGCCCGGGCGCCTCGGTGTGGCCCACCGCGGTGCTGCGCGGTGACTACGGGCGGATCGAGGTCGGTGCGATGACCAATATCCAGGACGGCACGATCGTCCACTGCACCGAGAGCGAGCCGACCGTGTTCGGTGAGCACTGCATCGTGGGACACAACGCCCACATCGAGGGCGCGACGATCGGGAGCGGCGCGCTGATCTCGTCCGGCTCGGTGGTGCTCAACGGGGCGGTGATCGGCTCCGGCGCGATCGTCGCCGCCGGGTGTCTCATCCCGCCTCGCTTCGACCTGCCCGACCGACGGATGGCGATGGGCACGCCGGCGAGGATCCGAGACGGCTACGAGGTCGACCCGGCGATGCTCGAGGGCAACACGCAGAAGTACCACGAGAACGCGATGCGGTACCGTGCCGAACTCCGCCGGCTCGACTGATCCGTGAGACCGGAGAGCTCGGCGCGGCCGCCGCTGGAGCACCTGCTCGATCCGGGCTGGGCGCGGGAGCTGGCCCCGGTGGAGGAGCAGATCCACCGGATGGGTGATTTCCTGCGTGCGGAGAACGCGGCGGGGCGCGGTTACCTACCGGCGTCGGATCGGGTGCTTCGCGCGTTCACCCAACCCTTCGACGACGTGCGTGTGCTCATCGTGGGGCAGGACCCGTACCCGACCCCCGGGCATCCCGTCGGGTTGAGTTTCGCCGTCGACGGTGCGGTGCGTCCGCTGCCCCGCAGTCTGGGCAACATCTACCGTGAGTACACCGACGACCTGGGGCTGCCCGCACCGCCGCACGGCGATCTGGGCGCCTGGACGCGGTCCGGGGTGTTGCTGCTCAACAGGGTGCTGACCGTGTCCCCGGGCGACGCCGGTTCCCACCGGCGCAAGGGATGGGAGGCCGTCACCCAGCGGGCCATCGAGGCGCTCGTAGAGCGTGACCGGCCGATGGTCGCGATCCTCTGGGGGCGCGACGCCCGGTCATTGACCGGGATGCTCGGCGAGACCCCCGTGATCGCCTCGGCACACCCGTCGCCGCTCTCGGCCCGACGGGGATTCTTCGGCTCGCGGCCATTCACCCGCGCCAACGAGGCGCTGGCCACGCTCGGGGCGGAACCCGTGGACTGGCGCCTCCCGCTCGAGCCCTGAGCGCACACGCGAAAACGGCTACTGCGACGCCGGATCCGCTACCGGCGCCCGGGTAGCGAATCGTGACGGTGAGTAGCGGATTCCGGGTTCTCCGAACCTGGTCGCGGGTGGCGGGTCGGCCGCCGTTCGTAGATCAGTCGCGGCCGAATTCCGGGGCCCGCTTGGCGACGAAGGCGTCTACACCCTCGATCCCATCCGGCGAGGTGGCCAATCGAGAGATGGAGTCCCGCTCCGCATCGAGGTGGTCGGACAGGCTGGACGCCGCCGAGGCGCGCAGCAGGGCCTTGACCGCGGCGTAGGACTCACCGGGGCCCGAGGCGAGACGCACGGCGAGGTCGCGGGCCGCCTCGCGAACGTCGCCCTCGACGAATGTAGAGAGCATGCCGAGCGCGTAGCCGCGCTCGCCGGTCATCGGCTCGTTGCCGAGGATGAAGGCGCGCGCCGCGTTCTGCCCGATCGCGCGGGGCAGGTTCCACGACATCCCGCCGTCCGGGGACAGGCCGATCCCCGGATAGGCGGCCAGCAGACGCGTGTCGGGGCCGGCCACCGAGAAATCGGCCGTGAGGGCCAGGGAGAGCCCGGCGCCGGCGGCCCAGCCGGCCACGGCCGCCACCACGGGGACGGATACCTCGTCGAGCTGCCGGATCACAGCGTGCAGGCGGTCCGCGAGCTCGCGGACGTGCGCGGAACGATCGTCGGCGGAGGCGAATCCGGCCACGTTGCCGCCGGCGCAGAAGTTCTTGCCGAGGCCGATCAGGAGCACCGCACGGGCCTCGAGGTCGCCGGCGAGGAGGGCGGCCAGTGCGGTGCCCATCTGGTCGACCGCGTCGGAGTCGAGCGCGTTGCCCTTGCCGTCCAGCGAGATGGGCAGCGTCAGAACCCCCTCCTCGAGAGTGACGAGGGGTGTCGCTGAGAGGTCAAAGGTCATCGTGGTGCTCCCTGTGGTGTCCACCGTCTCGGCCTGTTCGACGGCTGTCGACAGGTGAGGGTACTAGGCTTGTCCGGGCCACCCGTGCACATCCGGGTGACAGGGGTGCCAGGGGCGACGAGGAGGGGCGATGACGCAGGAGAGCACGCGCGTCGAGGACCGTCCCACGACCCTCGATGCGCAGGGGGTGCTCACGTGGGCCCGGCGCTGCGTCGAGCAGCTGGCCGAGCATCGCGAGGAGATCAACGCGCTCAACGTCTTCCCCGTGCCGGACTCCGATACCGGGACCAACCTCCTCTACACGATGAGAGCCGCTCTGGACCGGGCGGAAGGCGAGGACGCATGGATCGCCGAGGGCGGCGGCACCGCCGGCGCCCGGGAGGTCGCGGTCGCGCTGGGCCGGGGAGCGGTTCACGGCGCGCGGGGCAACTCCGGGGTGATCCTGTCCCAGGTCCTGCGCGCGGTCGGTGAGGCCGCGACGTTCACCGTCGTCGATGCGGCCACCTACCGGCGCGCCCTGCGTACCGCCGTGACGCTCGTCGACAACGCGTTGAGCGACCCGGTCGAGGGAACCATCGTCACCGTCCTCCGGGAGGCCGCCGCCGGTGCCGGCCGCTCCACCGCCACGTCGCTCGTCGAGGTCGCCCGCGCCGCGGCGGACTCCGCGGCGGACGCCCTGTCGCGGACGACCGCCCAGTTGTCGGTACTGCGAAATGCCGGGGTCGTCGACGCCGGCGGCCGGGGACTGCTGATCCTGCTGGACACCATGGTCGGTGTACTGACGGGAGAGACCCCCGACCGCCCTGACTACGGCGTCCCATCAGATCCGGGCGCGGGCGAGTGCGCAGCCGGAGCCGGCACAGAGAGTTCTGACCGGGACGATGCGGGTGGGCGTGCTGTTCAGGCATCGACGCAGACGCGCTACGAGGTCATGTACTCACTGACGCACTCCGACGATGCCCGTGCCGATGAGCTCAGGTCGGCTCTCCGGACGCTCGGTGACAGCGTCGTGGTGGTGGGCGACGGAGGTGCGGGCGACCATGCCCGCTGGGCGGTTCACGTGCACACGGACGACATCGGCCCGGCGATCGAGTCCGCACTGTCCCTGGGGCGGATCGTGGAGATCAGGGTGACCGACATGCTCGACCCCCTGGGCGAGGGCCGCGCCACCGACGATGCCGTGGGCACGGGGAGCGCGGGGGCCTCGCCGGCTGCGGCGCGACCCACCGGCACCCCGACCCGGACTGTCGCCGCGGTCGTACGTCCCGGCTCGCTGGCGGAGTTGTTCACCGACGCCGGAGCGGCGGCAATCGACCCTGGCGATAGTGGTGAGGGAGTGATCGACGCGGTTCTGGCCCTGGAGGCCGACGAGTGCGTCGTCCTGCCCAACGGCGAGCTGTCCCGAGCGCAGATCGGCTCCCTCGATGAGGCGCTGCGCGACATGGGCCGGCACGCACTGATCCTCCCGACCGCCTCGGTGGTCCAGGGGCTCGCGGCGTTGGCGGTTCACGACGCGTCCTCGACCCTCTCGCTGGACGGTTTCGGTATGGCCGACGCGGCGGCGGCGACCCGCCACGCGCACCTGGTCAGGGCCGAACAGGATGCGCTGACCCTGGTGGGGCGGTGTGCGGCCGGGGATCTGCTGGGCGTGATCGGCCACGACGTAGCGCTGATCGACAGTGACCCGGTGGGGACGGTGTGCTCCATCGTCGACCGGATGCTCACGGCAGGGGGCGAACTGGTCACCCTCCTGCTGGGTGATGAGTACGACGAGCCCGCGACCGAGAACGTCCTGACGCGGCTGCGAACCGACCATCCGGATGTCGAGGTGGTGGCCTACAGCGCGGGCCCCGGCAGGATCCTGGCGCGTGTCGGGGTCGAATGACGACCTTCGCCACCACTGAGACCCCGCTCGCCGAGATCCTCGACGCCGACCTCGCCCGCCGGATCGGCACGGCGTTCGGGCACCGCACGGTCGGGGACCTGCTCCACACCCTTCCCCGGAGGTTCCGCCGGCAGGGGCAGCGCGTCGACAGGAAATCCCTCGTCGAGGGCGAGCGCGTGACCGTGATCGGCACTGTGGAGCGACTGTCGTCCTCGACCTACACGTCCAAGAAAGGTTCCAAGCAGCGCCAACGGGTGACCCTCGTGGTCACAGACGGGGGCATCGAGTTCGAGGTGGTCTTCTTCGCCGGGTGGGGAATCAAGAACATCCTCCCGGTCGGCACCGAGGCGATGTTCGACGGCACTCTGTCCACGTTCCGCGGCAAACTGAACCTCAAACACCCCGAGTTCCTCATCCTCGCCACCGCCGCGGGCGGGTCCGGAGAGCTCAAGGGCTCGGGCAACCTGGCCGCTCTGGCCGAGCTGTCGGCGAAGGTGCAGGCCGAGGGGGGTGAGAGCCTCTTCGGCCGCAGGCTCCTTCCGGTCTACGCGTCCAGGGAGGGGGTGACCTCCTGGGAGGTGTTCGGCGCCGTGGTCACGGCTCTACGGGCGTTGATTCCGGTGGTCGACCCACTCGATCAGTCGGTGATCGACGCTGTGAATCTCATGAGCCTGGACGACGCACTGCACAAGGCCCACATGCCGTCGAGCCAGGAGGAGATGGACGCCGCGGGGTACCGCCTGCGTTTCGACGAGGCGCTGGCGCTCCAGTTGCTGCTCGGTGCCCGGCGGCGCTTCTTCTCCCGTGATCCGGCCCCGCCCAGCCCGGTCCGTGCAGACGGGCTCCGCGCCGCGATGTGGTCCCGGCTGCCGTTCGCGCTCACCGCGGGACAGCAGTCGGTGCTGGAGGACATCTCGGCGGACCTGACCCGCGATCAGCCGATGAACAGGTTGCTGCAGGGTGAGGTCGGCTCGGGTAAGACCGTGGTGGCGCTGCTCGCGATGCTGCAGGTCCTCGATGCGGGCCGCCAGTGCGTGATGCTGGCGCCCACGGAGGTACTGGCCGTACAACATCACCGATCCCTGACCGCGATGCTCGGCGACCTCGGGGAGGGCGGTCGGCTCGGTGCGGCGGAGGGCGCCACCCGCGTGGTACTGCTGACCGGGTCGATGTCGACCGCCGCGCGGCGGCAGGCGTTGTTGGACATCGTGACGGGTGAGGCCGGGATCATCGTCGGTACGCATGCGTTGATCCAGGATTCGGTCGACTTCTTCGACCTGGGGCTGGTCGTGGTGGACGAGCAGCACCGATTCGGCGTCCGGCAGCGGGACCGACTTCGGACCAAGGGGCGGGACGGCATGGTGCCGCACCTGTTGGTGATGACGGCCACGCCGATCCCGCGCACCATCGCGATGACGGTGTTCGGGGACCTCGAGGTGTCGGAACTGGGGGAGCTGCCGGGCGGCCGCCGCCCCATCTCCACGTCGGTGGTGCCGGCGCGGGAGAAGCCCCGGTGGTTGGAGCGGACGTGGGAGAGGGTCCGCGAGGAGGTGGCCGCCGGACATCGCGCCTATGTGGTGTGCGCACGGATCGACGGCGACGACGACAAGCCCGCCGCCAAGGACGACGGGAGCATCCCCTTGACAGCGGCCGTGGACCTGCACCACAGCCTGTCGACCGGGCCGCTCGCCGGCCTGCGGGTCGGTCTCATGCACGGCCGACTGTCGCCGGAGGAGAAGGACACGGCGATGACGGCGTTCGCCGCCGGCCGGCTCGACGTACTCGTGTCAACGACGGTGATCGAGGTCGGCGTGGACGTCCCCGAGGCCACGGTCATCGTGGTCATGGACGCCGAACGCTTCGGTGTGAGCCAGCTGCACCAGCTCCGCGGCCGTGTGGGCCGGGGTGGCCTGTCGGGGCTGTGCCTCCTGGTCACCAACTCGCGATTCGACAGCCGGGCGATGGACAGGCTCAGCGCCGTGGCTTCGACCACCGACGGATTCGTGTTGGCCCAGCTCGATCTCACCCAACGCCGGGAGGGCGACGTGCTCGGCGATGCGCAGTCGGGTGCCCTGTCGGCGCTGCGGATCCTCTCGGTGGTCGAGGACGGTGCGGTCATCGGGATCGCCCGCCAGTACGCCGAGCAGATCCTGGATTCCGACCCGGGCCTGCACACGCATCCGGCGCTCGCCGAGAGGGTCTTCCGGCTGGTCGGGTCCGAGGAGTCCGCCTATCTGGAGCGATACTGAGCACACCGCCCGCGGTGTCCGCATCGCCCGCCAGTCAATGACCCGCCCACCGAACGAGCAGGACTGACATGACCCGCATCATCTCCGGCCGACTCCGAGGACTCTCGATCGTCGTCCCGCCGGCCGGCACCCGGCCCACCACGGACCGGGTCCGCGAGGCGTTGTTCAGCGCGATCGACAGTCGGGTCGACCTCGCCGGGGCGTCGGTGCTCGACCTGTTCGCCGGCTCCGGCGCGCTCGGACTCGAAGCACTCTCCCGTGGCGCCGACACGGGATGGTTCGTCGAGGAGAACCCCCGTGCCGTCGCCTGCCTCAAGAAGAACGTCGCCGGGGCGTCGGCGTTGTCGTCGTCGTCCATCACGGCGACCATCAGACGGGCGTCCCTCCCCGGCGCCCTCGGTGGCCCGTGCCCCGTCCCGGGTGGATTCGACCTGGTCCTCGCGGACCCGCCGTACGAACGCTCCGGCGTGCTCGACGAGCCGATTCTCCTGGCGCTGCGGGACGGCGGTTGGCTCGCCCCCGACGCGCTGGTGGTGTGGGAGCGGTCCAGGCGCGACCCGGCGGTGCGGTGGCCCGAGGGGTACGCGCGAGAGTTCGAGCGCACCTACGGTGAGACCGCCGTCGAGATGGCGCGACCGGTTGATACGGTCAGGCGATGACCACAGTCGTGTGCCCAGGCTCCTTCGATCCGGTGACCCTCGGGCACCTCGACATCATCCGCCGCGCCGCGGCGCTGTTCGACGACGTGATCGTGTGCGTGGTGGCCAACCCCAACAAACAGGGCACCTTCACCATCTCCGAGCGCAAGGCGCTCATCGAGGAGGTCTGCGCCGACATCCCCGGCGTGCGGGTCGACAGCTTCTATGGCCTGCTCGTGGACTACTGCCGCGACCAGGGCGCCACCGCCGTGATCAAGGGGCTGCGGGACTCCACGGACTACGACTACGAACTGCCGATGGCGCACATGAACCGGTCGATCGCCGAGATCGACACCGTCTTCCTGCCCACCCGCGCCGACCTGTCGTTCGTCTCGTCCTCGCTCTGTCGGGAGGTCACCCGGCTCGGTGGCGATGTGTCCCACCTGCTGCCAGAGCCCGTCGCCACGGCGCTCAGGGAGCGGCTGGTCTGAACGCCGGAGAGTAGGACACACCGCCGCCGCACCGGCCACTGCGCGTGTGTTGCGGGCACACTGGTGTGGCAAGAGTGACGAACCGGTGAAGGGACGAGCGTGTACCGAGTGTTCCAGGCCCTCGACGAGCTGAACGCGATGATCGAGGACGCCCGCAGTCTGCCCATGACCGCGAACTGTGTGGTCCCGCGGCACGAGTCCCTGTTGTTGCTCGACGACATCCGCGATTCCTTCCCCGGCGAACTCGACGATGCGCAGGACGTGCTCGACCAGCGCGATCGAGTGCTGGCGGAGGCCGAGGACACGGCGCACCAGACCGTCGCGGCGGCGGATGCCGAAGCGGACCGGACCCTGCGGAACGCGCGCGAGGACGCCGACGCGATGCTCGCCGACGCCAAGGCCCGCGCCGACCGCATGGTCGCCGAGGCCACCACGCACGCCGACGAACTGGTGGGCGACGCCCGCGCCGAGGCGGGGGAGCTGCTCGAGCGATCGCGCCGCGACGCCGAGTCCACCACTGTTCGCGCCCGCGCCGAGGCCGAGCGCCTCACCGAACAGGCCAACATCCTCTACGACCGCACCATCACCGAGGCGCGGCAGGAGCAGCAGCGCATGCTGTCCGAGTCCGAGGTCGTCCGTATCGCCGACGAGGAGGCCTCACGGGTGCGCGACGCCGCACATGCGGAGAGCGATCGCCGTCGCGAGGAGTGCGACGCCTACATCGACGACAAGATGGCGCGGTTCGAGGAGTTCCTCGGAACCACCATCCGTACCGTCACCCGCGGCCGCGAGGAGCTCCACGGCGTAGCCCCCTCGGGACGCCGTGAGCCAGGCGGGCGCCGCGCCGGGCGTGACGATGCGCTCCACGGCGACGGGTACGGAGACTACTGACCCGAGGCGGGTAGTCTGCTGGTCGTGTCCACCACCTCCAGGTCCCATCGTTCCGCGCCCGGCCCCCTCGTCCTCGATACGCGCAGTATCAGCAGGACACCCGGCGCGATGACGCCGATTCAGCGCGTCGCCGTGGCGCCGTCCACGATCGGGGTCGAGATGATCGCGATCCCCGAGGGGGCCGAACTCGATCTCGACCTGATGCTGACATTCGTCGACGAGGGCGTCCTCGTCACCGGTTCGGTCAGCGGACAGGCGAAGATCGAATGCGCGCGGTGCCTCGGCGAGTTCCACGCCGAGGTCGCGGTGGACCTCACCGAGATGTACGCACTGGAGAACAAGGCCGCGGCCGAGGGCGCCGAGCAGGACGAGGTTCGCCTGCTCGATGGTGATCTGCTGGACCTGGAGCCGGCGCTGGTCGACGCGTTCGGTCTGGAGTTCCCGCTGTCGCCGACGTGCACGGACTACGGTCACGCCGAGTGCATCAACGCCGACACCCCGCGCCCCGACGGGGTCTCCGGGGAGACCGAGGGGCGGATCGACCCCCGCTGGGCGGGGTTGGCCGAGAAGTTCGGCACCACCGGCACGGACGAGGGCCGCGCGTGACGGATCGGCCCGGCTCACTGGGTACGGCCCTGGGCATCGAGCTTCCCGCCGAACTGGCCACCCAGGCGGTCACTCACCGCTCGTTCGCGTACGAGAACGGGGGAGCGCCCCACAACGAGCGGCTCGAATTCCTCGGGGACGCGGTCCTCGAGTTGGTCGTGACGGAGTACCTCTACAGCGCCTACCCGGACCGTCCGGAGGGAGACCTGGCCAAGATCCGGGCGAGCCTGGTCAACACCTACGTGCTGGCCGATATCGCCCGCGAGCTCGGGCCCGGCGGGTTGGGCGCCCACCTGCGACTCGGCCGCGGGGAGGAGCTCACGGGAGGCCGGGACAAGCATTCGATCCTCGCCGACACGTTGGAGGCGGTGTTCGGGGCGGTATATCTCACGCACGGTCTCGAGCCGGCGCGGGCACTGATCGAGCGGATCATCGGCGAGCGGCTGCAGGTCGTGCCCACGCTGGGCGCCGCCCTCGACTGGAAGACCAGCCTGCAGGAGAAGTGCGCGTCGTCGGGCCGACCCAAGGCCCACTACGACATCACCTCGACCGGCCCGGATCACGACAAGACCTTCACTGCGGTGGTGTTCGTGGGGCAGGAGGGACTGGGGCGGGGTGTCGGGCGCACGAAGAAGGAAGCCGAGCAGAAGGCCGCCGAGCAGGCCTGGGCCGCACTGGACGGGAAGTCGGGCTGACGAGATGCCCGAGTTGCCCGAGGTGGAAGTCGTCCGACGCGGTCTCGAGGACCATGTCGTGGGGCGGCGAATGGTCGGCGTCGACGTGACCGGCGTCCGCACCGCGCGCCGCCAGCCCGGCGGGGGCGCGGAGATCGAGGACCGGCTGACCGGTCGGACGGTAACCGGGGCCCGGCGGCGCGGCAAGTACCTGTGGTTGACCTTCGATGACGACGACGCCGTCGGTGCCGACTGTCTGCTGGTTCATCTGGGGATGAGCGGACAGATGCTGGTGACGGATGAGGGCGCGCCGCCCGTGCGGCACATGCACGCCCGGGCGCTCCTCGACGACGGCCGGGAGCTGCGTTTCGTCGACCAGCGCACCTTCGGTGGATGGACGGTCGTGCCGTTGACCGACGCTCTCGACGGCACCGGCGTGCTCCTGCCGGCGCCGGCGGCCCACATCGCCGCGGACCCGTTCGAGGAGGGGTTCGACCCCCTCGCCACCGCCCGGTCGATCCGGCGACGGGACACCGAGATCAAGCGGCTCCTGCTGGACCAGACCGTCGTGTCCGGGATCGGCAACATCTACGCCGACGAGGCGCTGTGGCGATCCGGGATCCACGGTCGCCGCCGCGCCGGCGCACTCACGCTCCGTTCGGTCACCCAGACCCTGGAGCACGCCAGGGACGTGATGTCCGATGCCCTGGTCGCGGGCGGCACCTCCTTCGATGCGCTGTACGTCAACGTCAACGGCGCCTCCGGGTACTTCGACCGCTCCCTGGACGCCTACGGCCGCACCGGCCTGCCGTGTGCCCGCTGCGGTACCGCGGTGGTGCGGGAGGATTTCATGAACCGCGGTTCGCACTTCTGTCCCGTCTGCCAGCCCGCTCCACGACGGAGCACGGTCGCACGGCGGGTGACACCACGCCGAGCCGGGAGCCGAAGCGGACCGATCGTACGATGAGTGTCATGTCCGAGAGCACTCCGCAGAGTCCCGCCCCCCAGACCGCGCCCACCAGCACCGAGCTTCGGGTGGAGCGGACCGGCACGCGCCGATACGTGGGTCTGTCGTCACGCGGCGCGCGGGTCGAGATCGGCTCGGCAGACGTGGAGGGCGTGTTCACCCCAGGTGAGCTGCTCAAGATCGCGCTCGGCGCCTGCACCGCGATGGCCTCGGACTTCACCGTGTCCCGCCGGCTGGGCGAGGACTACGACGCGACCGTTCACATCTCCGGCGACGCCGATCGCGAGAGCGAGCGTTACCCGCGGCTCGAGGAGCTCTACGAGCTCGACATGTCCGAGATCGACGCGGCCACGGCCGAGCGGCTGGTCGCCATGATCCGTCGCTCCGTCGACAAGGCCTGCACGGTAGGCCGAACCCTGCAGGCGGGCACCGAGATCGCGCTGGAGATCGAGACCGGGATCGATCCGCGGTGAGTGAACCGGCAACCGGTCACGTGCGGTTGGTCGCGTGGGTGCACGGCCGGGTACAGGGCGTGGGGTTCCGCTGGTGGACACGCAGTCGTGCCCTCGAGCTCGGACTCGCCGGGTACGCCACCAACAAGTCGGACGGCCGCGTGCACGTGGTGGCCGAGGGACCCGAGCAATCCTGCCTGGAGTTGCTCGGCAAGCTGCGCGGAGACGGCACGCCGGGGATCGTCGAGCTCGTCGTGGACTCGTGGGAGGCGGCGCGGGGCGGGCTCACGGGATTCGTCGAGCGCTGACCTAGGATCAGCTCCCGTGTACCTCAAGTCGCTGACGCTCAAGGGCTTCAAGTCCTTTGCGGCGCCCACGACCATGAGGTTCGAACCCGGCATCTGCTGCGTGGTGGGCCCGAACGGCTCCGGTAAGTCCAACGTCGTGGACGCGCTCACCTGGGTCATGGGCGAACACAGTGCCAAGACACTGCGTGGCGGCAAGATGCAGGACGTCATCTTCGCCGGCACCTCGGGCAAGCAGCCCCTCGGTCGCGCCGAGGTCACACTCACCCTGGACAACTCGGACGGCGCGCTGCCGATCGACTACGCGGAGGTCTCACTCACGCGCCGCATGTTCCGCGACGGCGCTGCCGAGTACGAGATCAACGGCGACCGCGCCCGCCTTATGGACGTGCAGGAGCTGCTCTCGGATTCCGGTATCGGCCGCGAGATGCATGTAATCGTGGGGCAGGGGAAGCTCTCCGAGATCCTCGAGTCCAAGCCGGAGGAGCGCAGGGCGTTCATCGAGGAGGCCGCGGGCATCCTCAAGCACCGTCGCCGCAAGGAGAAGGCCCAGCGCAAGCTCGCCGGGATGCAGGGGAACCTGGACCGCCTCAGCGACCTGACCACCGAACTGCGCCGTCAGCTCAAGCCGCTGGGCCGACAGGCCGAGGTGGCCAGGCGGGCACAGACCATCCAGGCCGACCTGCGCGACGCGACCTTCCGACTGGCCGCCGACGATCTCGTCACGCGTCGCCGCGAACTCGCGGACGCCGAGAGCGTGCGCGGCCGCCTGGAGGAGCGCGTCGCCGAGGCTGTTAATCGTCGCGACGAACTCGCCCGTGAGGTCGCGGCGACCCAGTCCGAGCTGGACCGGCTCACGCCGGAAGCGGAGGCGGCACAGCAGCGTTGGTTCGCCCTGTCGACGCTCGCCGAGCGTGCCCGGGCCACCGCCCGCATCGCCTCCGACCGGGCCCGCTCGCTCGCCGCCGAGGTGGCCGTTCATCACGGCACGGATCCGGACGATCTCGACCGCCAGGCGGACCGCGCCGAGGCCCACGAGAAGGAGCTCGCCGACGACGTCAAGCGGGCGGCCGAACGCGCACGTCACGCGACGGACGCTCTCTCCGCGGCCGAGTCGGCGTCGGCCGCGCTGGAAGCCGAGCACCTCAAGGCGGTCAGGGCGATCGCCGATCGTCGTGAAGGCGTGGCACGACTGGCGGGCAAGGTCGAGACCCTGGCCGCGCGGGTGGAGTCCACCGAGGCGGAGATCGCGCGGGTGGACGCCGAGACGGTGGCCGCCCGCGAAGCGGTGGCCGATACGGAGGCCGAGTTCGACACCGTCCATGCGCGCGTCGGTGCCCACGGTGAGGGTGAACAGACCCTCGACGAGCACCTCGGCCGCGCCGAACGGGCCCACCTGTCCGCGCGCGCCCGACTCGCGGAGCTACGGGGTATCGAGCGCGAGGCCGACCAGAGGATCGCCCGGCTGGCGGCCCGCATCGAGACTCTCGAGCAGAACAAGGGCGCCGGCGACGGCGCCGAGTGGGTGATCCGCCACCTGGGTACCGACGCGGTCGCCGGGACGGTGGGGGAGATGCTCGGCGTCCGCGACGGATGGGAGCGCGCGATCAGTGTGGCGCTGGGCCCGGCCGTCGACGCCGTGGTGGTGGATCAGACCGTCGACCGTAGCGAAGTCCTGGCAGCCTTGCGCGAGGCGGACGCCGGTCGCGCAGGTCTGCTCGGACGGGGCGCGCCGGGAGGCGATTACCGCCTCGAGGTGGAGCTGGTCGACGGGGCGCGCTGGGCGCTGGACGTGGTGGACGTCCCCGACGGCCTGACCGCGTCCGTCACGGCTCTGCTGGTCGACGTCGTGCTCGTCGATGAACTGGCCGTCGCCTCCGCGCAGGTCGACGCCGACCGGCGCGTCCGGGCCGTCACCCGGGCCGGCGAACTCGCGGGATCCGGATGGGCGGTGGGTGGTTCCGCGTCGGGGCGGACCGGAATCGAGATCCAGTCGGCGATCGATGCGGCGGTCGCCGAGCGGGACACCGTCCGCGCGGAGATCGAGACCGCTCGCGCCGAGCTCGCCGGAGCCGAGGCAGAGGATGCGGACCGCGCCGACCGGTTCGCGGAGACGATGGCCGCGATCACCGAATCCGACGCGGCGATCGAGGAGATCTACGCGGAACTCGCCCGGATCGGACAGCGACGCCGCCGCGCAGAAGCCGAAGTCCGGCGCCTGGAGCAGACGCGGCGGATCGCCGTCGACAAACTCGACGCCGCCCGCGCGGAGCACACCGAACTCACCGATCGACTCGCGCGGGCGGGAGAGGACCACGACGAGGACCAGATGCCCGCCGATGACGGTCGACTCGCCGCGCAGGCGGCGGTCTCCACCGCGCGGGCTGCGGAGATCGAGGCCCGGCTCGCGCATCGGTCGGCCGAGGAGCGAGCCACCGGCGTGCGCGGCAAATCGGCTTCACTGCGCCGTGCCGCCCAGGCCGAGCGGGAATCGCGCGCCCGGGCCGCCCGCGCCGCCGCAGCCAGACGCAGGGGCGCGGAGGTCGCCGGGGTCGTCGACGAACTCAGCGAGCGACTGCTGGCCAGACTCGACGAGGTCATCAGCACCGCCGGAGCGGAACGCGACCGGCTGGCGGCCGCCCGTACGGCGGCGACCACGGGACTGTCGACGCTCCGCAGCGAGCTGACCGCGGCGGAATCCGAGGTCGGTCGGCTGGGGGACGCCGCACACCGGGACGAGGTCGTCCGGGCGCAACTCGAGGTCAAGGTCTCGGAATTGGAGTCATCGGTACTGGAGCGCCACGGCATTGAACCCGAGGCGCTGGTGACCGACTACGGGCCGGATATCGAACTGCCCCCGTCGGCCCTGGAGATGGAGGAATACGAGGCGGCCCGCGAGCGGGGCGAGGACGTGACCCCACCGCCCCCGATGCCGTTCGTCCGTGCCGAGCAGGAACGCCGACTCAAGCGCGCGGAGAAGGATCTGGCCACGCTGGGTAAGGTCAATCCGCTGGCGTTGGAGGAATTCGCGGCCCTGGAGGAGCGGTACGCGTTCCTGTCCACCCAGCTCGACGACGTCAAGAAGGCCCGCTCGGACCTCGAGGGTGTGATCGACGACGTCGATGAGCGCATCGAGCAGATCTTCACCGAAGCGTGGATCGATGTCGAGCGGGAGTTCCGTGACGTGTTCTCGGTGCTGTTCCCCGGCGGCGAGGGCCGGCTGATCCTGACCGAGCCCGAGGACATGCTGGCCACGGGCATCGAGGTCGAGGCCCGGCCGCCGGGCAAGAAGATCAAGCGACTGTCCCTGCTGTCCGGTGGCGAGAAGTCGCTCACCGCGGTGGCGATGCTCGTGGCGATCTTCAAGGCGCGCCCGAGTCCGTTCTACGTGATGGACGAGGTCGAGGCCGCGCTCGACGACACCAACCTACGGCGTCTGATCGGGCTGTTCGAGCAGCTCCGCGAGACCAGCCAGCTCATCGTGATCACCCACCAGAAGCCCACCATGGACGTCGCCGACGTCCTCTACGGCGTGTCCATGCAGGGCGACGGCATCTCCAAGGTCATCTCGCAACGGATGCGCTGAACCACTGGCAGGCTGGGGTCATGACTGATCACGAGTTCTACATGGACGCCGCACTGGCACGGGCCGCGCGGATCCTCTGTCAGGTCTCCACCAAGGTGGTCGCACTGCGGTCGGGGATCGATCCACAGCTTCTCAAGGACTACGAACGCGGGGTCGTCGACCTCAGCGATGCCGAGGTCCAGGCGCTCACCGACGCGCTGTCGCACTTCGGGGCGCGCTTCATCGCCGAGGACGACGGCGGGGGCGTGGGGGTGCGACGGAAGTTCACGAGGACAAAGGTCCGGATGATCGAGCGATGGGAGGGCGAGGGCGGCCCCGTCGGAGAGGACGACGTCTAGCCGCTCACCCCCGGCGGAACACCGAGCGCAGGCGCTCACGGTTGACGGCCCCGATCGCGCGCAGCGGGATCCCGGCGGGGCACACCCTCGAACACTCGCCGTAGAGCGAGCAGGGACCGAACTCGCGGTCCGCCTCCCGGACCATCTCCCGGGCGCGCGGGGCGCGGTCGAGCGCGGACACCGGCATGAGCGCCAGGTGTCCGAGCTTGGCACCGACGAACAGGTTCGCCGACCCGTTGGGGCACGCCGCGACGCAGGCGCCGCAGCCGGTGCAGGCCGCGAAGTCCAGGGCGGTGTCGGCCGTGTCGCGGTCCTGCAACGTGCTGTCGGCGTCGGGCGCGGTCCCCGCGGGAATGCGCACGTACGCACCGGCCTCGACCACGCCGTCGAGAGCGGAGCGGTCTACCACCAGGTCCCGCACCACCGGGAAGGCGGCCGCACGCAGTGGTTCGATGCGCAGGGTGTCTCCGTCGGAGTACGCGGTGAGCCGCTGGTGGCACGACGGGGTGTTCGCCGCCGGACCGTGGGGGCGACCGTCGACCGTCACCCCGCACGCGCCGCAGATCCCCTCGCGGCAGTCGGAGTCGAACGCCACGGGCTCCCGACCGGAGTCCACCAACCGTTCATTGAGCACGTCGAGCAGTTCCAGCACGCTCATCTCCGGCCGGGCGCCGGACACCTCGTGACGCTCGTACCGTCCCGTGTCCTCCGGCCCGTCCTGGCGCCAGATGCGCAGTGTCAGATCCATGGTGTCCGCCTCCCGGTCTGAGACCTCATCGGTTGCCCCTCGTCGGCGGCTCTCATCGGTAGTCCCTCGTGGTCACACCGACCGTCTGGAATCCGAGAGGCTCGGCGTGCCGGGTGAAGGCGCGCGGGCCGCCCCGGTCGTCGCCCGTGGACTCCCACGCCGAGGCGAAGCACCACGACGCGTCGTCGCGTAGCGCCTCCCCGTCCGGGGTCTGGTGTTCGTCGCGGAAATGGGCGCCGCAGGATTCGTCCCGGTCCAGGGCGTCGACGCACATCAGCTCGGCCAGCTCCAGATAGTCGGCCACTCGGCCGGCCAGTTCGAGGACCTGGTTGAGGTGCTCTCCGGACCCGGTGACCCGGAGATCCGCCCAGAAACGGGCGCGCAGCTCACGGACACGGTCGATCGCCTCGGTGAGCCCCTCCGCGGTCCGCGTGACCCCGCACCCGGCGTAGAGGATCTGCCCGAGTTCGCGGTGGAAGTGGCCCGGCCCGGTCGTCCCGCCCACCGAGAGGAGGGCGTCCACACGCTGGCGGGCGCGGTTCACGGCGGACGCGACCACCTCGTCGTCGTCCGCCGGTAGTTCCCGTCCGAGACGGGTGGCCAGGTGCGCCGGCACCGAATAGGGCAGGGTGAACCACCCGTCGACACTGGCGCTGAGCAGCGAGTTCGCGCCGAGCCGATTGGCCCCGTGGTAGCCCCAGCCGCACTCTCCGCCCACGAACAGTCCGGGAACCGAGGTCTGGAGATCGTAGTTGCTCCACAGCCCGCCCATCGTGAAGTGGCAGGTCGGGGCGATCCGCATCGGGACCGTGTACGGGTCCTCGCCGGTGGCGTGGGTGTACATGTCGAACAGGTTGCCGTAGCGTTCGGCGATCACCTCGCGACCCACGCGTACCAGCGCGTCCCGGAAGTCCAGGTACACCGAATTGCTCCGGGGTCCGACGCCCCGGCCGGCCCGGATCTCGGTGGTGATCGCGCGCGAGGCCACGTCACGGGGCACCAGGTTGCCGAACGCGGGGTACCGGCGCTCGAGGAAGTAGTCCCGCTCGGCGTCGGGGATATCCCCCGGGGCCCGCGTGTCGCCGGCACGCAGCGGGACCCAGATCCGCCCGTCGTTGCGCAACGACTCGCTCATGAGGATGGTCTTGGCCTGCCAGTCGGTGTCCTTGGGCAGGGCGGTGGGGTGGAACTGGACGAACGAGGGCGAGGCGAACAGAGCACCCCGCTGGTGGGCGCGCCACACGGCCGAGGCATTGGAGTGCACGGCGAGTGTGGAGTCGCGGAAGACGGTGCCGTACCCGCCCGTGGCCAGGACGACCGCGTGCGCGGTCTCGGCCCGGATCCGGCCGGTGACCAGGTCGCGCACCACGACCCCGTGGCAGCCGGAGTCGTCGACGACGAGGTCGAGCATCTCGTGGCGGGTGTGCAGCTCCACCGCGCCCGCCCGGACCTGCCGCAGTAGGGCCTGTGTCCCGGCGATCTGGAGCTGCTGCCCGGTCTGGCCCCGGGAGTAGTACGTGCGGGAGACCTGCACCCCGCCGAAGGAACGGGTGGCCAGGACGCCGCCGTACTCACGGGCGAACGGGGCGCCGATGGCGGAGAAGTGGTCGATCACGCGCACCGACTCCTCGCCCAGTCGGAACACCTCGGCTTCCCGACCACGGAAATCACCACCCTTGACGGTGTCGGTGACGAAGCGGGCGACCGAGTCGCCGTCCACCCGGCGGCCCCGGGCCGCATTGATGCCGCCCTGGGCGGCGACGGAGTGCGCGCGGCGCGGCGCGTCGTGGTAGGTGAAGGCTGTGACCCGGTAGCCGAGCTCGGCGAGCGCGGCGGCCGCTCCCGCGCCCGCCAGCCCCGTACCCACCACGACCACGTGGAAGCGCCGGCGGTTCCCCGGGGCGACCAGGGGGTAGGCGTCGCGACGCCGCGCCCATGCCGTGGCGGGGTCGCCGTCCGGCACGCCGCTCGCCAGTGCCCGGCCGAGCGTGACGCCCGGGATCGACACCGGAGGCGGCGTGAACGTCACGTCAGCCACCCCATCTGGACAGCCACGGGGATCGCCGCATTGCCGAGAAGGACCGCCACGGCGGCGATTCCGCCGATGACCGCGATACCGCCACGGCTCCGGACCCCGGTCACGCCGAGATCGCCGGCCGCTGTGCGGACACCGTGCGCGATGTGCACGGCCAGCAGCAGCATCGTGACCCCGTAGAAGGCGGCCACCCACGGCCGCGCGAGGCTCCCCACGAGGTTGGCGTGGGCCGAGCCCGGGACGAAGGAGGACGGCGCGACCGGCGGGGTGCCGGTGGTCATATCCAGAATGTGGAAGACGACGAACAGCAGTAGCACCACGCCGGTCACCAGCATCGACCGCGCCCCGAACGATCCGGCGGACAGCCGCCGCCGATGCAGGCCCGCCGACGACCGCGAGCGGCGCACCAACAGCACGGAGCACCACAGGTGGGCGACCAGGCACAGCGCGAGCACCACGCGGAGTGCCCACAGGACACCCTCGTGCGGGACCAGGGGCTCGAGCAACGACCGCAGCCACGCGGCGTAACCGTTGAACGTGGCCGCACCGCTGAACACCTTGAGATTGCCGACCATGTGCACCACGACGAAGGCGGTGAAGACCAGCCCGGTCACCGCCATGACGGCCTTGGCGACCCAGGTGGGCACGACCGGGGCGCGGCGGACAGGGGCTCTGCGTGCGCGGGGCGGGGTCGGTGGGCCGGCGTGCGGTGGGGCGTGGACATCGGTCACGGCACGAGCACCTCCTTCCGGTGACGAGCGTCAGTCTAGGGCCGCTCCGGACCCCCGGGATCGAGATGACGAAGGGGGCGTTCGGCCATACTGGGCACCGTGAACACCACCACCTGGATCATCGTGGCCGTCGCCGTCGTGCTGTTGCTGGCAGTCATCGCGCTCGTCGTGGGGCTGCAGCTCCGCAGGAACCGACAGATCACCCTCAGCAAACCCGAGGAGAACAAGGAGCTCACCCAACAGGAGCGCTCCGGCAACTATCAGGCTGGAACGGGTTTCTCGTTCACCCAGGCCGGAGGGGCTGCCACCGCCGCGCCACCGAAGGAGCCGCTGCCGCGCGAGACGTCCGCCCCCGCGGAACCCGCGGTTCCGTCCGGGCCCACCACGCACCCTGTCGAGCCCTCGATCCCGTCGGCCGATCCGGCGCCCGCCGCGCCGGTTGCCGAGCCCGCGTCGTCGGCTCCGACTGCCGTGCCCCCGGTGCCGTCGGCGGAGCCGGAGCCGGCGCCCGAGCCGGACATCGAACCCGGGCCGAGCGCGGAGACCGTGGTCGTGGAGCCGACCCCTGTCGAGCCCGTGGTGGTCCCACCCGAGGTCCCCGACGACGAGGTCCCCGTCCATTCGCCGGACGTCATCACCGGCACCCCCGAGCCGGTCGCCCCCATAGAGCGCATCGATCCGTCCGCCGGACGCCTGGATCGGCTCCGCGGCCGCCTGTCGCGGTCGCAGAACTCGGTCGGTCAGGGCCTGCTGGGACTGCTCGGTGCGGGCGATCTCGACGAGGACGCGTGGGAGGAGATCGAGGACACCCTGATCATGGCCGACCTCGGCGCCGCCATGACCGAGCGCGTGGTCGACACGTTGCGCGAGGAGATCGCCACCCGCCAGGTCCGCACCGAGGCGCAGGTGCGCGACCTGCTGCGGCAGACGCTCATCGACAACCTCCACCCCGAGTACGACCGTTCGTTGCGGGCGCTGCCGAACGACGGGACGCCGGCCGTCCTCCTCGTCGTCGGCGTCAACGGCACGGGTAAGACCACCACCACCGGCAAGCTCGCCCGCGTGCTGGTCGCCGACGGCCGCGCCATCCTCCTCGGCGCCGCGGACACGTTCCGTGCTGCGGCCGCCGACCAGCTCCAGACCTGGGCCGAGCGTGTCGGCGCCGAGGTCGTGCGCGGCAAGGAGGGCGCCGACCCGGCCTCCGTGGCCTTCGACGCCGTCGCGCGTGGTGTGGAGACCGGAGTCGACGCCGTGCTCGTCGACACCGCCGGTCGACTGCACACCAAGACGGGCCTCATGGATGAGCTCGGCAAGGTCAAGCGCGTCGTGGAGAAGAAGACCCCCGTGGACGAGGTCCTGCTCGTGATCGACGCGACCACCGGTCAGAACGGCCTCATGCAGGCGCGCGTGTTCAAGGACGTCGTGGACATCTCCGGCGTCGTGCTGACCAAGCTCGACGGCACCGCCAAGGGCGGAATCGTCTTCCAGGTGCAGCACGAACTCGGCGTGCCGGTGAAGCTCGTCGGACTCGGGGAGGGCGCCGACGACCTGGCACCGTTCACCCCGGAGGCGTTCGTCGACGCGCTGCTCGGCACCTGACCCGGTCGGGGGCTGCCGTGTAAGTACCGGGGCGCAGGACACAGGAACGGAACGAAAGGCGCCCGCGCGTAACCGACCGGAAACGTGCGGGCGCACCGGCCGCAACACGACGGCGGAAATCTCTTATCTCGGACGGGGTGGCGACAAGACGCCTCCCCGCGAGACGAGGAGGACCGCATCGTGACAGGTGAGTTCGATACGGGAGACACGGCCTGGATGCTCATGGCGGCATCCCTGGTCCTGCTCATGACACCCGCGCTGGCGCTGTTCTACGGCGGGATGTCCCGGCAGAAGTCCGTGCTCAACATGATGATGATGTCGTTCGGGTCGATGGGCCTGGTCGGCATCATCTACCTGCTGTGGGGCTGGTCGATGTCCTACGGCGGACAGTCCGTCGGCGGCGTGTTCGCCAACCCCTTCGAGATGTTCGGGCTCTCCGGGGTGATCGGCGACGCCTCGGGCTGGGTGGCGTCGGGTTCCGGCGCCTACCCGCAGGTCGTCGACGTCGCCTTCCAGGTGACCTTCGCGATCATCACGGTGGCGCTCATCTCGGGGGCGCTCGCCGAGCGGGTGAGGTTCGGGACCTGGCTGGCCTTCGCGGGCGTCTGGGTGACCCTGGCGTACTTCCCGCTCGCACACATGGTGTGGGGAGGCGGTCTGCTCTCGCACTCGGAGACCGGGATCGCCGCGAGGATCTTCGGCACCGTCGACGACGGTGAGGGCGGCCTGACCGCGTCGGTCGCCCCGATCGACTTCGCCGGCGGCACGGTCGTCCACATCAACGCGGGTATCGCTGCGCTCGTGCTGGTCCTGCTCCTCGGCAAACGTCTGGAGTTCGGGCGCACCGCCTACCGTCCGCACAACCTGCCGCTGGTCATGCTCGGTGCCGCACTGCTGTGGTTCGGCTGGTTCGGCTTCAACGCCGGCTCGGCCTTCGGTGCCGACGGCGCGGCCGGGCTGGCATGGGTCAACACGACCGCGGCCGCCGCCGCCGCGATGCTCGGCTGGCTGCTCGCCGAGCGGATCCGGGACGGGCATGCCACCAGCCTCGGGGCCGCCTCGGGCGTGGTCGCCGGACTCGTGGCCGTCACGCCGGCTGCGGGCTCGGTCAGTCCGCTCGGTGCTGTCGCGCTCGGAGCGGTCGCCGGCATCCTGTCCGCGCTCGCGGTGGGGCTGAAGTACCGGTTCGGATACGACGACTCTCTCGACGTGGTGGGTGTCCACCTCGTCGCCGGGCTCTGGGGCACCGTGGCGATCGGCCTGTTCGCCACCGGCACTTTCGACACCGCGGCCGGACTGTTCTACTCCGCCGACGGTTGGAAACTGCTCGTGATCCAGGCGGTGATCGCGGTGGCGGCGCTGGTGTTCACCGCGGTGATGACCACGATCGCCTGGGCGATCTGCAGGCCCCTCGGGTGGCGGATCGATGCTACCGACGAACAGTCGGGAATCGACGGCTCCCAGCACGCGGAGACGGCGTACGAACCCTCCACCACCGCGCTCATCCGCTGAGCCGGCCCCACGAAAGGACATCACGACATGAAGCTCGTCACCGCGATCATCAAGCCGTTCACACTCGACGACGTCAAGGCGGCGCTGGAGCAGGCTGGAATCCACGGACTGACCATCAGCGAGGTGCAGGGGTACGGCCGCCAGAAGGGACACACCGAGGTCTATCGAGGCGCGGAGTACGCCGTGGATTTCGTCCCCAAGATCAGGGTGGAGGTGGTGGTCGACGACGAGGCTGTCGACGCGGTCATCGCCCTGGTCGTCGATTCGGCCCGCACCGGCAAGATCGGCGACGGCAAGGTCTGGGTCACCCCGGTCGAGTCCGTCGTCCGGGTCCGCACCGGCGAAGAGGGCCCGGCCGCCATCTGAGCGGCCCGCCGGAGCCCGGGTATCGCCGCGAGGCGGAGAGGAGTCCCCATGAGCGGGACATTCGGTATCCAGCGTGCCCGGGCGCTCCGCGAGGGACGCGCGGAACTCCTGGGTGTGTCTCCCGAGCACCTACCCGCGGACGCCCTGAGGGGCGCCCTGTGCGAGTTGTACGAGCGGGAACTCGCCCTCCTGGCACAGGAGGCCGGCATCGGGGACCGGAGCGGGTTCGTGCTCGTCGCGCTCGGCGGCCTCGGGCGCCGCGAAGTGCTCCCCTTCTCGGATCTCGACCTGGTTCTCGTGCATGAACGGCGCCCGGACCGGGAGCTCGCGAGAATCGCCGAGTCGCTGTGGTACCCGTTGTGGGATTCCGGGATCGAGCTCGACCACAGCGTCCGGACCGTCGACCAGTGTCTGACCGTCGCCGCCTCGGACGTGTGTGCCGGGCTGAGTCTGCTGGACGCCCGCGTCGTGGCCGGCGACGCCGACCTGGGAGCGCTCGTGATCGACGGCGCGCGCCGTCAGTGGCGGAGCCAGATCGCCTCCCGATACGACGACCTGGTCGACGCGGCCGCGGCCCGCCGCCGGCGCGCCGGCGTGATCGCCCATCTCACCGAGCCCGACCTCAAGAACGGGGCGGGAGGCCTGCGGGACCGCCAGCTCGTGTCGGCGCTGACGTTGGCGCACCTGTGTGACGGTCGGTCGGCCAGGCCCGAGGATCTGGCGACAGCGCATGCCAGGGTCCTCGATGCGCGAACCGAACTGCACCGCATCAGCGGCCGCGCGCGCGAGGTCCTGCATGCCCAGTACGGCGACGAGGTCGGCCGTGCGCTCGGCGTGGGTGACCGGTTCGAACTGGCCCGGTCCCTCGGCGACGCCTCCCGCACGATCGCCTTCACCACCGATCAGGCGCTGCGGGTGTCGTGCGCGGCGCTGTCCACACGCGGGCTCACCGGATTACTGCGGCGGTCACCGGTTCGCCGTCCGTTGGCGGACGGGGTGGTGGAGCACGCCGGGGAGGTGGCGCTGGCCCGTGGCGCGCGGGTCGAGACCGATCCGTGGCTGCCGCTGCGCGTCGCCTCCGCCGCGGCACGCGTAGGGCTCCCCATCGCTCCCGCGACTCTCGGTGTGCTCGCGGAGCGCTGCCCGCAGCCGGAGGGGCGGTGGCCCGCGGCCGCGCTGTCCGATCTGCTGGTGTTGTTGGGTTCCGGCGACACCCTGCCGCCGGTGTTCGAGGCGCTCGACCGCAGCGGGCTGTGGGAGCGGCTGCTGCCCGAGTGGTCCGGGATCCGCGACCTACCGGCCCGGGAGCGCGCCCATGTCTTCCCGGTGGACCGCCACCTCATCCAGACGGTGGTGGTCGCCTCGCGACTCACCACCTCGGTGCGCCGCGCCGATCTGTTGTTACTCGGGGCGTTGCTCCACGACATCGGCAAGTGCCGGCCCGGGGATCACAGCGAGAACGGTGCGGAGATGGTGCGGCCGGTGGCGGTACGGCTCGGGTTGGATGATGACGACGGCGAGACGCTCGTACGAATCGTTCGACACCACCTGTTGTTCGCCAGGTCGGGATCTCGTCACGACCCACGGGACCCGGCCACGCCCGCCATGCTCATGTCGGTGCTGGAACACGACGCGGTGGCGATGGACGTCCTGGCCGCCCTGACCGAAGCGGACTCGATCGCCACCGGACCGACGGTGTGGACCGAGGGGAGGGCGGCCGCTCACGCAGCCCTGGTGGCCGCGTGCCGGGCGACACCGTCCGGTCGTCCCGGGGATCTCGAGCCGCCCGCGGTGGACGCGACCCGCCCGCACGGGCCGCCCGACGTCGTCGTCGACCTCCGGACCCGGGGGGCCGGGACCCGTCACGACGTCACTCTCGTCGTGCCCGGTGGGGGACGCTCGCTCGAGGTCGCGGCACAGGTCCTGGCATTCCACCGGCTGGAGGTCGTGGACGCACGGATCGACCTGCGGCCGCCCGGCGGCATGCGGGCGACGATGACGGTGTCCACGGGATTCGGGGCGCCGGTGGACCCCCGGCTGCTCGCCAAGGACCTGCGGCGGTCGATCGATTCGGGATTGCCGAGCACGATGCGCAACGCGCTGGGGCGGGCACCCGCGCACCGGCCCCCGGACGTCCCGGCGTCGGTCATCGTCAGCCCACGCTCCGACGGGGACGGGTTGATCCTGGAGGTGCGGGCCCGGGATCGGCCGGGGCTGCTCGCCTCGATCGTCTCGTCGCTCCTGGGTGCCGGTGCGAGAATCGACTGGGTTCTGGTGAGAACCCGCGGCTCGGCGGTCGAGGACGCCTTCGCGCTGTCCGGGCGGGGAGCAGTGCTCGGCACGGCGGCGGTCGTCGAGGCCGCGCTGTCCTGATACGGACTCGACTACCTCCGCGTGTGCTGACGCGGTGTGTCCCGATACCCTGTGTGGAGTCGTCGCCGACGACACCGGGGTTCTCCGTCCCCGGGCCGCGAACCAGGGAGCTGTTGCCGTGTTCGAATCCTTGTCCGACCGCCTCACAGGTGCGCTCAAGGACCTCCGTGGCAAAGGCCGGCTCAGTGACGCGGACATCGACGCCACGGCGCGCGAGATCAGGCTGGCGCTACTCGAGGCTGATGTCGCCCTGCCGGTCGTGCGCGCCTTCATCTCGCGGGTCAAGGAGCGGGCCAAGGGCGCCGAGGTGTCCGAGGCACTCAACCCGGCGCAGCAGGTCGTCAAGATCGTCGATGCCGAGCTCACGGCGATCCTCGGCGGTGAGGCGCGGCGGATCGAGTTCGCCAAGCAGCCCCCGACCGTGATCATGCTGGCCGGCCTCCAGGGCGCGGGTAAGACCACCCTCGCCGGGAAGCTCGCACACTGGCTCAAGGGCCAGGGCCACACCCCGCTGCTCGTGGCCTGCGACCTGCAGCGCCCCGGCGCGGTGGATCAGCTGCAGATCGTCGGTGAGCGGGCCGGGGTCCAGGTGTTCGCGCCGCACCCCGGCACCTCCGTCGGTGGTGACGGCGAGGTCGTCGGGGTGCAGGAGCCCGTCTCCGTGGCCCAGCGCGGACTCGCACACGCCCGCGCCAAGATGCACGACGTCGTGATCGTCGACACCGCCGGTCGGCTCGGTATCGACGACGAGCTGATGGCCCAGGCGCGGGGGATCCGTGACGCCGTCCAGCCGGACGAGACCTTCTTCGTCCTGGACGCCATGATCGGTCAGGACGCCGTCATCACCGCCGAGGCGTTCCGTGAGGGAGTCGGCTTCACCGGTGTCGTCCTCACCAAGCTCGACGGTGATGCCCGAGGCGGCGCGGCGCTCAGCGTCCGCGAGCTGACCGGCACCCCGATCATGTTCGCCTCCGACGGCGAGAAGCTCGAGGACTTCGACGTCTTCCATCCGGAGCGGATGTCGAGCCGCATCCTCGGCATGGGCGACGTGCTCTCGCTGATCGAGCAGGCCGAGACCGTCTTCGACGCCACGGAGGCCGAGAAGACCGCCGCGAAGATCGGCTCGGGCGAGCTCACCCTCGAGGACTTCCTCGACCAGATGCTGATGATCCGCAAAATGGGTCCCATCGGGAACCTGCTCGGCATGCTCCCGGGCGGCAAGGAGATGAAGTCCGCCGTCGGCGACATCGACGAGAAGTACCTGGACCGCATCCAGGCCATCATCCGCGGCATGACCCCCGAGGAGCGGGCCAACCCGAAGGTCATCAACGGGTCCCGCCGCCAGCGCATCGCCAAGGGGTCCGGCGTGACCGTGACCGACGTCAATCAACTCGTGGACCGCTTCTTCGAGGCCCGCAAGATGATGAGCCGGATGGCCGGCCAGATGGGTATGCCGGGTGCGGGCCGCAAGAACCAGCGCAAGGGCAAGAAGGGCAAGAAGGGGCGCGGCCCCACACCGCCCAAGAACCGCGGGATGATGCCGGGCGGCATGCCCGGTATGCCTCAGGGAATGCCCGACCTGTCACAGATGCCGCCGGGATTGGATCAGCTCCCGCCCGGTCTCGAGGGGATCGACATCAACGACCTGAAGTTCCCCAAGCGCTGACACACGATGCTGCGCCGGGCGGGGCGATTGGTGCCCCGGCGGCGCGGCGGTCTAGACTGGACTGCCGGACGCCGTCACCGGTGGAACCACGCGCGCAAGCGCGGGCTCCGTGCCGACCGGCGGTCACCCGCAAGGCGAAACCGGGCCCCGCAACCAGTGCGGGCGTCGCTGAATCGCCACGTGACCTGCAACAGAAAGTGAGACGCCCACATGGCCGTCAAGATCAAGCTCACCCGCCTCGGCAAGATCCGCAACCCGCAGTACCGCGTGATCGTGGCCGACGCCCGCACCCGTCGTGATGGCCGGTCGATCGAGACCATCGGTCTCTACCGTCCCAAGGAGGAGCCCAGCTTCGTCCAGATCGACTCCGAGCGCGCCCAGTACTGGCTCGGCGTCGGCGCCCAGCCGACCGAGGCCGTCGAGCAGCTGCTCAAGCTGACCGGTGACTGGCAGAAGTTCAAGGGCATCGAGGGCGCCGAGGGCACACTGAAGGTCGCCGAGCCCAAGCCCAGCAAGCTGGACCTGTTCAACAAGGCGCTCGAGGAGGCCCAGGGCGAGCCGTCCGCCGAGGCCATTACCACCAAGCGCAAGGCCGAGAAGGCCAAGAAGGCCGAAGAGGCCAAGAAGGCGGAGGAGGCCGCTGCGGCCGAGTCCACCGAGGGCGAGGCCGCCGAGGCCGAGTCCACAGAGGCCTGAGTCTGATGAACGACATGGTTGTCGACGCCGTCGACCATCTCGTCCGCGGCATCGTGTCGGATCCCGACGCGGTGGCAGTGCGGTCGAGTGGTGGCCGGCGCGGCGCCGTGATCCGCGTGACGGTCGCCCCGTCCGACCTCGGTCGGGTGATCGGCCGTGGTGGTCGCACCGCATCGGCGATCCGGACCATCGTCACCGCTGTGGGTGGCCCGGGAATCCGTGTCGACGTGGTCGACACCGACCGTTGACCCACCGCTAGCCGGAGGACAAGGACACCATGGAGCTCGTCGTCGGACGCGTCGTCAAATCGCACGGCGTCCGCGGCGAGCTCGTGGTCGAGGTGCGGACCGACTCCCCCGAGGAGCGGTTCGCCCCCGCGAGCCGTCTCGTCGGCCGCACCGGCCGTGGCAACAACACGGCGGATCGTGACGTGACGATCGAAGCCGCCCGGAGTCACTCCGGGCGGCTTCTCGTGCGTCTCGAAGGGGTGGGGGACCGGGACACCGCCGACGCGCTGCGCGGCATGCTGCTGCTCGTCGACTCCGGGGCGCTTCCCGACCCGCAGGACCCGGACGAATTCCACGACCACCAGTTGGTCGGACTCCGTGTGCTCGATACCTCGGGCGACCGCCTCGGTGAGGTCGTCGAGGTCGTGCACACCGCCGCGGGCGAACTGCTGGGCATCCGTCTCGCCGACGGATCCGACGCGCTGGTGCCCTTCGTGACGGAGATGGTCCCGGAAGTGGATCTCGCCGGGGGCACGTGTGTGATCGATCCGCCGGAAGGACTGCTCGAACTGGGCAGCTCGTGACCGCCGCCGACGAACGTGGTGGGGCCGGCCCGGCGCTGCGACTCGACGTCGTCACGGTGTTTCCCGAGTACCTCGCCCCGCTCCGGCTGGCCCTGCTGGGCCGAGCCGTCGACCGCGGGATCGTCGAGGTGGGGATACACGACCTGCGTGACTGGACGCATGACGTCCACCGATCCGTGGACGACACCCCGTTCGGCGGTGGCCCCGGCATGGTCATGCGCCCCACCGTGTGGGGCGAGGCACTGGACGATCTCGTCCCCGTGCCGCACCCGGACACCGGAGGTGACGACCGGCCGCTGCTGATCGTGCCCACCCCCGCTGGCCGACCGTTCACCCAGTCCGACGCCCATCGCTACGCGCGCCGGCGACACCTGTTGTTCGCGTGCGGGCGCTACGAGGGGATCGACCAGCGTGTGGTCGACGAGGCATCCGAGACGATGGACGTCGAAGAGGTCAGCATCGGCGACTACGTCCTCATCGGGGGAGAAGTGGCCGTACTCGTGATCGCCGAGGCGGTCGTCCGCCTCCTGCCCGGAGTTCTGGGCAATCGCCGCAGCCACGAGGAGGACTCCTTCTCCGACGGCCTGCTCGAGGGGCCCTCGTACACCAGGCCCGAGGTCTGGCGGGATCGCGCGGTGCCGGAGGTACTCAAGTCCGGGAACCACGCCAGGATAGACCGCTGGCGTCGGGACCAGTCGCTGTGCCGGACGGCCGAGCGGCGACCGGAGCTGCTGGCCCGCGCCGAACTGGACACACCGGATCTGGCCCTGCTCGCCGAGCTCGGATGGGTGCCGCCGCAGCCCTGATTTGGGGCGTGCGCACCGGTGATGGCACACTAACGAGGTTGACCTTCGGGGCGTCCTGCACGCCCGTCGTCGGTCGCGCTGATCCGGGGCACGAACCGGTTGTCCCACCGCGTGCGGTGGGCGCCAGGGTCCTCTGTCCTCATTCCTGACATGCAAGGAACATCAATGAACACTCTCGATTTCATCGACAACAAGTCCCTGCGGGACGACATCCCCGAGTTCCGGGCCGGCGACACGCTCGACGTGCACGTCAAGGTCATCGAGGGCACGAAGGAGCGTATCCAGGTCTTCAAGGGCGTCGTGATCCGTCGCCAGGGCGGCGGCGTCCGCGAGACCTTCACCATCCGCAAGGTCTCGTTCGGCGTCGGCGTCGAGCGCACCTTCCCGGTGCACTCGCCGAACATCGACCGGATCGATGTGCTGGTGCGCGGTGACGTCCGTCGCGCCAAGCTGTACTACCTGCGTGCTCTCCGCGGCAAGGCCGCGAAGATCAAGGAGAAGCGCTGATCGCGTAGAGCGAGTCCTACTCGGCCGCCGACGGTGGCAGGGAATCGACTACGCTCGTCCGGGTGAGCAGCACCGAATCGCCTGGACATGACCCCGCCGAGCCGGGGCCCCGTGAAGACGGGGCCCCGGCTCGCGGCGTCGAGAAGAAGGGCCAGCCCTGGTACATAGAGATTCCCTTGCTGGTGGTGATCGCGCTCGTCCTGGTCTTCGTGTTCCAGACCTTCGTGGGGCGGGTGTACCAGATCCCCTCCGAGTCGATGGAGCCCACGCTCCACGGCTGCGTGGGATGCACCGGGGACCGGATCTTCGTCGACAAGATCAGTTATCGGTTCGGTGACCCGGAGCCCGGCGATGTGGTGGTGTTCAAGGGGCCGGATTCCTGGAACCAGGGCTACCAGTCGATCCGATCGGACAATCCCGTCATCCGCACCCTGGAGAACATCGGCGGCGTCATCGGCGTCGTCCCGCCCGACCAGAACGACCTCGTGAAGCGCGTCGTCGCCGTGGGTGGCCAGACGGTGGGCGGATGTTCCCCGGACGGCCGGCTGCTGGTGGACGGTCAGCCGCTGGCCGAGCCGTACCTCAACGAGGATCCGACGGTGAACCGCAATCCCATGAACTGTGCGTTCGGGCCCGTCACGGTGCCCGAGGGCAACTACTGGGTGATGGGTGACAACCGGAACAACTCGGCCGACTCGCGTTTCCACATGGGCGACGAGTTCCAGGGGACGGTGCCGGGCGAGAACATCATCGGCAAGGTCCAGGCGATCATCCTGCCCTTCAACCGGATCGGGACGGTCTCCTCCCCGGACATCAGCGTCGGGTGAGGCCGGTCGGTCTCAGGCCGGCCCTGCCGGACCGCGCGCGGGTGACCCTCAGGGCTGGTCGTCTGGCTCTCGAGGCGGCCGTCTCACGTCGCGGTCTGGGCCCCGCCGCCGGGGTCGATGAGGCGGGCCGGGGTTGTTGCGCCGGCCCTCTCGTCGTCGCGGCGTGCGTTCTCGGGGACCGGTTACACCCCGAGCTCGCGGACCTCGATGATTCGAAGAAGCTCTCGCCCGCCACCCGTGAACGACTCCACGACGCGGTCATGCGCCGTGCGGTGGCGATGTCTGTGGTGGTGATCGATCCGGAGCGCATCGATGCGCGGGGGATCCACCGCTGCAACCTCGAGGGGATGCGTCGCGCGGTGGCCGGGCTGGATCCGTCGCCGGGTTTCGTGTTCACGGACGGGTTCGCCGTCGACGGGCTCGGGTGTCAGTCCACGGCGGTCATCGGGGGTGATGCGGTGGTCGCATCCATCGCCGCTGCGAGTGTCCTCGCGAAGGTGACGCGGGATCGGATTATGGTGGACCTCGACTCGCGGTACCCGGGCTACGGGTTCGCCTCCCACAAGGGATACGGGACCGCACGTCACGCCAGGGCGATCGAGGAACTCGGTCCCAGCGACATTCATCGCATGTCGTACGCCAACGTCCGTCGCGCCGCGCAGGCGCATTCGAGGAGCACGAGATGAGCGCCGAGGATCTGGAGAACTACGAGACCGAGATGGAGCTCTCGCTTTATCGCGAGTACCGCGACATCGTCGGGCAGTTCACCTATGTCGTCGAGACGGAGCGCCGCTTCTACCTCGCCAACGCCGTCGAACTCATCCCGAGGTCCGCTGACGGCGAGGTGTACTTCGACGTCCGCATGTCCGATGCCTGGGTGTGGGACATGTACCGACCTGCTCGTTTCGTCAAGTACGTGCGCGTGTTGACGTTCAAGGACGTCAATATCGAGGAGTTGGACAAGCCCGAGCTCCGCCTTCCCGAGTAGGCATCCGGGGCGATTGTCCACAGGCCCCGGACTCTCCACAGACCGTCGCCGACCCGGCTCGCGTCCAGCGGGCCGGGTCGTCTGCGTCCGGCAGGGTGATCCCCGGCGGACCCGGGTGGGCCGGGTCGCCGGGAGGGGCGGGCGATGTCGGGTCACGAGGGGGACCGGAGCCGGAGGGCGGGGACGTCCGGGCGACGCAGGCCGGACCGGAGGCAACAGATCGGGAGGGCGGGTGAGAAGCACGCGGAATCGCTCCTGAGGTCCAGGGGCGCCGAGGTCCTGGCACGGAACTGGCGGTGTGCGGCCGGGGAGCTCGATCTGGTGGTGCTCGACGCCGCGGGTCGTCTCCGGTTCGTCGAGGTGCGCACCCGTACGGGGCCGGGCTTCGGCACCCCCGCCGAGTCGGTCACACCGGCCAAGCAGCACCAGGTTCGCATGGTGGCGAAGTACTGGCTCGCAGCCAACCCGGGCGGGTGGCGTCAGGTGTGCTTCGACGTCGTCGGGGTGGACCTGTCCGAGTCCGATCGTCCGCGGCTGGAGCTGCTCGAGGACGTGATGTGACAGTGGCGCTCGGACGCACGTGGGCGGTCACCCTCCAGGGGGTCGGGGGACAGTTGGTCGAGGTCGAGGCGGATGTGGGCCGTGGGTTACCGGCGGTGAGCATCGTGGGTCTGCCGGACAAGGCGGTGTTGCAGGCCAGGGACAGGGTCCGGGCTGCGGTCGTCAACTCCGGCCTCACCTGGCCGCCGGGTAGGGTCGTGCTCTCACTGTCGCCGGCGGCGGTGCCCAAACGGGGCTCGGGCTTCGATCTCCCGCTCGCGATCGGGGTCCTCACCGCGTCGGGCGAGCTCCCGGCCGCGGCGTTCGAGGGGACGCTGCTGGTGGGGGAACTCGCGCTGGACGGGCGTATCAGGCCCGTGAGAGGCGTCCTGCCCGCGGTCCTCGCCGCACGGGAGGCCGGGTTGGAACGGGCGATCGTGCCGGGGGCGAACCTGGCGGAGGCTCGTCTCGTCAGGGGGATCGCCACGGCCGGGGCGGACTCGCTCGCGATGATCGCCGTCTGGTGCCGCGGCTCAGGGGATCTGGTCTCGGAAGCGGCGGCGCCGCGGGGCGTCGCGGACGGTGATGACTCCGACCTGGCCGAGGTGGTGGGCCAGGACGATTGCCGACGTTCCATCGAGGTCGCGGCGGCCGGCGGCCACGCGGTTCTCCTCCGTGGGGCCCCCGGGACGGGCAAGACGATGTTGGCGCGCAGGCTCCCCGGGTTGCTGCCCGATCTGGACGAGCAGGCGGCGCTCGAGGCCACCGCGATCCACTCGGTCATGGGCAAGCTCTCCTCTCGGGACCCGCTGCTGCGTCGTCCGCCGTTCGTCGCACCGCACCACGACGCGTCGACGGCGGCCCTCGTCGGCGGCGGTTCCACCACACCGCGACCCGGGGCGGTCTCGCTGGCGCACAGGGGAGTGCTGTTCCTCGATGAATGTGCGGAGTTCTCCGGCCGCGTGCTCGACAGCCTCAGGACACCGCTGGAGGAGGGCGAGATACGGATCGCCCGCAGCGACGGGATCATGGTCTTTCCCGCGAGGTTCCAACTCGTCATGGCGGCGAACGACTGCCCCTGTGGCGCCGCGAGGCCGGACGACTGCACCTGCTCGCCTGACGCGCGCCGCCGCTACGGGCGGGCTCTGACCGGTCCGCTGCGGGACCGGATCGATATCGCCGCGCGGACTCTGCCGGTCGGTTCCGGATTGTTCGCGGTGGGGGAGATCGAGGACACCGCGGTCGTGCGGGCCAGGGTGACGACGGCGAGGGCCGCCGCTGCCGATCGGTGGGCGGGGTGCGCGGAGGCGAACGGCGCCACGGCCAACGCCGGCGTGCCCGGGCGGGTCCTGCGATCACTGAAGGCGCTGGACAGGCGTGCCCTCCGCCCGCTGGACCGTGCGCTGGCCCACGGTGTCCTGTCGCCACGTGGTGTGGATCGGTGTCTCCGTCTGGCGTGGACGGTCGCGGACCTGCAGGGGGCCGTCGTGCCCACCGAATCGCATGTCGCCGAGGCGATGGTGCTGAGAGGAGAGGACTGATGGCAGGGCTTTTCGAGACGGTGGTCCCGGCGACGGATGAGGTCCGCGCGGCGTACGCCTATCTGGGCGCGGTGACGGAAAGGCCCACCGCACAACTCTGGGACCTGGTGGACACGGTCGGGCCGGTCGAGGCCCGCGACCGGATCCGGAGGAAGCAGGTGCCCGAGGGGCTGGCGGACCAGACCGAGGCACGACGAGACGTGGTCGACGGGGCCGGACTTCTGGATGACGCCCACAGGTCGGGGGCACGGCTGCTGGTGCCGGGCGATCCCGGCTGGCCGGACTGGCTTGTCGCGCCCCTCGATCGACCACGGGGGAGACGGCGCGATGGCACGGGCGGGGTGCCCACGGCGTTACGGCCGCTGGGGCTGTGGTGGCGTGGTCCCGCCGATCCGGCCACGGCGCTGGGTCGGTCGGTGGCGGTGGTCGGAACCCGCGCACCCACCGCGTACGGGCGGGCGGTGACCGCGGACCTGTCCGCCGGGGTATCGGCCGAGGACTTCACCGTGGTCTCCGGGGGAGCGTTCGGGATCGACGCCGCCGCGCACCGTGCCGTGTTGGGGGCGGGAGGGGTGACCATCGCGGTTCTGGCAGGAGGCGTGGACCGGCTGTACCCCCGGGGGAACGACTCCATGCTCCGGCAGATCGCGGAAACCGGGGCGGTGATCTCGGAACAGCCCCCGGGGACCGGCGTGACCCGGTACAGGTTCCTGGACCGGAACAGGATCATCGCGGCCCTGACATCCGCGACCATCGTGGTGGAGGCGGCCGCACGGAGCGGGGCCCTGAGCACCGCGGCGTGGGCGGCGGCGCTGGAGCGGCCGGTCGGCGCGATTCCGGGTCCTGTGACGTCGGTGGCATCGGTCGGGACCCATCTGCTGATCCGCGATCGCGGAGCCGTGTTGATCGGACGGACGGCCGACGTGGTGGAGTTGGCCGGCGATATGGGGGAGACGGCGGCGCCGCCGTCCGGGGGCACCTCGACCTGGGACGGGCTGGATGACGTGACCCGGCGGGTGCTGGAGGCCCTCCCCACCACCGGTGGTGTGGCACCGGCCGAGGTCGCGGCGTCGGCGGGGATCCCGCCGAGCACGACCCGGGCGGTGCTGGGTCGACTGATGTCGACCGGAGCGGCGGTCCGGGGATCGCAGGGCTGGCGACGATCCGGTGGGGGCGGCGTGCAGATGAGCCTGTCGGTGGGCTGACTGGGCGCCAGCGGGCCCGGCCGGTGATGGCTGCGCGAAGCCCGCGGTGTTCTTCTTGCGTGCGATCGCGGGTGGGGTGATGATGGGACTCATGGGACGCATGGGTTCACAAGGGGCGGTCGGTCGCGAAGTGCCTCCCGCGCTCGAACCCGTCCTGGACGACTTCGCCGACCATCTCCGCGCCGGCCGGTCCCGCTCCGAGGCGACGGTCCGCGCCTACCGTTCCGACGCGCGAGCGCTGCTGTCCCGGCTCTCGACCGAGCCGGGGGGCCCGGCCTGCGCAGCCGATCTCGCCGGGGCGTTCACCCTGCCCGCCCTCCGGGGGTGGCTCGCCGAACAGGTCTCCGCCGGGGCGGCGCGCTCGAGCGTCGCGCGGCGGGTGGCGGCGGCGCGATCATTCAGCACCTGGGCGAGCCGGGTGGGACTCGTCCCGACGGATGTCGCCGCCCGCCTCGAGGCGCCGAAGGCGCAGCGGCACCTTCCGGAGGTGCTGCAGACCGCCCAGGCCGCCGAGGTGCTGCGGACGACCGAACTCGGGGCGGCGGAGGGCGACCCGATCGCCGTACGGGACCAGCTCGTCGTGGAACTCCTGTACTCCTGCGGGATCCGGGTGGCCGAGCTGTGTGGACTGGACGTGGACGACCTCGACCGGGAACGACGCCTGCTGCGGGTACTCGGCAAGGGTGGCCGTGAACGTTCGGTTCCCTACGGCCGCCCGGCCGAGGCCGCATTGCGGGTCTGGCTCGACGCGGGGCGACGAGCTCTTGCCACCGACCGTTCCGGACCAGCTCTGCTGTTGGGGGCCCGGGGCGGCAGGCTCGACCCGCGGGCCGCACGTCGGATCGTCAACGAGGTTACGGCGGTGACCCCGGGATCGCCCAGGGTCTCGCCGCACGCCCTGCGGCACAGTTCGGCGACACACCTCCTCGAGGGCGGCGCCGACCTGCGCCATGTTCAGGAACTGTTGGGGCATTCGACGCCGGCGACCACGCAGATCTACACCCATGTCTCGGCCGATCGCCTCCGCGCCGCATACCGCGGAGCCCACCCGCGGGCATGAGACCGGGGCGGGGGAAAGGGCGAGTAAGGCAGGCGCGGCCCGGCGCAGTGATCAGGCTTCGCCGTCCCCGGGTCGGGTGGGTTTGAGTCGGATCGGCCGGTCCGAGGCGAGTGTCAGCGACAGTGGGTCGACGTAGTCGTCGTCGTCACCTCCCGGGTTCCCCGAAGCGACGCGTGCGCCCCAGTGCAGGCACGCTTCCATGGGGCACCCCGGGTGTCCCGCGACGAGGTGGCCGACCGTCTGGCCCGTCGAGACCTCATCGCCTTTCCTGACACTCGCCGTCACCGGTTCGTAGGTGGTCCGTAGGCCGTCGCCATGATCCAGGGAGAGCACCGGCTTTCCGCCCACCGACCCCGCGAACAGCACGGTGCCGGGTGCCGGCGCGAGCACGGGCGACAGGGGCTCGGCCGCCAGATCGACGCCCCGATGCCCGGCGAGCCAGCGGTGATCGGGGGGATCGAAGCCGGTCACCGGGACCGCCGGGCCCGGGACGGGGCTGCGGAACCGCACCGTCGGGGCGGCAGGCGCGGCGGGGTGGGGCAGCACAGCGGCGAGCAGAACCCCCGCCACCGCCACCCCGACCGCGGCGGCGCCGGCCCTTGTGGCTCCGGCACGGACGATCCGCACGGCTCCCGGTATGCCTCGCTCGTCTCCCATGACTCCAGTGGAGCGTGTCCCGGGGCGCGGCGCGAGAGTCCCGGCGCCGGGTGTGGAGAAACTCGACGACCATCCACAGGTGTTCGTCGCCGTCGCCGTCTTGGCGGACAGACGCACCAACGGATATGCTTCCCGTGCGGTCGACTCTGCAGTCGATTGACTTCGCGTGTCCTGCCCCGCCTGCGGTGGAGCATCCGGACCCGTGATCCCCCGGATCACGGAATCTCCGGACGACGGACCAGTTGGTGCCCCTGGCTGTTCAGGGGTGAGGTCCGGCGCGGACACCAGGGCCCGAGGCCACCCGGCTGAAGGGCGTAACCCGATACAGATTCAGAAAGCGAGGACGAGGGCCTCGCGGTCCGGCTGCTTCCAAGCCGGACGAGCCCTCAACCCATCATGGCAGTTATCTCCATGAAGCAGCTGCTCGACGCAGGTGCTCACTTCGGTCACCAGACCCGTCGCTGGAACCCGAAGATGCGTCGGTTCATCTTCACCGACCGCAACGGCATCTACATCATCGACCTGCAGCAGACCCTGACGTACATCGACCAGGCGTACGAGTTCGTCAAGGAGACCGTCGCCCACGGCGGCACCGTCCTGTTCGTCGGCACCAAGAAGCAGGCCCAGGAGGCCATCGCCGAGGAGGCCGCCAAGGTCGGGATGCCGTACGTCAACCAGCGCTGGCTGGGCGGCATGCTCACCAACTTCCAGACCGTGCACCAGCGGCTCCTGCGACTCAAGGAGCTCGAGTCGATGGAGCAGTCGGGTGGATTCGAGGGTCGCACCAAGAAGGAAATCCTCATGCTCACGCGTGAGAAGAACAAGCTCGAGCGCACGCTCGGCGGTATGCGTGACATGGCCAAGGTACCTTCGATCGTGTGGGTCGTCGACACCAACAAGGAGCACATCGCCGTCGGCGAGGCCCGCAAGCTCAACATCCCGGTCGTCGCGATCCTCGACACCAACTGTGACCCGGATGTCGTCGACTACCCGATCCCGGCGAACGACGACGCGATCCGCTCCGTGACCGTGCTGACCCGCGTGATCGCCTCCGCCGTCGCCGAGGGCCTCAAGGCCCGCTCGCAGGCCGGCAAGACTACCGGCGACCAGGCCGAGCCCCTCGCCGAGTGGGAGACCGAGCAACTCGACCAGGTCACCGGCGAGGCCGCCGCTCCGGAGGCCGCCGAGGCCCCCGCCGAGATCACCGGCACCGAGTCGCCCGTGGCGGAGCCGCCCGCCGCCGAGGCCGCCCCCGAGGCGCCCGCCACCGAGGTCTGATCCTCAGGCACCCGCTCGAGACATGTCGGGCCCGGCCGCCCATGACCCTCGCGGGGTCTCCGGGTGGCCGGGCCCGACGTGTCACCGGCGGTGGGACCGGTCTCCATCGGCGCTTCGGCGTCTAGGGTGGAGGCGGATTCGTCCGCCGACCGACGCGACTACTTTTCACGACACATCCAACCCCAATAAGGAGGGTCGCCCCACAATGGCGAACTACACCGCTGCCGACGTCAAGCGTCTGCGTGAGCTCACCGGCTCCGGGATGATGGACTGCAAGAAGGCTCTCGAGGAGACCGACGGCGACTTCGACAAGGCCGTCGAGGTCCTGCGCATCAAGGGGGCCAAGGACGTGGGCAAGCGCGCCGAGCGCGCCACCGCCGAGGGCCTGGTCGCCGTCAAGGACGGCGTCATGGTCGAGCTCAACTCCGAGACCGACTTCGTCGCCAAGAGCGCCGAGTTCATCGCGCTCGCCGACAAGATCGTCGGCGTGGCCGCCGCCCAGGGCATCTCCGATCTCGACGCGCTGAACGCCGCCGAGCTCGACGGCACCACCGTCGCCGACGCGGTCGTCGCCTTCTCCGCCAAGTCCGGCGAGAAGCTCGTCCTGCGTCGCGTGGGCAAGCTCGACGGCCCCGTCGCCGTCTACCTGCACAAGCGTTCGTCGGATCTGCCGCCGGCCGTCGGCGTCCTGGTCGCCTACTCGGGCGAGGGCGAGGCCGCCGAGTCCGCGGCCCGTTCCGCCGCGATGCAGATCGCCGCGCTCAAGGCCCAGTACCTCTCGCGTGACGAGGTCCCCGCCGACGTCGTCGCCAAGGAGCGCGAGATCGCCGAGGCCACCGCCCGCGAGGAGGGCAAGCCGGAGCAGGCACTGCCCAAGATCATCGAGGGTCGGCTCAACGGCTTCTACAAGGACGTCTGCCTCCTGGACCAGGCCTCCGTCACCGACAGCAAGAAGACCGTCGGTGCGCTTCTCGAGGAGGCCGGCGCGAAGGTCACCTCGTTCCTGCGCTTCGAGGTCGGTCAGGCCTGACCCGCGCCTGAACCGCTTCGTGCGGTGAACCAGCGACGGCGGTACCCGAGGATCGGGTGCCGCCGTCGCTCGTCGTGCCCGCCGGGTGCGCACGCCACCGGCGGGCTGCGCTGTGGAGGGCGTGCGGATAGGGCAGAATGTACCCGGCTCCACCATGGGCCGAACAGCTCCTCGACGACACGGTGTCAGGAGCGTCGACGCGCGACACGGGCTCGATCCGCCCGGGACGAGGAGAACGATGACCGACCCGCTGCACGGGTACAAGCGTGTGATGCTCAAGCTGGGTGGCGAGATGTTCGGCGGCGGTGGCGTGGGCATCGATCCGGACGTCGTGCAGTCCGTCGCGCGCCAGATCGCAGAGGTCTCCAGGACCGGGGCTCAGATCGCGATCGTGATCGGTGGTGGCAACTTCTTCCGTGGCGCCCAGTTGCAGCAGCGCGGACTCGACCGCGCCCGGAGCGACTACATGGGGATGCTGGGCACCGTGATGAACTGCCTGGCCCTCCAGGATTTCCTCGAGCAGGAGGGCATCTCCACGCGGGTGCAGACGGCCATCCACATGGGTCAGGTGGCAGAGCCGTACATCCCGCTGCGCGCCGAGCGGCACCTCGAGAAGGGCCGGGTCGTGATCTTCGGTGCCGGCATGGGCATGCCCTACTTCTCCACCGACACCACCGCCGCCCAGCGGGCGCTGGAGATCCGGGCGGACGTGCTGCTCATGGCAAAGGCCGTCGACGGGGTGTACTCCGATGATCCGCGGACGAACCCGGATGCCGAGCTGTACGCCCGCATCGAGCACCGTGAGTGCCTGGAGCAGGGTCTCAAGGTCGCGGACGCCACGGCGTTCAGCCTCTGCATGGACAACAACATGCCGATCTTGGTCTTCAACATGCTCACCGAGGGCAATATCGCCCGCGCGGTGGCCGGTGAGCAGATCGGGACCCTGGTGAGCAGCCCGGCCTGACCCGGCCGCAGTAGGACCACGCACCCACCAGCCGACACGAACGAAAAGAGACGAAGATGATCGACGACACCCTGCTCGAGGCCGAGGAGAAGATGGAGAAGGCGATCGAGCACGTCCGCGACGAGCTCTCCGCCATCCGCACCGGTCGTGCGAATCCGGGCATGTTCAACCGGGTCATGTGCGAGTACTACGGAACGATGACACCCATCACCCAGATGGCGACCATCACGGTCCCGGAGCCCCGCATGCTCATCATCAAGCCGTACGAGATGTCGCAGATGGGCCCCATCGAGAACGCGATCCGTAACTCGGACCTCGGCGTCAACCCGACGAACGACGGCCAGGTGCTCCGCGTGACCGTCCCGCAGCTCACCGAGGAGCGCCGCAAGGACCTGGTCAAGCAGGCCAAGGCCAAGGCGGAGGACGGTCGTATCGCGCTTCGCGGGGTGCGCCGCAAGGCGATGGACGAGCTCAAGCGCATCGACAAGGACGGCGAGGCGGGCGAGGACGAGGTCAACGCCGCGGAGAAGGAGCTCGACAAGGTCACGCAGCGCTATGTGGCCGAGGTCGACGAGATCGTGAAGGGCAAGGAAGCCGAACTGATGGAGGTCTGACCCCTCCCGGGTTCTCCGCCAGCCGTTCAACCACCACAACAGTCGAGGAGTACGCCGTGGATGACGCTCCGTCCGGCCCGCCCGGGCCCACTGCCGCGGCCGCGGCGCCCCCGTCCCGCGCCGGCCGCGACCTGACCCGGGCGATCCCGGTGGGGATCGGGCTCGGTGCCCTCGTGATCGCCAGTATCGCGTTCAATCCGCGGGCGTGGTATCTGGTCGCGGGCGGAGCCGTGGCCATCGGGACGTGGGAGGTTTTCAAACGCCTCCGTCAGGCCCGGTTCACGCTGCCCCTCGTTCCCCTGCTCCTCGGCGGTCAGGCGATGGTGTGGTCAGGGTTCCTGATCGGCGCGACCGGGGCCTTCGCGGCTTTCGCGGCCACGGCGGTGGTCGTGCTGGTCTGGCGGTTGCTCATGGGCGGCCTCGACACCGCTCCGAAGAACTATCTACGGGACGTCTCGGTCACGGTGTTCGTCCTGGTCTGGATCGCCGTGCCGGGATCCCTGGGCGCGATGCTCTCGGACGGTGAGTACGGCGCGCAACGCGTCATCGCGCTCATCCTGCTCGTGGTGTGCTCGGACGTCGGTGGCTATATCGCCGGCGTGCTGTTCGGAAAGCACCCGATGGCGCCCGCCATCAGTCCGAAGAAGTCCTGGGAGGGCTTCGCCGGCTCACTCATCCTCGCGATGGTCGGCGGTGCGCTGGTCGTGTGGCTGCTGTTCGACGACGACATCTGGAAGGGCATCCTCCTCGGCGTGCTCGCGGTGTTCACCGCGACCCTCGGCGATCTCGTGGAGTCCCAGGTCAAGCGCGACCTCGGGATCAAGGACATGGGGACGCTGTTGCCGGGTCACGGCGGGTTCATGGACCGCCTCGATTCCGTTCTGCCCAGCGCGGTGGTGGTCTGGATCGTCTTCACATTCGTCGTCCCGACATAGCGGACACTTCGGCCGGCCGGACTGTCGTTCCGCCCGGCCGACCAGCGACATCAGTGGGATCGTGCCGAGAGCTTTCGGGCCTTGCGCGCGCGCATCCGGAGCTGCAGGATCCGGAACCCGGCGAACAGGGCCATGATCAATGCGCCGGCGATGGCGGCGAAGAGGATCAGGACACCCAGCGGCAGGCTGAAATGCAGACCGAGGTACTGCACGTCCGTCGAGGTGGTGTTCTGTGCGATGAAGATCAGCAGGAGAATCGTGACCAACGCGCCCAGCACCAGACCGACCCACGCCGATCCGAGCCTGCCCGCCGCGCTGTCGGGCACGGCCTGAGGCGAGAGGCGATCGTGATCGGTCGCCTCCGGGGCCGACGGCGCGGGCACGTCGGTGATTGAATTCTCGGCGGGCACCACGGCCGTCTCAGGGGACGACTCGGTGTTGCCGGCGTCGGCAGGGTCGTGTGAACGCGTGGTCATAGGTGAACTGTAAGCCTTCCCGGCGCTCGTGAGCACCGCCACTCGGTGTGTTGTCCGGCCTCGGTTCTGACACAATGGCCGCATCATGGCTGAACCACTTCCCCTCGTCTTCGATGCGCCCCGCCGCGGGCTGCCCCCTCGTCACTTCGCCGACCTCGACGCCGAGGGGCGGGCGGAGGCGATGGCGGAGTTGGAGGTCCCGGCGTTCCGCGCCAAGCAGCTGGCAAACCAGTACTTCGGTCGTCTCGAGGCGGACCCGCGGGAGATGACCGACCTCCCCGCCAGCCTGCGCGACCGGGTCGCGGACGAGCTGTTTCCGCCCCTGACGTCCTCACTGCGGCATATCACCACCGACGAGGGCACCACGCGTAAGACACTGTGGAAGCTCCACGACGGTTCGCTCGTGGAGAGTGTGCTGATGCGGTACCCGGATCGGGCGACGGTCTGCATCTCCAGCCAGGCCGGGTGTGGCATGGCATGTCCGTTCTGCGCGACCGGGCAGGGCGGCCTCCAACGCAACCTGTCCGCGGCGGAGATCCTCGACCAGGTCCGGGTGGCCGCCCGGGCCATGCGCGACGGCGAGATCCCGGGCGGTCCCGGCCGCCTGTCGAACGTGGTCTTCATGGGGATGGGGGAGCCGCTGGCCAACTACAAGCGGGTGCTCACCGCGGTGCGGGGTATCGTCTCGCCGCCTCCGTCGGGCTTCGGGCTCTCCCAGCGCGCGGTCACGGTGTCGACGGTCGGCGTGGTCCCGGCCATCCACCGGCTCGCCGAGGAAGGCTTGCAGGTCACCCTCGCCGTGTCGCTGCACACTCCGGACGACGAGCTGCGCGACACGCTGGTGCCGGTCAACAACCGGTGGCCGGTCTCCGAGGTCATGGACGCCGCCCGCCACTACGCGGATGCGACCGGTCGTCGCGTATCGATCGAGTACGCGCTGATCCGTGACGTGAACGACCACACGTGGCGGGGCGAGATGCTCGGCCGTCTCCTCGCGCAGCGCCTGGGCGCGATGGCGCACGTGAATCTCATCCCGCTGAACCCGACCCCGGGGAGTGAGTGGGACGCCAGCCCCAGGCATCAGCAGGACGCGTTCGTCGAGGCGGTTCGTGCAGCGGGCGTCTCCTGCACCGTCCGTGACACACGGGGGCAGGAGATCGCGGCCGCCTGCGGCCAGCTCGCCGCAGAGGAGTGACACCCCGCCGCCTCACCGACCAGAACAAGGGCCGCCCCGCGCTTTAAGCGGGGCGGCCCTCGTCAGCCGGTTGTGGTTCCGGAATCAGTTGGCGCGGGAGGCGGTGATGGCGCCGGTGGCCACACCGCCGGCCACGGCGTAGTGGTCCGAGGGGACCGAGAAGACCCTGTGCGACTTGGCGTAGGTGTCCTTCTTGGGGCGCAGCGAGAGGATCATCCAGATCAGCAGGAACGCGGCGATCGCGACCAGCCAGATGTTCTCGACGTTTCCGATGTGATTGCCGAAGAGCATGCCGAGCAGGAACAGGACGAAGAAGCCTCCCACCGCCCAGCCGAACTTCGCGCTGTGCTTGTGCCAGCCCCACTCGACCGACGGCTCGTCGAGCGAGCTGACCCCGTCCACGACGACCTCTGCACTGGTGTGTCCGTCCGCGCTCATGCTCCCCGGTTCTCCTCACGGCTCGCTGGCAGCCCTGCGGGCCGCCGACATCGGACCCAGTTTGTCACACCGGGTCGGGCGGCCGACGGGTAACCCGCCCGTGTCGCCCCACACACCGGGTGCCGCGATGCGGCATCAGACACCGATGATGTGGACAATGACAGGGTGACCACGCGTGTTCTCGTCCTCGGCAGTACCGGATCGATCGGTACCCAGGCCCTCGAGGTGACCTCCGAGTCCGGCCCCGACCACTTCCTGGTGGTGGGTCTTGCCGCAGGCGGTGGCCGCGTGGATCTGCTCACCGACCAGCTCCGCAGTACCGGGGCCGGGACCGTCGCGGTGTCGGATCCGATCGCCGCGGAGAAGATCCGGGCAGAGTTCCCCGAGGTCAGGGTGCTCGACGGCCCGGAGGCCGCGACAAGGCTCGTCCGCGAGGTCGAGGCCGATGTCGTCCTCAACGGGATCGACGGGTCGATCGGTCTCGGGCCGACCCTCGCCGCACTGGACACCGGCGCCCGGCTGGCGCTCGCGAACAAGGAGTCCCTCGTCGCCGGCGGGGCGCTCGTGACGGGCAGGGCCGCGCCCGGGCAGCTGGTCCCGGTCGATTCGGAGCACTCGGCGATGGCCCAGTGCCTACGTGCCGGCACATCCGACGAGGTGGCGTCGCTCGTGCTCACCGCATCGGGCGGCCCGTTCCGTGGCCGGAGTCGTGCGGAGCTCGCCGACGTGACGTCGGCGCAGGCCCTCCGGCACCCCACCTGGGCGATGGGTCGGATGATCACGCTGAACTCCGCGACCCTGGTCAACAAGTCCCTCGAACTGATCGAGGCGCACCTGCTGTTCGGGGTGCCGTATGACCGGATCGACGTGACGGTCCATCCCCAGTCGGTGGTGCATTCCGCGGTGACCTTCGTGGACGGCGCGACAGTGGCCAAAGCCTCGCCGCCGTCGATGAAATTGCCTATCGCGTTGGCCTTGGGCTGGCCGTCGCGGATCGCGGGGGTGTCGACGCCCCTGGACTTCTCGCAGTCGCACACCTGGACGTTCGAGCCCGTCGACGAGGTGACGTTCCCGGCGATCTCCGTGGCGCGTGCCGCAGGCGTGGCCGGCGGGTTGCGCACGGCTGTCTTCAACGCCGCCAACGAGGAGGCCGCGCCGGCCTTCCTCGACGGGCGTATCCGTTTCACCGAGATCGTCGACGTGGTCGCGGCGACGGTCGGGGCGGCGGACGAGTGGTCCGCCGATCCCCGGGATCTGGACGATGTCGTGGCCGCTGAATCCTGGGCGCGCCGTCATGCGGCTACGCTCGTGACCGGGCTGGAGGGCTGAGACGTGTTGGTCGTGGGAATCATCCTGTTCGCCCTCGGGATCATGCTGTCGATCGTGCTGCACGAGTTCGGCCATATGAAGGTCGCGCAGTGGTCGGGGATGAAGGTCCGCAGGTTCTTCGTCGGTTTCGGCCCGACCGTCTGGTCGACCAACCGCGGTGGGATCGAGTACGGGCTCAAGGCCGTCCCGCTCGGCGGGTTCTGCGACATCGCGGGAATGACGGCGTACGACGAGTTGTCTCCCGAGGACGAGCCCCGGGCGATGTGGCGGCAGGCGTGGTGGAAGCGCGTGGCTGTGCTGTTGGCAGGGCCGGCCATGAACATCCTCCTGGCAATCGCGCTGTTCTATGGCGTGGCCCTCGGGTGGGGTCTGGTGAACCGGGATGTGCAGCCGATCCCGACCGATCGGGTGGCGGCGGTCGTGGGGGACACCTGCGCGGCCGGACAGGCGGGGGAGCCGGCGTGTGGACCGGGGCTGGGCCCCGCCGGTGCGGCGGGGATCCTCCCCGGCGACCGGATCGTCGCGGTCGACGGTGTGCCGGTATCGAGTTGGGCCGATCTGTCGGAGGAGGTCGCGGGGCTACCCGGCGAGACCGTGCCGGTGGTCGTGGACAGGGGCGGTGAGGAGACGACGACGACGGCGACGTTGACCTCGTCCACCGTCGACGGGCAGGAGCGCGGTGCGCTCGGTGTGCGGCTCTCGGATGAGGGGATCCCACAGGAGATCCTGGACGATCCCGCCTATCAGACCGTCAACACCTATGACGTGTGGAGCGCGGTCCCGGCGACGATCGTGTTCACCGGGGACATGGTCGACGCGACCGTGCAGGGGCTCATCTCGTTCCCGTCCAAGATCCCGGCTGTGGCGGCCTCGATCTTCGGGGCCGAGCGGGCCGAGGATTCGCCGGTCTCGGTCGTCGGCGCGAGCCATATCGGCGGCCAGGCGGCCGAGCAGGGCGCGTGGTGGCTGTTCGTGCTCTTCCTGGCCGGGCTCAACCTGTTCCTCGGCGCGTTCAACCTGGTCCCGCTCACCCCGTTCGACGGCGGCCACGTCGCGGTCGTGTTCTACGAGAAGATCCGGGATGCCCTGCGCCGCCTCCGCGGCCTGGCCCCGGGCGGGCCGGCCGACTACGAGAAGCTGGCCCCGATCACCATGACCGTGTTCGTGCTGTTGATCGGCGTGTCCGCGATCGTCATCACCGCTGATTTCGTCAACCCGATCCTGCTGACCGGGTGATCCCGGCGACTCCTGCTCGCACGCGGTGGCCCCGACCCGGATAATGGCGGGCGGGACTCATCAGCATCCGGCTGCCAAGCCCCTAAGGAAGGCCCTTCACGTGAACGACTCGTCCTCCATCCCCGTCGGTCTGGGAATGCCCGACGCGCCGCTGCCCGCCCTGGCGCCGCGTCGGAAGACCCGTCAGCTCTTCGTGGGACAGGTGGGCGTGGGCAGCGACCATCCGATCTCGGTCCAGTCCATGACCACCACCAAGACCCACGACGTGAACTCGACGCTCCAGCAGATCGCCGAGCTCACGGCGTCGGGCTGCGACATCGTCCGGGTGGCGTGTCCTCGACAGGAGGACGCGGACGCGCTGGCGACCATCGCCCGCAAGTCCCCGATCCCGGTGATCGCGGATATCCACTTCCAGCCGAAGTACATCTTCGCGGCGATCGATGCCGGGTGTGCGGCCGTGCGCGTCAACCCGGGCAACATCAAGGAGTTCGACGGGCGGGTCAAGGAGGTCGCCAAGGCGGCCGGGGAGGCCGGGATCCCCATCCGGATCGGCGTCAATGCCGGCTCTCTTGATCCGCGTCTGCTGGCCAAGTACGGCAAGGCCACCCCCGAGGCGCTGGTCGAGTCCGCGGTCTGGGAGGCCTCACTGTTCGAGGAGCACGGGTTCGGCGACATCAAGATCTCGGTCAAGCACAACGACCCGGTGATCATGGTGGAGGCCTACCGCCAGCTCGCGGCCCGGACCGATTACCCGCTGCACCTGGGCGTGACCGAGGCCGGCCCGGCGTTCCAGGGCACCATCAAGTCGTCGGTGGCGTTCGGGGCGCTGCTCTCCGAGGGTATCGGCGACACCATCCGTGTCTCCCTCTCCGCACCTCCGGCGGAAGAGATCAAGGTCGGCACCCAGATCCTTCAGTCGCTCAACCTGCGACCCCGCAAGCTCGAGATCGTCTCCTGCCCGTCGTGTGGGCGCGCGCAGGTGGACGTCTACAAGCTCGCCGATGAGGTCACGGCCGGCCTCGAGGGCATGAGCGTCCCGCTACGTGTGGCCGTGATGGGCTGCGTCGTCAACGGCCCGGGCGAGGCCCGCGAGGCGGATCTCGGCGTGGCATCCGGAAACGGCAAGGGGCAGATCTTCGTCAAGGGTGAGGTCATCAAGACCGTCCCCGAGGCGATGATCGTCGAGACGCTGATCGAGGAGGCGATGCGGATCGCCGAGGAGATGGGCGAGCCCGTCGGAGAGGCCGTGGAGGGCCAGGGCCCCCAGGTCAAGGTCACGCGATAGGCCGTGACCGACACGGTTGCCCCACCTTCCGGGGTCGGCGACTGCCGGGAGGTCGGACCCGGAGAGTCCGCCGCGCTCTCGCGCGTACTCGACACCGATCCCTACGTGTCGGCTCCCGCCGCCGAGAAGTACCTGCTCTCGGGCGTCGCCGGGGGAGCGGACGGTCGCTTCCTCACCCGTGGCGGGCCGGAACGGTCGCTGGTGTTCGTGGGCAACTCTGTTCTCCCGATCACCGGGGACGCCGAAGATCACGCGGCGCTCGGCCGCGCCGTGGTCGACATGGGTCTCGGACCGATGTCGGTACACGGCCGTCGGGACCAGGTCGCGCTCCTGTGGCCGTCGCTGGGATGCGGCTGGGGCCCCGCCCGGGAGCACCGGACGGCGCAGTTCCTGATGACGCTGGGGTCACCGGTCGATCCGACCCTGGTCCTGGACGGGATCCGACCCGCCACGTTGCAGGAGTTCGAACCGGTACTCGCGGCCGCCGCGGACATGTATCGAGAGGAGTTGCTGGCCGACCCGTTCGCCGTTGGGGCCGGCGCTCCTTTCCGGCGGCGCGTGGCACGGTCCGTGGCGCGCGGCAGAACCTGGGTCGGTGTCGACCGGGGACGGGTGTACTTCAAGGCCGACGTCGCCGCGGTCTCCTCGCGCGTGGCGCAGATCCAGGGAGTGTGGGTCGAGCCGGCACTCCGGGCAACAGGGCTGGGCGCCGGTGGCACGGCGGCAGTCTGTAGCGCCCTCCAGTCCCGCGGGCTGACCCCGTCGCTGGTGGTCAACGGCTCCAACGCGCCCGCGCGCGCGGCGTACCGCCGGGTCGGGATGGTCGACGTGGTCGACTACGCGACGATCCTCCTGTGAGGGGTGGGCCGCACGATCCGGGCCTTCGGCGGTCCCGGGATGTTGTGGGACAATCGAGTCGAACCGTCAACCCGTCGACGCCGAGTGGTCTTCGAGCAGTGATCACGCAGCCCCGGACGTCGACATCGAAAGGTGCCACCGCCGATGACCGCGCCCGAGACCGATCGCGCCACTCCGGATCACGACGCGGGGGGAGTCGCCGGTGACCCGCGATTCCGGTCGGATGCCGCAGCGGACCGGGTGATGCGGCGCCTGCTGCGCGTCGACGGACTCGATCCGTCCGCCAGCACGGGCGCACACCGTGCGTTCCGGACGTCGGTGCTCGTCTCCGCCGTGAGGTGTCTGATCACCTACCTGTTGATCCCGATCCTCGTCCCGCTGCTCAGCCTCTCCGGTTGGGTCGCGGCGCCGATCGGGATCGTGTTGTGCGTGATCGCGGTCGTCAACGGCGTCGTGAGTGTGCGCCGCTTCTGGACGGCGGACCACCCTCGCCGCTGGGTGTACACGGGCTTCATGGCCGTCGTGTTCGTCATCCTCGGGGTGGCGATGGTCTCCGAGCTCCACCGGATGGGGGTGATGTGATGGAGTCGCACGAGAGCCCGGACACCGAGGTCGAGCCCCGGAGCGGGCAGCAGCCGGCGGGTAGCTCGCGGGGCGAGGTGATCTCGATGGTCCTGTTCGGACTGATGGTGATCATCGCCTCGGTGTGCTTCGTGATCTGGTGACCCCACCCGCGTCCGGCCGTGTCCGTCCGGTCACGACCGGATGCCGCTGGTTCCGGGTCGCGTCGCAGGAGGGCGTGCGGCCGGGTCCCGGGAACGCGCCTATCCTTGGGGCATGACCGCCTCGACCCGTCCGCCCCTCGTCCCCGGCACGCCGACCCCGATTCGCACCGTGCCCGAGTCCATCCCGCGCCCGGAGTACGCGTGGCGAGACCGGGTCGACGAGGCGAACGGCGAGGCGTGGGTGCAGCCGCCCGAGGTGATCGAGGCCATGCGGGTGGCCAGCAGGCTCGCCGCGGACGCGCTGGTGCTCGCCGGCGAGGCCGTCGCCCCAGGGACCACCACCGACGAGGTCGATCGCGTGGTGCACGAGTTCCTGTGCGACAACGGTGCCTACCCGTCGACTCTCGGTTACAAGGCGTTCCCCAAATCGTCCTGCGTCTCGCTCAACGAGGTGATCTGTCACGGAATCCCGGACAGCACGGTCATCGAGGACGGCGATATTGTGAACGTCGACGTCACCGCCTTCATCCACGACGTGCACGGCGACACCAACGCCACGTTCTTCGCCGGTGAGCCCCGCGAGGAGGTCCGGCTCCTCGTGGAGCGGACCCGGGAGGCGATGAACCGGGGGATCAAGGCCATCCGGCCGGGGCGTGAGGTCAACGTGATCGGCCGCGTCATCGAGTCGTACGCCCGCCGGTTCGATTACACGGTCGTGCGGGAGTTCACCGGCCACGGGGTCGGCCCCACCTTCCATAACGGTCTCGTCGTTCTCCACTACGACGACCCGAGTCGAACCGAGGTCCTCGAGCCGGGGATGACATTGACCGTGGAGCCGATGATCTCGCTCGGAGGTCCGGGCTTCGACGTCTGGGACGATGACTGGACCGTGACGACCGCGGACAAGGCCTGGACCGCGCAGTTCGAGCACACCGTCGTGGTGACCGAGGACGGGTACGAGATCCTGACGCTGCCCTCCGCGCGCTGAGGTCCCGCTCCTCGCACGGCCATCGAGGAGGCCCGGAATTCGATTTGGACGTATGTCCCACTAAGTCCTCCCGCCAGTGGACAACAGGGTGCATACTGTCCACCATGATCGACACCCGCAGCGGACCCGTGGACCAGATCGACCTCCTCGTCCTGGGAGCCGGCTTCGGCGGCATCGCCATGGCTGACAGGCTGCTCAGCGACGGCCGTGGCCGGGACTTCCTCGTGCTGGAAAGGGCCGAGGACGTTGGCGGTACCTGGCGCGACAACACGTACCCCGGTTGTGCGTGCGACGTGCCCACGGCCTTGTACTCGTTGTCCCGCCACGCCCATCCGGGCTGGTCGCACTCATTCGGGCGGCAGCCGGAGATCTTCGCGTACCTGAAGTCGGTGGCGGACCGGATCGGGCTGCGGGACCGCCTCGTGACCTCGTGTGAGGTGGAATCGGCGAAGTGGGATGCCGAGAATTCCCAGTGGGTCGTCGACACGAGCAGGGGGCGGATCCGTGCGCGTCATCTCATCGCGGCCACCGGAGCGCTCTCCGCACCCTCCGTTCCGAATCTCCCCGGGCTCGAGGACTTCGAGGGAGAGGTCTTCCACTCCGCGCAGTGGCGCCACGACATCCCGCTCGAGGGCAAACGGGTGGCGGTGGTGGGCACGGGGGCGTCCGCGGTCCAGTTCGTCCCGGAGATCGCACCGATCACCAGACACCTGACCGTGTTCCAGCGGACGCCGGGCTGGGTCCTCCCGCGGCTCGACCGGAGCATCTCCGAGTCCCGGAGGCGGTGGTATTCGCGGATCCCGCTGCTGCAGCGGATCGTGCGTGGGCGCATCTACCTCGGTCGCGAGTTGTACGTGGTCGTCTTCACCCGTGCGCAGTTCCTCCTCCGGTTCTACGAGATGTTCGCGCGCCTCTACCTGTTCCTCCATGTGCGGGACCGGAAGATGCGTAAGGCACTCACCCCGGACTTCTCGATCGGATGCAAGCGGATCCTGCTCACCAGCAGGTGGCTACCCGCCCTGACCCGGCCGGATGTCACGCTCGTACCCGATGCGGCGTCCGCGGTCACGCCGACCGGGGTGGTATCCGGCGACGGAACCGAGATCCCCGCCGACGTGATCATCTTCGGCACCGGGTTCCAGCCGTCCGAGCCGCCCATCTCGCGGGTCGTCACCGGTGCGGACGGTCGTACTCTGGCCGAGCACTGGGGCGGCAGTCCGCGCGCACACAACGGTGTCACGGTCGCCGGCTTCCCGAATCTGTTCCTGATGTACGGGCCCAACACGAACCTCGGGCACTCGTCGATCGTGTACATGCTCGAGTCCCAGGCCGAGCACATCGGCAAGCTGCTCGACCTGTCGGACCGGGCGCGCCACAAGACCATCGAGGTCCGCGGAGATGTGCAGTCCGAGTACGCCGACCGTATGGACCGGGAGCTCGCCAAGACCGTGTGGAACGAGGGGGGCTGCTCCAGCTGGTACTTCGACTCCAGCGGACGCAACTCACTGCAGTGGCCGAGCTTCACGTTCCGGTATCGCGAGCAGTTGAGGAATCTCGACCCGTCCGACTTCGTCGTGGGCTGACCCGGGCCGCGGCGGCGTCGGCCGCGGGCAACGACGAGGGCCGGCACACCAGACGGCGTGCCGGCCCTTCGGGCTGCGTCAGAAGCCGCGGTCGGGGAAGTCGAGGCCGAGGAGCGCGTTCTCGACGACCTCGGCCATCGCGGGGTGGATCCAGTACTGGCGGCGGGCCATGTCGGGCACGGTCAGCCCGAACTCCATGCCCTGGATGAGGATCTGGATCAGGGACGGTGCGTGGGCACCCATGATGTGGGCACCCAGCAGGTGGCCGGTTGACCGATCGGCGATGAGCTTGCAGCAGCCGACCGAGTCCTCCATCGCCCAGCCGTAGGCCACGTCGCCGTAGTCCTGGGTCTTGACCGTGATGTCATGGCCGGCCGCACGCGCCTCGTCCTCGGTCATGCCGACCGACGCGATCTGCGGCCACGTGAACACGGCGTACGGGACGTTCGCGTGATGGAACGGTTGCAGGTCGTCGGGGTGACGCAGGTTGTGTCCGAGCACACGCTGCTCGTGGTTGGCGACGTGCTTGAGCTGGAACGGCGAACTCACGTCGCCCAGGGCCCACACGCCCTCGGCGGAGGTGCGGCCGAACTCATCCACCTGAACGCGGTCGCCGTCCATGGCGACCCCGGCGGAGTCGAGCCCCAGCAGGTCGCCGTTGGGGGTGCGGCCGGTGGCGACCAGCAGCGAGTCCGCCGCGCAGGTCGAGCCGTCCTCGAACGTGATCTCCACGCCCCTGTTGTCCTCGCCGGTGGCGGTCATGGCGGTGATGTGCTGCCCGAGCCGGACGTCCCAGTGGCCGCGCGCACTCTCGGTGAACCGTTCGGCGAGCTCGCGGTCGAGGTGCTTGAGCAGGACGCCCGAGCGGCCGATGACGGTGACCTCCACTCCCAGCGACGAGAACACGTGGGCGAACTCGCACGCGATGAATCCCGAGCCCTGGATCACCATCGACCGCGGCAGCTCGGGGATCCGCATCACGTCGTCACTGGTGTGGTACGCCACGCCCGACTCCGTGACGATCTCGGGGATCGACGGCCGCGCGCCTGCGGCGATCACGACCTCGTCGGCGGTGATGATCTCGCCGGCGCCGGTGTCGATGGTGCGGGGTCCCACGAAGGTGGCGTGACCGTCGTAGACCGTGACGTTCTCGCAGCGGTTCCGCCGGTAGTCCTCGCCGCTCGAGGCGATGGGGTCGATGCGCCGGTCGAACACCCGGGAGACCATGTCCTGCCAGCGCACGCCGTCCAACGTCGCGTCGACGCCGTAGGTCCCTGCGTGCGCGACGGAGGTCGCGGTGTCCGCCGCGTAGACGAACATCTTCGTCGGGATGCAGCCGACGTTGAGGCAGGTACCGCCGAACGACCCCTTCTCACAGATCGCGACGGATTTGTCGGCGAAGGACTCGTCGATCAACGAGTTGCCGCTACCCGTGCCGATCACGATGAGGTCGAAGTGGCGCGAGGGGGTCTGCGTCATGGGGGTCAGAACTCCTTGGTGGGTGAGGACAGAGTGCGGTCCAGCCAGGTCCCCAGGCGGTCGAAGACCACCTCGAGGACGTCGGGCCGGGAGAGCAAGACATCGTGTCGCGCGCCCTCGACGGGCACCTCGGTGACGTCGGCGGACACCCGGTCGGCGAAACGCTCCATCGAGCGCACGTCGAGGATGAGATCGGTGTCGACGTCGACACTCGCGCCGCGCCTGCCGACCGACGAGGCCGTGGACCGGAGCAGGAGCACCGGCAGCGGCAGGTCGAGGCCGCGCTGCAGACGCCGTTGGGCTCGTCGGACGGCGGCGAGCCATCCTGCACGTACGCCAACCCCACCCGGGGGCTTGAGCGTGAGGTCGTAGTGGAAGTCCCCGTCGTGCTCCGCGTGCGTGCTCGTGACGTAGAGGTCCGAGGACGGCAGGGGGAGCCGGTAGTAGGGGCGCACCGACGCGATCGTCCGGATGACCGGGTCGAGAATCCTTCGAGTCCGGTCCGGGACATCGAGTTGGAACCAGGGCGAGTTCAGGATCAGTCCCACGACGGGGTCGAGCCGACCGCCGTCACGCCGGCGGGCGAGCCACAGGGGAACGACCAGGCCGCCCGTGGAATGTGCGGCGACGACGACGGGGAGTCCGGGATGTTCGGAAGCGATCACCGCGAGCGACTGATCGAGCTCGTCGTCGTATCTCTCCAGGTCGGTGGTGAAATGCGGCGTCAGCCCCTCCCGTCTCGAGCGGCCGCACTTGCGCAGGTCGACCCCGAACGTGGCGATGCCCCGCGCGGCGAGGAACTCCGCCAGGTGCGTGTGGAAGAAGTAGTCCGACAGCCCGTGGACCACGAGTACGACCGCGACCGGATCCGCAGGTGCCTCCTCATGCCGGACCAGCGTGGCAGAAATCGGCCCCTCGCCGTCCGGGTCCATCCCCAGCGGCAGTTCACGACGCCGGTAGGCCGGGCCGAGAAGGTCGGGGTCCCACTCGGCGGCGGATCCGGAGCGCCCGGCGGGATCAGGAGGGGAACTGGACACGGCGACCACCCTAGCCCGGTGTTGCCGGCCCCCGGACCGGTGTGCCCTGCCGGTCGGGCCGTGAGTAGTCTTGTAGCCCTCAGGTCGCGGGCTCCCGCCGGGGTCCGCGACGACTGGAAATTCGGGTCCACGACCAACGAGCGAGGGTAGCCGGTGACTGCAGACCAGGTGGCAAAGCACGGAACGACGGATGTGGCGCTCATCGGCGCCGGCACCATGAGCGCGACGCTCGGTGCCCTGCTGCGTCGACTCCAGCCGGACTGGGACATCCAGATCTACGAGCGGCTCGAGGGGCCCGCGTTGGAGTCCTCCGACGCCTGGAACAACGCTGGTACCGGACACTCCGCGCTGTGCGAGCTCAACTACTCGCCGAAGACCGCCAGCGGGGACGTCGACATCACCAAGGCCGTGAGCGTCAACGAGAAGTTCCAGGTCTCCCGGCAGTTCTGGTCGTACGCGGTGGAGAACACCCTGCTCGGTGATCCGACCGAGTGGATCCGGCCGGTGCCGCACATGAGTTTCGTGACCGGCCGGGACGGTCAGGACTACCTGCGCAAGCGATACGACAAGCTCGCCGGGCACCCGCTGTTCCCGGGGATGGAGCACACCACCGACTTCAGCGAACTCGAGCGTCTCGTTCCGCTGATGGCGCGCGGTCGTTCGCCCGAGCAGCCCTTCGCGCTGAGCCATTTCGCGGGAGGCACCGACGTCAACTTCGGCGCCCTCACCCGCCAGTTGGTCAAGTACCTCACCCGAACCGGGACCGAGGTCCACTACCAGAACCAGGTCAAAGATCTGGAGCGCAACACCGACGGGACCTGGCGCCTGACCGTGGCCAACCGCCACACCGGTGACGAGCGCACGGTCGACGCGAAGTTCGTCTTCGTCGGGGCCGGCGGCGGTGCCCTGCACCTGCTGCAGAAGTCGGGCATTCCGGAGATCAAGGGGATCGGTGGCTTCCCCGTGGGCGGCCAGTGGCTGCGCTGCACCAACCCCGAACTCGTCGAGCAGCACCAGGCCAAGGTCTACAGTCAGGCCTCCGTGGGCGCACCGCCGATGTCGGTCCCGCACCTGGACACCCGTGTCATCGACGGCAAGAAGGGCCTGCTGTTCGGCCCCTTCGCCGGCTGGACCCCGAAGTTCCTCAAAATGGGCAGCTTCATGGACCTGCCTAGCAGCGTCCGAGCCGGCAACCTGCTGCCCATGGCCAATATCGGCCTCACCGAGATGGGTCTCGTCAAGTACCTCGTCACCGAACTCGCCAAGAACCACGGCGCCCGTGTCGACACCCTGCGCGACTTCGTGCCCTCGGCCCAGGACGGCGAGTGGGAGAAGGTCGTCGCCGGACAGCGCGTCCAGGTCATCAAGCCCAAGCCCGGTGGTCGGGGCGGCACCCTGGAGTTCGGCACCGCCGTGGTCAACGCCGCGGACGGGTCGATCGCCGGCCTGCTGGGCGCGTCGCCCGGTGCCTCGACCGCCGTGGACGCTATGGTCGACGTGCTCCGACGCTGCTTCCCGACCCGTTTCGCGGAGTGGACACCTGCGCTTGAGGAGATGATCCCCTCGCTCGGTCGCGACCTGGCCGCGGATCCCACGCTGTTCACCGAGCAGTTCGAGCGCTCCACCCGCACGCTCAAGCTCGACCAGAAGGTCTGACACTCAGCACCGCCCGCGGGGCGCCGCCACGCCACATCCCCCGACCTGCGTCCGCGCGAGGTCGGGGGATGTCTGTCATCACGGACACCGCGGCCCAGGGCGGGGAACGCGATCAGGGGCCGATAGGATCGACCGCATGATCCGGCCCGTGAACCCGTACCCCGTCGGCCTGGAGCTGGAGGGCCGTCGAGTCGTGGTGATCGGCGGTGGATCCGTGGCCCAGAGGCGTATTCCCGTCCTGCTCGAGTCCGGGGCCGCCGTCCATCTGGTGAGTCCGGAGATCACCCCCACGCTGCAGGGTCTGGTCGATGCCGGCCGCATCTGGTGGCAGCCCAGGGAGTACCGGAGCGGAGACCTCGAAGGCGCCTGGTACGTGGTCGCGGCCACCAAGGACTCGCTCGTGAACGCCCGGGTCGCCGCCGAGGCCGAGCAGCTGCGTACGTTCTGCGTCCGCTCGGACGCGGTGAGCTCCGGGACCGCGGTCACCCCGGCGGTCGTCCGTCGCGGCCAGATGCTCGTCTCGGTTCTCACCGGGGACCGGGCACGGACCGCGGAGGCGCGGGACGTGGTGGCGCTCGCCCTGAGCGAGGCGGCTGCGGAGTCGCCCGAACTCGACGAGACGCTGCGCGGGACCGTGGCGCTGGTCGGCGGCGGGCCCGGCGCGGACGACCTCATGACCATCCGCGGCCGTCGGCTGCTGGCGCAGGCCGACGTCGTGGTGGCCGACCGGCTCGCGCCCCAGCGTCCGCTCGCAGAACTCCGGTCCGACGTGGAGATCGTCGATGCGGCGAAGATCCCCTACGGACGTGCCATGGCGCAGGAGGCCATCAACCAGGTGCTGGTGGACCGGGCACGCGAGGGCAAGTTCGTCGTGCGACTCAAGGGCGGCGACTCGTTTCTCTACGGCCGCGGTTATGAGGAGGCCCAGGCGTGCGCGGAGGCGGGGATCCCGTGCTCGGTGGTGCCCGGGGTCTCCAGCGCGCTGTCCGTGCCGGCGCTGGCGGGGATCCCGGTGACCAACCGGGGGATGACGCACGAGGCGACGATCGTCTCCGGGCACCTCCCACCCGGGCACGCCGACTCGCTCGTGGACTGGCAGGCGCTCGCGCGCATGCGCGGAACGCTGGTGATACTGATGGGCGTCAAGAACACGCCGGCGATCGCCGAGGCGCTCGTGGCCGGCGGCAGGGACGCGAACACCCCGGCTGCCGTGGTCATGGACGGCAGCCTCGAAGGTCAGGCGACACACCGGTGTACTCTCGGAACGCTCACGGCGGTGCTGGCGGAGAAGGACGTCCGCCCTCCGGCCATCGTGGTGGTGGGCGAGGTGGCCGGGCTCCCGCAGGTGCTGTCCGAATCCTGAGGGGCGGACCGCAGCCGCCCGACTCGGGTGTCACGGGGCTGTGAGCGCCCGGAAAAAGGTCGGTTTCCTGTCCTCCGACGATGTCACCACGGTAGGGCGACCGTCGGGGGTCCGGCCTTACCGAGCGGCGCCGGTGTCGTCGTCGTCCTTCTTCCTCAGGGTTCCGTGACCAGGGTCAGGACAGTGTCCGAGGTCCGTTCGATCGCGTGCCCGGCACGGCGGGCGACCCGCAGTAGCGAACCGAGATCCGACAGTTCGGCGCGAGAGGTCGCGAGCGTCCGCGCCAACAGCCCCTTGTGGTGCTTGGAGAAATGCGAGATGACCTTGCGGGTGCCGTCCGGGTACTCGGTGACCACATCCACGGTCACCGCGCCGGGCACCGGGCCCAGCTGGTGGTAGCCACCGGATCGTAGGTCGAGTACGAGCTCCTCCGCCCACTCCGCGACCGCGTCGGTGAGGGCGGTACGCCACGTCGCCCGGAGCGTCCCCAACCCGGGCAGCTGTGTGCCCGCCGACAGCCGGTAATGGGGGATGGGGTCCGCGGCGGCCACCAGTCCGAACAGCGCCGAACCGATCCACAGGCGCGCCTCGGCGCGCGCCCGGGTGGCCTTGGTGAACGAGGCCTGGTCGAGGGCGTCGTACAGCACCCCGGTATATCGGCTCAGCGCCGGAGCGGTGGGAGATGTCCACAGCTCGGCGTCCAGCGTCACCTCGCCGGACAGGGCGTCACTCAATCCGAGCAGGCGCTGGGCCTCGCCGGGATCGTCCGTGCACACCGCGACCAGCGCATCGGCGACCGTGCGGCGGGTCGCGGTCAGGGACGGCAGGGACAGTCCGGCCAGGTCCAGGGGGACCCCGGAGCCGCCGACGGACTTGGTCTCGGAGGGTGAGAGGAGGATGCGCACCCGCCAGAGGCTACCGTCGGGACGGGCGCGCGCCGCGGGGCGGCTACGCTTGACCACCGTGATCACGCGTCTGTCCCACCTTTTCCTGCGCACGCTCCGCGACGACCCGTCCGACGCCGAGGTGCTGAGCCACAAACTGCTGGTGCGCGCCGGCTATGTCCGCCGCGTCGCGCCCGGCGTGTACTCGTGGCTCCCGCTCGGCCTGCGCACGCTCCGCCGCATCGAACAGGTGGTGCGCGAGGAGATGAACGTCTTCGGCGCGCAGGAGATCAGCCTGCCCGCGCTGCTGCCGCGTGAGCCGTACGAGACCACCGGCCGGTGGACCGAGTACGGCCCGGCGTTGTTCCGGCTCAAGGACCGCAAGGGCAACGACATGATGCTCGGCCCCACCCACGAGGAGCTCTTCACGCTCACCGTCCAGGGCGAGTACTCCTCGTACAAGGACCTGCCCGTCACGCTGTACCAGATCCAGACCAAGTACCGCGACGAGGAGCGGCCGCGGGCGGGCATCCTCCGTGGGCGAGAGTTCGTCATGAAGGACTCGTACTCCTTCGACGTCGACGATGCCGGTCTCGAGCGGTCCTACCAGTCGCACCGCGATGCCTACCAGCGCATCTTCGACCGACTCGGCATCGACTACGTGATCTGCACGGCGACCTCCGGGGCCATGGGCGGCTCCGCGTCCGAGGAGTTCCTCGCCGTATCCGCCGCGGGTGAGGACACCTTCGTCCGGTCGACCGACGGCGAGTACGCGGCCAATGTCGAGGCCGTCGAGACCCCGGCGCCCGCGGCGCTTCCGTTCGACGGTCTCCCCGAGGCCGTCGTGCACTCCACGCCGGACACTCCCACGATCGAGACCCTCGTCGCGTGGGCCAACGATGCCGACCTCGGACGGGACATCTCCGCGGCGGACACGCTCAAGAACGTCATGCTCAAGGTCCGTGAGCCGGGCAAGGACTGGGAGTTGCTCGGTGTGGGCGTCCCGGGCGACCGCGAGGTCGACATGAAACGCATCGAGGCCGCGCTCGAGCCGGCCGAGGTCGCGGTGCTCGAGGAGGCGGATTTCACCGCCAACCCGTTCCTGGTCAAGGGCTACATCGGTCCCCGGGGCCTGCTGGCGAACGAGGTCCGCTACCTCGTGGACCCGCGGGTCGCCGAGGGCACGTCGTGGATCACCGGGGCGGATGCGGCGGGAAAGCACTACGTCGGACTGGTCTGCGGCCGCGACTTCACGCCCGAGGGCACGATCGAGGCGGCCGACGTCCGCGAGGGAGATCCCGCCCCCGGTGGCCACGGAACCCTGACGCTCGCCCGTGGCATCGAGATCGGCCACATCTTCCAACTCGGCCGCAAGTACACCGATGCCTTCGGGTTCGACGTACTCGGGGAGAACGGCAAGCCCGCCCGCGTGACGATGGGCTCCTACGGAATCGGTGTCTCGCGTCTCGTCGCGGTGCTGGCGGAGCAGTTCGCCGATGATAAGGGGCTGGTGTGGCCCACCGAGGCCGCTCCCGCGGACGTGCACGTGGTGATCGCGAACAAGGACGAGGCCGCCATCAGCGGCGCGGGCACCCTCGTGGAGGCGTTCGACACGGCCGGGCTGGAGATCCTCTTCGACGACCGTAAGGCGTCGCCCGGGGTGAAGTTCAAGGACGCGGAACTGATCGGCGTGCCGTGGGTCGTCGTGGTGGGGCGCGGGTGGTCCGAGGGCACGGTGGAGCTGCGTGAGCGGGCCACCGGTGAGGTCATCCAGATCGCCGTCGACGGGGCCGCCGAGGAGATCATCCGCCTCGTCCGCGCCGAGCGCTGATCAGGTAGCCGGCGGGAACCCGGGTAGCGCCTCGAACGGCGCGCCCGGGATCAACGTCCGCCACCGGGCGAGCTGGACCGCCGCGGCGGTGAGTGCGTCCAGGCAGAACAGTCGGCGATCGGGTTCCGCGGAGGTGCCCAACTGGGCCCGCCACGCCTCGCAGCAGTCCGACTCGATCCGGATCGCGAGGAGCACCGGGGCGGTGGGTGTGTCCGGCCCGGCGAGGTATCCGACCGGCGCGGGCGGGGAATCGGGCCACAGTTCCTCAGCGGCATCGCGGCGCGCACGGTGCGCGGCCAGTTCACGCCGGACAGCAGCCTGGATCGAGCCATCCGCTGTCGCCAGCAGGAGTCCGTAGCCGTAGACGGCCGCGTCCTCTGCCGCCAGACCTACCGGAGTCGTCACGAGAGTTCCACCTCCACTGCCGCGGTGCACGCCGCCGAGACCGACCCGGTCAGTTCGGCCCTGGCCCCGTCGGCGGCCACCGCCACGTCCGCGGCCTGCTCGGCATCGCCGCGGAGCCGGGATCTGACCTCGGCGACAGGCGGGCAGGACGCGGCGGCCCCGGGTGGGGGCGTGGTGGTCGCCGTACCCGACGCCGCGGGGTCGTCGACGAGTTCCCCCAGGCGCTCGGCGTGGATTCGACGGACCTCGGCGAGACGCCGGAGGGCGTCCGCGTACTCGCCGTGGGACGCGTCCGCCGCGGCGAACTCGCGTGCGTCGCGCTCGGCGGCGCGGATGAGTTCGAGGATCGGGTCGGGACTGTCGTCACCGGTCGGGACCGCGCACCCGGTGGCCACCGCCAGACCCACGACGCCGGAGGACACGGCCAGGAATCGGCGCCGCGAGAGCGCGACGGAGGAGGAGCTGAGCACCCCGACATCCTGCCAGGGGCGGGGGATCAGGCGCGGAGGCGGTACAGTGATTCGGCCCGTCCGTGATCCGGACCGGCCCTCGAAAGCCGCACACCAGGAGCACAGTGATCGTCCCCGAGCCCGACAGGGCCCACATTCGTAAGGCGGTCTCGGACCGCGGACTCGACCTCGAGGAACTCCGAGAGGACGAACGCGCTGCCACCTGGCGTGTGACCGTCGTCGTGGACGGCGACGGGGGCGTATCGCTGGACACCCTCGCCGCATTGTCGACCGAGCTGGATCCGCTCGCGGAGCAGTGGGGTGGAGCCGATCGGCCGGTGACCCTTGAGTTGACGAGCCGGGGCGTCGACGCGCCCCTCGTCGAGCGCCGCCATTGGCGTCGCGCCCACGGTCGCCAGGTCGACATCGAGTACACCGACGGCGCGACGGGGCCGGCCCGCGGCCGGGTCGGCGAGATGGACGAGACCGCCGGCACGGTACGCATCGTGTCGAAGTCTGGTCGAGGGATCAACGTCGGCTCGGTAGCGTTGGACGACGTGGCCAGCGCCGTGATCAGGGTCGAGTTCCGGCCCGCCCCCCAGGACGAGATCGACCTGCTGCAGGAGCCGGGCCAGACCGGGAGCGGCGTGCGAGAAGGAGAAGATCGGTGAATATCGACATGGCGGCACTGAACATGCTGTCGCAGGAACGTGAGATCCCCCTGGACGATCTCGTCTCGACGCTGGAGAACGCTCTTCTCACCGCCTACAAGCGGACCGATGACGCCCACCGTGTCGCGCGGATCGTGCTGGATCGCAAGGCCGGAACCGTGGCCGTGATGGCCGCTGAGGTCGACGACGAGGGCAACCGCATCGGTGAATTCGACGCGACCCCGTCGGATTTCGGCCGTGTGGCCGCGGCGACGGCCCGCCAGATCATCCTGCAGCGCCTGCGCGAAGCCGAGACGGAGAAGATCTACGGCGACCTCGTGACCCGCGAGGGCGAGGTCGTCAGCGGCGTCATCCAGTCTGATTCCCGGGCCAACGCCAAGGGGATCATCGTCGTGCACATCGGCCCGGAGAACGGGGGGACCGAAGGGACCATCGCGCCGGCGGAGCAGGTTCCGGGGGAGACCTACGAGCACGGCGACCGGATCAAGTGCCACGTGGTGGGAGTGCACAAGGGCCCCCACGGGGCGTCGGTGTCGCTGTCGCGCACCCACCCGGATCTGGTCCGTGGGCTCTTCGCCCTCGAGGTGCCGGAGATCGGTGATTCCTCCGTGCGGATCGCCGCGGTGGCCCGAGAGGCGGGCCACCGCACCAAGATCGCGGTGGAGACGACCGTGTCCGGACTCAACGCGAAGGGTGCGTGCATCGGGCCCAACGGCGCCCGGGTGCGGGCGGTCATGGCGGAGTTGGGCGGCGAGAAGATCGACATCGTCGACTACGACGACGACCCCACCGTGTTCGTCGGTAACGCACTCTCCCCGGCCAAGGTGATCTCCGTGACGGTCGCGGACGAGGCCACTCGTGCCGCGCGGGTGGTCGTTCCCGACTATCAGCTCTCGCTCGCGATCGGCAAGGAGGGGCAGAACGCCCGGCTCGCTCATCGTCTCACCCAGTGGCGCATCGATATCCACAGCGACGCCGAGTGAGGGCACGCCGCGGGCCCGCTCCCACGCGGTCGGGCGCGCCGTTAGTGTCGACACCCCGTTATCTGTAGACTGATCAGTTGTCACAGTGACTTCACGTCCACCTGCCCCGTACGGGCGAGGCGGCGAGAAACCGAGGCGGCCGGATGCGGGTACGTAAGGACCAGCACGAAGGCCCTGTCGAGGCAGCGGGTCCCACAAGGACCTGCGTCGGCTGCCGTGGCCGGGATTCGGACTCCCGGCTCCTGCGGATCGTCCACGATCCGCGATCGGCTGCACTCTCGCCCGATCCGCGCCGCAGGGCGTCGGGACGAGGAGCCTGGGTGCATCGCGACGAGCGGTGCATCAGGACAGCACTCGACCGCAAGGCCTTCATCAGGTCGCTGCGAGTCGCCGGGAACGTGTCCCAGGATGCGGTCTCGGGGGTGCTCGAGGCGGTGCGTCTCGAGCACGACACCACCCGCCGGCCGAGCGGCCCGGTAGGGGGAGCACAAGAAAAGGAACGGACCAGACACGATGAGCACACCGTGAAGCTCCAGCGATGAACGTCCATCGAATGTAGACCGAGGTCGCGCGGCCAGCCCTGCCGTGAAGACCTCGCAGTGAGGAGAGCAGTGGCAGGCAAGCCCCGGGTACACGAACTGGCAAAAGAGTTCGGTATCACCAGTAAAGAACTTCTGACGAAACTCCGCGATCAGGGAGAGTTCGTCAAGTCGGCGTCATCGACGCTCGAGGCACCGGTCGTCCGGCGTCTTCGTGAGTCGCTCGCGCCGGCGGGTGGCAACGACGCCGCCCCGTCCGCCAAGTCCGGCACGACCTCCGCGCCCAAGCCCGGCGCGGCGGGTAAGCCCGGCCCCCGTCCGGGCGCCGATCCGCGCACCGCCGCGCCCTCGCCGGCGTCGGCCGCCAAGCCCGCTGCACCCGCCGCGGGCCCGAAGCCCGGTGCCGCACGGCCCACTCCGGCCCAGGCCGGGAAGCCGGCTGATGCGGCGTCGAAGCCAGGCACCTCCGCGCCGAAGCCCGGCGCTGCTCGGCCCACCCCGGCCGCGCCCGAGGCCCCGGCGGCATCGGCACGCCCGGCTCCCGGACCGCGTCCGGCCGGGCCGAAGCCGGGTCCCAAGACCCCGCGCGTCGGCAACAACCCGTTTTCGAGCGGAACCACCCCGGCGCCGCGTCCCCAGGGCGGACCCCGCCCCGGACCCGGCCAGTCCGGCCCCCGCCCCGGTCCGGGGCAGGCCGGCCCCCGCCCGGGTGGCTCCCGTCCCGCACCGGGCCAGGGTGGTCCTCGTCCGCCGCAGCGTCCGGGTGCCCCGGGCCAGGGTGGTCCCCGCCCGTCTCCCGGCAACATGCCGCCGCGTCCCAACCCGGGTCAGATGCCCGGCCAGGTCGCGCGTCCCGCCGGTGGCCGTGGTCGCCCGGGCGGCCCGGGCGGTCGTCCCGGCGGCGGCGGTTTCCGCCCCGGCGGTGGAGGCGGCGCTCCTGCTGCAGGTGGCGGCGGTTTCCGCGGTCGTCCGGGTGGCGGCGGCCGTGGCCGCGGCGGTGCCGCGGGCGCGTTCGGCCGCCCCGGCGGCGCCCCCCGGCGTGGTCGCAAGTCGAAGCGGCAGAAGCGTCAGGAATACGATTCGATGCGGGCACCGGAGGTCGGCGGCGTCCGGCTCCCGGACGGTCGCGGGCAGGTCCTGCGGCTGGCCCAGGGTGCGTCGCTGAGCGACTTCGCCGACAAGATCGACGTCAACCCGTCCCAGTTGGTCCAGGCCCTGTTCAACCTCGGCGAGATGGTCACGGCCACGCAGTCGGTCACCCCGGAGACCCTTCAGCTCCTCGGTGAGGAGATGGGCTTCAAGGTCCAGGTCGTCAGCCCTGAGGACGAGGACCGGGAGCTCCTCGAGTCGTTCGACCTGTCCTTCGGTGAGGACGAGGGCGGCGAGGACGATCTCGAGCGTCGTCCCCCGGTCGTCACCGTCATGGGCCACGTCGACCACGGTAAGACCCGGCTGCTCGACAGCATCCGGTCCGCGAAGGTCGGCGAGGCCGAGGCCGGTGGCATCACCCAGCACATCGGTGCCTACCAGGTCACGTCCGAGGTGGACGGCGTCGACCGCACGCTCACCTTCATCGATACCCCGGGTCACGAGGCGTTCACCGCCATGCGTGCCCGCGGTGCCAAGTCGACGGACATCGCGGTCATCGTGGTCGCGGCGGACGACGGCGTGATGCCGCAGACGGTCGAGGCGATCAACCACGCGCAGGCGGCTGAGGTGCCGATCGTGGTGGCGGTCAACAAGATCGACAAGGAAAGCGCCCAGCCCGACAAGATCCGCGGTCAGATGACCGAGTACGGACTCGTGCCGGAGGAGTACGGCGGCGACACCATGTTCGTCGACATCTCCGCCAAGCAGGGCCTGAACATCGACTCGTTGCTCGAGGCGATCGTCCTGACCGCGGATGCGTCTCTGGACCTGCGGGCGAACCCGGACATGGACGCGCAGGGTGTCGCCATCGAGGCGCACCTGGACCGCGGTCGCGGCCCTGTCGCCACGGTGCTGATCCAGCGCGGTACCCTCCGCGTCGGCGACTCGATCGTCGCCGGTGACGCCTACGGCCGCGTCCGTCGGATGGTCGACGAGCACGGCGACGACGTCACCGAGGCGACCCCGTCGCGTCCGGTGCAGGTCATCGGTCTCACCAGTGTCTGTGGCGCCGGCGACACCCTGATGGTTGTCGAGGAGGACCGCACCGCACGGCAGATCGCCGACCGTCGTAACGCGCGCAAGCGCAATGCGCTGGCCGCACGCAGCCGTCGCCGGATCAGCCTCGAGGATCTGGATTCGCATCTCAAGGAGACGAGCCAGCTCAACCTCATCATCAAGGGCGACAACTCCGGTACCGTCGAGGCCCTCGAAGAGGCCCTCATGGCTATCGAGATCGACGACGAGGTGCAGCTGCGGGTGATCGACCGCGGTGTCGGTGCCGTCACCGAGACCAACGTCAACCTGGCGGCCGCGTCCGACGCGGTGATCATCGGGTTCAACGTCCGCGCGGAGGGCAAGGCCACCGAGATGGCCAACCGCGAGGGCGTCGACATCCGGTACTACTCGATCATCTACCAGGCGATCGACGAGATCGAGGCTGCGCTCAAGGGCATGCTCAAGCCGATCTACGAAGAGAAGCAGCTCGGACAGGCGGAGATCCGCGAGATGTTCCGCTCCTCGAAGGTGGGCAACATCGCCGGTTGTATGGTGCTCGACGGCATCATGCGGCGTAACGCGAAGGCCCGGCTCATCCGCGACGGCAACGTCGTCCAGGAAGAGATGACCATCACGTCGCTCCGGCGCGAGAAGGATGACGCCACCGAGGTCCGCGAGGGCTTCGAGTGCGGTCTGACGGTGTCGTACTCCGACATCAAGATCGGCGACATCATCGAGACGTACGAGCTCGTGGAGAAGCCGCGCGACTGACGTCGCCGGTCACGACCGTGGGGGCAGGTTCCGTGGAGAACGGGCCTGCCCCCACGGCATGCTGTTGGAGAATGGTCGCGCCTGGTGCGACCAGACCATGTTCAGGAGGAGCGCCATGACCGGAAAAGGACGCGCCGGACGGCTCGGCAAGCGGATCGGGGAGATCGTCGCCACGGCGATTGACAACGAGATCAAGGACCCGCGTCTGGAGTTCGTGACCATCACCGATTCCCGCATCACCCCCGACCTCCGGGTGGCGACGCTGTACTACACCGTCCGCGGCGAGACGCTCGACGAGGAGCCGGACCTCGCGGCCGCGGAAGACGCCCTTGCCACGGCGCGGGGGCGGCTGAGGACGATGGTCGGCAAGCAGACCGGTGTGAAGTTCACCCCGGAGCTGACTTTCGTGCTGGACTCCGTGCCCGATGCGGCTCGCCACATGGAGGAGCTGCTCGCCAGGGCCCGCGCAAGCGACGAGGAGGTCCGGAGGGCGGCGGAGGGCGCCCGCCCGGCGGGGGAGGAGGACCCGTACCGGCGGCCCGAGGAGGCGCAGGCGGAGGACGACGACCGGTGACGATCCCGGTCGACGCCCGGGCGGCGGCGGAGGTGCTGATGCGGCACCGGCAGGTGACCGTGCTCTGTCACCTCCGTCCCGACGCGGACGCGCTCGGCAGTTCCGCCGGCCTGGCGCGCGCACTCCGTGCCGCCGGGGTGGCGGTGTACCACTCGTTCGACCCCGGCCGGGTTCCGGAGGCTCTCGCGGTGATCCCCGGGACCGAGTTCGTGATCCCGTTGGACGAGGTCCCCGCGCATGACGGGCTGGTGGTGACGCTCGACTGCGCGAGCGCTGACCGTGTCGGGCGCTGGGGTCATCTCGCCGAGGCCGCCTCGGAGGTCCTCGTCGTGGACCACCATCGGTCGAACCCCGGCTTCGGCAGCCACATCCTGCTGGATCCCGACGCAGCCTCGACGGCCACACTCGTCCTCGACGTGCTGCGGGCCGGCGGGTACCCACTCGACCCGGAAGCCGCGACGAGCCTGTACGCCGGGTTGGTCACCGACACCGGCTCCTTCCGCTGGGGTGGGCCCGGTGCCCACGCGACCGCAAGTGAGCTTCTCGCGGCCGGGGCGGAGTCGTCGAAACTGAGCTTCGCGCTCCTCGACGCGCATTCTTTCTCGTGGCTGCCGGTTCTGGGTGCACTGCTCGAGACGGTCACTCTCGACGTGTCCGCCGTGGGCGGACGAGGAGCGGTCTGGCTCGCCGTGCCTCATCGGATCATCGCGACCTCTGACGAGGATGACGTCGAATCACTGGTCTCCCATCTGCGTGGGGTCAAGGAGGCGTGTGTGGCGGTGCTGCTCAAGGAGTACCGACCGCAGGAGTGGGCGGTGTCGCTTCGTTCCCGCGACGGCCGCCCGGGCCGGGGCCTTGTCGACGTCTCGGAGGTGGCCGCGGCTCTCGGCGGCGGCGGCCATCCGGCCGCGGCCGGATGCACGATGAGTGGTGACCTCGAGAGCATCTCGAAGAGGCTCCGTGAGCTCCTCGGCTGACCGTTCGACCGCGGACTCCTCTCGAGCGACCGTCGGGGTGGGGGAACTCGGCCGGAGGCTGTGGTCGATCGCGTTGCCCGTCCTGCCGGTGCTCGCCGCAGAGCCGGTCTACCTCCTGGTCGACGGGATCGTGGTGGGACGCCAGGGCCCGCAGGATCTCGCAGCGCTCGGGGTCGGCGCCCTCGTCCTGCTGGTGCTCGGAACCCAGATGAACTTCCTGTCCTACGGGACCACCGCGCGCGCGGCCCGGCTGCACGGCGCGGGCCGACGCTCCGATGCGGTGGCGGAGGGTGTCCAGGCCACGTGGATCGCTCTGGCCGTGGGCGCCGTCGTCGTGGCCGCGGTCCTGGCACTGATGGGCCCGCTGACGGCTGTGCTCGCCTCCGACGCGGAGGTCGCCGCAAGAGCGTCGGAGTGGTTGCGGGTGGCGGTGTGGGGGATCCCGCTCATACTCATCGCCTCGGCGGGCCACGGTTGGATGCGCGGTGTGCAGCGGCTACGGACACCGCTCGTGCTGGTGGCACTGGGCATCGGTATCTCGACCATCGGCTGTGTGGTGTTCGTTCCCGGCCTCGGGCCGTTCCCGGAGTTCGGGTTGATCGCGAGTGCCTGGGCCAACCTCGCGGGCCAGTTCGTCATGGCCGCCGGCTTCGTCGTGGCGCTCGTCGTGGAGCACTCCGGTTCCCTTCGGCCGCGTCGCGCGGTGATCGTGAGCCAGCTGCGGATGGGCGTCGATCTGGTGATCCGGACCGCGTCCTTCCAGATCACGTTCGCCGTCGCGACAACCGCCGCGGCGGCCGCGGGCGTGTCCTCGCTCGGCGCCCACCATCTCGCCCAGCAACTGTGGGCGCTGTACGCGCTGGTGTTGGACTCCGTGGCGATCTCCGCGCAGTCCCTGGTGGGTGCGGCGCTCGGGGCGGGACTCGCCGCGCACGGCCGTGCGTTGGCCCGCGCGGTGGTGCTGTGGTCGCTGGGGCTGGGCGTGGTCCTGGCGCTGGCGACCGTGCTGCTGCGCGACCAGATCGCGGCCGTCCTGGCCGGCGGTCCGGACGTGGCCGGACGCCTGGTGGTGGCCCTGATAGGGATGTCGGTGGTGGTGGTGCCGGCGGCGGTCGTGTTCGGCCTCGACGGCGTCCTCCTGGGCGCCGGGGACGCCGCGTACCTGCGGACCACGACCGTGATCGCGGCGCTGTGCGGATTCCTCCCGGTGCTGCTGGCCACCCGCCACTTCGGCTGGGGCCTCGTCGGCATCTGGTGGGGGATGGGGGTGTTCGTGATGATGCGCTTGATCGCCGTGGCGATCCGGGTGCGCGGGGACCGCTGGATGGTGCTCGGCTCCGCCACTCCGGGCGGCTCGTCCGAACGGGAGGCGGCGCGATGAGCGCCGGTCCGAGCCTGCGGGCGGTGGCCGACCTGCACGTCGGGCACCGTGGCAATGCCGGGGTGCTGGACGAAATCCGGCCGCACCACCCCGGGGACTGGCTCATAGTGGCGGGGGATGTCGCGGAGAAGACCGGGGATATCCGCGACGCACTCGCGCAGCTCGCCGGCCGGTTCGGCAAGGTGCTCTGGGTGCCGGGTAACCACGAGCTGTGGATCGGCCGGGACGACGAGGGCACCAGTTCCCCCACGAAGTACGACCGGCTGGTCGAGGAGTGCCGGGCGATCGGTGTGGTGACCCCGGAAGACCCGTACCCGCTGTGGACGGGCCCCGGCGGACCGGCGTGGGTGGTGCCGATGTTCCTGCTGTACGACTATTCGTGGACCCCGGTCCCGGGGCAACCCACCGCGGCAGCCCTGGCGGGTGCCCGCGAGAGGCGCGTGGTGGCCTCGGATGAGTTCCTCATCGACCCGAGCCCGTTCCCGGACGCGCCGTCGTGGTGCCGTGACCGTCTGGTCGGCACCACCACGCGCCTGGCCCGGCTCGACCCCACGCATCCCACGGTGTTGATCAACCACTGGCCACTGCTGCGTGATCCCACACGTTTCCTCCGGCACCCGGACTTCGCCCTGTGGTGCGGCACCGAGCAGACGGCGGACTGGCACCGCCGCTACCGGGCCGCCGCGTGCGTCTACGGCCACCTGCACATCCCGCGCACGACCATCCACGACGAGGTCCGCTTCGAGGAGGTCTCGCTGGGCTATCCGCGCGAGTGGAAGGGCCGCGGCAGGCCCGAGCCGTTGACGCGTCAGATCCTGCCGCCGCCGGCCGCTCCTCAGGTCAGGTGGGTCCGAGGGGAGTCGGGGATGCCGCGTATCGCCCGGCCGGGGGAGCCCGGCCCGTATCTGGAGGACGAACAGTGATCCACGAGATCCTGCCGCCGGACGTGGTGTCGGTGACCGACGCCGAACTGGGCCTGGATGAATTGGCCGTGGTGGCGGCGATGTACCCCGTCGAGGCGGAGCAGATCAGCAACGCGGTCGCGTCCCGCCGCGCGGACTTCGCCTGGGCGCGGGCGTGCGCCCGCGAGGCCATGACCCGTCTGGGATCGCCGGTCGGGCCGATCGTGCGGGGCGGGAAGGGGATGCCGGTGTGGCCGCCGGGGGTGGTGGGCACTCTCACCCACACCGACGGCCTGCGCGCGGCCGCGCTCGGGTCCGCCGGACGTGTGAGGTCGCTGGGGGTCGATGTGGAGCCGCACGAACCGCTCGCCGCGGGGGTGCTCGACGCGGTCTCGCTGCCGGAGGAGGCGGCGTGGGTGCGCGCGGTCGGCGTCGAGCTGCCGTCGGTGCACTGGGACAAGCTCCTGTTCACGGCGAAGGAGGCCACGTACAAGGCGTGGTTCCCGCTCACCCGCCGATGGCTGGGTTTCGCCGACGCGCACGTCACCCTGGTGCCGGACCCGCCCCGCGGCGGGGCCCACGCCGGTGCCAATGACCGCGCCTACGGCCGCGACAGCGCCGACAACAAGCACGACAACAACGACGACGACAACAGCAGCCACACCGTGTTCGCCGGCGCCCTGCGTTCCCGGATACTCGTCGACCCCCGGGCGATCGACGGGGGGCCGGACCTGGTCGAGTTCCACGGCCGCTGGGTGGTCCGTGACGGCTATGTGGCCTCGGCGATCGTGCTCCGGCCCGCCGGTCTCGATAGCGTGGGCCCGTGAGCCCGCGCAGACCAGACTCCCGCCCCGCACCCGAGCCCGGACTCGTGGTGGTCGACAAACCTGCCGGGATGAGCAGCCACGATGTGGTCAGCCGTCTGCGCCGATTCTTCGGCACCCGCAAGGTCGGTCACGCCGGGACCCTCGACCCGATGGCGACCGGCGTCCTCGTGGTGGGCATCGAGCGCGCGACCAAGATCCTGGGTCAGCTGGCGCTGGAGACCAAGTCGTATGAGGCGACGATCCGCCTCGGGCAGACCACCACCACCGATGACGCCGAGGGGGAGACCACCGGCACCACCGACGCCTCCGGTGTCACGGACGAGGCGATCGACGCCGGTGTCGCGGCGCTGACGGGTGAGATCGACCAGGTTCCCTCCGCCGTGAGCGCGATCAAGGTCGGCGGACGGCGGGCCTACGACATCGTGCGCTCGGGGGAGGAGGTCGACCTCAGGTCCCGCCGCGTGACCGTCTCGGGATTCGACGTCCTCGAACGGGTGCGTGGTGGGGAGGTGATCGACCTCGTCGTCGTCGTCGACTGTTCCACCGGTACCTACATCCGGGCGCTCGCCCGTGACCTCGGTGCGGCCCTCGGCGTCGGCGGACACCTCATCGCCCTACGGCGCACCCGCGTCGGGCCGTTCGGACTTGACGTGGCCCGCTCCCTGGAGCAACTCGAGGAGGACCCGGCACTGTCCCTCGACCTCGACGCCGCGGCGCTGGCCGCGTTCCCCCGCCGCGACATCGACGCGGAGCAGGCCGAAGGGCTACGGCACGGACGGTGGCTCGACGCGCGGGGCGACACCGGCGTCGTCGCCGCGGTCGGTCCAGACGGGCGCGTAGCGGCACTCGTGGCCGAGTCCGGCAGGCGTGCCTCCCCCGTGGTGGTCATGCGACCGGCCGGGCTGTGACCGGCGGGCGTAAGGTGGTCGCCGTGCAATTGTGGCGGACGTTCGACGAGATCGTGATCCCCGACGGCGGCTCCTCCGTCGCCCTGGGCGTGTTCGACGGACTCCACCGTGGCCATCGCGGCCTGGTGGATCGTGCCGTCGACCTCGGGCGGGACCTCGGGGCCGCCCCCGTGCTCGTGACCTTCGACCCGCACCCGGTCGAGGTGGTCCGACCCGGGACGCACCCACTGGTGCTCACCCCGCTCCGCAGGCGCGCGGAGTTGGCGGGCCAGTTCGGCGTCGAGGCGGTGTTCGCGCTGCCGTTCGACGAGGAGATGGCCTCGTGGGAGCCCGCGGCGTTCGTGGACAACGTCCTGGTCGACGGCCTCGACTGCCGCGCCGTCGTGGTGGGACGCAACTTCACCTTCGGCCGACGCGCGGTCGGGACCCCCGAGACCATGCGCGAACTGTGTGCCGAGCGGGGGATCGAATGCGAGGTGGTCGACCTGCTCGAGGACGGTGGTGAGACGGTGTCCTCGAGTCGGGTGCGCAAGCTGCTCGCCGGATCGGATGTGGCGGCCGCCGCCGAGATCCTCGGGCGTCCGCACCGGGTCTCCGGGCCCGTCGTGCACGGCGCCGGTCGAGGGGGACGGGACCTCGGTTACCCCACCGCCAACCTCGAACTGCCCGAATACACGGCCGTCCCCGTCGACGGCGTCTACGCGGGCTGGTTCACCGTCCTCGATGACGCGCCGGTCGACGGCTCGATCGTGCCCGGGCGCCGGTACCCCGCGGCGATCTCGGTCGGAACCAACCCCACGTTCGGCGACACCACGCGCAGCGTCGAGGCCTTCGTCCTCGACGAGTCCGCGGACCTCTACGGCAGGCTCGCCGCCGTCGACTTCGTCGACCACGTCCGCGACATGGAGAAGTTCTCCTCCGTCGACGAACTGCTGGTCGCCATGGGCCGCGATGTGGCACGGACCCGGGACATCCTCGGCGCCTGAGCACGGATTGGGGACATGCCCCGCCGGCTGGTAACGTCTCCCGTCGGCCCTCCTGCGGTCCGCGGCGGCGGGGCCTGACATCATCTGCGGACTGGAACAACCAGGAGTCATCATGGCGCTGAGCACCGAAGAGAAGAAGGCCGTACTGGCCGAGTACGGGATCCACGAGACCGACACCGGCTCGCCCGAGGCCCAGGTCGCGCTTCTCACCACGCGCATCACGCAGCTCACCGAGCACCTCAAGACCCATAAGCACGACCACCACTCGCGCCGTGGCCTGCTGCTGCTGGTCGGCCGTCGCCGTCGTCTGCTCAAGTACGTCGCCAAGGTCGACATCAACCGCTACCGTGCGCTGATCGAGCGCCTCGGCCTGCGTCGCTGAGTATTCTCGGTCGCAAGACTTTTTCCGATCCCCGTCCTGACTTCAGGGCGGGGATCGTCCTTTCCGCCGGGCGCATCGGGGGCGGCGCGCCCGTGCGCCCCGGTGCCCCGGCCTGTTTTCCCTGATAGCCTGGCACCCGGCCGGTGCGCACGTACCGGGGTGGTCGACAGGTCCGATTGACGGTCCTCGGTAGTGGCTGCCGGAACCTTAAGACGCCCGATGAGATGAGGCGCCGGATCCGGCCGCTTCGATCGAAGACCGAAGTCGTACCGGGACCCCCTGACGTGCTGCCCGGTGGCCCGCGGTGACACACCTGCGCCGCGCGCCCCATTCACCAGACACACGACAGGATTTTCTATGTCACAGATTACGGCCGTTGAGGTCGAAGACGGGGTCTTCGAGTCCGTCGCCACCATCGACAACGGTGACTTCGGTCGCCGCGAACTCCGGTTCGAGACCGGTCGGCTCGCGCAGCAGGCCGCCGGCTCGGTCGTCGCGTACCTCGACGACGACACGATGCTGCTGTCCGCCACCACGGCGGGCAAGCACCCCAAAGAGCACTTCGACTTCTTCCCGCTCACGGTGGACGTCGAGGAGCGGATGTACGCGGCCGGCCGCATCCCCGGCTCCTTCTTCCGGCGCGAGGGTCGTCCCAGCACGGACGCCATCCTCACCTGCCGCCTCATCGACCGGCCGCTGCGCCCGACGTTCGCCGACGGCGTCCGCAACGAGGTCCAGGTCGTCGTGACCGTACTCAGCCTCGATCCCGAGGACCTCTACGACGTGGTGGCCATCAACGCCGCGTCCGCCTCGACGCAGCTGTCCGGGCTGCCCTTCTCGGGCCCGGTGGGCGGCGTGCGAATCGCGCTCATCCCCACCGCCGCAGACCCGGCCGGCCAGTGGGTCGCTTTCCCGACCGTCGAGCAGCTCTCCGACGCGGTCTTCGACATGGTCGTCGCCGGCCGTGTCGTCGGTTCAGGGGACACCGCCGACGTCGCGATCATGATGGTCGAGGCAGAGGCCACCGAGAACGTGCTGGAGAAGGTCGCCGGTGGCGCCCAGGCACCGACGGAGGACGTCGTGGCCCGGGGCCTCGAGGCCGCCAAGCCGTTCATCGCCGAGCTGTGCGCCGCCCAGCAGGCGCTGGCCACCGCCTCGCCCAGCGCCCCGCGCGAGTTCCCGCTGTTCCCGCCGTACCAGGACGACGCCTACGCGGCGGTCGCCGAGGTCGCCGAGACCAAGCTCGGTGAGATCATGCAGATCGCCGACAAGCAGGAGCGCGACGACGCGACGGACGCGCTCAAGGCGACCGTTCTCGAGCAGCTCGCCGAGCGCTTCGCCGACCGTCTCGGCGAGGTGGGGGCGGCCTTCAAGTCGCTCACCAAGTCGATCGTGCGCAAGCGCATCCTGACCGATCACTTCCGTATCGACGGCCGTGGCATCAGGGACATCCGCGCCCTGTCCGCCGAGGTCGAGATCATCCCGCGCGCGCACGGCTCGGCCCTGTTCGAGCGTGGCGAGACCCAGATCATGGGCGTCACCACTCTCGACATGGTCAAGATGGCGCAGCAGATCGACTCGCTCGGTCCGGAGACCAGCAAGCGCTACATGCACCACTACAACTTCCCGCCGTACTCCACCGGTGAGACCGGCCGCGTGGGCTCGCCCAAGCGTCGCGAGATCGGCCACGGCGCGCTCGCGGAGCGTGCCCTGGTGCCGGTGTTGCCCAGCGTCGAGGAGTTCCCGTACGCCATCCGTCAGGTGTCCGAGGCCCTCGGATCGAACGGCTCCACCTCGATGGGCTCGGTCTGTGCCTCGACCCTGTCGTTGCTCAACGCCGGTGTGCCCCTCAAGGCGCCGGTCGCGGGCATCGCGATGGGCCTGGTCTCCGACGAGGTAGAGAACGCGGCCGGGGAGTCGGAACGTCGCTACGTCGCCCTCACCGACATCCTCGGGGCCGAGGACGCGTTCGGTGACATGGACTTCAAGGTCGCCGGGACCGGCATGTTCGTCACCGCTCTTCAGCTCGACACCAAGCTCGACGGCATCCCGTCCGAGGTCCTCGCCGGTGCGCTCACGCAGGCCCGTGAGGCCCGCCTGACGATCCTCGACGTGATGGCCGAGGCCATCGACGAGCCGGACGAGCTGAGCCCGTTCGCTCCGCGCATCATCTCCATCAAGGTCCCCGTCGACAAGATCGGTGAGGTCATCGGGCCCAAGGGCAAGATGATCAACTCGATCACGGAGGAGACCGGCGCCAACGTCTCGATCGAGGATGACGGCACGGTATACATCGCCGCGACCGACGGAGACTCCGCACAGGCCGCGATCGACAAGATCAACGCCATCGCCAACCCGCAGCTGCCCAAGGTCGGCGAGCGCTTCCTGGGCACTGTCGTCAAGACGGCGCCGTTCGGCGCGTTCCTGTCCCTGCTGCCCGGTCGTGACGGGCTGGTTCACATCTCCAAGCTGGGCCAGGGCAAGCGGATCGCCAAGGTCGAGGACGTGGTGAACGTCGGCGACAAGATGCAGGTCGAGATCGCGGACATCGACAACCGCGGGAAGATCAGCCTCATCCCCGTGTCGGACGATGCGGAGCAGGCCGCGGATTCCGCGAGCGACGACTGATCGCCGGCCGGGCCGCGCCACGCGACCCGGCACCCACGAGGCACGCACCCCGGGTCCGGGGTGCGTGCCTCGTTCGTCAGCGAAAGAGGGGGTCGATGACGTGCAGACCGCGATTCGTGTGGACCGGTCACTACCCGGCATCCGTGTCGTGACGGAACATCTGCCCTGGTGCCACAGCGCCGCCGTCGGGATCTGGATCGGCTCCGGTTCGGCGGAGGAGCGGCCCGAGGAGCACGGCGCTGCCCATTTCCTGGAACACGTCCTCTTCAAGCGCACCGCCACCGCCTCCGGGCGAGAGCTGTCCGAACGCATCGACCTCCTGGGCGGAGACCTCAACGCCTTCACCGGCCGAGAGCACACCTGCTATCACGTCCACGTGCCCGCGGACGGGTTGGCCGATGCGGTCGACGTCCTGACCGATGTGGTCGCCAATGGTCTGTGCCATCCCGAGGACGTGGAAGTCGAACGCGACGTGGTGCTCGACGAGCTCGCCGGTCGTGCGGACGATCCCGAGGACCTCGCATGCGAACTCTCCGCCACCGCGGTGCTGGGTGTGGATCCGCTCGCCCGGGCGATCATCGGGACCGAGGAGTCGGTGGCTGCCCTCGACGCCGCCACGTTGAGCGCGTTCCACCGCCGGATCCTGCGGTCCGGGAACGTGGTGGTCGCCGCCGCCGGGCGGGTCGATCACGAGGCTCTGATGCAGTGGATCGCCGACGGACCGTTGCCGACCGCTGTCGGACGAGACGAGAGCGCGGTCGACGCGGCGAGCGGCGCCTCGATGGTCTACTGCGCACACACGGTGAACGGTGTGGCCTCCCAGGCGAGTGCTACCGACTACGGGTGGGCGACGGAGCCCGTGGTGACGGGGCAGGACGAGGAGTCCGAGCAGGTTCTGTTCGCTCTCACCCGACGCACCCCTGCTCGAGACCATCGTGACCGTGCGGCGGCACAGATCGCCGCCGCGGTTCTGGGCGGCGGACTCAGCTCGCGACTCTTCCAGCGGATCAGGGAGGACCTCGGACTTGCGTACTCCGTGTACGCCTCGATGGACCAGTTCCGCCGTACGGGTCTGGTATCCGTGGTGGCCGGCTGTGCGGCCGGCCGTGCGGACGAACTGGGCGACGAGATCAGACGGGTGGTCGCGGGCATGGCCGCGAACCCTCCGACCGGTGGCGAGGTCGACCGCGCCATCGGCCATCTCACCGGCTCGATACGGCTCGGGCTCGATGATCCGTTGTCCCGGATGGCCCGGATCGGTCGACACCTGCTGGACCGGGACACGGTGGTCCCCGTATCCGAGTCCATGGGCAGGCTGCTCGCGGTGACCCGTGAGGACGTCGTGGGCTACTGGAACGGCGAGTCGTCGCCCTGGTGTCTGGCGGCGGTCGGGCCCGGCATGCCCCACAGCGGCGCGGCTGGGCTGATCGCGGGCCTCTGCCGATAGTCTGGGAAGCAGTCCTGACGACCGACGAAGGAGACGATGACGGTGACGAAGGTCGGAGTGCTCGGCGCACGCGGCAAGGTGGGCACGGCGATCTGCGATGCCGTACGCGAGGCCGAGGACATGGAACTCGTGGCAGAGGTCGACCAGGGTGACGCCCTGCGATCACTGGTCGACTCCGGTGCCGAGGTCGTGGTGGATTTCACCCACCCGGACGTGGTCATGGACAACCTCGAGTTCTGCATCGCCAACGGGATCCACGCCGTCGTCGGAACCACCGGGTTCACCGAGGAGCGACTCGAGGCATTGCGTAGCCGGCTCGAGTCCAGCCCCGGAACCGGGGTCCTGGTGGCTCCGAACTTCGCGATCGGCGCGATCCTCATGATGCGGTTCGCCGTCCAGGCCGCCAAGTACTTCCCGTCGGCCGAGATCGTCGAGCTCCACCACCCGAACAAGGCGGACGCCCCGTCCGGGACCGCTCAGCGGACCGCGGCCATGATGGGGGCCGCACGAACCGCGGCGGGCCTCGGCGCGTCGCCCGACGCCACCTCCACCGGACTCGACGGGGCACGGGGCGCGGACGTCGACGGCGTGCGGGTCCACTCGGTCCGGGTGACCGGACTGGTCGCCCACCAGGAGGTGCTGTTCGGAACCCAGGGCGAGACGCTGACGATCCGTCATGACTCCCTGGACCGGACGTCATTCGCCCCGGGCGTGCTGCTCGGAGTGCGCTCGATCGCCAGCGCGCCGGGGCTGACCGTGGGCCTCGACACCTTCATGGACCTGTAGGTCGACCGTCGTGGACAGGTTCGTCAAGCCCTTGGTGATGTTCCTCGCCGCAGCAGGTCTGCTGGTGGCCTTCGGCTACCTGATCTTCCTCGGCTGGTCGATGATCGCGACATCGGAACATCTCGCGATGCAGGGTCTCGGCGTGGGGATCATCCTGCTCACCGCGGTCGGCGCGTGGGCGACCTGGGCCATCCTGCGCAACGGCTTCCAGTTGCAGCGGATCTCGGCAGCGGCAGCTGCCGAGGGGATAGAACTCGACATCTCGGATCTGGATCACCGCCCGTCGGGGCGGCTCCGGCACGAAGCGGCGGACGCGCTGTTCGACCAGGTCAGCGCAGAGTACCAGGCCTCCCCCGGGGACTGGCGTACGAACTACAGGCTGGCCCGTGCCTATGACCACGCCGGTGATCGCCTCCGCGCCCGCGAGGTGATGCGGGTCGCCATGGATCTGCTGGAGGCCGAGCGGGCGGCGCAGGGGAGCAGGCCATGAGCTCCGTCCTGGTGGTCCACCACGCGCCTTCACCGCGGCTGCGCCGGATCGTGGAAGCCATCGAAACCGGCATGGCCCACCCCGAGCTCGAGGACATCGCCGTGGAGTCCGTCCCCGCGCTCGCGGCGACGGACGATCACGTCCTGCGGGCCGACGGCTACGTATTTCTCACTCCTGCCAACTTCGGGTACATGTCGGGCGCGCTCAAGCACTTCTTCGATCGCACGTATTACACCTGCGAGGGAGCAGTGAGCGGTCGCCCGTACGCGCTCTGCGTCCACGGGGACAACGACACCGCAGGGGCGGTGACCTCAGTCGAGAAGATCACGACCGGGTGGGCGCTGCAGGCGGTCGCCCCGGCCACGCAGCTCATCGGTGAGCTCGGGCGGGACGACCTCGACACGGTGGCCGAGGTCGCGGCCACCGTTGCCGCGCATCTACTCGGTTGAGCGTCAGTACAGCCCGTCAGCAAAAGGAGTCCCATCATGTCCGAGCTCGTCCGGCGGCAGGTCCGCATGGTCGCGCGCACCCAGTTCACCGTTCCCGAGGATCTCGGGTGGGAGACTGACGCCGAGGGCGGTTCGGCGCTGGCGGAGTTCGCCGGCCGGGCCTGCTACCAGAGCTGGGACAAGCCGAATCCGCGGACCGCGACCAACGCGGGCTACCTCCGGCACATTCTCGAAGTGGGACACCTCTCGGTCTTCGAACATGCCAACGTCACCTTCTACATCACAGGCATCTCGCGTTCGTGCACCCATGAGCTGATCCGTCACCGTCACTTCTCCTACAGTCAGTTGTCCCAGCGCTTCGTCCCGGAGCATGACTCGAAGGTCGTCCCGCCGCCCGCCATCGCCGATGACCCCGAGTTGGTCGAGATCTTCAGGCGGGCGACCGACGCATCGCGTGAGGCGTACGCGGAGATGCTGGCCAAGCTGGAGGAACGCTTCGCGGACGTCCCGAACCCGATGCTCCGACACAAGCAGGCCCGGCAGGCGGCCAGATCGGTGCTGCCGAACGCGACCGAGACCCGCATCGTCGTGACCGGCAACTACCGGTCGTGGCGGCATTTCATCGGGATGCGGGCGACCGAACACGCGGATACCGAGATCCGTGGTCTGGCTATCGACGTCCTACGCCAACTCCGGGATGTGGCGCCCGCGGTGTTCTCCGATTTCGAGATCGCGACGCTCGACGACGGTTCGGAAATCGCCGTCAGCCCCTACGTGCTCGAAGGATGACGGGGACCGCGGTCCCGATCAATCACCCGAACGCCGGGTCTGAATCGGGATCCGTGTGGTTCTGCGGGTACCCTGGGACACCATGACACACGTGACCGCAGGGGGAGCAGAGTCGGCCGGTACCGGCCGGCCCCCCGCCGAAACAGCGCGACCCGCGCCCTTCGGGACGGTCCTCACGGCGATGGTCACGCCTTTCGGGAGCGACGGGCATGTCGACCTGAAGGCCGTCGCCGGTGTCGCGAGACATCTCGTGGACTCAGGATGCGACGGACTCGTCGTGTCCGGCACCACGGGGGAGTCGCCCACCACCACTGACGCCGAGAAGACAGCGGTCCTCGAGACCGTCCTGGCGGAAGTGGGAGACCGGGCGACGATCGTGGCAGGGGTGGGCACCTACGACACCGCCCACTCCGTTCACGCGGCCCGCCAGGCCGCGGCCTCGGGTGCGCACGGACTGCTCGTGGTGACGCCCTACTATTCCAAGCCGACACAGGCCGGCCTGGACGTTCACTTCCGCACGATCGCGGATGCCACCGACCGGCCGGTGATGCTCTATGACATCCCGCCACGGTCGGTGGTCCCCATCCAGGCGGACACCCTCATCGGGCTGTCCGGCCATCCGAATATCGTGGCGGTCAAGGACGCGAAGGGCGATTTTCACGACGCGGCGACCGTGATGTCGCACTGCGACCTCGTCTACTACTCGGGAGACGATCAACTCAACCTCCCGTGGTTGGCCGTGGGGGCCACCGGATTCGTCAGTGTGATCGGTCACGTGGCCGCGTCACGACTCGTGGAGATCCGCAGGGCCTACCTCGCCGGAGACATCGAGACGGCCCGTCGCATCAACCTCGGACTCCTCCCGCTCTTCGACGCCCAGCGGGCGCTCGGAGGCGTGTCGATGTCCAAAGCAGGACTAGAACTTCTCGGGATCCCGGCAGGTGTGCCGCGACTCCCGCAGTTACCACCAACCGATGAGCAGCGCGACGCCCTGGCGGCGCTGCTCCGCAGAGCAGGAGTCACCACATGACAGAAAGTTCCTCACAGAACCGCGGTCGCGGCCGTTCGCGTCGCGCAGCCGGTCGTCCCACGGGTGCCCCGGCACCGGTGACCGCCGTGCAGTTCACCGAACCGACCCATGCCGCCTCCGAGGAGCGTCCGTCCCAGCAGCACTCCGCTGAGAACAAGGCGCCCCGGGAGGAGTCGCAGCAGCACACCAACCAGCAGGACGCGGGTGGACAGCCCCGCGGCGGCCGTGACACGTCCGGCCAGGATGCGGACGGGGGGTCGAAGTCCGGGTCGCGCGGTCGTCGCGGCTCGTCGTCCGACAACCGTGGCTCGTCCGGTCGGGACGACAAGAGTTCCGGCGGACATGACAACGGCGGGCAGCGGTCGGGCGGTCAGAACAGCGGCGGGCAGAACGGCGGCGGTAAGAACTCCGGCGGGCAGAACGGCGGCGGTAAGAGCTCCGGCGGGCAGAACGGCGGACGCAACCGGGGCGGCCGTGGCCGCGGCCGCGGACGCGGCGATTCGTCGACCGCCGACTTCGGCGGCGTCAAGACCATGCAGGGCGCGGACATGACCGTCCGGCTGCCCAGCCCGCCGAAGGCGCGCAAGGGGGCGATGCGGCTCGTCGCCCTCGGCGGCATCTCCGAGATCGGGCGCAACATGACCGTCTTCGAGTACAACTCGAAGCTGCTCATCGTCGACTGCGGAGTACTGTTCCCGAGTTCAACGGAGCCGGGCGTCGACCTGATCCTCCCGGACTTCGACCACATCGAGGACCGCCTGGACCAGGTCGAGGCGCTCGTGCTGACCCATGGCCACGAGGATCACATCGGCGCGATCCCGTTCCTGCTCAAGCTGCGTCCGGACATCCCGGTCGTGGGCTCCAAGTTCACCCTCGCGCTCGTCGCGGCAAAGTGCCGGGAGCACCGCATCAAGCCGGTGTTCCATGAGGTCGACGAGTCGAGCATCTCGTCGTTCGGCGCCTTCGAGGTGCGGTACTTCGACGTCAACCATTCGATCCCGGAATGCCTCGGCGTCGTCATCAAGGCCGGCGGCAACTCGGTGATGATGACGGGCGACATCAAGCTCGACCAGCTGCCGACGGACAAGCGGCCGACCGACCTGCCCAAGATGTCGCGCTTCGGTGACGAGGGTATCGACCTGCTGCTGGTGGACTCGACCAACGCCACCACTCCGGGCATCAGCCCGTCCGAGGCGGGCGTGCGACCCGCCCTGGAGCGACTGATCGCGGATGCGCGCAAGCTCGTCGTCGTCGCGTGCTTCGCCTCGAACGTCTACCGGGTGCAGTCGGCCGTCGACGCCGCCGCGGCGGCCGGCCGCAAGGTCGCGCTCAACGGCCGGTCGATGCTCCGGAATATGGAGATCGCGCTCGAGATGGGGCTGCTCACCGACCCCTCGCGGGTCATCGTGGACATGGACTCCGCGGGCAAGCTCCCGCCGGAGAAGCTCGTCGTGGTGACCACCGGTACCCAGGGCGAGTCGATGGCCGGTCTGTCGCGGATGGCCCGCCGTGAGCACCGTCAGGTCAACCTGGGTGAGGGCGACACGGTGCTGTTCTCGTCGTCGCTGGTCCCCGGCAACGAGGAGGCCGTGTTCGGGGTGATGAACAGCCTGTCGCAGATGGGTGTCGAGGTCATCACCGGTCGCGAGGCGAACATCCATGTGTCCGGACACGGATACTCCGGCGAACTGCTGTTCATCTACAACGCCGTCCGGCCCCGGAACGCCATGCCGGTCCACGGCGAATGGCGCCACCTGCGGGCCAACAAGGCGCTGGCGGTCGCCACAGGTGTGCCCGAGAACAACGTGGTCCTGGCGCAGAACGGTGTCGTCGTCGACCTGATCGACGGTCAAGCCGCAGTGGTCGGGCAGGTGCCCGTCGGCAACCTCTACGTCGACGGTCTCTCGACCGGAGACGTCGGCGACACGGTGCTCGCCGATCGAACGGCGCTGGCTGAGGACGGATTCATCGTCGCCACCGTGGTCGTCGATCCGCGCACGGGCCGTCCGGTGAGCAAGCCGCAGATCATCGGCAAGGGCTTCACCGATGAGCCCGGTGCGCTGGCGCCCGTGGTGGAGCTGGTCGAGAACGCGCTGTGGGACCTCGCCGGCGAAGGCGAGACCGATCCGTACCGCCTGGCGCAGGCGGTCCGCCGCACTGTGGGCCGGTGGGTCTCCGACAAGTGGCGTCGTAAGCCCATGATCGTCCCCACGGTCATCACCTCCGCGGTCGCCGAGAGCTGATCCGGTGGGGGTGGATCGTCGGTCCCTCGCCCGCCGGGAACGTGTCGCGCTGGTGGAGACCATGCGCGACACGGGCCCGGATGCGCCCACCCTGTGTGAAGGATGGACGGCCAGGGATCTGGCGGCACACCTCGTCGTGCGTGAGGCCCGGCCGGACGCGGCGGCGGGGGTGGTGTTACCGGCACTGTCCGCGCGGCTCGAGACGCTTCGTCTCCGCGAGTCGCAGCGCCCGTGGGAGGAGCTGCTCGACTCGATCGCGTCCGGTCCACCGTGGTATTCGCCACTACGTCTGGCCGACAGCCTGGCCAACACCGCGGAGTACCTGGTCCACCACGAGGACGTGCGTCGCGCCGGGGAAGGCTGGTCGAAGCGCGAATTCGACAGCCGTGACCTCGCGCGGGTGTGGACGCTCGCCACGATTGTGTCCCGGAGCAGGCTGAGGAAGGTTCCCGCGCGGATCGACCTGAGCGTCCCCCGGGGCCCGTCAACCCCGCGCCCCGGGGTCGACGCCCGGGCGGCGACCGCTGCGGCTCCGGTGTCGACAGGGGCGGCGCTGGCGCCCCTGGTGACCGTCGTGGCCGAGCCCGTCGAGTTGCTCCTGTGGATATTCGGACGAGACCGCGTGGACGTCGAAGTATCCGGTGCTCAGCGCGGTATCGACGCACTCGATGCGGTCGGACGGAGCGTGTAGGTCGCCTTCGGGATACACCCGGACTGTGTGGCTGCTGTTACCAGTGTTGCTTGAGACGTTAGAGTGACCCCCATGGCATCCACCTCGAGCACGCGATCCACCCGTGCGCCCGGCGGCCGACGCCCCGCGTCGAAATCCGCCGCGCAGCGTTCGGCGACGTCCACCACCCCGAAGTCCCGGGGCGGCAGTGCGCGGCGTGGTGCGGTGGTCTCGACGCCGAAGTCCGGGAACCGGACCACGAACCGTGGGAACGGGCGCGGCGGCGCGCGGGCCTCGTCCGCTGCTCCCGAACGGACCTCCGGCGCCTTCGGTGCGGTCGGCCGTGGTCTCCGTGGGAGTTGGTCGGCCCTGGCGAAGGGCGTAGGGCACGGGGTCCGTGGCCTGGGCGGGGGTTCCGACGACGACGACAAGGCGCCGCCCCCCCACAGGCGCGACGGTCTCGGAATGGTCCTGATCGGTGTGGCGATCATCTTCGCCGGCGCGGTGTGGTTTCGTGCTGCGGGGCCGATCGGGCAGTGGATCGATACGGGTATCCGCACCGTGGTGGGCACCCCGGGTGCCCTTCTTCCGCTGCTGATCGGCGGCTGGGGCGTGCTCATCATGGCGCGCGAGCCACGTTCCGACGTCCACTCCAGGTGGCTGGTCGGGACGATCGTGTCCGCGCTCGGTGTGCTGGGACTCTGGCACCTCGCCGCGGGGTCGCCGAGCGATCCGGCGGGCGTGCGGTCCGGTGGGGGAGTGCTCGGTCGGATCGTCGGGGGCGGCATCGAGGCCGGTCTGTCGGTGTTCGTCGCCGTCCCACTCCTCGTGTTGATCGTGGCCTTCGGTGCCCTCGTCATGGCGGGGCGCCCCGCCCGGGAGATACCGGGCATGGTCCGCGGCTTCTTCGGCTGGGACGGCAGCGGCGACATCGTGGACGAGTACTACGACGACGACGCCTGGGAGGACGAGGCCACGACCGCCTACCCGATCGCGGAGACCGTCGGCTCGGCGGACGAGGAGTCGGAACGCCCCGCCGCCCGCCGCTCGTCCCGGCGCCGTGTGGCTACGTGGACAGACACCCCCACCACGGGAGAAACCGTCGAGATGCCGCCGGCCAGCGGTGGGCGCGGCCCGGCGGCGGCCACGGCCGAGCTGTCCGCTGACGTCGGGGGTCGCGCAGACGCGCCCGCTGCCCCCCGTCGTGGTGCGGCGGCCGCTGCTGCAGCCCGCGACGTCGAGGCGGATACTGAATCGACCACGGTGCCGTCCGCCGTGGCGCCCGCGGGTGCGGATGGTGCGCGTGGCGGGCGGACGGCCCGGGCCACATCGACGCGCGGGGAGGCCGCGCAGGCCAAGGGTGAGCAGGCCGGGGGCGGCTCAGCGGTTCCGCAGACCAACTCTCCATCGACGCACACCGCTTCGGAGACGGAGGACGAGCGTCTGGACTCCCAGACCCAACTTCTCAGCGGCATCGACTACTCACTGCCGCCGCTGAACCTGCTCACGGCCGGGGATCCGCCCAAGGCACGCAGCGAATCCAACGATCAGATGATCGAGGCGATCCAGGGCGTCCTGGAGCAGTTCAAGATCGACGCCGCGGTCACCGGGTTCACCCGGGGGCCCACGGTCACGCGCTACGAGGTCGAACTCGGCCCGGGCGTGAAGGTCGAGAAGATCACCGCTCTCCACCGGAACATCGCGTACGCGGTCGCGACGGACAACGTCCGTCTGTTGGCACCGATCCCCGGCAAGTCCGCCGTCGGTATCGAGGTCCCGAACCTCGACCGCGAGCTCGTGCGTCTGGCCGACGTGCTCACCGACCCGGGCACCGCGACCAAGCACAACCCGACCCTGATCGGGCTGGGCAAGGACATCGAGGGCGACTTCGTCACCGCCGACCTGGCCAAGATGCCGCACCTTCTGGTCGCGGGTTCGACCGGCTCGGGTAAGTCCAGCTTCGTGAACTCCATGCTGGTGTCGCTGCTCGCCCGCGCGACGCCGGACGAGGTGCGGCTCATCCTCATCGACCCGAAGATGGTCGAGCTGACGCCGTACGAGGGGATCCCGCACCTGATCACCCCCATCATCACGCAGCCCAAGAAGGCCGCCGCCGCGCTGGCCTGGCTGGTCGAGGAGATGGAGCAGCGCTACCAGGACATGAAGTCCACGCGCGTGCGCCACATCAGCGACTTCAACGACCGGGTCAAGTCCGGGGAGATCACCACGCCGCCCGGCAGCCAGCGGGAGTATCGCCCGTACCCGTACATCGTGGCCGTCGTCGACGAGCTCGCGGACCTCATGATGACGGCACCGCGGGACGTCGAGGACGCGATCGTGCGCATCACCCAGAAGGCCCGCGCGGCCGGCATCCATCTGGTCCTCGCGACCCAGCGACCGTCCGTCGACGTGGTGACCGGTCTGATCAAGACCAACGTGCCGTCCCGTCTCGCGTTCGCCACCTCCTCGCTGACCGACTCGCGGGTGATCCTCGACCAGCCCGGCGCCGAGAAGCTCGTGGGCATGGGCGACGGGCTCTTCATCCCGATGGGCGCCTCACGTCCCGTCCGCATGCAGGGCGCGTTCATCACCGACGAGGAGATCCAGGAGGTCGTCGACTACGCCAAGAACCAGGCGGAGCCCGAGTACGACACGTCCGTCACCGAGTCGAAGGACGATGGCAAGAAGGACATCGACGCGGATATCGGCGACGATCTGGATGACCTGCTGGCAGCGGTCGAGCTCGTGGTCTCCAGCCAGTTCGGCTCCACCTCGATGCTGCAGCGCAAGCTGCGCGTCGGGTTCGCCAAGGCCGGCCGGCTCATGGACCTGATGGAGTCCCGCGACATCGTGGGGCCGTCCGAGGGATCCAAGGCCCGCGAGGTTCTGGTCCGGCCCGAGGAGCTGGCATCCGTTCTGTGGATGATCAAGGGCGGCACCCCGCCGGAGGAGAATGCGGACGACCCGACAGGGGAGCACTCCGAGATCGGCGATCCCGTGGAGTCGCCCGTCGGCTGACCGCCCCGGCCGTCGCCGTCCGGGGCGGGCCCTCAGGCCAGCGCACCGAACACGGGCATCCATTCCCGGACCGTGATCTCCGGGACCACGCCCCGGACGCAGTGCGGGTCCTGAGCGATCAGTGCGCGTGCGGACTCGTCGTCGTCGGCCTCGACCAGGAGCAACGCACCGGAGCCGTCCACGAACGGACCCACGGTACGGATCGAGCCCGCCTCGACCCGGGCCGCCAGCCATTCGCGGTGCGCGGGCTTGTTCGCCTCCCGCTCGTCGGTCTGTGCGGCCTCGTAGCGGTAGGTGACGGCGAAGAGCGGCATGTGGGGTCTCCCTCTGGTGCGGGTGGGCTGGCTGTGCCGTCAAGGGTAGGCGGGCGGCTCTGGCTAAGGTGAAGAGGTGACTACCTCCACGACTGGCGAAGGCAGCCCCACCGCCGAGGTCCCGGTTCTCAACATCGCGAACCTCCTCACAGTGCTGCGGATCATCCTGGTCCCGGTCTTCCTCGTCGTGTTCTTCGTGGCGGGCGCCCAGGACGCCTGGTGGCGGATCGGTGCGTTCTGCGTGTTCGCCATCGCGATGTTGACCGACTACGCAGACGGCTACCTCGCGCGCAGGCTCGGTCTCATCACCGATTTCGGCAAGATCGCCGACCCGATCGCGGACAAGGCACTCATGGCCGCGGCGATGATCTCGCTCTCTCTCGTCCACGAACTGTTCTGGTGGGTCACCGTCGTCATCCTGGTGCGCGAAGTCGGGATCACGCTCTGGCGCTTCTTCGGCGTCGACCACGTGGTGGCGGCGAGCAAGGGCGGCAAGCTCAAGACCGTCACGCAGACACTCGGCGTCGGGCTGCTCATCCTGCCGCTGCCCTACTGGGTGTGGCCACTGGAGTGGCTCATCGTCGGCGTGGCGGTGGTGCTGACCGTCTACACGGGGATCGACTACGTGGTCAAGGCCCGGCAGGCCGCGGCGCGGGGCCGATGAGCGTGCCCGGGGCGGTCGAGGGGCCGGGGAAGGCGTCCGTGCAGGAGGCACTCGTCGGGACGCTGAAGGCCCGGGGCTGGACAATCGCCACTGCCGAGTCGCTGACAGCCGGCCTCGTTGCCGCCACGATCGCCGACGTACCCGGGGCAAGCGCGGTGTTACGGGGCGGGCTCGTGGTCTACGCGACCGACCTCAAGCACGTGCTTGCCGACGTGCCGCAGAGCGTCCTGGACCGGCACGGAGCGGTGTCCGCGGAGACCGCCCGGGCGCTGGCCACGGGCGCGGCGGCCCGCTGCCGGGCGGACGTCGGACTCGCGCTGACCGGGGTGGCGGGCCCCGACGAGCAGGAGGGTCGTGCGGTCGGCACCGTGTTCGTGGGGGTGCGCGTCCCCGGTCGTGAGACCTGGTCGGTGCGGTTGGCGCTCGCCGGTGATCGACGGCGGATCCGCGACCAGGCGTGCGACGCGGCGATGTCGCTGGTCACCGAGGTGGCGGGCGGCGCCCGCCCGGCCGGCGGGGAAGGGGGGCGGGATTGATGAACGGTCGTCCTGCGACGTGGATCGGGAAAGTGGGAACGAATCCGGAAGGTGACGCGTTGTACCCGGTGATGCCGAACATCCAGATGACCACGCTGCCCCGCCCCGACCAGCCGAGCGCCCCGCCGTTGTTGCGCGAGACCCTCGGGACGGTCCTGCGTGGCCTGCGCGGGGAGTCGGGTCGGACCCTGCGGGATGTGGCCGACGCGGCGAGGGTCAGCCCCGGATATCTCTCGGAGATCGAGCGGGGGCGCAAGGAGGCCTCCAGCGAGTTGCTGGCGTCGATCTCCGGAGCGCTGGAGGTGTCGCTCGGCGAGATCCTCATCCGCGCGGCGCTGGAGGTCTCGCCACCGGGCACGTTCACCGAGCCCGTGCTCGCAGCCTGATTCCCTTTCCGGGACAACTCCAGGTGGTCCACCCATGACGGCGTTCGGTACCGTAGAACAGACCCGTCGTCCGAATCGGCAGAAGGACTAAACGCAGCGATGGCCAATCCGTTTTCCAAGGCATGGCGCTACCTCATGGCGTTGTTCGATTCGAAGATCGACGAACACGCCGATCCGAAGGTGCAGATCCAGCAGGCCATCGCCGACGCGCAGCGTCAGCACCAGCAGCTGTCACAGCAGGCCGCGGCCGTCATCGGTAACCAGCGCCAGCTCGAGATGAAACTCAACCGGCAGCTCGCGGACATCGAGAAACTCCAGGGGTCTACCCGCCAGGCGCTGCAGATGTCCGACCAGGCCGGTCAGAACGGCGACGTGCAGAAGGCCACCGAGTACGAGAACGCCGCCGAGGCGTTCGCGGCGCAGCTCGTCACCGCGGAGCAGAACGTGGAGGACCTCAAGGGTCTGCACGATCAGTCGCTTCAGGCCGCCGGGCAGGCGAAGAAGGCCGTCGAGCAGAACGCCATGGTGCTGCAGCAGAAGGTCGCAGAGCGTACCAAGCTACTCAGCCAGCTCGAGCAGGCCAAGATGCAGGAGCAGGTCAGTGCCTCCCTGCAGTCGATGTCGGAGCTGTCGTCAGGTGGTAACACCCCGAATCTCGATCAGGTCCGCGACAAGATCGAGAAGCGTTACGCCAACGCGCTCGGCTCCGCGGAGCTCGCCCAGAACTCGGTCCAGGGCCGGATGATGGAGATCGAGCAGGCGTCCACGCAGATGGCGGGCCACAGTCGGCTCGAGCAGATCCGGGCGTCGATGCAGGCGGAGGGCGGCCAGCTCGGGCAGGGTAGCGGCGCCGCCGGTCAGCTCGGACAGGGCCAGGCGCAGCCGGCCACACCGCCCCAGCAGCAGGCGCAGACCGAACAGCAGTGATCTGGAGGCACACGGGCCGTCGGCGGGTTCGCCGGCGGCCCGTTGTCGTCCGAGCAGGGAAGGGCAGCGGGTGACACTGACCGAGTTCCACGCCAGAACCGTGGAGGCCTTCGGCGAACTCCGTGCGGACCACCTCGTGCGGACGCACCACCTGGCCGCGTGTGGCGGCCGTACCGCCCATGAGGCGATCGATGGAGGACAATCGGTCAAGCAGGTCTGGCTCGCGCTCTGTGACGAGTTCGACGTTCCCGAACAGTTGCGCTAGCGCCATGTGTGCGGCGTGTCGTTCGACGTCGAACAGACGTTCCCCTACACTGGAACGCGGATGACGGCGGGTCCCCGCTGTCCACAGGACGTCACCAGTCCACAGGAGACGGTCGCCGGGCCCCGTATGGCGCTTCGTGTCGTACCCGACCCGTAGCGTCCGCGGGTGAAACCACACAGACCGATCGGCGAGGCGCCGGAGGTCGAGCACGAACGGAGCAGACACATGGCAGCTAAGGCCAAGGCGGGCGCGGGCAAGCCCGGCGCCGCGCAGAATCGTGAGCAGGCACTCGAACTGGCCCTGGCCCAGATCGACAAGGCCTACGGCAAGGGCTCCGTCATGCGGTTGGGTGACGACAATCGGCCGCCGGTCCAGGTCATCCCCTCCGGCGCACTGTCGCTGGACGTGGCGCTCGGGGTCGGCGGTTTCCCCCGTGGCCGTGTCGTGGAGATCTACGGTCCGGAATCCTCGGGTAAGACCACCGTGGCCCTCCACGCTGTCGCCAATGCCCAGGCCGCCGGTGGTATCGCGGCGTTCATCGATGCGGAACACGCACTCGATCCGGAGTACGCCCGCAAGCTCGGCGTGGATACGGACAACCTCATCGTCTCTCAGCCGGATACCGGCGAGCAGGCGCTCGAGATCGCGGACATGCTCGTCAAATCCGGAGCCATCGACATCCTGGTGATCGACTCCGTTGCGGCGCTCGTGCCGCGCGCGGAGATCGAGGGCGAGATGGGCGACAGTCACGTCGGACTCCAGGCCCGCCTCATGAGTCAGGCCCTGCGAAAGATGACCGGCGCCCTGCACAACACCGGGACCACCGCGGTGTTCATCAACCAGCTCCGCGAGAAGATCGGCGTGATGTTCGGCTCGCCCGAGACCACAACCGGTGGTAAGGCGCTCAAGTTCTACGCCTCGGTGCGGTTGGACGTGCGTCGCATCGAGACGCTGAAGGACGGTGCGGACGCGGTCGGTAACCGCACCAAGGTGAAGGTCGTCAAGAACAAGGTCGCGCCGCCCTTCAAGATCGCCGAGTTCGACATCGTCTACGGCGAGGGCATCAGCCGCGAGGGCTCGCTCATCGACATGGGCGTGGAGAACGGCTTCATCAAGAAGTCCGGTTCCTGGTTCACCTACGGTCAGGACCAGCTGGGGCAGGGCAAGGAGAATGCGCGCCGCTACCTCAAGGAGAACCCGGCCGTCCGGGACGAGATCGAGCGGAAGATCCTGGACAAGCTCAATATCGGAGCGGGGGCCGAGATCGCGGAGATCGAGGCGGAGTCCGACGAGGACGCCCCGATCGACGTGGTGCCCGTCGAGTTCTGATGCCGATGGATCGGACGCGCCCGGAAGGGCAGCGCGCGACCGGTCAGCGCCCGGAGCTCGATGCGGATGAGCTCCGGGCGGCAATAGCGGCGGTCGAGGCCCGGCCCTCGGGATCGTCGGACCTGCCTCCGCTCGCTCCGGAGGCGCACGAGGCGGCAACGGCGGCACTGCGGTTACTCCGCTACCGGCCACGTAGTGAGCATGAGCTACGTGGGCGTCTGGCCGAGAAGGAACACCCGGCAGAGGCGATCGACGAGGCGATCGACCGCATCCGGGTGTGGGGCTTGATCGACGACGCGGAGTTCGCTGCGGAATGGGTGCGGGGTCGTCGGCGGCGGCGGGGTCGAGCCCGCGGCGCCCTGGAACGCGAGCTCCGGGACAAGGGCGTCGCAGAGGCCCACATCGCCGACGCGGTGGCCGATATAGACGATTCCGATGAACGTCTGCAGGCCACGGAACTCGTGCGCGCTCGTTTGTCGAGACGCCCTGCCGGCGCGGCCAGCGGACCGGCTCGCGCCGGCGAACGGCGTCGACTCGTGTCCTTCCTCGCCCGGCGGGGCTATCCCACGGGGCTGGCCATGGCCGTGGTGGATGCCGAGTTGGCGGCCCACGCTTCGTCCTGAGTACCCTGGCCTGCGTGGATTCTCTCGTGACCGACCTGCAGCAGGCGCCCGGGGACGCCCCGGTGGACGGCGCCGATCAGCGGACCTACCAGGTGCGCACCTTCGGATGCCAGATGAACGTCCATGACTCCGAACGGATGTCCGGGGTCCTGGAAGAGGCGGGCTATATCCCCTTCGAGGGGGAGGCCGACCCGGTGACCGGCGCCCTTCCGGACCTTGTGGTCTTCAACACCTGCGCGGTGCGTGAGAACGCCGACAACCGACTCTACGGAACGCTGGGGCATCTGCGCCCGTGGAAGGACGCCAACCCGCGCCTGCAGATCGCCGTCGGCGGGTGTCTGGCGCAGAAGGACAAGGACGTCGTCGTCTCGCGGGCGCCCTGGGTGGACGTGGTGTTCGGCACCCACAACCTCGGCCATCTGGCGACCCTGCTCGAGCGTTCGAGGCACAACGAGCGCGCCGAGGTCGAGATCGCTGAGTCTCTTCAGCACTTTCCCTCGACTCTGCCGGCGACCCGTGATTCGGCCTATGCGGGCTGGGTGTCGGTGTCGGTCGGCTGCAACAACACGTGCACGTTCTGTATCGTTCCCTCGCTACGTGGCAAAGAGGTCGACCGCCGGCCGGGCGAGGTCCTCGCCGAGGTCCAGGCCCTCGCCGACGAGGGGGTCATCGAGGTGACCCTCCTCGGCCAGAACGTCAACGCCTACGGCAGGTCGTTCCACGACCCGGATGAGCCCTCGGACAAGGGCGCATTCGCGAAGTTGCTTCGCGCCACAGGTCGGATCGAGGGGATCGAACGGATTCGTTTCACCTCGCCGCACCCTGCCGAGTTCACAGACGATGTGATCGAGGCGATGGCGTCCACTCCTACCGTGTGCCCGCAGCTGCACATGCCCCTGCAGTCCGGTTCCGACCGCGTACTGCGCGCGATGCGACGGTCGTACCGCTCGGAGAAGTTCCTCGGCATCCTGGACCGGGTCCGCGTCGCGATGCCGGACGCCGCGATCACCACCGATATCATCGTGGGCTTCCCCGGGGAGACCGAGGAGGACTTCCAGGCGACGCTCGACGTGGTCGAGAAGGCGCGATTCTCCAGCGCGTTCACCTTCCAATATTCTCCGCGCCCGGGGACCCCGGCCGCCACCATGGAGGACCAGATCCCCAAGGCCGTCGTCCAGGAGCGGTACGAGCGACTCATCGAGCTCCAGGAGCGGATCACGCTGGAGGAGAACCAGGCCCGCGTCGGCCGGGTGGTGGAGGTCCTCGTCACCGCCGACGAGGGACGCAAGGATGCCGCCACCGCGCGGATGACGGGGCGAGCGCGCGACGGCAGACTAGTGCACTTCGCGCCGACCGGTGACTACGCGGATCGCGTCCGCCCGGGAGACGTGATCACCACGCGGGTCACGGCTGCGGCCCCACACCACCTGCTCGCCGACGACGGCGTGCTCAGCTACCGCGCCACCCGCGCCGGCGACCGGCACGAGGCGGGGGAGAAGCCCGAGACCCCGCCGATCGGCGTCGGCCTCGGACTGCCCACATTGCGTCGAGACGTCGCGGTCGACGACGTCATTGAGAAGGGATGCCCCACGTGAGTAATGCGGACCGCCCCGATCCCATCGCCGGGATCATGGAAGTAACCCGAAACGCGGAATCAGAGATGCGCCGCAAGGACCGGGTGCTCGGCCGGACGCTCGTCATCGGCCGGGCCTACCTCGCGTCCACGGTGCTCATCGTCATCCTCGCCGCGGTGCTTCTCCTGCCGCACAGTGACGGGGTCCGCGGTATCGACGTGCTGTTCTTCACGGACGCGGCCGCCGATCAGTGGACCTCCCTGCCCTCACACATCTTCGTACTCTTGTACTCCGTGGGCACGATCGGGTTCGGCGCACTCATGATCCTCACCCAGAAGTGGTGGGCGGCCGGAGTCGCATGGAGTGCCGCCTGCGTGTCAGCGGTCTACGGGATCCTGGCAATCTGGCTCCGTCAGTCCGGACGCGGGCCCGACCCGGATTTCCAGGGGTTCGGAGGCCCGGGTATCGGAATGTACCTGAGTGAGATCCTGCTGTTCCTGCTCATCGGAACTCTCGCCGGGGTGCTCTGGACGCGCACGCCTGAGCAGCGCCAGTTGGAAGAGAACGCGCGCAGCGGGGACGGCCTCTGATCTGATCTGGGCAGAGATGACGACGGGGGCGGGGTGCCTGGCACCCCGCCCCCTTTCGTCATCGGCCGGCGCGTATCGCTGACCCGGTCAGCGCGTGTCGACGGCGTTCTCCGCGGCCTCCGCCCACTCCCGCCACTGGGCGGCCTGGGAGCGTGCCTTGTCGGCGTCCTTGCTCTTGCCCGCGGCTTCGGCCTTCTCCGCCTGCTCCTCGAAGTCGCGGACCCGGTCCCAGAACTGCCCCGCGCGGGCCTTGGCCTCCGGATCGGTGCGACGCCACTCGGTGTCGGCGGCCTCCGAAACCGACTTCTCGATCGCCCGGATCCGGTTCTCGAGCGGACCCATCCGATCGCGGGGAACCTTCCCGATCTCCTCCCAACGCGACTGCAGTTCGCGCAGGGTCGCGCGGGCGGCGGCCAGGTCGGTGCCGGGCTTGATCCGGCCCTCGTACTCCTTGAGGAGAGCCTCCTTGGCCTCGGCGTTCACCTCGAACTCCGCATCGCGTTCGGCGGCGGCGGCGTGCCGGGCGTCGAAGAAGGTGTCCTGCGCGGCCTTGAAGCGCTTCCACAGGGCATCATCCGCCTCACGCGGTGCCCGGCCGGCCGCCTTCCATTCGTCCATGAGCCGCCGGTACGAGGTGGCGGTGTCGTTCCATTCGGTGGAGCCGGACATGGCCTCGGCTCGTTCGACCAGTTCTTCCTTGACCCGCTTCACCGATGCCCTGTTGCGATCGAGTTCGGCGAAGTGGGAACCGCGGCGACGGTTGAATGCCTCGCGCGCCTTGGAGAACCGCTTCCACAGTGCGTCGTCGGTCTTCCGGTCTATACCACGGATCGTCTTCCACTCGTCCAGGATCTCCCGGAGCCGGTCGCCGGCCGCCTTCCACTGGGTCGACGACGCGCCGATCTCCTCGGCCTCGGACGCTAGTTCCTCCTTGCGGGCGATCGCCGCGGAGCGCTGCTCGTCCTTGCGCTGACGAGCCCGGGCCTCGACCTCACCCGAACGTTCGACCACTGCGGCCACCCGCACCGCGAGTGAGTCCAGGTCGCCCACCGCGGCGGCGGTGGGGATCTGTTCGGCCAGGACCTCAGCGGACGCGCGAGTCTTCCGGGCGTCCTGGGGATGTGTGTCCAGGCGGGTCTCGAGGAGGGAGACCTCGGCGGCGAGATCATCGAAACGAAGTCCGAAGTGGGCCAGCCCTTCGGCCGGGACCCCCGCCTGCCACGAGCCGACCTGACGTTCACCGTCAGCGGTCCTGACGAATACCGCGCCCGACTCATCGACCCGACCCCATTCGGCGGGATCGGAGGCGCGGGTGGCCTTGGCTTCCGCTGCCGGGGCAGGGCTCGGTGTGGCCTTCCGGGCCATCGCGGCGGGGGAAGGGGCTCCCGGGCGCGGCCCGGGACGGGTCCCGGGCCCGGGGGTCGGCGACGTCCCTCCGGACTCCTGACCGCTCGTGGCGGTGGGTGACTGGTCGCTCATGTGGTCCTCGTTTCCTTCTGCCGCGTATCACGGCACCGTCGCCGGGCTGGCATCCCGGTCATCGCCTCGCCGTCCCGCCACCGGGCCGGCATCCTCCTAGTGTGTACCAACGCAGCCACGTTCGTCGGCTGTATCTGTACGTGGCGCCGGATAGTCGTGCGACTCCGCCGGAGAGGCGGGCCGCGGGGACGCCCGGCCACACGCCCCGTGTGGCATCGGAAGACCCTCGCCGGGGGGGCCAGTAGGGTTCCCTGATGTGAGCAGTCCCGTCGTTCTGATCCCCGGTGCACCGGTCCTGGTGCCCGAGCTGTCCGGCGCAGCAGCCGTGGAGAGCACCCGTGAGGTCGAGATGCTGTGTGAACAGCTCCGGCGGGCGTCCGTCTCAGCGTCACGCGTCGTGGTGGTGGGCACCGACCCGCAGCGCAGGACCCTGCAGGACGTCAGCTCGTCCCTGCGTCGGTGGGGCGCCGACGTTCGAGTCGGACGTCCGAGCGCCCCGTCGGCCCCGCAGGGGAGCGTGCCCGATGCGGCACTGATCGCGTGGTGGATGCTCGACCGGGCGGGCTCGGGGCTACCGCGGACGTTCGAGGCGGTGGATGAGCAGGGTCGGATCGCGAACTCGACACCGGTGAAGGTGTCCGGCGGCGACGCTCTCGTCGTCGTCGTCGCGGATGGCCCCGCCTCGTTGACCCCCCGCGCGCCCGTCCCGGAGGACCCTCGCGGGGTGGCTCTCGACGCCGCACTCACCGCGTGGCTGCGCGACGGTGGCGCCCTCCCGGACCCCGGCCCGGCCGCGTCGGCCGAGGTGGGGTGGTGGAGCCGCCCTTCCTGGTTGGCCCTCGCCGGGCTCGTGGGGGACCGCACCGCGGTCGACACGGTTTCTTGGGCACCGTTCGGCGTCGGCTACCACGCCGCGCGGTGGGAGCCGATCCCGTCCCGTGCGACATCCGCCGCCGGCTCGTCCGCCACGGGATGCGCGGCCTACGACGGGGGCCCGCGGTGACCGACACGACCCCGATCGCGGTGGTGGGCGCCACCGGCACCGGTAAATCGGAGATCGCCCTGGGGCTGGCCGAGACCCTCGGCGGTGAGGTCATCAACTGCGACGCCATGCAGCAGTACCGCGGTATGGACATCGGCACGGCCAAGCTCCCCCCGGGCAAGCGTCGGGGGATCCCGCACCACCGCCTCGACGTCCTCGACGTGACCGAGACCGCCAGCGTCGCCGATTTCCGTGATGAGGCCGAGCAGGAGATCTCCGAGATCCGCGAACGGGGGAACGTGCCGATCCTGTGCGGTGGCTCGATGATGTACCTGCAGGCGCTGATCGACGGCTGGTCCATTCCCGACACCGACCCGCGGGTGCGGGCGCGGTACGAGCGCCGGCTCGAGGAGATCGGGGTGGCCGCGCTGCACAAAGAACTGTCCCGTATCGACCCCGAGGCGGCCCGCACCATCCTGCCGACCGACCCGCGTCGCACCGTCCGGGCGTTGGAGGTCGTGGAGATCACCGGGCGCCCGTTCTCGGCCTCCCGCCCGACCATCGGCGAGCCCCGGTGGGGGACCCGGATCATCGGATTGCGGTGCGGGTTGCCCGAGTTGGACGAGCGACTGGCAGCGCGCACGGCCGCGATGTTCGCCGACGGACTGGTCGACGAGGTGCGGGGGCTGGTCGGCGTGGGCCTGCGGGACGGCGTCACCGCGCGTCGCGCGATCGGCTACGCGCAGGTACTCGACGAGATGGACGACGACCTGGGTATCGACGAAGCCGGGGCCGCCAGCGCGGAGGAGCGCACGTTCATCGGCACCCGCCGCTACGTCCGGCGACAGCGGTCGTGGTTCGGCCGTGACCACCGGATCCACTGGATCGACACCGACACCCTTGGCGGGCAGGCGCGCCCCGGCGGGCCGTTGCGTGCCGCCCTGAAGACTCTCGAGGAGGCCCGACGATGAGCGAGCCCGGTGCGGGCAGGCCCCGCGTCCAGTCCGTGGATCGCACCTTCGCGTTGCTGGACGCCCTCGCACTGCGCGGGGGGCGCGCGTCCCTCGGTGACCTGGTCGCCGACACCGGCCTGGCCGCCGCGACGGCCCACCGTCTGTGCGGCACGCTCGCCGAGAGCGGACACCTGCGCCGTGATGCGCGGCGCGACTACCTGTTGGGCCCCCGCCTTCAGCGGGTCGGCGACGCCGCCCGGCGCGCGACCCTGGAATGGGCCGAGCCGGTTCTGCGGGCAATCGTGGCCGGGACAGGCGAGACCGCGAACATGGCCGTCCGCGAGGGGGACGGAGTGGTGTATCTCGCCCAGGTGCCCTCCCCGCACTCGATGCGGATGTTCACCGAGGTGGGGCGCAGGGTGGAGGTCCACTGCACCGCCGTGGGGAAGGCGCTGGTGGCGGGCGACGACGACGACGAGGTCCGCGCGATGCTCGGTCGGGCCGGTATGCGTCGCTACACCTCGACGACCATCGTTCGCCCCGACGCGCTGATCGCCGAACTCGACCGGATCCGTCGCTCGGGTTTCGCGACCGACGAATCCGAGCAGGAGGAGGGGGTACGGTGCGTGGCGATAGCCGTGGGGGAGGGCGCCGCCTCGTTCGCGGTGTCCGCATCCGGCCCCGAGGCGCGGTTCACCTCCGATCGCCGCGACGCCGCTGTGGGGATCCTGCGTGCGGCGGTGGCCGGGCTGAACCCGTGACCTGACGACGAGAGCCGGCCGTCCACCCGGGTGGACGGCCGGCTCTCGTTACGCGTGGATCGCCGATCGCGCGGGGCCGTGGTGGTCACCGGCCCCGGCGGTCACCGACCGTTGGCGGCCTTGAACTCGCGGCGGCGCCGGTGCAGGATCGGCTCGGTGTAGCCCGAGGGCTGCGTTGTGCCCTCGAGGACGAGCTCACGGGCGGCCTGCCAGGCGATGGACTCCTCGACGTTCGGAGCCATGTTCCGGTACGCGTCGTCTCCGGCGTTCTGGCCGTCGACGATCTCGGCCATGCGGCGCAGGGAGTCCTCGACGAACTCGGCGGAGACGATCCCGTGGCGGATCCAGTTGGCCAGCAGCTGCGAGGAGATGCGCAGGGTGGCGCGGTCCTCCATGAGATTGACATCGTGGATGTCCGGAACCTTGGAAACGCCGATGCCCTGCTCGACCCAGCGCACCACGTAGCCGAGGATTGTCTGGCAGGAGTTGTCGACCTCCTCCTTCTTCTCCGCGTCCGTCCAGTCCGTGCTGGGCGCCAGCGGCACGGTGAGGATCTCGTCCACCGAGGCGCGCGGGCCGCCGGACAGGATCTCCTCCTGGCGCGTCATCACGTTCACGCGGTGGTAGTGCGTGGCGTGCAGGGTCGCACCCGTCGGCGACGGGACCCAGGCGGTGTTGGCCCCGGCCTCGGGCTGGCCGATCTTCTCGGCGAGCATCTCGGCCATGAGATCAGTCTTGGCCCACATCCCCTTACCGATCTGGGCGCGACCGCGGAGACCGCAGGCCAGGCCGGTGTCGACGTTGAAGTCCTCGTAGGCGCTCATCCACAGCGCGGACTTCATCTCCGCCTTGCGAATCATCGGGCCGGCCTCCATGGAGGTGTGGATCTCGTCGCCGGTGCGGTCGAGGAAGCCGGTGTTGATGAACACGACGCGCTCGGTGGCCTCGGCGATGCACGCCGCGAGGTTGACCGAGGTGCGGCGCTCCTCGTCCATGATGCCGACCTTGAGTGTGTTGGCCGGAAGGCCCAGGAGCTTCTCGACACGGCCGAACAGCTCGCTGGTGAACGCGACCTCGGCAGGGCCGTGCTGCTTGGGCTTGACGATGTAGATCGAGCCGGAACGGCTGTTGCCACGCTCGTTGCCCTCGGCGATGCCGTGGATACCGGCGAGAGCGGTGACGAGCGCGTCGAGGATGCCCTCGGGGAGCTCGTTGCCCTCGGCGTCCAGGACAGCCGGGTTGGTCATGAGGTGCCCGACGTTCCGGACGAAGAGCAGGGAACGGCCGTGCAGGCGCACCTCTCCGGTGCCGTCCGGTGAGGTGAACACCCGGTCGTCATTGAGGACACGGGTGAAGGACTTGCCGCCCTTGGAGATCTCCTCGGACAGATCGCCCTTCATCAGCCCCAGCCAGTTGCGGTACCCGAGGGTCTTGTCCTCGGCGTCCACGGCGGCGACCGAATCCTCGAAGTCCATGATGGTGGTGACCGCGGACTCCAGGGTCACGTCCTTCACGCCGGCGGCGTCGGTCGAGCCGATCGGGGAATCCGCATCGATCTCGATGTCGATGTGGAGACCGTTGTTGCGCAGGAGAACCGACGACGGCGACCCGGCATCGCCGAGATAGCCCACGAACTGAGCCGCGTCCCGGAGTCCGGTGGTCGACCCGTCGGAGAGCGTGACCTGCAGAGCGCCGTCGACGATCGCGTAGCCGGTGCAGCCGACATGGCTGCCGGTCTCGAGCGGGGCCGCGTCGTCGAGGAACTCGCGGGCCCACTCGATGACCTTGTCGCCTCGCACCTTGTTGTAGGAGCTACCCTGCTCCGCACCATCGGACTCCGGAATGGCGTCGGTGCCGTAGAGGGCGTCGTAGAGCGAACCCCACCGCGCGTTGCCGGCGTTGATCGCGAAGCGCGCGTTGGTGATCGGCACCACGAGCTGCGGGCCGGCGATCGTCGCGATCTCCTCGTCGACGCCTGCGGTCTTCACCGAGACGGACTCGGGCGCGGGGACGAGGTACCCGATCTCCCGGAGGAACGTCTTGTACGCGGCGGGATCGATCGGGGCCGGGTGCTCCTGATGCCACGCGTCGATCTTCGACTGCAGTTCGTCGCGCACCCCCAGAAGTTCCCGGTTACGAGGCGCGAGGTCGGTGAAGATCGCCGCCGCGCCTGCCCAGAACGCGTCGGGGTCGACCCCGGTACCCGGGATCGCCTGCGAATTGACGAAGTCGTACAGGACCTTGTCGACCTGGATTCCGCCGACGGTGATGCGATCGGACATCGATGCTCTCCTCCTGTTAGGGGATCGTTCTCGGCTCAGACTCTAGTTGGCGCCTCTGACGGCTTCATCTGGCATTTCCACAGTGTGGAACGCCGGGCCCTCTGGGTAGGATTCGGCCCATGGCGCAGAACAGGTCGGTGGCTCCGGCGGAGATCACGTTCATCAAGGGGCACGGCACCATGAACGATTTCGTTCTACTGCCGGACGACCGCGCCGAGCTCGAACTCGACTCCGATCTCGTGCGTGCCCTGTGCGACCGCCGCGCGGGTATCGGAGCGGACGGGATCCTGCGGATCGCCACCGCAGGGGCGCTGGTGGAACAGGCGGTCCTGTCCGAACTGCCCGACGGGGTGCGCGAGGCGGATTGGTTCATGGACTATCGCAACGCCGATGGCTCCATCGCCGAGATGTGTGGCAACGGGGTCCGGGTGTTCGCCCACGCGCTGGTCGCGACCGGCCGCGCGGAGACGGGAGAGGTCCGGGTCGGCACCCGTTCCGGGCCGCGACCGGCCCGGATCCTCGAACACCGCGGAGATCGTGCGGTGGTCCGCGTCGATATGGGGCAGCCGGAGCTTCTCGGTCTGTCGTCAGTGCAGGTCGGGGATCGGACGTTCGCCGGGATCGCGGTGGACATGGGCAATCCCCACCTCGCCTGTGTCGTGCCCGGACTCGATGGTGAAACGCTTGCGGCGCTTCCCCTCCACCGCCAACCGGGGTTCGACACGGATTTCTTTTCGGAAGGGGTCAACGTGGAGATCTCGACGCCCATGCGGGAGGGCCGCGTCTCGATGCGGGTCCATGAACGTGGGGCGGGCGAGACGATGTCGTGCGGGACCGGGATCGTCGCCACGGCGGTGGCCGCGCTCGCGGATGCCGGCCGGACCGCCGGCGAGGTCGTCGTCACGGTGCCGGGCGGGGAGGTCGCCGTCGGCCTGACCGAGAGCGGATCCACGCTCACCGGCCCGTCGGTACTCGTCGCGGAGGGCACATTCCGGAGGTCGTAGTGCACGTTCTCCGTCTATCCCGGGGTCGGCGCCCGGCGGCATGACCGGGATTGGTATGAGATGATGGCCGGGAATGACTAACGAATCCAGGGCGGCGGACCGCCCACTACGTAACCTCGACCCCTCCATCGGCGAACTGCAGCTCGAGGAACGCTCCTCGCTGCGCCGGGTCGCGGGTCTGTCCACAGAGCTGCAGGACGTCAACGATGCCGAGTACCGGCAACTCCGACTGGAGCGGGTCGTGCTCGTCGGGGTGTGGACCGAGGGCTCGTCCACCCAGGCCGACGCGGCGATGGCCGAGCTCGCCCAACTCGCGGAGACCGCCGGGTCCGACGTGTGCGACGCGCTGATCCAGCGCCGGGACAAGCCCGATGCGTCGACGTACATCGGTTCCGGTAAGGTGAGCGTGCTCAAGGATGTGATCGCCGCCACCGGCGCGGATACGGTGATCTGTGACGGTGAGCTGACCCCGGGCCAGCTGATCTCGCTGGAGAAGGCCGTGAACGTCAAGGTCATCGACCGAACCGCATTGATCCTGGATATCTTCGCCCAGCACGCCACGAGCCGCGAAGGCAAGGCGCAGGTCTCGCTGGCCCAAATGGAGTACATGCTTCCGAGGCTGCGGGGTTGGGGCGAGTCGCTCTCCCGGCAGGCAGGTGGCCGCGCCGGCAGCAACGGTGGCGTGGGCCTGCGCGGTCCCGGCGAGACCAAGATCGAAACCGACCGCCGCCGGATCCGTGAGCGGATGGCGAAGCTGCGACGCGAGATCAAGGGGATGAAGCAGGCTCGCGACACCAAGCGTCACCGCCGTCGTGCCACCCCGGTGCCGTCGATCGCGATCGCCGGGTACACGAACGCCGGTAAATCGAGTCTCCTGAACCGGATCACCGGAGCCGGCGTGCTCGTTCAGAACGCGCTGTTCGCCACCCTGGACCCCACGACCCGGCGTGCAGATCTCCCGGACGGCAGAACGGTCGTGTTCACCGACACCGTGGGCTTCGTCCGACACCTTCCCACGCAACTCGTTGAGGCATTCCGATCGACTCTGGAAGAGGTCGTCGATTCGGAACTGCTCCTGCACGTGGTTGATGGCTCGGATCCGATGCCGCTGCACCAGATCGAAGCGGTGCGCAGGGTGATCAACGACGTCGTCGAGGAGCAGGGCGCCGAGCGGCCCCGTGAGTTGGTCGTGATCAACAAAATCGATGCGGCAGACCCGTTGGTGCTGACCGAGCTGCATCACGCGGTTCCGGACGGCGTGTTCGTGTCCGCCGCGACGGGGGAGGGGATGGACGAGCTCCTCGGGGCGATCATGGACATCATCGCCTCCGGTGACACCGAGGTCACGTTGCTCGTGCCCTACCGGCGGGGTGAGGTGATCTCCCGGGTGCACGCGGAGGGCGCGGTTCTCGCTGAGGCGCACACGCAGGAGGGCACGAGGATCACGGTGCGGCTACCCCAGTCTGTGGCCGGCGAGGTGTCCGAGTTCCTGACCGACGGCACACACGGCGGCGCCGCCTGAGCCCGGGTTCCGGGACCAGGCGGCGCGGGCCGGACTGGGGACTTCTCGTGAACGTCACATCTTGCGGAAGACCGTCACAACCTTGCCGAGCACCGTCGCATGCTCGCCGGGGATGGGGCTGAACGCGGGATTGTGAGGAAGTAGCCAGACGCCCGTCTCGTCCTTCCGGAAGGTCTTGACCGTGGCCTCCCCATCGATCATCGCGGCCACGATCTCGCCGTTGTCGGCCACGTTCTGCTGACGGACCACCACATAGTCGCCGTCGCAGATCGCGGCGTCGATCATCGACTCGCCGACCACCTTGAGCATGAACAACTCCCCCGAACCCACCAGGTCCGCGGGTAGCGGGAACACCTCGTCGACCGCCTGTTCAGCCAGAATCGGCCCCCCGGCGGCGATGCGCCCCAGCACGGGAACATAGACCGGCTCCGTTGCCCCGGACGGGCGCCCCTCAGGCGGGGTGGGCGCTCGCCGACCCCGCGACTTCTGGCCCGGGACGCCATGCACGTCGACCGCCCGCGGCTTGTGGGGATCCCGGGTCAGAAAGCCCTTCTTCTCGAGGGTCCGGAGCTGATGCGCGACGGAGGAGGTGGACTGCAGCCCCACCGCATCGCCGATCTCCCGGATGCTCGGCGGATACCCACGGTCCTTCACGGTGTCGTGGATATGTAGCAGCACGTTCTTCTGACGAGGCGTGAGCGCCTCGAAGTCCGGTTTCGGCATCGCGATGTCCCTTCGGCGAATGGATGTTCGACGTCTCTCTGTGTCTACACCCTAGACGGGCCGGGAACGAAGCGCCACACACCTGTTCGAAGAATTTCGCGCTCGGGTGGTGACTCTGTCGGAGTCGCGTGATACAACTCTAGGCAGTGTTCGAGTTCGAACAGGTGTTTCGGATAACACACACAAACGTGCGATTGTGTGTCGCACAGTTTGTCGAGTAGGGAGTGACCATGACCGTTCAGGAACTTCAGTCGCACGCGCACCTCACGCGGAGCTGGACCGAGGTCTGCGCAGGGGAACACGGCGTCGGCCCGGTCCGGGACTCGGGGGGCCGGGGCGGGCGGCCGGCGTCCGCTCTGCCGCCCGTCGCCTCACGTACCCGGCCGGTGGTCCGTTCGAAGGGCCGACTTGCCGGTGGGGCTGTGGTCACGGATCGCGTGCGGCCGGTATCGGCACGCCGGTCGGCGCAGGGCCGGGGTGTGGCCTTCGACCGATCGCTGGCGAGGGGTCGCTCGACTTCTGCTGCCCCGGTCGCGCCCGGTCGTCGGATCGTGGTCAGATCGGCGGGGTCTGTGCGCGCGTGCGAGGTGCAGGCGCCGGCGACGGCGCCCGTGGGAGTGGTGGATGACGTGCCGACGTGGGCGCTGGTCGTCTGTGGAGTCCTTTTCGGGATTGCGATGCTCCTGGCGCTGGCCTTCCTCGGCGGGCCCGCCTACGCGTGATCGGTTGGTCGGCCTCTTAGACTGGAGTAGAGACGGCACATGGTCCGTCTCCGTCCCGGTGAGCAGTTCACCTGGGGACGTGAGATCCGGTCAATGAAGGGCGGAACGGGAATGTACTGCCCGACGTGCCACAACGAGGACTCCCGGGTAATCGATTCCCGGTCCGTCGACGAGGGGCAGGCGATCAGACGCCGTCGCGAGTGTTCGGAATGCGGGCACAGGTTCACCACTCTCGAGACGCCTCTGCTGACGGTCCTCAAACGCAATGGAGTGACCGAGTCCTTCAGCCGCGACAAAGTGGTCAGAGGCGTGCGCCGTGCATGCCAAGGGAGGTCTGTGGAGGAAACCGCGCTCCGCAGGCTCGCGCAGCAGGTCGAGGACGCGGTGCGCGCACGAGGCGCCTCCGAGGTCCCTGCGCACGAAATCGGACTCGCCATCCTGGGGCCGTTGCAGGACCTGGACGAAGTCGCGTACCTGAGGTTCGCCTCCGTATACAAGCAATTCAGTTCGGCAGACGATTTCGAACGAGAGATCATCGCTCTCAAAGAGCGCCGCGACACTCGATAGCCGGCCGGCTCAACGCGAGGACTTCTGGGACAGTGCGGCCCTGACAGCCTTGTCGATCCGCTCCGGCGATACCGACTGGGCCGTACCGAGCGACTGGGCGAACAGCCCGACCCGGTATTCCGCCAGCATCCACCGCAGGTCGCGGATCGCTCTGGCGCCACCCGGCCGCGCGCGCAGCACAGCACACGCCTCCTCGACCGTGGACTCCGCGCGGGCAAGCCGTGCCGACAGTTCGGCGTGGCGCCCCGGCGCCTTCTCCGCCAGATCCAGACGCATCGACACGGCTCGGACATGTCGCTCCAGATGCGGCAGCACGGACGCGGGATGCCGGGCCAGGAACCCTTTACCGGTCAGATACTCCAGGGAGGGGCGAACAGTGTCAGCGAGCGTGGGCGGGGACTCCGCGAGGCGTGCCGAGACCTGCTGAGCCCGGACCAACGCTGTCACGACGGTCGAGATGGAGGTGGCGACAGCCCCCGGCACCTCGGCCCGCGCGGTGGCACGTAGTTCCTGGAAATCAGCGACCTCGAGTACCGGCGCTCCCTGTCGGGCCGCGATCAGTCGAGCGCACACGGCCAGAGAGGCATCCGAGATCAGAGCATCGATGCCGCCGTACGGATACTGGCTGAGGGCGAGACGTTGCTCGACCGGGCGCCCCCGGAGGATCGACGACGGTGCGACGAGATCAGCGGTCATCAAGGACAGGACGGCCTTGGTCTGGGTCGCCCGGCGCTCCTCCTCGGTGGTGCACGCGACCCGGTGGATGCCGTCTGTCGCGACCCGCAGGCCGGGATAGACGGTCACCTCGACGCCGTCCACCGACCCGGTCACCGAGGGAGGCAGATCACCGATCGTGTCGGCAGTCCATTCGTGGTGCGGCCCGTCGTCGGGGATCAGCCGTCGATTGAGGGTGGAACGGACCTTGTCGGTGAGTCTGGAACGCAGTGCTCTGAGGTCGGTCCCCGCGTCGACCACCGTGTCGCCGTCGACGACCTCGAACCTGACACGCAGATGATCAGGTAACTGCTCCGGTCGGAACTCTCTCGGATCCACGGTGGTCCCGATCCGGGTCGACAGCGCCTTCGCCAACGCGACGGGCAGAGGGGCCGAGCGAGGCTTGACATCGTCCAGCAACAGACCGGCGTATTCGGCCGGTGGCGAGCACATCCGCCGTAGGTACTTGGGCAGCGTCCGCAGCATCTCGGTGTAGAGCTCCTCGCGCAACCCCGGGACGAGCCACTCGAACCCCGCTGCGGTCACGGAACTGAGCTGCGGGAGCGGGATACGGACCGTGATCCCGTCCGCGGCGCCACCGGGTTCGAACTCGTAGTGCAGTTCGAAGCGACGCTCACCCTGCTGCCAGAACGGCGGAAAAGCGGCGGCATTCGGCGCCTTCTCCGCGGTGCGGATGTCCTCGTCGGTCAGGCGCAGCGCAGCGGGATCGCGGTGGCCCTTCTTCTTCCACCATGATTCGAGGTGCCGACCGGAGGTGATGTCCGCGGGAAGGCGCTCGAGGTAGAACCCGACCAGCGCCTCGTCGTCGATCACGAGGTCACGCCGACGGCTACGGGTTTCCAGCTCCCGGGCCTGCTCGACAGCCCTCGCGTTGTCGATGATCGCCGGGACCCGCGTCGTCCATCTGCCCTCGACGATCCCGTGGCGCACGAACATCTCCCGCGCCAACGGTGCATCGACCCGCGAGAGCAGGATCCGCCGCGCCTCTACAACCGTTAAGCCGAGCAGGAGTATCTTCTCGTATGCCATGGCGGCGCCCTGGGCGTCGGACCAGTGGGGTTCGGAGTACTGCGAGCGCACCAGGTGCTCGCCCAACTGCTCGATCCATGCCGGGTCGATTCGCGCCACATCTCGCGCCCAGAGCCGAGAGGTCTCGACCAGTTCGGATGCCATCACCCAGCGCGGCGGCTTCCTGGCCAGGTCCGAGCCCGGGAACACCTGGAACCGGATCCCGCGGGTGCCGCGGAACTCGCGTGGGTCCTCGTCGCGCACTCCCACATTGGTGAGTAGTCCCGCCAGGATCGCCTTGTGGAGATCGTCCTCGACGGCGTGCTCGGAGGGCGGGCGCCAGCCCTGTTCGCGGCACATGCTCCGCAGTTGGGCGGTGAGGTCCTGCCACTCACGGATGCGCAGCCAGTGCAGGTACTCTGCCTTGCACATCTTGCGGAACGCACTGCCGGACAGCTCGCGCCGCTGCTCGGTGATGTAGCGCCACAGATTGAGGTAGCCGAGGAAGTCCGAGCTCTTGTCCGCGAACCGGCGGTGCAGCTGATCGGCCTTGTCCCGTTCCTCTGCCGGTCTCTCGCGCACGTCCTGCACCGTGAGCGCCGCCACCACGACGAGGATGTCGCCGAGAGACCCGTTCCGGTGGCCTTCCACGACCATCCTGGCCAGTCGCGGATCGAGGGGGAGGACCGCCATCTCGCGGCCGACCTTCGTCAGATGAGGCCGCTCGTCGTCGTCGATGCGAAGGGCGCCCAGTTCGGTGAGCAGCGTCATCCCGTCCCGGACGGATTTGCGGTCCGGTGGCTCCACGAACGGGAAGTCATCCACCGGCCCCAGGTCGAGGTCGGCCATGGACAGGATCACCGACGCCAGGTTGGTCCGGAGGATCTCCGGGTCGGTGAACTCGGGCCGGGATTCGAAGTCGTCTTCCGAGTACAGGCGGATGCAGATCCCGTCCGCGACACGGCCACAGCGACCGGAGCGCTGGGCGGCGGAGGCCTGCGATACCGGCTCGATGGGCAGCCGCTGGACTTTGGTGCGGGTGGAGTAGCGGGAGATCCTGGCCAGGCCTGTGTCCACGACGTAGCGGATGCCCGGCACGGTGACGGATGTCTCGGCGATGTTGGTCGAGAGCACCACCCGGCGCGTCGAATGGGCGCGGAAGGCCTTCTGCTGCTCGGCCGCGGTGAGTCGGGCGAACAGCGGGAAGATCTCGGTGTTCTTGAACCGACGTCCGCGCAGTACCTCCTCGGCATCGCGGATCTCGCGCTCGCCGGAGAGGAACACCAGGACGTCGCCGTCGTCCTCCCGGAGCAGTTCGGAGACCGCGTCAGCCAGCCCGTCCAGTGGGTCGAGATCGATCACCCTGTCGCCCTGCTCCACCTGTAGGGGGCGGTAGTGGATCTCGACGGGGTAGGTGCGGCCGGAGACCTCGATGACCGGCGCGGGCCGGCCCCCGGCGTCGGCGAAGTGGCGGGCGAACCGCTCGGGGTCGATCGTCGCGGAGGTGATGATGAGCTTGAGGTCGGGGCGCTTCGGCAGGATCTGTTTGAGGTAGCCGAGCAGGAAGTCGATGTTGAGACTGCGCTCGTGCGCCTCGTCGATGATGATCGTGTCGTAGGCGCGCAACAGCCGGTCGCGGCGGATCTCGGCGAGCAGCACGCCGTCGGTCATCAGCTTGACCGCGGTTTCCGGGCTGGTGCGGTCGTCGAAGCGCACGGCGGAGCCGACGAGACCGCCGATCTGTACACCGAGCTCCTCGGCGATGCGCTCGGCGACCGACCGGGCGGCGAGCCGGCGCGGCTGTGTGTGACCGATCATCCCGCGGACACCGCGGCCCAGTTCGAGGCAGATCTTGGGGATTTGCGTGGTCTTACCCGAGCCGGTCTCGCCGGCGATCACCACCACCTGGTTGCCGCGGATGACCTCTGCGATCTCGTCCTTGCGGGTGCTGACCGGCAGCTGCCCGGGGTACTCGGGGATCGGGATCGAGTCAGCCCGACGCCGGAGCCGCTCGGCGGCCATGTCGACGCGCTCGGTGAGCTCGGCCAGTTGGTCTGCGCGGGCGCGGCGGATGCGGGGCCGGAGCCGGTGGGCGTCGAGGGTGCCGACCTCGTCGAGCCGAGCGAGCAGGTCGTGGCGGGCCCGGCGGAGCTCAGTGGAGGGCGCGGAAGACGAGGACATGGTGCCCGCAAGGATATAGCCCCTCGCGCGGTGGTCAGTCGCCGCCGCTCTCCCGGCGGGATTGGACCCGCGCGTAGCGTTCGTGGAGCCGTTCGCGGATCTCGTCCGGCTCGTAGGCTCGACGCCGCCGTTCGGAGCGTGCCGCGAGGATTCCGGTTGCGGCGACTCCGGCCATGCCCGCCGCGCCGACCACCTTGAGCCACTGCCGTCCACGAGGAGCCATGCGACAACTGTAGGCGGGGACTGGTAACGGCCTGGCAGGATCTCATCATGACCGTCGACACCGTGCCCCTGGCGGCCGCCACCGAACGGACGAGGACCGGGGACCTGTGGGTGTTCCGTGGCCGCTCGACCGCCGACAGGCTCATCCAGACACTGACCAACGCGCCTGTGAACCACGTCGGGATAGCGGTGGTGCTGGAGGACATGCCGCCCCTGATGTGGCACGCGGAGATGGGCCGGGCGTTGCCCGATGTGTGGACGGGGCGTCGCCAGCGGGGTGTTCAGCTGCACGACCTCGAGGCCGCGGTCCGCCAGTGGGCCGGCCCGTACGGTCAGCGGGCGTGGTTCCGGCAGATCAGTCCGGAGGTCGGCCCCGGGCAGGAGGACGCGTTGCTCGAGTCGATCGCCCGCCTGAACGGCGTGTCTTTTCCGTCGGCAGGACGCCTCGCCGCGCGATGGGCACGGGGCAGGTGGGCGGCAGGGAGGAGTGGGGACGTCGGCGCCGACGAGGGGGTTGGCGGCCGGGCCGGACAGTGCGGGAGGAAACCCGGAGAGAGGGACGACGACGACGCCGGCAATCCCGACGGTCGCCGGGGCTGTTCTCCGCTTCCGAGGTTTCGGCGCTCGCGGACAGAAGCGGCTGCCTCCGCTGCGACCGCTGAAGCAGACGGGGCCGGGGCACGCGGGCCGGCTCTCGCGCGGGGGCCGGCCCGACGTCTGGAGGCGGCGTACTGTGCCGAGGTCGTCGGAGCCACACTGGAGGAGATGGGGATCCTGCTGCCGGCGGGGGACACCAGCTGGTACGACCCCGGCCGCTTCTGGAGCGGTGACAGCCTCCCGCTCGCCCCGGGGTGGGGATACGGTCGTGAGATCGCGGTGACCGTCAGCCCCGGAGCACCACCTCGCTGAGCTCGGCTTCAACCTCCTCGGATGCCACCATGAGCAGCTCGTCACCGGGCTCGAACGGGACGTCCGGGGCGGGGACGATCACACGCCCGCCGCGCAGGATCGCGACCAGAGCGGCATCGCGGGGGAAGCTGACGCGGTTGACCGGCCGGCCGGCCAGCGGCGTCTGCTCGGGGAGCGTGACGCTGATGAGATTCGCCCCACCGCGGCGCAACGTCATCAGACGGACCACGTCGCCGACGGAGACCGCCTCCTCGACCATCGACACGATGAGCCGCGGGGTGGACACGGCGACGTCCACACCCCAGCGTTCGTCGAAGAGCCACTCGTTACGGGGGTTGTTGACCCGGGCGACCACCCGGGAGACGGCGAACTCGGTGGTGGCGAGCAGGCTCACCACCAGGTTGGCCTTGTCGTCCCCGGTCGCCGCCACCACCACGTCCGCGTCCTCGACTCCCAGCCGGGACAGGAAACTGAGCTCGCAGGCGTCCCCGGTGTGCAGATCGGCACCGTCGACGGGATCGGCCTCGAACACCGAGGCGTCCTTGTCGACGAGGATCACGTGGTGGCCACTGGCGAGCAGTTCCCGCGCGATCGATCGGCCCACGACGCCGGCGCCGGCCACGACCACCGTCATGATCGCGGGACGGGCGGGCGGGATCGGCGACTCGTCGAGCAGTCCGGTCCCGTCCGCGTAGTCGGGGATCTGGTTCTCAGACATCGGCGGGACCTCGTCTCAGCAATGCGTTGAGCTCGGCGACCGTGGCGGAGGGGACCGCGAGGTGCACGATGTCCTGGGCTTGGACGAGGGTGTCCGCGTTCGGTAGACGGCCTTCGCCGAAGCGGGTGAGGGTCACAGCCCGTCCACCTGCCGCGCGGGCGAGCGCGTCGACCGACGACCCGACCCACTCCTTCGGCGCATCGATCGCCACGAGTGACACAGAGTCGGTCTGGTCCCGCCAGAGCACCGGGCTGGATCCCGCGGTGATGAACCGCACCAGCCGGCCGGTCGCCCACGGGACGGTGGCGACGGTGGGTATACCGAGGCGCTCGTAGACCTCGGCGCGCCCGGCGTCATAGATCCGGGCGATGACCCGGTCGAGGCCGAACGTCTCGCGTGCCACGCGCGCCGCGATGATGTTGGAGTTGTCGCCCGATGACACCGCGGCGAAGGCATGGGCGTCGCGGATACCCGCGCCCTCCAACACGTCCCTGTCGAAGCCCGTGCCGGTCACGGTTAAACCGGTGAAGTCCTCGGACAGGCGGCCGAAAGCCCGCGGCTCGTGGTCGATCACCACCACGTCGTGCCCGGCGGCGTCCAACTCGGTCGCGAGCGCCGCGCCGACGCGCCCGCACCCCATGATGACGACCTTCATGGCGGTCTCACTCCTCACAGCGCACACCGCGTGCGTCCATCCGGTTACGCTACTTGCCCGCCCGCGGTGCTGTCCGAGATGGCGTGCGGGTCATACGATGTGTCGGTGTCCAGGATCTCCAAGGTCTCCGTGGGAGCCAAGCGGCTGCTCGTGGGTCGTCCGTTCCGCAGTGACACGATCGGGGCCACCCGCCTGCGTAAACGGATAGCCCTGCCGGTGTTCGCCTCCGACGCGCTGTCGTCCGTGGCATACGCGCCGCAGGAGATCTTCCTCGTGCTCTCGATGGGCGGGATGTCCGCGCTCGCGTTCACTCCGTGGGTCGGGCTGGCGGTCGCGATCGTCATGGTCGTCGTCATCGCCTGTTACCGGCAGAACGTCCGGGCGTATCCCTCGGGTGGTGGTGACTACGAGGTCGCGACGGTCAATCTCGGGCCCAACGCCGGCCTCGGCGTGGGGGCCGCGCTGTTGATCGACTATGTGCTGACGGTGGCGGTGTCGATCGCCGCGGCCGCCGAGAACATCGGCTCGGCGATACCGTTCGTCCACGATCACGAGGTGCTCTTCGCGGTCCTGGCGATCACGGGACTGGCGGCCGTGAACCTGCGGGGGGTTCGCGAATCGGGCGCGATGTTCGCCATCCCGGTGTACACGTTCATGGCGGCGATGACCGGTCTGGTGGCGTGGGGCCTGTTCCAGGTCGAAGTACTCGGGCGGGATCTGAACGCCGAGTCCGCGGGCTTCACGCTCGTCACGCCGGACGGCCTGTCGATCACCGGGTTGGCGCTGGTGTTCATCGTGGCGAAGTCGTTCGCGTCCGGATGTGCGGCCCTGACCGGGGTCGAGGCCATTCACAACGGCGTACCGGCGTTCCGCAAGCCGCGCGCACGCAACGCCGCCGCGACCCTGGGCATGCTCGGGGTGCTCGCGGTCTCGTTCCTGCTGGGTCTGATTGAACTCGCCCGCCGCCTCGACGTGAAGATCGCCGAGAATCCCGGCGCCCAACTGCTCGGCGCTCCCGAGGGCTACCGGCAGAAGACGATGATCGCGCAGCTCTCCGAGCCCGTTTTCGCCGGCGTTCCGTTGGTCTTCTACGTGATCATGGGCGCCACCGGGCTCATCCTCGTGCTCGCCGCGAACACGGCCTTCAACGGTTTCCCGATGCTGGCGTCGGTGCTGGCGCGGGACAAGTACCTGCCCCGCCAGCTCGCGACCCGCGGCGACCGGCTCGCGTTCTCCAACGGCATCGTGCTGCTCGCCGTGGCCGCCGCGACATTGGTGATCGTCTTCGACGCGCAGGTCACGGAGCTGATCCAGCTCTACATCGTCGGGGTCTTCGTCGCGTTCACACTGGGCCAGTGGGGGATGATCCGGCACTGGAACCGGCGTCTCGGCCATGAGGAGGACCCTGCGGTGCGTAGGGGGGTCAGGCGCGCTCGGATCGTGAACGCGACCGGGATGGTGCTGACGGCGAGCGTCCTGGTGATCGTCATGGCCACCAAGTTCCTGTCCGGGGCCTATATCGCCGTGCTGGGGATGATGGGTCTGTTCGTGGTGATGAAACTCATCCGCCGACACTACGACTCCGTTGCGCGGGAGCTGGACGACTCGTCGTGGGAGGTCGTACTGCCCAGCCGGACCCACTGTCTGGTCCTGGTGTCCAAGCTGCACCTGCCGACGCTGCGGGCACTGGCCTACGCCCGGGCGACCCGGCCAGACACTATCGAGGCGCTCACCGTCAACATCGACACCGCCGATACGCGAGCGTTGGTGCGAGAGTGGGAGGACCGGGGGATCCAGGTGCCGCTCAAGGTCGTCGAGTCCCCGTACCGCGAGATCAACCGGCCCGTGGTGGACTATGTGACGAGACTGCGGGAGCAGCGACCGCGGGACGTGGTGATCGTCTACATCCCCGAGTACGTCGTCGGGCACTGGTGGGAGCAGTTCCTCCACAACCAGAGCGCGCTGCGGCTCAAATCCCGCCTGCTCTACGAGCGAGGTGTCATGGTGACCAGCGTGCCGTGGCAGTTGTCCTCGTCAGACGGCCGCGCGGAGCAGGCCCGAGACGAGCCGATCGTCGGACGCTGGCGTGAACCGGAGGCGCAATGACTGTCAGGGAATCGATCGACTGGACCGGCCAGGTTCTCCGGGTGCGGGTGGAAGGGCCGGCGCACGGCGGGGAGTTCGTCGCGCGGCACTCCGGTCGCGTGATCTTCTGTCGGGGCGCGCTCACCGCCGAGCTGGTGGAGGTCGTCGTCGACGACGACCCGGGTAAGGGCTTCTGCCGCGGGACCGTTCGCGAGGTGCTGGAACCGTCGCCGGACAGGGTGCGGCCGGTGTGTGAGGCGGCTGCGGCCGGCGCCGGGTGCTGTGACTGGAGCTATATCGACGGCCCCGCCGCCCGAGACCTGGCGGGTCGGGTCCTCGAGGAGCAGGCGGCCCGGATCGGCCGTATCGGGATCCCCCACTCGCCGGTTCCTGTCGATCTCCCCGCCGGCGACCCCGCCACGACGGGGTGGCGCACGACCGCACGGTGGGTCACGGGCGCCGATGGGCGCCCCGGAGTGCGCCGCGCCCGCTCCCGGGACGTGATCACGGAGCCCTGCAGCCAGTCGGATCCACGTCTGCTCGACGCGGTGCTCTCGGCGGGTATCGGCCCGGATCGCGAAATACTGGGTGTCCTGGACGACGAGGGTGCGATCCATGTGGCCCATCGAGCTGTAACAGAGGACCGGCCCCGCGGACAGGGGCGCAACGCGGCCCGTTCCGCGGCGACGAGAGCTCGGGCCCGCCAGGCCCGTGGCCGGGGCTGGGAGCACGTCGTCGGTGGGCGGACGATGGTCCGGCGTGTAGGGGAACGTCGGTGGCACCTGCCGGTGGACGCGTTCTGGCAGGCCCACCGGTCCGCGGCCACCCACTACAGCGACGTCGTCCGTGCGGCCGTGGCAGGCGCGACCGGGGTGTCGGGGGCCCCGGTGGTGTGGGACCTGTACGGCGGCGCCGGAGTCTTCGCGGCGGCCACCCTGGATGCCGCGCCGGACGCCCGGATCACGGTCGTCGAATCCGCGCCGGATGCGCTCGCCGCGGCGGAGGCGGCGCTCGGCGCCGACGGCGGGATCCGCACCGTGCGTTCGCGGGTCGAGACCTTCCTCGAGCCGGGGAACGAGACCGATCCGTTCGAACGGCCTGACGTCGTGATCCTCGACCCGCCGCGGGGCGGCGCCGGCATCCCGGTGATGGAGACGGTGGCCCGGACCGCGAGGTCGCGGGTCGTCCACGTCGGCTGCGACCCGGCCAGTCTCGCGCGTGATGTGGGGGTTCTCGTCTCCGCCGGGTGTTCACTGCGCGAGTTCCGTGGGGTGGCGGCGTTCCCGGGGACCCACCACGTCGAGGGGATCGCGGTGCTGGACGCGCCCGGCCGGAACTGATCGTCGTACGTGATGAGGGCCTCAGACTGCCGACCACGGGAGGGCTCCCGCGTCAGCAGCCCGTAGACTGGCCGTTCGACCCAGCGGGGTGAAGGTCAGGAAAGGGGCGGTCGACAGCAATGAGCGTGCTCGATGAGGTGGACGGCCCGTCCGATCTGCGGGGCCTGGGCCCCGACCAGCTGAGCCGGCTGTGCGGCGAGATCCGAGAGTTCCTCATCCGCAAGGTCGCGGCGACGGGCGGGCATCTCGGCCCGAACCTCGGCGTCGTCGAACTCACCGTCGCGTTGCACCGCGTGTTCGATTCACCGCGGGACCCGATCGTGTTCGACACCGGCCACCAGTCCTACGTCCACAAGATGCTCACCGGCCGCAAGTACCGGTTCGACGGACTGCGCACGCGGAACGGTCTCTCGGGCTACCCGTGCCGCGCCGAGAGCCCACACGACATCGTGGAGTCCTCGCACGCCACCGCGTCGTTGTCTTACGCGGACGGCCTCGCCAAGGCTTTCGCCCTGCGCGGCCACTCTGACCGGACGGTCGTCGCCGTGATCGGCGACGGTGCGATGACCGGCGGGATGGCCTGGGAGGCGCTGAACAACATCGCCGCCGCGAAGGACCGTCCCCTGGTGATCGTGGTGAACGACAACGGACGCTCGTACTCGCCGACCATCGGCGGGATCGCCGATCGGCTCGGCGCCCTGCGACTGCAGCCGGCCTATGAGAAGGCGATGGACCGCACCAAGACGGCGTTGACCTCTCGGAAGGGGCTCCTGGGCAAGGCCGTGTACTCCGTGCTCCACGGCATCAAGGCCGGCCTCAAGGACGCGGTCTCACCCCAGGAGTTGTTCGCCGACCTCGGGATCAAGTACATCGGCCCGGTCGACGGCCACAATCTGGCCGCCACCGAGGCCGCGCTCCGACTGGCGAAGGACTTCGGCGGCCCGGTGATCGTGCACGCGGTGACCCGCAAGGGCATGGGCTACGTGCACGCCGAGAACAATGTAGCCGACCAGATGCACGCCACCGGGGTTATCGACCCCGAGACCGGCAAGCCGCTGTCCACCTCGTCCTCCGTCGATTGGACCTCGGTGTTCTCCGACGAGCTCTGTGCCATCGGCGCGGAACGGGAGGACGTCGTGGCCATCACGGCCGCCATGGCGGGGCCCACCGGGCTGACCGCCTTCGGCGACCGCTTCCCGGACCGGATGTACGACGTCGGAATCGCGGAGCAGCATGCGGTGGCGTCCGCCGCCGGCCTGGCGCTCGGCGGGCTGCACCCCGTCGTCGCCGTCTACTCGACCTTCCTCAACCGGGCCTTCGACCAGTTGCTCATGGATGTCGCCCTGCTCGGACAGCCGGTGACCCTGGTCCTCGACCGTTCGGGCGTGACGGGCCCGGACGGCGCGAGCCACAACGGGATGTGGGACCTGTCCCTGACCGGGATCGTGCCGGGCATCAGGGTGGCCGCGCCGCGCGACGACGTGACGCTGCGCCAGGAACTGCGTGAGGCGGTGGACGTCACCGATGGGCCGACGGTCGTGCGCTTCCCGAAGGGCTCGGTCGGGGAGTCCATCCCGGCGCTGGCGACCTCGGAGGACGGCGTGGACCGTGTCCACGGTCCGGGCTCGTCGGACGTGTTAATCGTGGCTGTGGGCTCGATGGTCGCCCCGGCCATCGCTGCGGCGCGCGAGCTCGAGTCGGACGGACTGGGCGTCGACGTGGTCGACCCGCGCTGGGTCTACCCGGTGTCCGACTCGCTCGTCGGGTCCACCCGGGGCCGCCGCCTGGTCGTCACGGTCGAGGACAACGGTCTCCACGGTGGGGTCGGGTCCGCGGTCTGTGCGCGGCTGGACTCAGCCGGCGTCCGGGTCGACCGGATGTCGCTGGGACTGTCGCAGGAGTTCCTGGACCACGCGTCGCGGGGAGAGATCCTGACCGACGCCGGGCTCACCGGTGAGGGGATCGCGGCCTCGATCCGGGCGCGACTCGCCGATTGACCGAGGGCGAGCCGCTCCACGTCGTGTGAGCTCGCGGCGCCGAGCGGGTCAGCTCGTCGCCCGGAACTCCCGAACCGCCTCGAGTAGGGGCGCGGAGGTGAGTTCGCGCTGCCAGTCCCGGGCCTCCTCGCCCCGGAGGACGTCGTCCAGTAGTTCGCCGTCGTCCCCGGGACGAGTGGTGGCGGCCCGCCACACCCACAGTCGCAGTGTGGCGGGCTTCAACAGCAGGCCGGCCTCCAGTCCGAGCTCGTCGCCGAGTTCACCGATCCGGGCGCGGGCCAGCTCGAGCAGAGTGGCGGCCTCCGGTTCGTTACGCTTCCAGGACGCGTGGGGCGGATGCTCGCCGCGGGGTCCCTGACGGGACGGGAGGTCCGCACGACCGAGCCCCTCGGCCCATTCGAGAGCCTCCAGCCAGTCACCGGCCATCCTCCGACGGTGTGGCCCGTCGAAACCGTCGATCTCGAGCAGAGCTGATCTGCTGGCCGGGCCGATGCGCGCGGCCTCGACGATCGCGGCGTCGGGTAGGAGTCGCTTGGGGGCGATGTCCCGGTCCTCGGCGATACGGTCCCGAGCCATCCACAGCTCCCGCGCCCGCGCGAGCTGGCGCACATCCCGGAGCGAGGTGAGCCGCGACAGGCGACGCCACGGCTCGGGTGCGGCGGGTGCAGGTTCGGATTCGACGAGATAGCGGCACTCCGCCTCGTACCAGTCGCGCCGACCGAGATCATCGAGACGTGGCAGGACGGCGTCCGCCAGTTCGTGGAGGAAGAGCACGTCATAGGCCGCGTAGTCGAGCCAGGACGCGGGCAGCGGTCGACGGGACCAGTCGGCGGCCGAATGTGCTTTGGCCAGACCGATGCCGAGATGTTCGGAGATCATCGCGCCGAGGTTGACCCGCTCGGTTCCGAGGAAACGCCCGGCGAGCTCGGTGTCGGCCAACGACGAGGGGGTGATCCCGAGCTCGCGCAGGGAGGGCAGGTCCTGGCTCGCCGCGTGCAGCAACAGCGGGCGGTCGGACAGGAGATCGGCGAGCGGACCGACGGTGCGGCCCGGGGTCTCGGGGTCGACGAGCATTGCGGGCCCGTCGGCGGGCCGGAGTTGGAGCAGGAACGCGCGTTCGGAGTATCTGATCCCGGAGGCCCGTTCGACGTCCACCGCCACCGGGCCGGACGACGCGCTCAGCGCCCCCGCGACCGCATCGAGTCCCGCGTCGTCGTCGACGAACTCGTACTCGGCCGGCGGCGGCGCCGCTCCCGGCGGGGTCTCACCCCTGCGTCGGCCACTCACGCGCGACGATGCAGCGACGTCACGCCGACGGGAGGCAGACCGGCGGCGAGGGCCAGAGTCTTGCAGAAGGCGGACGCATGGCCGGTGAGGTCCGATTCGAGCGCGGTCCACGAGGCCCGGAGTTCCAGCTGGTGTGCCTGGGGAGGGCCCGCGATATCGCCGTAGCGGACCGACGCGGTGCTGGTGACGGTGCCGCCCAGTGCCGTATACGGCCCCGCCTCCTCGTCGAGTGCCTCGGTCAGCCAACTCCACGCGACCTGCGGCAGGAGCGGGTCGCCGGCGAGCGCGGCCTCCATGTCGGCCTGGATGTAGGCCACCAGCCGGAGGGTGCCGTCCCACGCGTCGTCGCCGGACGGGTCGTGCAGGAGGATCAGACGGCCGAACGCGTCACCGTCGGAGAACTCCGGGATGTCGTCTCCGGAGGGCGGGATGATCTCGACGCCCAGAGCGTGGCTGTACGGCGCCAGCCGCTGAGGGGGACGGATCGGCCCGACCGAGATCTCGGGGCGCACCTCGAGCCGCGACAGGGACTCGACCGCCTCCTGGAAGACCTCCGGCTCGCCGTCATTGACCGATGTACTCACAGGGCGTCACGCTAGTCACCGCCCGGCGGCGTGCTCCGGAGGCGCGCCGTCAGCCATCGGGGTGGGCTGGCCGCCCTCCCCGGCCTGTTCATGGGACCATGGAGGGCGTGTTGAACTCCGATATGCCCTCGACCTCTCCCTCCGGCGACGCCCCGACCAGCGCCGCGGCCATCGGCCGCCGCCCGGGGACCGGCCCCTACCTCGACGAGGTGACCGGCAAGGGCGGCCCCCACACCCCGGTGTGGTTCATGCGCCAGGCGGGGCGATCGCTGCCCGAGTACAAGCAGGTGCGCGGCACCTCGAGCATGCTCGAGGCGTGCTTCGATCCGGCGATGACGTGTGAGATCACCCTCCAGCCGGTGCGTCGCCACGGCGTGGACGCAGCGATCTTCTTCTCCGACATCGTGATCCCGCTCGCCGCGGCCGGTGTGGACATCGACATCGTCCCGGGCGTGGGCCCGGTGGTGGCGGAGCCGATCCGCGACGAGGCGGGCATCGCGGCGTTCCCCGAACTGACCCCGGACCGGCTGGAGAAGATCGAGGAGGCGGTCCGCCTCATCATCGGCGAGCTGGACCCGGGTGTCGCGCTCATCGGGTTCGCCGGCGCCCCGTTCACGCTCGCGTCCTACCTGATCGAAGGGGGGCCGAGCCGTAACCACGAGCACACCAAGTCGCTCATGTACTCGCGTCCGGACCTGTGGAACGATCTCATGTCCAGGATCGCCGACCTCACGACGGTCTTCCTGCGTGCCCAGGTGGGCGCCGGCGTGGACGCGGTCCAGCTGTTCGACTCCTGGGCCGGTGCGCTCACGCAGCGCGACTACCGTTCACTGGTGCTGCCGCACTCCACCCGGATCTTCGCCGATGACGTGGTCTCGAGCGTCCCGCGCACCCACTTCGGCGTGGGCACCGGCGAACTGCTCGGCGCGATGGGCGAGGCGGGCCCGGAGGTCGTGGGCGTGGACTGGCGGATCCCGCTCGATGACGCCGCCACCCGCGTGCCGGGCAAGGTCCTCCAGGGAAACCTCGACCCGGCGATGCTCTTCGCCGATCGCTCGGCCCTCGACGCCGAGGTCACGCGCATCGTGGCTGAGGGACGACGTGCGCGGGCGGCCGGCGCGCGCGGCCACGTGTTCAACCTCGGACACGGGGTCCTGCCGAGCACCGATCCCACGGCGGTGACCCACGTCGTGGAGCTCGTCCACGAGCTGACCGCCGAGTAGTGGCGGCCCCACGCGTCGCCGTGGTGGGTGGCGGCCTCAGTGGGCTGACGGCCGCCTATCAGCTGTCCCGGGACCTCCCGGGCGCCCGGGTCACGGTGTTCGAGGCGTCTCCGTCGCCCGGTGGCTGCCTGGATACCGCCGCCTTCCCGTCCGGCCCCATGGAGCTCGGTGCCGAGGCGTTCATCGGCAGGCGCCCGGAGGCCTCGGAGCTCGTCGCCGAGCTCGGACTGACACACGAACTGCGGCATCCCGGGACCCTCGGTCCCGCCATCCTCACCGGCGGACGTCTCGTCCCGATGCCGGCCGGCACGCTGATGGGTCTGCCCTCGGACGCGTCGACACTGTCCGGGGTGCTCCGGCCGGCGGACGTCGAGCGGGCGGCGCGGGAGCCGGAGCTGCCTCTCGACTGGGCCCCCGGCGGCGACGTCCCCCTGGGCAGGTTGGTCGCCGACCGCTTCGGTGCCGCGGTGGTGGCACGTCTGGTCGACCCGATGCTGGGGGGCGTGTACGCCGCGCCCAGCGTGGGGCTGGGGCTGCGCCAGGTGGTGCCCGGCCTGGCCGACGCGCTGGACCGCGGGGCACCCAACCTCACCGCGGCGGCCAGGGATCTCACCGCGCACCGCACCCCCGGCCCGGTGTTCGCCACCCTGTCCGGTGGCTACCGCGCCCTCGTGGACGCGCTCGTTCGTGCGTCCCGGGCGCGGGTGGTGACCGGGGCACGGTGCACCGCGATCCGACGGGACAGCGGGGGATACGCGCTGGTCGGGTCCGACGATCGTCGTCCGTGGACGCATGAGGCCGACCTCGTCGTCGTCGCGGTCCCGGTCCCGCTCGCCGCGCCGCTCCTCACCGCGGCCGGGGGAGTCGACGACGCGGTTCGGGCGCTGTCGGGGATCCGCACCGCCTCCTCGGCGGTGGTGGCGCTCGAGGTCGACCGCTCCCTCGACCTGCCCGCACGATCCGGGGTGCTCGTCGCCACCGACGAACCCGTTCCGTTCAAGGCGATGACGTTCTCGAGCCGCAAGTGGCCACACCTGGACGACCGGCGCGGCCACCTGGTGCGGGTGTCCTTCGGCAGGCTCGACGACGACGAGATACTCGCAACGGACGACCTCACACTGGTCCGGATGGCGGTCTCCGCGCTGGCCGGGGTGTGCGGATCGACCCCCACCGTCCTGCACTCGCGGGTGCGCCGCTGGGACAACGCCCTCGCCGAGATCGGCCCGGGTCACGATGCGCTGATCGCCGGAATCCGCGGCCGTCTCGCCGAGGATCTCCCGGGAGTCGAGCTCGTCGGCGGTGCGACCGAGGGGGTCGGCGTGCCCTCCTGTGTGGGGTCGGCCCGGGCCGCGGCCCGCCGGTTGGCCGGGAAGTGGCAGGATTGAGCCATGGCACGCCTTGACTACTCCAAGCTCAACTCGACTCTTCGCTACCTGATGTTCTCGGTCTTCACCGTGACGCCGGGGCAGCTCGGGGAGGACCGGGCCGCGGTGGCCGCGGATCTCGAGAAGTTCCTCGCCGGGTACGAGGACACCGACGTCGTGGTCCGCGGAATGTACGACGTCTCCGGACTGCGCGCCGAGGCCGACTTCATGATCTGGACCCACGCCGAGCACATCGAGGACCTCCAGGGGTTCTACAACGAGTTCCGCCGCACCACCCTGCTGGGTAAGGCCAGCACCGCGTTCTGGTCCAACACGGCCCTGCACCGCCCGGCGGAGTTCAACAAGAGCCACATCCCGGCGTTCCTCGCGGAGGAGGAGCCCGGTGCGTTCATCTCGGTCTACCCGTTCGTCCGCTCCTACGAGTGGTACCTGCTGCCGGACGAGGAGCGTCGCCAGATCCTCGCCGCCCACGGCCGCGCCGCCCGCGAGTTCCCGGACGTACGCGCCAACACCGTCCCCGCGTTCACGCTGGGTGACTATGAATGGCTGCTGGCGTTCGAGGCGCCCGCGCTCGACAGGATCGTCGACCTCATGCGCGAGATGCGCGCCACCGAGGCCCGGCGCCACGTGCGCGAGGAGATCCCGTTCTTCACCGGGCCGCGCGTGACCGCCGAGAAGCTCGCCACCACGATGCCCTGATACCTGCCGGGGAGACAGCAGAGCCCGCCGGGGTCGACCCCGGCGGGCTCTGCTCGTCTCCGGTCGCGCGGGCGCGGATCAGTTCTGTGTCGGCTCGAGCGTCAGGCTGAGGGAATTGATGCAGTAGCGCAGGTCGGTCGGGGTGGGGTAGCCCTCGCCTTCGAAGACGTGCCCGAGATGGCCGTGGCAGTTCGCGCACAGCACCTCGATCCGGCGCATCCCCATGGAGTCGTCGACGCGTTCGATCACCGAGTCGCCGGCCAGCGGGGTGAAGAACGACGGCCAACCGCAGCTGGACTCGAACTTGCCCTCGCTACGGAACAGTTCGGCGCCGCAGCCGCGGCAGCGGTAGACGCCCTCGGTCTTGGTGTCGTTGTACTCGCCGGTGAAGGGCCGCTCGGTGCCCGCGCGGCGCAGGACCTGATACTCGTCGGGGGTCAGCCGGCGGCGCCACTCGGCGTCGTCGAGGGTGAAGTTCGGCTGCGGGGCGTTGGTTTCGGTGGACTCGCTCATGACCGCAGGCTACGCCGACGTGGCGGCGGGTGCGATCCGCTCGTGCCGGCCAGGGGCCGCGCGGCGCCACAGGAGCACGACCAGGATCGTGGCGAGGATGAGGAGCCAGCCCAGCGTCGGGTGCGCGAACTCCATGACGCGGCCGTAATAGGGCCAGCGCACGGACTCCCAGTTGTCCGGGAAGAAGAACGCGTACGCCGCCAGCCAGGCGGGCCAGGTCCGCACAAGGGACCCCTTGAGGACCACGGTGAGCATGAGCGGGATCAGCATCATGGAGTAGTACATCTGACCGAGCGTGGACACGAGGAACACGCCGGCCAGGACGACTCCCGAGGTGGTGGCCAGCCACAGCACCTCGTTGTTGTGCCGGTAGTCCAGCAACAGCCACACCGCGAGCAGGGTCGCTGCGACGACCAGGATCCGGGCGGCCAGGATCAGCGGCTCGGGAACGCCGTAGTAGACGCCGAGACCGGCGATCGAGCTGTTGTAGTAATCACGCACCTGCCCCATGTACGGCGTGGTGGTGTCGAGGTACCGGGAGGCGTCGACCGTCAGCGCCCATCCCGCCGCCATCGCGGCCGCGGGGATGGCCAGCGCGCCCACGAACGGCTGCCACTGCTTACGGATCAACGGCAGTACCAGCAGCGGGGCGAGCATCGGCTTGACGGCCAGCGACAGCCCCATCGCGACACCTGCCCACCAGAGACGCCGCGTGTGCAGCATGTACAGGAACGCGGCCTGGCAGAGGAAGATCACGCCGTTGATGTTCGTGAACACCAGCGTGTTGGTCACCGCTTCGGTGCTGAACGCCGCGAGCAGGATGGCGGGGGCGGCGAACGATTTCACGTCGAGGTCGAACATTCTCATGAGCAGCCACAACGCGGCGATGATCGCCGCGGTGTTGATGAGGATGAACAGCCACCTGGAGATCGTGTAGTTGTCGATCACCCCGAATGGCGACAGGAGCAACGTCCCACTCGGGGCGTACAGGTAGTGCGGCTGCACGGTGAGCAGGTTCTCGGAGTAGACGGGCTCGCCTGCCAGGAAGCGCCGGGTGGCGGCGTACACCGTGGCGAAATCGTTGGTGATCGCGCCGTTGACGGCCCTGATCAGGACACGGTGGATCACCGTCATGATCGCCAGTGGCCAGAGGACATTGGCGAGGATGCGGGGCACGGTCGTCGAGCTTCGGGTGGGCAGCGGCACGCTGAGCAGGCTACCGCCCGGGCCCCTGCCCCCGGGTGAGGCACTCCGGTTCGTCAGGACGGACAGGCGGTTGATTTCTCGGCTGCCGCCGGGTCGTCGAGGAAGGTCGTCAGCGCCTCTCGCGCACAGCCGGAGTGCAGCATCACCGCTGAACCGGGAGCCCCCCAGCTGACGGTTCGGACCTCGGTGGCGCCGGCAGCGGTGAGTCGGCCCGCGGTGGGTTCGAGGTAGGCGGCGCCGGCGACGGGATCGGCGATACCCGCCAGCAGGAGAACCGGAACGGTGGGCGGGACCCGCAATGGCATCGGGGCCGGGACGGGCCAGGTGGAGCACGCGGAGAGCTGGGCGGCGAGGATCTCTCCGAACGGCGGTGTGTCGGCCCATTCCGCCTCGAGTTCTTCGACCCGGCTGACGGGAACGCGCTGCGACAGGTCGGAACAGCCGGCGACGTAGGGGAGGGAGGACCGACTCAGCGTCTCGGCCCGCCCCCGCACGCTCTCGGGAGTGTCTCCGGGCCCCGCGGTGACGAGGTCGCCGAGAATGATGTCACCGCCGGAGGGCTCGGGCGCGGAGGCGCCGGACAGATCGCCCAGCGCGGAGCGGACAACGTCCGAGAGCAGCGCGGCAGGGATGTCGGCGAGGGGTTCCCGCGCGCTGTCGAGCGCGGCGGAGACCGCCTCGACCTTCTGGTCGGCGTCGCCGGGCCCGCATTCCGGTCGGGTACACGAGGATGCCCACAGTCGGAGGGTAGCGTCGGATCCGGCGAGGGCGGCCCGGGTGGTGCCCTCCTGATCGCCGTCGTCCGGCGCCGGGGAGTCCAGCGCGAGGAGCGACAGCCTGTCGGGGTAGGTGGAGGAGTAGGCCAGCGCGGTCCGTGTGCCTGTCCCGATGCCGAGGATCGCCAGCCCCGGCACGTCCCAGTGCTGGCGGAGTACCTCGAGGTCCTGCGCCGCGCCCACGGCGCCGTAGTCGAGTTCGCGCTCCTGGAGTTCGTCCGTGCACGACTGGGAGGTGTCGGCCAGCTCGCCGCGGAGCTCGGGCGAGCCGGGATCGATGGCGGCATCGGCGAGGCCGTCGAGGGTTCGGCGCGCTGCGAATGTCAGGCACGCACCTGCGGCGTCGGTGCGGCCGCGGTGGTCGACGACGACGAGCGGCCGGCTGTCGACCAGCTCGGTACCGGAGGCGACCAGGCGGGGAGCCAGCTCCGATGCGGGGGTCTCGGGGCCGGTGACGACGACGAGGGGCGCCGCGTCGTCCGGCGTAGCGGTCGACGACAGACGGATCGAGGGTGATTGCCCGGCGAGTCCGCACCGCGCGGATACTGTCTCCGGGATCCCGCTGATACCGCGATCGCCGCAGTTCACCCACTCGGGTTCGGACTCCGGGGCGAGCCACTCCGGTCGTTCCGGTGGGCCACTGTCGTCGGTTTCCGTCTCGCCGTTCGAGCGGGGGTCGTCACCTGTGGCCAGCCGTGGGCCGGTGGCCGGCAGAGGTGCGCACGCCGTCGCGGCCAGGAAGAGAACCGTCAGTCCGGCGGTGACCAGTCGACCCGCTCGCGTGTGCCTCATCCGTTCGCCTCGTCCGCCCTGTCGGCCCGATCGACGCTGCCGGTGCCCCCGACATCCGTCGGGGCGTGACCGACGACCCACCGAGTGTAGAGACCGCCCCGGGGGCATGTGAACGCGGTCGCCACGCGCATCGGCACGCGCCGGGGCTCGACTGCGGTCACCAGCCCCGGGCCCCGACCGCCCACGACGATCTCCGGCGCCAGCGAGAGCACGAGTTCATCGACCAGGCCCTGTGTCAGGAACTCCCCGAGCAGGCGAGGGCCACCTTCGAACGCGACCTCGCGCGCTCCGAGGTCACGAAGGAGTGTGCGCAGGGCCTCGGCGTAGGGCCCGTCGGGCATGACGTGGACCGTCACACCCGCCTCGCGGGCGGCGTCGACCCGATCCCGTGGGGTGGTGGCGGCGGCCGCGATCTCCAGTCCGCCGCCGGCCGAGCCACACTGCGCGATCAAATCGCCGGGAAGCGAACGGGTGAGGACGAGGACCGGCGGGGCCGGGCGTGGCCTGCGGTCCGCCCAGACATTCGCGATCCGGGCGGGGCCGTAGCCCTCTGCGAGGGCGGTTCCGGAGCCGACCAGCACGACGTCGGCGCGTGCGCGCATCGCGTCGTAGACCAGTCGGTCGGTGGGGGTCCCCAGCGGTCCGCTTCGTCCGTCGACGGCGGTGGTTCCGTCCACCGAGGAGATCATCACCGCACGAATCCGGACATCCGGGCCGCCTGGCTCGGGATCCAACGCGTGCCACAGGACATGCAGGGCCGCGGGGTCGTCGTCGAACACGGCGGGTCGCGTGCTGTGCACCTCGGATGTCCTCCATTCTGACGTGGGGTTCCCCCACGATAGGCTCTGCCCATGGTCTCCCGCCTCGTAGACGTCACCCCGGTGGTCCCCGCCGATCAGCTCGTGGCCCAGATGGTGCCGCCGACGATGTTCGACGACGTGAGTTTCGATTCGTACATCCCTGACCCGGCCCAGCCCTCGCAGGCCGCGGCGGTCAAGGCGTGTCGCGAGTTCGCCGAGACCGTCACCGCGCGTCGGGCGCCCAAGAAGGGGTTCTTCGGCCGTCGTCCGAAGGTCGTGCAGGGGACGGGCATCTACCTCGACGGTGGGTTCGGCGTGGGCAAGACCCACCTGCTGACCTCGATCTACCACGACTGTCCCGCACCCAAGGCGTTCGGGACGTTCGTGGAGCTGACGCATGTGGTCGGCGCGCTAGGTTTCAACCGGGCGGTCGAGGAACTGTCCGGACATTCCGTCCTGTGCATCGACGAGTTCGAGTTGGACGATCCCGGTGACACGATGCTGGTCTCGCGTCTTCTGGCGGAATTGACCGCTGCCGGCGTGAGCGTCGCCGCCACGTCCAACACCCTTCCCGAACAGCTGGGGGAGGGCAGGTTCGCGGCCAAGGACTTCATGCGGGAGATCCGCAAGATGTCCGGCATCTTCGACTCGATCCGCGTCGACGGCCCGGACTACCGGCACCGCAACCTGCCGCCGGCTCCCGAACCGATGTCCGACGAGGCCCTCGCCGCCGATGCCGCGGCGGTGCCGGGAGCGACCCTGGACGATTTCGACGAGCTGTGCCAGCACCTCGCGACCCTGCACCCATCCAAGTACAACCGGCTCGTGGACGGCGTCAACCGCGTGTGTCTGAGCGGGGTCAAGCCGCTCCCGGACCAGTCCATCGCGCTACGACTGGTTGTTCTCGCGGATCGTCTCTACGACGCCGGTATTCCCGTACGCAACTCCGGGATGAAACTCGATGCGATCTTCACTGACGAGATGGTGGCCGGCGGTTACCGAAAGAAGTACCTACGGGCCACCTCTCGACTGCTCGCGCTGTCCCGCTTCGACACTGTCGGCGGCTGAACCGGGCCGCCCTGCGGGACCACTTCCTACAGGGGCTTCTCCAGCACCACGTCGTTGTTCTCAGTGCCGCCGACGGTGAAGACGCGTGTCCCGCGCTCGGCGAAGCCGTTCCTGACGTAGAACGCGCGGGCCCGGGCGTTGTCGACGTTCGTCGCCAGCCAGAGACTTGATGCACCGGCCTGCCGCGCTGTGGCGACCGTGGCGTCGAGCAGCACCCCGGCCACGCCCAGGCCGTGCAATGCGGGGTCGACGTAGAACTTGCTCACCCCGACCGTGGACAGGCCCGTGAGCACCGACGCGCACTCCGGATCCATCCCCGTACCGTCGACGATCAGGGCATACGCCCTTGCCTCGCCGTCCTTGTCGAGGCCGACCAGCACCGTATGCCCCGGGGCCCGGAGGTATTCGGCGAAGGCCGCCTCGCTGAGGTTCTCGGCGACGAAGGCGTCGATGGCGGCCGCGGCCAACCCGGGCGGGCACGCCAGAGGGAACGTCCGTGCAGCGAGGTCGGCGAGGGCGGGAACATCGTCGGGGCACGCGGGGCGAACAGACACTGTCACGTCCACGACCCTAGTCGCCGGGGTCGGTTCCTCGGGCACGTCGAGCGCAGTCAGGTGCGCGACCGGTGGGCCGTCGCGGTATCCGCATCAGTACCTCCCGAGGCGGGCCTGCTCGGGGTTCTCGAGTGTATGGCCGCGGGGCGGCCGGTGGTCGCCACCGATCACGGGGGAGCGGCGGAGTACCTCCGTGAGGGCATCAGTGTCCTTGTCGCCCCCAGGGATCCCGATGAGCTCGCGAATGCGTTGGCGGAGTTGTTCGCCGACCCGGCACGGAGGGAGTTGATGGCCGGGGCGCTGACGCCTGCGACGGGGTGGCAACGACTGCCAGAATCCGCCCGTTGCCGAGAAATGACGAACGCCCCGGGCTGAGCCGGGGCGTTCTGTGTGGTGCGCGATACTGGGATTGAACCAGTGACCTCTTCCGTGTCAGGGAAGCGCTCTCCCGCTGAGCTAATCGCGCGGGTATCTCCTGCCGGATCACTCCGACGTGGAGGTGGAGACGGGAATCGAACCCGTGTTGACGGCTTTGCAGGCCGCTGCCTCACCACTCGGCCACTCCACCGCAAAAGGTATCGAGCCTGGTGAGGACAACCTGACTCCTCGATCCCTCCGAGCGGATGACGGGATTCGAACCCGCGACCCTCACCTTGGCAAGGTGATGCGCTACCAGCTGCGCCACATCCGCACTGCGTTCCGGTTCGCTGTAGGCGCTCCGGGCTGCGAGAAAGAACATTAGCCGACCCCGGATGGAGAACACAAATCGGGGGACGGATATGGGGTGTGATCTGCAAAAACAGCGGATATGCGCAGGGTTGGGGTCATGAACGCGTGGGGCTCCTGAATTCCGGGGTGCGTGCAACGCTCGGTGCACTTCCACTACAGCCGTGGCGAGCGGCGCGCACCAACCGTGGGCCGGTCGCCGGGCACGTACCGGACGCCACGGGCCGCGCATCGGATGAGCTGCCGAACCCGGACAGCCGCGGCATCACGGGGTCGAATTGGGGTCCGGGATCACGCTTGCTACAGTGTTCGAGTGCCAAGGCGGGAACGCCTCGACACAGTGCGGTCCTATAGCTCAGCGGAAGAGCGCTCCGTTCACACCGGAGAGGTCACTGGTTCGAACCCAGTTAGGACCACCACCCAAGTCACCGAACCCCTCCCGGTCAGCCCGGGAGGGGTTCGTCGGTTTCGCGGACTCGCTTTCGCCCGCCGCCTCCGTCAGGTCAGGACTCGTTGCCCGCCAGTGCCTGTTCGAGCGCCCGGGAGAACACCTCGACGGGCTGGGCCCCACTCACGGCGAGCCGGCCATCGAGGACGAAGAACGGCACGCCCCGCACGCCGATCTCGCGGGCGGTCTCGATGTCCTTCCGGACCTGATCGGCGTAGTCCTCTCCGCTGAGCAGGGCGTCGAGTTCATCCGAGGGGAGCCCGGCCTCGAGCCCGATCTGCCGGAGGACGTCCGGATCCGAGACCGCCAGTCCCTCCGTGAAGTGGGCTCGGCGCACCGCTTCGTCAACAACGTCCGAGCGGCCGTGTCGGCTGGCGAGCGCGGACAGTCGATGAGCGTCGAACGTCGAGCAGATCTGTGCAGACCGCCAGTTGAACTCCAATCCGAGATCACGAAAGCGTTCGGCCATCTGCTCCTGCCCGGCCTCCGCGTCGGCCAGTGGCGTCCCGTACTTACGGGAGAGCATCTGCGCACTGCTCTCGCCCCGCTCGCCCGCGGTGAGTTTCGGCGACGCGGGGTCGAGTTCGTACGCACGCCACACCACCTCGACCGGAACGTCCGGGTGGCTGGCCCGGAACGACTCCAGCGCCTGCTCCAGGTGGCGTTTCCCGATCCAACAGAAGGGGCAGATGACGTCGGACCAGATATCGATGCGCATGTCGGGTGCAACACCCCGTGGTGATCCGGGATTCCGTGACAGCCCGGGTAGCATGGACCGGCCCCGGTCCGTCCGCGTTCCGGGATGTCAGCCCGGGCGGCTCACTCCGCCCGACGTCCACTGCCGAGGAGATCGCCCCCCGTGTCCGAGAACCGCATGCCGGAAGCCGATGTCGACGTGACGGGTGCGGCCACCGTGACCACCGTCATCCCGGCGGGGGAGCCGGCCGGGAAGATCCTCGCCGAGCGTGAGCTGCAGTCCAGGAGCGGCCCCGAGACGATCGTTGTGGTCCGGGACCCCGAGGGCGCGCTTCGCGACCTGTCCTGGGCGCCGGAGGCGGACACCGAGGTGGACCTGGTCCGCGCCGATTCCGAGGACGGCCGTTCGGTGATCCGCCACTCCTGTGCCCACGTGCTCGCGCAGGCCGTTCAGGACAAGTTCCCGGAGGCCAAGCTCGGCATCGGTCCGCCGATCGCGAATGGCTTCTACTACGACTTCGACGTGACCGAGCCCTTCACCCCCGAGGACCTCAAGGACCTCGAGAAGCGGATGAAGAAGATCATCAAGGCCGGCCAGCGCTTCTCCCGTCGTGAGTACGCCTCGCTCGACGAGGCCCGCGCGGAGTTGGCCGGGGAGCCGTACAAGCTCGAGCTCGTCGAGGACAAGGGTCGCGCGGATGCCGGCGATTCCGAGGGGGCGGAGGCCCTGGCGGATTCCGAGATCATGGAGGTCGGCGCCGGCTCGCTGACCGCCTACGACAACCTGAACCCGCGCACCGGTGAGGTCATCTGGTCGGACCTGTGCCGCGGCCCGCACACGCCCACCACCAAGTTCATCCCGGCGTTCACGCTCACCCGCTCCTCGGCGGCCTACTGGCGCGGCGACCAGAGCAAGGCAGGCCTCCAGCGCATCTACGGCACCGCGTGGGAGAGCACCGAAGCGATGGACGCCTACCTCGACCGCCTCGCCGAGGCCGAGAAGCGCGACCACCGGCGGTTGGGCACGGAGCTGGATCTGTTCAGCTTCCCCGACGAGATCGGTTCGGGATTCCCGGTGTTCCACCCGCGCGGCGGCATCATCCGCAACGAGATGGAGCAGCACTCCCTCAAGCGGCACCTCGCTGCGGGATATTCACTCGTCAACACCCCGCACATGACCAAGGGCGACCTGTTCCGCAAGTCCCAGCACCTGAGCTGGTACGCCGAGGGCATGTTCCCGCCCATGATCGTGGACGCGGAGTACGACGCGGATGGCAACGAGACCAAGCCGGGGCAGGACTACTACGTCAAGCCCATGAACTGCCCGATGCACAATCTCGTCTTCGACTCGCGGGGCCGTTCGTACCGCGAGCTCCCGCTGCGGATGTTCGAGTTCGGCACGGTGTACCGCTACGAGAAGTCCGGAGTGATCCACGGCCTGACCCGCGCGCGCGGATTCACGCAGGACGACGCCCACATCTACTGCACCGAGGAGCAGATGGAAGGCGAGATCGCCTCGGTGCTCTCGTTCATCATCTCCCTGCTGCGCGACTACGGGCTGAACGACTTCTATCTCGAGCTGTCCACCAAGGACCCCGAGAAGTACGTGGGCGGCGACGAGCTCTGGGAGCGGGCCACCGAGACCCTCGAGCGCGTGGCCACGAACTCCGGCCTCGAGCTCGTGCCGGATCCGGGCGGGGCGGCGTTCTACGGCCCCAAGATCTCGGTCCAGGCCCGCGACGCGATCGGCCGCACCTGGCAGATGTCGACGGTGCAGCTGGACTTCAACCTGCCGGAGCTGTTCGACCTGACCTACAACGCCGCCGACGGCACAAAGAAGCGCCCGGTGATGATCCACCGTGCGCTCTTCGGATCGATCGAACGGTTCTTCGCGGTGCTGCTCGAGCACTACGCCGGGCTGTTCCCGGCGTGGCTCGCGCCGGTGCAGGTGGTGGGCATCCCCGTCGCGGATGCGCACGAGAAGCACCTCGAGGACATCATCGACGAGCTGCGTGGCCGGGGAATCAGGGCCGAGCTGGACACCTCCGACGAGCGGATGCAGAAGAAGATCCGCAACCACACGACCGGTAAGGTGCCGTTCATGTTGCTGGCCGGCGACCGTGATGTCGAGGCCGGCGCAGTGAGTTTCCGGTTCCCGGATGGCACGCAGCTCAACGGGGTTTCGCGCAACGCCGCGATGGACAAGATCCAGCACTGGGTCTCGTCGCAGCGTAACGACGCCCCGACCGCGGAGCGGCTGTGACGGGCGGCGGTCCGGTATCCACCGGGACCTATCGCCAGTACGGGGTGGGCGAGGACCGTCTCCAGTTGTTGTGGACGCCCTACCGGATGTCCTACATCGCCGAGACCCGGTCGGAGCCGGCCGAGGGGATGACCGGGGAGCCGTTCCTGGACATTCCGCGAATGAGCGACGAGGACGGGCTCGTGGTCGCCCGGGGCGAGCACGTGTACGTGGTCCTGAACCTCTACCCGTACAACCCGGGTCACGCGATGGTGGTGCCGTACCGCAAGGTGGCTGACCTGGAGGATCTGGACGACGACGAGGCCGGCGAGCTCATGTCGTACACCCAGCATCTGCTCCGCGTCATCAAGGCCGTGTCGAATCCGGACTCGTTCAACGTGGGGTTGAATCTCGGCAGCGCCGCCGGGGGCTCGCTCTCCGAGCACCTGCATCAACATGTCGTGCCGCGATGGATCGGCGACGCCAACTTCATCACCGTGACCGGCGGTACCAAGGTGTTGCCGCAGTTACTCAAGCAGACCCGTCAGCTGCTCGCTGACGCGTGGACCACGACGCCTGCCGGGCTCGACCACACCTGAGAAGCGGGGAGAAGAATGCTCAGCGAGTACGGACGGTCCGGGGTGACGAAGGTGGCGCACCCCGTTGCCGCCTTCCTGGTACGCATCGGCGTCACGGCCAACGGGATCACGCTCACGGGCCTGGTCCTGACCTGCGCTGCGGCGGTCGGGTTCTTCGGCACCGGCCATCTGTTCGCGGGCGCGATCGTCATCGGCGTGTGCACTCTTCTCGATCTGGTCGACGGGGCCGTCGCGCGGGCCGGCGACGGCGGCTCGCCGTACGGCGCTCTCGTCGACGCGGTGTCCGACCGCGTGGCTGACGGCGTGATCCTCGGTGCCCTCGTGTGGTGGGTCGTCGACACCGAACCGACCAACCGGTTCGCCCTGATCATGCTGCTGGCCTGCATGGTCCTGTCCCAGGTGGTCTCGTACTCCAAAGCCCGGGCGGATGCGGGCGGCCTGCGCACCCCGGGCGGGCTGATGGAGCGGGCGGACCGGCTGGTGATCGTCCTCGTCGGCGCGGGGCTCGAGGGACTCGGCGTCCCGTGGGCCCTCGAGGCGGCGGTCACGGTGGTCGCGGTGGGCAGCCTCATCACGGTCATCCAGCGTGTGCTGGGCGGCCGTTCCGATTACCTGTCCCGGGTGGCGGACGAGGGCCCGGCCTCGGTCGGTGACCGATGAGTCGGGTGGGCCAGACGCTCTCCGATTACGGCTACGCCGCCGGCTGGGCGGTCGTCCGGGCTCTGCCGGAGGGGCTCTCCCGAGGGCTGTTCCGCGCGGGCGCGGATCTCGCGGCCCGCCGGCAGCGCCCCGATTCGCAGTTGCGCAAGAACCTCGCCCGCGTCCTCGGCGTACCCCCCGCCGACGTCCCGGACGAGCTGATCCGGGACTCGATGCGGTCCTACGCCCGCTACTGGCGGGAAGCGTTCCGGCTGCCCTCCATGGACCGCGAGGCGGTCGCGCAGCAGATGGACCGGACCGTCGACGGAATCGAGAATCTGGACGGCGCCCTCGCCCGGGGCCGCGGCGTGGTCGTGGTCCTGCCGCACTCGGCCAACTGGGACCTCGGCGGCACCTGGCTCGCCCGGCGCTACGGCGGTTTCGCCACGGTCGCCGAACGCCTGAGACCCGAAGCTCTGTATCAACGCTTTCTCGAGTACCGGGAGAGCCTGGGTTTCACCATCTATCCGCTCACTGGTGGCCCGGTCCCGCCGTTCGACGCGCTCAGAAAGGTCCTCGAGGGCGGGGGGATCGTCTGTCTGCCGGGGGAGCGGGACCTGCGGCACACCGGCGTGCCGGTCACATTCTTCGGGGCCCCGACCCGGATGCCCGCGGGCGCCGCGAAGCTCGCGGTCGAGACCGGGGCGCCGCTGCTGGTGGCCGAGTTCTGGTATCCGGACGAGAAGTCGATGCGTATCCGGGTCCACCCGCCTATCGACGTGTCCGCGGGGGTGGAGGCGGCCGTGCAGTCGATGGCGGACCGGTTCGCCGAGTGCATCGCCCGCAATCCCGACGACTGGCACATGCTCCAGCCGCTGTGGCTCGACGACCTGTCGGCCGAGCGTCGAGAAAAGCTCGAGGGCTGATCCGGCCGTGCGCATCGGCATGATCTGCCCGTACTCGTTCGACGCGCCCGGTGGCGTCCAGGCCCACGTGGTGGACCTGTCCCAGGAGCTTCGCCGTCGCGGGCACGACGTCCGGATCCTCGCACCTGGTCGGCCGGGGAACGCCCCCGCTCCCGGGATGACACTCACCGGGCCCGGGGTCGCGATCCCGTACAACGGCTCGGTGGCACGCCTGAGCTTCGGCCCGGCGACGTGGCGGGCGACCCGCAACTGGCTCCGCGAGGCACCGCTGGACGTGCTGCACATCCACGAACCCAACGCGCCCGGGGTCGGGATGTTCGCTCTGGCCATGGCCTCGGGGCCCATCACCGCCACGTTCCACACCTCCACCACTAGTTCGATGATCCTCGAGGCCTCCGACGCGGTGCTCGCGCCGCTGCTGGAGAAGGTCCGCGGCCGGATCGCGGTCTCGGCCCTGGCCCGGCGTTGGCAGATCGAGGCGCTCGGCTCGGACGCGGTCGAGATCCCCAACGGTGTCGATGTGGGCGCCTTCGCCGGGGTCGACGCGTCGGCGGAGCTCGCGGACGAGCCCACCATCGCATTCCTCGGCCGCTACGACGAACCCAGGAAAGGCATGGACGTCCTGGTCGCCGCGCTGCCGAATGTTCTCGACTCGGTTCCAGACCTGCGTCTGCGCATCATGGGGGACGGGGACGAGATGGCGTTACGGGAACGCCTTCCCCGAGGTATGTCCGTGGACTTCCTCGGTCGCGTGGACGACGCCCGCAAGGCCGCGGTCCTGGCCGCCGCCGACGTCTACTGCGCACCCAACCTCGGCGGGGAGAGCTTCGGGATCGTTCTCGTCGAGGCCATGGCGGCCGGCACCGCGGTCGTGGCGGCCGATCTCGACGCGTTTCGCCGGGTCCTGCGGGACGGCGAATGCGGTGAGCTCGCGACCGTCGGCGACCCGGAAGCCCTCGGGGAGGCCCTGACGCGCGTGCTGGTCGACGACGACCGCCGCGCGGACCTGCGTGCGCAGGGCAGTGTCGCTGTGCGGGACTACGACTGGCCGGTCGTCGCGGACAGGGTGATCCGGGTGTACGAGACGATCCGCGGGCCGGGGGAGACGATCCGTGTCCGGTGAGCTCGTGGTGCTTCTCGTCGTCGTCGCCGTCCTGGTCCTCGCCGCAATGCTCGGCGCCTACCTGACCGCGCACCGCCTGGACCGTCTCCATATCCGCACCGACCTCGCGCGGGCGTCTCTCATCGGGGTCCTCGAGCGCCGTCACACCGTCGGTGCGGCTGTCGCGCGGGACCTCGCGGCCCGGGACCCGGCCTGCGCGGAGCGGTTGACCCGAGCGTTGGCGGACGCGCGCTCGCACCTCCCGGGCGAGGTGGTCGGCGTCGATCCCGCCCCGGCTCCCGACCGCCGCCGCCCGGCGCGTGACGACGACCTCGTCGGCTCCTCGCCAGATGCCGAGCTGGCGGAGAACAGACTCGGCGTGATCCTCGCGGGGCTCGAGACGGCCGCGCTGCCCGACGACCTGGAAGCCGAGCTCGACGACGTCACCGACCGCGTCGCGATGGCGCGGCGCTTCTACAACGACGCGGTCCGGGACACGCGGAGCCTGCGCGAGCAGGCCCTCGTCCGGTGGCTCCGGCTCGCCGGTCACGCGCCGATGCCCGACTACGTGGAACTGGTCGACGCACCGGCACCAGCGGGGTGAGGCGAGGCGGCCGGATCAACGAGCGGGAGCCGGCCAGGGCGGCGGTTGGAGAGTCCGGGTGAGGGCGACCTACACTGGACGTCTATCACACGTCGTCTGAGCCAGGAAGGCCTATTCGTGAGCGAGTCGAGCGAGAACACCACCGGAACCGCACGCGTGAAGCGGGGCATGGCCGAGATGCTCAAGGGCGGCGTCATCATGGACGTCGTCACCGCCGAGCAGGCCAGGATCGCCGAGGACGCCGGCGCGGTGGCCGTCATGGCCCTCGAGCGTGTTCCCGCCGACATCCGCGCCCAGGGTGGCGTGGCGCGGATGAGCGACCCCGACCTGATCGACGGCATCATCGAGGCCGTCTCCATCCCGGTCATGGCCAAGGCCCGCATCGGCCACTTCGTCGAGGCGCAGGTCCTGCAGGCGCTCGGCGTGGACTTCGTCGACGAGTCCGAGGTGCTGACCCCGGCCGACTACACCAACCACATCGACAAGTTCGACTTCGAGGTGCCGTTCGTCTGTGGCGCCACCAACCTCGGCGAGGCACTGCGTCGCATCACCGAGGGTGCGGCCATGATCCGCTCCAAGGGTGAGGCCGGTACCGGCGACGTCTCCAACGCCACCACCCACATGCGCACCATCCGCGGTGAGATCCGCCGGCTGCAGTCGCTGCCGGCCGACGAGCTCTACGTGGCCGCCAAGGAGCTCCAGGCGCCGTACGAGCTCGTCAAGGAGGTCGCCGAGACCGGCAAGCTGCCCGTGGTGCTGTTCACCGCCGGCGGTATCGCCACCCCGGCCGACGCCGCGATGATGATGCAGCTCGGCGCCGAGGGCGTGTTCGTGGGCTCCGGCATCTTCAAGTCCGGCAACCCCTCCGAGCGGGCCAAGGCCATCGTCAAGGCCACCACCTCCTTCGATGACCCGAAGGTTCTCGCCGACATCTCGCGTGGGCTCGGTGAGGCCATGGTCGGCATCAACGTCGACGAGATCCCCGAGCCGCACCGGCTCGCCGAGCGCGGCTGGTGATCAGCCCCGGCTGAGTGTGCTCGCAGAACCACCCCGGTGGCTCCGATTCCCGGAGCCGCCGGGGTGATCTCGTCTACAGGACACACGTGACCGCGGTGGGTACCCGCAGCGCTAGGATCTGTCCATGCATGCAGCCCCCCTGTGGACCCTGCCCCGGGTCCGGTCCCGTCGCCCGGCGGCGGGCTCGCGATCGACCGTCCGCCCGAACCGCGCCGGCTCCCCGGGAAGCGCGGGTGAGCGGCGGTGAACAAGATCGAGGACATCCTCGACATCGAGCGCATCGACCGTGACCTCTACCGGGGTCCGGCGATCACCACGAACCTCCAACGCACCTTCGGCGGGCAGGTGGCAGGACAGACCCTGACCGCGGCGGTCCGCACCGTCGAAGACGACAAGCACGTCCACTCGCTCCACGGATACTTCATCCGGCCCGGCATCCCCGACGTTCCCACCGTCTTCCAGGTGGACCGCCTCCGGGACGGCCGCAGCTTCGCGACCCGGCGGGTCACCGCGATCCAGGAGGGCGAACCCATCTTCTCGATGTCGGCGTCGTTCCACCTCATCGCCCAGGAGGGCATCGAGCACCAGGATTCGATGCCGCGGGTGATCGATCCCGAGGAGATCGCCGTTCCGACGATCGAGGATCTCGACGAGACCCATCGGGTGTTCGTCGAGGAGTGGGCGCAGTGGGACATCCGCATCGTGCCGCGGGACCGCATGGAGACCCTCTCGTCGCTGGCCGCCCAGCAGCGGGTCTGGTTCCGCTGCGTCGACACACTGCCCGACGACCCCAATTTCCATGTGTGCACCCTGGCCTACATGTCCGACATGACCCTTCTGGGCTCCGCCAAGATCCCGCACCCCGGCGAGCCCACCCAGGATGCGTCCCTCGACCACGCCATGTGGTTCATGCGCCCCTTCCGCGCGGATGACTGGCTGCTCTACGACCAGACGTCCCCCTCGGCCTCCGGCGGGCGCACGCTCACCCAGGGCCGCATCTTCGACCGTCAGGGACGCCTTGTCGCCGCGGTGACCCAGGAAGGGCTGTCCCGCCGCCTCCGGCCGGGCGCCCAGTCCTTCCCTGTGGATCTGTCCCGCGGGAAGAGGTCGGACGCCCCGGCCTCCGGCGAATGAGCCGGTCCGCACCGACGATCGGCGTGCTCGCCCTCCAGGGCGCCGTGATCGAGCACATCCGCCATCTCGAGGAGGTCGGCGCCCGCGCGATCCCGGTCCGGAAGCAGTCGGAACTCGACGCCGTCGACGGCCTCGTCCTGCCGGGTGGCGAGTCGACCACGATGAGCCGACTGCTCGACGTCTACCAGATGTATGAACCGGTGGCCGAGAGGATCGGCGCCGGGATGCCCGTGTACGGGTCGTGCGCCGGGATGATCCTGCTCGCCTCGCAGGTCGTGGACACCCGGGCCGACGCCACCTGGTTCTCGGCCATCGACATGACCGTCCGGCGGAACGCCTTCGGCCGCCAGGTGGATTCCTTCGAGGCCGACCTCGTCGTCGACCCTCTCGGGTCGGAACCACTGCGGACGGTGTTCATCCGTGCCCCGTGGGTCGAGACCGTCGGCCCGGGCGTCGAAGTACTCGCCCGGGTCCGGGCGTCCGACGGACGCGACCACGCGGTCGCGGTGCGTCAGGGCAATGCGCTGGCCACCTCGTTCCACCCCGAGGTCACCGACGACGTTCGAGTACACAGGTACTTCCTCGACATGGCACGGGCCGCGACCTCGTAGACTGGGCGGTCAGCGAGACCTCGCGCCGGAGCCCGCGGACATGCGGGCCCCGGACCCAGACACCCCCGGAGGGCGGAAAAACACATGGCAGGCCATTCCAAGTGGGCCACCACCAAGCACAAGAAGGCGGCGATCGACGCCAAGCGCGGCAAGCTCTTCGCCAAGCTGGTCAAGAACATCGAGGTGGCGGCCCGCACCGGCGGGGGCGACCCGACCGGCAACCCGACTCTCTTCGACGCCATCCAGAAGGCGAAGAAGAACTCCGTCCCGGCGGACAACGTCGAGCGCGCCCGCAAGCGCGGCGCCGGCGAGGAGGCGGGCGGCGCCGAGTGGGAGACCATCATGTACGAGGGCTACGGCCCGGGCGGTGTGGCCATGCTCATCGAATGTCTGACGGACAACCGCAATCGTGCCGCGGGCGAGGTGCGGACCGCCATGACCCGCAACGGCGGCAACCTGGCCGATCCCGGCTCGGTCGCGTACCTGTTCGCGCGCAAGGGCGAGATCGTGCTGGACAAAGCGGAGCTGACAGAGGACGACGTGCTCCTGGCGGTCCTCGAGGCCGGCGCCGAGGAGGTCAACGACCTCGGGGACCAGTGGGAAGTGGTCTGCGAGCCCACCGACCTCGTCCAGGTGCGTACCGCTCTCCAGGACGCCGGGATCGACTACGAGTCGGCCGAGTCCGGTTTCCGGGCCTCGGTGGAGGTGACCGTCGACGCCGACGGCGCCGGCAAGGTGTTCAGGCTCATCGACGCGCTCGAGGACTCGGACGACGTCCAGAACGTCTTCACCAACATCGACGTCCCCGACGACGTGCTGGCGGCCCTCGACGCCTGACGTCCGGACCACTGGTAGGGTCTCGAACGTAGGTTCTACCGCCGGTCGTGGAGGGGGCGCTATGCGCGTCATGGGTGTGGACCCGGGTCTGACCCGGTGCGGTCTCGCGCTGATCGAGACCGCGCCGGGTCGGGCTGTCACCGCATTGGACGTGGACGTGGTGCGGACGACCGCGGACGAGCCACTCGAGCGGCGTTTGCGGGCGGTGCACACGGTCGCCGACGAATGGATGGACGTCCACAAGCCGGACGTCGTGGCGATCGAGAGGGTCTTCGCGCAGAACCAGGTGTCCACGGCGATGGGCACCGCGCAGGCTGCCGGCGTGGTCGCGCTCGCCGCGGCGTACCGGGACATCCCGGTGGCGTTCCACACACCGTCGGAGGTCAAGGCCGCCATCACCGGGAGTGGGCGCGCGGACAAGAAGCAGATGACGCTGATGATCACCCGGATCCTGGGACTGCAGAAGCCGCCCAGTCCGGCCGATGCGGCGGACGCGCTGGCGTTGGCCGTGTGCCACAGCTGGCGGGCTCCGATGCAGGGCCGTGTCGCCTCGCTGGACGCGCAGGTGGCGCGGTCCCGTGCAGGTTTCGAGGCGAAGGTCGCGGTGGCGCGTGAATCGGCCGCGTCGCGGGGGACCCGGGGCCGGGGATCCGCCGCGGACCAGGAACGTGCCCGGGCAGCCGCCCGGGGAATGGCTCGAACGAAGGGAGTCCGCTGGTGATCGCCTCGATCCGAGGAACGGTGGCCGAGATCGGTCTGGATCGCTGTGTCGTGGAGACCGGCGGGGTCGGGGTCCTGGTGCACGCGACGCCGGCGGCGCTCACCGGGCTGCGCCGCGGTTCGGAGGGCATGCTCCACACCGAACTCGTGGTCCGGGAGGACTCGCTGACGCTCTACGGGTTCGACTCGGTGGAGGCCCGGGGACTCTTCCTCACTGTTCAGACCGTGTCCGGCGTGGGGCCGCGACTGGCGCTGGCGATCCTGGCCACTCTCGAGCCGCACGAGTTGGTCCGCGCGCTCGGCTCCGGTGATGTCAAGGCGCTCACCCGCGTCCCGGGCGTCGGCAAACGCACAGCGGAACGCATGGTTCTCGAACTCAAGGACAAGGTGGGCCCGCTTCCCGGCGAGGCAGGCGGGGCTTCGGCCGACGGCAGCGGTGGCGCGGTGCCCGCCGCGACCGAGGTGGCCGAGGCGCTCGAGGGACTGGGGTTCTCCGCCGCAGAGGCGGACAAGACCGCCACCGCGGTGTTGGCCTCCGATCCGGGCCTGGGTCCTACAGAAGCCCTCCGGATGGCGCTCAAGTCGCTCGGGAAACGCTGATGACGGATCCGTTCGAGGAATCGGGTGGCGAACCGGAGTCCGGGCTCACTGCCGCACTCACCCCGTTCGACACGGATGTCGAGGGGGCGTTGCGCCCGCGGAACCTCGGCGAGTTCATCGGCCAGGAGACGGTCCGGGAGCAGCTGGACCTGGTCTTGACCGCCGCTACCCGGCGTGGCGTCGTGCCGGATCACCTGTTGTTCTCCGGCCCGCCCGGCCTGGGCAAGACGAGCCTGGCGATGATCGTCGCCGCGGAGCTCGGCGGCTCACTCCGCATCACCTCGGGCCCCGCGTTGGAACGTCCCGGGGATCTCGCGGCCATGCTGTCGAACCTCATCGAGGGCGACGTGCTGTTCATCGACGAGATCCATCGGATCGCCCGGCCCGCGGAAGAGATGTTGTACCTCGCGATGGAGGATTTTCGGATCGACATCATGGTGGGAAAGGGGCCGGGCGCCACCTCGATTCCTCTCGAGATCGCGCCGTTCACCCTCGTCGGCGCCACCACCAGATCCGGCGCACTGACCGGGCCGCTTCGTGACCGGTTCGGTTTCACCGCGCACATGGACTTCTATACCGATCAGGATCTGGCACGGATCGTGACACGGGCTGCTGACATCCTGGCCATCCCGGTCGACCCCGATGCGGCGCTCGAGGTGGCCGGCAGGTCGCGGGGCACCCCGCGAATCGCCAACCGCCTGTTGCGGCGAGTCCGGGATTTCGCCGAGGTGCGGGCCGACGGCCAGATCACCGTCCCGGTCGCCCGCGCGGCACTGGAGGTCTACGAGGTCGACCAACTGGGGCTTGACAGGTTGGACAGGGCCGTACTGCGAGCCCTGCTGGTTCAACACGAGGGCGGCCCTGTCGGACTGAGCACATTGGCGGTTGCCGTCGGTGAGGAAGCCACCACGCTGGAAGAGGTGTGTGAACCGTTTCTCGTGCGAGCCGGCCTTCTCGCGCGCACGCCACGAGGCCGGGTGGCAACGGCGGCGGCGTGGGACCACATGGGCATGGCGCGTCCGGAACGGGGGAGCGGGCAGCCCATGCTTCGTATGGAGGTCGACGGGGGACCCGACTCGGCACGGTGAGCCCGCGGCTGGCATCCTCGGACGAGACCGTCCGCCATCCGGACCATAATTGACAGGGCCTGCACCAGCGCCGGGTCCGTACCAGGAGGACCCCATGGGACTTGAACTGCTTCTGCCGTTGATGATCGTCGTGCTGATCGTGCTCATGTTCCTGCAGAGTTCCAAACAGCGGAAGGCGATGAAGGCACTCCGCGAAATGCAGGACTCCCTCACGGTCGGTGACCGGGTGCTCACGACCTCCGGCGTCCACGCGACGATCGCGTCGATCGACGAGGAGGCCGTCGGGCTCGAGATCGCGCCCGGCGTCAAGACCGTCTGGGACCGGCGAGTGATCCGGGAGAAGCTCGACACCGCCGGATCGACGGATACCGGGACAGATTCCGGATCGGACGACTCGAGTTCTCTGTAAGGCCCTACCCGGAAGTAGGGTGATAGGGCCGTCCGGTCAGCCGTCGGCCACCGAGTCACCTACGCAAGGAAGTTCCCCGTGACACCAGTACGTCCCCGGCGCGCGGACGCGAGACCGAGGCCATGGCGGTTACTCGCCATCTTCTTCCTGGCTCTGTTCATCATCTTCGTCGCCTCATTCGCGGTGGCGGACCGGGGGCTCTCCCCGAAACTGGGGATCGATCTCCAGGGCGGGACGCGCGTGACGCTGATCCCCAAGGGACAGCCGGCCGAGGCTGATCTCCAGCTCGCGCAGGAGATCATCCGAGACCGCGTCGACGGCCTGGGCGTCGCCGGAACCTCCGTGGTGATCGAGGGCAGCAACATCGTGCTCACGGTTCCCGGGGAGGACTCCAGCCAGGCCCGAGATCTCGGAACCACCTCGCAGCTGACCATTCGACCGGTCATCCAGTTCCAGCCCGTCGAGCCGGGCGATCGTGAACCGGTGCCCGCAGCGAAGGGGGACAGCGAGGCCGTGGCCCGGGAGGTCGCCGAGGCTCGAGAAGTGCGTCAGGGCGACCCCCAGGAGCTCACGGAGTCGCTCGCCACGTTCCGCTGTCCGGAGCGGGATGTCCTCGCGGGTTTCGATGATCCTGCGCAGGCGTTGATCGCGTGCGGGGAGACCGGGAAGTACGTACTCGGTCCGGTGCCGCTCCTCGTCGGAGAGCCCGACGACGGCAAACGCCTGGACGGGCAGCAGATCGTCAAAGACTCCGTCAGCTCCGGGTTCAGTCAGCAGGCGGGCAAGAACGAGGTCTCCTTCCGGTTCAACGCCGGCCCGGGTGAGCAGGGAAGTGCCACCTGGTCGCGTCTGACCCAGGAGAACCTGCAGAAGCAGATCGCGATTCTCCTCGACGGCGAGGTGATCAGTGCGCCGGTCGTCCAGGGTGTGACCCCGGTCGGTTCGGCAACCTCGATAACGGGCGAGTTCTCGACCGACGAGGCGTCGACGCTCGCCGGCAACCTCCGGTACGGCGCCCTCCCGATCTCTTTCGAGGACCCGAACGTCGACAACGTGCCGGCCTCGCTCGGCCTGGCCTCGCTCGAGGCGGGGCTTCTCGCCGGCGCGATCGGGTTCCTCCTGGTGTTGATCTACTCGGTCGTGTTCTACCGGTTGCTCGGCGTGCTCGCGTTCATCTCGCTGGCCCTGTCCTTCCTCCTCACCTACGGGATGTTGGTCTTCCTCGGATACACGGTCGATTACAGCCTCGACCTCGCCGGTATCGCCGGACTCGTGATCGGCATCGGTATGACCGCCGACTCCTACGTCGTGTTCTTCGAGCGCATCAAGGACGAGCTCCGGGACGGACACCGATTCAGATCGGCGGTTCCGAGAGCATGGAAGAGCGCGAGCCGGACGATCGTCACCGGAAACATGGTCAGCCTCATCGGCGCGGTGGTCCTCTACCTGCTTGCCAGTGGCGAGGTGCGCGGGTTCGCGTTCACCCTGGGCCTGACGACGGTCATGGATGTGTTCGTGGCCTTCACCGTGACATGGCCGCTGGTCTACCTGGCCTCGACCAAGGACCTCTTCTCCGAGCCCTGGGCCAACGGTATGGGTCGCATGGCGAACCTGCAGGCCGCCGCCGCTGAACGGCGGCGTATCGAACGCCGCGAGGAGAAGAAGGCCGAGCAGGCTCGTGGACGGGGCGTCACCGCCACGATCCAGGGGCCCGTCGGGGCCACCGCCACCGGAACCCCGCGCCTTCCCGGCACCGATGATGAGGAGGAGCGCCGATGAGCACGTCCACCACGGCCGCGCCCGGCGACGGCGCCCCGGCAGAGCACGACTCGAACGACAGCCTGTTCAACCGTCTCTACACGGGCACCGGTGCGTTCGAGGTGGTCGGTAACCGTCGTAGGTTCTACGTCCTCACCCTGGTGATCGTCGCGGTCTGTCTCGCGAGCATCCTGCTACGTGGTTTCAGCTTCGGCATCGACTTCGCCGGCGGCACGAAACTCACCATGCCCGCCGGCGAGATCGACAAGGACCGCGTCGCCGCGGTGGTCGAGGAATCGCTGGGCGAAGAGCCCGAGATGGTGCAGATCGTCGGCACGGGCAATGCACGGATCGTCGAGGTGGAAACCCGCTTCCTGTCCACGGACGAGATCGCGGCCACCAAGAACGCGATGTTCGAGGAGTTCCAGCCCGTCACCGCGGCCGGCGAGACGTCGGTGGAGGCCATCGGCGATTCCGCGCGTAGCGAGAGTTGGGGCGGCCAGGTCACCCAGAAGGCCCTGATCGCGCTCGCAGTGTTCCTCGTGATCGTCTTCGGTTACATCGCCTTCCGATTCGAGTGGCAGATGGCGACGGCCGCGATCGTGGCCCTGCTCTTCGACATGGTCACCACCGCGGGGATCTACTCGATCGTCGGTTTCGAGGTGACTCCCGCCACCGTGATCGGATTGCTGACGATCCTCGGATTCTCCCTGTATGACACGGTGATCGTTTTCGACAAGGTCGAGGAGAACACCCGCGGGCTCAAACACACCGCGAGTCGCACGTATGCCGAAGAAGCGAACCTCGGTGTAAACCAGACACTCATGCGGTCCATTCACACCACCGTCATCGGCATCCTCCCGCTCCTGGCGCTCGTCATCATCGCGGTGTGGATCCTGGGCGTGGGCACCCTCATGGATCTGGCGATCGTGCAGATGGTCGGTATCGTTACCGGTACCTTCTCGTCGGTCTTCCTCGCGACACCGCTCCTGGTGACGCTCAAGCAACGCGATCCCGAGATCAAGCGCCAGACGACGAAGGTGCTGGCCCGACGTGAGAAGGCGGAAGCGCTCGCATGACCGAGTCCCCCCTGACAGCTGTCTCCCCGGCGATCAGTTCAGCTGTTGAACGTCTGATGCGCCGCGTAGAGGACTTTCCCTCCTCCGGCGTCCAGTTCTGTGACCTCACCCCGGTCCTCGCGGACCCCGAGGGTTTCGATGCGGTCGTGCGAGGGCTGGCCGCAGGACACGAGGTCGGATCCATCGATTACGTTGCGGGGCTGGACGCGCGAGGTTTTCTGCTCGCCGGTGCGGTTGCCGTGCGTCTGCATACCGGTGTGCTCGCGATACGGAAGGCCGGAAAGCTACCTCCGCCGGTGCATTCACGGTCCTACGAGCTCGAGTACGGGGCTGCGACCCTCGAACTGCCCGCTGACGGCCTCGATCTCAGCGGCAAGCGCGTTCTCGTCGTCGACGATGTGCTGGCGACCGGAGGAACGCTCAGCGCGGCAGTCGGTCTGTTGGACGACTGCGGCGCTACCGTCGCCGGCCTCTCCGTCGTTCTCGAGGTTCCGGGTCTCGGAGGTCGGGATAGACTGGCCGACACATCGCTGACCTGCCTCACGGTCGCGTAACACCCGGCCGCTGGGCGCGGCACTTCGATGCTCAGGGAGGAGGCGGGCATGACGCAACGACCGGACCCCGCCGCTCAGACCGGCCGCGCGGCACGCGAGGGCGCGGCCGGACAGCCGCAACCCACCACCCAGCCGCTACCGGTGATTCCGGGCACCAAGCCATCGGCGAGTCGTCGGGTGAGGGCTCGCTGGGCTCGGCGCCTGACGTCGGGTCTGGCCATCACGTCGACGCCCGCGGTTCTCGAGCCGCTGGTCCGGGTCCATCGGGTCCACCACCCGAAGGCCGACGTCGGCCTACTCGCCCGGGCCTACGCGCTGGCCGACAAACAACATGCAGGCGTCTACCGGAAGTCCGGCGACCCCTACATCACCCACCCTCTCGCCGTCGCGACCATCTGCGCGGAGATGGGGATGGACACCACGACACTCGTGGCCGCCCTGCTTCACGACACCGTGGAGGACACCGACTACTCGCTTGAGCAGCTGTCCACGGATTTCGGCGGAGAGGTCGCGCACCTCGTCGACGGCGTGACCAAACTCGACAAGGTCGAGTTCGGCGAAGCCGCGGAGGCGGAGACGATCCGCAAGATGATCATCGCGATGGCGCACGATCCCCGTGTGCTGGTGATCAAGGTGGGGGACCGGCTGCACAACATGCGGACGATGCGTTTCCTCCCGCCGGAGAAGCAGGTCAAAAAGGCTCGCGAGACGCTCGAGGTGATCGCGCCGCTGGCGCATCGGCTCGGAATGGCCACGATCAAGTGGGAACTCGAGGACCTCGCATTCGCGATCCTGGAGCCCAAAAAGTACCAGGAGATCGTCCGGCTGGTCGCCGATCGCGCGCCGAGCCGGGACGTGTACCTGGGCACCGTGATCGGGCGGGTCAACGCAGAGCTGGAGAAAGCCCACATCGAGGCCACGGTGGAGGGACGCCCGAAGCACTACTGGTCGATCTATCAGAAGATGATCGTCCGCGGTCGCGAGTTCGACGAGATCCACGACCTGGTCGGCATCCGCGTCCTGTGCGAGGACGTGCGGGACTGCTATGCGGCGATCGGTGTCGTCCACTCCACGTGGAAGCCCATGCCGGGTCGGTTCAAGGACTACATCGCGCAGCCTCGGTTCGGCGTCTACCGGTCTCTGCACACCACAGTGATCGGCCCGGACGGCAAACCACTCGAAATCCAGATCCGCACCCACGAGATGCACCGGAACGCCGAGTACGGCATCGCGGCGCACTGGCGGTACAAGGAGACGCGGGGTAAGCACCACGGGGACCAGGCCGAACTCGACGATATGGCGTGGATGCGCCAGCTGCTGAGCTGGCAGCGAGAGGCCGCGGATCCCGGTGAGTTCCTCGACTCGCTGCGGTTCGAGATGACCAGCAAGGAGATCTTCGTCTTCACCCCGAAGGGGGACGTGGTGAACCTTCCGGTGGGTGCGACGCCGGTCGATTTCGCCTACGCCGTGCACACCGAGGTCGGGCACCGGTGTATCGGTGCGCGCGTGAACGGAAAGCTCGTCGCCCTCGAACGGCCTCTCGAGAACGGCGAGGTCGTGGAGGTGTTCACCTCCAAGGACCCCAATGCCGGCCCGAGCCTCGACTGGCAGAAGTTCGTCGTCTCCGGCCGGGCCAAGAGCTCCATCCGGCAGTGGTTCGCCAAGGAGCGCCGCGAGGAGGCTCTGGAGAGGGGCAAAGACCTCATCACCCGTGAGGTCAGACGCGGCGGCGTTCCCGTTCACCGCGTCTTCTCCAACGAGACGATCGCCGGCGTGGCCCGCGAGCTCGGCTTCGCCGACGTCACCGCGCTCTACACGGCCATCGGCGAGCATCACGTCTCGGCGAAGACCGTCGTCGGACGACTCGTCGCAGCCCATGGCGGGGTGGATGAGGTCACCGAGGAACTCGCCGACAGGTCGCGGGACAAGACCATCGCCCCGCGTCGATCCGCGCCTGCGGGCGCCGGCGTCCTGGTCGGCGGTGTCGAGGACGTCCACGCGAAACTCGCTCGGTGCTGTATGCCGGTTCCCGGTGACGAGGTCCTGGGTTTCATCACCCGGGGCGGCACGGTCAGTGTTCACCGGACCGACTGCACCAATGCCTCCGATCTACATCGTGAACCCGAGCGGCTCGTCAAGGTCGAGTGGGCACCACAGCCCGGCGCGGTCTTCCTCGTGGCGATCCAGGTGGAGGCCCTCGATCGTCATCGCCTGCTTTCGGACGTGACCAAGGTCCTCGCCGACGAGAAGGTCAATATCCTGTCCGCGTCGGTGCAGACCGCCGGCGATGACAGGGTGGCGATCTCCCGGTTCACGTTCGAGATGGCCGATCCCAAACACCTGGGCCACGTCCTGGGCGCCGTCAGGCGGGTGGAGGGTGTCTTCGACGTCAGCCGGATGACCTCGAACTGAGACGAGAAAAGGACGGTCCCCAACTCAGAAGCTGAGGACCGTCCTGTCTCCGGTGCCCGATCACTCCTCAGGCAGGCCCTCCTGGGCGCCGACGGTGACCTTCTCGATCTCGACCGCGCTCTTCGGCCGCTGATAGTCGGCGTTCGACGGGTCGTTACTCTTCACGCCCGCGTCGGTGATCTTGTCGAGTACCTCGAGGCCGGACTCACTGATCGTTCCCATGACCGTGTACTCGGCGGGGAGCATTGAGTCCTCGTAGACCAGGAAGAACTGGCTGCCGGCACTGTTCGGCGCCTGCGACTTGGCCATGGCGACCGTGCCGCGCGGGTAGACCGACATCCCCGAACCGTCGTCGGCCACGGCGAGATCGGTGGGCGGCTCATCGGCCACCGTGTATCCCGGCCCGGACAGGCCCGTGCCGGTCGGATCGCCACACTGCAGGACGGACAGGGCCGCGCCCTCCTCGGCGACGGTCAGACGGTGACATTCGGTGTCGTTGAAGAAACCCTGCTCAGACAGCGAGACGAAACTCGCGACGTTGCACGGGGCGCCCTCACGGTCGAGCCGGAGTGGGATCTCCCCGCTGTTGGTGGTGATGGTGATCTCGGCGGTACCCCGACGCGGCTGGTCCCCGGTGGGCGCCTCGCCGTCGCGCTTGCTCTCACCGATCTCGTCGACCTGCTCGTTGAACCGCTCGACCTCGGCAACGACCTCGGGCCCCTGGTCCTCGTACTCGGCGGGGTCGATCTTCTCCGGCGCCGCCGTGTCCTCCGGGTATTCGCAGGAGATCCAGTTCGCCGCGTATTTCTCGGCGCGGGCCTCCTCGGCCTTGTTCCAGACCACGAAGCCGACGATCCCGAGGAGCACCACGACCACCACGGCGGCCGCAGCGATCTTCAGCTGCTTCTCACGGCGTGCCTGGGCCTCCATCTGCTCGCGCAGGCGCTGGCGTGCCTCGGCTCGACGTTCCTGGTTGGTGGACACAGACCCTCCTGGGTACCTGGACTAGGCTGGAACGGTCGGCTGGATCGTCCTAGGTGACTTCCCCCGGGAAGCCGTGACGCTCCAGCCCAGGGTCCTTGTCTACCAGGTCGGGCTGAGATGACCGAACACCACTCCGGTGTCGCGGTCCGTTGGCCCCCAGCTCCGCGTCACACGTCGTGGGTGATGCGAGAAGAGGAGTACGTGACGTGCAGATCGTCGGTTTCCCCGCGGGGATGTTCCAGACCAACTGCTACATCGTGTCCGACGATTCCGGGGACTGCGTGATCGTGGACCCGGGTCAGGATTCCGAAGCGCAGGTCCGCCAGCAGGTTTCCGAGGCGGGTCTGCGGCCCCGGGCCGTGCTGCTGACCCACGGTCATCTCGACCACATCTGGAACGCGCAGCAGGTCGCCGATCATTACGGGGTGCCCGCCTACATCCACCCGGATGACCGGGAGATGTTGTCAGATCCGGCCAAGGGACTGTCTCTGGACCTGTCGGCCATGCTCAAGGGCGCGGAGTTCACTGAGCCCGCCGAGGTGATCGAGGTATTCGACGGTGACTCCCTGACATTCGGTTCGATGGTCTTCGACGTCGACCATGTCCCCGGGCACAGTCCGGGTTCGGTGTCGTTCAGGATCCTGGTGGAGAGCGAGCAGGGGCCTCGCATGGTGGTCCTCGGTGGTGACGTGCTGTTCCAGGACGGCGTCGGCCGAACCGACCTGCCGGCCGGGGACACCGAGGTGCTCATGCAGTCCATCGCCAAGAAGTTCCTCGTGTTGGACGACGACGCCGTGGTCCTGCCCGGGCACGGCCCGTCCACCACGATCGGTCGTGAGCGGCGCTCGAACCCGTTCCTGCGAGACCTGTAGCAACCGCCATCCCCGCATTACGAGAGAGCCGAGGATTTTCGACCCGTGACCGGTAGCCAGAAGAAGACCGCCATCAAGGCGCCCAAGGGCGTGCCCGATTACGTGCCGCCGACGTCGGCGGCGTTCGTCGCCGTGCGGGACGCGATCACGCATGCGGCGCGCAGGGCAGGCTACGGCCATATCGAGTTGCCCGTCTTCGAGGAGACGACCCTGTTCGCGCGGGGCGTCGGCGAGTCCACCGACGTGGTCTCCAAGGAGATGTACACCTTCTCCGACCGGGGCGGGCGGAGCGTGACTCTGCGACCGGAGGGCACCGCGGGCGTCATGCGCGCGGTGATCGAGCACGGCCTGGATCGAGGCCAGCTACCGGTGAAGCTCTGTTACGCGGGTCCGTTCTTCCGCTACGAGCGTCCGCAGGCCGGCCGCTACCGCCAGCTGCAGCAGGTGGGGATCGAAGCCATCGGTGTGGACGACCCGGCGCTCGACGCCGAGGTGATCGCGGTCGCTGACGAGGCGTTCCGCTCGCTCGGGTTGACCGGGTTCCGCTTGGAGTTGACCTCACTGGGCGACGACACGTGCCGCCCCGAGTACAGGGAGCGGCTCCAGAGCTTCCTCGCCGGGCTGGAGCTGGACGAGGCCACCCGCGAGCGCGCCCGGATCAACCCACTCCGTGTTCTCGATGACAAACGTCCCGAGATCCGCGTCCAGCTCGAGGACGCGCCGCTGATGATCGATCACCTGTCGGACTCGAGCGCGGAGCACTTCGGTTCGGTGCGGGCCCACCTCGACGCGCTCGGGGTGCCGTACGTGGTCAACCCCCGCATGGTGCGGGGATTGGACTACTACACCAAGACCACCTTCGAGTTCGTCCATGACGGTCTCGGCGCACAGTCCGGGATCGGCGGTGGCGGTCGCTACGACGGTCTGATGGCGCAGTTGGGCGGCCAGGACCTGTCCGGGATCGGGTTCGGGATCGGCGTGGACCGCACGATGCTCGCGCTCGAGGCGGAGGGCCTCGATCCGACGGCCGGCGGCAGGGTGGACGTCTACGGGGTCGCCCTGGGCGCCGCGGCGAAGTCGGCGCTCGTGCCGGTCCTCGCGGAGTTCCGTCGGGGCGGGGTACGCGCCGACATGGCCTATGGGGACCGCGGGATGAAGGGCTCCTTCAAGGCCGCCGACAGGTCCGGAGCCGCGGTGACGATCGTCGTGGGTGAGGACGAACTCGCCGCGGGAACCGCCGTGGTCAAGACCATGTCGACGGGGGAGCAGCACGCGGTGCCGCTCGATTCCGTGGTCGATCACGTTCGTGGACTGCTCGGCGCCTGACGATGCGTGGCCGCCTGTGCTGCCTCCCCGGCAGAGCAGGCGGCGCCACGTCGTTGTGAATCACCTCGTTCAGAACTGCGCGCTGAACGTGTCGCAGGCGGCCACGGACCCCTGCTGGTAGCCCGTGACGAACCACTGCCGTCGCATCTCGGACGAGCCGTGGGTCCACGAGCCCGGATCGACGCGTGCGCCGCCGGACTTCTGGATGTGGTCGTCGCCAATCGCCTCCGCGGTTTGGATGATCGCGTCGACGTCCTGCTCGGTCAGGCTCTCGAGGAGGGGCTGCTGCCCTCCGGGCGCGGGGGTTGACGTGGCGTAGTGCGCCCACAGCCCGGCGTAGCAGTCGGCCTGCAGTTCCACGCGTACCGCGCCGGAGGAGGGGCCGCGTGGATCCTGCTGAGATCGTCGGATGTCGCCGAGCATGGTCTGCAGGTGATGGCCGAACTCGTGCGCCACCACGTACATCTGGGCCGCGCCGTCCGGTGAACCGCCGAGGCGCCTGACCAGGACGTCGTCGAAGAACGCCGGGTCGATGTAGACCTCCTGGTCCGCGGGGCAGTAGAAGGGCCCGACGTCGGATGAGCCTGCGCCGCAGCCGGTGTTGATGCGGCCGGTGAAGATGTTGGTGTGGGGTTGGACCCAGTTCATGCCGACCTGGGCGGGTAGTTCGGCGGTCCAGACGTCCTCGAGACTCTCGGTGGTGGCGACGATCCTGCAGATAGTGTCGGAGTTCGCCTGTTGGAGATCGCACTGATCGATGTGGGTCTGGAACTGCTCCGCCGATGAGGAGTTCTGTCCCTGTTCGTCGGAACCGCCTTCGGTCAGGCCCAGCTGGGCCGGGTCCACGCCCAGGACAAGGGCGATGACGACGACGACGATGCCGCCGACACCGCCACCGATCACCACCCCCCGGCCACCCCGACCTCCTCGGCCACCACCTGACACACCGCTGGTGTCCAGCCGGCCGCTCTGCCTGAATGTCATGGCCTCCGCCCTCCCTCGCGTGGGCCGCCCGGTCCTCCGAGCCGTCGCCACCCCGCGCTGTCGGGCCTCACAGTATTGTGCGGTACACCCTGTGTGCAGCCGGCACGGGCCGATTCGGGTGGTGGACGTAGACTGTGGTGCGTCCGGGCTGGCGGCGGACTGTCGGCGTCGTCGACCGTCCCCTGGCTCATCGAACACATTTTGCTTCCCCGACGAGAGGACCACCGTAGTGCTGCGCACCCATTCCGCCGGCCAGCTCCGAGCCGCCGATGCAGGGGCCACCGTCACCTTGGCCGGGTGGGTGGCGCGCCGCCGGGACCACGGCGGGGTGATCTTCGTCGATCTCCGCGACTCCTCCGGCGTCTGCCAGGTGGTCTTCCGATCCGAGGAGGTCGCCGAGCGGGCCCATCGTCTCCGCAACGAGTTCTGTGTCGCCGTCACCGGCGTGGTGGACCGTCGCCCGGAGGGCTCGGAGAACCCCAACCTCGATTCCGGTGAGATCGAGATCGACGTTACCTCGTTCGAGGTCCTCGGCGAGGCCGCCCCGCTTCCGTTTCAGCTCGATGACGAGGTGGGGGAGGAGGCGCGCCTGCGTCACCGTTACCTCGATCTGCGCCGCGAGGGCCCGGGTGCCGCGTTGCGTCTGCGCTCGAAGGTCAACTCCGCGGCCCGTGGTGTCATGGCGCGGAATGACTTCGTCGAGATCGAGACCCCGACCCTGACGCGGTCCACTCCCGAGGGCGCCCGCGACTTCCTGGTCCCCGCGCGCCTGCAGCCGGGCACCTTCTACGCGCTCCCGCAGTCTCCGCAGTTGTTCAAGCAGCTGCTCATGGTGGCCGGGATGGAGAAGTACTACCAGCTGGCCCGCTGCTACCGCGACGAGGATTTCCGCGCGGACCGGCAGCCTGAGTTCACCCAGCTCGACGTCGAGATGAGCTTCGTCGACCAGGACGACGTGATCGCCTTGGCCGAGGAGATCCTCACGGCCGTGTGGGCGACCGCGGGCTACGAGATCTCGACTCCCTTCCCTCGTATGACCTACGAGGAGGCGATGCGCCGTTACGGCTCGGACAAGCCGGACCTGCGCTTCGAGATCGAGCTCGTCGAATGCACCGAGTTCTTCGCGGATACCCCGTTCCGGGTATTCAAGGCACCGTACGTCGGCGCCGTCGTGATGAAGGGCGGGGCGTCGCAGCCGCGTCGTCAGCTGGACGCCTGGCAGGAGTGGGCCAAGCAGCGCGGAGCCAAGGGCCTCGCGTACATCCTCGTGGGTGAGGACGGCGAACTCGGCGGCCCCGTGGCCAAGAACCTCTCGGACTCGGAGCGCGCCGGTATCGCCGCGCACGTCGGGGCGGAGCCGGGAGACTGCATCTTCTTCGGTGCCGGCCCGGTCAAGACCACGCGGGCCCTACTGGGCGCGGCTCGCGGCGAGATCGCCGACAAGCTCGGTCTGATCGACCCCACCAGGTGGGCTTTCACCTGGGTGGTCGACGCCCCGATGTTCGAGCCCGCCGACGACGCCACCGCTGCCGGCGACGTGGCCATGGGCTCCGGCGCCTGGACGGCGGTGCACCACGCGTTCACGTCGCCCAAGCCCGAGCACCTCGACACCTTCGACACGGATCCGGGGTCAGCTCTGGCCTACGCCTACGACATCGTGTGTAACGGCAACGAGATCGGCGGTGGCTCGATCCGCATCCACCGTAAGGACATCCAGGAGCGGGTGTTCGGCGTCATGGGCATCACGCAGGAGGAGGCGCAGGAGAAGTTCGGCTTCCTCCTGGACGCCTTCTCCTACGGCGCCCCGCCGCACGGCGGCATCGCGTTCGGTTGGGACCGCATCTGCGCTCTGCTCGCCGGCACCGATTCGATCCGCGACGTGATCGCGTTCCCGAAGTCGGGCGGCGGGATCGACCCGCTGACCGATGCGCCGGCCGAGATCACCACCCAGCAACGCAAGGAGTCGGGGATCGACGCCAAGCCCGCGCCGCGGGGCCAGCAGACTCAGGCTCCCGTCGAATCCTGATCAGGCATCCCTGGGAACGAACCGCCCGCCACCCGGACGCCCCGGGGTGGCGGGCGGTTCGTCGTCTACCGCAGGATTTGGGGCGGCTCCGCTGCGCGATGTCAGAGGTCGAAGGCCTCGACCGCCGGGGAGCCGTCCATGTCGTCGTGGCTCAGACCGAAGAGGTGGGCGACCGTCGGGGCCACGTCGCGGGTGGTGACCGGGCGGTCTATCACCTGGCCGTGGCGCACCATCCGGTGGCCGCCGCTGATGAAGAACGGGATCGGCAATGTCACCTCGTGACCGTGGTTGCCGGGGATCGGATTGGACAGCGGCGTCGGATCGGAGAAACGCCAACCCGGGTGGCAGGTGGCGACCAGGTCGCCGGCGCGGTCGCCGAGACGCAGATCGGCGGGGTCGTACAGGCTCTTGACGCCCGGGATCCCGGCGACCACCTGTCGGAGTCGGGCCAGCGCGGCGTCGCGCTCGGCCGGGTCGCCGAGGAACGTGAAGGTGTCGGCGCCCCCGTTCTGGGCGATCCCGAAGCGTCCACGCAGCGCCGGGTCGGCATCGAGTGCGCCCTGGGCGCTGATGACGTTCTCCGGCACCGACCAGTCCATGGAATGGTCGGCCAGGACCATGATCACCGAACGCTCCCAGCGTCCGGTGTCCCGCAGGAAGCGCTCGAACTGGTAGAGCTTGTGGTCGGAGTTCCACACGGCCTGGTTCCGCGCGGCGCGGAGGGAGTAACCGGTGAGGTCCATGTGCCCGAACCGGTCCATGTCGCCGAGGTTGACGAACGTGAACCGTGGGTTGTGGTCGGTCACCGTCCGCTTGAGCGCCTCGACCGTGAACTCGTCCAACGAGTGATCGGTGATGGGGACCAGCGGGAAGGGTGCCCACTGCACAGAGGCCCGGCCGGTGAAGATGCCGTGCAGGTAGTCCTTGCTCAGGACGCTCGCGGTCGTCAGGCCCGCCTCGACCCGGACCCGCTCCAGAACGGTCGGGTAGGTGATGTCATCGACCCGGTCCATCGTCCGGTCCTCACCGGCCGCGTGGTCCCAGATACTGTTGGAGGGCACGCCGTTGCGGTCAGGGAAGACCCCGGTCATCATCGCGGCGTGGTTCGGGAGCGTCTCGGCGATCATGTGGGCCTGCGCCGAGGTGTAACGCGTGCCGTGCTCGGCCCACCGGTTCAGCGTGGGTGCCTGGGCGGGGTTGAGTTCGCCCGGATTCATCCCGTCGGTGACGATCACGTACAGGTCCAGGTCGTCGGCCACCGGGCGAGTGGGTCGGGCCCACGCCTTCGCCGGCGTACCGAGGACGGTCGCACCGACCGCGGCGAGCAACCCGGCACCGCCCGCGGCGAGGGCGGTTCGCCGCGTGATGGTCGTGAGGTCCCGGGGGGAATGGTGGCGATCGATCTGGCACATGGTCTCGCGGGTGTCTTTCCTGTCACTGGTGAACATGGGGTCACCGGTCCGATGCTCCAGTCAAGCGCATGGGCGTCATCTGCGGAAGCGTTCCGTCCGATAGTTGGACCAACGTTCACCTGTCGGGCACGGGGCCGTGGCGTGTCGGAGCGGCCCGGTAGCCTGACCGTGTGACTGACGAGGCCGGATTGTTCGCCACGCCCGGGTCGCCCGGAGTGGCCGGGACGGGCTACGGCTCCCCGCTCAGCGGGGGGCGGGTCGTCGACCCTTCGGCACCGCTGGCCGTCCGCATGCGGCCACGTGCGCTCGAGGAGGTCATCGGTCAGGACCACCTGCTGCGGGACAACTCGCCGCTTCGACGCCTGGTCGAGGGCCGCGGTGGCTCATCGGTGATCCTGTACGGCCCGCCGGGCACCGGTAAGACGACTCTGGCGAACCTGGTCGCGAGCACGTCGGGTCGGCATTTCGTGGCGTTGTCGGCGCTGAGCGCTGGGGTCAAGGACGTCCGCGCGGTGATCGACGACGCCCGGACGCGCCAGATCCACGGTCAACGCACCGTCCTGTTCATCGACGAGGTGCACCGGTTCTCCAAGAGTCAGCAGGACGCGCTCCTGGCCGCCGTGGAGAACGGGATCGTTCTACTGGTGGCCGCGACCACGGAGAACCCCCACTTCTCGGTGATCGCCCCGTTGCTCAGCCGATCGCTCATCGCAGAACTCCGGGGACTCGACGACGAGGGGGTGCAGACCGTACTGCGTCGCGCGGTGGCGGACGAGCGAGGTCTGGGCGGGCAGGTGGACGTCACGGACGAGGCGGTCGCTGACATCGTCCGCCTCGCCGGAGGGGACGCCCGTCGTAGTCTCACGATCCTCGAGGCCGCCGCCGGCGCCGCGGAGGACGGTTCAGTGACGCCGGAGATCGTGGAGCTGAGCCTGGATTCGGCCCCGGTGCGATACGACCGCGACGGTGACCAGCATTACGACGTCACGAGCGCGTTCATCAAGTCCATCCGCGGGTCCGACGCGGATGCCGCGCTGCACTATCTCGCCCGCATGCTGGTCGCCGGCGAGGACCCCCGCTTCATCGCCCGCCGATTGATGGTGCACGCGAGCGAGGACATCGGGATGGCCGATCCCACGGCGTTGTTGGCAGCAACCGCGGCCGCGGAGATCGTCCAGAAGGTCGGCCTACCCGAGTGTCGGCTGGCCCTGGCCCAGGCGACGGTTCACCTCGCGACGGCGCCCAAGTCCAATGCGATCATCTCCGCGATCGATGCCGCGATGTCCGACGTGCGGGCGGGGGGAGTGGGTGAGGTGCCCAAGCACCTGCGGGACGGGCACTATGCGGGCGCGAAAGGCCTGGGCAACGGGGTGGGATACCGGTATGCACACGACGCACCGGCCGGTGTCGCCACGCAGCAGTACCCGCCCGACGAACTGGTGGGCAGGGACTATTACGCGCCGAGCGGTCACGGCCATGAGCGTGAACTCGCGGCCCGCCTGGCCAAGCTGCGCTCGATCACCCGGGGCGGGTCGTAGGGCCGAAGAGCCGGGCGGACACGGTATTGCCGGCCGCGGCCCCGCGCATCTCGGTCGTTCACGGCGTCAGCGGTAGTCTGGTGAGTCGACCGATACGTCCTTTCGTAGACCCCAGCGAGGCTCCCCAGTGAAGACCCATGAGATCCGGCGCCGTTTTCTCGACCATTTCGTCAAGGCCGGACATACCGAGGTCCCCAGTGCGTCGCTGGTTCTCGACGATCCCAATCTGCTGTTCGTGAACGCGGGCATGGTTCCGTTCAAGCCGTACTTCCTCGGGCAGGAGACCCCCGCCTACGCCACGGCGACATCCATCCAGAAGTGTGTGCGCACCCTCGACATCGAGGAGGTCGGCATCACCACGCGGCACAACACGTTCTTCCAGATGGCCGGTAACTTCTCCTTCGGTGACTACTTCAAGGAGGGGGCGATCCGCCACGCGTGGTCGCTGCTCACCTCGTCCGCCGGCGAGGGCGGGTTCGGGATCGATCCGGCTCTGCTGTGGGTCACCGTTTATCTCGACGACGACGAGGCCTTCAGTATCTGGCGTGATGTGATCGGTCTCCCGGAGGCCCGGATCCAACGTCGTGGGATGGCGGACAACTACTGGTCGATGGGCGTCCCTGGACCCTGCGGTCCCTGCTCGGAGATCTTCTACGACCGCGGGTCGGCATACGGGGTCGAGGGCGGCCCGGAGGCGGACGAGGACCGGTACATCGAGATCTGGAACCTCGTGTTCATGCAGAACGAGCGCGGCGAGGGCACGGGCAAGGACGCGTTCGAGATCCTCGGGCCGTTGCCCAAGCAGAATATCGACACCGGCATGGGCGTGGAGCGCGTCGCGTTCCTGCTCCAGGGGGTGGAGAACGTCTACGAGACCGACCTGCTGCGTCCGGTGATCGATACCGCCGAGCGCCTGTCGGGCGCGCGATACGGCGTGGACAGCGCCGCGGACGTGCGGTTCCGGGTGATCGCCGATCACGCGCGCACCGCGTACATGCTGATCTCCGACGGGGTCACGCCGGGCAACGAGGGCCGCGGGTATATCCTCCGCCGGCTGCTTCGTCGCATCGTGCGCTCCGTCCGCCTGCTCGGTGCGTCCACGGAGACGATGGCCGAGTTCATGGCAACCGTCCGTGACGCCATCGGCCCCTCGTTCCCGGAGACGATCGCGGGCTACGACCGCATCGAACGGATCGCGGTGGCCGAGGAGGCGGCGTTCCTCAAGACTCTCGAGTCCGGCACCCAGTTGTTCGAGCGCGCGGCGGAGGATGCCCGCGGTTCCGGTGCCGCGGTCCTCTCGGGGAGTCAGGCATTCGCCCTGCATGACACCCACGGCTTCCCGATTGACCTCACGCTGGAGATGGCGGCCGAGGCGGGCCTCGAGGTGGACGAGGACGGATTCCGGTCTCTCATGGCCGAGCAGCGTGCCCGGGCCAAGGCAGATTCGCGGGCCAAGAAGCATGCGCACGCGGACCTGTCGGTGTATCGGGACTTCCTCGACGCCGGGGAGACCGTCTTCACCGGGTTCACGGACCTGTCCGACGAGGCGACGCTGCTGGGCATCGTCTCCGGGGGCGTCTCCGTGCCGGTGGCGAGCGAGGGCGATGAGGTCGAGTTCCTGCTCGACCGCACCCCGTTCTATGCGGAGTCGGGCGGCCAGATCGGCGACCGCGGGCTCATCTCGACCGCCGGTTTCCAGATGCGCGTCGACGACGTGCAGAAGATCGGTAAGAAGCTCTGGGTTCACAAGGGTGTCGTGACCGCCGGACAGGCGGAGGCGGGGCAGCTCGTCACCGCCGCGGTCGATCGGGACTGGCGCAAGGGCGCCACCCAGGGCCATTCGGCCACCCACCTCGTCCACGCCGCGCTGCGCCAGATCCTCGGGCCGGAGGCCGTTCAGGCGGGCTCGCTGAACAAGCCCGGGTACATGCGGTTCGACTTCAACTGGAGCGGCTCGATTCCCTCCGATGTCCTCGCACAGGTCGAGGAGGTCACCAACACCGCCGTGGATGCGGACTACACCGTCAACACGGTGGAGACCTCGCTGGACGAGGCCAAGCGGATGGGTGCGATGGCCCTGTTCGGGGAGAACTACGGGTCTCAGGTCCGGGTCGTCGAGATCGGCGGGCCGTTCTCGATGGAGCTGTGTGGCGGCACCCACGTGGCGAACTCGACGCAGATCGGCCCGGTGAGCCTGCTCGGAGAGTCCTCCGTCGGCTCCGGCATCCGTCGCGTCGAGGCCTTCGTCGGTATGGACGCCTACCGCCACCAGGCGAAGGAGCGGGCGCTCGTGTCCGGGCTCGCCACGTCGCTCAAGGCTCCCACCGACGAGGTACCGGATCGCGTGGCGGCGCTGGCCGCGAGACTGCGTGAGGCCGAGAAGTCGCTGGATGCGCTGCGTGCCGCCCAGCTCGCCGCCCAGGCCGCTGGCCTCGCCGCCGCGGCGGAGGATCTGGGCGGGGTCCGCTTCCTCGCCCATAGCGCGCCGGGGGCCGCTGCCGGCGACCTCCGGACGCTCGCTTCCGACCTCAGGGGTCGACTCGGCTCCGAGCCCGCCGTCGTGTTGCTCACGGCTCCGGGCGAGGAGAAGGTGCCGTTCGTCATCGCCGTCACCACGACCGCGCAGGAGCGGGGTCTCAAGGCCGGCGACCTGGTCAAGGCCATCGCCCCGGCGCTCGGGGCTCGCGGCGGAGGAAAGCCCGACATGGCCCAGGGCGCGGGTACTGACCCGGCCGGGATCGACGCTGCGGTGGCGGCGCTGCGCACCGCTGTCCAGGACGCCGTGTGAGCGCCGCCGGCCACGGCCCTGTCGGCGGGAGCGACGTGACCCCGGCGGCGGGATGGACGCGGGGTCGCCGAGTGGGTCTCGACGTGGGGACCGCCCGGATCGGGGTCGCCTCGTGCGACCCCGACGGGATCCTCGCCACTCCTGTAGAGACGATCCGGGTCGTCGACGGGGACCCGGGCTGGGGGGCGGAGATCCGCCGTCTGTCCGACCTCGTCGAGGAGTACGACGCGGTGGGGGTGGTGGTCGGATTACCGACCTCGCTGAAGGGGCGGGAGACCGCCTCCACCGCGATGGCCCGCTCGTTCGTGGCTGCTCTGTCCACGTCGTCCCCGGGCCTGCCGGTGGACTTCGTGGACGAGAGGCTCACCACGGTGACCGCGGGAGCCGCGCTCCATGGAGCCGGCCGAAACACCAGGAAACAGCGCGATGTCATCGACCAGGCGGCGGCCGTGGTCCTGCTCCAGGCCTGGATCGAGTCGCGGCGCGCCCGAGGGTGATCGGCGTGTCGCACCTGCGGGCTGGATAAACTCGCCGCCGAGCACGATGCTGTCCGCGGGACAGCTCCCTCTAATCCCTGACCGAGGAGCATGATGTCTGCGGCACGAGGACGACCACGCACGGGGGGTACCACCCGGTTCCTCCTCCTGGCGGCCGTGATCGGAGTGGTCCTGGCATTCGGGTTCATGGCATTCCGCAATATCAACAACCAGACCGGCGCGGCTCCGGATTTCGACGGTTCGGGCACCGGGAACGCCTTATTGCACGTCGAGGCCGGCGATTCACTGGGCATGGTGGGCGACCGCCTCTACGACGTCGGCGCCATCGCGAGCACGCGGGCGTTCACCGCCGCGGCCGCCGGGACGCCTGTAGAGGGCATCCAGCCGGGTTATTACCAGGTGCAGCAGGAGATGAGTGCCGCCGCCGCGGTGGAGGCGCTGTCGGATCCGGAGAACCGTGTCGGATTCATCGACGTCAAGCCCGGTGGCCGTCTTCTGGACACCGTCGTCGTCGGTGGTGGTACGGAGAAGGGGATCTACACCCTGATCGCGGACGCGACGTGTACCCGTGACCTCGATTCGCCGGACAGCGAGCCCGCCTGCCGACAGCCGCAGGAGATCGTGGACGCCGCGGTCCAGATCGACCCCGCTGCGCTGGGGGTCCCGGCCTGGGCGATCAACGAGGTCCAGGCGGCTCCTGATCCGGTTCGTCGCCTCGAGGGCCTGGTGTCGCCCGGCGTGCACAACATCGATCCGCACGGTGAACCCGCGGAGATCCTCCGGCAGCTGATCGAGTCCTCCACGGCGTCCTACGACGCCACCGGCCTGGCTCCGTCCGCCGAGAGAATCGGTCTGACGCCGTACCAGTTGCTGACCTCGGCCTCGCTCGTCGAGAAGGAGGGCACTCTCCAGGACTTCGACAAGGTGGCGCGGGTCATCCTCAACCGTCTGGCCGAGCCGATGCAGCTCCAGTTCGACTCGACGGTGAACTATGCGCTCGCCGATCAGGAGATCGCCACGACCGACGACGATCGCGCGGCGGCCACGCCCTGGAACACTTACGCGATGGACGGGCTGCCGTACGGCCCCATCGGCTCGCCGGGGCTCGACGCGCTGCGTGCGATGGAGAACCCGGCCGAAGGCGCCTGGCTTTACTTCGTCACGGTCGACATGCAGGGTACGACCAGGTTCGCCGACGACTACCCGGAGCACGAACGCAACCAGAGTGAGGCCATCGCGAACGGGGTCCTGGCAAGTGGGCGCTGAGCTGCCGCCCGACGTCATTGGGGCGGGCGAGGGCCCGGTCGCGCCGGGGGGGCCGCGGTCGGCAGCGGTCCTCGGCCACCCCGTGGATCATTCTCTCTCACCGGTCCTGCACGGAGCGGCCTACCGCGCCCTCGGATTGGAGGGCTGGACGTACGAGCGGATCGATTGCGACGAGGCGATGCTCCCTGCCGTCGTCGACGACTCGCCCGGTCATCGGATCGGCTACTCGGTCACCATGCCGGGGAAGTTCGCGGCGCTGGAACACGCCTCGGTGGTGAGCGAACGCGCTCGGATCGTGGGGAGCGCCAATACGCTCGTCCGGCGGAACGACGGCTGGTTCGCCGACTGCACGGATGTCGACGGCGTGACGGGCGCGCTCGCCGCGTTCGGTGACCTGCCCGCCTCGCCGTCGGCGGTCGTTCTCGGAGTCGGCGGGACCGCACGTCCGGTTCTGGCGGGCCTGGCCGACATGGGCGCCGCCCAGGTGGTCCTGGCCTCACGTCGGGACAATTCCGGTCCCGCCGCCGACTGTGGGCGCGAACTCGGGCTGGAGGTCACCACGGTCCTCCTCGGCGACGCGTCGCTGCCCGCGGCCATCGCGGACGCCGATGTCCTGGTCAACACGGTTCCCGAGCCGGGGATCAGGGAGATCGTCGACCTGGTCTCCCGTTCGCGTCGCCTCTTCGACGTGCTGTACGACCCGTGGCCCACCGCCGCCGGTGCCGTCGCGGCGGCAGCCGGGATCCCGGTGGTGGGCGGGGACGTGATGCTGCTCAATCAGGCCTTCGGTCAGGTCGAACTGTTCACCGGGCTGCCCGCCCCTCGGGACGAGATGGCCGCCGCGCTCGCGGAGGCACTCGGTCGCTGAGGCCTCTCCGGCGGGCCTGATGTGCTCGGAGACACGAGGTCATGGGATGATCGGCGACGTGCTGAAGTGGACCACCGCCGGAGAATCCCATGGCCAGGCCCTCGTGGCGATCATCGAGGGCGTCATCGCCGACGTGGAGGTGACGAGCGAGGAGATCGCTGCGCAGCTTGCGCGGCGTCGTCTCGGGTACGGCCGTGGCGCGCGGATGAAGTTCGAGGCCGACGCGGTGCGCGTCCTCGGCGGTGTGCGACACGGTCGCACGATGGGCTCGCCCATCGCGATCGAGGTCGGAAACACCGAATGGCCGAAGTGGGAGCAGATCATGTCTGCCGACCCGGTCGATCCCGAGTCGATCGACGACAAGGCGCGGGCAGCGCTCCTGACCCGCCCGCGTCCCGGCCACGCCGATTTCTCCGGGATGCTCAAGTACGACTTCGACGACGCCCGGATGGTTCTCGAGCGCGCCAGCGCCCGGGAGACCGCGGCCCGTGTCGCCGCCGGCACGGTGGCGCGCGCGCTGCTGCGCGACGTACTGGGCGTCGAGGTGCTCTCCCACGTGATCTCGATCGGCGCCTCGGATCCCTACGTCGGTGCCGAGCCCGACTTCTCCGACCTCGAGGCGATAGACGCCAGCCCCGTGCGGGCGTTCGGTGCTGCGGCGGGGGAGTCGATGATCTCCGAGATCGAGGCGGCCAAGAAGGCCGGTGACACGCTCGGTGGTGTCGTCGAGGTGGTGGTCCACGGTCTCCCCATCGGCCTGGGATCCCATGTGTCGGGGGCGGAGCGCCTGGACGCGCAACTCGCCGGTGCGCTCATGGGCATCCAGGCGATCAAGGGCGTCGAGGTCGGTGACGGTTTCGAGACCGCCCGTCGCCGCGGAAGTGTCGCGCACGATGAGATGGACCGGGGCGCCGGCGGCGTCGAGCGTCGCAGCAACCGTGCCGGTGGTCTCGAGGGCGGCATGACCAACGGACAGGCGCTACGGGTGCGCGCCGCCATGAAGCCGATCTCCACTGTTCCGCGCGCGCTGAGCACTGTGGACATGGCGGACGGATCCGCTGCGACCGCGATTCACCAGCGTTCCGACGTCTGCGCCGTCCCGGCCGCAGGTGTGGTCGCCGAGTCGATGGTGGCGCTGGTGTTGGCCCGTTCCGTGCTCCAGAAGTTCGGTGGCGATTCGCTCGGCGAGACCCGCCGGAACGTCGAGGGGTATCGTGCCGCGGTGGCCGAGCGTCTGAACTGGACGACGGACCAGGCATGAGCGTCCCGGCACGACCGGTCGCCGTGCTCGTGGGGCCGCCCGGTGCCGGCAAGACGACCATCGGACGGAAGCTGGCTCGCCGTCTCGACGTCCCCTTCCGCGACGCCGATCACCTGATCGAGGACGCGGAGGGCCGCTCCATCGCCGATATCTTCGCGACCGGCGGGGAGCCGGAGTTCCGTCGCATCGAGGAGCGCGTCATCGGCGAGACGCTCGAATCATTCGAGGGCGTCCTGTCACTCGGCGGTGGCGCGGTGCTCTCCGAGGCGACGCGACATCGGCTGAGGGGCCTGAAGGTGGTGCACCTGACCATCGGTGTGGCCGAGGGCGTCCGGCGATCGCGTGGGCCGGGCCGGCCACTTCTCGCAGGGGGTGACGCGACCGCTCGCTACCAGACGCTGCTCACGGAACGCTCGCCCCTGTACCGCGAGGTCGCGTGGACCACGGTCAGCTCGGAACGCCGTAGTTCCGGCAAGGTGGTGGCGGACATCGTCGACAGGCTCGAGTCCGGTGACCCGCATCCGAGGCGGAGAGGCCGGCGGCCGTGACCGGGGGCCCGGCCATTCCCCCTAGCCTGGGCGTGGCGCCCGGGCCGAGCATCGGGAGCGGGCCGGTCGGCGAACTGTCCGAACGGCGACGGCCCGGGACCGCCGGGGCCCACATATTCACCTTGAGACGAGCCGGAGACGGCGACAAGCGACGAGCGGGAGCTGCAGATGAACCACGAATCGAACACCAATGAGCCCGTAGTCGTGGAGGTGCGTTCGGAGTCTCCGTACCCGGTCGTCATCGGCCGTGGCCTGCTCCCCGAGATCATCGAGGCCTGTTCCACGTCTCGGACGGTCGCGATCTTCTACCAGCCCCCGCTGGCACAGACCGCCGAGGCGGTCCGCGAGAAGCTCGAAGAGGCGGGGGTCAACGCACACCGCATCGAGATCCCCGACGCCGAGGCGGGCAAGGATCTCGCCGTGGCGGGATTCTGTTGGGACGTGCTGGGGCAGATCGGGGTGAACCGCAAGGACACCATCGTCAGCCTGGGCGGCGGCGCAGCCACCGATCTCGCCGGGTTCGTCGCCGCCACCTGGATGCGGGGCGTGCGCGTCATCCACATCCCCACCACGCTGTTGGCGATGGTGGACGCGGCTGTCGGAGGAAAGACCGGCATCAATACCGACGCCGGGAAGAACCTCGTGGGCAGCTTCCACGAGCCGGCAGCGGTCTTCATCGACACCGCGACGTTGGAGACCGTTCCGCGCAACGAGTTGATCTCGGGAATGGCCGAGGTCGTCAAGTGCGGCTTCATCGCGGACCCCGAGATCCTCGATCTCATCGAGGCGGACCCCGAGGCCGCACTGGACCCGGGCGGCCAGATCATCGTCGACCTCATCCGCCGCAGCGTCCAGGTCAAGGCGGACGTGGTCGGCCAGGATCTGAAGGAATCCGGGCTCCGCGAGATCCTCAACTACGGGCACACCCTGGGCCACGCCGTGGAGCGGCGCGAGCAGTACCGGTGGCGGCACGGTGGCGCGATCAGCGTCGGGATGTGCTTCGTGGCCGAACTGGCCCGACTGGCCGGGCGGCTGGACGATGCGACGGCGGATCGCCACAGGTCGATCCTGTCCTCGATCGGTCTGCCGACCGGCTATGACGAGGACGCGTTTCCGCGCCTGCTCGAACTGATGGCCGGGGACAAGAAGAACCACTCCGGCTTCCTCCGACTTGTCGTTCTCGACGGGCTGGCGCGGCCCTCACGTATGGAGGCACCGGATCCCACGTTGATGACCGCCGCCTACGCCGCCATTTCAGAGGGCCGGAAGCCGAGCGGCGGGGGGATCCTGCTGTGACCGCGCGGTTCTCGGACCGGAGGGAGGCGGTCGGAGCAGCACTGGTGGATACCGGTGCCACCGCTCTGTTGGTCACCGATCCACGCAACATCGCCTATCTGACCGGGTTCCGTGGTTCGGGCGGGGCGGTCCTGGTCGAGACCGACGGGCAGGCGGTGCTGTGCACGGATTCGCGGTACGAACTGCAGGTCGTGGAGCAGGCCCCGGATGTCGGACACGTGATCTCGCGCGAGTACGTGAGCGGTGTTCTGGGCCGCCGCCGGGGCCCGGCTGACGCACCGCTCGCAGTGGAGGCGGACGAGCTGACCCTGACGGGGGCATCCGCGCTGCGGCGGACACTGGCCGACACCGGAGCCCCCGACACCCGGGTGATCGAGACCAGTGGCGTGGTCGAGCAGGTCCGTCGGCGAAAGGACGACTCCGAGGTCGCCCTCATCGAACGAGCCTGTGGTGTCGTCGATGATGCCTGGACACACCTGCTGACCAGCGGCGCGATCGCAGCCGGTCGGAGCGAACGCGACGTGGCGGCCGACCTCGAGCACGCCATGCGCCGCGCGGGTTCCGACGGAGTAGCGTTCGAGACGATCGTGGCGAGTGGCCCCAACGGCGCACACCCGCACCATGTCCCCGGAGACCGTCTGCTCGCCGACGGCGAACTCGTGGTGATCGACTTCGGCGCGATGGTCGGGGGATATTCGTCTGACTGCACGAGGACCGTGGCATTGGGACAGGCGCCGGACCGACTCATCGACGCCTATACCGTCGTACTCGAGGCGCAACTCGCCGGTGTGGCGGCCGTCCGGCCGGGGATCGCCTGCTCGGATCTGGACGCGGTCAGCCGAGGCATCATCGACTCCGCGGGTTACGGCGGTTACTTCGGTCACTCCCTGGGGCACGGTGTGGGGCTGGACGTGCATGAAGCGCCCGCTGTGTCCAGCAGGTCCACGAGTACACTGTCCGACGGCGATGTGATCACCATCGAGCCCGGAATCTATCTTCCGGACCTCGGCGGGATCCGAATCGAGGACACCGTGGCCGTCAGCGGCGGTGGCGGCAGGTCCCTGACGACTACCTCGAAGGCCTTCAGCGTTCTCTGAGGGCCAGATCCACGACTATCCGCGAGGCAGCTCTCCCGGCCGCCCGCGGACGACTTTCGAAGGAGTATCCACCATGGCGTCCACCGCCGACTTCAAGAACGGTCTCGTCCTCAAAGAGGAGGGCCAGCTGTGGCAGATCGTTGAGTTCCAGCACGTCAAGCCCGGCAAAGGCCCAGCGTTCGTGCGGACCAAGATGAAGAACGTGGTCTCCGGCAAGAACATCGACAAGACGTTCAGCGCCGGCGTGAAGGTGGAGACCGCCACCGTCGACCGCCGGGACATGACTTTCCTGTACCGCGATGGTGAGGACTACGTCCTCATGGACGAGCAGGACTTCGAGCAGATCAACGTCTCGCCGGTCGTGATGGGGGACGGCGCGCGCTTCCTGCTCGAGAACACCAGCGTCCAGGTCTCGATGCACGAGGGCCTGCCGCTGTTCGCCGAGATGCCGGTCGCGGTCGACCTGGTCGTCCAGCACACCGATCCGGGCCTGCAGGGTGACAGGTCGACCGGCGGCACCAAGCCGGCGACCCTCGAGACCGGTGCCGAGGTCCAGGTTCCGCTGTTCATCAACACCGGCGACAAGCTGCGCATCGACACCCGTGACGGCCACTACCTCAGCCGGGTGAACGACTGATCATGTCGGAAGAGGTCGATCACCGGAGCCGGGGGTCCCGGTACCGGGCGCGCAGGCGCGCCGTCTCGCTCCTGTTCGAGGCGGAGCTGCGCGATGCCGATGTCGTCGAACTCGCTGAGGAGCGTCGCCGGATGGGCGAGGACTCCCAGGAGTTCCACGATGTCGCACCGTTCACCATGGAGATCGTGACAGGCGTCGCCGAGCGCCTGGACCGGCTCGATTCGATGATCTCCGAGCACCTACGTGAGTGGACGCTCGAGCGTCTACCCGCGGTGGACCGTGCCGTACTCCGTGCAGGTGCCTGGGAGCTGCTGTTCGGGACCGAGCAGGTCGAATCGGCCATCGTGATCGATCAGTCGGTTCTGCTCGTGTCGGATCTGTCCGCTGAGAAGTCGGTGCCTTACGTCAATGCCGTCCTGGACCGGATCGCCGGCCTCGCCGAGCACATCCGGGCTGCCGAGCAGGCGGTCTCGGTGCTGGAGGCATCGTCGGGTGCGAAGTCGGCGGCCGAGTCGGCCGAGGCTACTGCGGAAGTGGATCCCGAGGTGTCGGAGGACGTGTCGGAGGCCACTTCCGCCGAGCCCGGAGCGGGGACCGCGGACTGATAGAGTTCGGTATCGAAAACTATCCCTTTAACGAGCCGTCCAGTGAGGCGGACAAGGAGGTGGTGATCGGTGAGCGCTGAACGTTCGGATACGAACGCGAACTCGGTGTCACTCTTCACGTCCGAAGACGTGGCCAGGACGGTGTCCCGCCTGGCCCATCAGATCATTGAACGTACCGCCGCGGACTCCCCGGATGCGGGCTCCGTCGTTCTGCTCGGTATTCCCACGCGCGGCGTCCCACTGGCCGCCCGGCTGGCGGATCGAATCCGCGAGTTCAGCGGAGTCGCCGTCCATGCGGGATCGATCGACGTCACGTTGTACCGCGACGATCTGGCCGGCGGTCCGCACAGGCCGATGAACCCGACCAGGGTTCCCGCCGAGGGCATCGATGGCGCGACCGTCATCCTCGTCGACGATGTCCTGTTCTCCGGGCGGACGATCCGCGCGGCCTTCGACGCGCTGCGGGATCTCGGCCGCCCCGCCCGCGTCCAACTGGCCGTGCTGGTCGATCGGGGCCACCGCGAACTACCCATCCGGGCGGACTACGTAGGCAAGAACGTCCCCACGTCGCGGGATGAGGGGGTGTCGGTGCAGTTGAGCGAGATCGACGGGGTCGACGCGGTGGTACTCCGGCGCCCCGCCCCGGAGGAGAACCGATGAAGCACCTGCTCTCCGCCGCCGAGCTCGACCGGGACACGGCGCTGTCGATCCTCGACGAAGCCGGCAGGCTCAAAGAGACGCTCCTCGGCCGCGAGGTGCGCAAGCTTCCGACCCTGCGCGGCAAGACCGTGCTCACGGTGTTCTACGAGAACTCCACCCGGACCCGCGTCTCGTTCGAGACCGCGGGCAAGTGGATGAGCGCCGACGTCATCAACGTGTCGGCGAGTGCCTCCTCCGTGCAGAAGGGCGAATCACTGCGCGATACCGCCCTGACCCTCACGGCGATCGGCGCCGACGCACTGATCGTGCGGCACCCGGCCTCCGGATCGTCCACGCAGATCGCACGATGGGTGTCTCCGGGCGGCGTCGGGCCGTCGGTGATCAACGCCGGTGACGGGATGCACGAGCATCCGACCCAGGCTCTCCTCGATGCGATGACCCTCCGGGAGCGGCTGGGGGGCATCGAGGGTCGTCGGGTCGTGATCGTCGGGGACATCCTGCACTCGCGCGTGGCCCGCTCCAACGCACTGCTCCTGTCGACTCTCGGCGCCGAGGTGGTCCTCGTCGCCCCGCCGACCCTGCTGCCCGTGGGCGTGGACGGCTGGCCCGTCCGCGCGTCCACCGATCTGGACGCCGAACTCGCCGGCGCGGACGCGGTGATGATGCTCCGGGTCCAGGCCGAGCGGATGAACGGCGGATTCTTCCCGTCCGCCCGCGAGTACGCGGTGCGCTACGGGCTGGGACCCGCTCGCGCCGCTCGGCTGGGCGAGGATGTCGTGGTCCTGCACCCCGGGCCGATGGTCCGGGGGATGGAGATCGGCTTCGACGTGGCTGATGCCCCGTCCTCGGCGATCCTCCAGCAGGTGACCAACGGCGTCCACCTCCGCATGTCTGTTCTCCTCCACACTCTCGTCGGAACGGAAGGAACCACCGAGTGACCGTCCCCGAATCCCCGACCCTGCTGCTGCGTCGGGTCCGTCCCTACGGCGAGGGGGACCCCGTAGACGTCCTCATCCGGGACGGACGCATCGCGGCGCTCGGGCCCGGCGCCGGCGAGGAGGCCCCCGCCGACGCTGAAGTACACGATCTCGACGGCGCGGTCCTCCTCCCGGGTTTCGTCGATCTGCACACGCACCTGCGCGAGCCGGGCCGCGAGGACACCGAGACCATCGCCTCGGGGTCCGCGGCCGCAGCACTGGGCGGCTACACCGCCGTCTTCGCGATGGCCAACACACAGCCACCTCAGGACAACCAGACGGTCACCGACTCCGTGTGGCGGATCGGGCGCGAGGTCGGGTTGTGCGACGTCCATCCTGTCGGAGCAGTCACCGTCGGACTCAAGGGCGAGCAGCTCACAGAGATGGGGCAGATGGCCGACGGTGCGGCGAAGGTCAAGATCTTCTCGGACGACGGCATGTGCGTATACGACCCGCTGGTGATGCGTCGGGCCCTCGAGTATTCGGCCGGGCTCGGTGTCCTCATAGCCCAGCATGCCGAGGAGCCGCGGCTCACCCGTGGCGCCGTCGCACATGAGGGTCCGACGGCGGCACGCCTCGGTCTCACCGGCTGGCCCCGGTCCGCCGAGGAGTCCATCGTCGCCCGTGACGCGATCCTGGCGCGGGACGCCGGCGCGCGTGTGCACATCTGTCACGCCTCGACGACCGGGACTGTGGAACTGCTCGCGTGGGCGAAATCCCAGGGCATCTCGATCACCGCCGAGGTCACCCCCCATCATCTACTGCTGGACGACTCGCGACTGGAGACCTACGACGGCGTCTACCGGGTCAACCCCCCGCTTCGTGAGGCACACGATGCCCGCGCGCTCCGCGAGGCGCTGGTTTCCGGGGTCATCGACTGCGTCGCGACCGATCACGCACCCCACGCAGCACAGGAGAAGTGCTGTGAGTTCGCCGCGGCCCGCCCGGGAATGCTGGGGCTCGAGACCGCGCTCCCGATCGTCGCCGCACTCCTGATCGATTCCGGCGACATGACCTGGCGTGATCTCGCCCGCGTCATGAGCGTTCGACCCGCCGAGATCGCCGGTCTCACAGACCAAGGGCGACCGATCGAGGTGGGAGAGCCCGCAAACCTCGCCGTCGTCGACCCCGATTCCTCCTGGACGGTGATCGGCGAGGACCTCGCCAGCCTGTCCGCCAATACCCCCTACGAGGGGATGACATTCGCGGCGAGGGTGGTGGGCACCGTCTACCACGGGCGCATGACCAGCCGCGACGGGAAGGCACTCGCATGAACCAGGACTTCTGGACAGCGCTCGTGATGATCGTCCTGCTGCTCCTCCTGATCGGTCTGATGACGCTGGGATGGCGCAACCGCAGCCGGTCGCAGGCGGGCCTGTTCGACTCGCTACCGCAGCCCCCCGCCGACCCCGGCGCCGTGGTGCTGGGACCGCTGACCGGCGTCTACGTCGGGAGCACGGTGGCCGGGGACTGGCAGGCCAGGATCGCGCGCCCGCCGCTCGGGCACCGTTCGGCCGCGACTCTCACGGCATACACCGGCGGGCTACTCCTCGAACTCGCCACCGACGTGGTGTGGATTCCCCGCGCCGACCTGATCGGCGTGCGCCGGACCTCCGCGCTGGCGAACAAGACCGTCCCCGGCGGAGGCATCCTCGCCGCCCGGTGGCAGGTCACCGCACCCCGTGGACGCACGGTCATCGACTCGGGCTTCCGGGCCGACGACAAAGACAGCTACCCGCGCTGGGAGGCGCTCCGCGGTGACGCCGCGCCCTCCGACCGGACCGACACCCCGACCTCCACCACCGAGGAGAAGCAGTGACATCGCAGAACAACACGCCCGCGAAGCCAGGAGCACGCGAGCCCGCCGCGCTCGTCCTCGAGGACGGACGCATCCATCGCGGCACCGCCTTCGGCGCTCGCGGCACCACGCTCGGCGAGGCTGTCTTCACCACGGCGATGTCCGGCTACCAGGAGACGATGACGGACCCGTCGTACTGCCGGCAGATCGTCGTGACGACCGCACCCCAGATCGGTAACACCGGCTGGAACGACGAAGACGGCGAGTCGCTCCTCGACGGCGAGGACCGAGGCGGTCGGATCTGGGTGTCCGGCCTGGTCGTCCGTGATCTGTCGCGACGCGCCTCGAACTTCCGCGCGGAGCGCACACTCGAGGACGAGATGATCGCCCAGGGGATCATCGGCGTCGCCGACATCGACACCCGCGCGGTCGTACGGCACATCCGCGACCGGGGCGCCATGAAGGCCGGCATCTTCTCGGGTGAGGACCTGGCCGACGACGAGTCGATGGTCGCGACCGTGCGTGCGCAGGAATCCATGGCCGGGGCGTCCCTCTCTGACGAGGTCACCACGGAGAGTGCTTATGTCGTGGATCCCGCCGAGGGTGAGGCACGCTACTCGGTTGCCGCGCTGGACCTGGGAATCAAGTCCAACACCCCGCGGATGCTCGCCGAGCGCGGTGTGCGGGTTCACGTCATCCCCGCCTCGTCGACGCTGGCGGATGTGCTCGACCTGGACGTCGACGGCGTGTTCCTGTCTAACGGCCCCGGCGACCCCGCGACCGCCGACGCCGCGGTGCACCTGACCAAAGAGGTCCTGAGCCAGGGCATCCCGTTCTTCGGCATCTGCTTCGGTAACCAGATCCTCGGCCGCGCACTGGGCCTGGAGACCTACAAGATGCGCTTCGGCCACCGGGGAACCAACATCCCCGTGATCGAGAAGGCCACCGGCAACGTGGCGATCACCTCGCAGAACCATGGTTTCGCGCTCCGTGCACCCGAGTCCGAGACCTGGCAGACGCCGTGGGGATCGGCGAAGGTGACCCACATCTGCGCCAACGACGGGACCGTCGAGGGCGTCGCGCTCGCCGACGGCAGTGCGTTCTCCGTCCAGTACCACCCCGAGGCCGCGGCCGGCCCGCGTGACGCCGCCAACCTCTTCGACCGCTTCGTCGACCTGCTCGGTTCGTCCGACGCCGGTTCCGCAGACACCAGAAAGGGCGCCCTCTGATGCCCCGCCGCACAGACATCAACCACGTCCTCGTCATCGGCTCCGGCCCGATCGTCATCGGGCAGGCGTGCGAGTTCGACTACTCGGGAACACAGGCCTGCCGCGTCCTGCGCTCCGAGGGCCTGCGGGTCACGTTGGTCAACTCGAACCCGGCCACGATCATGACCGACCCGGAGTTCGCCGACGCCACGTACGTCGAGCCGATCACCCCCGAGTACATCGACAAGATCTTCACCAAGGAAGCGGCCGAGGGACACCCCGTCGACGCCGTCCTGGCGACGCTCGGCGGTCAGACGGCCCTCAACGCCGCGATGCAGCTCGATGCGCAGGGGATCCTCGCCAAACACGACGTCGAGCTCATCGGCGCCGACATCCCGGCCATCAACCGGGGCGAGGACCGTCAGATGTTCAAGGACATCGTCGCCGGTGTCGGTGGGGAGTCCGCCCGCAGCGCGGTCTGTCACACCATGGAGGAGGTGCACGCGACCGTCGCCGAGCTCGGACTGCCGGTCGTCGTGCGTCCGTCCTTCACCATGGGCGGCCTCGGGTCGGGCCTCGCCTACACCATGGACGACCTCGAGCGGATCGCCGGCGGCGGCCTCGCCGCCTCGCCGACCGCGAACGTCCTCATCGAGGAGTCGATCCTCGGGTGGAAGGAGTTCGAGCTCGAGCTCATGCGCGACAACAAGGACAACGTCGTCGTGATCTGCTCGATCGAGAACGTGGACGCGCTGGGCGTCCACACCGGTGACTCGGTGACCGTCGCGCCGTCCATGACGCTCACCGACCGCGAGTTCCAGAACATGCGGGACATCGGCATCGACATCCTCCGCGCCGTCGGCGTGGACACCGGTGGGTGCAACATCCAGTTCGCGATCAACCCGGTGGACGGCCGTCTCGTGGTGATCGAGATGAATCCGCGTGTGTCCCGCTCGTCGGCGCTGGCCTCCAAGGCCACGGGCTTCCCCATCGCGAAGATCGCGGCGCGCCTCGCCATCGGCTACTCACTGGACGAGATCACCAACGACATCACGGGCGAGACCCCTGCGAGCTTCGAGCCCACCCTCGACTACGTCGTGGTGAAGGCACCGCGCTTCGCGTTCGAGAAGTTCCCCGGAGCCGACGACACGCTGACCACCACGATGAAGTCGGTCGGCGAGGCCATGAGCCTGGGACGCAACTACCGCGAGGCGCTGGGGAAGGTCATGCGCTCGCTCGAGACCAAGGCCGCCGGATTCTGGACCCTGACCGACGAAGCAATCGCCCCGGGTCGGTCCACGGATGTGGCGGCTGTTCTCGACGACCTGCGTCGCCCGACCGAGGGCCGCATGTACGACGTCGAACTCGCGCTGCGCCTGGGTGCCACGGTCGAGCAGGTCCACGAGGCCTCGTCGATCGACCCCTGGTTCCTGTACGAGGTCGAGGAACTCGTCGCTCTCCGCCGGGAGATCGTCGACGTCCCGGTCGTCGATGAGAGTCTTCTGCGCAGGGCCAAGCACAACGGCCTCTCCGATGCCCAGATCGCGGCGCTCCGTCCCGAGTTCGCCGGCGCCGAGGGCGTTCAGCGGCTGCGTCACCGGCTCGGGGTCCGACCGGTCTACAAGACGGTCGACACCTGTGCGGCCGAGTTCGAGGCGAAGACGCCGTACCACTATTCGACCTACGAACTGGACCCTGCGGCCGAGTCCGAGGTGGCCCCGCAGACCGAGCGCGAGAAGGTCATCATCCTGGGCTCCGGCCCCAACCGGATCGGCCAGGGCATCGAGTTCGACTACTCGTGTGTCCACGCCGCGCTCACGCTCTCCGAGGCCGGCTACGAGACGGTCATGGTCAACTGCAACCCGGAGACCGTCTCCACCGACTACGACACGGCCGACCGTCTGTACTTCGAGCCGCTGACGTTCGAGGACGTCATGGAGGTCTACCACGCGGAGTCGCAGTCCGGGACCGTGGCCGGCGTGCTCGTCCAGCTCGGCGGCCAGACGCCTCTGGGTCTCGCCGCGCAACTCGAGGACGCGGGCGTCCCGATCGTCGGGACCAGCCCGTCCGCCATCGACCTCGCCGAGGACCGCCGTGAATTCGGCGAGGTGCTCGTCAAGGCCGGCCTGCCGGCGCCCGCCTTCGGCACCGCCATCAACGCCGACGAGGCCACCGAGATCGCCGGGAACATCGGCTACCCGGTGCTCGTCCGTCCCTCGTACGTCCTCGGCGGACGTGGCATGGAGATCGTGTACGACGAGGAGTCGCTCCGGTCCTACATCGATCGCGCCACCGAGATCAGCCCGGACCGCCCGGTCCTCGTCGACCGCTTCCTCGATGACGCGGTGGAGATCGACGTCGACGTGCTGTGCGACGGCACCGAGGTCTACCTGGGGGGCGTCATGGAGCACATCGAGGAGGCCGGGATCCACTCCGGCGACTCGGCGTGTGCGCTCCCGCCCATCACCCTGGGTCAGGACGACATCGACCGGGTTCGCCGCTCGAGCGAGGCGCTCGCCTTCGGAATCGGCGTCAAGGGTCTGATGAACGTCCAGTACGCGATCAAGGACGACATTCTGTACGTCCTCGAGGCGAACCCGCGCGCCAGCCGCACGGTGCCGTTCGTGTCGAAGGCGACGGGTGTCCACCTGGCCAAGGCCTGCGCGCGCATCATGATGGGCGAGTCGATCGCCGACCTGCGTGCGGAAGGTCTGCTGCCCGCGGACCGCGACGGGGGCTCGCTGCCGTCCGACGCCCCTGTCGCGGTCAAGGAAGCGGTTCTGCCGTTCAACCGTTTCCGCACCCCGGAGGGGGACACCGTGGATTCCCTCCTCAGCCCGGAGATGAAGTCCACCGGCGAGGTCATGGGAATCGGCCCGGACTTCGCCGTGGCCTTCGCCAAGGGCCAGCTTTCCGCGGAAGGCGTCCTGCCGACGTCGGGCACCGTCTTCGTCTCCGTCGCCAACCGCGACAAGCGTTCGATGGTGTTCCCGGCCCAGCGCCTCGCGGCTCTCGGGTTCACCGTCCTGGCCACCGAGGGCACGGCTCTGATGCTCCGCCGATACGGAATCGCATGCGAGACCGTCGCGAAGCTCACCGAGTCGGGCGCGGGACCGGTCGACGCCGACGGAGGGCCGGTTCGGACCATCGTCGATCGGATCAACGCGGACGAGGTCGACCTGATCCTGAACATCGCCTCGTCGACGGGCGGGACGCGCGCGGACGGTTACGAGATCCGTTCCGCTGCGATCTCGCGCCGGGTCCCGTGCGTCACCACCGTTCAGGGTGCCACCGCCGCGGTGCACGGCATCGAAGCGATGCGTCAGGGCGACGTGGCGGTCAGCCCCTTGCAGCAGCTGCATTCGTGGTTCGCCACGCGATGACCGAAACCCGCTCCCGGGCCTCGTTCGGTGCTCGTCTCCGGTCCACAGTCGCCGACCGCGGGAACCTGTGCGTGGGAATCGATCCGCACCCGGCGCTGCTCGAGGCCTGGGGGTTGGGGGTGGGCCCGGCCGGCGTCGCCGAGTTCTCCAGACGCGCGCTGGAGGCATTCGGCGACCTCGTCCCCGCGATCAAGCCCCAGGTGGCGTTCTTCGAGGAGCACGGTTCCGCTGGTATCGCCGTGCTCGAGGAGGTGCTCTCCTCGATCACGACGGCGGGAGCCCTCTCCGTCGCCGACGCCAAGCGCGGCGACATCGGGTCCACCATGGCGGGATACGCTCGGGCGTGGCTCGCCGACGGATCACCGCTCGCGTGTGACGCGCTCACCGTGTCGCCCTATCTCGGGGTGGGGTCGTTGGATGCCGCGTTCGACGCCGCAGCCTCGACCGGACGCGGGCTGTTCGTGCTGGCACGTACGTCGAATCCGGAGGCCGGAGGGCTCCAGGGTGCGGCGGGGGCCGATGGAACCGTCGCGCAGTCGGTGGTCGACGAGATCGGGCGTCGGAACTTCGGTGCGTTCCCGGATGACGTGGGCTCGTTCGGCGTCGTCGTCGGTGCGACGGTCGCGGACCCGCCCGTCCTCGAGCGGCTCCGGGGCCCGGTTCTCATGCCGGGGGTGGGGGAGCAGGGGGGCACACTCGCGGACGTGCGACGAATCGCCGGCCCGGCACTGCCCGCCACCCTGGTGAACGTCTCCCGGCACGTCCTGCGGGCGGGCCCCGACGTCGGCGCGATGCGTGCTGTCGTCACCGATCTCTCGGGGCAGTTCAGCTTCGCCGACGCCCCCTGAGCACCGACTTCCTCTCGGTACCCACCTCTCACAGCGGTAACGGCCGCCGGGGCGCCGACGAGAGTATCGACTGCAGTTTTCAGGCGTTTCGAGTCGCATCCACGAGCATGCAGGGCTAGTCTGCCTCTAACCTCAAAACGTCAAACCGCATGTCAGGCAGGGTTCCACACGGGCCCCCGTGCGGGTGCACGGCCAACCGGCCGCGTACTGTTGCTGAGGTCATCAGGCCCGATGCGGTCGCCGGCTCCGCCAGGGAGGCGGTACCGCCCGGGTACGGTGAGCACGAGGGAGCGCCCGCTTCCGGAACGATCCGCAGCCCGCGGACGCGCCGGGGACGGTCACCGCACACCAGACGCTGGTGTCCTACCTTGGACATCCGCGTGAGTCATGAGACACACACGAACGAGACGGAGGAATTGTGGCCCTTCCCCAGTTGACCGATGAGCAGCGCGCTGCTGCTCTGGAGAAGGCGGCTGCGGCCCGTCGTGCCCGGGCTGAGCTCAAGGAGCGCCTGAAGCGCGGCGGCACCGACCTCAAGCAGGTGCTCAAGGACGCTGAGACCGATGAGATCCTCGGCAAGATGAAGGTCTCGGCGCTGCTCGAGGCTCTGCCCAAGGTCGGCAAGGTCAAGGCTCAGGAGATCATGACCGAGCTGGAGATCGCGCCCACGCGTCGCCTGCGTGGTCTCGGTGACCGCCAGCGCCGCGCGCTGCTCGAGCGGTTCGACTTCACGGTCGACTGATCGACGCATGAACACACCGTCGCCCGGGGCGAACAACCCGGAGACGACGGCGATGAGGGGCCGGCTGATCGTCTTGGCCGGCCCCTCCGCTGTCGGCAAGTCAACCGTTGTAGCCCGCCTTCGCGAGCGCGTCTCGGATCTCTACTTCAGCGTCTCGATGACCACCCGGGCCCCGCGACCCGGTGAGGTCCACGGGCACGACTACTTCTTCGTGTCGACGGACGAGTTCCGGGACGCCGTAGCCGAGGGCCGCATGCTCGAGTGGGCGGAGATCCATCGCGGACTCCAGTTGTCCGGCACCCCCGCCGAACCTGTCCACGAGGCGCTGGAGGCGGGGCGGCCGGTTCTCATCGAGGTCGACCTCGAAGGCGTCCGCCAGATCCGCGAGTCGATCCCGGAGGGGCGAACGGTCTTCCTGGCCCCGCCGTCCTGGGAGGAACTCGAGCAGCGGCTTCGCGGTCGCGGCACGGAGCCGAACGAGGTCGTGGCGCGCCGCCTCGAGACCGCGAAGGTCGAAATGGACGCCCGCGGCGAGTTCGACGAGGTCGTCGTCAACGACGAACTCGAAACCGCAGTCGATCAATTGGTATCATTGCTGGTCGGCTAGTGCCGTCGCCCGGGTACCACGTCAGTGTGGCCCGGGCGAGGGCCGAAACTTCCCGCATCACCCAGGCTTGTACCCAGAGGAGAACCCATAGTGGTCACCACCGAGGCCGCAGCGGCCACCCCGCTGTACGACACCCCGATCGGCATCACCAACCCCCCGATCGATGAGCTTCTCGAGCGGGCGTCCTCCAAGTACGCACTCGTGATCTTCGCCGCGAAGCGCGCTCGGCAGATCAACTCGTACTACAACCAGATCGAAGAGGGGATCCTCGAGTACGTCGGACCGCTCGTCGATCCCGGTCTGCACGAGAAGCCTCTGACCATCGCCCTTCGCGAACTCCACTCCGACCTTCTCGACTGCGCCGAGGGCGAGTGACCCCCGAGGGGGACGACAGACGCGCGATGCGTGTCGTCGTCGGCGTCGGAGGCGGGATCGCCGCCTATAAGGCCTGTGGCCTCATCAGGCTCCTCACCGAGTCCGGTTGCCACGTCGACGTCGTCCCCACAGAGGCGGCCCTGAACTTCGTCGGGGCCGCCACCTTCGAGGCACTGTCGGGGAACCCGGTGTCCACCGGTGTGTTCTCGGATGTGCCCTCCGTCCGCCACGTCGCACTGGGGCAGAAGGCCGATCTGGTCGTCATCGCCCCCGCCACGGCGGATCTGATGGCCCGTGCGGCGTCCGGCCGCGCTGATGACCTGCTCACTTCCACCTTGTTGACCGCCAGGGGCCCGGTGTTGCTCGCTCCGGCGATGCACACCGAGATGTGGGAGCACCCGGCGACGCAGCGGAACGTCGAGACCCTGCGCGGAGACGGACTCCACGTGATGCCCCCGGCCCGCGGCCGCCTCACGGGTGCGGATACCGGCGCGGGACGGCTGCCCGAGCCCGCCGACATCGCCCGATTGGCGCGGTTGCTCCTCGACGGCGGTTCGCTTCCCTGGGACCTGGCCGGAAAACACATCGTCGTCACCTCCGGCGGGACGCGTGAGGAGATCGACCCGGTTCGATTCCTCGGGAATCGCAGTTCCGGAAAACAGGGACATGCGCTGGCAGCACTCGCGGTCGCCCGGGGCGCCGAGGTGACACTGGTGACTTCCGCGGATCTCCCGACACCGCCCGCGGTCACCGAGGTGAGGATCGAATCGGCCCGGGAGCTCCGCGAAGAGACGCTGCGCGCGGCCGCCACGGCCGATGTCGTGATCAAGGCGGCCGCAGTGGCCGATTTCCGGCCCAGTCACGTGTCGGAATCGAAATTGAAGAAGGGGACCGGCGCGGAACCGGCCGAGATCCGACTCGAGCGCAACCCCGATATCCTCGCCGATCTCGTCGCCGCGCGCGGCCGCGGCGAGGTGCCCACCTCGTGTCTGCTCGTCGGCTTCGCCGCGGAGACCGGTGACGCGTCCGGGTCCGTCCTCGAGCACGGTCGGGCGAAACTGGCCCGGAAGGGGTGCGACCTCCTCGTCGTCAACGAGGTCGGTCGGGACACCACATTCGGCAGAGACCACAACGGGGGTTGGATTCTCGATTCCGACGGCGGGGAGATACTCGTCGACCGCGCGAGCAAGGACGTCCTCGCCGGGCGCATCCTCGACGCGGTGGTGGAACGGTCCCGCTGAAGGACCGCGCGCAGTGACGTGGGACGCACCGACTAGTCTGTTCTCACGCGGTCGGCGACGACCGCACGCGATCCGACGATGGAAGAGAGAATCACTGTGACGCAGGCACGTCGGCTGTTCACCAGCGAGTCCGTGACCGAGGGGCACCCGGACAAGATCTGTGACGCGATCTCAGACGCGATTCTGGACGCGATGCTGGAGCAGGACCCGGCGGCCCGGGTGGCCGTGGAGACAATGGTCACCACCGGCCAGGTCCATGTGGCCGGCGAGGTCAAGACCACCGGGTACGTCGAGATCCCCCAGCTGATTCGCGACAAGATCGTCGAGATCGGCTACGACTCGTCCGACAAGGGTTTCGACGGCATCTCCTGTGGTGTCTCGATCTCGATCGGACAGCAATCGCCCGAGATCGCGATGGGAGTGGACACCTCACACGAGGCCCGCACGTCGGTGGGGTCCGTTGAGGACGAGATCGCGCGTCAGGGCGCCGGTGACCAGGGTCTGATGTTCGGCTACGCCTGCTCGGACACCCCTGAGCTGATGCCGCTGCCGATCGCGCTGGCGCATCGACTGTCGCGCCGCCTCACGGAGGTCCGCAAGAGCGGCACTCTGGCCTACCTGCGTCCGGACGGCAAGACCCAGGTCACCGTCGAGTATGACGGCGACAAGGCGGTCCGGCTCGACACGATCGTGATCTCGACCCAACATGCGGACGGGATCGATCTGGAGACCACGCTTCGCGATGACCTGACCGAGCATGTGATCAAGCCCGTACTGGCGGAGGAAGCCGCCCTGGCGATCGACCAGAGCGATTACCGGCTCCTGGTGAACCCGACCGGCCGGTTCGTCCTGGGCGGCCCGATGGGTGACGCCGGCCTGACCGGCCGCAAGATCATCGTCGACACCTACGGCGGAATGGCCCGCCACGGGGGCGGCGCGTTCTCGGGCAAGGATCCGTCCAAGGTGGACCGGTCGGCTGCGTACGCCATGCGTTGGGTCGCCAAGAACATCGTCGCCGCCGAGCTGGCCGAGCGTGTCGAGGTACAGGTCGCGTACGCGATCGGCAAGGCCGCTCCGGTCGGCCTGTTCGTCGAGGCGTTCGGGACCGAGAAGGTCTCCCTGGACACGCTCCAGCAGGCCGTGTCGGAGGTGTTCGATCTCCGTCCGGGTGCGATCATCCGGGATCTGGACCTCAAGCGGCCGATCTACGCACCCACGGCTGCCTACGGGCACTTCGGCCGTACCGATATCGACCTCCCCTGGGAGCGGACCGATCGTGTCGACGAGCTGCGCAAGGCCGCGGGGATCTGACTCGACCTCTCGTCTGTCGTAGCGGGATGCGAGGATCCCCTACGTGACGACCACACGGCCAGCGACCCGGGCCCCGGCGGCTGACGCCCCGGTGGCCCGGGTCCTGCCTCTGCTCGGGGTGCCGCATCTGGACCGCGAGTTCGACTATCTGGTGCCCGAGTCCCTGACTGGGCAGGCACTGCCGGGCACGCGTGTGCGGGTTCGCTTCGCCGGTCGGTTGGTCGATGGATTCGTCATCGCGCGTTCGGGGGAGTCGGAGCATCGGGGCGAGTTGGCGTGGTTGGAGCGCGTCGTCTCGCCGGAGGCGGTGCTCACGCCCGCGTTGTTCGAGCTGGTGGAGGCGGTCGCGCGCCGGTGGATGGGCATGCGTTCGGATGTCATCCGGTTGGCGGTCCCTCCGCGACACGCCGCCGCGGAGAAGTCCGTGCCGGAGCCCCTCGAGCCGCTCGGGGTGACCACGGGCCCGGTCGAGCTCCCCGAGGGCTGGGACGACCACCCGATGGTCTCCAGGTTCCTCGAGGCCGCCACCGCCGGGATCCCCGCGCGAGCGGTCTGGACGGCCCCACCCGGCCGGGATTGGGCCACGGCTCTGGCGTCGCTGGCGGACTCGGTCAGACGCAGGGGCCTGCAGGTTCTGTTGATCGTTCCGGACCAGCGGGATGTCGACCGTCTCACGGAGGCGTGCCGGGCGGCCGTGGGGGGAGGAGCGGCCGGCCGGGATCTCGTCGCGGATCTGTCCGCGGGTGTCGGCCCTTCCGCGCGCTACCGGCGCTGGCTGAGGGCGACCCGGGGCCATGCGCGAATCGTCGTGGGCACCCGGAGCGCGGTGTTCGCCCCGCTTCCGGAACTCGGTCTGATCGTCCTGCACGATGACGGCGACGATTCCTTCGTCGAGCCGCGGGCGCCGTACCCGCATACGCGTGAAGTGGCGGTTCAGCGTTCACTTCTCGACGAGACCCCGCTCATGTTCAGTTCTGTCGACCGGACGCCGGAGGTCGCGGAGTACGTCCGGTCGGGCTGGGCCCACGAGGTACGTCCGCGGACGGGTCTCATCAGGGAACTCGCTCCCCGGGTCATCGCGGTGACCGATGCCGATCCGATCCAGGCGCGGGACGTGGCCGGGGGTCGCACCAGGTTGCCGGCCGTCGCGCTCACCATGGCGCGGGAGGCGCTCGACGTGGATGCGCCGGTGTTGGTTCAGGTTCCGCGTAAGGGCTACATCCCCACCCTGCTGTGCGGTTCATGTCGGGCGCCCGCGCGGTGCCGACGGTGCAACGGCCCCATCAGGGCCGGCCGCATGGACGAGGTCTACGGGCCGGTGGATCTCGCGTGTGGTTGGTGTGGCGCACCGGAGACCGGATTCCGGTGCGTCGCGTGTGGGTCCAGGGCGCTTCGTGCCGGCGTGGTCGGCGCCGGAAGGACCGCCGAGGAACTCGGACGGATGTTCCCGGGGGTGAGGGTGCGGACGAGTAGGGGAGGAGAGACCCTCGATTCCGTCCCCGCCGCCCCTGCGATCATCGTGTCGACCCCGGGGGCTGAACCGGTCGCCGAGGGGGGGTACGGCGCCGCGCTACTACTCGACTCGTGGGCCCTGCTCGGCAGGCCTGACCTGCGTGCGGTCCAGAAGGCACTGAGGCTCTGGATCGGCGCGGCGGGCCTGGTCCGCCCCGCCGAGGAAGGTGGCCGGATCTTTCTGTCGGCGGATTCCGAATCGCCGGTGTCGCAGGCGCTGGTGAGATGGGCTCCGCAGGCCTGGGCGGAGCGTGAGCTGGCGGACCGGGCCGAGGTGGGGTTCCCGCCGGCGGTGCACATGATCGCCGTCGACGGCCCGGCGACCGCGCTTTCCGAGTTCCTCGATGGCTTCCGGCTCATCGATCGTGTCGAGGTACTGGGCCCGGTGGACCTCCCTGAGGGTGAGGAGCTTCCCGGTCAGGAGCAGATCGAGGATCCGGAACGACTACTGCTACGGATCCCTCCCGCCGACCTCCCCGTGGTCGTCACCGAGGTGCGGGCGTTCGTGGTCGGTCGATCCGGCAGGCGCAGTTCAGAGCCGGTCCGCGTGCGGCTGGACCCGGTCCACATCGGTTGACCGTACCGGCGCTCGTTCGGTCTGCTGGATTGCCCCTAGAATGGACCGTCACCACCACCAGTGCTCGCGAGGAGACCAGATACGCATGCCTGTCCTTCCCGTCCGGCTCTTCGGCGACCCGGTACTCCGGACTCCGACCGACCCGGTCACGTCCTTCGATGACAGGTTGGAGCGGGCGGTGACGGACCTGATGGACACCGTCCGCCACGAGGACGGCGCCGGGCTGGCGGCTCCACAGATCGGGTTGTCCATCCGGGTGTTCGTCTACAGCTGTGGAGGCCGGGAAGGACATCTCGTCAACCCGGAGTGGGAGCCGATCGGTGACGACAGGACCCACGTGAACGAGGGGTGCCTGTCGATCCCCGGGGTGTCCGAGCCGACGGAGCGATTCGCCCGCGTCCGAGCGAGAGGCCGCGACCTCCGTGGCCGGCCGGTGAGCTTCGAGGCCGACGGCATCCTCGCGAGGGCCGTCCAACACGAGACCGATCACCTCGACGGGATCCTGTTCCTCCAGCGCCTCGCTCCCGAGCAGAGGAGGTCGGCCATGGCACAGATCCGCTCGTCCTCCTGGTTCGGCAGTGCCGGGATCAGCGCGGGCGTTGTCCATGATCAACTGTCCGAGACGACGGGGGCGAGATAATCATGCGGCTCGTCTTTGCCGGGACGCCGGAGGTGGCGGTCCCCTCGCTCAGGGCGCTGTTGGACAGCGATGCACACGACGTGGTGGCGGTGGTTTCCCGGCCGGACGCCAGGACTGGGCGGGGACGGGGTCTTTCCCGCAGCCCCGTCGCTGCGGCGGCGGATGCCGCGGGCATCGACGTCCTGACACCTCCCAGTGCCCGCGACCCCGAGTTCGGTGAGCGTCTCCGAGAACTGGCTCCGGATGCGGCACCTGTGGTCGCCTACGGCCACCTCGTGCCCCGGCCGGTGCTCGAGATCCCCACGCATGGGTGGATCAACCTCCATTTCTCCCTACTGCCGGCCTGGCGGGGCGCTGCCCCCGTGAACGCCGCGATCGCGGCCGGGGATGAGGTCACCGGTGCCACGACCTTCCGACTCGACGAGGGCATGGACACCGGGCCGGTGCTGGGGACCATGACCGAGACCATCCGGCCGCGCGACACGGCGGGGGAGCTCCTGGGCCGATTGGCCGATGCGGGCTCCGGGTTGTTGTTGGCCACCCTCGACGGAATCGAGGCCGGGCGGTTGCGCGCCGAGCCGCAACCGCAGGACGGCGCGTCCTACGCGGGGAAGATCACCGTCGCTGACGCCCGCGTGCGGTGGACGGATCCGGCCATCGCGGTGGATCGTCAGATCCGCTCCGTGACCCCGGCTCCGGGCGCGTGGACGACCATGGGGGGCGAGCGAGTCAAGATCGGGGTCGCGCGCCCGGCCGATCAGTCCGAGCTCGAGGCCATGGGGTCTGAGTCCTCACTCGCACCGGGACGTATCCGGTGGGACAAACGAGCGTTCCTCGTGGGGACGGCGTCGGCCCCGATTCTCATCGAGAAGTTGCAGCCTCCGGGCAAAAAGATGATGGAGGCGCTGGACTGGGTGCGCGGTGCAAGGCTCGAGTCCGGGACGGTCTTCGAATGAGCGCCGACGATTCACTCGGCCGGGGACAGTCGCGTCGGGGCCGCGGCAAGGGCTCAGGACAGCGTCCACGCGGCGGCGCCGGTGGTCAGGGAACGCGCCGGGACGGCGCGCAAGGGCGGCGGAGTCCGCAGGGTCCGGGCCAGAACAAGCGTCCGCAGCCGCAGGCGCCCCGCCCCGACGCCCGGTCGGTTGCGCTGGCGGTCATGACCGCCGTGCGGGAACGGTCCGCGTACGCGAACCTCGCCCTCCCGGCCGGACTGCGCCGGGCCCGGCTGGACGCGAGGGACGCCGCCCTCGCGACGGAGCTCACCTACGGAACCCTGCGTGCGCAGGGCCTACTCGACCGCATCATCGCACTCGCGGCATCCCGTTCCGTCGACGAGATCGACCCTCCCGTGTTGGACCTGGTCCGGCTCGGTGCGTACCAGTTGCTGTTCACCCGCATCGGTGCCCACGCGGCGGTCGATACGACCGTGGAAGCCGCGCGGACCGAGGGGCTGGGCCGCGCGGGGGGATTCGTCAACGCCGTCCTGCGCAAGATCGCGGCGCGCACGACCGAGGAGTGGATCGACACCCTCCGGGAGGCGGTGACGGATCCGATCGCCCGGATGGCGATCGGCACGGCGCACCCGGAGTGGATCGCCCGGGCCTTCGCCGAGTCACTCGGTTCCGCGGCAGGCGAGCTTCCCGAACTCTTGGCGGCGGACGACGCGAGGCCCAGGGTTCATCTGGCCGCGCGCCCGGGCGCGATCACCGGCGAGGAGCTGGCACTGGTGACAGGCGGACGGGAAGGGCGACTGTCTCCGTACGCCGTGCACCTGGACTCCGGGGATCCGGGATCCCTCGACGCCGTCCGCGAGGGCATGGCCGCGGTTCAGGACGAGGGGAGCCAGCTCGTCGCGCTGGCTGCCGCCGGGGCGCCGGTCCTCGGCGAGGACGGTGGACGTTGGCTGGACCTGTGCGCGGGCCCGGGCGGTAAAGCCGTACTGCTCGGGGCGCTGGCGGAGATCGAAGGCGCCTCACTCACCGCGGTGGAGGTGTCCGAGCACCGTGCCGGTCTGGTGCGTGAGGCGACCAAGGATCTCCCGGTCACCGTGCACACCGCAGATGGCCGGCAGCCGGGGCTCGAGCCGGGGTTCGATCGCGTGCTCCTGGACGCACCGTGCTCGGGACTGGGGGCTCTGCGTCGTCGTCCCGAGGCGCGCTGGCGCAAGACCGCGGGGGACGTTCCCGAGCTCGTGTCGCTGCAGCGCGCGCTCCTCGACTCGGCGTTGGATCTGGTCCGGCCGGGCGGGGTGGTGCTGTACGCCACGTGTTCGCCGCACCTGTCGGAGACCGTGTCGGTGGTCCGCGAGGCGGGACGGCGGGCGGACGTGGAGACGCTCGACGTGCAGGAGGTGCTGGCCGGGATCTGCGTGGAGCCGATCGAGGGTCTCGGTACCGGGCCGTGGGCCCAGCTCTGGCCTCACCGGCACGGGACGGACGCGATGTTCATGGCCGCGCTGCGCCGCGTCGCCTGATCAGGGGTGTTCGGCTGAGCGACAGCACGAACGTCTCTTTCGGGCACGGGCGGCGGGCGAGAATCGAAGCAGCCGTAGGCGCGGCCTAGACTGGACGGCATGTCGTACCAGCCGCTCATCGCGCCGTCGATCCTGTCCGCCGACTTCGCCCGTCTCGACCGCGAGATCGAGCGGATCCCGTCCGCCGACTGGATCCACGTCGACGTGATGGACGGCCACTTCGTCCCCAATCTCTCCTTCGGCGCGCCGGTCGCCAAGGCGGTCGGCGCGGTCACGGGCAAGCCGATGGACTGCCACCTCATGATCGAGGACCCGGCCCGCTGGGTCGGCGATTACGTGGACGCCGGCGCGTACAACGTCACCTTCCACGTGGAGGCGACCGACGACCCCGCGGGCGTGGCCGAGCTGCTGCACGCACGGGGCTGCAGGGCGGGGATCTCCCTCAAGCCGGGCACCCCGGTCGAGCCCTACCTGGAGCTTCTCGACCATGTCGACCTGGTTCTCGTGATGAGCGTCGAGCCCGGCTTCGGTGGCCAGAGGTTCATGCCCGGGATGCTCGACAAGGTCCGCACCCTGCGTGCGGAGATCGATCGTCGTGGGCTCGACGTGCTGATCCAGATCGACGGCGGGATCGACTCCGCCACGATCGGTGAGAGCGCCGCGGCGGGAGTCGACGTCTTCGTCGCCGGATCGGCCGTCTACGGCGCGCCCGACCCCGACGCGAAGGTCGAGACCCTGCGCGCGGAGGCTCTGGGCGCCCGGGCGTGACCATGGCTGGATCCCCGGGCGCGGGCCGGGAACGCGAGCGGGCGGCACTCGCCGAAGCGCTGGCGGCGTCGCGGTCGGCGCTCGGGGTCTCGACGCCCAATCCCCCGGTGGGTGCCGTGGTGCTCGACGCCGCCGGCGCGATCGTCGGACGCGGCGCGACCGAGGCCGCGGGAGGCCGGCACGCCGAGGTCGTGGCGCTCGACGAAGCCGGGCCCCGGGCCCGGGGCGGGACGTTGGTGGTCACGCTCGAACCCTGCTCGCATCACGGCCGTACCGGCCCCTGCACGACGCGGGCGATCGAGGACGGGATCGTACGGGTGGTGTATGCGGTGCCGGATCCGACGCCTGATGCGGCCGGCGGGGCGGAGACGTTGCGGCGGGCGGGAGTCGACGCCGTACGCGTCGACGACGACGAGACGGCAGCCGCCCGGTCGGGCCCACTGAAGGCGTGGCTCCACCGGCAGTCCCGGGGCCGGCCGTTCGTGACCTGGAAGTACGCGGCCAGCCTCGACGGTAGAGTGGCGGCGGCCGACGGGAGCAGCATGTGGATCACCGGGCCCGAGGCCAGGCGACACGCACATGCCCGACGGCAGGAGATGGACGTCGTCGTCGTCGGGTCAGGGACGCTCCGCACCGACGACCCGGCACTGACCGCCCGCCTCGACGACGGCTCGTCCGCCCCACGGCAACCACTCCGCGCCGTCATGGGGCTCACGGACGTGCCCCGGGATGCCCGGGTGCGCGGCACCGACGGGCGGTTCCGCCACCTGGCGACGCGGGACCCGGGTGCGGCGCTGGACATGCTCGGTGACGTCCAGCACGTCCTGATCGAGGGGGGCCCGCACCTGGCCGGGGCGTTCCTCGCGGCCGGGCTGGTCGACGAGGTGGACGCGTACCTGGCGCCCCTCGTCCTCGGCGACGGGCTGTGCGCGGTGGCCGGGGCCGGTGTCACCACCCTCCTCGAGGCGCATCGTTTCACCGTGCTCGAGTCCAGGACACTGGGCGTCGACGTGCACCTACGGATGACCACAGATCGACACACCGCGGCATCACCGGCCGCGCAGACGGAAGGACCCCGCTGATGTTCACCGGAATCGTCGAGGAGCTGGGCACGCTCGAATCCGTCGAACGGATGGGGGACTCGGCACGCCTGCGGATCCGGGGCCCGGTCGTGACCTCGGATGCCGGGCACGGCGACTCGATCGCCGTCAACGGTGTCTGCCTCACGGTCACCGAACACACCCCCGGCGAGACCTTCGACGCCGACGTGATGGCGGAGACCCTCGACCGCACCGCTCTCGGGACGCTCGCCCCCGGCGACAGGGTCAACCTCGAGCGGGCGATGCGCGCCGACGCCCGGTTCGGTGGCCACATCGTGCAGGGGCACGTCGACGGCACCGGCGAGCTGCTCAGCCGGGTCGAGCACGAACACTGGCAGGTCGTCCGCTTCTCGCTGCCGGCCGCGCTCGCGAAGTACGTGGTGGAGAAGGGGTCGATGACGGTCTCGGGGACCTCGCTCACCGTCTCCGCGGTCAGTGACGCCGGCGCTACCGAGCCGTGGTTCGAGGTGTCCCTCATCCCGACGACGCTCGAGGCGACCGTCCTCGGGGCGTTGGCCGCAGGAGACACGGTGAACCTGGAAGTGGACGTGCTCGCCAAATACGTCGAGAGGCTGCTCGGTGGACGCGGTGGCGGGGCCGGCTGACCTGATGCGCCATACTTGAGCCCGCGCCCGCGGCCGACGCGCGGGACACGATCAGACACAGGAGCACCCGAAGCAGTGACCATCTTCGACGGCATAGATCGCGCCATCGCCGACATCGCGGCGGGGAAGGCCGTGGTCGTCGTGGACAGCGAGGACCGTGAGAACGAGGGCGACCTGATCTTCGCCGCCGAGCTCGCGACCCCGGAGCTCATGGGCTTCCTCGTCCGGTACTCGTCCGGGTACGTGTGCGTGGCGCTCGAGGCCGAGGACTGTCTGCGCCTCGACCTGCCGCCCATGCGCGCCATCAACGAGGATCGTCACGACACGGCCTACACGGTGACCGTCGATGCCCGGACAGGCGTGTCCACCGGTATCTCCGCCTCGGACCGTGCACGCACCTCACGGCTGCTCGCGTCGGGCGAGACCGTGCCGGGGGATTTCACCCGGCCCGGCCACGTGGTCCCGCTGCGCGCCCGGCCCGGCGGTGTGCTCACCCGCCCGGGCCACACGGAGGCCGCCGTGGACCTGGCGCGGCTCGCCGGGCTGCGCCCGGCCGGCGTGATCTGCGAACTCGTGTCCGAGGACGATCCCACGACCATGGCCCGCACCCCCGAGCTCCGACGGTTCGCCGATGAACACGGGTTCGCGCTGATCACCATCGAGGCGCTCCAGGCGTGGCGCCGGGCGCACGAGATCCAGATCGTGCACGAGGCCGCCGCCCGCATCCCGACCCCGTCCGGCACCATGACCGCGCACGGGTACCGCGACGTCCTCGACGGTGTCGAGCACGTGGCGATGGTGGCCGGCGACATCACGGGCGACGAACCGGTGTCCGTGCGGATCCACTCCGAATGTCTCACCGGGGACGTCTTCCACTCACTGCGCTGCGATTGCGGCCCCCAGCTCGACGCCGCGGTGGCCGCGGTCTGCGAAGAGGGCAGGGGAGTGGTGCTCTATATGCGCGGTCACGAGGGCCGGGGGATCGGCCTGGTCCAGAAGCTCCGCGCCTACCAATTGCAGGACGAGGGCCGCGACACGGTCGACGCGAACCTCGATCTCGGTCTGCCGGCCGACGCCCGCGACTTCAGCCTCGCCGCCCAGATATTGCGTAACCTCGGTGTCAGCCGGGTGCGCCTGATGACCAACAATCCGGCGAAGGCCGACGCACTCCGCGACGGCGGCGTGGAGGTCGTCGAGCGGGTTCCGACGCCCACGGCGGTCACGCCGGAGAACCTTCGCTACCTGCGCACCAAACGCGACCGCATGGGGCATCTGCTCGAGGGACTCGACGACGAGATCGACGAGACCCCGACCGATGCACCCGGAACCGACCACGACGGAGAGGATCTGCGATGAGCGGCAGCGGTAGGCCTGAGCTGGTGATCCCCGACGCTCAGGGACTGCGGCTCGGTATCGTCGCCGCGACCTGGCACGACGAGATCTGCACACAGCTGCTCGATCGGGCACTGGACGTGGCGGGCTCTGCGGGGGCCGCGGTGACCGTGGCCCGAGTGACCGGCGCGGTGGAGCTGCCGGTGGTGGCCCAGGAGCTCGCCCGGACACATGATGCCGTCGTGGCGCTCGGCGTCGTCATCCGGGGCGAGACCCCGCACTTCGACTATGTCTGCGGGTCCGTGACGGACGGGCTCACCCGCATCGCGCTCGACGAGTCCACCCCGGTGGCCCACGGCGTGCTCACGACCGACACCGAACAGCAGGCCCGCGATCGTGATGGTCACGAGGGCGCCGTCGAGGACAAGGGTGGAGAGGCCGTCGCCGCGGCGCTCGGCTCCGCCGTCGTGCTCCGGGACCTCAGGAGCGGACGATGAGCGGACAGTCCATGGGCGGAGACGCCGCGGGCTCCGGCTCCGCGCCGGGCGCGCGTGCCGCCGCCGCGGCCAGCGCGGCCGACATCTGGGAATTCGACCACCGCCCAGCGCGTATGCGCCAGATCGTCGTCGGGCTCGCCGTCGTGGTCGTCATCGTCCACGTCATCTGGGCGATCATCCTCGTCCGGGGCGACACCGGTGTGACGGTCGGCGTTCCGGACCAGCTCGCGTTCGTGGTGACCGGGTTCATCTTCGCCGGGGTGCTGCTCACCCTGCTCCGCATCCGTGTCCGTGCCGGCGCTCCCGGCGTCGAGATCACCGGCCCGTTGCGTTCGCGTCTGTGGCCGTGGGAGGACGTCGTCGGGCTCACCTTCCCCCGCTCGAGCTACTGGCCGCGGCTCGAGCTGCCGGCCTACGAGCACGTGGGGATCTGGGCGATCCAGACCTTTGACGGCGCTGACGGGGTGACGGCCATGTCCCGCCTCCGCGAGGTCGTCCACGTGCACAAGCCGTCCGCGGCCGACCCCGAGACCGTCGCAGACCGCTGATCCGCAGTGGCCGACCCGCGCAGCTACCGTCCGGCCCCCGGTTCCATCCCCACGGAGCCGGGGGTCTACCGGTTCCGTGACGAGCACGGTCGTGTCATCTATGTGGGCAAGGCCAAGAACCTCCGCAGTCGACTCGGCTCGTACTTCGCCGACCTGACGCTGCTGCATCCACGGACCCGGCAGATGGTGACCTCGGCGGCCGGCGTCCAGTGGACGGTCGTCTCAACAGAGGTAGAGGCGCTCCAGCTCGAGTACACCTGGATCAAGAAGTATGACCCGCGGTTCAACGTCCGTTACCGCGACGACAAGACGTACCCGATGCTCGCCGTGACCGTGGGCGAGGAGGTTCCGAGGGCCTACGTCTACCGCGGCCCGCGCCGTCCCGGCACCCGCTACTTCGGGCCCTACTCCCACGCCTGGGCGATCCGCGACACCCTCGACACCCTGCAGCGGGTCTTTCCGGTGCGGTCGTGTTCGGCGGGGGTGTACAAGCGTCAGGCACAGCTCGGACGGCCCTGCCTGCTCGGGTACATCGACAAGTGTGCGGCCCCCTGCATCGGCCGGGTGACCCCGGACGAGCACCGGGAGATCGTCAACGAACTGATCGACTTCCTGGCCGGCCGGACCGACGCGATCATGCGTCGGATCGAGAAGCAGATGCTCGAAGCCTCCGCGGATCTGGATTTCGAGCGGGCCGCCCGCCTGCGCGACGACCTCGGGGCGATGAGACGTGCGATGGAGAAGCAGGCTGTCGTCCTCGGTGACGGTACCGATGCGGATGTGGTGGGCGTGGAGGCAGACGAGCTCCAGGTCTCGGTTCAGGTGTTCCACGTCCGCGGGGGACGAATCCGTGGCCAGCGCGGCTGGGTCGTCGAACACTCCCATGGTGTCGACGACGAGGGGCATTTCGACGCACAGAAGGCCGTCCCGGGTGTCGTCTCCGACTACCTCGCGCAGTTCTACGGCGGCGAGGCGGATCTCGCCGAGGCCGCCGAGTCCGGTGATATCGCCGCGGCCGTACCCCGCGAGGTACTCGTTCCGGCGTTGCCAGAGGATTCGGACGAGCTGACCGACTGGTTGTCGGGTCTGCGGGGCTCACGGGTGTCACTGCGGATCCCGCAGCGCGGGGACAAGCGTGCCCTCGCCGAGACGGTCCATCGCAACGCCGTCGAAGCGCTCACCCAGCACAAGCTCCGCCGGAGCGGGGACCTCACGGCCCGCTCCGCCGCGCTGCAGGAGATCCAGGAGACTCTCGAGCTCGATTCCGCACCGCTACGGATCGAGTGTGTGGACATCTCGCACATCCAGGGAACCGACGTGATGGCCTCGCTGGTGGTGTTCGAGGACGGCATGGCGAGGAAGAGCGACTACCGGCTCTACCGGATCCGAGAGGCCGCCGGCGACGGCCGGTCGGATGACGTCGGCAGCATCGCGGAGGTGACCCGGCGACGGTTCCGCCGTCACCACGAGGACCCCGCTCTCACCCCCGACGAGACCGACGGCCCGGTCGACGACGAGTCGGACCCCGATGCGAGAGCGACCCCGGCGCGGAGGTTCGCCTACCCACCGCAGCTGTACGTCGTCGACGGCGGGCGGCCCCAGGTCGAAGCCGCCGCCGAGGTGCTGTCAGAACTCGGGGTCAACGACGTACCGGTGATCGGAATCGCCAAGCGCCTCGAGGAGATCTGGCTCCCCGGAGAGGAATACCCAGTGATCTTCCCCCGACACGGTGAGGGCCTGTTCCTCCTGCAGCGACTCCGGGACGAGGCGCACCGCTTCGCGATCCGGGCGCACCGCGGCGCACGATCGAAGCGGATGACCGCCTCCGTGCTCGACGACGTCCCCGGTCTGGGCCCCTCACGCCGTGCAGCTCTGACGGAGGCGTTCCCCACCGTCTCGGCGTTGCGGAAGGCCTCGACCGAGCAATTGTGCGCGGTACCCGGGATCGGCCCCGGCGTCGCGGCCGCCATACGCTCGGTGCTCGGCGCCGATGCCCGGGACACGGACACGGCCGCCGCCAGCGTGACAGACTCGACCGCACAGAGCGAGGGCGGGACCGATCAGAACGGCACAGACGATGCGAGGTGACACGATGGTCGACGGCGGGGACAAACGCGAACTACTCCTGATCAGCGGGATGTCCGGAGCCGGTAAGGGCACGGCCTCCAAGGTTCTCGAGGAGTTCGGCTGGTACGTGGTGGACAACCTGCCGTTGTCGTTCATGAGCGACTTTCTGGAGCGGATCAGCGAATCCGAGACCGGCCCGCAGCGTCTTGCCATGGTGGTCGACACCCGCAGCATCGGTTTCGACGAGCACCTCGACGACCTGCTGGGCCACTTCGACGGTTCCGCGGGCGGCCGCATCCTGTTCCTCGAGGCCTCTGACGAGGCGTTGGTCAGCCGCTTCAACAACGTCCGCCGCTCCCACCCGCTGCAGTCCGGCGGCGGGCTCGTGGACGGGATCGTGCGTGAACGACGGATCCTCGAGGGGCTGCGGGGCCGGGCCGACGTCGTCGTCGACACCTCCTCCCTCAGCGTCCACGACCTACGACACCGGCTGGAGACGCCCTTCGGCGACCTCGGGTTCGACTTCCACCTCACCGTCGAGTCCTTCGGCTTCAAATACGGCGTCCCGGTGGACGTCGACATGCTGCTCGACATGCGCTTCCTGCCCAACCCGCACTGGATCCCCGAGCTGCAGCCGCACACCGGGCGCGACAAACCGGTGCAGGACTATGTGCTGGCCGACGAGTCGATCGAGGAATACCTGCGATCGGCCGAGACCATGATCCGCCTGGCCATGAAGGGCTACCGGCGCGAGGGCAAGCGGTACATGACGATCGCCGTCGGCTGCACCGGCGGCAAGCACCGGAGCGTCGCGATCTCCGAGTCGCTGGCCGGACGCCTGAGCGCACTGGACGCGGTCGAGGTCCACGTGCGCCACCGCGACCTCGGTCGGGAATGAGTCGGTCATGACCGAAGGCAGCACCTCACGGGTCTCATCGCTGGTCGCACTGGGCGGGGGACACGGACTGTCCGCCACCCTCCGGGCGGCGCGGCTCGTCGCCGACGACGTCACCGCGGTGGTCACCGTCGCGGATGACGGTGGATCCTCGGGGCGGCTACGACGTGAGCTCGGGATCCTGCCCCCCGGCGACCTGCGGATGGCACTCTGCGCCCTGGCCAGGGAAGACGACGAACACGACCGTCTGACCCGCCTGTTCCAGCACCGGTACGGGGGCACCGGTGCGCTCGCCGGACACGCCGTCGGCAACCTGGTGTTCGCGGGCCTGTGGGAGCTTCTCGGTGATCCGATAGAGGCTCTGGACGCGGTGCGGTCGATTCTCGGTGTGGACGGCCGCGTCCTGCCGATGTCACCGGTGGCGCTGGACATCGCCGCGGAGGTGGTGGGACTCGAGGCCGATCCGCGCGTCGTGCGGACGATCATCGGACAGGTCGCGGTGGCCACCACGCCGGGGAGTGTGCGCCGGGTGCGGCTCATCCCACCCGACCCGCCCGCCGCCGCCGGTGTGGTGGAGGCGATCGACACCGCCGATCTGGTCGTACTCGGGCCAGGCTCCTGGTTCACCAGCGTGATCCCCAACGTCCTGATCCGGGAGATCGCCGAGGCACTGGCCCGCACGTCCGCGACCAAGGTGCTCGTCCTCAACCTCGCACCGCAGCCGGGGGAGACGGCGGGTTTCTCCGCCGAGCAGCACCTGCACGTCCTGCGCCAGCATGCGCCCGACATCGACTTCGACTCGGTCCTGGTCGACCCCCGGATGCCGCTGAGCGCGACCGAACGTGAGCACCTCGAACGCGCCGCCGCAGGACTGGGGGCCCGGGTCGTGACCGCGGAGATCGCGCGGACCCGGGCGGATGGGACCATGATGGCCGTCCACGACCCGGTACTGCTGGCCTCCGTGCTGGCCGCCTCGACGTCCGCACCTGCGGGCGAGTGAACACAAGAATGAAGGAGCAGGGAGTGTCGCTGACCGCGCAGGTCAAGTCCGAACTGGTGAGGGTCCCGGTGGGGAGCTCGGAGACCAGGAAGGCGGAGGTCGCCGCCATCCTGAGGTTCGCGGGAACCCTGCAGGTCCTGTCGGGCCGCCTGGTGATCGAATCGGAGGTCGACTCCGGCGACATCGCCGACCGCCTGGCCGCCGAGCTCGACTCCCTTTTCGGCGTCTCCTGCGAGATTCACCCGATCGGGGGATCCGGTGGCAGGGCCGCGCGGAAGTTCGTCATCCGGGTGATCGACCGCGGCGCCGACCTCGCCCGCCAGCTCGGACTGGTCGACGGTGCCGGGCGCGGGGTCCGCGGCCTGCCGGCCGCCGTCGTGGGCGGCCCCGTCACCGCGGCCGAGGCCGCATGGCGGGGCGCGTTCCTCGCCCACGGTTCACTCACCAAGCCCGGCCGGTCGTCCGCCCTCGAGGTGACGGCACCTGGTTCCGAGGCGGCGATGGCCCTGGTCGGCGCCGCGCGCCGACTCGGCGTGACGGCCAAGGCCCGCGAGGTCCGCGGGGGCGACCGCGTGGTGATCCGCGACGGCGAGGCGATCGGGATCCTGCTCGCCCGGATGGGCGCCACGGCCACCCGGGAAGTCTGGGAGGAGCGCCGCTCCCGCGGCGAGGTGCGTGCGACCGCCAACCGGCTCGCCAACTTCGACGACGCGAACCTGCGTCGCTCGGCGCGCGCCGCCGTCGCGGCGGCCGCCCGTGTCCAGCGGGCATTGGAGATCCTCGGCGAGGACGTCCCGGATCACCTGCTGGCCGCCGGCGAACTCCGGGTTCAGCACCGGCAGTCCTCGCTCGAGGAACTCGGTCAGCTCGCCGACCCGCCGATGACCAAGGACGCCGTCGCGGGCCGGATCCGGCGCCTGTTGTCCATGGCGGACCGCAAGGCATCCGAACTCGGTATCCCGGACACCGAGTCCGTCGTCACCGAGGACATGCTCGACGACGCCTGACCGCCGGTAGGACCCTGCACAGCGCCGGACGGCGGCGGGTAGTCTGGATCACGTCCCCGGGCTGTACCCGGCCCCGGTGACGTCCAGCGTTCTCGCACCACCAATAAGGAGACATCGAAGTGACCGTGCGCGTAGGCATCAACGGATTCGGACGTATCGGCCGCAACTTCTACCGCGCGGTGGAGGCTCTCAAGGCCGAAGGCAAGACGGACATCGAGATCGTGGCCGTCAACGACCTGACCACGAACGACATGCTCGCTCACCTCCTCAAGTACGACTCGACGCTCGGTCGTCTCGGCAAGGACGTCACCTTCGACGACTCGTCGCTGACCGTTGGTGGTACGAAGATCGGCGCCCTGGCCGTCAAGGAGGGACCCGCCTCCGTGCCGTGGGGCGACTACGGTGTCGACGTCGTCGTCGAGTCGACCGGCATCTTCACCGACGCCGAGAAGGCCCGCGGCCACCTCGAGGGTGGCGCCAAGAAGGTCATCATCTCGGCCCCCGCCTCCGGCGAGGACCTCACCGTGGTCATGGGCGTCAACGACGACCAGTACGACGGCTCGCAGACCATCATCTCCAACGCCTCCTGCACCACGAACTGCCTCGCCCCGGTGGCCAAGGTCCTGTCTGACGAGTTCGGCATCATCAAGGGCCTGATGACCACCGTCCACGCGTACACGGCCGACCAGAACCTGCTGGACGCCCCGCACAAGGACCCCCGTCGTGCCCGCGCCGCTGCACTGAACATGGTGCCCACCTCCACCGGTGCCGCGAAGGCCGTCGCACTGGTCCTTCCCGAGCTCAAGGGCAAGTTCGACGGCTACGCCGTGCGCGTCCCCCTGCCCACCGGCTCGCTCACCGACCTCACGGTCGAGCTCGAGAAGAAGGCCTCGGTCGACGAGGTCAACGCCGCCGTCAAGGCTGCCGCCGAGGGTCCGATGAAGGGCATACTCAAGTACACCGAGGACCCGATCGTCTCCTCGGACATCGTCACCGATCCGCACTCGTCGATCTTCGACGCGCCGCTCACCAAGGCGATCGACGGCCAGGTCAAGATCGCCTCCTGGTACGACAACGAGTGGGGTTACTCCAACCGCCTCGCCGACCTCATCGGCCTCGTCGGCAAGTCACTCTGACGGGTCGGAAGACCACGAAGAGCCACGAGCACCACCACCGGGCCCGGCCCCGGGACGTCCACAGCGTTCCGGCCGGGCCCGGTCCGGCATCACCCACCACCCACCACCACACAGCACCTCCCGGAGGAGTCCACCCCATGGCAGTGAGCACGCTCAAGGACCTGCTCGAGGCCGGCGTCGAGGGTCGCAAGATCCTCGTCCGCTGCGACCTCAACGTCCCGCTCGACGGCAACACCATCACCGACGCCGGACGCATCACGGCCTCGCTGCCCACACTCAACGCACTGCTGGACGGCGGCGCCGCCCTGGTGATCACCGCTCACCTCGGACGCCCCGGGGGCCAGGCGGATCCCGAGTTCTCGCTGGCGCCGGTCGCCGAGAAGCTCGGAGACGAACTGGGACGGTACGTGCAGCTCGCGGGTGACGTGGTGGGCGCCGACGCCCGCGAGCGTGCGAACGGGCTGACCGACGGGGATGTGCTGCTCGTCGAGAACGTCCGCTTCGACCCCCGCGAGACGAGCAAGGACGAGTCGGAGCGCGCCGCGTTCGCGGCCGAGTTGGCCGAGCTCGTCGGCGAGGACGGGGCGTTCGTCTCCAACGGCTTCGGTGTGGTCCATCGCGCCCAGGCCTCCGTCTACGACGTCGCCAAGCTGCTCCCGGCCTACGCGGGCGATCTGGTCCAGAGCGAGGTCGAGGTCCTGGCCGACCTGACGGGCGATCCCCAGCACCCCTATGCCGTCGTGCTGGGTGGCTCGAAGGTCTCCGACAAGCTGGCCGTCATCGAAGCACTCGCCCCGAAGGTCGACACGCTCGTCATCGGTGGCGGCATGTGCTTCACCTTCCTCGCGGCGCAGGGCCACGGAGTGGGTTCATCACTTCTCCAGGAGGAGATGATCGACACCTGCAAGGACCTGCTCGCCAAGTTCGGGGACGTGATCAGCCTGCCCGTGGACGTCGTGGCCGCTGACGGGTTCGCCGCCGATGCACCGCACACCACCGTGCCCGCCGACGCGATTCCGGACGGCAAGATGGGCCTGGACATCGGACCCGAGTCGGTCACCGCCTTCGCGGAGAAGCTCTCCGTCGCCAAGACCGTGTTCTGGAACGGCCCCATGGGCGTGTTCGAGTTCGAGGCGTTCTCCGCCGGCACCCGCGGCGTCGCCGAGTCCATCATCGAGGCCACCAGGAACGGCGCGTTCTCGGTCGTCGGCGGGGGCGATTCCGCGGCGGCGGTCCGCACCCTCGGCCTGGGGGAGGAGAACTTCTCCCACATCTCCACTGGTGGCGGCGCCTCGCTGGAGTACCTCGAGGGCAAGGAACTCCCCGGGGTCACCGCGCTCGAGCGCGGCAACTGACACCGACCGTCGACAACAGGAGAGAACATGGCACGCACCCCGCTCATCGCCGGCAACTGGAAGATGAACCTCAATCATCTCGAGGCCATCGCCCTCGTGCAGAAGGTCGCCTTCGCGCTGCCCGAGAAGTACCTCGAGAAGGTGGATGTGGCATTCATCCCGCCCTTCACCGATATCCGCGGCGTCCAGATCGTGATCGAGGGCGACAAGCTCGGTTTCGCCTACGGCGCGCAGGACGTGTCGGTCCATGAATCCGGGGCGTACACCGGCGAGGTCTCGGCGGCGATGCTCGCCAAGCTCGGTTGCACCTACGTCGTGGTCGGGCACTCCGAGCGTCGCGACTACCACGCGGAGTCCGATGAGCTCGTCGCCGCCAAGGCCGCGGCCAGCCACAAGCACGGTCTGACGCCGATCGTGTGCGTCGGCGAGAAGCTGGACGTCCGCGAGGCCGGTCAGCACGTCTCGTACGTGGTCGACCAGCTCAGGGGATCGCTCGCAGGCCTCTCCAGGGAGCAGCTCGCCGGCACCGTGATCGCCTATGAGCCGGTCTGGGCAATCGGCACCGGAAAGACCGCCTCGGCTGCGGACGCCCAGGAGGTGTGCGCCGCGATCCGCGCCGCACTGGCCGAGCTCGCGGACAACGAGATCGCTGAGAAGGTGCGCGTTCTGTACGGGGGAAGCGTCAACGCCTCGAATGTCGGCGAACTGCTCGAGCAGGCGGACGTCGACGGCGGCCTCGTCGGCGGCGCGTCCCTCAAGCCGGATGAGTTCGCGCAGCTCTCGGCGATCGCCGCCGGCGGCCCGCTGCCCTGATACATCCTTCCCGGCGCGTCCGGCCCTCGGGCCCGGGCGCGCCGGGATTCGCCATGAACATCCGACCGGGTAGTCTGGAGCGGTCGCTATCTGACCGCCCGACCTGACGTGAGGCACGATCTCTACATGAAGCTCGCCCTGGACCTCTTCCTCATCATCTCCAGCTTGCTGTTGATGCTGTTCATCCTGCTGCATCGCGGCAAGGGTGGCGGTCTGTCCTCGCTCTTCGGCGGCGGTGTCCAGTCGAGCCTGTCCGGATCGAGCGTCGTGGAGCGGAACCTCGACCGTGTCACCGTGATCGTGGCCGTCCTCTGGCTGATCGGCATCATCGCGATGGGGCTCGTGGTTCGGTTCGGCTGACCTCCCGGTCACCGACACACACCGCGCGCGGTTGCCCGCGCAAACGAACGGGGTGCGTCTCCTTCCGTGATCGGAAGGTCACGCACCCCGTTCGTCATTTCCTGCACTCCCGCGTGAGGCGGGTCCCGCTCACGACAGCATCGACGCAGCCGGCCCGTCCAGGTGGTACGTCGTGGTAACGACGCCCCGCGCTCCCGCGACCGGCCAGTCCACCGGATCCGCGCCCTCGATGCCGCGGGCGACCGCTTCGGCCTTGCCGTCTCCGGTGGCCACCACGATCACGTGCCGCGACCGGCAAACGGCGGGAAGGGTGAACGTGAGCCGTTCCGGCGGCGGCTTGGGACAGTCGCGCACGCCCACCACCAGTTGCTCGCTCTCCGCGACCGCCGGGGTGTGGGGGAAGATCGAGTCAATGTGTCCCTCGGGCCCCATCCCGAGAAGCGTCACATCGAACAGCGTCTCGTCCCCGGCGGGCATGGGGTGTGCGGCGCGGAACGCGCTCGCCGCGGCATCGACATCGTCGTGCTCCGCGCCGCGTGCGGGCCAGCGGTGCACCGTGGGCCGTCCGCCCAAGACATCGAGAAGGACGTCGTCGATCTGGCCGTCGTTACGCTCGGGGTCGTCAGCGGGAACGAATCGCTCGTCACCGAAGTAGATGGTGACCCGCTCCCACTCGATGTCCGCGTCGGCCAGCGCCGCTGCGGTCTTGACGCCCGCGCTCCCACCGGTCAGCGACAGGACAGCCTGACCGGTGGCGGCGATTTGCTCGTTGAGATGGCCGGTGACGGCCTGCGCCGCGGCGGCGGCGAGGCTGTCGATGTCCGGATGGACGAGATGGCGGATGTCTGACATCGGTGCTCCTGTCGTGGGCGTGATTCGGCGTACTGCCCGCGGCCGCGATCTGCGTCAGCGGACCGAGGCTGAGGTGTAGATGACCCGATCGAAGTTGGCCAGCGCGTCGGCGTAGACCCCGTCGGTATCCATGCGTCTGAGTTCTTCCGCCAGGCAGTCGGCGATACTACGACCGACCAGGGCGACCCGGGTGGGTGAGTGTCCGGTGATGTGAAGCTCTGCTGCCGTGGGGCTGACCTGCTTGAGCACGATCGATCCCGAGGCGCGCTCGAGGACGACCATCGACGGGCCCACCGCGCGGTGCACGTCGATCTCCAGGCGGGACGCGAGCCACGCGCCGGCCAGGTCGACCGATGCGGCGCGTTCGGGACCGCAGACCGTGGCGGCCGTGATGGGCTCGTACGGCGGGCGGTCCAGCGTTGCGGCGAGCAGCGACCGCCAGTGGGTGATCCGTGCCCACGCCAGATCGGTATCGCCCGGCGAGTAGCCCGCAGCACGTTTGACCAGCGCGTCAGTCGGGTGCCCCTCCGTGTCGGAGTCGACAATGCGACGCCGTGCCAGCCGCCCGACCTTGTCCTCGGACAACAGGGTCGGGGAGTGCCGGGGCCACCACACCGCCAGGGGGGTGTCGGGCAGGAGCAGAGGAGTGACGATCGCGGCCGATTGCGATGCCAGGCCGCCGGAGGTCCGCAGCACGACCACCTCCGCCGCGCCGGCGTCTCCACCGACCCGGATCTGTCCGTCGAGGCGATCACCGTCGGCGCGGCGTCCGCGGATCACCACGATCACGCGACAGGGGTGCTCGCGGCTCGCCTCGTTGGCGGCATCGATCGCCGCTTCGCTCCCACGGACATGGTCGGTGAGCACGATGAGCGTGAGGACGCGGCCGATGGTGCTGAGGCCGGATTCCTCACGGATCTGCACCAGCTTCTTGGCGATCTCCCGCGTGGAGGTGTCGGGAAGGTCGATGATCACGGTCGCCTCCATACCCGGCCGCTACGGGCCAGTATCTCGTCGGCGCCCTCCGGCCCCCACGTTCCGGCCTGGTACTGCTCAGGGGTTCCTTGCGACGCCCACTCCCGGAGCACGGGATCAAGCAACATCCAGCTCAGTTCGACCTCTCGGGAGACGGGGAACAGGGACGGCTCGCCCAGGAGGACGTCGAGGATGAGACGCTCGTACGCCTCGGGGGAGGACTCGGTGAACGCCTCGCCATAGGCGAAGTCCATGTTGACGTCGCGGACCTCCATAGCCGTCCCGGGGACCTTCGAGCCGAATCGGAGCGTGACCCCCTCGTCGGGCTGAACCCTGATGACAAGCGCGTTCTGGCCCAACTCCTGGGTCATGGTCGCGTCGAACGGCAGGTGCGGGGCGCGGCGGAACACCACGGCGATCTCGGTGACGCGGCGTCCGAGACGCTTGCCGGTGCGCAGATAGAACGGCACGCCAGCCCATCGCCGATTGTGGACCTCGAGCGTGATCGCGGCGTACGTCTCGGTGGTGGACGAGGGGTCGTACCCCTCCTCCTCCTTGAGCCCGACGACGTGCTCGGAGCCCTGCCACCCGGCCGAGTACTGACCGCGCGCAGCGGTCTCGGCGATGGGCAGCGCCAGGGAAGTCGACTCCAGGACCTTGGTCTTCTCCGCACGGAGTGCTGCTGCGGAGAAGTCGGTCGGTTCTTCCATCGCCACCAGCGCCATCAACTGGATGAGGTGGTTCTGGATGACGTCCCGTGCCGCTCCGATCCCGTCGTAGTAGCCGGCGCGGCCACCCAATCCGATGTCCTCGGCCATCGTGATCTGCACGTGGTCCACGTGATTGGCATTCCAGACGGGCTCGAACAGCTGGTTCGCGAACCGGAGGGCCAGAATGTTCTGGACGGTCTCCTTGCCCAGGTAGTGGTCGATCCGGAAGACGGAGTCCTCCGGGAATACCGCCCCCACCACGTCGTTCAGTTCTCTCGCGCTGTCGAGGTCATGACCGAACGGCTTCTCGATCACCACCCGTCGCCAGGACCCGTCCGGACCCCTGGTGGCGCCGGTCCGGTCGAGGTGCCGACAGACCGTGGGGAAGTCGTCCGGGGGAATCGACAGGTAGAACGCATAGTTCCCGGCTGTGCCACGCTCTGACTCCAGCACTCCCAACTCGTCCGCGAGGCGATCGAAGCCCTCGTCGTCGTCGAACGTTCCGGTCACGAACCGCAGTCCGGCGGCGAGTTGGTCCCACACGTCCTCGCGGAACGGGGTCCGGCACTTCTCCCGCGCGCACTCGCGCGCGAACTCCGCGAACTGCTCGCTCGACCACTTCCTACGGCCGAAACCGATGAGCGAGAAGCCGGGGGGAAGCAGGCCGCGGTTGGCGAGGTCGTACACCGCCGGGATCAGCTTCTTCTTGGACAGATCACCGGTGACGCCGAAGATCACCAGGCCCGACGGGCCGGCGATCCGGGGGAGACGTCGGTCTCGCGGATCGCGTAGTGGGTTGGTCGGCTCCGGAGCCACGGAGCCGACCGCACCGGGGCGGTGCCTTGGGGCCGACTCGCTCACGAACCCGCCGGGATCTCGTCGATCCGCGACCTCACGGTGTCCGACAGGGCGTCCCACGCCGTGACGAACTTCTCCACGCCCTGCTGCTCGAGCAGCGCGAAGACCTCGTCGAGGTCGATCCCGTCCGCGCGGAGGGCGTCGAGGGTCGCACGGGAGGCAGCAGCCGAGCCACGAACGGTATCGCCCTCTAGTACCCCGTGATCAGCGAACGCCTCCATGGTGGCGAAGGGCATCGTGTTGACCGTCCCGTGCGTGACCAGCCCCGTCACGTACAGCGTGTCGGGGTAGGCGGGGTCCTTGACGCCGGTCGAGGCCCAGAGCAGGCGCTGCGGGCGAGCACCGCGGTCAGCAAGTGCGCCGAAACGCCCGGACGGATCGAACAGCTCGTCGTAGACCTCCTGGCACAGACGCGCATTCGCGAGCCCGGCCTGCCCCCGCAGCGCGGAGTCCTCCGGGAGACGTGAATCGATCTCGGTGTCGAGTCTGGAGACGAAGACGGACGCGACCGAGTGGATTGTCGACAGGTCATGACCTGCCTCCGCTGCCCGTTCGAGACCGGCGATGTACGCCTGCGCGACCTCGCGGTACTGATCGACCGAGAAGATCAGCGTGACGTTGACGTCGATACCCTTACCGATCACCTCGGTGATGGCCGGCAGCCCGGCCGCGGTGGCGGGAATCTTGATCATGACGTTCGGGCGGTCCACGACGTCGGCGAGCTCCACGGCCTGGGTGACCGTGGCCTCGGTCTGATCCGCGAGTCGCGGATCGACCTCGAGAGACACTCGTCCGTCGACACCGCCGGTCGACCGGAAGGTGTCCGCCAGGACATCGCACGCATCGCGGACATCCGCGGTGGTGAGCGCACGGAGGACCGCATCGACGTCGCGGTCGGCGGCCACCGCCTCGGTGAGAGCCGACTCGTACGCCGACGAATCGGACAGAGCCGACTGGAAGATCGCCGGGTTGGTGGTGACGCCCACCACCGAGTAGGTCGACATCCGCGATGCCAACTCACCCGACCCGATGAGCTGGCGCGACAGATCGTCGAGCCAGACGGATACGCCGGCAGCGCTGAGCGCGGCGAGATTAGCGTTGGTCATCATGCCTCCTCGGCAACAGCCGCGAGCGACTCACGCGCGGCCGCGACCACCGCGTCGGCGGTGATCCCGAACTCGGTGAACAGGGTCTGATAGGGCGCCGAGGCACCGAAATGCTCCAGGGAAACGGCCCGGCCGGCATCACCGAGGAAGCGATACCACGGCATCGCGATTCCCGCCTCGACCGAGACACGGGCGCGAACGGCGCGGGGCAGCACGGACTCGCGGTACTCAGCGTCCTGCTGATCGAAGAACTCGACACACGGCACCGAGACGACCCGGGTCGGCACACCCTCGGACTCGAGGACCTCGCGCGCGGCCACCGCGAGCTGCACCTCGGAACCTGTGCCCATCAGGATCACCTCGGGGAGGCCTGCGGACGCCTCCGCGAGCACGTACGCACCGCGCTCGACGCCCTCGCGCGCCGACTCGGCTGTGCCCTCGAGAACCGGAACGTCCTGACGGGTCAGACACAGGCCCTTGGGTCCGTCGAGGGCCATCAGCATGGCCCGCCACGCGGCTGCCGTCTCGTTGGCGTCGGCCGGACGCAGGATCGCAAGGCCGGGGATTGCGCGCAACGCGGCCAGCTGTTCGACGGGCTGGTGCGTGGGCCCGTCCTCGCCGAGGCCGATCGAGTCGTGTGTCCACACGTAGTACGCGTTACTGCCCTGGAGGGCGGCCAGCCGGACCGCCGGCCGCATGTACTCGCTGAAGATGAGGAACGTCCCGCCGTACGGCCGGGTGGGGCCGTGGAGGGCGATCCCGTTGAGGATCGCACCCATCGCGTGCTCACGGATACCGAAGTGGAGGTTCCGCCCGTAGGGGGACGCGGTCCAGGTGTCCGTGGAGATGGTGGTGGGTCCGAAGGAGTCCGCACCCTTGATCGGGGTGTTGTTGGATCCGGCGAGGTCCGCGGAGCCACCCCACAGCTCAGGGAGGGTGGCCGCGAGGGCCTGGATGGCCGCGGCCGAGGCCTTGCGGGTGGCCACGCCCTTCCCGTCCGCCTCCCAGGTCGGGAGCCCGGCGTCCCAGCCCTCAGGCAGCGCGCCGGAGTAGAGCCGGTCGAACAGCGCCTTGCGCTCGGGGTTCGCCTCGGCCCAGGCGTGGAACATGTCGCTCCACTGCGCATGGACCCTAGCGCCACGGTCACGGGCGCCGCGCGTGTGCGCGATCACCTCGTCGGCCACTGTGAACGGCTCGGTGCCGCCCATACCCAGGGCCGTCTTGACGGCATCGACCTCCTCCTGACCTAGGGCGGCGCCGTGGGACGCTCCCGTGTTCATCAGTTTCGGGGCGGGGTAGGCGATGATCGTGCGGAGGACGATCAGCGAGGGCCTGTCGGTGACGGAACGGGCGTTGGCGATCGCCTCTTCGATCGCCTCGACGTCCTCGCCACCGTTGACGGTCTGGACGTGCCAGCCGTAGGCCTCGTACCGGGCGGCGACGTCCTCGTTGAAGGCGATCTTCGTGTCGTCCTCGATCGAGATCTCGTTGTCGTCGTACACCGCGATGAGATTGCCCAGCTTCTGGGTCCCTGCCAGCGACGACGCCTCCGCGGTGACGCCCTCCTGGAGGTCACCGTCGGAGGCGACCACGTAGATGAAGTGGTCGAACGGGCTCTTGCCCGCGGGGGTGTCCGGGTCGAGCAGGCCACGCTCGTACCGGGCCGCCATGGCCATGCCCACGGCCGAGGCGAGCCCCTGGCCGAGCGGGCCGGTCGTGATCTCCACACCGTCGGTATGGTTCCACTCCGGGTGCCCGGGGGTGCGGGAGCCCCACGTACGCAGCGCCTTCAGATCGTCGAGCTCCAGCCCGAATCCCGCCAGGTACAGCTGCACGTACTGGGTGAGCGAGGAATGCCCGCAGGAGAGAACGAAACGGTCACGGCCGATCCACTTCGGATCGGCCGGGTCGTGCCGCATCACACGCTGGTAGAGCGTGTACGCCAGGGGAGCCAGGCTCATCGCGGTGCCCGGATGGCCACTGCCGCAGTTCTGCACTGCTTCTGCGGCGAGGACACGCGCGGTGTCCACGGCTCGGGTGTCCAGTTCAGTCCAATCAGACGGGTGGCGGGCGGTGGTGAGCTCGGTGATCTCCGACGCGCTGGTCACTTGTGGTTCTCCCGGGTCGAGGGTGCGGCGCGGATCCGCGCGTATGTCGTCCACCACCTTAGTGGTCGGCAGCGGCCGGGGTCGCCCGGTCCCCGCCCCCGCTCTTTCGCGGACGCCGAGGGCGGCACGTAGTATCGGCCGAGTAGTGCGTTCACGTCTGCGGCAAGGAGTTACGGTGCACGATTCCACCCCGACCCGGAGTGGGGGGCCGTCAGTCTCTCCTCCCGCGCTTTCGGGGCGGCCGGCTCGGTCCGGCGGACCCTCCCGCGTCCTCGACGTGGTAATGGCATACATCGCCCTCACCAAGCCGCGGGTCATCGAACTCCTCCTGGTCGCGGCGATCCCCGCACTCCTGCAGGCCGACCGCGGCCACATCCACCTCTCGCTGGTGCTGTTGACCCTCGTCGGCGGCTGGCTCGGGGCGGCGAGTGCGAACTCGCTCAACATGGTCGTCGACTACGACATCGACCAGGTGATGAAGCGCACCGAGCGGCGCCCGTTGGCCCGCCACGCGATCACACGTCGCGCCGCGTTGATCTTCGGCCTGGTGCTCGGTGTGGCCAGCATGCTCTGGCTGGGGCTGCTGGCGAAGAGCTGGCTCGCCGCCTTCTTCATCCTCATCACGATCCTTTTCTACGTGATCGTCTACTCGATGATCCTCAAGCGCCGCACCGCGCAGAACGTCGTCTGGGGCGGCGCCGCCGGATGCATGCCGGTGTTCGTGTCTTGGGCGGTCATCACGGACCACCTGCCCGAGGGCCAGCCGCACAACTGGTGGCAGGCGGTCATGCTGTTCCTGGTCATCTTCTTCTGGACTCCGCCCCACACGTGGGCGCTCGCGATGCGCTACAAGGAGGACTACAAGGCTGCCGGCGTCCCGATGCTGCCGGTGGTCATGTCCGAAGAGGGAGTCACCAGGCGCATCACGATCTACACCTGGGTCACGGTCCTGTGCACCTTGGCCCTCGTCCCCGCGGCGGGATGGGTGTACGCACTGGGCGCCCTCGGTTTCGGTGTCTGGTTCATCGTGATGGCGCACCGCTTGGAGGCAGGCGTTCGCCGTGGCATCGAGGTCAAGCCGCTGAAGCTGTTCATCCTGTCGAACAACTACCTCGCGGGGGTGTTCGTCGCACTGTCCATCGACGCCGTCCTGGGACTGCAGACCATCTCGGAGATGCTGCCGATCCTCTGATCGGCCACAGGGATCCCGGAGCAGCGCCTGGGATCCCACTCCACGTTCCGGCCGGAGACCCGACAGGGTCTCCGGCCGGGCCTTTTCACCGGGTCGGATCGAGAACCAGTGAGCCCGTCGTGCCCCGGGACTGCAGGGCCCGGTGTGCCTCCGCAGCCTCGGACAGACCGAACCGCGCGCCTACGGTCAGGCGCAACGAGCCGTCGACTATCCCCTCGAGGACCTCGGAGGCCCGCTCGCGGTATTCCTCCGTGGACGCGATGTAGTCGGCCAGCGTCGGCCTGGTCAGGAACACCGATCCGGCCTCATTGAGCCGTTGGGGATCAACCGGCGGCACGGGACCACTCGCAGCACCGAAGAGAACCATCGACCCCCTGCGGGCCAGCGACGCGAGACTGTCATCGAAGGTGTCCTTTCCGACCCCGTCGAACACGGTTGCCACACCACCCTCCGAGAGTTCACGCACACGTTCCGGCGTCGCATCCGGGTACAGCAGAACGTGATCCGCACCGAGTGCGCGACACAGCTCGGCCTTCGCCGCGGTCGAGGTGGTAGCGACGACGCGGAAGCCGCGACTCACGGCGAGTTGGATGAGCAACTGTCCAACCCCGCCGGCACCCGCGGTGATGAGGACGGTGTCACCTTCCGTCGCCCGATGCGTGTCGGAGATGAGGTAGTGCGCTGTCAGGCCCTGAAGGAGCATCGAGGCGGCGACGTCGTCGTCGACCCCCTCGGGCACCGCCACGAGCGAGTCGGTCGGTGCCACGACGTACTGCGCATAGGAGCCCGGGACCTGACACCAGGCCACGCGGTCGCCCATCACCAGATCCGTCGCGTCCGGGCCGACCGCCTCGATCACCCCCGCGCCCTCACTTCCGGGGATGAACGGCAGATCTCGCGGGTAGGTGCCCTCACGGAGGTACGTATCGATGTAGTTCACACCCACCGACGTCGTCCGCACCAACACCTCACCCGGCCCGGGCACCGGCACATCGATCTCGACGGGCGTGAGGACCTCGGGGCCGCCGTGCTCGGCGATCTGAATGGCTCGCATATCGCCCAGTATCCGGATCCATGGAAGATCTCGCAGGGAAGGATCGTCACCTCTCCGGTCGGGGGACGGGAGTGGCGGACTGCGGGGGAGGGCCGAGGCGATAAGGTACCTCGTATGAGCCTGCAGATCCTTTCCCAGTACGCCGGGGGACCGCACGTCAGGGCGACCGGCTGGCCCGCCATCGTCACCAGCGGGTCCGGCGAGGCAGCCGCGGCTGCGGCACCAGCGGCTCCCGCCGAGAAGACGGCGGGGACCGCGGCGTCGGCCGAGGCGGCTGAGGCTGCGGCGCCGGAGTCGACGACCTCCGATACCGCGACCGCAGCGGCAGCTCCTGTTGCTGCAGCGGCGGCTGCTGGCGGCGCTATCTCACTTGGACGCCGCGCCCCGAAGGCACCCGGTGGTGGGACATCGACGCTCCACGGGTCGCGTATCACGGAGTCCGAGGGCGCGGCGCCCGCTCCGAAGCCCGCTTCGGCGGCCGAGGCGGAGCCTGCCACCGAGGCGAAGACCACATCGGCAGCCGACGATGCCGCCGAGCCCACCACCGAGGCACCGGCAGGCGAGACGCCTGCTGACGCCGGCCCACCGAAGCCCGCCACCACCACCGGCGGGGGGCTCCAGCTGGGCGGCGGGTCCAAGGCCAAGGCACCCGGCGGCGGATCCGCGGGCAAGCTCGTTCTCGGCGGTGGCGCCGCCGCGGCTGCGGGTGCTGGTGCGGCCGACCCCGGTGGGGACGCCGAGGCCGAGACCGGCGCGCCCGCTGACGTAGGAGCGCCCACCGAAGCGCCGGCAGCCGAGTCCGCCGAGGCGGCGCTGGCAGTGGAGCAGTCGTCGGAGGCGACCGCCGGGACCACTGCCGCGAAGGCCCCGGGCGGCGGGAAGGCCGGTGGCCTCACTCTCGGTGGTGGCTCCGGCGCCAAGGCCCCCGGCGGGGGCAAGTCCGGCGGGCTGACCCTGGGCGGCGGTGCCGCAGCGACCGGCGCTGCGGCGGCGGGCGCTGCCGCAGCATCGTCGACCGATGATGACAAGGCTGACGCCACCGCGAATGAGACGCAGGCAGACGAGGCGGCGGCGAAATCCGCCACACAGGCGCCCGCCCGCGAGCCGGAGAAGGAGGCCGCCGAGGACTCCGCGTCCACCGCATCGGTCGAGAAGGCCGCCTCGGAGAAGATCGAGGCGACACCGACTCCCGCCGCTCCGACTCCTCCCGCCAGGGCCGCCAAGCTCGTGAGCAGGTTCCTGTCCCGCCACGGCGGTACGGCGGACGTCGTCCTGCAGCCGACAGGCCGCCGGGGTGTCCGTGTGACCCTCGTGGGCGCCGACGGTGTGATGGGCGATGTCATGGTTGACACGCTGTCCCAGGCCGAAGCAGTTCGCGACGGCATCCAGGGCCTGACCGGATCTGACTGGACCCGCGAGCTCGTCTCCAGGGCCGACGTCCCGGCCGGCCACTGGAAGCGTATGGCCGGCTCCGGGTCACTGCTCTAGAGGGAATACGAATCGACGGCGGCCCCGCCACCAGGCGGGGTCGCCGTCGTCGTACCGTCCGGCGGCGTATCCGGCCGGCAGCCGGGATCATCCCGAATGCGATCGGACGGGAGATGATCAGGCGGTGATGCGATCCCGGATGCTCCCGGCGGCCCACAGCGCCCCGGTGACCGCGGTGATGGCGCCCGCGAGCGTGACGTGGATGATCACCAGCAGCTCGGGAACACCGAGCTGGTACTGGGTGATACCGATGACCGCCTGGGCGGCGATCAGACCGATGAGGATCGCGGCACGCCGGACGGCGGGGCCCGGGGTACGTAGTGCGATGAGGCCCGCGAGCAGTCCGATGAGCAGGCAGACGTATCCGATCATCAGCTCCGCGTGGAAATGCACCAACCACTGGATGGGCAGCTGCAGTCGGTCGGCAGCGCCGATACGGGCGTCGCCGGCGTGTGGCCCGGCGCCGGTGACCATCGTGCCCGAGACGAGTACGCCGGCGAGCAGCACCACGGACAGCCCCGTCAGCCAGGTCAGCGGCCTGGGGATGACGCGTCGGGCGGGCGCGGAGTCTTCCTCGCCGACCCGGACGAAGACTATCCCGGCGAACCACGCCAGGAACATCGACGGCAGCAGGTGTAGAGCGACCGTCCACCAGGCCAGCCCGGCGAGCACGGTGATCCCGCCGATCACGGCCTGGGCCACGATGCCGAACGGCATCAGCCAGGCGAGCACGAGAAGGTCCTGGCGCCGCCCTGCGCGGTGGAGTGCCAGGATCAGCGCGACGGCGACGGCCACCAGCACGAACGTCAGCAGGCGGTTACCGAACTCGACGGCCTGGTGGAGCGCGGGAGCCGCGCCGGCGACGGGGACGAAGCTGTCCTGGTTACAACGGGGCCAGGTCTCACAGCCGAGCCCGGACGCGGTGACGCGGACTGTGACGCCGGTCGTCATGATGCCGATCTGGGCGAAGACGTTCGCCAGGGCGATGCCCTTCTGGACCCGAAGCGACGGCATCGGCAGCCTGGACAGCAGCCCTCCGGGCTTCGCTGGTGTGGTCTCGGCCGGGGTTCCGGAGGACGGGGCACGCGATGTCGAGGTCACGTTCCCGATTCTAGGCCGCGAGCTGTCGGGGTCTGCTATCAGGTGAACGAGAAGTGACGTACGGCAAACCAGCCGCACACGACGGTCCAGCCGAGCAGGAACGCCGCGGCGAGCGCGGGGAGGCCGCCGCTGTCGGCGGTGAGGAGCGCGTCGGTCAGCGCGTAGGAGGGGACGACGACGAGGAGGTCGGCGACCCGGGTGGGAAGGTCGACCACCCCGATCGCGAGTCCCGCGGCTCCGATGAGCACGAACCAGATGAGGTTGGCCAGTCCGAGGACGATCTCGGCACGCATCGTGCCGCCCAGGAGGAGGCCCATCGACGAGAAGGCGGCGGATCCGACCGCGATCATCACCGCGCCCACCAGGGCACCGGCGAGGGAGGGCCGCCACCCCATCGCGATGGCGATCGCGCCGAGGATGACCGTCTGCCCGGCCACCAGGATGAGCGTGGCCAGGATCTTCCCGGCGATGATGACGGCCGGCGGGAGTGGCGTGCCCCCGAGCCGCTTCAGCGCGTCGTACCTGCGGTCGAAGGCCACGGCGATCGCCTGCCCGGTGAACGAGGTCCCCATCACCGACATCGTCAGAACCGCGGTGATCGCGTGGTCGACGCGAGGTTCCGGGACGGCCCCGAAGTCGATCGCGACGAGGGCGATCAGCGCGGCGAGCGGAATGATGAGAGCTACCAGCAGCTGCTCTCCGTTGCGCAGGAACAGGGTTAGTTCCATACGGGTCTGGGCGGCGGCCATGCGTCGGACCGGTGCCGGGGCCGAGGGCCGGGCGAAGGTACCGGGGGCGAACCGGTTGTGCGCGGTCTGGGGGTGGCTCATCGCAGATCCCGTCCGGTCAGGTCGAGGAAGACCTCCTCGAGACTCCTGGTCCGTGTGGCCAGGGAGGTGAGTTGGACGCCGGCCCGCTCCAGTGCGGTGCACAGCGCGGTCATCAGTTCCGGTGAGACAGGGCCGTCGACCTCGAGCACGCCGGCGGCGCTGCCGGCCGTGACGGTGTGGTCCGGCCCGAGCACGCCGTCGAGGAGGGACGGGGCCACGTCGGTGTCGACGACGAGGGTCACGCCTTCGGTCGTGCCGTCCCGTTCGAGTTCGGCGGGGCTGCCGGCGGCGACCTGCCGCCCGCGGTCGACGATCACCACCTCGTCGGCGAGCGCCGCGGCCTCGTCCATGAGATGGGTGGTGAGCAGGACCGCCACCCCGTCAGCGCGGAGCGCCCGGACCAGGTCCCAGACCGCGAGTCGCGCCTGGGCATCGAGCCCGGCGGTCGGCTCGTCCAGGAATACCAGTTCGGGCCGGCCCATGACGGCGATCGCGAGGGAGAGCCGCTGCTGTTGGCCGCCCGACAGCCGTCGGTACGGCGTGTTGACGTGATCGCTCAGTCCGAGCTCGTCCAGTAGCCAGTCCGGGTCCAGGGGGTCGGAGTAGTACGCGGCCACCAGTCGGAGCATCTCACCGGCGCGGACCCCGGGATACGCCCCTCCGCCCTGCAGCATCATGCCGATCCGGTTTCGGACACTCTGACGATCGGTGACGGGGTCCATCCCCAGTACCCGTACGTTCCCGGCGTCCGGGCGGAGGAAGCCCTCGCAGATCTCGACCGTGGTGGTCTTGCCCGCGCCGTTGGGCCCGAGCAGGGCCATGACCTGACCGCGTTCGAGGGTCAGATCCAGGCCGGCGACGGCAGTGGTGGTGCCGAACGTCTTGACAAGTCCTTCGACCTGTAGCGCGGTGGAGTGGGTCGATGGGGTCACGGCTGCCGATTGTAGGCCGACGCGTCTAGCGGTAGCGCAACAGCCCGGGCCACCGGAAGAGGGCGACGAGCACGATCAGAACGGTCACCACCGTCGCAGCCCAGGCCTGGACTGTCACGAAAGGGGGCAGGCCGGCGCCGGGCGGGAGTGTGAAGCACGCGAGTACCGCACTGACGGCCACCACCGGGATGCGGAACTCCATCCGCGACGCCCATGCGGCCAGGGGCACGAGGGCCCACAGTACGTACCAGGGGTGGACGACGGGAAAACACAGGACGATCGCGGCCATGGACACGCCCAGCCCGCCCACCGGGTTCATCCGGCCGGCCTGCACCGCGAACAGCATGCGCACCGTGAACGCCGCGGCAGCGATGAGGGCCGCGGTCTGCACCATGACGAGGATCTGCTCGGTGTGATCGCCCAACCCCAGGTACTGGCCTGTTCCTCCGGCGATCACGCCGAGAGCGGTGGGAGGCGAGAGCCAGCTCCGCAGTGAGGTGGCCGCCCCCAGCTTGGTGATCCATCCCAGCCCCGAGGAGGTCACGAGCATGGCGACGCCGGTGGTCACCCCGCTCACCGCGAGCATCGCGAGAGCCGCCCTGACGGTGGCGCGCCACCCCGCACCCCACCGTCGCGCGAGCGCCATCCCGACGAACCCGAGCGCGACCACGGTCGGCAGTTTCACCAACGCCGACCCGGTCACCAGGACCGTGCCGAGGACGAACATGGCGGTGGTGCGTCGACCCGGTGGGGCCTCGACGGCCCGCAGCGCCAGCACGAGCCCGATCGCCAGCAGCCCCATCATGAGCGCTTCCGAATGGATGCCCGAGACCAGGTGGAACAGGACGAGCGGGTTGGCCACGGCCAACCACAACGCGGCCACGTCCGAGACCCCGCAGTACTCGGCGAGGCGGGGGACGGCCCAGCCGAGCATGAGGATGCCGATCACGGCCACCACGCGGTGCAGGATGATGGCGGGCACGACCTCCTCGCCCGTGATGACGTGGATGAGTTTCTGGACGCCCAGGAACAGCGGTCCGTACTGGTTCGGGGTATCACGCCAGATGTCCGGCACGTTGATCGTCAGGGCATGCGAGGTGCCCAGAGCGGACACGGGGCCGAGCGCGTAGGGATCGTCCTGCGAGTTCCCGATCGCCCCCTGCGCGAGATAGCTGTAGACGTCCTTGCTGAACATCGGTGGGGCCACCGCCAGTGGCAACGCCCACGACGCGATGATGCGGTCCAGGGTCGCCCGGTCGATCCGCCCGCTGAGTCGCCCGCGCCTGTCCCGACCCAGGACGTACGGGGCGAGCAGCAGCCAGCAGATGACCACCACGACCATTCCCGCCATGACGACCGTCATCGAGGACTGCTGCAGTCGGAGCCACAGACCGAACAGTCGCTCCCCCGCAGCGGGGTTCTGCAGCACGGGCAACGCGCCGGCGCCCAGCGCACCGACCGCCATCGCGACCGCAGCGGTGGTCCCGATCAACCGGATGCGCCGGAGCCGCGCCATCTCGGCGGACATCGGCGAGCCGGTGGACAACTCCGCGGTGTGCAACCGGGCGGCCACCGCACCCGCGCCGCGTAGGGGGAATTCGCGTGCCACTGTCCCGACCTTCCTCCACCGCAGGCGCCGTCGGACCACCCTCGACCACCCCTGTCGGACGCGCCCGGGGGTGGGGGAATATTTCCGACACAAGTTTGTTGCGTAATATCAGGTGGTGCGTCCCACTCGGGGCGCAACGAGCATAACCGGAAGGGAGTGACGCATGAGCGTGCAGCACGCGTACGACACCAGCGCACGCCCGGACACGCGCTCGGCGATCCGTGAACTCCTCCTCGCCCGAGGAGCGCTCACCGCGACGGAGATCGGACGCGAACTCGGCCTCACCGCCGCAGGCGTCCGACGACACCTCGACAACCTCGTCGAGGTCGGCGAGGTGGAGCCCGCGCACACGCGTCCGGCCGGAACCCGCGGCCGGCCGGCGAAGGCCTTCCAGGTCACGGCCTCCGGACGCAGCACGGCCAAGCACGGGTACGATCACCTGGCCGTCGAGGCACTCACGGCGCTGCGCCGGATCGGCGGCTCCGAGGCGGTCATCGACTTCGCCCGGGAGCGCGTCCGTTCGGTGATCGGACATATCCGACCAGCTGAGGGGCCGCACGATGTCGAACGCGCCGCGTCCGACATCGCGTCCGCGCTGTCCGAGGCCGGATACGCCTCGTCCGTCGAGGAGGTGGGGACCGGCCTGCAGGTCTGTCAGCACCACTGCCCGGTCTGGAACGTCGCCTCTCGCTTCCCGGAACTGTGCGAGGCCGAGCAGGAGGTGGTGTCCGAGATAGTGGGCACCCACGTCCAGCGCCTCGCGACCATTGCGGGCGGCAACTGCGCCTGCACCACGAACATCCCGACAGGGACCGTGTCCGCGGAGTTCCTCGCGGCCACGATCCCCGCACCGGCCGGCGCACCCGCGCCGGCTTCGACCGCCGAAAGGACAGTGCGATGACCATCACCCCAGACCAGGTGACGGCCGACGTCACCGAGCCGACCACCGACGAGGAGCGGATCGCCTCCATCGGTCAGTACAACTATGGCTGGCACGATTCGGACGACGCCGGTGCCACCGCGCAGCGTGGACTCTCCGAGGCGGTCGTGCGTGACATCTCCGCCAAGAAGAACGAATCCGACTGGATGCTCGAGAAGCGACTCAAGGCGCTGAGCATCTTCGACAAGAAGCCGATGCCGGCCTGGGGTTCCGACCTCTCGGGGATCGACTTCGACAACATCAAGTACTTCGTCCGTTCGACCGAGAAGCAGGCCACCAGCTGGGAGGACCTGCCCGAGGACATCAAGAACACCTACGACAAGCTCGGCATCCCCGAGGCCGAGAAGCAGCGTCTGGTGGCCGGTGTCGCGGCGCAGTACGAGTCCGAGGTGGTCTACCACCAGATCCGTGAGGACCTGGAGAGCCAGGGCGTCATCTTCATGGACACCGACACCGCCCTCAAGGAGCACCCTGAGTACTTCGAGGAGTACTTCGGCTCGGTGATCCCGTCGGGCGACAACAAGTTCTCCGCGCTCAACACCGCGGTGTGGTCGGGCGGCTCGTTCATCTACGTCCCCAAGGGCGTGCACGTCGACATCCCGCTGCAGGCCTACTTCCGCATCAACACCGAGAACATGGGCCAGTTCGAGCGGACACTGATCATCGTCGACGAGGACGCCTACGTTCACTACGTCGAGGGCTGCACCGCGCCGATCTACAAGTCGGACTCGCTGCACTCGGCCGTGGTGGAGATCGTCGTCAAGAAGGGCGGTCGCTGCCGCTACACGACCATCCAGAACTGGTCGAACAACGTCTACAACCTGGTGACCAAGCGTGCCCGCGCCGAAGAGGGCGCGACCATGGAGTGGATCGACGGCAACATCGGTTCCAAGGTCACCATGAAGTACCCCGCCGTGTGGCTGACCGGTGAGCACGCCAAGGGAGAGGTCCTCTCCGTGGCGTTCGCCGGCGAGGGCCAGCACCAGGACACCGGCTCGAAGATGCTGCACCTGGCGCCCAACACGTCGTCGAACATCGTCTCCAAGTCGGTGGCGCGCGGCGGCGGGCGCTCCGCCTACCGCGGGCTGATCCAGATCAACCCCGGCGCCAAGGGCTCCAAGTCCAACGTCGAGTGCGACGCGCTGCTGGTGGACAACATCAGCCGCTCGGACACCTACCCGTACATCGACATCCGCGAGGATGACGTGACGCTGGGGCATGAGGCCACGGTCTCCAAGGTGAGCCAGGACCAGCTGTTCTACCTCATGAGCCGCGGCCTGGCCGAGGAAGAGGCCATGGCGATGATCGTCCGCGGATTCGTGGAGCCCATCGCCAAGGAACTGCCGATGGAGTACGCCCTCGAGCTCAACCGCCTGATCGAACTGCAGATGGAAGGATCGGTGGGCTGACCACCATGACCGACACCACCACCCCCACCCCGGCGTCCGCGCCGGCCCCGGTGACCGACCGCTACGGGATCCCCGTCGGAGCCACGAAGGGCGACCAGTTCTCCTCCTTCGACGTAGGCGCCTTCGAGGTCCCGAGCCACAAGGACGAGATCTGGCGGTTCACTCCGCTGCGGCGCCTGCGTGGAATCCATGACGGCTCGAACGTCGAGGCCACCGGCCGGATCCTCGTCTCCCTCGCCGAGCAGGACGGACTGACCGTCGAGACCGTCACCACCGGTGACAAGCGCGTCGGCGAGGCCGGTGCGCCCCGCGATCGGGTCGCGGCCCAGGCCTTCACCGCCGCGGACGAGGCCACCATCATCACCGTGGCCAAGAACAAGGTGATCGACGATCCCGTCTACGTCACCGTCGACGGCCCGGGCGAGGGCAACGTCGCTTTCGGCCACACGCAGGTCCGTCTCGAGCCGTTCGCCAACGCCACATTCGTGGTCGATCAGCGCGGCGGCGGCACCATCGCCGAGAACGCCGAGTTCATCGTCGGCGATTCCGCCCACCTCGAGGTCGTGCTCATCCAGGACTGGGATGACGACGTGGTGCACCTGGCCGGCCATCACCTGCAGGTCGGCCGCGACGCCACCGTGACCTACACCGCCGTCACCTTCGGTGGCGAGGTCGTACGAATCGCCCCGTCCGTCCGATACACCGCACCCGGCGGCACGGCCCACCTCAACGGTCTGTACTACGCGGATGACGGGCAGCACATCGAGCACCGTCTCCTCGTCGACCACGAGGTCCCGAACTGCACCTCGCGGATCCTCTACAAGGGCGCCCTCCAGGGCGACGCGAAGTCGAACCTGCCGGATGCGCACACCGTCTGGATCGGTGACGTGCTCATCCGGTCGCAGGCGCTCGGCACCGACACGTACGAGATGAACCGCAACCTCGTCCTGACCGACGGGGCGCGTGCGGACTCGGTGCCGAACCTCGAGATCGAGACCGGTGAGATCGCCGGCGCGGGCCACGCCAGCGCCGTCGGCCGGTTCGACGAGGAGCACCTCTTCTACCTCATGTCGCGCGGTATCGCCGAGGACGTCGCACGACGCCTCGTCGTCCGCGGCTTCTTCGGCGAGGTGATCAACCGAATCGGTGTGCCCGAGGTTCGCGACCGGATCACCGAGGCCGTCGAGCTGGAGCTGCAGTCCTCCGGTATCTGACGTCCGGCCCCGAGTAATTCCCCAAGACCTTTCACACAGATTGCGAGCACTGAAATGACCATTCTCGAGATCAAGGACCTGACGGCCCGCGTCGCCGCCACCGAGGACGCCCCGGAGACCGTCGAGATCCTCAAGGGCGTCAACCTGACCATCGAGTCCGGCCAGACCCACGCCATCATGGGCCCGAACGGCTCCGGCAAGTCGACCCTGGCCTACGTCATCGCCGGCCACCCGAAGTACGAGGTCACCGGCGGAACCGTCACCCTGGACGGCGAGAACGTCCTGGAGATGGAGGTCGACGAGCGGGCGCGCGCCGGCCTGTTCCTGGCCATGCAGTACCCGACCGAGATCCCCGGAGTCTCGACCGCCAACTTCCTGCGCACCGCGGCCACCGCCGTGCGCGGTGAGGCCCCCAAGCTCCGCCACTGGGTCAAGGAGGTCAAGGAGGCCATGTCCGACCTGGACTTCGACCCGGCGTTCTCCGAGCGCAGCGTGAACGAGGGATTCTCCGGCGGTGAGAAGAAGCGCCACGAGATCCTTCAGCTCGACCTCCTCAAGCCGAAGATCGCCGTCCTCGACGAGACCGACTCCGGCCTGGACGTCGACGCCCTGCGCGTCGTCTCCGAGGGCGTCAACCGCTACAAGGCGGAGGAGAACGGCGGGATCCTGCTCATCACGCACTACACGCGGATCCTGCAGTACATCAAGCCCGACACGGTTCACGTGTTCGTCGACGGCCGTGTCGCCGCCTCCGGTGGCGCCGAGTTGGCCGACGAGCTCGAGGCGAACGGTTACGAGAAGTACCTGACGCCCGCGAACGCCTGATCAGACAGCTGGGAGACCATGACCACGACTCTCGATCTCACCGCGGTCCGCGCAGACTTCCCGATCCTGCACCGGACCGTCCGTGACGGAAAGCCCCTGGTGTACCTGGACTCCGGGGCCACCTCGCAGCGCCCCGTCCAGGTGCTCGACGCGGAGCGGGAGTTCCTCCTGCACTCCAACGCGGCCGTGCACCGTGGCGCCCACCAGCTGGCCGAGGAGGCGACGGACGCCTATGAGGGCGCCCGCGCCGATATCGGCCGGTTCGTCGGCGCCGACGTCGACGAGTTGGTCTTCACCAAGAACGCCACCGAGGCCCTGAACCTCGTCGCGTTCGCCCTGGGGGACCCCCGCTTCGGCGAGTACGCGCTCGGGCCGGGGGACGAGGTGGTGATCTCCGAGCTCGAGCACCACGCGAACCTCGTTCCGTGGCAGGAGCTGTGCCGGCGCACCGGCGCCACCCTGCGCTGGTACGGCGTCACCGATGACGGACGCATCGACCTCGACTCGGTCCGGCTGACCGATGCGGTCAAGGTCGTGGCCGTGACCCACCAGTCCAACGTGACCGGTGCGGTCACCGACGTCGCACGCGTCGTCGAGTCGGCACGGGCGGTGGGCGCGCTCGTCGTGCTGGACGCGTGCCAGTCGGTGCCGCACATGGCCGTCGACTTCCACGCCCTTGGTGTGGACTTCGCGGCGTTCTCGGGCCACAAGATGCTCGGCCCCACCGGGATCGGCGTCCTCTACGGGCGTCGAGAGCTCCTGCAGGCGATGCCTCCGGTACTCACCGGGGGATCGATGATCGCCACGGTGACCATGGCGGAGTCCACGTACGCGGACCCCCCGCAGCGCTTCGAGGCCGGCGTGCCGATGGTGTCGCAGGCCGTGGGCCTGGCCGCCGCCGTGCGCTACCTCGAGGGGGTGGGCATGGAGACGATCGCCCGCCACGAAGAGGCGCTGACCGTGGCCGCGATCGACGCACTCGTTGAGATCCCGGGCGTCCGGATCGTCGGCCCGACGGACATGGTGTCACGCGGCGGGGCCGTCTCCTTCGTTGTCGACGGGATCCACGCCCACGACGTGAGCCAGGTTCTCGACGACGACGGCGTGGCCGTGCGGGTCGGGCACCACTGCGCGTGGCCGCTCCATCGGCGACTCGGGGTACAGTCCACGGTCCGTGCCTCGTTCGCGCTGTACAACACGCTCGACGAGGTCGAGGTGCTCGCGCGGTCGCTGCGCAGGGCGCAGGAGTTCTTCGGCGTGGGAGGTCAGAATCTGTGAAACTCGAGCAGATGTACCAGGAAGTGATCCTCGACCACTACCGCCGCCCGCAACACAGCGGGCTGCGGGAGCCCTTCGGGTGCGAGGTGCACCACGTCAATCCGACCTGTGGTGACGAGTTGACGCTGCGCCTGCAGCTCTCGGACGACCAGTCCACGGTCGCCGACGTCTCCTATGACGCCCAGGGCTGTTCGATCAGCCAGGCCTCCACGTCGATGATGGCCGAACTGCTGGTCGGCAGGCCTGTCTCGGAGTCCCTCGAGATCTTCGAGGCGTTCCACGCCATGATCTCGTCCCGCGGCCAGGACGAGGGCGACGAAGAACTTTTGGACGATGCCGTGGCACTGGCCGGGGTGTCCCGCTACCCGGCGCGCGTCAAGTGCGCCCTACTGGGCTGGATGGCGTTCAAGGACGCCCTCGCACAACAGACCGAACACCAGGAGTGATGTGACATGACCGAGCAGATGACACCTGCCAACGACCCGTCCGTCGACGATCCGATGTCGGGGGCGGAGAACGACACGGACCCGGGCACCGCCTACAACGGCGAGTTCCGGCCCGACCCCAACCGGCCGGAGCAGTCCGAGGACGACCTCGCGTTGGTGGCCGATCTCGAGGAGGCCATGCGTGACGTGGTCGACCCCGAGCTCGGCATCAACGTCGTCGATCTGGGCCTGGTCTACGACATCTGGGTCCGCCCGGGCGAGACCGAGGGGTCGACCATCGCACGCGTGGACATGACGCTCACGTCCGCCGCGTGTCCGCTCACCGACGTGATCGAGGACCAGGCGCGCAGCGCCACCGTCGGTTCGGATCTCGTCAACGAGCTCGAGCTCAACTGGGTCTGGATGCCGCCGTGGGGCCCCCAGATGATCACCGACGACGGCCGCGAGCAGCTCCGCGCCATCGGGTTCACCGTCTAGTCAGAACCCGACGAGCCGGCATGGTCGCGCGGATCCTTCTTCAGGACCGCGGCGATCATGCCGGCTTTCTGCTGTACCGGCATGTCGGCCCACATGCCCCACATCGCCGATCCCACCTGATACGACGGGCTGGCCGCGTCGAGGAACCACCGCTGCTTACAGGACTTCAGCCTGCCGAAGGCGGAGAACAGTTCCCGTACCGTTCCGTGATCCGCGCGCAACAGCGCCCGCAGTCCCAGGGAGTGCAGGGCGGTGGTCAGCGGGGAGCGGGGCTCAGGAATCGGCCGGCCGGTGCCCAATGCCACGACCGCCCCCGGGACCGCTCCGAGCGCGGCCGCGACCGAGTAGCCGGTCGCCGCGTGACCGTACCCACCGGCGGTGCCGAAGGCCTCGACCCGCAAGTTCGCGGCGTAGCGGGCGCGGGACGTGAGCGGGATGCGTACACGCTCCACCGCGAGCGGCTCGTCGAGCGCGGCCCGGTCCATGCCCCGACGCCGCAGCCGCGAGCGCAGGCGGGTCTCGAGGACGGCAGGTTTCGGGGCCGGCCACCCGGCGAGGCAGGTCTCCTCGAGGAGGACACGGCCCGGGCCCACGGGTATCGCGTACAGGAATCCGGGGCCGGCCTCGTCGTCGTCGTGGTCGGAGCGCCAATCCATGAACAGCGCGGACTCACCGCCGAGGGCCGGCGCCGCGGCGTCGGCCTCCACGACGATCCCGTAGGCGGTCTGTAGTGGTCCACGGTTGCGCTGGCCACCGGCGCCGCGACAGTCCACGACACGATGCGCCCGCTCGGTGAGGGCGAGCACCCCGGAGTCGTCAAGGGTGTCACGCTCGACGGTGACCCCGGGGCCGAGCGGCAGGGCCGCGTGCAACTCCTCGGTGTCGAGTACCGCGTACTCCCGCTCAAGGACCGCCCGCTCGGGGGAGTACATCGCGGGGCCGTACACCCGGTGCGCGAGAACGTCGGTGCCACAGGCGTCTTCGCTTAGCCACGGGGGAACCTGATCAGCCCACAGCGACAGGGTCTGACGCCACACCGCATCCGGCGCCGGGTCCACCGCCAATACCGTGAGTCCGGCGCCCGCGCACCGGGAGGACAGCGCACGACCGGCCGGACCCAGGCCGACGATCGCGACGTCGAACAGCCCGCCACCCGTAGCATCCATGGGGATCGACCCTACCGCCGTCGCCCGAAGGAGTCCCATGACCGGTTCGTTCTACCAGCAGGTTGACCGGGGACGATTCGAGTCGACGCCGTTGACCGCCGGCCCCTGGTCGGCCGAATCGCAGCACGCGGGACCCCCGAGTGCGCTGCTGGTACGGGCACTGGAGCAGTTCGAGGCCGAGCCCGAGGTGCGGCTGGCGCGGCTGTCGGTCGACGTACTCGGGCCCGTGCCGATCGCACCACTGGACATCGAGGTGCACCGGATCCGGCCCGGGCGCAGCGTCGAGTTGCTCGAGGCCACTGCGTCTGTCGACGGCCGGCCCGCGCTCGTCGCCCGGGGATGGCGGATGCGCCGCACGCCCGCGGATTTTCCGACCGTCGGCACACATGCGGGACCGCCGGCTCCCGATGTCCTGGAGCGTGGGGCGATGATGAGTTACGCCTATCAGGACGGATACCTGTCGGTGGTGGATTTCGCGTTCGTCTCCGGCAGCGGTGACGAACTCGGCCCCACCCGGGCCTGGGGCCGCTCCCGCGCGGACCTGATCGAGGGGGAGGCCATGACCGGCTGGCAGCACACCGTCGTGGTGGCGGACTCCTCGAGCGGCGTGTCGATGGGCAGTGATCCGCTGACCCACCCGGCGATCAACTGCGACCTGGTCGTGTCGCTGCACCGCGATCCCGGCCCCGGGTGGGTCCACCTCGACACCGAGACGATCGGCTCACCGGAGCAGGGCGTCCTCACCGACACCAGGATCTCCGACGACCACGGCAGCCTCGGGCGGTGCGTGCAGAACCTGTACGGGCGACGCTCGGGGTGACCCCCTGCCGGCGGCCCGTGACGTCGGCGCGGAGACCCAGGTCACCGGACTCGTCGCCGCGCTCGGAGCGCCGGTAGACTTGCGAGTCGGCCCGAAAACCCCCCGAGAACAAATGAGGTACCCGCGCACGTGATCACCATCGACGACCTGGAGGTGCGCGCCGGCGTACGCACCCTGCTCCACATGGACGGGTCCTCGTTGCGGGTCCAGCCCGGCGACCGGATCGGCCTGGTGGGACGTAACGGCGCGGGAAAGACGACGACGATGAGGATCCTCGCCGGCGAGGGTGAACCCTACGCGGGGTCCGTCACGAGCTCCGGCGAGGTGGGCTACCTCCCGCAGGATCCCCGCGAGGGCAACATGGACCAGCTGGCCCGGTCCCGCGTGCTCTCCGCCCGCGGACTCGACGTGCTCATGGCGGATATGGCCACGGCGCAGGCGCAGATGGTCGACGCCCCGGACGATGCGGCGATGGACAAGGCCGTCCGTCGATACGGTCGGCTCGAGGACGAATTCTCCGCGCGCGGCGGATACGAGGCCGAGAGCGAGGCCGCCCGCATCTGCAGCAGCCTGGGGCTCGAGGACCGCATCCTCACCCAGAACCTGGGAACGCTGTCCGGCGGACAGCGTCGACGCGTGGAGTTGGCACGGATCCTGTTCGCCGCGTCCGACGGCGCCGGCAAGTCGCGGACGATGCTGCTCCTCGACGAGCCGACCAACCACCTCGACGCCGACTCCATCACCTGGCTGCGCCAGTTCCTGGAGAAGCACGAGGGCGGATTGATCATCATCTCCCACGACGTCGAACTCCTCGAGGCCGTCGTGAACAAGGTGTGGTTCCTCGACGCCGTCCGCGGCGAGATCGACGCCTACAACATGGGGTGGAAGAAGTACCTCGACGCCCGCGCCACCGATGAGGCTCGGCGCAGGCGCGAGAAGGCGAACGCGGAGAAGAAGGCGTCGCAGCTCAAGATGCAGGCCGCCAAGCTCGGGGCGAAGGCCACCAAGGCGGCGGCCGCCAAGCAGATGATTCGTCGCGCCGATGCGATGATCGACGATCTCGACGAGGTCCGGGTGGCCGACAAGGCGGCGCGGATCAAGTTCCCCACGCCCGCCGCGTGTGGCAAGACGCCGATGTTCGCCAAGGGCCTGACCAAGATGTACGGCTCGCTCGAGGTGTTCGCCGGGGTGGACCTGGCCATCGACCGCGGTAGCCGCGTTGTGGTGCTGGGGTACAACGGCGCCGGCAAGACGACCCTTCTCAAGCTGTTGGCCGGGGTGGAGCGCACCGACGGCGAGGGCGGCGTGGTGTCCGGCCATGGTCTGAAGGTCGGCTACTTCGCGCAGGAGCACGACACCCTCGACATGTCCACGAGCGTGTGGGAGAACATCCGTCACGCCGCCCCGGATGCGGGGGAGCAGGACCTGCGGGGACTGCTCGGCGCGTTCATGTTCTCCGGTCCGCAACTCGATCAGCCGGCCGGCACGCTGTCGGGCGGTGAGCGGACCCGCCTCGCGCTCGCCGGGCTGGTCTCGTCGGCCGCGAACGTGCTGCTGCTCGATGAGCCGACGAACAACCTCGACCCGATCTCGCGTGAGCAGGTCCTCGATGCGCTGCGCACTTACGAGGGCGCCGTGGTTCTGGTGACACACGACCCGGGTGCGGTGGAGGCGCTGGAGCCCGAGCGGGTGATCATCCTGCCGGACGGCACGGAGGACTTGTGGAGCCAGGAGTACATGGAGATCGTCGAACTGGCGTGAGCGTGCGAACGCCACGTTCGCGCGTGTGACCGTCGAACTGGCGTGAGCGTGCGTAGCTGGCCACGCGATGTGTAGCCTCCGACACTTAGCAGACCCTTACCTCCTGCGCAGTGTGGTTGCCCTGAGACTATGAGGGCATGGACATCGCCATCAAGATAGTTCTCATCCTGCACTTCGTCGGTCTCGCCGGCATCATCGGTGGCTGGATGGCCACGATGAAGGCGCCCGCGGTCAACAAGGCAATTCTCCACGGCTCCATCCTTCAGGTCGTCACCGGCCTCATCCTCGTCGGACTGAACGAGATGAACGATGCCGACGTGAATCACATGAAGATCGGCATCAAGCTGGTCATCGCGATCGTCATCCTGGTGCTCGCCATCGTCGGCACCAAGAAGGAGGCCAAGGCTCCCGGCAGCACCGGCACTCTGGCGGTGTCTGCGGGCCTTCTCGCCATCCTCAACGTGATCATCGCGGTGTTCGTCTGACACCTCGAAGGTCTCGGCGTCGCGCGCCCCCGGACATCACGTCCGGGGGCGTTGCTTCATTTGGCTCGGTCGCCCAGACCCGACCGGGGTATGCGCCGGCCGGCTCGGCGCTGGCCGCCGGCGATGTGATCGAGCCACCGTCTCCGAGCCCTGCCCGAACCATTGCTGCGAGAAGCGCCGGAGATCGTGCGGCGAGCCCCCGGCGAGGAAGCCGGTTCAATTCCACCGCCTGCTGCTCGAGCTGCGTGTGTGTCCCTGCGGCCAGCGACCCGGCCACCGCGAGCAGGGCCTCGGGGTGGGTCTCCAGCGCGCTGTGGCCGTTCTCGATGTGAACCAGCGTCGTGTCCGGGGCTGCCGACGCCACCCGCTCGGCGATCGCGGGCGGGGTGCGCAGGTCCCGATCACCGGCGAGAAGCACTATCGGCCAGGTGAATCCGGTGGCTGCGGACTGTAGGTTCATCGGCTCCGCCTCGAAGGTCGGGAACGTGGGCGCCAGCGGTGCGTAGGTGAGCGCCGGATCCAGCGGCAGTCCGTCCGCCTCGGCCCCGTACCCCAGTTCGCGGAACCCGATCGCCCCGACAGGGTCGAACTCGTAGACACCGGGGACGTGGACGATCGACTCGCCCCGGGAGGCGTAGGTCTCCACAGTCCGCCACGCCACACCGCCGCGACGACGAACCTGCGCGCGGAGCAGCGGGCCCAGTAGCTCCGGCCCGCCGAGTTCGTATACCGCGCGGGAGACATCGAGGAGCTCGCGCCCGCCCACCCCGTCGGCGTGCAACCGCCGGATGTCCGCGGCGATGTGGGTGTCGGCGTCCCAGAACAGCGATCTGACCGCTCTCCGCTCGACGTCGATGTCCGCCGCTGACTGCAATGCCGAATCCAACACCATGGCGGCAACACGATCGGGGTGCAGCGCACCGAAACTCGAGGCGAGGTAGCTGCCGTAGGACGACCCGACCAGCAACGCCGACTCAACCGACTCGCGATCCAGGACGGCGGCGATGTCGTCGACGACCGCCCGGATCCACATCGCCGACATCGGCAGGTCCCGGCCGGTGAGGTCGACCCGGGACAGCCCGACGCCGCGGTGCTCGATCATGATCACGTCATGTCCGAGGCTCGCGGCCCGCCGTCGGAACGACCGGTAGGGCACCACCGATCCGAGCCCGGGCCCTCCGGGCACCACGACCAGCGGGGGCGCTCCGTTCCGCGGACCGACTCGGACATAGGCCAGATCGAAGGCGGGGCCGGTCTCGTCCGCCGGGCGTCTGACCCGGTCGAGGCCCGTAGTTCGCGCTGTCAACGCGCGCAGAAGGCCGCTCCGCACGGTCATCCCCGCACCGATCCTCGGTGGGGGATGACCGTGGCAGGAATCGAGGAGATCGTCAGACCCTCTGTTCGTGAACGTCCTCGAGCAGGGCCGCGTCCTCGTCGGTCATCCCGCTGATCGGCTCACCGTTCCACACGATGTCGTCGCCCAACGCCTCGAGCACGGCCTCGTGCTGGCCGCGACTGAGCTTGGCGCCGTGGACGAGGGTGGCAGGGCTCCACATCATCGCGATGGAGTCGTGCCACCCGGCGCCCACGTTCTTCACGTGGGTCAGGTCGTGTAGCGAGATCGGCAGGTGCTTGAGCGGCTCGGCGAACGCATCGGCGAGCACTGCCAGGCTGATCTGGCGCTCCACGCCGGGCTCGACGACGAACGTCTCCGCATTCTCTCCGGTGAGTGCCTGCTCCAACTGGTCCGCTTCCAGGAGGATCACGCCGTTGGTCGGACGGGGGTTGCATTCGATCGCGTAGAGCTGACCGTCGTTGTCCACGAAGTCGAACGAGAGCTGACCCGTGAAAGTCGGATCGAGCGCGTCGATGATGCGCTGCGTGTAATCGAGGGTGTCGGTGCTGTCCACGGCCAGGAACGCGATGCCGGTACTGTGCGCCCACTGTTCCGGCGCCCGATAGGTGCACTGCGAGGTCACCCGGCCGTTGACGACGGTGCTGTAGGTGCAGACCATCGGGCCGTCCACGAACGGCTGGACCAACCAGGGCTGATCCTCGGTCGGGTGGCACTCCTCCACGGTCATCTTCCCGGCCAGCGGCCCGGTGTTCGTCAGGAGGGCGACACCGCCACGCGAGAACGCCGCCCGGGCGAAGTAGCGGGGATACCTGGCGATGGCGGCCGTCAGCGAGTCGTGATCCGTCGCGACGACCGTCTCGGGGATCGGCACAGCCGCTTCCTCCACCAGTCGCTGGAAACTGGCCTTGTCGTGCAGTCGTGCGAGCTTCGCGAACTTCCCGGCGAACAGTGTCACGCTCTCGGGCAGGTCCGCCGCCCGGGCGGCGAGGTAGAAGGCCTCCTCGAACGTCGGGATGATCAGTTCGATGTCGTACTCCGCGACGATCTTGTTCACATCCGCGATGAACTGATCGGTGTCGTATCGGGGAGAGGCCGTCACCGCATGACCCGCGAGGTACTTCGAGTGGCTGCCCGACGCACCGCCGTAGGTGTCCGCGGCCACGATCGTGTGGCCACGACTGCCGAGCTTGCGGATGATGTCCAGGGCGAAGGTGTTCCTGGAGCTGGTGACGAGTACGCGCATTGCCGACCTCTCGACGTGGGGTTTGATGCGCTTAGGTTAACTGTGAACCGGCGGGTCCACTTCCGCCTTGAGTATTAACCGCCCCTGAAGGGAGCGAGCGCAGATGACGCACGTGACGACCTGGTTCGCCGCTGTACCGACGCTCGTCGGTCTGGGACTCGCCCTGGGTATGAACCCGGTGCTCTACGGGGCCACCGCCGACACGCTGGCGCGTGGCCGGAGTGTCCGGTCCGGACTCGCCGCGCTGCTTGCCGGGGTGATGACCGGGGCGACGGTTCTGGTGTTGGTCGTCCACGGTCTCAATCCCGCGAACCTGGTCTCGCGGGTCCAGCATCGTACGTACGCCGTGGTGGAGGATCGGGCGGTCGACCTGGTCGTCGGCGTGATCGTTCTGGTTGCCGCGGGCGCGATCGCCGTATGGGCTCGTCTGGCGCCCGCTCCTGCCTCCGCCCCGACAGCTCGCGACGGCGCCGCGGGAGCGTCCGGTCCGACGTCCCACCCGGCTCCCGATTCTCGTCAGAATTCCAAGGCCACCAGCCTGTTCGTTCTCGGAGCCACCTCGTCTGTGGTCGGGTTCACCACCCTGCCGATCACCTATCTGGTCGGGCGGGCAGTCGAGAGCGTCAGCTCCGATCCCGCGCTCAGACTCCTTGTCTACGCCGTCTTCCTCGTGTCGCTGATCGCACCTTTCGTGCTCTTGGCCTGGGTGTGGTCGCGTTTCCCCGCCGCCACGCGGAAGGTCACGGCGACGTACGACCGGATGCTGGCGTGGGATTCACGGCTCGTCGCGGTGGTGGTCATGGTGATCGTGGGTCTGATCCTGCTCGCCCTCGCCTTGTTCGGCCATCACTGAACCGGCCATCGAGCCCACCTCGGCGATGCGCGGATCGCATTGTCACGCCTCCGTGACAGCCGCGAGATAGGCGCGGACGAGCCGCGACCCGACCTCGTCAGGGAGGCGCTCGATCGCGGCGATCAGTGTCGCCATCCCGGCCTCGTCATCGTCGTCACCGGTCAGAACATCGACGACCATCGCGTGGACGTCGTCCTCGGGCAGTGCGAGCACGTCCGCCGGGGAGAGGTCCCCGGACCCGAGGGCGTCCAGGACGCCGGCCAATCCCGGCGGTGGGGCGGGGGCTGCCAGGCCGCGGACGTCGTCCGCCGCCACGACCGCGACCCGGAGGATCTCCTCGACCATCCGGTGGGTCACGGGGGTGATGGTCAGGTGCGACGACGACGGCAACGTGCCCCGCTCCTGACGGAACGCCGGCTGTGCCTGTACGGCTATGCCGAGACGCCCGCACGCATCCGCCCACAGGTGAGGATGAACGCGTCGATCGTCGGGAACTGATTCGTCGATCGCCACCGCGATGATCGGACCGGGGTCGCGATCCAGGATGGCCAGCCCCTCGATGGCGCCCAGCCCTTCCAGGAGTTCGTCGGTGGCCCGGGCCGTGCGCGCCACCAGTTCGGACTGCCCCTCCTCGCCGAGTGCCTCCATCACGACCCACGCCGCCGCCGCGGGTTCGAGAGGCTTGGACCCGGCCAGGGTGGGGTTGACGACCGGGTACCCCGGCCAGTCGACGGTCGCGAACCACGAGGCGCGGTGCCGTGCCCTTCCCCGGGACAACAGCACCGAGCTTCCCTTGGGTGCGAACCCGTACTTGTGCAGGTCCGCAGAGATGCTGGTGACCCTCTTCAGACGTAGATCCCACCCCGGCGCCGTCCGTCCCGGCGGGGCCGGCCAGTGGGGGAGCACGAGGCCGCCGAGGCACGCGTCCACGTGCAGACCGATCCGGGCGTCATGGGCAGCCTCGAGTCCGGCCGCCACCTCCGCGACGGGATCGATCACGCCGCTGGGATAGGCGGGAGCCGAGCACACGACGAGCACCGTGTCCTCATCGACGGCCGCGAGGAGGTCCGCTGCCGCGGCTCGTCCACTGCGCGGGTCCACCTCGACGCCTTTGAATCGCAGGCCCAGCAGGTGCGCGGCCTTCCTGAACGCGGCATGCACGCTCACCGGCGCGACGATCGTCCCACCGTCCCCGGGGGCACGGCCCATGACCTCGCGGGCAGCGAGGCACGCCAGGAGGCAACTCTCGGTCCCTCCCGAGGTCACGGTGCCGAAGACCCCGTCATCGCCGTTGAGAAGTTCTCTGATTCGCGCGACGATCCCTTTGTGGATGTGCGCGACCGAGGCGAAGACGGTGGGGTCCAGCCCGTTCACGCCATGAGCCAGGCGCGCGGCCCGGATCGCGAGGTCGTCCAACTCCGGTAGACCCGAGTCGTATACGTAGGAGAGAACCCGACCGCCGGTGGTCGGTGGATCCTCCTCCCGAAAGGCCGCCAGTCGCGCGAGCGCGTGTTCGCCGCGGTCGATGACCCGGGTGGTCAGGGAATCGGAACTCATGCTCTCTCCGTCCATCGGGGGTAGGAGTCACCCAGCGCACGGATCATCAGCAGGCTGGCGCCCGCCAGCAGCGCCGGAACCAGTGAGAAGGCGAGGACTATCGCCCAGACCGCCGACCCCGGCTGTTCGTCCACCCTGCCGGAACGGAAGCCACCGACTGCCAGCAATGCGAGTACGAGAACCGGGCCCAGTGCCATCGATCCGGTCTCGGATGCGGTCCACAGTCCGCTCATGGCGCCACTTCGTCGCCGACCACCCAACGCACGGTCGAGGTCGGTCGCGTCGGGCAGCATCGACATCGGTAGGGCCTGCATCCCCGCATAGGCGACCCCCGCCAGCGCCACCGGAACGTGCACCCACGCCCCGGGCGCGAACCCGGCGGGGATCAACAACAGCGCGGCCACGGTGAACAGTCCGGTCGACGCTGCGAGCGCCCGCACCTTCCCCCGCGCGTGAGCCAGACGGGTCCACAAGGGCATCACCACCAGCGCGGGACCGACCAGCGCCAGGAACAGACCCGTCAGCGCGGACTCGTCTCCGAGTACATACGTGGCCACGTACTGCCCACCTGCGAGCATCACCGCCGTGGCCACCGCCTGCAGGCAGAACACCGCGACCAGCAGTCGGAACGGCCGGGTCGCCCGCAGCGCGTCGATTCCGTCACGATAGGCGAAGGCGAGATTCCGGGCGGGGGCGTCGGCACGCATGATCGTGCGGCGACCTGCGACGAACGTGGACCACAGCATCCCGAGCAACATCAGGGCGGCGACACCGATCGCCATCACCACATATCCGCGCGCGCCACCACCCGCGGCGTCCCTCAGGGCCGGGCCGCCTCCGCCGGAGACGAGGATCGCCGCCGCCAGCACGGCCACACGCCAGGCCAGCAGCGTCACGCGACGGGCGGAGTCGTCGGTCAGTTCGGCCGGCAGCGCCAGATACGGCACCTGAAAGCACGAGTACGCCAGCGATGCCGCGAGGAAGAAACCCATCACCCACAGGCCGGCGGCGCCCGTGCTCCAGTCCGCCGGCGCCGAGAACGTGGCGATGAACAGCAGCGGTAGCGCCAGTGCCCCGAACAGCATCAGCCCCGTGCGAAAACCGGTGCTGTGCGAGGCCCGATCGGAGAGCGCGCCGATGAGCGGGTACGCCAGAACGTCGATCAGCTTGGGAACCAGCACCAGAACCGAGGCCAGCGCCGCGGCGACCCCGATCGAATCGGTGAGGTAGTACGCCAACACCAGCCCGGGCAGCGTGCCGAACGCCCCGGTGCCCAGGCTGCCCGCCGCGTAGGCGGCCAGCACGGGCGCGGTCGTGGAGCGGTCCGGCGGCGCGTGGCCGGGCGCGCCCGCATCGGAGGTGGGCATGGCATGACTCTAGGCCGCTCCGCGGCCCCGGCGAGCGCGATTCGTCGCCCCCCGCCGGGCTCAGCCGCGCCAGTCGAAGGAGTCCGGGTCCGGGCCCGATCGGGACCCGTTGTGCAACGACGAGATCGAGGCCATCTGTTCCTCGGTCAGCTCGAAATCGAACACCTCGAGGTTCTCGCGCATCCGTGCCGGATCAGAGGACTTGGGAAAGACGATGTCACCGCGCTGCACGGTCCAGCGCAGGACCACCTGTGAGACGCTGCGATCGACCTGTCGTGCCAGCGCCTCGAGCTGGGGATCACCGAACACCGTGCCCTGGGCCAGCGGGCTCCAGGCCTCCACCGCGATCCCGCGGGCGGCGCAGGACTCCCGCAGTTCGTCGTTGACGAAGTAGGGGTTGGACTCGATCTGGTCGACGACCGGCGTACTCAGGCCGGCCTCCGCCAGCCGCGCGAGGTTCGCGTCCGTGAAGTTGGAGACACCGACCGAGTCGACGGGAAGGTCGGCCTTGATCTCCTCCATGACCTCCCAGACCCGGGCGACGTCCTCGTGCATGGCCAGCGGCCAGTGCACCAGGTACAGGTCGATGCGACCGCCGAGGGCCTCCAGTGAACGCTCGGTGGCCTCGCGCGCGGCATTTTTCTCGTGGAACTGGTTGTTGAGCTTGGTCGTGACCCACAGATCCGCGCGATCCAGACCCGAGGCCGCGACAGCGCGCCCCACTCCCTCCTCGTTGCCGTACATCTGCGCGGTGTCGAGGTGCCGGTACCCGGCCTCGAGCGCGAGGGACACCACCCTCTCCGTGTCCTCGGGCGGGACCTGGAACGTGCCGAACCCCAACTGCGGGATCGCACGCCCGTCGTCGAGGAGGATGGTCGGGATCTGCGGCTCCGTGGTGCTCATGCACCCCAACCTACGCCGACATCTCAGTCGCGGGTGACGCGGAGCGACGCCTCCACCAGATCCAGCATCTCGGCCACGTGGTCGGTGCCGCGCCCGGTGGCCAGGTGGGTGATGAGACCGTCCAACACGATGTCGAGATAGACCCGTAGCACGTCGGCGGGAATGTCAGTGCGCATACGGCCCGAGGCCTTCTGCTCGCGGAGCCGGGCGACGATCGCGGCATCGACCTCCGCCTGACGGTCCGTCCAGCGCTCGCGGAACTCGGGGTCGGTGCGGATCCGCCGGGCGATCTCCAGCCGAGTGCCCAGCCAGGAGAACTCCAGCGGGTCGGCGAGGATCTCCCGCATCACCTGGACCAGCCCCTGCTCGGCCACGGTAGCTGCCATCGCCGCGGCATCGTCGTCCGCCAGCGCGAGGAAGAGCGCGTCCTTGTCGTCGAAGTGATGGAAGATCGCACCCCGGCTCATCCCGGTGGCCTCCTCCAGCCGGCGCACGGTGGCACCTTCGAACCCGTACTCCGCAAAGCACCCGCGCGCTCCTGACAGGATCTGGCGACGTCGTGCGTCGATGTGGTCCTGGCTGACCCTGGGCATGTCAGTCACCTTCCTTCAGATACACCGCGGCGGTGCGCAGTCGCCCCGCATCGAGCAGGTCGACCACACACCGCCGTCGATGTGAGAGGGGATCAGCCCTTGATCATGTTGCGCAGCACGTACTGCAGGATGCCGCCGTTGCGGTAGTAGTCCGCCTCGCCCGGGGTGTCGATGCGCACCTTGGCGTCGAACTCGACGGTTCCGCCGTCCTGCTTGGTGGCCACGACCTTGACCGTCTCGGGCGTGGTGCCGTTGTTCAGCTCCTCGATGCCCGAGATGTCGAACGACTCGGTGCCGTCCAGGCCGAGGGTCTCGTGCGACTCGCCCTCGGGGAACTGCAGCGGGATGACGCCCATGCCGATGAGGTTGGAGCGGTGGATACGCTCGAACGACTCGGTGATCACGGCACGCACGCCGAGCAGGCGGGTGCCCTTGGCGGCCCAGTCACGGGACGAGCCGGTGCCGTACTCCTTGCCGCCGAGCACGACGAGCGGGATGTCCTGCTCGGCGTAGTTCTGGGCGGCGTCGTAGATGAACGCCTGCGGCGAGCCCTCCTGGGTGAAGTCCCGGGTGTAGCCGCCCGACACACCGTCCAGCAGCTGGTTCTGCAGACGGATGTTGGCGAAGGTACCGCGGATCATGACCTCGTGGTTGCCACGACGCGAACCGAAGGAGTTGTAGTCCTTCCGCTCCACGCCGTTCGCGTCGAGGTACTGCGCAGCCGGGGTACCCGGCTTGATGGTCGAGGCCGGCGAGATGTGGTCGGTGGTGACCGAGTCGCCGAGCTTGGCCAGGACGCGCGCGCCCTTGATGTCCGAGACCGGGTCCGGCTCCATCTCCATGCCGTCGAAGAACGGGGCCTTGCGCACGTAGGTCGACTTGTCGTCCCACTCGAAGGTCTTGCCGTCCGGAGTGCTCAGGCCACGCCAGCGCTCGTCACCGGCGAACACGTCGGCGTACTTCTCCGTGTACTCCTTGGAGGAGATGGAGGCCTTGATGGTCGACTCGATCTCCTCGGAGGAGGGCCAGATGTCCTTGAGGTAGACGGGGTTGCCGTCCTTGTCGTTACCCAGGGCGTCGGCCTCGAAGTCGAAGTCCATCGTGCCGGCGATCGCGTACGCGATGACCAGGGGCGGGGACGCCAGGTAGTTCATCTTGACGTCCTGGTTGATCCGGCCCTCGAAGTTGCGGTTACCGGACAGCACCGCGGTGGCGGTGAGGTCGTACTCCTGGATCGCCGACGAGATCTCCTCGGGCAGCGGACCCGAGTTGCCGATGCAGGTGGTGCAGCCGTAGCCGACCAGGTAGAAGCCGAGCGCCTCGAGGTCGGGCCACAGGCCGGCGCGCTCGTAGTACTCGGTGACGACCTGCGAGCCCGGGGCCATGGAGGTCTTGACCCACGGCTTGGCGGTGAGGCCCTTCTCGTGCGCCTTGCGCGCGAGCAGACCGGCGCCGATCATGACCGACGGGTTGGAGGTGTTGGTGCACGAGGTGATCGAGGCGATCGTGACGATGCCGTGGTCCAGGATCATCTCCTCGCCGCCGTCGATCGCGACCGGCACGGGCAGCGAGGGGCGGCCGTCGGACCCGACGGAGGCGTCGGCACGCACGGAACCGTCGTCCGCGAAGGACAGCTTGGCGCCGTGGGGAACGGGCGGGGTGGCCCCGCCCTCGGCGACCATGTCGCGCACATCGTCGTTCCCGCTGCCACTGTGGACGTAGTTGTGGATGTCCTTGCGGAACGCACTCTTGGAGTCGGACAGCTCGATGCGGTCCTGCGGGCGCTTGGGGCCGGCGATGGACGGCACGACCTCGCCCAGGTCCAGCTCGAGGTATTCGGAGAACACCGGCTCCTCGGCCTCGGGGTCGAGCCACATGCCCTGCTCCTTGGCGTAGGCCTCGACGAGGGCGAGCTGCTCCTCGTCGCGACCGGTCAGGCGCAGGTAGTCGATGGTCTCGCCGTCGATCGGGAACATGGCGCAGGTCGAACCGAACTCCGGGCTCATGTTGCCGATGGTGGCGCGGTTGGCGAGCGGCACGGCCGCGACACCCGCACCGTAGAACTCCACGAACTTGCCCACCACACCGTGCTTGCGGAGCATCTCGGTGATGGTGAGCACCACGTCGGTCGCGGTGACGCCCGGCTTGATCGAGCCGGTGAGCTTGAAGCCCACGACGCGCGGGATGAGCATCGAGATGGGCTGGCCCAGCATGGCGGCCTCGGCCTCGATGCCGCCGACGCCCCAGCCGAGCACGCCGAGCCCGTTCTCCATGGTCGTGTGCGAGTCGGTGCCGACACAGGTGTCCGGGTACGCTTGGCCGCCCCGCACCATGACCGAGCGGGCGAGGTACTCGATGTTGACCTGGTGGACGATGCCGGTCCCCGGGGGGACGACCTTGAAGTCGTCGAAGGCGCCCTGGCCCCAGCGCAGGAACTGGTACCGCTCCTCGTTGCGCTGGTACTCGATCTCGACGTTCTTCTCGAAGGAGTTCGGTCCGCCGAACGACTCGATGATCACCGAGTGGTCGATGACCATCTCGGCGGGCGCGAGCGGGTTGACCTTGTCCGGATCGCCACCGAGGGTCTCGACGGCCTCACGCATGGTGGCCAGGTCGACGATGCACGGCACGCCGGTGAAATCCTGCATGATCACGCGCGCCGGCGTGAACTGGATCTCCGTGTCGGGCTCGGCGCTCGGATCCCAGCCGGCGAGCGCCTCGATGTGCGCCTTGGTGACGTTGGCGCCGTCCTCGGTACGAAGGAGGTTCTCCGTCAGTACCTTGAGGGAATAGGGGAGCTTCTCGGCTCCCTCGACCGCCGAGAGGCGGTAGATCTCGTAGGCCTCGCCGCCGACCTCAAGGGTCCCCTTGGCGCCAAAGCTGTCAATGCTTGCTGTCACGTCAGCTCCACTCGTGGTGTGAATGTCGGTTAGTCATCCCTCCCGGTGTCGCCTGTGTCGTACTTCGGGCGACGCCGGGTCGGACACAGGATCCATTGTGGACCCTCTGCCCGGTCTGCGACCACCAATTTAGCAGTACGCTCGTCCTGTTTAGCGTCCGGCACGCCCGAACGTGGGGAGCGGTACCGGATCTGACGCCGTTCGGCGCGTGCGCTCCCGGACGACGACGACGAGGTGGCACCATGTCCGACGTGGACGACCCCGATGACGCCGTGACGACCCTCGCCTATGTGGACGAGCCCCTGTTGTCGTTGCAGCTGGGCGAGGTCCCGTACTGGCTCGACTACCAGGCCGTCGTCGCCGACCTCGCGGACGACGGGGTGGCCGCGCCGGAGCCGTTCGTCGACGGGCTCCGCACCGTGGTGGACGACGCGGCCGGTCGCGGCCTCGACCTGAAGGTCGTTTACACCGAGGCGCCCGCCGCCGTATACACCGACGCCAGGGATCTGGCGGCGTTCCTCAACGAGGAGTTCGAGGGCACCATCTTCGTCCGGACGCCGGCATTCGTGGGCAGCTCCAGCGACACGATCCCGCGCCACCGTCTCGAGGCAGGGCAGGACGACGCATGGGAGGAGTTCGATCCGGTCGCCTCGGCATCGGTCTTCGCCCACAAGGTTGCCGCCCCCGCCCCGGCCTGGGGTGCACTCACCGCGATCACTCTCGTCCTCGCCATCGTGGCCGTGATCGCGTTCGCCACGGTCCTGCGCCGCCGACGCCGCTGACCCACCCGGAGCACGTCTCACCTCCGCGTTCACGACCGGCCGCTGCACGGCCGCCCCGCCGCGTTTCGCCCGCCGCCGAAGGCACGGCCACCGATACCACATCCACGGCGACACGCCGTCGCGAAACCGGTTTTTCAAGTTACAGCAGTGTATTTTGCCGCCTGATGTTTCACATGTGCTCGCTGTGACCTACGGTGCTTAAGGAACCATAGATTCTACCGAGCCGGTTGTGACTCCAGTGGCGCAGGGGAAGGCATCACGGGACGTCCTCCACCGACTCGGGCACGCGACCCGTCGAACGGGCCGCGCGAGACGCCGCACCCCGGTGCGGTCAGCGGAAGGTGAAACGTGGAGCCCGACCATTCGTTGCGGCGCACCCGTGGGGTGCGCAACCATAGAAGCCTCGGCCGTGCGCCCGGGCGCGCCGCCGTCGCCGCGGCTCTCGTCCTGGTGACCGGCACCGCCGTCGTCCAGGTACCTGTCGCCACCGCCCAGGAAGCCGCCCGGGTCGCCCCGGGTGACATCAGTGGTCTGATCCGTGCGGTCGCCGACGCCACAGCTCGTCTCGATGCGAAGCGCGAGGGGATCGCCGTCGCGCGCGAGGACGTCAACAAATCGCTGGTTGATCTGCAGATGGCCCGCGTCGACCTCGATCGCGCCATCGCGGATGTCGACCGCACCGTGACCGAACGCGAGAAAGCCGAGTCGGGTGTCGAGTCGGCGCGCGGAACCCTGGACGACTACTCGCGGCTCCTACACCGCCAGGGCACCGCCCCGGGCGCCGCATCAGCGCTACTCGACCCCGGCGGCCCGGCCGACGCCGGCCTTCGCCAGGAGTACCTGCAGCGGGCAGCAGCCGATCAGCGGAGCGTGGTGGGCGACATGGTCGCCGCCGCCGATGAGGCCGCCCGCAGAGAGAGCGAAGCGCTCGGCGCCCGGGAGGCGGCAGCGCAGCGATACGACGATGCCTCGGCTCGCCGTGACGGTGCAGCGGCCCAGGTCACGTCGGTCTCGAGCGAGGTCACCACCCTCGAATCAGAGGTCGAGCAGCTCACCCGCGACCTCGAAGAACAGCAGACCGCACTCGCCGCCGCCGGGGCGTCCCCGGCGGGGCCCGCCACAGGCGGCGCGAACGAGGTCACCGTCGACGAGACCGCGATGCGCGAACAGGCCGTCCGTGCGCTCGCCGACCAGCCCGAAGCCGGCCGGCAGGCGGCTGACATCGCCTTTGCCCTGCCCTCCCACCTCGATCTCGGCGCCATCCGGCAGTTCGCCGGCGGGTCCTCGGATGAGCTCACCCGTGCTGCGGGCGGGGCGATCGACGCCGGCAGTGTCGGGGCAGCCGTGGACGCCGGCATCAACGGCGACACCGAGGCCATCGTCCAGCAGGTCGCCGACGCGATCAGCGCGGCCGACTTCGGCTCACTCGCCGACGGCCCGGCCGCCCCGAGCAGGCCGGGCCAGGGCAACGGCGGCGTCGACGCCGGCACACCGTCGAGCTCGGCCCGCGTGGAGACCGTCGTCAACCGTGCGCTGTCACAGCTCGGCGTGACCTACGCCTGGGGCGGCGGCGACGCCAACGGTCCCACCAAGGGCATCCGCGACGGCGGTGTGGCGGACAGTCACGGGGACTACAACAAGGTCGGCTTCGACTGCTCCGGACTGATGATCTACGCGTTCGCAGGTGTCGGGAAGGCGCTGCCGCACTACACCGGTTACCAGTACACCGCGGGACCGCAAGTTCCCGTGGCCGATCGCAAGCGCGGCGACATGCTGTTCTGGCCCGGGCACGTCGCCCTCTACCTCGGCGACGGGAAGATGGTCGAGGCACCGCAGTCCGGCGACGTCGTGAAGATCTCGCCCGTCCGTATGGCCGGCATCAGCCCGATGGCCGTCCGACTGGTCTGACGCCGCACCGCGGTGACGCGCCCGCCGGGCGACGGTGACCGGTCGGTGGCAGGCGCATCCCGGTAGGGTCGTCCCCATGCCCGCCCGGCGGCAGCGCCCCGGGCGACCGGATCATCCGATCATGCGAAGGAGCCCGCCGCGGTGAGCGATACCCACCCCGACCAGTTGACGTCCCAGGGCGAGCCTCCCGCCGGATCCGCGGCCTCCGCGGCCGAGGACGCGCGGCTGCTCGAGCGGGCGGTCTACGAGGTCAAGAAGGTCGTGGTGGGCCAGGACCGGCTCATCGAGATGATCCTCGTCGGTCTGCTCTCCCGCGGACACATCCTTCTAGAAGGTGTGCCGGGCGTGGCGAAGACCCTGACGGTGGAGACCTTCGCCACGGTGGTGGGCGGGTCCTTCCGGCGCCTCCAGTTCACCCCGGACCTGGTGCCCGCCGACATCGTCGGCACCCGGATCTACCGGCAGGGCCGCGAGGAGTTCGAAGTGGAGCTCGGACCGATCCTGGCCAATTTCGTGCTGGCCGACGAGATCAACCGCGCCCCCGCCAAGGTCCAGTCGGCGCTGCTGGAGGTCATGGCCGAAGGGCATGTCTCGATCGGCGGACAGACGTTCCCCATGCCGTCACCGTTCCTGGTCATGGCCACCCAGAACCCGATCGAGAGCGAGGGTGTCTACCAACTCCCCGAAGCGCAGCGCGACCGGTTCCTGTTCAAGCTCGTCGTGGACTACCCGAGTCCAGAGGAGGAGCGGGAGATCGTCTACCGGATGGGCGCCACCCCACCGGAGCCGACCCGGATCCTGGGTGTGGACGCGCTGCAGCGACTGCAAGCGTCCGTACGCGAGGTCTTCGTCCACCACGCACTCGTCGACTACGTGGTGCGCGTGACGATCGCGACACGCGAGCCCGCGCGCCACGGACTCGAGGACGTGGCCCGGTGGCTCGCCTACGGCGCCTCGCCCCGAGCCACCCTGGGAACGGTCACCGCGGCGCGCGCCCTCGCTCTCGTCCGCGGACGCGACTACGTGGTGCCCCAGGACATCGTCGATGTCCTCCCCGCCGTCCTGCGCCATCGGCTCGTCCTCACCTACGACGCGCTCGCTGACGAGATCACCGCGGACACGGTCGTCCGCCGGGTGCTCGAGGCCGTCCCGCTGCCGCAGATCAGCGCGGTCCCGGCCCAGGCCGGCCCGCCGCCCTCGCCGTGACCTCCGCGGAGGAGGATCGGCGCGACGACCGGGTCGACGTGTCGTCCCGTGCCGCCCTGAACCAGCTCGAGTTGCTCGTCACACGGCGACTGGACGGTGTCCTCAACGGTGATCACCGGGGTCTGCTCCCCGGCCCCGGTACCGAGCCGGGGGAGGCCCGCGCCTACGAGCCCGGTGACGACGTGCGGACGATGGACTGGTCCGTGACCGCCCGGACGACCATCCCGCATATCCGCCAGACCATCGCCGACCGCGAGCTGGAGACGTGGCTCGTCGTCGACCTGTCCGCGTCGCTGGACATCGAGGGCCGGTACGGCGCCAAGCGCCGGCTCGTGGAGGCCGCTGTCGCGACGGTCGGATTCCTCTCCGCCGGTGGCGGCAGTCGGGTGGGCATGATCCTGACCGGTGACGGTCGGCCCCGCGTACTGCGCGCCACCGGGGGGCGGGACCACGTCCGGCGGCTGCTCGAGGATGTCTCCCGCTCCGCTCCGGAGGTCGCACCGGGAGGTGCGCTCGTCGACTGCCTCCACGCCGTCCGCAACGCGGCGCGTCGGCACGGACTGGTGGTGGTGATCTCGGATTTCCTGTCCGAGATCGACTGGGAACGCTCGCTCCGCCTCCTCGGCACCCGTCACGAGTTCCTGGCCGTGCACGTGGCCGACCCACTCGACATCGCCCTCCCGGCCGTCGGCGTCGCGCTGCTGCAGGATCCCGCAACCGGAGAGGTCCTCGAACTCGAGGTGGACGACGCTCTCGCGGCGGACTATCGGCGTGCGGCCGCCGAGCATCGCGCCGCGGTTCACACAGCGCTACGCCGCTGCGGCGCCCCCGTCCTGGCGCTGCGCACCGACCGCGACTGGGTCCGTGACGTGATCGACTTCGTCGGTGTCCGCAGGCAGGGCGGGCTGCCCACCGGGGAGAACCTGGACCGCGACCTGCCCGGTGAACAGCCTGCGGAGGAGGCGACCCCATGAGCTTGTCCGAGTTCCAGCACCCGCTGTGGCTGCTCCTGCTCGCCGCGCCGTTGGCCATCACGATCGGGTACATCATCGCCCTGCGGTCCAAGAAGCGCAGGACGGTCCGCTTCGGCAACTTCGGCGTCCTCCGGTCGGTGAACACCCGGGGGCGGCGGTGGTTCACGCACGTCCCGGCGGTGCTGCTCATCCTGTCGATGGTCAGTCTCGTGATCGCGATGGCCGGACCCCAGAAGGAGCAGAAGGTCCCCCGTAACCGGGCGACGGTGATGCTCGTCGTCGACGTCTCCCTCTCCATGGAGGCCACCGACGTCGCCCCGTCGAGGCTCGAGGCCGCGCAGCAGGCGGCGACGACCTTCGCCAACAACCTCACCCAGGGCGTCAACCTCGGCCTGGTCTCGTACGCCGGGACAGCCTCGATGCTCGTGGCACCCACCACCGACCGGGGCCCCGTGGTGCGCGCGGTCGAACGACTACGTCTCGACGAGCGGACAGCCACCGGCGAGGCCATCTACACCGCCACCCAGGCCATCACGACCTTCACCGAGAGCCTCGGCGGCCCGGATCAGGCGCCGCCGGCGCGCATCGTGCTCCTGTCCGACGGCAAGGAGACGGTCCCCGCACAGCCGACCGAGGAACGGGGCGCCTTCACCGCGGCCGAGCGCGCCGCGGAGGCCGGGATCCCCGTGTCCACGATCTCGTTCGGCACCATGTACGGCACCGTCGACATCCAGGGACGCCCGCAGCCGGTGCCGGTCGATGACGCCTCCCTCGAGACCATCGCCGAGTTGTCCGGCGGCGACTTCTTCACCGCCTCCAGCCTCGAGGAGCTCGACTCGGTCTACCGGACCCTCGAGGAGCAGATCGGATACGAGTGGAAGAAGGCGGACGCCTCCCGGCCGTGGCTCATCGCCGGTTCGCTCTTGGCGATGCTCGCCGCCGCCGGCTCGCTCACCGCACACAGGCGTATCCCGTGACACCGACCCCTGCGTAACCGGAGCACTCGCGGTCCGACCCGGGGGAGCCGCTCGCTAGGGTGGACACATGGTTTCCGAGAGCAGGCGCGACACCGCGCCACGGACAGTCCTCGTCACCGGCGGTAACCGCGGGATCGGCAGGGCGGTCGCCGAACGACTCCGCGCGGACGGCCACCGGGTCGCGGTCACCCACCGCGGCTCCGGCGCCCCCGAGGGACTGTTCGGGGTCCGGTGCGACGTCACCGACGCCGACTCGGTCGATGCCGCGTTCACCGCGGTCGAGGCGGAATTCGGGCCCGTCGAGGTGATCGTCTCCAACGCCGGCATCACCGACGACACGCTGCTGATGCGCATGAAGGACGAGCAGTTCACACGAGTGGTCGAAGCGAACCTCGCCGGGGCGTTCCGGGTCGCCAAGCGCGCATCGCGCGGGATGCTGCGGGCCAGGTTCGGGCGGATGATCTTCATCGGCTCGGTGGTCGGGCAGTCCGGCACCGCGGGCCAGGTCAACTACGCCTCCTCGAAGGCCGGGCTGATCGGCATGGCCCGGTCGCTGACCCGCGAACTCGGTTCGCGCAACATCACGGCCAACGTCGTGGCCCCCGGTTTCATCGACACTGACATGACCGCGGACCTCGACGACAAGACGCAGGAGCTCGCGGTCGCGGCGATCCCGCTCGGCCGCAAGGGCTCGGCGGACGACGTCGCCGGGGCCGTGAGCTTCCTCGCCGGTGACGACGCCGGTTATATCTCCGGGGCCGTGATCCCGGTCGACGGCGGAATGGGAATGGGGCACTGACATGAGCCGGACCGACACCGACAACACAGGCGCGGGCACCGGGCTGCTCGCCGGTAAGACGATCCTCGTCACCGGCGTCATCACCGACGCGTCGATCGCCTTCCACATCGCCAAGCACTGCCAGCTCCACGGTGCGAAGGTCATCCTCACCGCGTTCGGACGGCCGTCGCTCGTCAAGGCCATCTCCAAGCGACTTCCGGAGCGCCCGCCGGTGGTCGAGCTGGACGTGCAGAGCGACGAGGACCTGGTGGCTCTGGCCGACCGGGTCCGAGAGCACACGGGTTCACTGGACGGCGTGGTGCACTCGATCGGCTTCGCTCCGCCGAGCTGTCTCGGCGACCCGTTCCTCGACGCCCCGTGGAAGGACGTGGCGGTGGCGCTGGAGGTCTCCGCCTATTCCTACGCGTCCCTGGCCAAGGCCGTTCGACCGCTCCTGAACCCGGGTGCGTCGATCATCGGACTGGATTTCGATCCGCGGTTCTCGATGCCGTTCTACAACTGGATGTCGGTCGCCAAGAACGCTCTCGAAGCAGTGAACCGCTACGTCGCCCGGGAGCTGGGGCCGGATCGGGTCCGCTCCAACCTCATCGCAGCTGGGCCGATCAAGACCCTCGCCGCCAAGGCGATCGCCGGTGATGCGCTCGGTCCGGGCGGGGAGCTCGACCAGATGCAGGGGGAGTGGGCGCGACGGGCGCCCCTCGGCTGGAACGTCGAGGACCCGACCGCAGTCGCCACCACCGCCGTCGCCCTGCTCTCTGATCTGATGGCGGCGACCACCGGCACCGTCGTCTATGCCGACGGTGGCGCCGGCACCGTGTCGTTCAGCGAACAGGGACAGTGACGTGACAGACCCGAACCCGGCCGGGGGCCCGGTGGACGCACTGCTGCTCCTGTCCTTCGGCGGCCCCGAGGGGCAGGAGGACGTGATCCCGTTCCTCGAGAACGTCACCCGGGGTCGCGGTATCCCGAGGGAGCGGCTCGAAGAGGTGGCCACGCATTACCGGCACCTGGGCGGGCGTAGCCCTATCAACGACCTCAACCGCGAGATCATCGCGAACATCGAGGCCGAGTTGGCCGATCAGGGACGCGACCTGCCGGTGTACTTCGGCAACCGGAACTGGACGCCGATGGCCGAGGACACCGTCCGCCGGATGGTGGCCGACGGGGTTCGCCACGCCGCGGTGTTCGCCACCTCCGCATGGGGCGGCTATTCCGGGTGCGCCCAGTACAACGAGGACATCGAGCGCGTCCGCCAGCAGGTCGCGGGGGCGCCCACGATGATCCGGCTACGCCAGTTCTACGACCACCCGCTGTTCGTGGAGCGCTTCGCCGCGGATCTGCGCCGGGCGATCGACGCCGCGGTCCCGGGTGCGCGGGTGGTCTTCACCGCCCATTCCGTCCCCGATGCGGCCGACGAGGTGGCTGGCCCGCCCGCGCTGGGCGGCCACCTCTACAGCCGTCAGGTCCAGGAGGCCTCGCGGCTCGTCGCCGAGGCGGCCGGAGTGGCGGAGTACGACGTCGTGTGGCAGTCGCGTTCCGGGCCGCCGGGCGTCCCGTGGCTCGAGCCGGACGTGGTGGACCACGTCCGTGATCTCGCCACCAGTCGCGGCGTCCGCGATGTCGTCGTCGTCCCGATCGGGTTCATCTCCGATCACGTGGAGGTCATCTGGGACCTCGACACCGAGCTCGTGGACGAGGTCCGCGAGCTGGGTGTGACCGTCACCCGCTGTGCGACGCCCGGCCCGAGCCGGGAGTTCGCCCGGATGGTCGTCGAGCTGCTCGACGAGGTCGAGTCCGGCACCACGCAGCCACGACCGGGCAGCGTTCCCGCGCTCGGTCGCAACCGCGACGGGGCCCGCTGCGGGATCGGGTGCTGCGCCCGCTGAACAGTGACGTTCAGCGGGGTCCCCACTCCCGTAGCGCCGATTCGCCGGCGGCCGCCACGGCGGACCGACGCGCCGCGTCCTTCACCGCCACCAGGCGGCGCAGGATCGGCTCGCGCGTCGCGGGGTCGACGCCGAGCCCCGGCCGGGCCAGGGCGAGCGAGGTGATCGCCTCGACCCTGTCGATGCGATCGACGAGTTCGAGCACGCGCGCGGGCAGTCCCGCGGGAACGCGGGTGATGGCTGCGTGCACGTCTATCGGGCCGGCGGCGCCCACCCCCTGAGCGGCCGCGGACCGTTCGATGAGCTCGGCGGCGTCCACCACTGCGCGGCCGAGTTCGTACAACGCCTCCGACGGCCCGGCCGGCTGGGGCGCCACCGGGCAGTCTGCGACGCCCCGGATCCGCCACCGGAGGACGTCGACATGCGGCCGCACACAGGTCAGGCACAGCCCCTCGCGGCTCTGCGGATCCCGGATCAGAACGCCCCAACCGGCCTCCGCCACATCGGCACGCACCGCGGGAACGGGCGGAAGGCTCGACGAGTCGCCGGGCGCGGTGGTGAGGAGCGAGAGGATCTCCGCGGCGGGGTGGGAGGCGCCGACACGGCGCAGGTGCCGCACGATGTCCGGCAGCATCCCCACAGCCCCGGCCGCCGGGCCCACGTCGGCGAGCCCCGCGACCGGCTCACCGACGATCTCGACCAGGTGCGACTGGGCGAGGCCGCTGACGTACGAGCTCAGGGCATCGAACGGCTGGTCCGCCCACGCGGTGCGCAGCAGGTGCAGGGGCAGCGCCCACGCGGGGGAGAGCGCGGTACTGGTGGCGAGGGGTCGTGACATGACGATCGATCCTACCGCCGGTGCGCCACCGCCCCGATCGTCGTCGCGGCGGCTACGGTGTCACGCCATGGCTGATATGTACGGCTCCGATGTCCTGTCCGGAACTGCGCGGCGACGCCGCCCGCAGGTCCCCGTCGTGGACGCCGAGCGGGATCTGGTCGTCGAGGACGCCGGGTCCGGGTTCTGCGGCGCGGTCGTGGGCTTCGACCGGAGCTACGACGGCGAGTTCGTCAAGCTCGAGGACCGACACGGCCGGGTTCGCCTCTTCGCCATTACACCGTCGGCGTTCCTCCTCGACGGCTCACCGGTGACACTGCGCAAGCCCGCGCCCCGGGCCGCCACCGGGCCCGCGGTGACGGCGTCGGGTTCGCGAAAGGTCGAGGGACTCCGCGCCCGGACCGCCCGTGCGGGCCGGATCTGGGTGGAGGGAATCCACGACGCGGCGCTGGTGGAGAAGATCTGGGGCCATGACCTCCGGGTCGAGGGCATCGTGGTGGAGCCGCTCCACGGCATCGATGACCTGCCCGGGCTCGTGGCCGACTTCGGCCCGACGCCGCAGGCGCGCCTCGGTGTCCTGGTGGACCACCTGGTCGAGGGCAGCAAGGAGTCGCGGATCGTGGCCGGGCTGGGCGGGGACGTCCTGGTGACCGGTCACCCGTACGTCGACATCTGGCAGGCGGTCAAGCCCGCCGCCGTCGGTATCCGCGAATGGCCGGTCGTCCCCCGCGGCGAGGACTGGAAGACCGGCATCTGCTCCCGCCTGGGTTGGGGCGAGCCCGCCGACGGGTTCCGTCACGTGCTGTCGTCGGTCAGCAGCTACCGCGACGTCGAGCCGACGTTGCTCGGCGCGGTGGAAAGACTGGTGGATTTCGTCACGGAGCCCGCGTGACCGGCATCCGCGCATCCAGCGCCATCCCCACCAGGCCCACCGCGGCGAACCCGGCGGTCGCCCACAATGCCGCGGTGCCCTCGCCCGCGGTGAGCGAGTTGCCGAGCATGATCGCGGCGACCGTGCCGGGCGCGCTGCCGATCACGGTCGCCGGCAGGAACTGCCGTCGCCGGATCGAGGTCAGCGCGGCGGCGTAGTTGACGACCGAGAACGGCACAACCGGGACGAGTCGCAGGCTGCCCACCGACAGCCAACCCCGGCGCTGCAGGCGCGCGTCCACCTTCGCGATCCGCGGGTCGGCGCGCAGTGCCGCGGTGCGTTCGTGTCCGAGCCGCCGCACGAGTTCGAAGGCGAGCGCTGCGGCGATGCCGGTCGACACGAGGGACCACGGTATGGCCACGGCTGGCGGGAAGAGCACCGCCGCCGAATAGGTGAACGTCGAGCGGGGGACCGGCACGACGGTGACCACCGCGTACGCCGCGAAGAACGCCGGGGCGAACCACGGTCCGAGCTGGCCCGCCCAGGAGCGGAGCTGTTCCAGCCCCGGGACGGGGACGAGGGTCGCGAGGACGACGACGACAACGACCGCCACCACCCAACCGATCACCCGTCCGCGCACCGGGATGACTGTAGCCCCACAGGCCCCGGGGTTCTCCCCCCGAGGACTCCCCGCACTCCAGGGCGTGTTCCTGCGGTGTGAAGCGCTGCACTAGAGTCCCGAGGTGACCCCCTTCACTCCACAAGAGAACGAGGTACCGGTGACCAGTCCGACCCCAGGTCCTGACCTTCACTCCTGGTACGCATCTGTGGGAGCCGTCCTCGCGAAGGCCGCCCGCAAGGATCACGCCGACATGCCCGATGACGCCTGGCGTTCGCTGATCGCGACCACGCGGGACGGGATTGAGATCAACCCGCTGTACACGCGGGCGGACGAGATTGCAGAGCGTCCGGCGCCGGGGGAGTTCCCCTACGTCCGTGGCGGGAACCGTGCGGGACTTCCGGAGAACGGCTGGCACGTCAGTGCCCGCGTCGAGGCCACCGGCGACGTCTCGCAGGTCAACACGCGGATCCTCGACCAGCTCGAGCAGGGTGTCTCGGCACTGTGGCTCACCGTCGAGGCCGCCGATCTGGCCGCCGTCCTCAAGGACGTCTACCTGGATCTGGCGCCGGTGACCTTCGAGTCGGGAACCGATCTGGTGGAGGTCGCCGAGGCCTACCTCGAACTACTCGACCAGCGCCGGACCGCCGGTGACGGGGTGCAGGACCGCTCGGCCGTGGTCGCCGATCTGGGTGCCGCCCCGGTCACCGCCGCCTACGCCGGGGTCGGCTCCATCGGACTGGACGCCGCCGTGCGTCTGGCCGCCCGGGTCTCAGAGCGCGAGGAGACCATCCGGACGTTCGTCGCTGACGGCACCGTGTTCCACGCCGAGGGCGCCGGGGACGCCCAGGAGCTCGCCTACGCCGTCGCGGCGGGGCTCGAGTACGTGCGTGCCCTGATCTCGGCGGGAATGTCCGCCGACGCCGCCCTCCGCCAGATCTCGTTCCGGTTGGCCGCGACCGACGACCAGTTCGCCTCGATCGCCAAGTTCCGGGCCGGTCGCCTCATGTGGGCCCGTGCCGCGGAGCTCCTCGGCGCCCCGGAGGCCGGCGGCGCCGCGCAGCACGCGGTCACCTCCTCTGCGATGATGTCGCGTCGCGACCCGTGGGTGAACATGCTCCGCACCACGCTCGCCGCATTCGGGGCGGGCGTCGGCGGTGCCACCTCCGTCACGGTCCTGCCGTTCGACGCCTCGGTTCCCGGCGGTCTCCAGAGCACGTCCCGCTCCTTCGCCGACCGCATCGCCCGCAACACCCAGCTGCTGCTTCTCGAGGAGTCCCACCTGGGCCACGTCGTGGACCCCGCCGGTGGCTCCTGGTACGTCGAGTCGCTCACCGACTCGCTTGCCGACGCCGCGTGGTCCGTCCTGCAGACCATCGAAGCCGCGGGCGGCCTCACCGCCGCGATCGGCTCCGGCTCCGTGGCCGAGTCCATCGCCCGGGTCCGGGACGCCCGTGACGCCGACATCGCGCACCGCAAGGCCCCGATCACCGGTGTCTCGGAGTTCCCGAACCTCGGTGAGCCCGCGTTCGACGAGTCCCGTCGAGGAGGCGGGGGCTACCGTTACGGTCGCGCCTTCGAGGACCTGCGTGACCGCTCCGACGCCCATCTCGAATCAACCGGATCGCGTCCGACGGTCCTCGTCGCCGGCCTCGGCCCGCAGGCGGAGACCACGCCCCGCGTGACCTTCGTCGCCAACCTTCTCGCCGCCGGCGGAATCGAGGCCCGCAACCCGGGCGTCACCGAGGCTGGTCAGTACGCCGATGCTCGCGAGGGTGCCGAGGTCGCCGTGATCTGTGGCGCCGACAAGCGCTACGCCGCCGAGGGCTCGGATGCCGTCGCCGCCCTGCGCGCCGCCGGTGTGACGACCGTGTACCTCGCGGGTGCCGAGAAGGGCTTCCCCGCCGACGCCACCGACCGCCCCGACGGGTACCTGGGTCTCGGCATCGACGCCGTCGCCGCCCTGTCCACCCTCCTCGACCAACTGGGAGTGAAGTGAGATGACGACCTTCCCCGATTTCAGCACCGCCCCCCTCCGCGAGGCCGCCGCCGACACCGAGGCCGCGGGCACCGCGGTCGAGGGCGGCGTCGCCGCAGACGCACACTGGGAGACCCCGGAGGGCATCGACGTCAAGCGCGTGTACACCAAGGCCGACCGTGACGGCGTGGAGAAGGGCACGGCCGGCGCCGCGACCGAGGAGGCCGCAGGCGACGAGGTCACCCCCTTCCCGCTGGACACCGTGCCCGGCGCCGCCCCGTTCCTGCGCGGGCCGTACCCGTCGATGTACGTCAACCAGCCGTGGACGATCCGCCAGTACGCGGGCTTCTCCACCGCCGCAGAGTCCAACGCCTTCTATCGTCGCAACCTGGCCGCCGGCCAGAAGGGCCTGTCGGTCGCGTTCGACCTGGCCACACACCGTGGCTACGACTCCGATCACCCGCGCGTGGCGGGCGATGTCGGTATGGCCGGCGTCGCGATCGACTCCATCCTCGACATGCGTGAGCTGTTCGACGGCATCGACCTGTCGGCGGTGTCGGTGTCCATGACGATGAACGGCGCGGTGCTACCGATCCTGGCGTTCTACGTCGTGGCGGCAGAGGAGCAGGGGGTGACGCCGGAGCAGCTCGCGGGGACCATCCAGAACGACATCCTCAAGGAGTTCATGGTCCGCAACACCTACATCTACCCGCCCAAGCCGTCGATGCGGATCATCTCGGACATCTTCGCGTACACCTCGCAGAAGATGCCGCGGTTCAACTCGATCTCGATCTCCGGCTACCACATCCAGGAGGCCGGGGCGACGGCCGACCTCGAGCTCGCGTACACGCTGGCCGACGGTGTCGAGTACATCCGCGCCGGGCTCGAGGCCGGACTCGACATCGACAAGTTCGCGCCGCGGCTGTCCTTCTTCTGGGCCATCGGTATGAACTTCTCGATGGAGATCGCCAAGCTGCGTGCCGGCCGCCTGCTGTGGAGCGAGCTCGTCGAGAAGTTCGGTCCGAAGAATGAGAAGTCCAAGTCGCTGCGTACCCACTCGCAGACCTCCGGCTGGTCGCTGACCGCCCAGGACGTGTTCAACAACGTCGCCCGCACGGCGATCGAGGCGATGGCCTCCACGCAGGGCCACACGCAGTCTCTGCACACCAACGCCCTTGACGAGGCGCTCGCGCTGCCGACCGACTTCTCCGCACGAATCGCCCGCAACACCCAGCTGCTCCTGCAGCAGGAGTCGAACACCACCCGGCCGATCGACCCGTGGGCGGGCTCCTACTACATCGAGTGGCTCACGGCTCAGCTCGCCGACAAGGCCCGGCTCCATCTCCTCGAGATCGAAGAGGCCGGCGGCATGGCGCAGGCGATCGGGGAGGGCATCCCCAAGCTGCGTATCGAGGAGGCCGCGGCCCGCACGCAGGCCCGTATCGACTCCGGCCGCCAGCCGGTCATCGGCGTCAACAAGTACGTCGTCGACGAGGACCAGGAGATCGAGGTCCTCAAGGTCGAGAACTCCCGGGTGCGCGCCGAGCAGGTCGCCAAGCTCGAGAAGCTCCGTGCGCAGCGCGACGAGCAGGCCTGCCAGGCCGCCCTCGCCCGCCTGACCGAGGCCGCCTCGGGCGGCCCCAGCAGCGACCTCGAGAACAACCTGCTCGCGCTCGCGATCGACGCCGCCCGGGCCCAGGCCAGTATCGGTGAGATCTCGGACGCTCTCGAGAAGGTCTACGGTCGACACAAGGCCGAGATCAAGACCCTGTCCGGTGTGTACCGGCAGGAGGTCACCAAGGAGGGCGCCGTGGACAACGTCACCCGGGCCATGCAGATGGCCGACTCCTTCGCCGAGCAGGAGGGACGCCGTCCCCGCATCCTGCTGGCGAAGATGGGTCAGGACGGCCACGACCGCGGCCAGAAGGTCGTGGGCACCGCGTTCGCCGACCTCGGCTTCGACGTGGACATGGGCCCCCTGTTCCAGACACCGGAGGAGGTGGCCCAGCAGGCCGCCGACGCCGACGTCCACGTCGTGGGTGTGTCCTCGCTTGCCGCCGGCCACCTCACGCTGGTCCCGGCGCTGCGCGCGGCGCTGGCCGAGGTGGGCCGTGAGGACATCATGGTCACCGTCGGTGGTGTCATCCCACCGGGCGACTTCCAGGAGCTCTACGATGCCGGCGCGGCCGCGATCTACCCGCCCGGAACCGTGATCGCGGAGGCCGCGATCGAGTTGCTCGGTTCGCTGGCGGGCGAGCTCGGGCACGAGCTGACCGCCTCGGGCGAGGAGGCCGGCACGGAGGTGGGGTCCTGACCCGCCTCGGCTCCGGACCCGACCCCGCGGGGTCGGGCAATCTCTCGGGCAGTCTGTCCACCACCCTGGGCACCGGTACGGTGCGCGGGCCGGTCCCGGCGGCGACCGGTCCGCGCCCGCGTCGTGAGATCGACGTCGACGCCCTGCTGGCGGGCGTCCTCGAGGATCGCCGCCCGACTCTGGCCCGGGCGATCACGCTGCTCGAGTCCACCAACCCGACGCACCGGGAGAAGGCGCAGCAACTCCTGCTCGGGGCCTTGCCCCACTCGGGCGGCGCGCTACGGATCGGGATCACCGGGGTACCGGGGGTCGGCAAGTCGACGTTCATCGAGTCGTTCGGGTTGTACCTCGTCGAGCAGGGACACAAGGTCGCGGTCCTGGCGGTCGACCCGTCATCCACCCGGACCGGTGGCTCGATCCTCGGGGACAAGACCCGGATGGCGACGCTCTCCACGGAGCCTCGCGCCTACATCCGGCCGTCTCCGACGTCGGGAACCCTCGGCGGCGTCGCCAAGGCGACCCGGGAGTCGATGGTGCTGCTGGAGGCCGCCGGTTTCGACGTGATCCTCGTGGAGACCGTCGGCGTGGGCCAGTCCGAGGTCACCGTCGCCGGAATGGTCGACTGCTTCACGTTCCTCACCCTCGCGCGCACCGGCGACCAGTTGCAGGGCATCAAGAAGGGCGTGCTCGAGCTCGCGGACCTGGTGGCCGTCAACAAGGCCGACGGACCGCACGTCAAGGACGCCCAGCGGGCCGCGCGTGAACTCGGCGCCGCGCTCCGGCTGGTCCGCCCCGCCGATGCGGTGTGGAAGGTCCCGGTCCTCACCATGTCCGGTCTCGAGGGAGACGGACTAGACGGTTTCTGGGACGCCGTGCAACGGCATCAGTCCGAGATGGACAAGGTCGGGGAGGTGGCCGGCCGTCGTGCACGGCAGCAGGTCGAGTGGACCTGGTCGATGGTGCGCGACACGCTCATGGCGCGGCTCGAGGCCGATCCCGACGTGCGGAAGACCGCCACGGACGTGGAGAGGCAGGTCCGCGAGGGCACCCTCACGGCGGCGCTGGCGGCCCAGGCGATCATCGACGCGTTCGACTCCTGACCGCGCGCACGTTTCCGGTCGAGCCTCGTCCCACCCCTGGCATCCGCGCCAGCGCCTGTACACAACACGCACAGCGAGGAATGCTGGCATGCACGGCGTGCCATGAGTCCCGGTATGCAGCAGAGCCGGGGGCAGCGGGGCGGGTCAGCGCTTGCGCAGGACGAACCCGACAGCGCTGATGTGCTCGTCATGGGTGGTGAAGGTCTTGCGCATCGCCAGCACCCGCTTTCGGGCGTCGGCGTCACGGAGGAGGTTGCGAACTATCCGGGCGAGGCCTACGACGCCCTCGTCGGCGAGCATGCGCCGCGGCTGGAGCAGCGCCATGGGGCGGAGCTCGGTGGCCTCCACCTCGAATCCGGCTGTCTCGAACAGTTCGCTCCACTCCGAGACGGTGAGCGGGCGTGCGTTGACGCGGATCGACCGGGCCAGGTCCTTGCGGATCTCGGTCTTGATCGAGTCGTCCAGGTCATCGGGAACCAGACACAGCTCATGAACGAGGTAGCGGCCGTCCGAGTCGAGCACACGGGCGGCTTCGTCCACGATCTGCTTCTTGGTCGAATCGCCCTGCATCGTGAGCATCGCCTCGCCCACCACGACGTCGGCTGACGCCGACTCGAGGCCGGTCTCCTGCGCGGAGGCCACGACCATGGCACCCCGTCCGCCAATGGCGGAACGCGTGACCTCGACGGCCTCCGGGTCGGAGTCGACCCCCGTGTAGGACGACGGGGACTCGTCCAGCAGCAGCGACGCGGTCAGGCCCAGGCCCGGCGCGAACTCGACGACGCGCTTGCCGGTGACCGTGGATGCGTGGACCATCCACTCCGACAACTCGCGGCCGCCGGGGCGTAGGACCTTCTTGCCCACCCGGGCGAGAAGCCAGTGGCCCGCGACGGACTCTGAGTCGCGCTCGTGCTGGGGGAGCGGCGGGCTGGAGGTCATGGGAGGTCCCTTCGTCTGCGTCAGCGCCCACCAAGGCAGGCCTTCTTTAGGGAAGGCTACCCTGACCTATAGTTATCGCGATAGGTGAACCTCACCGGCGGAGGTCCGAGATCGGGGGGCGCTTCAGCGACGCTCGAGTGCCCGACGCGCGGGCTCCTCGAGGAAGCGGTGACTCGCCGCGCCCGCAGCGAGCGAACCGGCCACCGTGACCGGCCAGATGACGGACATCCGGCGGGCCCACAACGGCGTACGGGTCAGGGGGAACGAGGCCAGCAGGACCAGCTGGTGCCACAGGAAGATCCCGTACGACCACGCGCCGACCTTCTGCAGGGGCGCCGATTCCAATACCGGGAACCGCGTGCCCTCCGGCGCCAGGACCACCGGCGCGAGCACTAGGAACGCCATCGCCCCCGCGAGCCCGGTGCGCGCCGCGAACTCGACGGGGCCGGGGTGGACGAAGCCCTCGGAGAACCACGCCGGCACGGTGGTGGCCACCAGTGCCGCACCGCCGACGACCCACCAGCCCCACCGGGCCAGACGGTCACGACAGAGACGGACGAGGGTTCCGGGAGGCGCAGTCGCCACCTCGGCCAGCAGCATGCCGGCGGCGAACCATGCAGTGAACGCGGGCGGCAGGATCTGCTCGTTGACATACGGCGGCAGAATTCCGAGTCCGTGCCAGGGGAGCATCGGGAACACCAGGCCGGATGCGCCGAACGCCGCGATCACGGGGATCCGCCAACCGGCGGCGTTGCCGCGCAGACCCTTCATCGCGGTCCACAGGACGGGGAAGGCGAGGTAGTACGCCATCTCCACGGCCAGGGACCAGGCGTGGGTCAACCCGGCGACCAGGAACTCGGAGGTGTAGATCTGCGTGAGGGTGAGGTTTACCAGCCAAGAGGTGGGGCCGTTGACGTGGTTCTGCTTGAGCAACAGCATCGCGGCGGCCACCAGCACCACGTACGCGGGCATGATCCGGACCAACCGGGAGCGTAGATACTCTCTGGTCGGCCGGGCCGTCCCGGGCTCGTCCCGACGGGCATGGGAGGCGTGGGTGCGCCACAGGAGGAATCCTGATTTGGCGAAGAACACCGCCACCGCGAGGTCCAGACGCCCGAAGACGCGCTTGAGTGGCGACCCCGAGGACGACCGGGTGACGAACGCGACGTGGGTGGTCAGCACCCCCACTGCAGCCAGGCCCCGGATGCCCTCGAGTGCGGGCACGAAGCCACGGGCGCCCGCGGGCCGCCGCGATGCCGAGCCCGTCTTCCCCTGCTCGGTCACAGGCCGCCACGAGCCCGCGATCGGCGTCGCCGGGCCGACTCCGCCTGACGTCGCCACGCGGGGCCCGGCCGCGGGCACCGCCGACTCCGCCCGCTGCCGCACCCGGCGTCGCACGGACCCGCGGACGCTCTCTCTCGCGTTCGTCACGGCTGTTCGCACCGAGGCCGTCAGCGGCTCCACTTCACCCCGGACCACCGCCGCGCGCCGGGTGGAGACCCCGGCAGCGAACGCCCCGCCCGCGACGATGATCAGAGCGGCGGCGACGGACCTCATGGACTCTCCCGGGGCGGTGAAGGGGACGACGGCGAAGTGCGACGACGCCAGCGCCCGGGCACCTCCACAGGCCGCCCGGCACATCCGCAGGAGCCTAACACCGGTTCTAGTTCCGCCCGGCGGCCACCCGCTAGGGTGGCAACACCCCTCCCCAGATCGGAGTGCCCATGACCGACGACTCCGGCGAGGCCGACCGTGGCGTTACCGGCACGAGCGACGCGGTGGCCGACGCCGTGGACGTTCTCGTGGGGGGCGGCGGGCCGGCCGGGGTGTCCGCTGCCACCTGGGTGGGCCGGTACCAGCGCTCGACCGTGCTCGTCGATGCCGGGGCTCAGCGGAATCTCTCGGCCCGGCGAATCCACGGCATGCTCGGCACCGGCCCCACCACTCCGGCCGAGTTCTACACCGACATCAACACAGGTCTCGACGAGTACCCGACGGTCCGCCGGCTCGGCGGGGCCGTCACCAGTCTGATCAAGGACTCCGACGACCGGTTCGTCGCCCGGATCGCCCCCTCTGACGGTGATGGTCAGTTCATCGTGACCGCCAAGCGGATCGTCCTCGCCACCGGGGTGCGCGACCGACTGCCCGACATCGCGGGTATCGACGAGCACTACGGGGTCGACGTGCACCACTGCCCGGCCTGTGACGGCCTCACAGCTGCGGGCCGGCGGGTCATCGTGCTCGGCGCCGGCGCACACATACCCGCGTATGCGTCCGAACTGTTGGACTGGGCCTCCGAGGTCGTGATCATCACCGAGAGCGACTCCGACCCGTCCTTCGACGACGATCAGCGCGCGGCCTGCGCCGAGCACCAGATCGAGGTGATCGACGGCGTCGCGCGCGAACTGGTCGGGGAACCGGACGCACTGGACGGTGTGCGGCTCGCCGACGGAAGGGTGATCGCGGGGTCGAGGGTGTTCTTCTCCTACGCGCATCACCCGACCAATGAACTCGCCACGTCCCTGGGCTGCGAGACGGACGACGAGGGCGGGCTGGTCGTCAACGCGCTGCAACTGACCAGCGTCGACGGCGTGTACGCCGCCGGCGATATCGTGACCGGACTGCAGCTGGTACCGATTGCCGTGGGCACCGGCGCCGCGGCCGGCGTGGCGTGCGCGACCTCACTGCGCGGGCACGCGACCGTCGCCGACGTCCCCAACCCGGCGCCTCCGACACGGAACTTCACCAGGCCGACCAACTGACAGGCCGACCGACTGACTCAGCCCGGTCCGCCCGTCGAGCCCGACCCGGCGAGCGAGGCGATCGCCGCGCAGATGTCGTCCAGCACCGCGCTCGGGCCACCCGGCGTGCGCACGTCGGTCGCGATCCGCGCGCTGGGCGCCCGCCCACGGTGACCGCGCCGGTCCTCGACGGTCATCCCGCGTGTGTGCTTACCGCGGCACTCCACCCGCACGCTCGCCGGTACGGACTCGACCGCGTCCGGATGCAGGGCCAGCCAGGCCACGAACGGGTCGTGCACCTGCGCCAGGTACCCCTCGCCCACGGACTCGTGGAACTCGAAGTAGAACCGCAGCGCCTCGGCCAACGCCCGCGTCAATGACGTGTCCGCCGCCGCGACCAGTCGCGCGGACCGCTCCGGCGTCCACACCGCCCGCTCGGTGAGGTTCAACCCGCACCACAGCGGCCCCCGGACGCGTGCGTGAGCGTTGTTAGCGTCCTCCCAGGCCAGAGACACCGCGTCGGCCGCTTCCGGGTCGACGTCCACGTTCCATTCGCTGACGGGAGTCGTGTTGCCCGGATGGCCACGGAACGTGCCGCCCATCACCACCAGGTCGCCCACCAGTCCGGGCAACGCGGGTTCCGCCGCCAGCGCGCTGGCCAGCGTGGACGAGGGGCCGGTCACGATCGCCACAAGCTCGCCGGAGTGAGCGCGTGCGGCGTCCACCCAGAGCTCGGCTCCGTCGCGGGGATCGGCGCGCCTCGTCGTCGTCGTCATTCCAGGCGCTCCCGTCGTCGCCTTCGTCGCCGTCTCCGCCCCGGTCCCGACCTCGAGAACGGCGTACCCCGCACCGCGGGGGCCGTGCGTCTCGGGCGTGAACACGTGCGGGACGGCGATCGCACCGGCCGCACCAGCGCAGACCGGAAGCGGGGGAGCACCGGCCAGGTCCAGCCACGCCAGCGCATTGGCCACGGTGTCGTCGAGCCCCACGTTGCCGGCCGTACAGACCACGCCGACCAGTTCGATACGCCCGGCCAGGTGCTCGGCCACGAGGTAGGCGATCGCCAGCGCGTCGTCGATGCCGGGGTCGCAGTCGAGCAGGACCGGGGTCGGGGGCCGGCTCACGGGCCCGGCGCGCGGTCCAGCAGCACGTCCCGCGTCACCTCGAGGTGTCCCAGGTGCCCGGCGACGTCGTGCAGGATGTGCGCGAGCACCCAGTCGACGGTCAGCGTCCCCGCCCGGCGCGCGGCCTCCACGTCGAACGCCGTCCCCGTGGGGTGCGCAAGGGTCCCGCGGTCGCGGGCGGCCGCCGCCCATCCGGGCAGCCGGTCCACCAGATCGGCGAGCCGGTCCAGCTCCGGCCCCACCGGCCCGGCGAACTCGAACTCCGCGGCCCGGTCACGGACGACCTCCTCGGCGCCCAGGCAGGCCGCGCCCCACGAGGTGACCACCCCGCACAGGTGGTGGACGAGGGTGGCTGCGCTGTTCGACGGCCACCTCGACCCGGGGCCCGTCGGCGCCACGTGGACCAGCGTGCCGGGCCCGTCCCCACCGAGGTCGGCGATAGCGGACCGGATGCCCGGGACGACCTCGGCGCCGAGCACCAGGTGCGCGGCGGCGGCAGCGGGGTCCACGCTCACCACGGGCTCGGCTCGAAGTCCTTGAGGAAGCAGCCGTACAGGTCCTCGCCGGCCTCGCCGCGCACGATCGGGTCGACCACGCGCGCGGCGCCGTCGACCAGGTCCAGGGGCGCGTGGAAGCCCTCTTCGTGCAGGCGGACCTTGGTCACGTGCGGGCGCTCGTCGGTGATCCAGCCGGTGTCGACGGCGGTCATGAGGATGCCGTGCTCGGCGAACATCTCCTCCGCGGACGTGCGGGTGAGCATGTTCAGGCCCGCCTTGGCCATGTTCGTGTGCGGGTGGCCGGCCCCCTTGTAGCGGCGCGAGAACTGGCCCTCCATCGCCGAGACGTTGACGACGTACTTGCGCCGCGCCTTCGACGCCGCCATCGCGGGGCGAAGGCGGGAGACGAGGATGAACGGCGCCACCGAGTTGCACAGCTGCACCTCGAGCATCTCCATCGGCTCGACCTGCTCGACGGTCGCCACCCAGCTGTTGTGGTCCACCACGTCCGGCAGGAGCCCGCCCGCGTCGATGGCCGTGCCCGCGGCCATCCGCTCGAGGGACGACGACCCGGCCTGTAGCGCGAGGGTCGCGATGTGGTCGGCCTCCCGTTCGGCCTCCGCGCTGCCGATGAGGGCCGATTCGCCACCCATGAGGGCGGCGGGGTGGAGCTCGGAGGTGCGTCCCATCGTCACCATGGGAATGTCCGCGGCCCGGCCGGTCAGCGGCGCCTTCTCACCCTCCACGAGTCCGGAGTAGGAGCCGGGGGAGCGGCGCACCGTCTGCGCCGCGTTGTTGATGAGGATGTCCAGCGGTCCGGCGGCGGCGACCTCGTCGGCCAGCGCCACCACCTGCGCCGGGTCACGCAGGTCCACGCCCATCACGTGGATCCGGTCGGCCCAGTCCGCGTAGTCGTCCATCTTCGCGAAACGGCGCACCGCGTCGCGGGGGAAGCGGGTGGTGATGGTGACGTCCGCACCAGCGCGCAGCAGCATCAGCGCGATGTACATGCCGATCTTCGCACGACCACCGGTGAGCAGCGCGCGCCGCCCGGTCAGGTTCATCGCCGGGTCGCGCCGGGCCCGGTTGGCGGCAGCGCAGTCGGGACACAGCTGGTGATAAAAGGCGTCGACGCGGGTGAAGCGCTGCTTGCAGACGTAGCAGGCCATCGCGCGCTGCAGATGGCCCGCGACGGCGCCCGGGGTGGTGGAGACGAGGCGGATACCGGCCGTCTCGTCGTCGATGCGGGTGGGCGAGCCGGTCGCGGTGGCCTCGATGACCGCCTTGTCGGCCTCCTGACGTGCGCGGCGCACCTCGGAGCGTCGGGTCTTCTTGAGGAGCTTGAACATGTGGCCCACCGACCGCTGCACGCGGATCGAGTCGGGATGATCGACGTCGAGCGCCGCCGCCTGGTCGAGGACCTGTAGGAAGGTGTCGAAGTCGTCTGGATCGATGCCGGTCACCAGGACACGGTACGACGACCACGTCGCCGGACCCTAAACCGAGCGCCGCGGGTGCGGCCCCCGTCACTCCGGTCCTACACCGGTGTTGCCACGTCCCCGTGAGCCGCAGCCCGGGAATCCCCTCGAAACGAGAGCGGGCCCCGGATCCAATCGGATCCGGGGCCCTTCTACTGTCTCGACACAGTGTGCGCGAGGGGGGACTTGAACCCCCACGTCCGTTAATAGGACACTAGCACCTCAAGCTAGCGCGTCTGCCATTCCGCCACTCGCGCTTGCACACCTGCTCCGCCGGTGCGGGGATCTCCCCGCCTTGGCCGTGCGAGGAATGACATTAGCCGATGCCTGATCCGCTGACCAAATCGGGCGCCGGATCCTCCCGGCGCGTCCCGGTCATCGCTGGTAGACAGGGACGTGACCGGCTGGAGGACACCCTCCGGTGGAGTCCGATTCAGGAGGATGACGATGACCGAGTTCCGTGTGCCCGATCCCTACCTCGCACTACCGGATCTGCCGTTGTTGGAGGTGAACAGCGAGTCCTACGCCGAGGGCGCCACCCTCGCACCGGCGCAGCTGGGCGGCGTCATGGGCGTGGAGGGAGGTGCGGACAAGTCACCCCAGGTGAGTTGGAGTGCAGGCCCCGAGGGCACGAAGAGCTACGCCGTGACCGTCTTCGACCCGGACGCACCGACGGCCTCCGGATTCTGGCACTGGGCCGTGGCCAACATCCCGGCGGACGTGACGTCCCTCCCGGAGGGGGCGTGCACCGCGGGCGACGTCTCGGGGCTGCCGGAGGGGGCCGTCGTGCTGCGCAACGACGCGGGCTTCAAGGGCTTCGTGGGTGCGGCGCCCCCGGCCGGCCACGGACCGCACCGCTACATCCTCGCCGTCCATGCGGTGGGGGACGTGATCGAACTCGGCGATGACGCCTCGTGCGCCTTCCTCGGCTTCAATCTGTTCGGCCAGGGCCTCGCCCGCGGAACCACCACCGCGCTCTACGAGCAGTAAGACGGCGCGCTGCGCGGGCTCAGCGATCAGCTGGGCCCGGAGCGCACGGCCGACCCGACCGCCTCCGCCAGGGAGCTGTACCCGCCCTGGCGGAGGCGTCGTGCCACCAGGCGGCTGGACCCCCACAGCAGTGACGGGCCGGTGAAGATGAATCCCGTGTAGGTCTGCACGAGATCCGCACCGTGGGTGATCCGATCCCAGACGTCCTCCGGCGTCTCGACCCCGCCCACGGAGATGATGACGATCCTGCCGCCGGCCCGGGAGTAGATGCGCGAGAGCACCTCACGCGAGCGTGCGGCGACGGGTGCCCCGGAGATGCCGCCGGCGCCCAGCGCCTCGACGTCTGTCGCGCGCGTGCGCAGCCCGTCGCGCGAGATCGTGGTGTTGGTCGCGACGATCCCGGACAGACCCAGTTCCAAAACGAGATCGGTCACCGAGTCGATGTCCCGGTCGTCGAGATCGGGAGCGATCTTCACCAGGACCGGAATCGTCGCCACGTCGCGTACCGCCGCGAGGATGGGCCGCAGCGATTCGACGGCCTGCAGGTCCCGCAGTCCGGGCGTGTTGGGGGAACTGACGTTGACGACCAGGTAGTCGGCGAGCCCGGTGAGCATGGTCGCGGAGGCGACGTAGTCACGCACCGCGTCCTGCGCGGGGACGACCTTCGTCTTGCCTATGTTGATGCCCACGGGATCGCTGCTGCGTCGTCGGCGCAGGTTGTTGGCCGCGTTTCCGGCCCCGTGGTTGTTGAACCCCATCCGGTTGAGGATCGCGCGGTCCTCCGCCAGCCGGAACAGACGGGGGGCGGGATTGCCGGGCTGGGCGGAGGCCGTGACGGTGCCGACCTCACTGAACCCGAACCCGATCGCGCCCCAGGAATCGACTGCGGCAGCGTTCTTGTCGAACCCGGCGGCCAGCCCTAGCGGGCCGGGGAAGGTGCGGCCGAGCACCTCCTGCGAGAGAACAGGGTCGCGCACCCCGAGGATCCGCCGGACAAGGGACCCGAGCGGCGGGATCAGCGTCAGGAGTTTGATCAGACCGAACACCAGGTGGTGGATCCGCTCCGCGGGAAAGCGGAACAGCAGCTTCTTGAGCAGCGCGTACACGGTTCTCCTCAGGTGAGACGTCTGCGGTCGGCGAAGGTCAGCCGGCCGGGCCGGCCAGGTTCGGACGGATCAGGTGGAGCCCGGCGCCATCCGCGGACCCCACCACCACGGTGCCGGAGTCGGTGACCGCCAGGGCCTCGGGCTGGCGCACCGTCGGGATCTCCGCGCGAAGCACACCGATCCCGTCGCCGAGATCGTACGCCTGGACCGTGTTGGTCCCGGTAGAGGTGACCCACACGACGGACCGGGAGGGGTCCTCGGCGACCGCCCACGGAGCAGCCCCGACGGGGAACTGTTGATGGAGCCGCACCGGGGAGGTCGAATAGACCAGGAGCGTGTTCCCCACGGTGTCGGAGGCGACCAGGGACCCCTCCCCGAGGTCGCTCATCATCCCGGCCCCGCGTCCGGCCCGCAGCAGCGGGCCCGCGACCTCCTCGGACGGGTCGATCGAGGCGATCACGGTGTCCGTACGACTCAGTGCGGTGACCGACCCGTCCCGTGCCACGGTGAGTGAGTCCACCGAGGTCAGACCCTCGAGCCGCGTCTCCTCGACGCCCTCGGCGTCGCGGATCACCACCTCCCCCTCTGCGGTGCCCGTGATCAGCTTCCCCTCCTGCGTGACCGCAGCGGCGGTGACAGGCCCAATCCCGGATATCTGCCTCGACCGCCCCTCCGGGGAGACCACCACGACGCCGTCGGGGTAGGGGACGACGAACGACCCGTCGTCACCCCCGGTGGCGGTACCCGCGTCCGCGGGGAGTTCGACGGAGTGCTCGGGGATCCACCTGGTGCCGTCGACACGGCCGATCTGGAGGTCGCGCCCGGTCTGCGACTGGACGGCGACCCGATCACCGACCGCCACGACCGCCCGGACCGATCCCGGGACCGGAACGAGCTCTCCGCCCTCGGGTTCGAAGACCTGCGGGGACTCCGCCGGAGCCGCGCTGCCCTGGGCGAGCTGACCCTCCTCGAGCTGGCTGGTTGCGGACGAGCAGGCGGAGAGCCCCACAACGAGCGCGAGAAGTGCGGCGGGCACGCCTGATCGGCGGAGGACACGACGGGTCACGGTGTTCCTTTCGACGCGCTCTATTGTCCACCACGCAGGTCACCAGGCGCCGATCAGGGCCGGGCGACTACCCTCACGGCGTGCGACCGGCACACGTGTGCGTCGTGACCCCGCCCATGCCCGACCTCTAGGAGAAAGAGCCGCACCGTGAACACAACGGTCCTCGCCGCACCGACGCTGGAAGGCATGTCCTGGATCCAGGTCATCGTGCTGTCAGCGCTCCAGGGACTCACCGAGTTCCTCCCCGTCTCCTCCTCCGGCCACCTCCGGATCTTCTCGACCTGGTGGTTCGGGGCCGACGCCGGAGCGTCGTTCACCGCGGTGGTGCAGCTGGGCACCGAGGCCGCGGTCCTCGTCTTCTTCTTCAAGGACATCGTCCGAATCCTCGTGGCGTGGTTCCGAGGGTTGTTCGACTCGTCGCGTCGCGACGACCCGGACTATCGCCTCGGGTGGTTCGTCATCGTGGGTTCGATCCCGATCGCGATCATCGGGTTCGTCGGCAAGGACCTCATCCGGGACGCCGCGCGGAACCTCTGGATCACCGCGATCGTGTTGATCCTCTTCTCCTTCGTGTTCCTCCTCGCGGAGAAGGTCGGCAGGCAGAACCGTCCCGTCGACGGAAAGTCCCTTGCCGGGTTGAAGATGAAGGACGCGATCGTGATGGGCCTGGCCCAATGCCTCGCGCTCATCCCGGGGGTGAGCCGCTCGGGCGGCACCATCTCCGCCGGTCTGTTCCTGGGCATGTCCCGCGAGGCGGCGGCGAGGTTCTCGTTCCTCCTCGCCATTCCCGCCGTGCTCGCCTCGGGGCTGTTCAGTCTTCCGGACGCGTTCGAGCCGTCGGTCGGACAGTCGGCGAGCGCCGTCCAGCTACTGGTCGGCTCGGCGATCGCTTTCGTCATCGGTTACGCCGCGATCGCCTGGCTCCTGCGTTTCGTCCAGAAGCACTCGCTGGCGTGGTTCGCGGGCTACCGCATCATTCTCGGCCTGCTGGTCATGGGCCTGCTCGCCACCGGCACCATCCCCGCGACCTGACGTGACCGCCTGATCGATGCCGCGTCGGTAATCTGCCTCCTATGACCGTCATCCTGCTCCGGCACGGCCGCTCCACCGCCAACACCGCGCTCACTCTCGCCGGGCGGACGCCGGGGGTCGGACTCGACGAGACGGGCCTCGCCCAGGCGACCGAGCTCGGCGGTCGGTTGTCCGGACTCCCGGTCGGGGCGATCGTCCGATCCCCGCTCATGCGATGCCGCCAGACGGTAGAACCGCTCGCCGGCGCCCTCGGTCTGGATCCCGTGATCGAGGACGGTCTGACCGAGGTCGACTACGGGAGTTGGACCGGGCGGCCGCTCAAGGAACTCGCCTCCGAACACATGTGGTCGGTGGTACAGCAGCATCCCTCGTCCGCGGTGTTCCCGCGGGGCGAGTCGCTGGCGGCCATGGCGACCAGGGCCGTCGACGCCGTCCGTCGCCATGACCGGCACCTCGCCGAGCAGGCAGGCAGGGATGTGCTGTGGGTGGCCTGCAGCCACGGCGACGTGATCAAGTCGGTCCTGGCCGACGCGTACGGGATGCACCTGGACCAGTTCCAACGGATCGTCGTGGAGCCGGCGTCCCTCTCGGTGGTGCGGTACACCCCGCATCGCCCGTTCGTGCTCCGGGTCAACGACACCGGCGGCGACCTGACCGGTCTTCACGGCGACCCGGCTGGACACGTGGGCACCCCGACCGACGGGCACTCTGAATCCGATGCCGTGCCGGGCGGGAACGTACCCTGATGAACCGCACCACCACCCGCACAGATCCACACACCGACACGAGGAGACGACCGGCATGAGCAGGGCAGTCCACGAGTTCCGCGAGCCGAGCCGGTTCGTGGTGGGCACGGTCGGCCAGCCCGGCGAGCGGGTCTTCTTCGTCCAGGCCACGGAGTCCGGACGCACCATCACCGTGAGGTGTGAGAAGCAACAGGCGAAAATCCTGTCCGACCGGATGGGGGATCTGCTCGACGAGATCGCCAGCAAGTCCGACTTCTCGGTACCACCGGCGGGGGGAATGGTCGATGACCTCGACCCGCTAGAGATGCCGGTCGACCCCGAGTTCAACGTGGGCACGATGGGTCTGGGCTGGGACGGCGACAGGGGCCAGGTCGTCGTGGAGCTCCTGGCGATCGACCCGTCGGCCACGGACGAGTCGGTGGTGCTGTCGGACTCCGAGGACGCACCCGATGCACTCCGCGTGTTCCTCACCCCGCAGCGCGCCCGGCAGTTCGTCCTGCGCAGCGACAAGGTGGTCTCCGCGGGCCGCGAGCCCTGCCCGTTGTGTGGTGAGCCGATCGACACCACCGGCCACTTGTGCGTCCGGCTCAACGGTTACCGTCCACGATCCGGTGAGGCACTGACCGAGCTCATCGATCCGTGACCAGATCGTCTGCCGGCCCCGAACTCACCGTCCAGCACCGGATCCCGTCCGGCAGCAACGCCGTGTACCGCTGTGTGGATCAGCACGGAGACGGATGGGTGTACAAGCCGTCGGCGGGGGAGAGGCCCCTGATGGATTTCCCGGACGGGAGCCTCGCGGCCCGGGAGGTCGCGGCCTTTGTGGTGTCCGCAGCTCTGGGGTGGGATCTGATCCCCGAGACGGTCACGGCACACGGCCCGGGTGGCCGGGGGATGGCACAGCGGTGGATCGACGAACGCGACAGCGTGGGCGGCGCCTACGACCCCGTGGATGTCCATCCGGTCGACTCGGTTCCGGAGGGCCGCGCGGTGGTCCTCCGGGGTGAGGGCTCCCGGGGCGAGGAGGTCGTCGTCGCCCACGACACCGACGACAGACTTCGCCGTATCGCCCTGCTCGACCTCGTGGTGAACAACGCCGACCGCAAGGGCGGCCACGTCCTGGTCGACCGCGCCGGTCGCTACTGGGCGATCGACCACGGGTTGTCGTTCCATGTGGACCCGAAGGTCCGCACCGTCCTGTGGGGGTGGGCCGGTCAACCCCTCGTCGGGGGTGACGTGGCGGACCTGACGGGTCTCGCCGGGGAGTTGGCCCGGGAGGGCGGCCTCGCGAGCCGACTGACACACCTGCTCTCGTCCGACGAGATCGATGCGCTGGCCAGGCGCGTGGACGGGCTCCTCACCGACGGGCGGTTCCCCGTCCCGGGCCCGGGTTACCCCTTACCCTGGCCGCTCTTCTGATCCGGCCGGGTCTCTAGACTCGGCCCCATGCACTCGTGGTCCTCGCCTGTCGTCCCCTCACTTCCCGGCGACGGCGTTCCCCTCAAGTTGTTCGACACCGCGGGCGGTGCGGTCCGTGAGGTGGCGGCCGGGCCTCTCGCACGGATGTACGTCTGCGGGATCACCCCGTATGACACGACTCATCTCGGTCACGCCGCGACGTACCTGACCTTCGATCTGGTCTACCGACAGTTGCTGGACGCGGGCCATGCCGTCCACTACGTCCAGAACACGACCGACGTCGACGATCCGCTGTTCGAGCGGGCGGGCCGCGACGGCGTGGACTGGCGCGAGCTCGGCGACGCCGAGACGGATCGGTTCCGTGCCGACATGGAGGCGCTGCGCGTCCTCCCACCACAGCAGTACGTGGCCGCCACCGAGACGATCGACGAGGTGGTCGAGATGGTCGGCGAGCTGATCGAGCGCGGGCACGCCTACCGCATCGACCCGGAGGTCGACGGATACTCGGATGTCTACTACCGCCATCGAGCGACGCCGGATTTCGGTTACGAGTCGGGATATGACGACGACGAGATGGCGGCTGCATTCGCCGAGCGCGGGGGCGATCCGGACCGCAGTGGCAAGGAGCATCCCCTGGACGCCCTGCTGTGGCGGGTGCAGCGACCCGGTGAGCCCACGTGGCCCTCGCCGTGGGGTCAGGGGCGCCCCGGCTGGCACATCGAGTGTTCTGCGATCGCACGCAACCGTCTCGGGATGAACTTCGACATCCAGGGCGGGGGCAGCGACCTGGCGTTCCCACACCACGAGTTCTCCGCTGCCCACGCCGAGGCCGCCTGTGACGAGCGTCCCTTCGCCCGGTTCTACGTACATGCGGCGATGATCGGCCTCGACGGCGTCAAGATGAGCAAGTCGCTCGGTAACCTCGTCCGCGTGCAGGCACTGCGCGAGGAGGGCGTGGACCCGGCGATCATCCGGCTGGGGCTGGCCGCCGGCCACTATCGCACCGACCGTTCGTGGTCCGCTGAGATCCTCGACGAGGCCCGCGCCCGCTACTCGACCTGGAACGCCGCCATCGCCCGGGGCGCCGGTGCCGATGCCCGTGCCACTGTCGCGATCCTGCGGGAGCGGCTGGCCGATGACCTCGACACCCCGGGCGCTCTCGAGGCGATCGATTCCTGGGCGGCGGCGACGCTGGCCGGGGAATCGACCGACCCCGTGGCGGGAGAGCTGATCTCCACCGCACTGGACACCCTGCTGGGCGTCCGTGCAGACGCGGGCTGACCCGCGTCAGCCCGCGTCTGGCTCGTCCCGGTCCCCGCGCAGGAAGCGCTCGAACTCCGCCGCGATCGCGTCGCCGTCGACGAGCGGCATCGCCTCGCCGCTGGAGGCACGTCCCCGGTCCGGCTCCGGGTCGTCCCCGTGGTCGATCTCGTTCTCCTCGTCCATCCGCTCCTCCAGGGAGCGGATGTAGTCACGGAGGTCCTCGTCCTCGCCCGCGGCGGTGTCGACCTTCTCCACCCAGGTCCTGGACTGCGCCCGGAGGGCGTCCATCGTCACGGCCATGCCGAGGTTCTCCGCGAGCCAGGACAGCATCGCCTCCGTGCCGCGGGGATTGGGCGGCGACGCCACGTAGTGGGGGACCCCCGCCCACAGGCTCAGGGTGGGGACGCCTGCCTCGGTCAGCATCTGCTGCAGCACCCCGGTCATCCCGGTGGGCCCCTCGTAGTCGGAGGCCTCGACCCCCATCGACGACATGCGCTGACGGCTGAACGCGGTGCCGGTCAGCGGCACCGGACGCGTATGCGGGACATCCGCCAGGTACGCCCCGAGCAGAACCACCTGGGACACCCCGAGAGTGTCCACGAGGTCGACGAACTGGGAGGCGAACGTGCGCCACCTCAATGCCGGCTCCGGGCCGCGGACGAGCAACACGTCATTGGCCACGCCATCGGGACGACACGCGGACACGACGATGCGCGGCCATTCGATCGACCGCGACACCCCGCCCGAATGCCGGATGACAGGGCGCTGATCCAGGTAGTCGAAGAACTCGTCGCCGCCGATCTCCGCGATCTCCCGCGCCTCCAGGTTGAGGGCGAGATGCTCGATCGTCCCGGTCGCGACATCCGCGGCGTCGTTCCAGCCCTCGAAGGCCACGATCATGACCGGGCTCTCCAGATCCAGATGCCCGTCAGGACTCCATTCGACAGTCATCAGTACAGCCTACGTACGTCCGATTCCGCCTCACCCATACACTGGGGCCCATGTCTGTCGATTTCGATTCGCCCTTATTGGATGCCGCTCGCGGGCGGGTGCTGATCGGCGACGGGGCGATGGGCACGATGTTGCAGGCTGTCGACCTCACCGTCGACGGTGACTTCCTCGGCCTCGAGGGTTGTAACGAGATCCTCAACGCCACCCGGCCCGACGTCGTCGAGAACATCCACCGCGCATTCTTCGAGGCCGGCGCCGACCTCGTCGAGACCAACACCTTCGGCTGCAACCTGTCCAACCTCGGTGATTACGACATCGTCGACCGGATCGGCGAGCTCGCCGAGAAGGGGGCGGCCATCGCCCGCAAGGTCGCCGACGAGATGGGCCCGTCCGAGGACGGGACCCCTCGCATGGTCCTGGGGTCACTCGGTCCGGGCACCAAGCTGCCCTCGCTCGGTCAGACCACCTTCGAGGAGATCCGTAGCGCCTATGCCCAGGCCGCCGAGGGCCTCGCCCGCGGCGGCGCCGACGCCTACCTGATCGAGACCAGCCAGGACCTGCTCCAGGTCAAGGCGGCCGTGCTCGGCTGCAAAGACGGAATGGCCGCCGCCGGCCGTCGGTTGCCGATCATCTCGCACGTGACCATCGAGACAACCGGCACGATGCTGCTCGGCTCGGACATCGGCGCCGCCCTCACCGCGCTCGAGCCCCTGGGTATCGACATGATCGGGCTCAACTGCGCGACCGGCCCGTCCGAGATGGTGGAGCATCTGCGCTACCTGTCCCAGCACGCCGAGATCCCGGTGTCGGTCATGCCCAACGCCGGCCTGCCCGAGCTCGGCCCGAACGGTGCGGTCTACCCGCTCGGTGCCGAGGAGTTCGGGCCCCAGGTCGCGGACTTCGTCTCCGAGTTCGGCCTGACGATGGTCGGTGGCTGCTGTGGCACCACTCCCGAGCACATCACGCGGCTCAGGGAGCAGGTCCTGTCCCGCACGAAGGCCGAGCGGTCCGTCGAGCCGATCAATGCCGTCTCCTCGCTCTACACCTCCACGCCGATGCGGGCCGACGCCGGCATCATCATGATCGGCGAGCGCACCAACGCCAACGGCTCCAAGCGGTTCCGTGAGGCCATGCTGGCCTCCGACTGGGACACCTGCATGGATATCGCCAAGGAGCAGATGCGCGACGGCGCCCAGATGGTCGATCTCTGTGTCGACTACGTCGGGCGCGACGGCGCCGGCGACATGGCGGAACTCGCGGGCCGCTTCGCCACCGCCTCCACGCTGCCGATCATGCTCGACTCCACCGAGCCCGAGGTGATCAAGGCGGGCCTAGAGCACCTGGGCGGCCGCTGCGCGGTCAACTCGGTGAACTACGAGGACGGTGCCGGGCCGGACTCCCGGTTCCAGAAGATCATGCGTCTGGTCGCCGAGCACGGTCCCGCCGTGGTCGCACTCACCATCGACGAGGAGGGCCAGGCGCGCACCGCGGACCGCAAGCTCGAGATCGCGGAACGTCTCATCGCCGACCTCACCGCGAACTGGGGGGTGGCCGAGGACGACATCATCATCGACTGCCTGACCTTCCCCATATCCACCGGTCAGGAAGAGGTGCGTCGCGACGGTATCGAGACGATCGAGGCCATCCGACGACTGACCGACGCGCACCCGGCGATCCACACCACGCTGGGTCTGTCGAACATCTCGTTCGGCCTGAACCCCGCGGCCCGTCAGGTCCTCAACTCCGTGTTCCTGCACGAGTGCATCCAGGCCGGCCTCGACTCGGCGATCGCGCACAGCTCCAAGATCCTGCCGATGAGCAAGATCGACGAGCGCCAGCGTGAGGTCGCATTGGACCTGGTCTACGACCGCCGCCGCGAGGGCTACGACCCGCTCCAGGTGTTCATGGAGCTGTTCGAGGGAGTCTCCGCCGCCAGTGCCAAGGACGCCCGGGCCGCCGAACTCGCGGCGATGCCGCTGATGGAGCGCCTTGCCGCACGCATCGTCGATGGCGAGCGCAAGGGCCTCGAGGCGGACCTCGACGCGGCGATGGAGCAGATCCCGCCGCTGCAGATCATCAACGAGCACCTGCTGAACGGCATGAAGACCGTCGGCGAGCTGTTCGGGTCCGGGCAGATGCAGCTACCGTTCGTGCTGCAGTCCGCGGAGACGATGAAGGCCGCGGTCGCCCACCTCGAGCCCCACATGGAGGCCAGCGACGAGGACGGCAAGGGCCGGATCGTTCTGGCGACGGTCAAGGGCGACGTCCACGACATCGGCAAGAACCTGGTGGACATCATCCTGTCCAACAACGGTTACGACGTCGTCAACATCGGCATCAAGCAGCCGATCGCGGACATCATCTCCGCGGCCCGCGAGCACAAGGCCGACGTGATCGGCATGTCCGGTCTACTCGTGAAGTCCACCGTGGTGATGAAGGACAATCTGTCCGAGCTCAACACGGAGGGGATCGCGGACGAGTTCCCGGTGCTGCTGGGCGGAGCCGCACTGACGCGCGCGTACGTCGAGGTCGACCTGGCCGACATGTACAAGGGCGACGTGTTCTACGCCCGCGACGCGTTCGAGGGCCTGCGTCTGATGGACGAGGTGATGACCTCCAAGCGCACCGGTGTCCCGATGGCCGAGTCGTCGGAGTCCGCGGCCAAGGCCGCCGAGCGTCGCGAGCGCCGCGCCCGTTCGGAGCGGATCGCGGCCAAGCGCGCGGCGGAGGCCGAGCCCGTGCTCGTCCCGGAGCGGTCGGACGTGGCGGCGGATCAGCCCATCGCGACGCCGCCGTTCTGGGGAACGCGGATCGCCAAGGGCATCCCGGTCGCCGACTACGCCGGCCACCTGGACGAGCGCGCACTCTTCTTCGGCCAGTGGGGACTGCGCGGCACCCGCGGCGGCGACGGACCCGACTACGACGAGCTGGTCGCCACGGAGGGCCGTCCGCGGCTGCGGGACTGGATCAGCCGCCTGACCACCAAGGGCATCCTGTCCCACGCCGCCGTGGTCTATGGGTACTTCCCGGCGTACTCGGTCGGCGACGAGATCTGGGTGCTGGCCGAACCACGGCCGGACGCCGAGGTGATCCACAAGATCGCCTTCCCCCGTCAGCAGCGACCACGATTCCTGTCCATCCCCGACTTCCTGGCATCCCGCGAGCGGTGCCAGGCGGAGGGTGTGGTCGACGTGCTCCCGTTCCAGCTGGTCACGATGGGCACCCCCATCGCGGACTTCGCCAACGAGTTGTTCGCGGGCGACAACTACCGCGACTACCTCGAGGTGCACGGCCTCTCCGTCCAGCTCACCGAGGCCCTCGCCGAGTTCTGGCACCGCCGCGTCCGCGACGAGCTCCGACTGCCGGAGGGTGCCGTCTCCGCCGAGGACCCGGACAGCATCGATGAGTACTTCAACCTGAAGTACCGCGGCGCGAGGTACAGCTTTGGCTACGGGGCGTGCCCGGATCTGGAGTCCCGCAAGGTCGTGATCGACCTGCTTCAGCCGGAGCGGATCGGAGTCGAACTGTCCGAGGAGCTCCAGCTGCACCCCGAGCAGTCCACGGATGCGTTCGTGCTGTACCACCCGGAGGCCAAGTACTTCAACACCTGATCGGTGTGCGACGCGGCCCGGACCCACAGCGGTCCGGGCCGCGTCGTCGTTTCCGCGTGCTCGCCGGGGGAGTGGGCATGCCCCCGTCCGCGCACGGTCGCTCCCGGGGCCCGGGCGTTCGGGTAGACAGTAGGCCGTGACCAGCATCGCGTGTGATCGTGCCCCGTCCGCCATCTGTCTCGACATGGACGGGACCCTCGTCGACACCGAACGACTATGGGACGTCGCCGTCTATGAGCTCGCCGAGCACATGGGGCGCCCGCTGGACGAGTCGAATCGAGAGCGGACGCTCGGAAACTCGCTGCATGGCTTCTTCGAGATCCTCGGTGAATACACGGGCCACCGGATCGAGGGGGAGGAGTTCGATCGTCTCGCGCACCGGCTCAATTCACGCGTCACCGAACTGATGCGGACCGACATGAGGTGGCGACCCGGGGCGGAGGAGCTCCTCGCGGAGATCGCGGAGACCGGAACTCCGGTGGCGCTGGTCACCAACACGACGGCAGACGTGGCGCAGGTGCCCCTCGAGTTCATCAACCGGTCGCGATTCGACGTGGTGGTGACCGGGTGCATGGTCCCCGACGCGAAGCCCGCGCCGGACCCCTATCTCCTCGCCTGCGCGCGTCTGGGTGTGGACCCCCGCTCCTCGGTGGCGATCGAGGACTCCGTCACCGGCGCCACCGCCGCCGTGGCCGCCGGCTGCCGCGTGCTGTACGTGCCGTCCACTGATGGTCAGCCCGACGTGACCGGCGCACACACCTACCCGACACTCGTGGGTGTCGGGGTCTCCGCACTGCACACGCTCACCTCAGGGACACCCGCCGCTGTCGCTGTGGGAGAATCGGGCGTGTGAAGACCTTCGACTCGCTGTTCGCCGAACTGTCCGAGCGGATCGCCGCGCGCCCTGAGGGCTCCGGGACCGTCACCGCATTCGACAAGGGCGTACACCACCTCGGCAAGAAGGTCATCGAGGAGGCCGGCGAGGTCTGGATCGCAGCGGAGTACCAGTCGGACGCCGAACTGGCAGAGGAGATCTCCCAGCTTCTCTACTGGACGCAGGTCATGATGCTCAAGCGGGGATTGGGCCTCGAAGACGTCTACCGACATCTGTAGACCGTCACCCACGCCCACCCCTACGCACCTATTCCCAGGAGCCACCATGCTGCGCGTCGCAGTGCCCAACAAGGGCGCCCTGTCCGAGTCCGCCTCCGAGATGCTCTCCGAGGCCGGGTACCGCCGCCGGCCGGAGGGCAGCAAGGATCTCTCGCTGATCGACCGCGAGAACGATGTCGAGTTCTACTTCCTCCGCCCGAAGGACATCGCCGTCTACGTCGGCTCCGGCCGTCTCGATCTGGGTATCACCGGCCGGGATCTCGCGGCCGACTCGATGGCCGAGGTCGACGAACTGCTAGAGATGGGCTTCGGCCGTTCGACCTTCCGCTACGCGGGCCCGGCCGGCGAAGGCTGGTCGGCCGAGCGTCTCGCGGGCTCGCGGATCGCCACCTCGTACCCCAACATCGTCCGACGAGATCTCGCCGACCGCGGGATCGAGGCCGAGGTTATCCGTCTCGACGGCGCCGTGGAGATCTCCATCCAGCTGGGCGTGGCGGACTGCATCGCAGACGTGGTGGGCTCCGGTCGAACCCTCAAGGTCCACGGACTCGAGGCGTTCGGCGACATCCTGTGCGATTCCTCGGGTGTGCTCATCTCGCGGATCGACGCCGATGTGTCGCCGGCGATGGCCCAGATGCGGGCGCGGTTGCAGGGCGTGGTGTTCGCGCAGCAGTACATGATGCTCGACTACAACTGCCCTCGTGAACTGCTCGACGAGGTCTCGACGATCACGCCCGGCCTCGAGTCGCCGACGGTCTCGCCGATGGCGGACCCGGCGTGGATAGCGGTGCGGTCGATGGTGCCGCGCAAGCGGGTCAACTCGATCATGGACCAACTCGCCGTGGCCGGCGCGAAGTCGATCATCGCGACCGACATCCGTTCCTGCCGGATGGGCTGACGCCAACAACCCTCGGGGAATCGCCGTCAGCCCCGGAGGACCGGACGCCACGCGTCAGGCCTTCCGGGGCTGTCCGGTTTCCCAGCCCCTTCCGACGGCGCCCGCCGGCAGGGATCTACACCGTCTCGATGAGCAATGCCTGGAGCGTGTGCCCGAGCGCGCCCGACTCGTCATAGAGCGTTCCGGACGTCGCACCGACCCCGTCGGGTCCGATCGAGGCGTGGGCGTCCACCCCGATCCACTCGCCCCGGGGCAGGCGATGGAGGTGCGTGACGAGATCGGTGTTGAGGAAGCGCCACTCGGTCGGTTCCAGCACCGCTCCGACCCCGTTGGCGATGTCCGCGATGCACATGACGTGCTCGACCGGGGACATGGTCTCGCCGGCGACCAGCGGATACCGGGGGCGCGCCCACACGATTCCGTCCTCGGCACCGCGAATCTGCAGCGAGTCGATGTATCCGCTGGTCCACCGGGTGAAAAACGAGCTGTCGAAGTCGGCCGCGGGCAGTACCCGTGGGCTGTCGACCGTCTGTTCCACCGCCGAGGTGTCCCCGGCACGCATCCGCCACGCGCTGGCGCGGGCCACCACGCGGCCGCCCGCTTCGAGTTCCGACTCGACGAGCTGGATCCGCTTGCCCGGGCGCGCGATCCGCGCCCGCGTCCGCAGTTCACCGAGCGGTACCGGGCCCAGCAGGTCCACCGCGATCCGGGAGATGCGGGTCCCGTCGGTTCCCTCGAGTCGGTCCATGGCGCGGGTGAGAATGGCCGACGGCGGCGCCCCGTGCTGGAGCTCCGGCCCCCACGCGCTCACGGTGTGCTCGGACGCCCGGAACACCTCCCAGTCGTCCTCAGCACCCAGCCGCTCGTAATAGGCCTCCGTCATGACCGCTCCTCGGTTCGTTGATCACCGGCCAGCAGATTCGGGGCATCGACCGGCACCACTCGCGACCCGGGCCAGCCCGGGTACTCCGGCGGGGTCCCCCCGAACGCCGGACACAACGCCTGATGATCGCACCAGCCGCAGAGCTTCGACGTACGGGGGCGGAAGTCCCCGGTCCTGCCGGCCTCCTCGATCTCCGTCCACAGGGCGTCCAGCGTGGACTCCGTCTCGACCATCGTGGCCAGATCCGGTGTGAGCGTGAGCCAGCTGCCGTTCTTCAGGTAGATCAGCTTCAGCTGGGCGGGCAGGACTCCGTGGATGCGCTGGTACATCAGCGCGTAGAACCGCATCTGGAACATGGCCTGGTCCTGGAAACGCGGGTGCGGCGGCTTGCCCGTCTTGTAATCCACCACCCGCACCTCACCGGTCGGCGCCAGGTCCACGCGGTCGAGGTAACCGTGGAGCGGGGTGCCGGCGGAGGTGGCCGTGACGAGGTACTGCTCGCACGAGGCGGGGGAGAAGCGCTGCGGGTCCTCGACGCCGTAGAGCCCGGCCACCATCGCGGCGACATCGGATTGGAACTCGTCCCGCCCCGCGAGCGGGACGACCTCCGCGCCGCCCTCGACATCGTAGAAGCGCTCCACGGCGCCGGGCACCAACTGCGCGGCACGCTGCGGGGCCCGCTCCGACTGCTCGAGTCCGTACAGCTCCTCGAGCACGGAGTGCACGACCGTGCCGAGCACCTGAGCGCGCGTCTTGGGCTCCGGGATCCGGTCCACGGCACGGAACCGGTACTGCAGGGGGCACCGCTGGAAGTCCGACGCGCGCGAGGCCGAGAGCGCCAGCGGCTTGCGCTCGGGGACGACCGGGCCGGTGCCACCGGCGTCCTCGGCCCCGCCGATGTCGCGGGTGGCGCCCACATTGTTACCGTCACCGATTTCGAGGGGATCAATCACACCTGGCAGGGTAGACAACCGGTCGGACATCCGGCCCCCACCGTCACCCTGGAGGTCCACAGTGCAGCGATCCGGCCCGTTCGCGATCGGCGACCGCGTGCAGCTCACCGACACCAAGGGGCGCAAGTACACCGTCGTCCTGGTCGAGGGGGCGGAGTTCTTCACCCATCACGGCGCGGTGAAGCATGACGATCTCATCGGTGCGCCCGAGGGGTCGATCATCACCTCGACCAAGGACGCCGACTACCTGGCACTGCGGCCGCTGCTCACCGACTATGTGCTGTCGATGCCCCGTGGCGCCCAGGTCATCTATCCCAAGGACGCGGCGCAGATCGTGCACGAGGGCGACATCTTCCCGGGCGCACGCGTCCTGGAGGCCGGAGCCGGTTCGGGCGCGCTGACGTGTTCGCTGCTGCGCGCGGTCGGCCCGTCGGGCCGGGTGTTCTCCTACGAGATCCGCGAGGACCACGCCGAACACGCCGAACGCAACGTCCGCACCTTCTACGGCGACCTGCCCGACAACTGGGATCTGCGGGTTGCGGATCTGGCACAGACGTCGGTCGAGCAGCTGGACGGTCAGGTCGACCGGGTCATCCTGGATATGCTGGCGCCGTGGGAGTGCCTGCCCACGGTGAAGGACGTCCTGGTCCCGGGCGGCGTACTGGTGGTCTATGTGGCCACCACGACGCAGCTGTCGGATGTGGTGGAGGGCCTGCGCCGCCAGCAGTGCTGGACGGAGCCCCGCGCGTGGGAGTCGATCAACCGCGGGTGGCACGTGGTGGGTCTGGCCGTGCGCCCCGAGCACCGTATGCAGGGCCACACCGCGTTCCTGGTGACCGCGCGTCGCCTCGCCGAGGGTGTGACCACCCTCAAGCCCAAACGCCGCGCCGGAAAGGGCTGATCGGATAACAGCCTGGCCGGCGCGCCCGCGCCTCACCGCGGCGATAGGGTGGAGGTGACGACGACGAGGGGTCTCGTCGGCGAACCGGAGGGCAGGTGATCGCGTGACCGAGGGACGTTCCCCGGCCGGACAGGGTGATGATCGGGTCTCGGTCGACCGGGCGGAGCTGGTGCGGCTGCGCAAGGCGGCCGACGAGTGGGCCCGGTCGGATCGCGAGAAGGCGGTCAAGATCGATGCCCTCGGCGCCCGCAACGTGCGTCTCGCGGAGCTGCTGAAGGACTCCCGGGACCAGCTCGAGGCCCTCAAGGGCGAGGTCGAGCGGCTCGGCAATCCGCCCAGCACCTACGGGGTCGTTCTCTCGAAGCCGGTGGACGGCGACACCGTCGAGGTCATGGCCTCCGGCCGCCGCATGTTGCTGACGCTCGCGCCCGGCGTGGAACCGGCGACGCTCACGGTCGGCACGACGGTCCGCCTCAACGAGGCGCTGACCGTCCTGGAGGCCTCGTCCGCGCTGCCCACCACCGGCGTCACCGCGATGTTCCGCGACGTCCTGGCGGACGGGCTGCGTGCCCGGGTCGTCATGGGGAACGACGAGGAACACATCGTGCACCTGGCCGATCACCTCCGGGGCGGCCGGACCTCCGACCACCCGGCACCGGTGCGGCCCGGTGACGCGGTCCTGGTGGACCCGAAGGCGGCCGTGGCGTACGAGGTGGTGCCCAAGGCGGAGGTCGACGAGCTCCTGCTCGAGGAGGTCCCGACCGTGGACTACTCGGACATCGGCGGGCTCGGCCAGCAGATCGAGCAGATCCGCGACGCGATCGAGCTCCCGTTCATCCACCACGACCTGTACCGCGAGTTCCATCTCGCGCCGCCCAAGGGCGTGCTGCTCTACGGTCCGCCCGGCTGCGGCAAGACGCTCATCGCCAAGGCTGTGGCGCATTCGCTGGCCCGGGCCGCGGCGGTGTCGCGGGGCGACGACGTGGACGACGGCCGGTACCCCAACTCGTACTTCCTGTCGATCAAGGGCCCCGAGCTGCTCAACAAGTACGTGGGCGAGACGGAGCGGCACATCCGCTCGATCTTCGAGCGGGCCCGCGAGAAGGCCACCGAGGGTAATCCGGTGATCGTCTTCTTCGACGAGATGGACTCGATCTTCCGGACCCGTGGATCGGGCGTCTCCTCGGACATGGAGACCACGATCGTCCCGCAGCTGCTCGCGGAGATCGACGGCGTGGAGGACCTGCGCAACGTCATCGTGATCGGCGCCTCCAACCGGGAGGACATGATCGACCCGGCCATCCTGCGCCCGGGCCGGCTGGACCTGAAGATCAGGATCGACCGCCCGGACCGGGACGCGGCGATCGACATCCTCGGCAAGTACGTCACCACCGATCTGCGCTTCGACCCCGACGACATGGCGGGGGCCGCCGCCGACCAACACGTGGCGGCTCTGATCCAGCGCGTCACCGAGCGCCTCTACACCCGTGATGTCTCGACCACGTACGCACACCTGGTGTTCGCCTCCGGCCGCCGCGCCTCGATGTACCTGGCAGATCTGACGTCGGGGGCCATGCTGCGCAATATCGTGGACCGCGCCAAGAAGCTCGCGATCAAGGACATCGTGCACGGCACCGGCAAGGGCCTGACCACGGACGACTTCCTGGACGCCGTCGAGGCCGAGTTCGCGGAGAACACCGACCTGCCGGGCACCTCCAACCCGCAGGAATGGGCGCGCCTGACCGGCGTTCGTGGCGAGCGGGTCGTGGAGGTCACCGTGCCGAACAGGGAAGAGAGCGCATGAACGCGAGTGCCCGCCCGACCGGCCCCGTGCGCGGCCGAATCATCGGAACCGAGATCGAGTTCGGGATCGTCGCCGTGGGCCAGCCGCTGCTGAGCTCGGTCGTCACCTCGACCCAGGTGATCAAGGCCTACACCGACCCCGGTGAGGGCGCGGGCGGCGCCGACGAGGCGCGCTGGGACTACCAGTCCGAGTCGCCGCTCCGGGACGCCCGCGGGTTCGACCTCGGCATCGCCCGGGCGTACGACCCCAGCGAGTTCGGTGTGACCAACCGGGTGCTCACCAACGGCGCGCGCTTCTACGTCGATCACGCCCACCCCGAGTACTCGGCCCCGGAGGTCGACTCGCCGCGGGACGCCGTGATCTGGGACAAGGCGGGCGAGGTCATCATGCACCGGGCCGGCGCGGAGTCCTCGGCCACGGAAGACAACGCGCAGCTCAAGCTCTACAAGAACAACGTGGACGGCAAGGGCGCCTCGTACGGCGCCCACGAGAACTACCTCGTGCGTCGCGACGTGGACTTCGACGCGCTGACCCTCAGTCTGGCCACCCACCTGCTGTCGCGGCAGGTGTACACCGGCGCGGGCAGGGTGGGCATCGGCCAGGAAGGGCAGACCGCCGGGTTCCAGATCTCCCAGCGGGCCGACTACATCGAGGTTCTGACCGGGCTCGAGACCACGCTGCGCCGCGGGATCATCAACACCCGCGACGAGCCGCACGCCACCGACGAGACGTGGCGACGCCTGCACGTCATCATCGGTGACGCCAATATGGCGGAGCTGTCCACCTACCTCAAGATCGGCACCACCTGCCTGGTGCTGGACGCGATCGAGGCCGGCGTCGACTTCGCGGATCTGCTCCCCGAGGACCCGGTCGAGGCCGTGCACACGATCAGCCACGACCCGGGCCTCACCGCGACGGTGCCGCTCGCCGACGGCCGTGAGATCACCGCACTGGCGATGCAGCGGGAGATCCTGGCGCGGGTCACCGAGATGGTGGGCGACGGCTCCGGCCGACCAGCGTGGGCTCTCGAGGTGCTCGCCGAGTGGCGGGAGATCCTCGACGCCCTCGAGGAGAACCCGATGTCGTGCGCGGACCGGCTCGACTGGCCGGCCAAGCTCCGGCTGCTGGAGGGCTTCCGAACCCGAGACGGCCTGGGCTGGGACCACGCCAGGCTCGCCCTGATCGACTTCCAGTACCACGACATCGATCCCGGGCGTGGCCTCTACAACCGACTGGCCGCCAAGGGTGCGATCCGCCGGCTCACCAGTGATGACGAGATCGACGCCGCCATCACGACCCCGCCGGAGACGACGCGGGCCTGGGCCCGCGGACGCTTCCTGGCCGAACTCGGGGATCGTGTCCACGCCGCCGGATGGGACCACGTCGTCGTCGTCGACACCCGCGGCCGGGAACGGCACGTCGACCTCTCCGACCCCTACACCGGCAGCCGGGAGTTCTGCGAGGCCAACCCCGGCTTCCTGGGGCCCGACGGCCCCACCACCTGATCACCGCCGACAGCAGAGCACCAGTGAACAAGGAGCAACCACCATGGCCCAGATCCAGAAGAACGCCGGCGGCCCCGGCGAGGGTGACGACGAGGCCGGCCAGGTCGCCAAGGCCACCGACACCAGCGCCGCCGACTCGCTGCTCGACGAGATCGACGACATCCTCGAGACCAACGCCGAGGAGTTCGTGAAGTCCTACGTCCAGAAGGGCGGGCAGTAGACCCCATGCTGCGTCGCATCGTCGGGATCGAGACCGAGTTCGGGATCACCAGCGTCGGGGGAGAGGGCGCCCGCTCGCTCGGCGCCGACGAGATCGCGCGCTACCTGTTCCGCCCCGTCGTGGAGCGCTGGCGTAGCTCGAACGTCTTCCTCGAGAACGGCTCGCGCCTCTACCTGGACGTCGGCTCGCACCCCGAGTACGCCACGGCCGAATGCGACGGCCTGCGCCAGCTCGTGGCCCACGACCGGGCGGGGGAGCGGATCGTCGACGAGCTCGGACTGTGCGCCGAACAGTCGCTGGCCGCCGAGGGGATCGATGCGAAGGTCTACCTGTTCAAGAACAACACCGACACGGTGGGCAACTCCTACGGGTGCCACGAGAACTACCTGCTCGACCGCGCCACCCAGGTGCGCAGCATCGGCACCACACTGCTGCCGTTCCTGGTGAGCCGGCAGCTCTACTGTGGCGCCGGCAAGATCCTGCCCGGCACGCCCCCCGGTGTCGGGCTCGACCAGACCCCGGGACCGACGTTCTGCTTCTCGCAGCGGGCCGAGCACATGTGGGACGGGGTCTCCTCGGCCACCACCCGGTCCCGGCCGCTGATCAACACCCGCGACGAACCCCACGCGGACTCCACCCGGTTCCGGCGCATGCACGTGATCGTGGGCGATTCCAACATGATCGAGAAGACCACGCTGCTGAAGATCGCCACCACGCGGCTGGTGTTGGAGATGCTCGAGGCTGGGATCGAGCTGCGTCCCATGGCCGTGGCGCACCCCGTTCGTGCGATCCGCGAGATCAGCCGCGACCTGACCGGCACCCGCCCCGTGACCATGACCGACGGCACCACGATGAGCGCTCTGGAGATCCAGCGGGAGTTCCTGGCCGCGGTCCACCGGTACCTGGACGCGGGTGGCTGGGAGCGCGACGACCGGGACGTGGTGACCGAGTGCGTCGCCCTGTGGGAGCGCGTACTCGACGCCGTGGAATCGGGTGACCACGATTCGATCGCCGCAGACATCGACTGGGCGGCCAAGCTCCGGCTGATCCGGCAGGTCCAGGACAGGACCGGCGTCGACCTCGACCACCCCAGGCTCGCACAGATCGACCTGACCTACCACGACATCCGGCCCGGCCGAGGTCTGCACTCCGTCCTGGAGCGGCGCGGTCTGGTCTCCCGGGTGGTGGACGACGCCGAGGTCGAGCACGCACGGGCGGTCGCCCCCGAGACGACCCGGGCGGCACTACGTGGTCGATTCATCACCGCCGCGCGCGAGGCCGGGCGGGACCACACCGTGGACTGGGTGCACCTCAAGGTCACCGACGGCACCCTGCCGACCGTCGCGCTGACGGACCCGTTCGCCGACGAGGACCCGCGTGTCGACGACCTGATCTCCGCGCTCGGACGATAGCGTTCCTGCACGTGTCCACCTCGAAGTCACAGCGACTGGTCAACCTGGTGATCTGTCTGCGCTCGACCAACGCCTACCTGTCGGCCGACGAGATCCGGCGGATGGTGCAGGGCTACGACGACTGCGAGAACGAGGCCGCCTACCTGCGCATGTTCGAGCGGGACAAGCGCGAACTCCGCGACGCCGGCGTGCCGCTCGAGCAGGGGGCGTCGCTGGCCCACGGTTCGCCGGCCGGGTACCGGATCCCGGCTCGTGACTACGAGCTCCCCGAGATCACCCTGACGGCCGAGCAGGCCGGAGTCCTCGCGGTGGCCGCCGAGGTCTGGCGCGAAGGGGAGCGGTCCGCCCGCGCGGACGGGGCGTTGGCCAAGCTCACGGCCGCGGGCATCGATCCGGTCCGGGACGTCGGTACGACCGTCTCGGTCGAGGACCCCGCCGAACTGGCCACCGCGGCGGTCGTCGCCGAGGCTGCAGCGGAGGGCGCCGTGGTGACGTTCTCCCACACCCCCGCGGGGGCCACCGAGTCCAGCGACCGTCGCGTGGAGCCCTGGTGGACCGGTTCACGGCACGGGCACTGGTATCTCGTGGGCCATGACCAGGACCGCGGCGAGCCCCGCACGTTCCGGTTGATCCGCATGTCGGACGTTCGTCTCGGCCGCGGCAGGCGCACCGCACCGGTGCCGCCCACCGAGCGCGTTCTCGAACTGCTCGACGATGCGGTGTCGAGGCTCAACCCCGTCGTGCAGGCCACGGTGTGGGCGGCCGGGGGCCGGGCAGCGGAGCTCCGCGCCATGGCCCGCGCGGAGACGTCGGCCCATCGCTTCGATCGCAGTGGTACCGATCTCGAGCTGTCCGCACCGTTGGGTGAACTGTCCTCGCTCGTCGCGGCCCAGGGGGCCGACGCGGTGGCCCTGCGGCCGGCCGAACTCCGCGTCCGCGTGGTGTCGATCCTGACCGCCGCCGAGGAGGCGATCCGATGAGCACTCGTTCGGTCCCGCTCGCGACCCTGCTCAGCGTGGTCCCGTACTTCCACAGCCGCGGCGCCGTCCCCGTCTCCGAGGCCGCGCGCGACCTGGGGATGACCGACAAGGCGCTGCGGTCCGCCCTGTGGCAGCTGTGGTCCTGCGGCCTACCCGGTTACGGGCCCGGCGACCTCATCGACCTCGCCTTCTCCGCGGAGGATCTCGACGACGCCGAGATGGTGGAGGTGACGTTCACCGCCGGCATCGACCGGCCCGTGCGGCTGACCGCCGCCGAGGCCGTGACCCTGGAGACCGGACTGGCCGTGTTCCTGGACCGCCCCGAGGTCGTCGAACAGGCCGCGCTCCGCGATCTGCTGGCCACGTTGCGGACGGCGGCCGGCGCCGAGAGCGCTCGCGCGCCCCAGGGATCCGACACAGGGGATTCCGACGCCGACGTGGTCCGCACCGCCGTCCGCTCGGGTCGCGCACTCCGGTTCGTCTACCACTCCGCCAGCTCGGACAGCTCGACCATCCGCGTGGTGGACCCGGCCAGGCTGTCGGTCGCGGACGGCCACTCCTACGTCCACGGGATGGACCGTGGCTCGGGCGCGTGGCGCACGTTCCGGACCGACCGGATGAGCCGGGTGGAGGAGGTGGGCCCGCGCCGCGCGTTGGGACCCGAGCCCCAGGACGACGGCGAGGGTGAGCGCCGCCTGGAGCGGGCGATCGTCCCCGCGGCCGGTGCCTGGTTCCTCGACGAGTTCGGTTTCCATTCCGTGGCCCGCCGCCCGGACGGCGATCTGGACGTCGAGATCGCCTATTTCGACCGGGCCTGGCTCGTGCGGTTCCTGCTGGGCCACGCCGACGTGGTGACACCGGCTGATCCCGTGCTCGCGAGGGAGATCGCGGAGCGTGCCACCGCTGGTCTGGCCGTCTATACCGGAAGTGTGCCGGAACCGACGGAAGAAGAGCCCGCGCCAGGGATGTGAATTTTCCGTGAACGTGCAGGTCACCGCCGGTAAACGCCGATACCGCGGTGTCGGCGGTCGCGCGGGGTGCGTTAGCATGGAGACGTTGTCAGACAAACGGAGGTTGACATGGGTGCGCTGAGCATCTGGCACTGGCTCATCGTTCTCGCGGTGGTGCTCCTGCTGTTCGGTTCGAAGAAGCTCCCGGACGCCGCGCGCGGTCTCGGGCGTTCGATGCGCATCTTCAAGTCCGAGATGAAGGAGATGCAGAACGACGGCTCCCCGGCGGAGACCGACGAGCCCCAGGCCCTCACCCAGGGTCAGCCGAACGCGGCCCAGTACGTGCAGCCGCCGAGCCAGCAGCCGGCACCGGCCCCGCACTATCAGCAGCCGGTCTCCCAGCCGCAGCCCCACCCTCAGCAGCACCAGACTCCCGCCGCGCCGCAGCAGCCGCAGCAGCACTCGGATCCCACCGGTCCGTACCAGGGCGGACAGGGGCAGTAGGTCTCCTCATCGATGACTGATTCCGGGTCCCCGACAACCGGCGCCTCCCCACAGGGGGGCGCCGGTCGCCTGCTGTCCAAGCGCCGTCGTCGTCGGCGTAACCCTGACGGCACGATGCCGCTCATCGAGCACATCTACGAGCTTCGCACCAGGCTGCTCATCGCCATGGCGGCGATTGTGGTGTTCATGGGTTTCGGCTTTTGGTGGTACGGCAGTGGCATCGGCGTGATCCCATCACTCGGTGAGATCCTCACCGGCCCGTACTGTGACATCCCGCCGGGCGCCCGGCTTCAGCTCGGGGACGGTGACCAGTGCCGCCTCCTGGCCACGGGCCCGTTCGAGCAGTTCATGCTCCGGCTCAAGGTGTCGGCCACCGCGGGCATCGTGATCTCCAGTCCGGTCTGGCTCTACCAGTTGTGGGCATTCATCACGCCCGGGCTGCACAAGAATGAGAAGCGCTACGGCATCGTCTTCACGACCCTCGCCGCCGTGCTGTTCATCGGTGGGGCGGTGCTGGCGTACATCGTGATCGTCCACGCCCTCGAGTTCCTGCTGTCGATCGGCGACAACGTCCAGACCACAGCACTGTCGGGAACCCAGTACTTCACCTTCCTCATCCAGCTCATCCTCATCTTCGGCGTGAGTTTCGAGATCCCCCTTCTGCTCGCGATGCTCAACGTGGCCGGGGTGCTCAGCTACGAGATGCTCGCCAAGTCCCGTCGCGGGATCATCATGGGCATCTTCGTGTTCGCCGCCGTCGCCTCGCCCGGGCAGGACCCGTTCTCGATGCTCGCGCTCGCCGTGGCCGTGTGCATCCTCGTCGAGTTCTCCATCCAGTTCGCCCGCCTGCACGACAAGCGCAAGAAGAAGGCCCGAGCAGAGTGGCTCGAGGTGGACGACGAATCGGCGTCCCCGATCGAGGCGTCCGGGGGCATCGACTCCTCCGGTGGGATCGGCGCCTCCGGGCCGCTGGGTCGTCCGGCACCGGTGCGCACCTCCGCTCCCGCCGGCGGCGCCGCCACGCCGCACAACTCCAGCCCGCTCCAGGCGCCCACCGGCGGCGGGTCACCGTATGACGACATCACCTGACATCGCCGGCCCCGACGAGGGAGACCATTCCGGAGAGCTGCTCGACTCGTTCCTCTCCGGTGAGGGATTCACCCCGGACCCGTTCCAACTCGAGTCGTTCACCGCCCTGGACGCCGGGCGCAACCTGCTCGTGTCGGCTCCCACGGGCTCCGGCAAGACGCTGGTGGGCGAGTACGCGGCCTACCGTGCTCTCGCCGGCGGGGGCCGGTGCTTCTACACGACGCCGATCAAGGCCCTCAGTAACCAGAAGTTCCGTCAGTTCCGCGAGCGGTTCGGCCCGGAGAACGTCGGCCTGCTCACCGGCGATCACTCCATCGATGCGGACGCGCCCATCGTGGTGATGACCACCGAGGTCCTGCGGAACATGGTCTACAGCGGATCATTGGCGCTGCACGATCTCGACTGCGTGGTGATGGACGAGATCCACTACCTGGGGGATCGGTCACGAGGCGTGGTGTGGGAGGAGATCATTCTCACCCTCGACCCCGCTGTGCGACTGGTCGGCCTGTCGGCCACGCTGAGCAACACCGACGAGCTGGGCGACTGGATCACCGAGATCCGCGGTGACACCGCCGTGGTGCTCTCCGATCACCGGCCCGTGCCCCTGGCCCACATGCTCTACACCGACGGAGACCTGGTCCCCGTCCGGGCGGCTGCCGAACAGCGGCGGCGAGCCCGCGCCGGGTACCACGACGAGCGGGTGGCCCCCCGTCAGGGCGCGCAGTGGGCCCGCCGCCGGGATGTCATCGACAAGCTCGACGACGAGCGTCTGCTGCCCGCCATCTACTTCGTCTTCTCCCGCGCCGGGTGTGACGGTGCGGTCGCGCAGATGCGCCGCGCCCGGCTGCGGCTGACGACCGGGGAAGAGTCCCGGCGCATCGCCTCGCATGTGGACGCCGCGTGCGCCCCGGTCCCGCAGCACGACCTGGACGCCCTCGACTACCCGGCGTTCCGGGCCGGGCTGGTCAGCGGGATCGCGGCGCACCACGCGGGGATGCTCCCGCTGTTCCGCACGGTCGTGGAGGAGTTGTTCTCGGCGGGGCTCATCAAGGTCGTGTTCGCCACGGAGACCCTGGCGCTGGGAATCCACATGCCGGCGCGCGCGGTGGTGCTCGAGAAGACCACCAAGTTCAACGGCGACACCCACGCGATGCTCACCTCGTCCGAGTACTCACAGATCACCGGCCGCGCCGGCCGGCGCGGTATCGACACCAAGGGCACCGCGGTCGTCCTGAGTCAGCCCGATCTCGACCTCGACGCGTTGGCAGCCCTCGTGGACACTCCGCGCTTCCCGTTGCACAGCGCTTTCGCACCCGACTACTCGATGGCGGTCAACCTCGTCGAGCAGCGTGGAGTCAACGAGGCCACCTCGCTGATCGGCCGGTCCTTCGCGCAGTTCCAGACGGACCGGTCACTCGTCTCACGCTCCCGCGCGATCGAGCGCCGCGCCGACGAGCGTGACCGGATGCGCGCCACCCTCGTCGAGGCGGGGGGTGACGAGGAACTCGATGAGTACATGGCGGCCCGTTCGAATCTGAGTCGGCTCGAGCGAAAGGTCGAGAAATCCTCCCGCGACGACCGGCTCTCCGCCGTCCGTGCGGCGATGCTCAAGCAGACCGCGGGCTCGGTCATCACGGTCGGCCGCAAGCGATACGGGATCGTCGCCACGGTCCTGCAGGTACGCACCGACATCCAGTCCGACCCTGCCTTGCTGTGCCTCACCGACACCGGCTGGACGGGGTGGCTGCACCAGCACGACTTCTCCGTGCCGCCCGTCCCCGTCGGCCGGGTAGACCTTCCCAGGGGCCGGCGCAAGCTCGACGGGCGCGCCAAGAGGGCGCTCGTCCAACGCATGGAGCACCTGCGTGGCAAGGCCAAGGGACGCATGAAGAACTCCGGCGGGAAGCCGGTGCGCAAGGATCCCCGCATCGCCGCCGCGCGCCGAGTACTGCGCCAGCATCCGCTCCACGACGATCCCGGCATCGACACGCTCGCCCGCCTGCATGAGCGATGGGCGAAGGCCGATGCCGATGTCACCGCTCTCACCTCCGAGGTCGATGCGGATTCCGACTCGCTGGCCCGTCGGTTCCGCCGCATCGTCGAGCTGCTACAACAGCTCGGGTACCTAGAGGAGAACGAGGGCGCCCTGCGCGCCACCGATGCCGGCAGACTCCTGGCGGGTGTCCATACCGAACAGGACCTCTTCGTGGCCGAGTGCCTCCGACGCGGCGTCTGGCGCGGACTCGACCCGGCAGGGTTGGCCGCCGTGATCGCCACCGTGGTCGCGCACCCGCGTAGCGAATCGGTAGTTCGCGAACCGTCGGACGAGTCTCTGCGTACCGCCCTGGCGGACACCGAACGGGTGGCCTCGGACGTCGCCGGGGTCGAACGCGCGCACCGACTGCCCGCGACCCCCGACCTGGATGCCGGTCTCGCGCCGGTTCTCCACCACTGGGTATCCGGCGGCGCCCTGTCCTCGATCCTGGCCGCTTCGTGGCAGGAAGGCGTGGAGCTGACCGCCGGTGACTTCGTCCGGTCCGCCCGCCTGGTGGTGGACGTACTCGCGCAGGTGGGCCAGGTCGCGGAACCCGACCTCGCCCGGACCGCACGATCCGCCGTCGGCTCGCTGCGGCGGGGCGTCGTCCTCGACCACATGGCCTGACCCGCCCACTCCCGCGCCCACTCCCGCATCGACAAGAGTGTTCGGCACACGAAACGCGAGAGACAGGTGCGTCGAACGCTCTTCTCGATGTTGGCCGCGGCGGGGGAATATCGGGGGAGGGACGGGTTCAGGCCTCTTCCAGCGTCGCCGTCGCCTCGACCAGCCGGCCGATCGCCCGGGCCTGCCCGATCGCCCGGCCGAGCTCGTCGAGTCGCCCATCGTCGACCGGACCGCGTCGGCCGTCGGTGTCGCCGTCGAACTCCAGCTCGAAGACCCGCCCGCCGAGACGGACCACCCCGCGGGCCGCGTCGAGATAGTCGGCGCCCGCCAGGACGGAGCTACGCTGGCGCGCGGTCAACCCCGATCCCGGGTCCGTCGCCGCGGCCACGATCCCGTCGAGATCGCCGTACTCGCGCAGCAGCGTAGCCGCGGTCTTGGCACCGACGCCCGCCACACCGGGCAGCCCGTCCGAGGCGTCCCCCACCAACACCGCGTAGTCGGCGTACACGCCGGCATCGGCGGCCTCGGGTAGATCGAAGCGCTCGGCCACCACCGCCGGCGTGTACGCCCGCCGCTTCTTCATCCCGGCGCCCACGTACACCACCGTGGTGGACGGCGATGCGAGCTGGAACAGATCACGGTCGCCGGTGACGACCAGTACCTCTCGATCGCGGGCGGAGAGCTCGGCGAGCACGTCGTCGGCCTCCGCATCCTCGGCCCACGCCTGGGTGATGCCCGCCGCGGACAGGACCGCACGGATCGAATTCACCTGCGGCGCCAACGAGGCGGGGGCGTCCTCCTCGCCGTCGTCGCCGACACGATGCGCCTTGTACGACGGCAACAACTCCACACGCCAATCCGGCCGCCACTGACGGTCCAGCGCGGCCACGAGGCCGCTCGGCGAGTACTCCTCGACCAGAACCGCCACCATGTCGCAGAACCCACGCACCGCGTTGGCCGGGGCGCCGTCGGGGCCGGTGATCTTCTCCGGGACCGAGTGGAACGCCCGGAACCACAGTCCGGCGCTGTCGAGAACCATCAACGGACCCTGGGACATCGCGCCTCCTGGAGATCTGGTCTGGACCACCCCGCCAGGCTAGCCGCCGACGGGGGCGGGCGATGCGCGGCTCGGCCTACTCTGGGGGACATGAATGCCGACGCCCCGGATCTCTACCCGAACCGCCTCGACGCCGTCCGCGCCCGCGCGCGGGAGATCGGGATCGACCACGTGGTGGTCTATTCCGGGGAGGACATGGCCTACCTGACAGGTCTACGGATGGAGTCCCACGAGCGGCTCACCGCGCTGGTGATCCCCGCGGCGGGTGACGCGCCGCTGCTGATCCTGCCGTCACTCGAGCTCACCGATCCGGTCCGCCGTGCCGCCGAGCAGGTCGGCGCGACCGTGCACCCGTGGGCGGACGGGACGGACGCAGTGGCGTTGGTCGCGGGGATGGTGTCCGGACGGGTGTCGGTGTCGACCGCCATGCCGGCGTTGCACCTGGTGCCGCTACAGCAGGGCGTCGACGGCGAGGTGGTGCTGGCCTCGGACGTGATCGATCACGTCCGGGCCGTCAAGAACGCGCACGAGGTGGGCGAGCTCGCCGAGGCCGCCCGCCGCATCGATGCCGTGCACGAGCGAATGGGCGAGTTCCTGCAGGTGGGACGGACCGAGTCGGAGGTCGGTGAACTCATCACGGCCGCCATCGAGGCGGTGGGGCTCACGCACGCCGAGTTCGTGATCGTCGGCTCCGGCCCGCACGGTGCGAACCCGCACCACGGGGTCTCCGACCGTGTGGTACAGGCGGGCGACGTCGTCGTGGTCGACATCGGCGGGCCGCTGCCCAGCGGCTACCACTCCGACTGCACCCGCACCTATTCGATGGGCGAGCCGTCCGGGCAGGTCGCCCGGGACTACGCCGCGTTGCAGGAGGCGCAGCGACTGGCACGCGAGGCCGTGCGGCCCGGGGTGGCCATCGGCGAGGTCGACGCGGCGGCACGTGAGTACCTGGCGGCGACCGGGCTGGGGGAGCGGTTCATCCACCGCACCGGTCACGGGATCGGGCTCGGGCTGCACGAGCCGCCGTTCGTGGCGCCCGGTGCGGACACCGTGCTGGCCGAGGGGATGACCTTCTCCGTCGAGCCGGGTATCTACCTGGACGGGCACTGGGGTGCGCGGCTGGAGGACATCGTCGCGGTGACCGCGGACGGCCGTCGCGATCTCAACAACGGCGAGCGGGGCCTCCGGGTCCTGTAGAGGGACTAGGCGTCGGTGAACATCCGGGCGGATCCGAGCACGCGGTCGACCTCGATCGCGACCACCACGCGCTCGGGGTTCGGGCGCGGCTCCCGGTACCGTAGTGCGTAGCGGCGCTCGCCTTCGTGAACCGCGTCGGCGTCTGTCAGCAGCCGGACCGGACCCTCGAAGGTCAGCCAGCGGCCGCCGTCGACGTGGGACACCGCCGCGCGGCCGCCCCGCTCGGCATTGCGCGCCTTCTGTGACCCGCGCCTGGTGATCACCCGGGCGAGCCCGCCCTCGGTATCGATCGTGAAGCCCACGGCCACGACGTGCGGGGACCCGTCGGCACGGAGGGTGGTCAGTGTGCCCAGATGGTAGGTCGACAGGAACTGGTGAGCCTCGTCGGACAGCTCGGTCAGGGTGCGGGCCATGCGCTCGAGACTGCCACAGCTGTCAGGAATCGCCGAGGTGGGCCGTGAGGCCCGCCGGCGCGGGCCTGCGTGAAACACTGAGCACATGCCCACACCCGCATCGTCGTCCTCCCGGCCCGGTGGCGAGGTCGTCGTCATCTTCGGCGGCCGCAGCGAGATCGGATTGGCCGTGGCGCACCGCCTCGCGCCCGGTCGTACCGTCGTGCTGGCGTCCAGGCCGGGCGGCGACGTCTCGACGCTTGCCGCTCCGCTCGAGGCGGCGGGCGCTGCCGCGGTCGAGACCATCGACTTCGACGCCGACGACATCAGCTCCCATACCGCGGTGGTCGACCGGATCGAGTCCCGGGTCGGCCCCGTCGACATCGCGGTCCTCGCATTCGGCATCCTCGGTGACCAGGAGGTCGCCGAGCGGGACGCCGAGGCCGCCGCGCAGATCCTCCACACCGACTTCGTGGCCCAGGCCGCACTGTTGACGACGCTGGCCGAGCGGATGAAGTCCCGCGGGCAGGGCGTGCTCGTGGCGTTCTCGTCGGTCGCCGGGCAGCGCGTCCGGCGCGCCAACTACGTGTACGGGTCGGCCAAAGCGGGGCTGGATGGCTTCGCGTCCGGGATGGCCGACGCTCTGCACGGCACCGGCGTCACCCTGGTGATCCCGCGGCCGGGCTTCGTGATCGGTCGCATGACCACGGGGATGGATCCCGCACCGTTCTCCTCGACCCCGGACGAGGTGGCGGACGCCGTGGTCGCCCGCGTTCTCGCGCGCCGCGCGGGTGTCGTGTGGATACCGTGGCAGCTGCGGGTGATGTTCGCCGTCGCCCGTCTCGTACCCCAGCCGGTCTGGCGACGGATGCCCCGGTGAGCCGCCCGGACCGCCCGGGAGGGCCCGCGTCCGGCGAGCCCGCGCAGGTGCACCTCGTCGGGGTGGGACCCGGCCCTGTCGACCTGCTAACGGTACGGGCCTCACGCCTGATCGCGATGAGCGGGACCTGCCTCTACGCCCACGGCCTCGTGCCCCGGGAGGCCATGTCCCTAATGCCGCCCACCGCGAGGGTCGTGGACGGCTCCGGGCTCTCGGACACCCGGGCGCTCGACGAGATCCGGACCGCTCTCGAGCGCGGTGACCGTGTCGCGTGCCTGTTCGCCGGGACTCCCGATCAGCATGACGAGGCCTCGCAGCTGACGGAAGCTCTGGACACTGCCGGGGTCTCCTGGGAGGTCGTGCCCGGGATTCCGCATCCCGGTTTCCCCACGGCCCTCGGGGCATCGCGCGCAGACGCGGCCGGCGACCACACGAGGGCCGCCCGGCCGGCCGGTGGAGCTGCTGCATCGGGGCTACCCGTCGGCGGGCCCGGCCTCATCCTCGTACTGGGCGGCACCGGTGAGGCCCGCGATCTCGCAGAACTGCTCGTCACCGCGGGGCTCGAGGTGGTGACCGCCCTGGCCGGGAAGGTGGCCCGCCCCCGGCTTCCCCGCGGCGAGGTACGGATCGGCGAGTTCGGCGGCGCCGAGGGACTCGCGCACTGGCTGCGGGAGAACTCCGTGAGCGCGGTGATCGATGCGACCGACCCGTTCGCGGAGCAGATCTCGGTCGACGCTCTCCACGCCGCCGCAGCGACCGCGGTCCCGCTGCTGCGGTTGGAGCGTCCTGGATGGTCGGAGACCGGGGGCCACGAGTGGATCCACGTCCCGGACGTGCAGGGCGCGGTCGCGGTGGTGCGGGAACGGTTCCGTCGCCCCATGCTCACCGTCGGCAAGCTCGGGGCATCGTCGTTCGCCGACGACACCCGCGGTTCGTACCTCATCAGGTGCTCCGAACCACCGCCCGGCCCGCTGCCGGACCGCTACCTACTCGTCCTGGACCGCGGGCCGTTCGGCGTCGAGTCCGAGCGCACGCTCATGTCGCGGCACCGGATCGACGTGCTGGTCACCCGAAACAGCGGCGGCCGCGCATCTGCGGCCAAGCTGGAGGCGGCGCGGGCCCTGCGCATCCCGGTGGTGATGGTCGACCGGCCGCGCAGCACCACCACGACCGCCGACGCCCCGCCCGCCCCCGAGACCGTTCACCGGATCGAGGATGCGGCCCGCTGGCTCGTCGAACGCTTCGGCTCGCGCTGACCCGCGCCTACCGACCCACGTGGTAGCCGCTCGGCGACGCCGTGACGCGCTCACCCGCCCCGGTGTCACCGCAGGCCCGTTCGCAACCCACCCAGTGCTGTCTGCCGATCACGGGTAGTGTGCCGGCGCGCACCGATTCGGCGACGTCGGCGCGCACGTCGGTGTGCGAGCGGGAACACCCGGGCAGGCCGGTGCAGGCGGTCACATCCACCCACGGTGACGCCGCGTCGAAGACCATGCCCATCGGGGCGAGAACCCGGACGACCTGCTCGGCCATGTGTTCGGTCAGACCGTGTAGGCCGATCACGCGTTCCGCCGAGATGGTGCTGGGCCGCTCGATCGCGCCGAGGAACTCGGCCAGGCGGGCGGGGACCACGCCGAAGGGCAGCACGGCCAGGAGAGTGACCAGGCCGTCGTCGGTATCGATCCAGCCGACCGGCGGCACCTCCACCGCCGCGGTGTGGGCGCCGCCGCCGGCGGGGTCGCCGGCCTCATCGACGGGACCTCCCGAGTTGGACTCGCCGGTGGTGCCCGCCTGGCCGGTGGTCAGTGGGTGCTCGGACAGTGCGACGACGACGAGGTCGTTCAGTTCCCCGACCGGCGGGACGCGCCACTGCCGTTCCGCGCTCCGGACGAAAGCGGCGGCGGCGTCCGCGAGGACGGTCGCCGCGTCCGCCATCGCGGTGCCGATCCCGGTGTCACGGCCACGGACGTGCAGGTGGAGGAGCCCGTCGGGGTGTCCGGCGACGGCCGCCAGGTCGGGCCGGTGGGCCAGGACATCACCCGAGCCGTCGTCGAACCCGAACAGGAAGCGCCCGCTGAGTGCCGTTATGTCGTCCCTGGACAGGAGCTCCGCGTCGAGCCGCTCCGGCAGAGCGCCGAGGTGATGATGTCCGGCGAGTCGGCCGGACATCGGGGAGGCCAGGATGTTGCGTACCCGGTCGTGGGCGGCGCTCGGCAGGAGCCCCGCCTTCGCGACACGCTTCTGCAGGAGCGCCTCGTCCCGCACGCCCCGGATCTGTACGTTGCCCCGCGAAGTGAGGTGAAGATCGCTGCCGTGGTCTGCCGCGATCCGGGCGAGCGCGGCCCAGTCCGTGGGCTGCAGTCGGCCGCCGGGGAACCGGAGGCGGGCCAGTCCGCCGTCCGCTGCGGCGTGCACCCGCCGGACTCCTGGACATCGGTCGGCGGAGCCGGCGGGGGAGTCGGGGGCCGTCATGGCTCCCGAGCCTAGTTCAGCCCTGCGGGTGGCCGGGTTCCGCGCAGCGGGCGAGGCTCGGGGATACTCGGATCATGCCTGCAACTCTCGCCACCGGAGGCCGCGTCCTCACCCCCGCCTCGCGAGACGCCACCGCGCTGGCGTGGGAGGAGGGGCAGGTCGTCTGGGCCGGATCCGACGCGCCCGGCCCCGCGCTGTTCCCCGATGCCCACCACCTCGATCTGGCGGGGGACTGGGTCGCTCCGCCGTTCGTCGAGTGTGTCGTCGGCGGGGTCGATACCGACACCACCATCGACGCGGCCACCGCGGCGGCGTCGGGAATCCTGCTGACGGGGCTGGCCGCAGCCCACGGGCCGGACGCCGTCGCGGACCGGGCGCGCGAGGGGGAGCGGGTCGTCCTCGAACCCGGGACCGAGCCCACTCGGCTCGCCGGGGAGCTGACGCGGCTCGCCGACGAGCTGGGCCGCCCGGCAGTGGCGCGGTGCACACCGATCCTGATCGGCGCGGCCGAGATCAGTGACGACGACCTGGCGGCGCTCTCGGCCGTCGGCACGGTCCTGCTGTTGCGCCCCCTCGTCGATGACCTCACCGGTCTCGACCTGGTCCGGATCGCGGCCTCGGGAGTGGCGCTGGCCGCCTCCGTCCGCGCCGGCAGCGAAGTACGCCCGTGGGACGCCCTGCGTGCCCTGACCAGAGTCCCCGGTGGGCGGGGGCTGTCGCCCCGGGCCGCGTTCACCGCCACCACCCGCGGCGCCCGCCGCGCGGCCGGCGCCCGGGACGGGCTGTCCGGGACGCTCGCTCCGGGGGCCCCGGCGTCCTTCGCCCGCTGGCAGACCGGTGACCTCGCCGTGGTCGCGGCCGACGACGCCGTCCAGCGCTGGTCCACCGATCCGCGATCCGGGGTCCCCCCGATGCCCGACCTCACCGGCCCGGACCCCGTCCTGCGGGCCCTCGTCGTGGACGGCGAACCCGCCGGCCGGGCGGAGTGATCCCGCTTCTGCTCCGACTGGTCGGAGCCGCCGCCTCCGGTGCGCTGCTGGCCGCATCGTTCCCTCCGGTCGGCCTCTGGTGGATGGCACCGCCGGCGATCGCCGTTCTCGTCGTCGTCCTCTCTCCGGTCCGGGGCACCGCGCCCCGGGCGCGCACCGGGGCACTCGTCGGATTCCTCGCCGGCCTGGTGTTCTTCCTCCTCCTCGTGCCGTGGGTCGGCCTGTACGTGGGCGCCTACGCCGCCTGGGGTCTGTCCGTGGTCGAGGCCCTGTACCTGGCGGCGTTCGGCGCCGGCGCGGCGGTCATCCTGCGCGCAGGGCTGACCCCCGGCGGCCACGACGGCCGACGAGCAGCTGCTGCTCTGCTCGGCGTCGCGGGATGGTGGTCACTGTGGGAGTGGATCCGCTCGTCGTGGCCGTGGGGCGGTTTCCCGTGGGGGAGGCTGGCGTTCGGCCAGGCCGACGGCCCCCTGTTGCCGCTCGCCTCGCTCGGGGGGACACCGCTGATGGGCTTCGTCGTGGCGGCCTTCGGCACGGCACTCGGGTTTGCCGTCGTCCTGCTTCTCCGACGCGACCGGCCGGTGCGGACCGCCACCGGGCTCCTCGCGGTCCCGCTGGTCACGGCCGGACTGGTCGCCGCCGCCGCGATCGACCCCGGTGACGAGCACCCCACACAGGCACTCGACGTGGCGGTCATCCAGGGCAACGTTCCGCGCCTCGGGCTGGACTTCAACGCCCAGCGACGCGCCGTCCTCGACAATCACCTGCGTGTGACCGGCGAGCTCGCCGACCGCGTCGACGCCGGTGAGGTACCGAGGCCGGATGTGGTCATGTGGCCGGAGAACGCCTCCGACATCTCGCCGCTGGCCGATCGACGAGCCGCCGACCAGATCTCGGCACTGTCCCACCGCCTCGGGGCGCCGATTCTCGTCGGTACCGTGTTGCCGACCGGCGAGGGGCGGGAGGCGACGAACTCCTACCTGGTGTGGGACGGACGGTCAGCCGACCGCGGCGAGGGCCCGGTCGCGGACCGCCACGACAAGAAATACATCCAACCGTTCGGCGAATGGCTGCCGTTGCGCGCGCCTCTCGAGGCGCTGTTCCCGATCGCCCGCACCGCCGGGCATTTCGTGCCCGGCGACGGCGACGGCGTGGTGACCGCCGCCGGGGTGGACATCGGGGTGGCCATCTGCTTCGAGGTGGCGTTCGATTCCGCCGCGCGCGAACCGGTCGCCCACGGCGCGCAGTTGCTCACCATCCCCACGAACAACGCCACGTTCGGCCGGTCACCGATGACATACCAGCAGTTGGCGATGTCGCGGGTTCGTGCGGTCGAGCATCACGTCCCTGTACTCATCGCCGCGACCAGTGGGGTCAGCGCCGTGATCGGATCGGACGGCGCCGTTCAGCAGGAGACGGAGATCTTCGAACCCGCGGCGTTGGTGGCGCAGGTGGAGATCGGTTCGGCCGGTACAGTGGCAACCCGATCGGGCAGCATCCCGCAGGTGGTGTGTTGCCTCATCGGGCTCGTCGGGCTGGCCTGGGCGGTCATCCACTCCCGACGCCGGCCCGCACACGACCACGAGGAGAGCTAAGTGACCGATCCGTCGATGCCGGGCAGCACCGCGCCATCGGAGCGCACTCTGGTGATCATCCCGACCTACGACGAGCGGGACACCCTGCCGGTCGTGGTCGAGCGGCTGCTCGCCGCGGCGCCCGACGTCTCGGTCCTCATCGCCGACGACAACAGCCCCGACGGCACCGGCGAGGTCGCTGACCGGCTGGCCGCCGAGGACCCGCGCGGCCGCATCACCGTTCTGCACCGCAAGGGCAAAGAGGGGCTCGGGGCCGCGTACATCGCGGGTTTCCGTTGGGGCCTGGCCCGCGACTACACGGTCCTGGTCGAAATGGACGCCGACGGCAGCCACCCGCCGGAGCGGCTCCCCGCCATGCTCGAGGCGGTCGACGCCGGCGCCGACCTGGCCATCGGATCGCGGTACGTGCCCGGTGGCAGTATCGTGAACTGGCCGTGGCAGCGGCACGTCATCTCGCGCGGAGGCAATGTCTACTCGCGCATCATGCTCGGGGTGGGCATCAAGGACATCACGGCCGGTTACCGGGCCTACCGCGCCGGCGCCCTCGCCGAGCTCGACATGGATTCGATCGAGTCCAAGGGGTACTGCTTCCAGATCGACATGACGTGGCGTCTGCTGGGCAACGGACGCAAGGTCGTCGAGGTGCCCATCACGTTCACCGAGCGCACCGTCGGGCACTCCAAGATGAGTGAGTCGATATTCCGCGAGGCCGCGGTCAACGTCGCCCGCTGGGGCTGGCAGAAACGGCGGCGGCAGCTCAGGGAACTCCTCGGCCGCTGACGGCCTGACGCCCGCGCCCGCCCCGCGAGCCAGAAAAGAGAACTCCCCGTCCCTGGGCTTCAGGGACGGGGAGTTCCGGCTCGGCGCGACGGGAGCGTCAGCGCGACCCGGCGCGACGACGCTTCTTGAGCAGGTCCATGCGCTCCTTGAGCAGGTCCTCGAGATCCTCGAGGGACCTGCGCTCGAGCAGCATGTCCCAGTGGGTGCGCGGCGGCTTGCCCTTCTTCACCTCGACGGCCGGGCCGTCGATGAGCTGGCCCTCCTGACCGTTCTTGCACATCCAGGCGCCGGGGATCTCCGCGTCATCAGCGAACGGGACCTCGTACACCTCCCCGTTGGGGGTCTGGTACTTGGCCATCCGGCGGGGGGCGAGGTCGTGGTCCCGGTCCGTCTCGTAGCTCACCGCACCGAGGCGGCTGCCCCTGAGCACTCGATCTGCCATGCGAACTCCTTCTGCCGTGTCGCGTCTTCGGTCGATATCCGCGGATCGACACAGACGCTGCGTGGTACCTGCTCCTGTCAACGCCAAGAGAACCCCGAAATGTTCCCACGCCCCCGTGTCCCGTGCTACCCCGGGGGCCTCGTGGGTAGCCTGACATGCGTGGAAACCGACGTCAGGACAGAGCAGGCCCCGCCCAGGCGGGGCGAGGCCTCGTGCGCGTGGTGCGGTCGCCCGGTGGACGAGGGCAGCACCGGGCGCCGCCGTCGGTACTGTCGGCGATCGTGCCGTCAGCGCGCTTATGAGCAGCGTCGGTCCCTGCTGATGCAGGATCTCCCGGAGGGCACGGTCGTGCTCACCGAGACGGAGTCAGCCGACCTGATGGACCGGATGTTCCAGTTGCGCTGCGCCTGTGAGGACCTGGATACCGCGATCGCCGAGGGTGAGGACCCGGCCGAGGTGGCCCGGATGTCCGCCGATCTGGTGGCCGCCGCGAGAAGGGCCGAACGGCTGCGGTGAACACGATCGTCACAGTTCTCCGGGGGTGGTGGACCCGGTGGCACCCCTCGGTCACCGGGCTCGTGATGGCGGCCCTGGCCGCATGGGTCTCGCTCATGCCGTCGCTGTTGCCTCGCGCATGGCACTACCAGGGGATCGTCACCGGGGTCTCCATGGCGGTGGGCTACGGCGTCGGCGTGGCTCTGCGGACCCTCTGGCAGCGGCTGGCAGCTCCCCGCATCAGGGTCCACCGCGATCTCGACGCACTCGGCAATCGCCTACTGGCCTTCGCCCGCCTGTCAGCGCCGTATGTGCTGGTCGTGTACCTCATCACGGCCACCGCGACCGCGATACGCTGGCAGGATCAGGTCTCGGACCTGGTGGAGTCACCCCGGCCCCCGTGGGCCGACTACATGCGCATCCCCTGGATCGCCCTCGCGGTGTTCGTGGGATTGCTCGTACTCGCCCGCGGCATCCGGGCCGCATACCGGGCGTTCGTCCGCACGATCCGCCGTCAGTTCAACCTGGGGGAGTACACCGCCCGACTCACCGGTTTCGTCGTGATCGCGGCACTGCTCTTCGGCGTGGTCGACGGAGTGGTGCCCCGGCTGTTCTTCGAGGCGGCCAACCGGGTCTCCGGGGTTCAGAACGACGAACGCGTACCGGGCGCGACGCGTCCGACGACGCCCGAGCGATCCGGGGGGCCGGGCTCGGTCGTGGACTTCGACGATCTCGGCATGCAGGGCCGGCGTTTCATCAGCGGTGGACTCGACCAGGCGGCGTTGAGCGACCTACTGGGCGAGGACGCTCTCGAGCCGATCCGCCTGTACGCGGGCCTCGAATCGGCTGCGACCGACGACGAGCGCTCCGCCCTGGTGGTGGAGGAGCTCAACCGCACGCGGGCCTGGGAGCGCGATTCCGTGGTGATCGTACCGACCACCGGAACCGGCTGGATCAATCCCCACGCGGCCCAGGCGATCGAACTGCTCAGTGGGGGCGATGTGGCCATCGTCGGAACCCAGTACTCGTACCTACCGAGCTGGATCTCGTTCCTCGCCGACAGGGAGAAGGCCGAGGCCGCGGGCCTGTCGCTCATCGAGGCCGTGGTGAACTGGCGTGAGTCGCTGCCGCCGGATGCACACCGTCCGAATCTGTACGTCTACGGCGAGAGTCTGGGCACCCAGGCGGGAGAGGCCGCGTTTTCCGGGATCCGGGACATCCGGAACACGGTCGACGGCGTGCTGTGGATGGGGCCGCCCAACTCCAACCGCATCTGGAAATCTCTCGTCGAACGACGGGACCCGGGGTCGCCCGTCACCGAACCGGTCTACGCGGACGGGCTTCTGGTCCGGTTCTCGGAGGATCCGGCCGAGTTCCGGAGCGATGACACCCCGTGGATACCGCCGCACGTGCTGTACGTCCAGCACGCGACCGACCCGGTCGTGTGGTGGACCCCGAACATGCTGTTCGAGCGCCCGGCATGGCTGGCCGAACCTCCGGGGAAGGGCCGCCACCCCGGGATGTTCTACATGCCCGTCCTCACCTTCTTCCAGGTGACCGCGGACCTGGGCAATGCGATCGGAGGATCGCAGGGATACGGGCATCTCTACGATCACCAGATCCTCGACGGGTGGGCGGCGGCCACCGGCCGAGAAGGTTGGGACGACGACGAGTTCCGTCGCTTCGCCCGCCTTCACGACCTGGCGATGGAGACCCAGGCGCGCGGATGAGGTCCGACGCGCCGTGCGATGGCAGGACTGCGGTCGCGTGGCTGTTCCACTTCTCGCCCGGCCGGGTCTAGCGTATCGGGGGTACCGGCCCGACGAGGAGAACCGCGATGAGCATCCACACCGCAGACAGCCACGACATCATCCGCGTCCTCGGTGCGCGGGAGAACAATCTCAGGTCGGTTGATGTCGAGCTGCCCAAGCGGCGCCTGACCGTGTTCACCGGCGTGTCCGGCTCCGGGAAGAGCTCGCTGGTGTTCGCCACCATCGCGGCCGAGTCCCAGCGGATGATCAACGAGACCTACAGCGCCTTCCTCCAGGGCTTCATGCCGACGCTCGCCCGGCCCGACGTGGACGTCCTCGAGGGGTTGACCACGGCGATCGTCGTGGACCAGGAGCGGATGGGGTCCGACCCCAGGTCGACCGTGGGGACCGCCACGGACACGGGCGCGATGCTGCGGATCCTCTTCAGCCGCCTGGCCGAGCCCCACCTGGGCGGGCCCAAGGCGTACTCGTTCAACGTGGCGTCGGCCACCGGCTCGGGGGTGCTCAAGAAGGCCGACGGGACGCGGGAGAAGGCGGAGTTCTCGATCACCGGTGGTATGTGCGTGCGCTGTGAGGGCCGGGGCAGCGTGTCCGACTTCGACATCGACGCCCTGGTGGACCGATCCAAGTCGCTCGCCGAGGGCGCGATCACCGTGCCGGGGTACTCGATGGACGGCTGGTACGGCCGCATCTATGCCGGCTCCGGATACTTCGATATGGACAAACCGGTGAAGGACTTCTCGGACGAGGAGATGCACCGTCTCCTGCGGCTCGAGCCCACCAGGATCAAGGCCGAAGGCATCAACGTGACCTTCGAGGGGCTGATCCCCAAGATCCAGAAGTCGATGCTCGCCAAGGACGTCGAGGCGATGCAGCCCCACATCCGCGCCTTCGTCGAGCGCGCGGTCGTGTTCACCACCTGCCCGGATTGCGGCGGCACCCGCCTCAACGAGGGCGCCCGGTCCTCGCGCATCGGCGCGATGAACATCGCCGACGTCTCGTCGATGCAGATCACCGACCTCGCGGAGTGGCTGCGAGGCCTGGACGAGCCGTCGGTCGCCCCGCTGCTGAAGTCGTTGCAGCACACGCTCGACTCGTTCGTCGAGATCGGTCTCGGCTACCTCTCGTTGGACCGGCCGGCGGGGTCGCTCTCGGGTGGCGAGGCGCAGCGGGTCAAGATGATCCGCCACCTCGGGTCGGCCCTCACCGACGTCACCTACGTCTTCGACGAGCCGACGATCGGCCTGCACCCGCACGACATCCAGCGGATGAACAACCTGTTGCTGCGGCTGCGGGACAAGGGCAACACGCTCCTGGTGGTGGAGCACAAGCCGGAGACCATCGCGATCGCGGACCACGTGGTGGACCTCGGACCCGGCGCCGGCTCCGAGGGTGGTGAGATCTGCTTCGAGGGCTCCGTCGAAGGACTGCGCGCGAGCGAGACCGTCACCGGTCGGCACCTCGACGACCGCGCGAGGCTCAAGGACGCCGTGCGCCCGGCCTCCGGTGTGCTGGAGGTGCGGGGCGCAACCGCGCACAACGTCCGCGGGGTGGACGTGGACATCCCGCTCGGCGTGCTGTGCGTGGTGACGGGAGTCGCGGGGTCGGGCAAGAGTTCGTTGATCCACGGCTCGGTCTCGCCCCGCGACGGGGTGGTGGCGATCGACCAGACAGCGATCCGCGGATCCCGCCGGAGCAACCCCGCCACCTACACCGGGCTGCTCGAGCCGATCCGCAAGGCCTTCGCCAAAGCCAACGGCGTCAAACCCGCCCTGTTCAGCCCCAACTCGGACGGCGCGTGTCCCACCTGCAAGGGCGCCGGGGTGGTCTATTCAGATCTCGGGATGATGGCGGGTGTCGCTACCACGTGCGAGGACTGCGAGGGAAAACGCTTCCAGTCGGAGGTGCTGGACTACGAGTTCGGTGGAAGGAATATCGCCGACGTCCTGGGGATGTCGGTGGCCACCGCCGAGGAGTTCTTCGGGCAGGGGGAGGGGCGCATCCCGGCCGCCCACAAGATCCTCGTCCGGCTGCGCGATGTGGGGCTGGGGTACGTGACGATCGGCCAGCCCCTCACGACACTGTCCGGCGGCGAGCGGCAGCGGCTCAAGCTGGCCGCCCAGATGGCGGACAAGGCCGAGGTGTACGTCCTCGACGAGCCCACCACAGGTCTGCACCTCGCCGACGTACAGAACTTGTTGGGGATGCTCGACCGGCTGGTCGATTCGGGCAAGTCCGTGATCGTGATCGAGCACCACCAGGCCGTGATGGCGCACGCGGACTGGATCATCGATCTCGGTCCCGGTGCCGGCCACGACGGCGGGCGCGTCGTGTTCGAGGGGACACCCACCGAACTCATCACCGACCCCTCGACCGTGACCGGCGAGCACCTGGCCGAATACGTGGGGAAGGCGCCGTCGCGGTCCTAACCTGTCACGGACCGCGGCCAGTCACCTCCGGTTACTGCGGAGCCTCAGTCGATCGCCGCGCCGGCCCGCCGGCACTCGCGGCGGATCGCCACGTCCGCCGGGTGCTCGGCGCCCACCGACCGCACCCCGGAGGGCAGCTCGGCCGAGGCGAGCGCGACCCAGCGCGGTGCGGACATGCGGACGGTCTGCCGATCGAGCGTGCCGAGCATGAGGTAGCCCGCGTAGGTGACCGCCTCGGCGGTGCGGGCCTCGGCCGAATCGCCGTGCCCGTCCGCGATCAGGAGGGTCGTGCTGGTGTTGAGGTCGCGCAGCACGGAGGCCAGTGTCGGTTCCGTCGGGGTCTGTGCGTCGCCGCGGGCGAACTCCGCGAGCTCTGCGAGAGCGCGACGGGTGTCGCCGCGGACCGCCCGGTGGGGCGCTCGACGTCCGAGTGTCCACAGGACGACGATGGCGACGACGACGCCGATCACCGTGTCGAGCAGCCGCTCACCGGTCAGCGCCAACGGGTCCTCCGGCATCTGCCCGCCGGTCGCGACGAGGAGGGCGAGCGGGGTGATGAGCGTGACCGCCAGCCCGTAGTTGCGGGTGACGAGCAGCTCGATGGCGAACTGCAGCGTGACGATGAGGACGATCAGCCACCACCCCGAGGGATGGACCAGCGTCAGCAACAGGAACAGACCCAGCCCGAGCACCGTCCCCGTCAACCGGTGGAGAGCGCGGTGGGTCCGGGCGACACGGGGACCGCCCTGGTGGAGCACGAGCGCCGAGAAGGCCACCACCCAGTACAGGTGCGGCTGATCCGGTCCACTGATGGCCAGCAGTACGAGTATCGAAATCGCCGTGGCCACTCCTACGGAGAGCGCCACCGACCACGGCTCACCCGGCCACCGCAGTCCGTCCGCCAGCCGACGTCGCAGCGAGCCCGTGCTGCGCAACTCATCGTCGGAGAGTGCGTTCTCGACACGTCCGGCGGCCTCCGCCGTCGGCATCTCGACGTCCGCATGCCCCGCATCGTCCTCGATCCACCGACCGGCGTCGGGATTGCGGGGATCCCACCCGAGTTCCTCCCCGGGAACGACGTGCAGCTTCGCCCGAGCACTGCGCTCGGCGTATTCGCGGTGCGCACCCTCCAGCGCGGCGGCGAGCGACCGGTCGGCGGTCCACATCCCTTCGGCGACTGCTTCCTCCGCGGACGCGAGGGCATAGGCGGCTGCCCGGTGCAGCGGGCGGCCGTCCGGCCCCGGTTCGGAAGCGGCGTACGCGGTCACCGCATCGGCGGCAGCCTTCACCGCGAGGCGCTCGGGCCGTCGCGGGTCGGGGATGAGCTCGGCCATCGTCACCGCCCACGCGACGGTCGCACCGACCGCGGTCATCGCCGGCACGAGCCAGGGCGCGGTTCCGTGCTCACCGACGAGCAGAAAGGCGATTCCCGCGCACAGGACGAGGAAGTAGGAGCCGGGTGGCCCGACCCGGAGCGCAAGACACAGCCCGGCGGTCACCATGGCGAGGAGGATCGCAGAGACGGCAAAGAACGCGACGGACCCCGCGGTGAACGCCCCCAGGGCCGTCGCACCGATCAGCCCGAGGCCGATCCCCGCCACCGTGACCGCGCGTCGGCGCAGGGGAGCAGCCGGGGCGTACAGGACCGCGAAGGTCCCCGTGACCGTCAGCAGTCCGAGGTCCGGTCGTCCGAGCAGGGTGGGGACCGACAGACACAGGAGAACCGTCAGTCCCGCCTTGATCGCGTTCCGCAACCGCGGCGGGCTCGGTGCGAGCGTCACCAGTTGCCGGAGGAACTCCGCCGCCGGCCTCGTCGTCCTCGACAGTGATCAGCCCACCTTCCCGAAGCGCTTGTGCAGCGCTTGCTTGCTCACGCCCAGCACGAGTCCGATCTCCGCCCAGCTCATCCCATGAATACGGGCGTGACGGACGGCTGCCGCCTCCTCACGGGCGAGATCTGCCTTGGCTCCCGCGATCGCGGCCAGTCGGGCGACCGGCCCGCCCTCGTCGTCGTCGTATCCCAGTGCGGTTTCCACCGTAACCACCCCCGACGTCAATCTACGTTGACCCCACCCTCTCGTCAACGTTCATTGACGTCGCGTTCCGTCTCGGGGCTGCCGAGACCGGTGCCGACGCCGTTAGTGTCGACGCCATGACCGCCAACCGTTATCCGGAGATCGCATTCGGCCCCGCCGCACGCGCGAGGCAGGACGCCGTGGGCGTCAACCGACCCGAGCAGACCGGCGAGTTCGCGCTCGAGGGCACGGACATCGCCCAGATCAGGCGGGCGGACCACTTCTTCCTGTCCACGGTCACCGAAACGGGGTGGCCCTATGTGCAACATCGCGGCGGGCCCGCGGGATTCGTCCATGTCGACGGTGACACCACGCTGTCCTGGGTGGAGTTCCGCGGCAACCAGCAGTACGTGTCCACCGGCGACATCGACTCCGACGGGCGGGTGTGCCTGTTCTTCATCGACTACCCCACGCGCAGCCGGCTCAAGGTGTTCGGGCACGCACGGATCGTTGAGCCGGAGCAGGATCCCGCGCTGATCGAGCGACTGCGCACGATGGGGGAGAAGACCTACACCGGCCACGTGGAGCGGGCGATCATCGTGGAACTCGTTGCCTCGGACGCCAATTGCAGCAAGCACATCACGCCACGGTGGGATCGCGAGTACATCGACAGACTCACCGGCCTGTACCAGCGTGATATCGATGAACTACAGGCGCGGGTTGATGAGCTCCGTCGACACGGGCGCGCCGACTGATGTACGGTGTCCGACATGTATCCCGGTGCGTACTCCCTGAAGCCCTGGTCCCGCCGCTGACGGCGGCAGGGTCCACACTTCACCTCTGATCTCTGCACGCCGTCGACGGCCCACCGGCCGGGCGGCGCATTCGTGCTGTCCGGCTCCGCGACGAACTCTGCAGAGAGCTCCATGCCTGACACACCGAACAATCATCTTCCCGCGGGCACCCGCGCCCACCTCCGTCTGACCGGCGCCTCAGTGGCCCTGGGGGGCCGGCCCGTCCTCACCGGGGTCGATGTGACCCTGTCCGCCGGCACCGCACTGGCGGTGGTGGGGGAGAACGGGCGGGGCAAGACCACCCTGCTCGAGGTTCTGGCGGGAGCCCGGTGCCCCGATGCCGGCACCATCACACGCCGCGGGAGCGTCGGCACCGTGGAACAGCATCTCGACATCTCCGAGGGCCGCACCGTCGGAGATGCCGTGGACCTGGAGATCGCCGACAGCATCAACGCTCTCCAGGCGTTGGACAGTGCCACCACCGCGATGGTCGAAGGACGGCCCGGCGCCGACGACGCGTACGCATCCGCGCTGGACCGCGCCATACTGCTGGACGCATGGGACGCCGACCGCCGCGTGGACGTGGCACTGGAGGGACTGTCCGCCTGCACGGATCGGACACGGCCGCTGTCATCGCTGTCGGTGGGGCAGCGGTACCGGGTGCGACTGGCATGCGTCCTCGGCGCCCGACACGACATACTCCTGCTGGACGAGCCCACCAACCACCTCGACGCGTCCGGGCTGGCGTTCCTGATGGAACGACTGCGGGAACACCCCGGCGCGCTTGGCCTGGCCAGCCACGACAGGGCCCTGTTGCGCGACGTCGCGACCCACTTTCTGGACCTGGACCCGAGCCAGGATGGCGTACCGCGACTCTACGGGGGCGGTTATGAGGGCTGGATCGAAGGCCGACGCCGAGAGAGAGTGCGATGGGAACAGACTCACGCGGCACAGGTGGACGAGCACGACCGACTCAGTCGTGCGGCAGAAGACGCGCGTGGGAGACTCCACGATTCGTGGCGTCCCGCCAAGGGGCACGGTCGGCACGAGAGGGCGACACGGGCCGCCGGTGCCGTGCAGGCGTTCAACCGGCGACGTGAGGCACTGGATCGCCACCGGGTGACCGTGCCACCGCCGCCCGCGCGGTTCCTGTGGCCGGAATGGTCGGTGCCCGCCGGACGTGCCGTGCTCACCTGCGTCGAGCCGCGGGTCACCGGCCGACTCACCGCCGCGGTGTCCCTGTCGATCGATACCGGCGACCGAATACTGCTGACCGGCCCGAACGGCGTGGGGAAATCCACCCTGCTGGATCTGCTGACCGGAGAGATCGAACCCGACTCAGGCCGAGTGGATCGACGCCCGGACGCCCGGGTGTCGCTCCTCAGCCAGGAGGTGCCGGGGTGGGATCCGCACCGGACCGGGGTGGAGATCTATCGCGACCACGTGGACCGGCTCGGAGCGACGTCCGCGCCCGGCCTGGTGACCACCGGACTACTCGGCTCCGACACGGTGGGGACCCCCGTGTCGCGCATGTCGCAGGGACAACAGCGGCGGCTCCACCTGGCACTGTGCCTCGCGGAGAAACCAGATCTGCTGATACTCGACGAGCCGACCAATCATCTGTCATTCTCCCTGGTCGACGCCCTCACGGCCGCCCTGAGGACTGCGTCGTGTGCCGTCGCCGTAGCCACTCACGACCGGCAACTGCTTCGCGATCTCAGCGATTGGCCAACGCTCGTGATACGGAGGTAGCGCTAGGGTCGGTGTATGTCAGGTGACCCCGGGGCCGCGAGTCGGCTCACCGCGAACTACGACGTCAAGAAGAACCGTCGGGACCTGTACAGCGGACGAGCGGGCAGGTTCGATGTGGTGGACGTACCCGAGATGAGTTTCCTCATGGCGGACGGCCACGGCGATCCGAACCTCGCAGACGACTATCGCCGTGCCGTCGAGGCCTTGTATACAACGGCCTATGCGATCCGGGCGGCAGCACGGTCCCGGTTAGGACGAGTGCACACCGTAGGACCACTCGAGGGCCTCTGGTACGCGGACGATCTCAGTGTGTTCACCGCACGGGACAAAGGCGCATGGCACTGGACCATGATGATCTGGCAGCCCGAGTGGATCACCCCGGATGTGGCAGCGTCTGCGTTGGACACGGTGGGTACGAAGAAGATCCCGGGTGTCAAGGATCTCGTACGGTACGCGACCCTCGTTGAGGGGCCAGCGGTCCAGACGCTCCATGTGGGCCCCTACGACGCCGAGGGCCCGACCATCGCGCGGATACACGATGAGGTCCTGCCGGGACACGGCATGGTCGCCGCCGGACGTCATCACGAGATCTATCTGTCCGACCCGCGGAAGACACCACCGGATCGCCTTCGCACCATCCTCCGCCAGCCCGCCAAACCGTCACAGTGACGTTTCTAGGACGGCCAAGGGACCAGACGTTACAACCCGGGGAACCGTGGGCAATTCGCCACCACCGAACCCGACAGCCGGATACCGTAGCGCCGTGAGCCACCCCGACAGCGCCATACTTCAGAGCACCGGACTGCGAGGCGTCTCGGTCGGACATTGGTCGGAACACGCCGCCCGAACCGGGTGCACCGTTCTGATCCTTCCCGAAGGGACAGTCGCGTCCCGCGAGGTCCGAGGCGGCGCGCCGGCCACCCGGGACCTCGACGCGCTGGCTCCGGACAAGGCCGTGAACTCAACCGACGCCGTCGTACTCACGGGCGGCTCGGCATTCGGACTGGCCGCAGCCGACGGGGTGATGCGATTTCTCGAGGCCGCCGGCCGCGGTGTGCCGACACCCGGCGGTCGCGTGCCCATCGTTCCGACACTGGCGTTGTTCGACCTCGGAATCGGAGATGCCTCCGTGCGGCCGAGCGCAGACAACGCGTTCACGGCCGCCCAGGCGGCTTCGGGTCCGGAGTTCGAAGTCGGCCAGATCGGCGCAGGTAGCGGCGCGTTGACGTCCTGGTGGCGTGGCCGCGACGCGGCCCGCCCGGGCGGGCTCCGGTATGCGGAGACCACTCTCGGAGAGGTCGTGGTGGGCGCATGGTGCGCGGTCAACGCGTTCGGGGACATCGACCACGGAGGTGACGCCGAGGTCGACCTGTCGGCCGTAGCCGACCTGGCGCCACCATTCAACTTCGGCAGCGAGCGAACCCACACGACCATCGGCGCGGTGGTGACGAACGCCCGGCTCGACAAGACGGCGTGCTACGTCATGGCACAGGGCGCGCACGACGGACTGTCACGCGCGCTCACGCCGCCGCACACGCGGTACGACGGTGACGCATTCATCGCTGCGGCAACTGGCGAGGTACCGGCAGATGTCGACACGGTCCGACTGATGGCCCTGGACGCGGTGAGCCGGGCCATTCGAAGCGCGGGAACGCAACCCGCATCGCTCCAGGTCTGACGTACCCCAAGTGCCGATAATCTACATTATGTAAAGTACACCCAGCGCGCCCCTCCGGGCATCTACCGAGCCGCTGCATCAGGTGGGACGATGAGGTCATGCGCACCTCTGACGGCACCGAACGCGATCGTGACGCCGACGGTCGCGCGCGTAACTCACGTCCCCGCGACGAGCTCGGTCGCCCCCTGCCGCCAGGAAGCGTCGGGGTCGAGCGCATTCCCGAAGATCTTGATCTAACGCCCGCCGAATCGTTGGTGTGGGCGCAGGACCTGTTGAACCGGGGCCTCGCCTTCAACGCGCACGAAGTACTCGAAGGCGCCTGGAAAAGCTGCCCCGACGACGAACGCATGCTCTGGCAGGGTCTGGCCCAACTGGCCGTCGGCATCACCCACATCCAGCGCGGCAACACCAAAGGCGCGTTGACGCTACTCGAACGTGCGGCCGAGCGTATCGGCCACGGTAATGGCCCCGCACCTCACGGAATCGATACGACAGGACTCATCTCCTACGCCGACGAGCTCGGTGCCGAGGTTCGGCGCGGCGCCGATCCTTCACCCGCACGGCTCAAACCGCGCCTGGTCGACCAGCCCACCGAGATCTGACACGTTCGCTATGGACGCCGCGCGTTCAGGCTCGCTCGGCTAGGGCGCCGAGTTCATGGTCGAGCGGGGCCCCCCGGGTACCGCGCAATGCGGTTGATCCACCGCCGGAACTGCGGCTCCACTACTGCGAAGACCGCAACAAGCGGCGACAGCATCGCTCCGATCACCGCTCGAGTGGGGTCACCGGCAATCGCTTCCGCGACCACGGCAATCGCCCCGAACAGCAGGTAAGTCACAGCAGCAAAGACCGCCGGCTCCTGACGGAACTTGGTCCCCCGCCAGATAGCGCCGAGCACAGCGAGCGCCAGACACAGGTACAACGATGCCGAAGCCCAGTCATTCGGTGCGGTCGTCACCAACCGGCCCACGTACACAAGGCTCCAGGTGGCCAAGACGAGGTTGACGGCGAGGTTGAACTTCACCCCACCGTGATATCAGTCCGGGCCTTATCGCGCCCTCGCACTCGGCCTTCTGTCCCAACTGGGAGCAATAGATACAATCGCGGCTACACGCACCGATACGCCGCGTCACCACTCCCCGTCCTCGACGAGGTCGCCACCGGCGTCCTTGAGGTGGATAACGGTGTCCGGGTCCAGAGATCTCCTGCGCCGTCCTGGCTCTCTGTCCACGACTTCAGAGCGGCGGAGGTCAGACCCACGGCCCGGAGCTGCACCACTCCGTATTTCTCTGAGCCCGAGACCTGAGCTTAGACGGTTGCTCCGCGACCGAGTGGGACGGCGACGCATTGCCGGATGTGCCCGTCAGCGGAGTTGATGCCGTCGAGCCAGGGTTCACCGGGCAAGACAGCGTAATTCCGGGGGCTCTGGGAAAGCGCGTCGTCCCAGGCTTCCCCGCTGATCGCACACACCGCTCCGGTTCCCACCTGCCCGGATCCTGGTGCGCGAGCCGCGGGCTCGTCACTGTGCAGCGAGATCCACAGTGCCTCTCGCTGGTAGAGGGGCAACATCACGGCCTCGAGCGAGTCATTCTGCGGGTGCGGTCCCAGGGTAGTCCGCCACTCGGCGCAGCGGGAACGGCCCGAGGCCCGGTGGGAGACTGTGCAGGCCCGACTCGGGGATGCGGAGGGTGCGCTGACAGCTCACCCGCACCGGTCCCAGGGCGATTACATCGTGGTGTACCCGGACGGTCCACCTCGGCGTTGTAGCTCCATTTCGTCACCGCATCTCAACTACCGGGGTACGACAGAGTGTCACATCGGCGAGAGCACGAACACCGGGATCTCACGATCGGTCTTGGCCTGGTAGACCGCATAGTCGGGAAACGCCTCCACCGCCCGCTTCCACCAGCCGGCCTTCTCCTCCCCTGTCACCTCGCGGGCACGCATGTCCTGCCTCACGGGGCCGTCCTGGAGCTCGACGTGTGGCTCTGCCTTGACGTTGAAGTACCAGACCGGGTGCTTGGGCGCCCCACCCATGGACGCGACGATCGCGTACTCGCCGTCGTGCTCGACTCGCATCAGCGGGCTCTTTCGCAGTTTGCCGCTCTTGGCCCCCTTGGTGGTCAGAAGAACAACGGGCCGCCCCTGGAGGCTGGTGCCCTCGGTGCCGCCGGACGACTCGATCAGTTCGGCCTGATCAGCGGCCCACGTGCTCGGACTCGGCTCGTACTCCCCGTGAAGTGGCATGGCGCCAGTATGGCACCGCACCACCCGGCGTCACCAGGGCCGCGACTCATTCAGACCACGTCGAACGGCGCCGCGTAGCGGAACAGCCCGGAGTGGCCGCGGTAGGTGGTGAGGGCGCGAACCTGGAAATAGTCGCCCCAAGCCGGGTCCGGCGACTCGACGCCGAAGGCGACGGCCGGCGCGAAGCCGAAACGCCCGTAGTAGGCCGGATCGCCGAGCAACCCGACCAGCGGCTCGCCGAGCGCGTCCGCCGCGCCCAGGACCGCGTGCATGAGCGCAGCACCGATTCCGGACCGTTGCAGTTCCGGCTCGACACTCAGCGGCCCCAGACCGATCGCGGGCACGCCACCGACGAACGCCCTCGATCCGACCACATGGCCCACGACGCGCCCCGCCGTCTCCGCCACCAGTGACAGTTCCGGGATCCAGCCCTCGTCCTCACGAAGTCGGTCGATGAGGTTCACCTCCCCAGGTGGCCCGCCCGGCTCGACCGGCGGCGCGCTGTGTTCGGCAGCGCGAAACGCCGCCGCGGTGACATCCCTGATGGCAACGGCGTCGCCGCGGTGTTCCCTGCGGATGAGTGTCATAGCCTCCCCCTCTCCCCTGCGTTCTTCGGCAGTCACACGGCCCGGTGCACGACCACCGGGATCTCGCGATCCGTCCAATGTGACCCCCGGGCGCCCGTTCAGTGTAGTGCTCGACCAGTTGCAAGGGGATCGAACCACCGTAGGGTCGGCTGTGTAGAAGCACCGAGAGGAGCAGCGATGACGCGACCGAACACCGCAGCCGACAGTGATCAACTGACGTTTCAGAACCCCGTCACGCGCTATTCGACGGTGGAACCGCCCATCCAGCACCAGCCGGAGCCCGGACTGGACGCCGAACTGGAGCCGAAGGCCGATCACGGCGAGTCCTCCTACCGCGGAACCGGAAGACTTAACGGACGTAAAGCGCTCATCACCGGCGGGGACTCGGGTATCGGAGCGGCAGTCGCCATCGCCTTCGCGCGGGAGGGCGCGGACGTGGCACTCAACTACCTCCCCGACGAACACGCCGACGCGGACAGGATCCGCGAGATCATCGAACGAGAGGGCCGCACGGCCGTGCTCCTGCCGGGCGACCTGACCGACAAGGCGCTGTGCGCCTCGGTCGTCAGCGACGCCGTCGACGCTCTCGGCGGTCTGGACATCCTCGTCAACAACGCCGGCAAACAGGTCGTCGCGCCAAGCCTCGAGGAGTTGCCCGACGAGCAACTGACCGATACGTACGCGGTCAACATCCTGGCGATGTTCCGGATCACCAAGGCGGCGCTCGCGCACCTGACACCCGGTTCCACGATCATCAACACGACCTCGATCGAGGCCTATCAGCCGGCACCCAACCTGCTGGACTACGCGTCCGCCAAGGCGGCCATCAACAACTTCACCAAGGGGCTGGCCCAGCAGCTCGCGACCAAGGGCATCCGGGTCAACGCGGTCGCGCCCGGCCCCATCTGGACCCCACTACAGGTGTCGGACGGACAGGAGAAGGAGGATCTTCCGAAGTTCGACCAGGTCTCCCCCATGGGCCGTGCGGGCCAGCCGACCGAGCTCGCACCGGCGTATGTCTTTTTCACCTCATCGGAGTCGAGCTACGTGATCGGCGAGACGTTGCACGTCAACGGCGGCATGCCCACACCCTGACCAACGGACTACGGTAGGTCTCGACCCGAAGGAGTATCCAGGCATGACGTCAGAATCGACCACCACGACGGACCACGACGAGATTCCCGCCTGGGTCGACAAGTTCGAGTCCCAGAATCTCGCGCTGCTCTACCAGGACCACAAGTCCGACGGCGAGGGCAGCACCTTCTTCAAGCTCGTCAACCGCTGACCGGCACTGACAGGTCGGTCGGGCCGATCGTCGGCCCGACTGGCCGCACGTTCCCGCCGCCCTCGGACGCCGGGGCCGCCCACCGACCCGGGTGGCCGCGGTGAGTCAGCACTTCGATTCCGCGGCCGCACTCGCCCCCATCGCCCTGGTGCTGGCGCTGTTGGCCCTCCGGGTGCCGTCCCTCGTCGCCGGGGCGGCCGGACTCGGCGGCACGGTCCTCGCCGCCGTCGCGGTGTTCCGCCCGACCGCCGACCAGATCTCCATATCCTTCGGCCAGATGGGACCGACCGTCCTGGAGGTCGCCCTCATTCTGCTCGGCGGCGTCATGCTCTCCGTGGTCATGTCGCGGGCCGGAGCGCAGGAACGCATCGCCGGATGGCTGGAAAGGGTCGAGCCCGGGCCCGACCGGATCGTGACGATCCTTCTGCTGGTCTTCGGACTGACACCGTTCATGGAGTCCGTCACCGGCTTCGGACTGGGCGTGGTGATCACCGCACCGCTGCTCGTCCGTATGGGGCTCGGGCCGGTCAAGGCGGTCGTCACCGGCCTGCTCGGACTGGTCCTCGTCCCGTGGGGCTCACTGGCCCCGGGCACCCTGGTGGCCGCCGAACTCGGTGGGCAGGGCTTCGTGGAGCTGGGCTACCGGTCAGCACTGCTGACCCTGCCGGTGCTCGTCGTGAGCATGATCGGCGTCCTCGTGGTGCTCGGCCGCCGCCCCACCGTGTGGCTGGTTGGTCTGGCCGCGGCGGTCATCCTCACCCAGTGGATCGCGCTGGTCGGTGCCAATCTGTTCGTCGGGGCTCCGCCCGCAGGGATCATCGCCTCTCTTGCGGTCACCGTGCTCCTTCTCGGCATCTCGCGGGTCCGCCACGGCGCGCTCCCGGCGGTCGATCGTGCCCTCGTGCGGGCCGTGGTCCCCTATCTCATCCTGCTCACCGGCATCCTCGGCACGAGCGCGGCGATCGGGTTGGCCGGCTCCCCGCCGGCGCTCGAGTGGCTCGCCGGCCCCGCGGTGTGGATCAACATCGCGGCGCTGATCGCGATCAGCACGTCGGGTGTTCCTCGACCCGCCGTCGTCCCGTTGGTCCGCGAGGCGCTGCGGACGTGGGCGACCGTCGCCGGCAACGCGGTGGTGTTCATGCTGATCGGCGTGGTGATGGCCGCGACCGGGATGGCCGGCCACCTCGCGTCCCTGGCGACCGGCGCGGGCGATGTCTTCGTGGCCCTGATCCCGGCGATCGGCGCTCTCGGCGGGTACCTCACCGGCTCCAACACCGGCGCGGCCGCGATGTTCTCCGCCGCCACGACCGGCGCGGCCGCGAGCCTGGGAGCAGATCCCCTCACCGCCCTCGCGGGTCAGAACGTCGCGGGGTCGTACGCCATCATCGTCTCGCCGCCGCGCGTCGCGTTGGCGGTGGGCGTGGTCATGGCCGGCCGATCACGACTTCCCGGTGCGGCGACCCGGGCGCTGGCCACCGCCGTCGTGTGCGCGACGGCCCTCCTGGGTGCGGCCGTGGCCGTGTCGGCGTGAGTCCGCGGCATCGTCCAACGGTGCGCCCACGCGCGTTGTGACCGTAGGATCTGCAGACCATGCGGAGCCGCCACGTCAGTGTCGTCGTCCATCGCCCCGTCGATGAGGTCTATGACCTCGCCGGCGACCCGACCCGCCTACCGGAATGGGCTGCGGGCCTGGCGACCGGCGAGGCGATGATCCACGACGACGAGTTCGTGGTCGAGTCCCCGATGGGACGCGTCCGCGTGCGTTTCGTCGATCGCAACCCGCTGGGTGTCCTCGACCATGAGGTGACGCTGCCCGACGGGACGCGCGTCCACAACCCGATGCGGGTCCTCCCCCACCCGGCCGGTGCCGAGGTCGTGTTCTCGATCCGACAACTCGAGGGCGACGACGACGAGGATTTCGAACGCGACTGCGCGATGGTGGCCGCGGATCTCGGCCGTCTCAAGCGTCTCCTCGAGAGATCGCCGGTCTGCGGCGTCACCAGGCCTGCCGGGGGCGAGGCCACAACGGCCGAGATCAGGATCGCATCCCCGGTAGACGCCGCCGGGGTCGCGCTGCTGCTCCACGAGTTCAACACGGAGTTCGACTGCCCCTCCCCGACCCCGGCGGAGGGGGAGCGTCGATTCGATGCCCTGCTGCGGCGGAAGGACGTCCTCGTCGTCGTCGCCGGTCGTTCCTCCACGACGTCCGCGCACGGCGACGGCTGCGCAGGCGACCCCGAGGACATCGGCTTCGCACTCCTCACCTTCAGGCCCACGCCCTACTGGGACGGACCGTTGGCCCAACTCGAGGACCTCTACATCCGTCCGGCACACCGCTCGGCCGGCGTCGGGAGCGCGATACTCGACCGGGCCCTCGCCGAGGTCCGGGTCCGGGGAGGCGAGGAGCTGCACATCAACGTCGACTCCGACGACATCGACGCTCGCAGGTTCTACGCCCGACACGGGTTCTCCGACGTCGACCCGGACTCGGGTTCCGGGATGCGCTGTTATCTACGTCAGCTGTAGAGGAGACGGCCGATCACGGCCGAACGGTGAGTGACTGCGCGATGGTGCCGAGCGGGCCGAACTCGTCGTGAATCACGCTCGCGGTCAGCCCCAGGCCGCCGGGACCGAAGGTGACCCGGGTGTCGTAGCCCAGCCACTCCCCCTGCGGCGGGCGGACCAGATGCGCTGACAGGTCGATGTTCGGGTAGTGCACAGCGGTCGGGTCCGCGCGGATCGCCATGCCGTTCGCGATGTCGAACAGGGCGGCCATCCGCGCGGTCGTGCTGACCTCCTCGCCCGCCAGCAGCGGCACGTCGGTGCGCACCCAGTAGCGCGACCGCCCCGGGCCGTCAGAGATGCGACGAACCTGAGCTGAGGCGAGGTAGCCGCCCCGCCAGACCGTGGTGGGATCCCAGGGCTCCATCTGATCCGGGGGCGGAATGGGGTCGAAGCCGTCCCCGGCGATACCGGCGGTATCGCGGGACTGCTGCAGCCACGCCCGCATCCGGATGCCGGTACGACCACGTTGGGAGTAGGTGACCTCGACCAGTTCGATTGTCCGTCCCGGCCGGATCACCTCGACCGCCACGTCGACCGCGTCCATGGGGACGACCCCCAGGAGTTCGTAGGACAGACGGGAGATGACCATGGGATCGTCGCGACGGGCGGCGAGGTCCGACTCGACCGCGTGGGCGAGCAGCCCCAGGGCGGGGCCGATGTGCTGGGTCGACTCGTCCCACGCGCCGCTGACGTGCTCGGTGGGGCGGAACCGGGCCGCACTGAGTCGTTCGAAGTAGGCCATCCCCGCCCTCCAGTCGGTGAATCGTGGTTAACTCAAACCCTACACGCGCTACGCGAGGAGAAGACATGAACGACGAGACCTTCGACGAGTTCACCGCACCGATCGACGACAGGTACCTCGAGGACTACGCCGAGGGGGGCCGCTACCGCTTCGGCGAGGAATCGGTGGACGCCGACGAGATCGTCGCGTTCGCGCACAGGTACGACCCCCAGAGCATCCACACCGACCCGGAGGCCGCGGCGGGCGGCCCGTTCGGCGGGCTCATCGCCAGCGGGTGGCAGACCGCCGCGCTGATGATGCGGCTGTTCGCGGACAACTACCTCACCAGCGTGGCCAGCCTGGCCTCACCCGGCGTCGACGAGCTCCGATGGGTCCGGCCCCTGCGCCCGGGCGACCGGCTCACCCTGATCTGCGAGACCACGGGAGTGCGTCCGTCTCGGACCAAGCCGGACCGCGGGATCCTCACCACGGACGTCACGCTCATCAACCAGAACGCGGAGCCGATCCTCACCGCGACCGCGATGAACATGGTCGCCCGGCGACGCTGAGCCCCCCGCCCCCCTGGAGCCGGCCCTGCTGACCGCGGTCGGCGGGTCCGGCTCCAGGCAGCCCGGCTCAACTCACAAACGCGGCGTGAGGTGGAAGATCGGCAGTAGTCGGGTCGTGCGCGCGGCGTAGTGCTCGTAGTTCGGCCACACCCGGACCGCCGCGGCCCACGCCGAGTCCCGATCAGCGTCCGAGAGTTCGCAGACGTCCACGGGAAGCCGGGCCCCGTAGACGCTCATCTCGACGAGTCCGTCGGCCGCCGCGCGGAGGTTGTAGACCCATGCCGGCGTCTTCTCTCCACCCCAGTTGGAGCCGATGATGATCAACCCGTTGTTCCACGAGGCGCACAGAAGCGGTGTGCTTCGGATCGCGCCACTCCTGCGGCCCGGCACGTGGAGAGTGAGAGTGGGGAGCCCGGCGACCCGCAGGAGGGGCAGGCGCCCCCCGGAGACGCGGGACATCCAGGTGTCGACCGTCACCACGAGAGAGGAGTTCTCTCGGGTCGCGTCCTGCCGCCCTAACCAGATCGCGACCGGGGTGAGAATATTGCTCATGGGCAGAGCCTATTGCCCCGGCTGCCTCATGAGCTAGACGGCGGTGTCGGGGACGTCCGCCAACACCTGGACGGACTCCACCCAGCCGTGGCGCATCCCCGCCTCCATCGCGGCCAGGTGGAACGCCCACATCCGACGATAGACCGCGTCGAAGCCGAGCGCCGCGGCATCTCTTCCTCTGAGCGCGAACGACTCCGACCAGAGACGGACCGTTTCCGCGTGATGCGCGGTCATCTCGATCCGTCCGCGCAACCGCAGTCGGGACGAACGCGCGATCATCTCGACGAGGTCCGACCACGACGGCGCCGGACCCGCTTCGGCCACGTACTTCGATCCCCACGCCGCGAGTTCCACGTGGGCACGTTCAGGCCGTCCCGGGCACACCAACGCCTGGAACGCCATCCGGCCGCCCGGTTCCAGAAGGCGCTCCGCCACACCGACGACCCCGCCGATGCCGGCCAATCCGGATTCGACCCCGGGGTCGGTCGCCACCACCGCGTCGAGGGCACCTCCGGCCTCCGACGGCTCCCCCAGGAAGAGGGAGACACTGTCCTCCAGGCCCGCGGCCGCGAACCGCGAACCCAGCGCAGCGAGTCTCTCCGTGGACCCCGTCATGGTCCGCACGTGCGCACCTCGCTCAGCCGCACGCATCGGCAATTCACCCCAGCCGGGTGTCGCGATGAGCACCCGGGCCCCCTCACCCACCCCCGCGAGGGTCAGGAGCATGTCCGCGGATCGTCGCTGGGCGTCGCCGAGGTCATTGCGTCGCGGCGGGGAGGCCGGCGCCTCGAGGTGGACGACGTCTGACCCGTCATCGAGACGGGTTCGTGTCCGAGCGCCTGAGGCGAAGACCGCGCCGGAGGTCGACATGGTCTCATCGGTGTACAGCGACGTGAGCGCACCCGGGACCGAGTCCTCCAGCGGTACCTGCTGCGCCCGATCGCGGCGCCCCCCGGCTCCGGAGTGGCCCCGCCCGTCGCGACCGAACGCCCGCTCCCCCGGGTCGGCGCAGTCCGGATTGTCGGCGATCCACGGCGCGAGAGCGGCGATAGCCGCACCGAGCTCCGCGGTCGCCCACTCACCCGCCATGAAGGACTCGCCGAGCCCCACGACTCCGGCGGCGGCCAGTCGCGCCCAGAAGTGGTCTGGGTCCCTCAAGACCACCCGCACGTCCGCGTCGTAGTCACCTGCGGCCGACGAGTCCGGGTAGTCGATGCGTATACCGAGATCACGTGCGGCGCGGCGCAACGACTGCGCGACGAGTCCGGCTGAACTCCCCCCGACACCGGCGGGCGGGGCCAGGGCAGGCCAGCGTTCCAGGTCGACGGTCTGCGGTTCGACTCTGACCACCGGTTCCCTCCTCACGGGGCTCGCCTGAACCTGGACCGTACCGCCGCCGGTCGACGGGGGCGGGCAGGCGCGTCGGGGGCGCCGGACTGTGATCCTCCCGCCTCCTCGTGCGCGCTGTGCGCGCGACCACTATCCTTGGAACCCGTGCCCGCGCGATTCCCGCGAGCCCTGAACAGCGATGAGGCCACTGCGCCCCGACCTACACCGAGCCTCACAGGAGCCACCATGACCGAGCCCGCATCCGACCAGGTCACCGCAGCCACGCCGGTGCCCCGCCGGCACCGTGTCGTCATCATCGGCTCCGGCTTCGGAGGCCTGTTCGCTGCGCAGCAGTTGGAGAAGGCCGACGTCGACGTGACGCTGATCGCCAAGACCGGGCACCACCTCTTCCAGCCCCTGCTGTACCAGGTGGCGACCGGGATCCTGTCCGTCGGTGAGATCGCCCCACCGACGCGATTGATCCTGCGCGACCAGAAGAACGCGACCGTGGTCCTCGGCGATGTGAACAAGATCGATGTCGCCGGCAAGCGTGTTCACGCCACCGCCGGTCACATCGCCTTCGACCTGGAGTACGACAGCCTGGTCGTGGCCGCCGGCGCCAACCAATCCTACTTCGGTAACGACCACTTCGAGCGCTGGGCGCCCGGCATGAAGACGGTCGACGACGCCCTCGAGCTGCGCAGTCGCATCCTGGGCTGCTTCGAGCAGGCCGAGGTCATCGACGACGAGGACGAGCGCCGCCGGCTCCTGACCTTCATCATCGTCGGCGCCGGCCCCACGGGCGTCGAGATGGCCGGCCAGGTGGCCGAGCTGGCCCAGCACACCCTCAAGGACAGTTTCCGGCGTATCGATCCCGCCTCGGCCCGCGTCATCCTGCTGGACGCCGCGCCGGCCGTGCTTCCTCCCTTCGGCAACAATCTCGGCAATGCGGCCCGTGCCCGTCTGGAGAAGATGGGCGTCGAGATCCAGCTCAACGCGATGGTCACCGATGTCGACTACAACGGCATCGAAGTGAAGGATCCCGACGGCTCGGTCCGGCGAATCGATGCCTCCTGCAAGATCTGGTCCGCCGGTGTGAAGGCGAGCCCGCTCGGTCGGATGCTCGCCGACCAGACGGACGCCGAGATCGATCGGGCCGGCCGCGTCCTCGTCCGTAAGGACCTCTCGCTGCCCGGGCACCCCGAGATCTTCGTGGTGGGCGACATGATGAGTCTGGACAATCTGCCCGGCGTCGCCCAGGTCGCGATCCAGGGCGGAAAATACGCCGCCAAGCAGATCATCAACGAGGTCGAGAAGGGCAAGACGCCGGCCGACCGGCCCCCGTTCAAGTACTTCGACAAGGGCTCCATGGCCACTGTCTCCCGGTACAGCGCCGTGGTGAAGATGGGAAAGATCGAGATCTCCGGCTTCATCGCCTGGGTGATGTGGCTGATCGTCCACCTGGCATACCTGATCGGCTTCAAGAACCGCATCACCACCATGTTCTCCTGGGGAATGCACATGGGCGGCGACCATCGCTCCCAGCTGACCTCGACCAAGCAGTGGGTGTACGCGCGACAGGCGATCGAGCGGGTCGCCGCCGACGAAGCCGCGGCGCTGCGCACTGCGGAGCAGGCCCGGCGCGACTCGGCGGCGACCGACAGCAATGCCGACCGCGCGGGACAGGACGCCGAGTCCGTGCATTAGCCGACGAGTCCGCCCGCCCGCTCCGGACCTCCACAGCCGGCCGCGGGTGGATACGAGAAACCCCCGGCGGGAGTGTCCCGCCGGGGGTTTCTCGCATCGTGCGATCCGTTCCCGGTGCTACTGGAGATTGGCGAGACGAACCTGACCGACCGCGACGACCCGGTCCTGATCGTCAGCGATCTCAACCCGCCAGAGCTGCTGAGATCGCCCGCGGTGCACCGGGGTCCCGGTCGCGGTGAGTGTCCCCTCGGTGACCGCGCGCAGGAAATCGGTGGAGTTGTTGACGCCCACGACCCGGCCCTCGCCGCCCAGCCACACGGAGCCCGCCACGCTCGCGACCGTCTCCGCGATCGCGCAGTACACGCCGCCGTGGACGATCCCGTGCGGCTGATGGAGGTGCGGGCCGACCGGAACGGTCACGACTACTCGATCCGGGCTCACGTCGCGGTACTCCAGACCGATCACCCCGCCGAAGCCCACATCCTCATGCTCGCGGACCTGCCTGATCACATCGCTGTTCGTCTCCGACATCTGACCTCTTCTCCCGGCCCGGGCACTCCGGGCGACCGTCCGGCCCGGAGTGCCCGGGCGACCGTCCAGAGGCTACCCGCGCGCTCGACATGGGGAGGCGCGTCAGGGCATGTCAGCGAACCGAACGCCACCCGCGGTCGCGGACCGGGATCGGACCGGCGCCCGGCGTACGGGGCAGGCGGCTCCGCTTTCGCACCGCCAGACCGGAGTCGTGCAAGGCCTGCAGCACGAGCTGCCCGCGTCGGTACCCGATCTCGGGGCTGGTCCCCGCGAAAGTCGGGACGATCGTCGCGGCACCCAGAACGCTCTCGCCGGCCACCGACCACAGCGTCTCCTGGCTACAGTTGCTCACCTCGGCGAGCCCGGCGAACACGGTCGACAGCGTGCCCCGCGCGCGGCAGGCCAGCCACTGGGCGAGCGCCTGCTCGCACGGCAGCACGACCGTGCCGGGCGAGCCGGCGCACGGGTCGTCCCGCAGGACCCGCAGCGTCGTGTCGCGAACGCCCGCCCAGTCGAGGCCCCCCTCGATGTCCGTCCGCACAGCCATGTTCTCGGCGCCGGTGTCCCAGACCCGTCCGATGGTCACGAAACTCGCGACCGCACGGCCGAGAACTCCATGGGTGAACGCCTCCGCCACGAGATAGGTGGAAAATCGCATATCGCCGGAATCCGCGAAGTAGTTGCGGAACATCAGTTCCACCCGACCGCCGTTCACGGCGTCCTCGAGCGGGACCCAGCGGCGACGGGACTGGGTCCCGAGGTCCGCCATCGAATAGAACTTCGGGTATCCGGCCCGAAACGTGCCGAGCTTCTCGGTCGTGTCCTCGAACACCGTGCTCATACCAACCATCTGCCCAGGCAGAACGGAGCTGGTCATATCTGGTCTTCCCCCTGTGTATATCCCCACTTGACAGTGGCCGGCACCCCTCGGGATGGCACACCACGCGGTCCGATCCCCCCGTCCCGCAGTGGCGCCCGTCACCCGGCCCGGTACTAAGTGTTACAACACATCGCCACGCAACTCCAAGGATTTTCGGCCGGTTCCGTCAAACTCTGCACTGAGTGCAACTGTGATCTGTCAGATAGTTCATAGAAGCCTCTCAGCAGCGAGTCCCCACCGGATCCTCCATCACCGCAGGTCCGCCGTGTCGAACGGCGTCGACTACCCTTGATCCCATGAGTACTGAGCGCGAGGACGCGCAGACCGCGACCGCCACGACCGGAACCGCCGATATCGGGGTCACCGGACTTGCCGTGATGGGCTCCAACATCGCCCGAAACTTCGCCCGCCGGGGTTACACGGTCGCCGTACACAACCGGTCGGCGGGCAAGACCGACCGCCTGCTCGACGAGCACGGCTCCGAGGGCAGCTTCATCCGCACGGAGACGATCGACGAGTTCGCCGCGGCACTGAGCTCGCCGCGTCGGGCCCTGGTGATGGTCCAGGCGGGCGCGCCCACGGACGCCGTGATCGACGCTCTCGCCGACGCCTTCGACGAGGGCGACATCATCATCGACGGCGGCAACGCGCTGTACACCGACACCATCCGCCGCGAGAAGGCCATGGCCGAGCGCGGCATCCGATTCATCGGCGCCGGCATCTCCGGCGGCGAGGAGGGCGCCCTCGAAGGACCGTCGATCATGCCCGGCGGCCCGGCCTCCAGCTATGAGGTCGTGGGGCCGATGCTCGAGTCCATCTCCGCGAAGGTCGACGGCACGCCCTGCTGCACCCACATCGGCGAGGACGGTTCGGGCCACTTCGTGAAGATGGTCCACAACGGCATCGAGTACTCCGACATGCAGCTGATCGGCGAGGCCTACCACCTGCTCCGCGGGGTCGCGGGAATCGAGCCCGGCCCCATGGCCGAGGTGTTCCGGGATTGGAACACCGGCGAGCTCGACTCCTACCTCATCGAGATCACCGCAGAGGTGCTCGCCCAGGTCGACGCGGCGACCGGCGGTCCCCTGATCGATGTGATCGTGGATCGGGCTGGTCAGAAGGGCACCGGTCGCTGGACGGTCAAGTCGGCACTCGACCTCGGCGTGCCGGTCACCGGTATCGCCGAGGCCGTCTTCGCACGCGCGCTCTCGAGCTCGGTCCCCCAGCGTGATGCCGGTCAGGGACTCCCCTCAGGCAGTCTGTCCACCCCGTCGGAGCCCGGTACCGATTTTGTGGAGGACGTCAGGCGGGCGCTCTACGCGTCGAAGATCATCGCTTACGCGCAGGGTTTCGACCAGATCACCGCCGCGAGCGCCGAGCACGGGTGGGATGTGGCACGAGGAGATCTGGCGACCATCTGGCGCGGTGGATGCATCATCCGAGCCACCTTCCTCGACCGGATCCGCGAGGCCTACGCGCAGACCCCGGACCTGCCCACCCTGCTCGCGGCTCCGTACTTCGCCGAGGCTCTCGCCGACTGCGTCGACAGCTGGCGTCGTGTGGTGACCACGGCGGTGGGCGCCGGGATCCCGGCGCCCGGATTCTCGGCGGCGCTGGCCTACTACGACGGTCTCCGCACCGAGCGGCTTCCCGCCGCCCTCATCCAGGGCCAGCGCGACTTCTTCGGTGCCCATACCTACCTGCGCACCGACAGTGAAGGCAGCTACCACACCCAGTGGAGCGGCGATCGTTCGGAGGTCCGGGCCTGACCGGCGACGCACGCCCCGCCCTGGACCGCCTGCTCACCGAGCTCGGGGTCGCGGTCCCCATCCGCCATGCCGTCTCGGGGATCGTCTCGGGACCGGTGAGCGCGATCCAGGCAGCCGCGTTGAGCGACGCCGTCAACGGCGAGAATCTTCTCGCCGTCGCACCGACCGGTTCCGGCAAGACGCTCGTCTTCGCCATCGGCGTCGTCCACCGGATCTCCGGCGCACCCAGCGTCCCGGGTAGACCGCGGGCGATCGTGGTCGCCCCGACCCGGGAACTGGCGCTGCAGAACGATGAGGTCCTGGCCGAGGTCGGTGCCGGAGCCGGGCTCCGGACCGCCAGCTTCGTGGGCGGACAGCCCCTCGCCAAGGACAAACGCGCGTTGATCGCTCCCGTCGACATCGCGGTGGGCACGCCGGGGCGCCTCGTCGACCTCATCCGCAGCGGGGCCCTCGACCCCGCTGATATCCGGATCGTGGTCCTGGACGAAGTCGACCAGTTGCTGGATGCGTCGTTCGGGGAGCAGACCGCCGCCCTGCTGGCCCGATGCGCCGGTGCCACCTTGATGGCGACCACCGCCACAGCTGATGCCGACGTCGAAGCCGCGGCTCGTCGTCGTCACCCCGACCTCCGGATCCACCGCATCGAAGGCGGTGGCGACCAGACCTCGGGCGCTGACGACCCCGGCGCGCCCGAGTCGGCAACCGTGATCGCCGTCCCGGGCCACCGGGGCGACGGACCGGCCACATCGCCGGCGGCCGCCGTACCCGCGGACAGCAGCCAGCCGCGACACCTGATCATCCTCATTGCCGACGATCCCGAGCGATGCGCGACCTCGCTGTCCGCACGATGCAGGCGCGCGCTGTTCTTCGTCGCCCGAAGGGACGCTGTCGAACCGCTCCGGGCGTCGATCGCCGACGTCGGTGTCCCCGCGGCCGGCGTGTCGGGTTCCGCCTCCCCGAACCGCCGCGCGACCGCATTCGGAGAACTCGCCAGCGGCGCCGTCAGGGTGCTCGTCACCACCGACCTCGCCGGGCGGGGCCTGGACCTCGAGGACATCGGACAGATCGTCCACGTCGGGCCTCCCCATTCCATCCAGGACCTCGTGCACCGATCCGGTCGGACCGGCCGCGGCGGCAACGCGGCCGGCACGGTGGCCGCGGTCGTGCGGCCCGGAGAGGCCACGCGGGTGATCGAGCAGGCGAAGAAAGCCGGCATGAGCATCGACCGGGTCGATGCCGACGCCACCGGCGCGCAGGCCCGGCTCGACGCAGTGTTCGGGCCTGAGATCGAGGTCCCCCGCCGGCGGCGCGAACCCGCGCCCAAGCCCGCCACCCGGCGTCCCGCCCGCTCGCGGGTCCACCGTCCCAAGAGGAAAAAGCGGTTGTGACGGTGGCGCGGGAACCGATGCGGGCGCCGACCCGCTCCCCCGTTCTGCTGCCGGAACCACTCTGGCGAGCCAGGGAGCGCCGTCATCACCAACTCGTCGACGCGATGACGGGCGACCACCTGGATCGTCGACGGCGCGGCGCGGAGCACCCGGTCGTCGACTTCCTCTTCACCTACTACCGCACCAGCGTCGGTACCGTCCGCCGATGGCATCCCGGGCCGGGCGTGATCCTCGAGAACGCGCACCACGATGACAGAGCGGAATGGCGCCACTATCGTCGGGACTCCCTCTACGGACGTTGCGGATTGGTCGTCGATCCGGATTCGGTGATGGCTCGACGCGGGGACCGGATTCGACGCGCGCGGAGCCTGGTCGAGGCAACCGCCACCCGACCCGGGGCGACCGGCTGCTTCGGCCTCCACGAATGGGCGATGCTCTACCGTGCAGGGGCCGACGGGGCGAGGCACGGACAGGTGCCACTGCGGATATCCCCCGACGCGATCGACGGCGTCGTGCGCGGCTCCCGCCTGCGCTGCACCCACTTCGACGCCTACAGGTTCTTCACCGAAGCCGCTGCCCCACTCAACGAGCCGCCCCTCTCCCGGGACGGGCAGATCGCGAACGAGCAACCCGCGTGCCTACACGCCGGGATGGACATCTACTCGTACACGGCGTTGCTGGAAGCCGGCGCACCCGGCGAACTCCTGTTGGACGCCCTCGACGCAGCGTTCGATGCACGAGAGGTCGACATGAGGTCGTCTCCCTACGACCTGTCGGCATGGGGGCTGGAGCCGATTCCGGTGGAGACCGCGCGAGGCCGAGCCGAGTTCGTCGCGTTTCAACGCGAGTGGATCGTCCGGACAGGAGCCCTGCGTGCACGCTTCGTGCGGGCGACGGACCGGCTCGAGCGGATGTCGTCCACCGCCCTCACCGGCCCGGCAGACACCCCGGACGACGCGGGCTGAACGTTATACGGCCCGTGCGCCGAAGACCTCCGCGGCGACCTCCGTGACGACGTGGCCGAACTCCCTGTACGCGTCGTCCGCGGCGGCCGCGGTCCGCAAGAACAACGCCATCGTCCGCCCCGGCGAAGGATCGGCGAACGTCGCGACCCCGATACCGGGATCCCGCGTCTCGGGCCCGACCGCGGATTCGGGGACGATCGTCACCCCGAGACCTCCGGCGACGCATTGGACGGCCGTGGCAAGCGACGCCGCACGAGACTCTTCCCGGCCCAGGACCGGAACCGAGACACGTCGACACAGTTCGACGGTCTGTTCCCGCAGGCAGTGTCCCTCGTCCAGCAGCAACAGCGGCTCGTCGGCCAGAGCTTCCGGCGATATCCCGTCAACGCCGTCCAGATCATGTCCGGACGGGACGAGCAGGGCGAACCGCTCGGTGTACAGCGGGATGGCCACCACCCCTGCCGCATCCGTCGGAACCGCCATCAGCGCCAGATCGATGGCGCCGCTGCGCAGCGCGTCGACGAGTCTGGCGGTCTGGTCCTCCACGACCCGCGGCCTGAGGCCCGGGAATCTCTCGGCGAGCGCGGGCAACAGCCCGGGGAGGAGGTACGGTGCGGCCGTGGGGATCACGCCGATTCGCAGCTGGCCCACGAGCGGTCCACCGCTGCCTGCCGCGGCATCGGCGACCGCGTCCATCGCGGCCACCGCGGCGCGCGCATACGGCAGCAGTTGCTGACCCGCGGGCGTGACGAGCACTGATCGCGTACTGCGCTCGACGAGATGGAGGCCCAGCCCGTCCTCCAACGTCGCGAGCGCCTGCGACAACGAAGGTTGACTCATGCCCAGTTCCTCCGCGGCGCTCCGGAAGTGGAGCCTCTCCGCGACTGCGAGGAACACCCTGAGCTGCATCACGCTCGGAACGAACCGTTGATCAACCATGCCGATCAGCCTAGGCCGATAGATAGCCCGAAGTCGATGATTATTCGGCTGCAGCTATGAGTGATCTCTGTCTCATTAGGCTTCACCTGTTGAATGGGCTCGTGCATAGTGGGCGTTGTCCGTCCCACAACGGCCCAATCCTCAGGAGGATCACATGGCACTTCTCACCATCGGCGACCAGTTCCCCGACTTCGAGCTGACCGCTCTGAAGGGCGGCGACCTCCGCGAGGTCAACGCGCAGCAGCCCGAGGACTACTTCGAGACCATCTCGAACCAGTCCTACGCCGGCAAGTGGCGCGTGATCTTCTTCTACCCGAAGGACTTCACCTTCGTCTGCCCCACCGAGATCGCCGCGTTCGGCAAGCTCGACGAGGACTTCCAGGACCGCGACACGCAGGTCCTCGGCGGCTCCATCGACAACGAGTTCGCGCACTTCAACTGGCGCGCGACCAACGATGAGCTCAAGGGCGTCCCCTTCCCGCTCCTGTCGGACATCAAGCATGAGCTGATCCGGGCCCTGGGCGTCGAGAACGCCGGCGGCGTGGCCGATCGCGCCACCTTCATCGTCGACCCGGACAACGTCATCCAGTTCGTCTCGGTCACCCCCGACGCCGTGGGCCGCAACGTCGACGAGGTCCTGCGAGTGCTGGACGCCCTCCAGTCCTCCGAGGTCTGCGCCTGCAACTGGCAGAAGAACGACCCCACCAAGAACATCGACAAGATGGAGATGCTGCAGGAGGGCATCAAGTGAGCATCGAGAACCTGAAGTCCGGACTCCCCGAGTTCGCGAAGGATCTCAAGCTGAACCTCAGCTCGCTCGCTCGCTCCACGGAGCTCAACGAGCAGCAGCTGTGGGGCACCTTCCTCGCGACCGCCGCGGCCACCCGCTCGGCCACCGTGCTGTCGGAGATCGCGGATGAGGCCCGCGGGCACCTGTCGGACGAGGCGTTCAACGCCGCCCTCGGCGCCGCCTCGATCATGGCGATGAACAATGTGTCCTACCGTGCCAAGGAGTTCCTGGGCGAGGACTATACCCAGGTCCGCATGGGCCTTCGAATGAACATCATCGCCAACCCGGGTGTCGAGAAGGCTGACTTCGAGCTGTGGTCGATGGCCGTGTCCACGATCAACGGCTGCGAGAACTGCACCGCCGCTCACGACGCGGTCATCCGCAAGGAGGGCCTCACCAAGGAGCAGGCGTGGGAGGCCGTCAAGGTCGCCGCCACGGTCGCCGGTGTCGCACAGGCCGTCGAGATCGACGCCAACATCTGACCTCACCCCACGGTGATCGAGATAGCCCCGCTGACGATCGGTCAGTGGGGCTATCTCGTATTTCCCGGGATCAGGCTCACGCTCCACGGCGGGTTGGACCTCCCCAGAAGCCCCCGCCGGCACTAGGTTCGTAGGAGGTGTCGTGGAAAGTATCTGCGGCCACTCTGACGATATGGAGACGACATGACCACCGGAGGCGGAGGCTCCCCGACCGGAGACGGTTCGCACAACGACCCGTACAACACCGGGTCGGGCCAGCAGGGCTGGGAGCAGCAGGGCGACTCGAACTACGGGCAGGGCTACGGCCAGCAGGGCCAGGATCCCTACCCCGACCAGGGCTACGGTCAGCAAGGTTACGGTCACCAGGGCTACGGTCAGTCACCGCAGGAGCCGTACCCCGGCCAGGGTTATGGCCAGCAGGATTACGGGCAGCAGTACGGAGCGCCCGGCTACGGCGCCGCCTACCCGCACGCAGGAGCCGGCGGAGGCGGTGTAGCGATCGGCAGGCCGTCCGCCACCGAGGCTATCGGCGCTGCCTGGCAACTGTTCAAGAACAACCCGCTGCCGTGGGTGCTCATCACCCTCGTGTCGTTCCTCGCCAACGCCATCACCAGCTACTTCTCGAATTCCGAATCGGTGGGCGTCTCCCTTATGGGCTCGATCCTGACCATCGTGGTCGGGTTCCTGATCCAGGCCTTCTCGATCCGGGGCTCCCTGCTCGAAGTCGACGGATACAAGCCGGACATCGGCAGCTTCTTCAAGCTCACCAACTTCGGGTCGTTCGTCGTCGCCGGCATCATCGTTGGAATCGCCACGACGGTCGGGCTGGTCCTGCTCATCATCCCGGGTATCGCGATCATGTTCTTCCTGTACTGGACGTTCCACTTCGTGATCGACCGCAACATGGGCCCGGGCGATGCGATCAAGTCGAGCTTCAACGCCATCAAGTCTGATGGCGGAAATCTCTTCCTGCTGGCGATCCTGAACGTCCTGATCATCATCGTCGGGTTCATCGCCCTGCTCGTCGGCCTCTTCGTCGCGATCCCGATCACGGCACTGGCCTCCACGGTCGCCTACCGAGCCATCACCGGACCGAGCGACTTCTCCCGTACCGCGGCCAGCGCCGTCTGACCATATCCAGCACCCTTCCGAGGGGACTCAGAAGCCCCGGTGGCCATCCTGGCCGCCGGGGCTTTGCGGTATCACTCGTCGCTGAAACAGTCAGCGCTCCTACCCGCCCACCGTCGTATCATTCTCAGGCGAGTCGTCCACCTTGCTCGCGACGGGCTCACCACGGGCTTCAATTCCTTGCCCCGTCGCCTCCTGCGATTCCACGACGGTGTCATCCGTCTCCACGGGTTCTTCATGCGTCATCGCACGGCGTATGGCCCACACCGTGACCACGAAGGCCACCAACGCCAGCGGCCATCCCATCCCGATGCGGGCCGCGCCCAGCCAGTTGACCTCGTCGTTGAGGTACAACACGTACTGGAGGACGGCGCGGATCGCGAAAAGCGCCGCCCAGACCCAGGTCGCGACCGCGTACCAGCGCCTGGCCTGGGGATTGCGACGCCAGGCCATACCCCTACCGTCCAGGAAGCCCCAGATCACACCGGCCAGGGGCCACCGGATCAACGCGGAGATCGCGAACGCTCCGCCGTACACGGCCTGGGTGATGATCCCGTACAGGAAGTACCCTTTCGCGCTTCCGGTCCGCCACGCGATGAAGACACAGATGGCGACGCCGATGAACCCGGAGATCGCCGGCTGCGGGTTCTCACGCCGAACCAGCGACCAGCCGAGCATCGCGACCGCCACACCCAACGCGGCCCAGATCGCCGCGGTCAGTCCCCAGATCGCATTGATGGGTACGAACGCGAGGATCGGGATCGAGGAGAACACCAATCCGCGTATCCCGCCCATCTGGTCGATCAGCGACGCGTCGGGGTCGCCGAACGCCGATCGGGGGCCGGTGGTCCGGCCTGCCCGCTGCTCAGGCTCGGTCATCTGATTCCTCCACGGTGTGGCCCGGCCGCCCTGCCAGCAGTTCATAGCGCGGGTTGAACATGATCTTGCGGCCGTGCCGTTGTCCGACACGACCGGTGACACGGATATACCTGCCCGTGTCGATTCCGGGAATAGACCGTCGCCCCAGCCAGCAGACCTCGATCGCGCCCGTTCCGTCGAAGACCTCGGCGGTGACGCCGAGATGGTGATCGCCCCCACCGGAGACGACTGTGCGAATGCGACCGGTCAGGCTCGCCCGGTCGCCCCGGGACGCGTCCACGACACACAGTGATCCGGAGCCTGTGACCCGACCCGCCAGTTCGGCCGCGTCGAGTACCTCGACCGGGTCGGTCAGGCGCGCGGAGATCTTTCGCAGCGCTCGCGCCAACGTGGACATCAGCTACTCGCCATAGCCGGGCGGGTTACAGATCGTCGCCGTCACGGAGCCGGTCCATCGCGCTACCGTCGCGCCGCGGCGCGGCCGGACGCCCCTCGTTCCGAGCCGGGCCGGACGGTGCATCCTGAGCCGGAGCAGCCTGGTTCTGGGCAGACTGGTTCTGAGTAGCCGGGTTCGGAGCTGCCTGCTGCTGCGCCGGCGCTGTGGCGGCTCGTGCCTGCTGTCCGGAGTCGCCCTGCGTCGCCTGCCGGTCCGCGCCGCCGGCTGCCATCTGCTGCTGGAACGCCTGGGCCTGCTGTTGCGCGGCGAGCTGTGAACGCGCCTGGGTCAGGGCCGACTGGATCTCCTCGGGGATGGTCAGCGCGAGTTGTTCCTTCACGGGCATCGGGCCGTCACCTCGGTTGATCACCAGATGACGGAGGACCTCGCGGCCCTCGTCAGCCGCCTGCTCCGCGAGCTCCGGAGTGGCCATGACCCGGACCTCGGCCGTCCAACGGTTCCCGTCCACTCCGATCGCGCGGAACACCGCGCCGGGAAGCTCTGCCACCAGTTCCCGACCCCACGGGCCGTCCACGACTGATACGTCCGCTCCCTGCTGCTCGAGCTGCTCACGCATGTCGGAGACCATAGTCCGCCACTGTCCCGCCGACTTGGGCGCGGCGAACGCGCGCGGGATGACCCGCGACACCTGGGTGACGACGTGGAACTCGGGCTGCCCGTTGGGGTCCAGGGCGACGTTCAGGTCACGACCCGGCGGGACACCGATCGCCAGCGAGCCGAGGTCGATGTGCCCGTAACCGAGGTCGGTGTAGTACTCGCGGACATCACCGATGACCGAACGGTCGTGAGGCCCCTCGGCCGGCGGGGTCGAGGCAGCGGCCGCGTCCGCTGCGGCGGACTCGCGGGACCCGGTCGCCGCCTTCTTACGTCCGAACATGGTGGAAATCCTCTCCCCGTGCGCCCCGGTCCCGGACAGGACCGTCTCGGTCGACGCTACCCAACAGCCGCCTCCCCGGTCAGGTCAGGCGGGCGTGCCCACCCGTGGATCCGTGGCCACCGGCGCCTCGTTCGGAGTCCTCGAGGGTCTCGACCTCCACCACATCCCACAGTTCGACCTGCTGGATGATCAGCTGGGCGATCCGGTCACCGCGGACGATGTGCACCGTCTCGGCGGGATCCAGGTTGATCAGGTTCACCTTGATCTCGCCCCGGTAACCGGCGTCCACGGTGCCGGGGGCGTTGACGATGGACAGCCCCGCGCGCGCGGCCAGTCCCGAGCGGGGGTGCACGAGCCCCACGTAGCCCACCGGCAGGGCGATCGCGACGCCCGTACCGACCAGGGATCGATGACCGGGTGCCAACTCGCACTCGTGCGCGGCGTGGAGATCGATTCCGGCATCGGTCGGGTGGGCCCGTACCGGCAGCGGAAGACCGGCATCGAGTCGCTGCAGACGGAGCACCTGACCCGATCCGTTCGTGTCATGGACGTGGTTCATGGTGTCTGTGCCCTCCTACGGCGTCGCTCCGGATAGTAGCTAGTCTGGTTCACGTGACCGAAGAAGATCTCCGCCCACCCCGCGACCGTGCTCCTCGTCCGGTTCACTCGGAGTCTCTCCGGGTGCCCGTGTGGTGGTGGATCGCCCTGGTCGCGATCACCGCTGCAGCGGCGGCCCTGGCGGCCGCGCTCGGGGCCCGGTGGTGGATGTGGCTGCTGATCGTGGTCATCCCGGCGCTCACGGCCTGGCTTTTCGTCACTGTCAGCCGCGAGAAGATCGAGGTCGAGTCGGACGGGCAGGGCGGCGGGACCCTCTACGCCGGCCGGGCCCGGCTCCCCTTCGACGCCATCTCCCGCACGGCCGTGGTTCCCGCCACCGCCAAGCAGGCCGCCATGGGCCGGCAGCTGGATCCCGAGGCCTTCGTGGTTCATCGCGGCTACATCCCCACGATGGTGATCGTCGTGTTGGACGACCCGCTGGATCCCACGCCGTACTGGTTGATCAGCACCCGGGACCCGGAGGGACTCGCCGCGGCGCTGCCGGACAACCACTACTGCTGACACCACACCTGATGCGTTGATGCCGGGCCCGTCGGGCCCGGCGTCAGTGCTCTGCGGGGGCATCGCCCGACCGGCCGCCGGGATCACCCGGTGGCCGGTCGGCGGGGTCTCAGCCCGCGCAGTCCACGCAGATCTGCAGGCCGTCGCGCTCCTCGGCGAAGCGGCTCCGGTGATGCACGAGGAAGCACTCGCCGCAGGTGAACTCGTTGTCCTGCTCCGGCACCACACGGACCGTCAGTTCCTCACCGGAGAGATCTGCGCCCGGCAGTTCATAGGATTCGGCGGTGTCGGTCTCGTCCACGTCGACCTCGCCCGTGGCGCCCTCGGCGCGTCGGGCCTTGAGCTCTTCCAGCGAATCGCCGGCGAGCTCGTCCGCCTCTGTCCGGCGGGGTGCGTCGTAGTCGGTTGCCATGAGTCTCTTTTCTGCGGGTCCGAGTCGAGGGGTTCGCGCATCGGTCGTGGTCCGACCGGCGCACGCATATTAACGGAATCCCCACGGAATTTCATCCACGGGTTCCTTCCGTGTCCCGGCGGCGGCGCGACTGAGTCGGCGTTTACAGTGTTGCCGAAGGGCCCTGCCGGGCCGTCACGCCGCCCACCTGCAGGAAGGCCATCGATGGTCGCCCACCTGAGCACACAGAGCACTCCGAGCCCGTCCCCCGCTCGGGGGATGGCGCGCCTGCGGGCCCCCTACGTGCTGTTCGTGGTCGCGGTGCTGGTCCTCGGAGGCCTCGTGTGGGCGTTCGCGCTCCGTGGAAATGACGCCGCGACCCAGGCCGTCGCCTGTCCGATCCCGGAGGCTGCGGAGGGGGCCGGCTTGGAGTCGCAGTCGGCCAACGCTCTGGACGAGGTCGAGCCGGCGCTCCTGGACGACACCCGTGTGCGGGTGCTCAACGCCAACGGGCAGAGCGGTCAGGCGGGCGCCGTCGCCGCTCAGCTCGCGGAGAGCGGTTTCCAACCCACGGGCACCGACGCGACCGGCAACGACCCGATTTACGGCCAGGCGCTCGAGTGCCACGGGCAGATCCGCTACGGCGAGGCGGGCGAGGCCAATGCCCGTTCGCTCTCCCTGACGGCGCCGTGCATGCAGCTGGTCACCGACGGCCGGGACGACGCGTCCGTGGATCTCGTGCTGGGCACCACCTTCTCGAGACTGTCCGATTCGGTGTCCTCGGTGGGGGCGCTCGACGAGCTGAAGGTGGGGCGCCAGCCGATCTCCACCGAGCTCGCGGCCGCCCGTTCCGTCAGCTGCTGACAATTCCGGGGCCTGAAGCCGCCGGTTGGTCTCCGGCTGGCCCGACGCCCCTAGAGGACCCCGCAATCCCGTAGCGCCTGCCGGAACGCCTCCGAGACGCCGGGGCCTGCGGCGACGGTGGGCACGGCGTCGTCGTTGGAGGTCGAGACGATCGCTCCCGACTCCGCCGCGATGAGGCCCCCTGCCGCATAGTCCCAGGGCTTGAGGCAGCGCTCGTAGTAGGCGTCGAGACGGCCGGTGGCGAGCATGCACAGGTCGAGCGCCGCGGATCCGCAGCGTCGGATGTCGCGGACCACGGGAAGGAGTGCCGCGACCGCTCTGCCCTGCTCGGCCCGCAGTGTCGCGTCGTAGGAGAACCCGGTGCCGACCAGGGCGAGGGACAGGTCGTCGCAGCCGGATACACCGAGGGTGGTCACCTGACCGTCTGCTGCCCGTAGGGTGGCCCCGCGGTCGAGCGCGGCCGTCCAGGTCTCCCGGGTGACGATGTTGTGAACGGCGCCGACGACGACGACACCGTCGAGTTCAGCCGCGACCGATACCGCGGTGAACGGGATGCCGTAGAGCAGGTTCACCGTCCCGTCCACCGGGTCGACCACCCACCGCACCCGGCTGGCCGCACCGGAGCCGGGGGCCTCGCCGGTCTCCTCACCCAACACCGCGTCGCCGGGCCGGTACGCGGTGATCTCCCCGCGTAGATGACTCTCCACCGACGTGTCGATTACCGTGACCGGGTCCGTCGCCGAGCTCTTGGACCGCGCACCCAGCCCCTGTCCCTCGAATTCGGCGAGCATCCGCCGCGCCACCTCGCCCCCGGAGGTAGCCAGCCGGTCGGCGAGCTCCCGCAACTCGTCGATGACCCCGGGACGGCTGTCGTCCGACCTCGCCGATGCCGTGTCTCCAGTCATGCGATCCTCATCCTCGTCGTCGTTGTCGTCGTCCAATCGGCCCGCTCTGACCGGCGCCGCGGATAGCCTGTCGGGCGGGCGACCACCGCCCATCGTGCCCCGTCCCGCGGGGCCGGATCCATCCCCGCCGTGTATCGCGGCCCGTACCCGGGAGCTCTCCTTGGCCGACACGACCTCTGACTCCTCCGACACCGCCCCCGTCGGCCTGGGGGTGGACGTGGGCGGCACCGGCATCAAGGTCGGGCGGGTGAACCTGGCCGACGGCGAGCTGATCGGCGACCGTCTGCTCAGGCCGACCCCGCAGCCCGCCACCCCCGACGCGATCGCCGCGACGATCCGGGAGATGGTCGACGAGTTCAACTGGGACGGGCCGGTGGGGGTGGCCGTACCGACCGTCATCCACGAGGGGATCGCGCGGATCGCGCCCAACATCGACGAGTCGTGGATCGGTTGCGACGTGGTGGACCTGTTCGACCGCCATCTACCCGGGCGCACGGTCGTGATGCTCAACGACGCCGATGCCGCCGGGCTGACCGAGGTGCACTACGGCGCGGGCGAGGGCGTCGACGGGCTCGTGATCCTTCTCACGATCGGGACCGGGATCGGCTCCGCGCTGCTCATGAACGGACGGCTCATCCCCAACAGCGAGTTCGGCCATCTGATGATCGAGGACATCGCCGGCCGGGGCTTCGATGAGGCCGAACACCTCGCGTCGGGCGCCGTCCGGGCGCGCGAGGAGATGTCCTTCGCCGAATGGGCCCCGCACCTGTCCAACGTGCTTCGCGCGATCGAGGACCTGCTGTGGCCTCGTGCGTTCGTGCTGGGGGGCGGGGTCAGCGAGGCCGCCGACGAGTGGTTCCCGCTCCTGGAGAACCGCACCCCCGTTCGCGCGGCCGTGCGTCTCAACGACGCCGGGATCATCGGTGCGGCCCTCTATGCCGCGGCGCACTCCGGCGCCATCGACCTCGGAGAGGCGCTCTCCGTCACCGAGGACCGACCCGGTTAACCCCGCCGGATGCGACCCTCGCGCCGGTTCCTCGTTACAATGGCGCAGGCCGGACTCATGTACCGGCCGGGGACGGGCCCGGTACCGCAAGGCGGACGGCTCGAGTGTCTGCAGAGCACGCGGCACCGATCCCCGATTCCTATCTAGCAACCGGTTGTGAAGGGGCGTTTGTGGCAGCCACGAAGACCACCAGTTCGGATCCCGCAGAGAGCGGCGATCCGTCAGGCACCGAGGTCACGGGCGCAGCCCCCGCCAAGAAGACCCCCGCCAAGAAGGCGCCCGCGAAGAAGGCCGCGGCCAGGAAGACCCCCGCCAAGAAGACCGCGGCCAAGAAGACGGCTGCGAAGAAGACCGCCGCCAAGAAAACGGCGGCCAAGAAGACCACCTCCCCGGCGTCGTCCGAGGTCGACGAGGATCAGGTCGACGAGTCGGCGGAGAACCTCGAGGCCGAGCCCGACACCTCCGAGCTGGAGGACGTCGAGGTCGAGGATGTCGAGGACGACGAAGAGGCCGACGAAGAAACCAAAGAGGAGCCCTCCGCCAAGGACAAGGCCTCTGGTGACTTCGTCTGGGACGAGGACGAGTCCGAGGCTCTGCGGCAGGCCCGCAAGGACGCCGAGCTCACCGCGTCCGCGGACTCCGTGCGCGCATACCTCAAGCAGATCGGCAAGGTCGCCCTCCTCAACGCCGAGGAGGAGGTGGAGCTCGCCAAGCGCATCGAGGCGGGCCTATACTCCACGTGGTGGATGACGCAGGTTGCCGAGCGCGGCGAGAAGCTCACCACCGCTCAGCGGCGCGACTACAAGTGGATCGAGCGGGACGGCGTCCGCGCGAAGAACCATCTGCTCGAGGCCAACCTCCGGCTGGTCGTCTCCCTGGCCAAGCGCTACACCGGTCGCGGCATGGCGTTCCTGGACCTCATCCAGGAGGGCAACCTCGGTCTGATCCGCGCGGTCGAGAAGTTCGACTACACCAAGGGTTACAAGTTCTCCACGTACGCCACCTGGTGGATCCGCCAGGCCATCACGCGCGCCATGGCCGACCAGGCCCGCACGATCCGTATCCCGGTGCACATGGTCGAGGTCATCAACAAGCTCGGTCGCATCCAGCGTGAGCTGCTCCAGGATTTGGGCCGCGAGCCCACCCCGGAGGAGCTCGCCAAGGAGATGGACATCACCCCGGAGAAGGTACTGGAGATCCAGCAGTACGCCCGGGAGCCTATCTCGCTCGACCAGACCATCGGTGACGAGGGCGACTCGCAGCTCGGCGACTTCATCGAGGACTCCGAGGCCGTCGTCGCGGTGGACGCGGTGAGCTTCACGCTTCTGCAGGACCAGCTTCGGTCCGTGCTTGACACGCTCTCCGAGCGTGAGGCTGGCGTGGTCCGGCTTCGCTTCGGTCTCACCGACGGCCTGCCCCGTACCCTCGACGAGATCGGCCAGGTCTACGGCGTGACCCGCGAGCGGATCCGCCAGATCGAGTCGAAGACCATGTCGAAGCTGCGGCACCCGTCGCGCTCGCAGGTCCTGCGCGACTACCTGGACTGACCCGCCCCGGAGAAATCCGCTGCTCCCCCGCGCGATCCGCTACCCGCCAGGCAGGTAGCGGATCGGGCAACCGAGTAGCGGATTTCGTAGATTTGGTGGAGCCGGTCGGCGGATCTACCAGCTGCGCAGGGTCGAGATCCTCTCGCGGATCTGCTCGGTCGAGGCCATCGGCACAGGCGGACCGCCGCAGGCGTTGCGCAGCTGGGAGTGGATCGCCCCGTGGGATTTGCCCAGGCGGCCCGAGTACACGGAGACCAGGGTGTTGAGCTGGCGCCGCAGATCCTTGAGCTCGGCGGCCGAGGCGACCCGCTCGGCGGCGGCGCCGGCGTGGGCGCCGGGGCCCGCGGCGTTGCCCGGCAGAGTCGCTCCCGACACGGCGGGGTCGGCGCCCACCACGGACACCGCCCCGGGCCCGGAGGCCTGCGCGGAGGAACGATCCCTCATCTGCTCCTTCTCCCGCTGCCGCAGGAGGGCCTTCACGTCGTCCGCTCCCAGCAGTCCGGGGAGCCCGATGTAGTCGGCCTCCTCCTCGCTCCCGGCGAATGTCGCGGTGCCGTACGAAGACCCCTCGTACACGATCTGGTCGAGCTCGGCGTCCGCGCCCAGGGAGATGTAGCCGCGGTCCTCTTCGTCCTCGGTGTTCTCGTCCTGCTGTTGGTTCGCCTGGGCGAGCAGCTGGTCCTCCAGCCCCTCCTCCCGATGCGGCTTACCCAGCACGTGATCGCGCTGGGCCTCCATCTCCGAGGCGAGCTTCAGCAACACGGGCACCGACGGCAGGAACACCGACGCGGTCTCCCCCGGGCGCCGTGAACGCACGAACCGCCCGATGGCCTGGGCGAAGTACAGCGGGGTGGAGGCGCTGGTGGCATAGACGCCCACACTGAGTCGGGGCACGTCGACGCCCTCCGAGACCATGCGGACGGCGACCATCCACTCGTCGGTCGAATCGGAGAAGGCGCCGATCCGGCTCGACGCCGTGGGGTCGTCGGACAGGACCACGGTCGGCGGCTTGCCGGTGATCTCGGTCAGCAACGCCGCATACTCCCGCGCGCGTTCCTGATCGGTGGCGATCACCAGGCCGCCGGCGTCCGGGACGCCGCCCGCGCGGATCTGGCGCAGCCGGGTGTGGGCCGCCTGCAGAACCGCCGGCATCCAGTCGCCGTGCGGGTCGAGCGCGACTCGCCAGGCCCGGGACATCTGGTCCGCGCTGAGCGGCTCGCCGAGGCGGGCCGAGAACTCCTCGCCTGCGTTGGAGCGCCAGCGCGCTTCACCGGAGTAGGCCAGGAAGACGACGGGACGGACGACGCCGTCGGCCAGCGCGTCGGCGTAGCCGTAGGCGTGGTCGGCCTTCGAACGCTGATGGCCCTGACCGTCGGGCTCGTAGGTGACGAACGGGATCGGACTGTCGTCCGAGCGGAACGGTGTCCCCGTCAGCGAGAGGCGGCGCTCGGCGTCCTCGAACGCCTCGCGGATACCGTCGCCCCAGCTCTTCGCGTCACCGCCGTGGTGGATCTCGTCGAGGATCACCAGTGTGCGGCGTGCCGTGGTGCGCCCGCGATGCTTGAACGGGTGCGCTGCGACCTGCGCGTAGGTCACCACCACACCGTGGAACTCGGGAGCGAGTGCCCCCGAGGAGTTGCTGTACTCGGGGTCCAACGCGATCCCGGCACGGGCCGCGGAGGCCGCCCACTGGTACTTCAGGTGCTCGGTCGGCGCGACGACCGTGATCGTGTCGACGGTCCGGTCCGCCAGCAACTCGTTGGCGACCCGGAGGCCGAACGTCGTCTTGCCGGCACCCGGCGTGGCCACGGCGAGGAAGTCCTTGGGCCGGGCCATGAGGTACTTGCGCAGGGCTGTGCGCTGCCAGGCGCGCAGCGACGGCCCGCCGGCCGGCGGGGTGATGAGTTCTGCGGTCAGTTCCTCGGTGCCCGGGACCGCTCCGGGATCACTCACCAGGCTTCAGGGTCTCGTAGACGCGCTTGCACTCCGGGCAAACCGGAGAACCGGGCTTGGCCGAGCGGGTGACCGGGAAGACCTCACCGCACAGGGCGATCACATAGGTCCCCATGACCGCGCTCTCGGCGATCTTGCTCTTGTCCACGTAGTGGAAGAACTTCGGGGCGTCGTCCTCCGTCTCCTCGGTCGTAGTGACCTCAGGACGCTCGAGTGTCTTGGTCCGGGTGGTGCTCACCCCCTCATGATGCCGCACCCGGCCGTCACCGCGCCAACGCTCCAGCGCGCACCCGGGAGTACCTTGGGGTCCATGGCACCCGACTTCCGACGAAAGCGGTCCGGGGATCGGGACGACACCTCGAGCCCCGTCCTCATCACCGGGGCGCGACAGTCGTACCAGGACGAACTCGCGGCCCGGAAGAAGCGGTATTTCCTGTTGATGAGTGTCCGGATCCCGGCACTGTTGCTCGCTGCGGGTGCGCTCGCGCTCTGGAACAACCCGTGGATCGCGCTGGCGATCGTGGCGGGATCGATCCCGATCCCGTGGATCGCCGTGATCGGCGCCAACGATCGCCCGCCGCTCCCCAAGCAGCAGGCACGCACCTATAACGCGGGGCACCTGTCCGCGCCGCGGACGGTGGCCCTGCCGTCCGGGTTGACGGGCAAGACCACCGATGCGCACACCGACCCCCACGGCGAAGGCGAGGCCGACACCGATGCCCCCGAGGACATTGATGAGGCCGATGCCCCCGATGAGGCCGACGACACCGGTGACACCGACGAGCCCACCAGCGGCGACCACTGACGAAAGCGACCCTGAACCCGTGACCCGTTCCACCGACTCCCTCGCGGTTCTCTCCCCCTTTCTGACCGCGGCGTTCCGCGAGCACGGGTACACCGTTCCGGGACTGGAGCGGGCCCTGGGACAGGAGGCCGTCTCGGCGCTCGCCCGCTCGGACGCTGCGGTCGTCCGGCGCCACGCCCGGGACTCCGGCGCGGCCGGCGCGCTGGTGCGTCTGTTCGTGTTGGGCGATGCGCTCCCCCGCGCCGTGGTCACCGAACTGCTTCCGGAGGTCGACCTCGGGGCCGGCGTCGAGGCGGGCCTGTGGTCCCTCGGTGACGACGGCGCGGTGCAGGCACTCGTCGACCTCCGTCCCGTCGACACCGGCCACGGGACCCGCTGGGTGTTCTCTGACGTCGACGGGTCGATGGTTCGCACCGGGACCCGGCCGGACCACGTGCTCGGCGTGGGCCAGGCCACGCTGTCCCTCCTGCGGATCACGCCCACCTCCCCCGCCGGTTCCGTTCTGGATCTGGGCACAGGCTGCGGCATCCAGTTGGTGCACGCGCTCGAGTCCGGCGAGGCCGGGACCGGCACGGACATCACCCCGCGGTGCCTCGAGTTGGCGGAGGCGACTCTGGCGATCAACGCGATGGAGGCCGAGCTCGTCCGGGGCCCGTGGTTCGACCCCGTCGCCGGGCGGACTTTCGACCGGATCGTCGCCAACCCGCCGTTCGTGGTGGGCCCGTCCGAAATGGGGCACTCGTACCGGGAGTCGGGGCTCGCACTCGACGGCGCCAGTCGGACGGTCGTGTCCGGCGCTCCGGAACATCTCGCCGAGGGCGGGACGGCGATCCTGCTGGCGTCCTGGGTCGAGCGGGACGACGTCGACTGGCGTTCGTATGTGGCCGCGTGGGTGCCGGCCGACGGGGTCGATGCCTGGTTCCTCCGCAGGGACTCGTCCGATCCGGGCCTCTACGCGTGGACATGGTTGACCGACGAGGGGATGGACCCGCGCGACGAGTCCACGTGGAAGGCGGCCGACGCCTGGCTGGACCACTTCCGTGACGAGGGCGTGGCGGGCATCGGGTTCGGTTACGTGTATCTGCGACGCATCGACGGCCCGTCGTCGGTGCTGTGTGAGGACCTGACGCATCCCTTCGACGCGGGCCTGGGCGACGAGGCGGAGGCTTATTTCGCCCGCACCGCGTGGCTGCGCGAGGCCGCGCACCGTCACGGAGGCGAGGATGTCGCGCTGGACCGGACCGTCTTCACCGTCTCCCCCGACGTCCATCTGCACGTGTCGGAGTCCTTGGCGCCCACCGGCCCGGACGGCCTGCCGGCGGGTCGCGCCACCGTCGTGGTCGAGCGGGTCACCGGCGCGCGGTGGCGACACGAGATCGATCAGTTCACCGCCACGGTGCTGCGGGGCGCGCGGACGGGCGCCCTTCCGTTGGCGGATCTGGTGATCCTCGCGGGCGCGGCGGCGGGCGCCGACCCGGACGAACTCGCGGCGCCGGTGCGTCGGGTGGTCGTCGACCTGTTCCTGCACGGCTTCCTCGTACCCGCCGGGGTCCCCGGGGTGTTGCCGCCGGGGGCCGAGGCCGCGGCTCCCGGGGGATCGTCCTCCGCCGACGCGTTGGACAGTGCGCCATCGCCGGGGGCCGACGGGTGAGGGCCGTGGTCTCGCGGGTCACCGAGGCCTCGGTGACGGTCGACGACGACGTGGTGGGCGCCCTCCCCGGCCCGGGGCTGTTGGTGCTGTTGGGGGTATCGAACGACGACGACGAGGCGGACATCGACACGATGGTCCGCAAGATCGCGGAGTTGCGGATCCTGCGTGAGGAGAAGAGCGCGGTCGAGGTCGGCGCCCCGGTCCTGGTGGTCAGCCAGTTCACGCTGATGGGTTCGACGGCCAAGGGGCGGCGCCCGTCCTGGTCCCGGGCCGCACCCGGTGAGGTGGCCGAGCCGGCTGTGGCGGCCGTGGTGCGCGGTCTTCGTGACCGCGGACTCGAGGTCTCGACCGGGGTCTTCGGCGCGATGATGCAGGTGCGTTCGGTCAACGACGGCCCGTTCACGCTGCTCATCGAAACCCCGAACCCACGGTGACGGGTATTTCATTCCGCCACATGTCGTGACCGAGATCATCCGCCCGGGAACATTCCCGGCACCCCTGCCGTTGTAGGTGTACGTGACCGGAATACGGACACGATCCTGATCCGTCCACCAGCGACCGACCGCCGGCCCATCCCCCGGGCAAGGCAGGAGGAGGAGACATGACGTCAGCCACCACCCGTTCGGACCATCGGACGGAGGCGGATTCGGACGGCCAGAGCCCCAGTGCCGACCTGGTCCGCGTCTACCTCAACGGGATCGGCAAGACCGCCCTGCTCAACGCTGAGGACGAGGTGGAGCTGTCGAAGCGCATCGAGGCCGGTCTGTACGCCAAGCATCTGCTGGCCACCAAGAAGCGCCTGGGCCCCGTCAAGAAGGCCGATCTCGCGACCATCGTCCGGGAGGGCGAGGCCGCCCGCGCCCACCTCCTCGAGGCCAATCTTCGTCTGGTGGTCTCCCTGGCCAAGCGCTACACGGGCCGTGGGATGCCGCTCCTCGATCTCATCCAGGAGGGCAACCTCGGGCTGATCCGCGCGATGGAGAAGTTCGACTACGCCAAGGGGTTCAAGTTCTCGACCTACGCCACGTGGTGGATTCGCCAGGCCATCACCCGCGGTATGGCCGACCAGTCGCGCACCATCCGGCTTCCAGTGCATCTCGTCGAGCAGGTGAACAAGCTGGCGCGGATCAAGCGTGAGCTGCACCAGCAGCTCGGCCGCGAGTCGACCCTGGAGGAGCTCGCCGAGGAGTCGGGCATCCCCGCGCACAAGATCGAGGAGCTCCTCGACCATTCGCGTGACCCGGTCAGCCTGGACATGCCGGTGGGTGCGGACGAAGAGGCGCCGCTGGGCGACTTCATCGAGGACGCCGAGGCGACCAGCGCCGAGAACACGGTCGTGACCAACGTCATGCACTCGGATGTCCGCGCCGTCCTGGCCACGCTCGAGGAGCGTGAGCAGCAGGTCATCACGCTGCGTTTCGGCCTCAATGACGGTCAGCCGCGGACCCTCGACCAGATCGGCAAGCGCTTCGGCCTGTCCCGTGAGCGCGTGCGTCAGATCGAGCGCGAGGTCATGGCCAAGCTCCGCGAGGGCCGTCGCGCTGACAAGCTGCGGTCGTACGCCGTCTGACACCGCGGACCTCGTAGGACCCCGTCAACCCGAAACGGCCCCGCCTGGAGGGCGGGTTCACATGATCGTCGCAATACTCTCAACGAGAGGTTGCGGCGATCATGTCGTTTCAGCAGGACTGCGTTCGATTCGGTGATGAGCTGGCCCGGCTCGTCGACGGCGGTGTATCGGTGAAGGATGCTGCGGTCGCGCTAGGGCTTCCTCGCGATCGTTGCTACGCCATCTTGCGGGCGATCGGCCTGCCCGCCGGCCAGCCACGAGGTAAGCGGCGTGGCGCTGCTGATCACGCGGTGATCGTGTCGGTGTTCGATAGAACAGGATCGATCAATCAGGCCGCGAAAGCGTGCCAGGTCTCGCATTCGGCCGCGCGCAGAATCCTGGTCGCCCAAGGCCTCGTGCCCAGCGAAAAGCTCCGTCCTCAAGGCAAGAGCGAGGCCAAGCGGCGCTTCGACGAGTTGGTGGCGCAAGGCTGGTCGACGGCGCGAGCTGCCCGTGAGGTGGGCGTGAACCCTCGCACCGGCCGTGACTGGCACAAGGGCATCCGCAAGGTTGGCGACACGCGGGTTCACCCTGATGGCAGGGTCGTGGACTACCGGCGCCGATCCGGCTACACACAGACGGTGACCAGTGCGATCTGCGAAGCTGTCGTCAGTCCTGCGGTCAGTGACCGCTACCTGTCGATCGAGGACAGGGTTGCCATCGCCGACGGGCTGGCGGTCAGGGACTCGCTTCGCACGATCGCGGCACGAATCGGCAAAAACGTCTCCACGGTCTCAAGGGAGGTCCGCCGGCACAGCAGCACGGGCCGGTATCTGCCCTACCAGGCCGATCGAAGCGCTGCCGCGGCCCGGGCACGGCCCAAGCAGGCCAAACTGGTGACGAACGCGGTCCTGAGGGCAGCGGTCGAGGAAGGCCTGTTCCGGAAACTATCCCCAGAGCAGATCTCGCATCGCCTGCGCCGGGATCACCCCGACGACGAAAGCATGCGGGTGAGCCACGAAACGATCTACCAGGCGCTGTACTTCCAAGCCCGTGGCGGCCTCAAACGCGAGGTAAAGAACGCACTTCGCACCGGCCGCACCAGGCGCAAGCCACAGCGCAAAGAAGGCGAACGGTATCAGCGGTTCACCGATCCGATGGTCATGATCAGTGATCGCCCCGCCGAGGTCGACGACCGCGCCATTCCCGGGCACTGGGAAGGCGACTTGATCACCGGCGAGCTGAACAAGACCGCAATCGGCACCCTGGTGGAACGCTCCACCCGCTACACGATGCTGCTCCATCTGCCCGACGGGCACGACGCTGAACAGGTCCGCGATGCGCTGATCGTGGCCATGCGTGCAATGCCCGCGCACTTGCGTGGGTCGCTGACCTGGGACCAGGGAGCCGAGATGGCCCGGCATAAGCAAGTCAGCATGGCCACCGACATGGCCGTCTACTTCTGCGACCCGGCCAGCCCATGGCAGCGCGGCAGCAACGAAAACACCAACGGACTACTGCGCCAGTACTTCCCCAAGGGCACCGACCTCAGCGTCTACGGGCCAGAAGACCTCGAACACGTCGCCCAGGAACTCAACGGCCGTCCACGCAAAACGCTCGGCTGGGATACCCCAGCCGAGCGCCTGCGTGATTTAATTACCGCCAACTAACAGCAGTGTTGCGTCGACCCCTTGAAACCGCCTTTCCGGTGGGGCCGTTTCGTCGTCTGCGGACCGGTTCTAGCGAAGTCGGCGCGGACCTTCGTCCCCGCTGAACAACGGCGGAGGCCCGAGCTGCACGCTCGCGAAGAGCACGGACAGACCGCTGGGCGTGGCCAGCCCCGGATCCAGTGAGAGCTTGCGCATCTCCGGCACATCCTCGGCCAGGCAGGACACTCGTCCCATGAGGTCGACGAGCGCCCGCCGGTCCGCCGGCGTGTCGCCCGCGTACCCGTCCAGGATCGGGGCCGCCCGGGGCCGGTCGAGCAATGCCGCGGCCTCCGTCGGGGAGATCGGCAGCGTGCTGAAGGCCCGGTCCGCGAGGAGGTCCGAGAGCAGCCCGGACAGTCCGAACGAGATCAGGGACCCGAAGATCGGATGGTCGGCGACCCGGATCGTGACGGCGACTCCCTTGGTGGCCATCTTCTGCACGTGAAGTGAGCGCGACCCGGTGGAGGACTGCAGGTAGTCGAACGCGTGCCGGACGGCGCCGGCGTCGGCCAGATCGAGCCGGACCCCGGACTGATCGCTCCGGGTGCGCCACTTCTCGCTCATCGCCTTGACCGCGACCGGGTATCCGAGTTCGTCGGCGGCCATCACGGCCTGCTCGACGTCGGTGGCGACGCGGTAGTCGACGATGTCGATGCCGTAGCACTCGAGTAGCGCCCGCACCTGGCCCTGTGTGAGCTCGAACGAGTCGGTACCGGCGTTGAGGTGGCACAGCGAGTCGACGAGTTCGCGGGCACGCACACGGTCGATGTCCTCGAACTCGGCGGGTTCCTCTGCGGGGCGATCCAGCCATTCGGCGTAGCGTCGGGCCCGCACCAGCGCGGACACCGCTCGCTCCGGGTACGGATACGAGGGGATGGATCCGCGCGAGGCGACGCCGGACTCATCGGTCACGGTCAGTCCCTCCGGAAGGCCCTCCCCCGCGAGGAACGTACTGACGACGGGCTTCTCGCTCTCCGCAGCGGCGGCGCGGATGGCCTCGGCGAACTTGTCCGGTTCCGTGGCCACAGGGGGTACGAACACCGTCAGGACGGAGTCCACCTCATCACGGTCGAGGGCGTCGGAGATCGCGGTCCGAAAGTCCTCCGGGTTCGCTCCGGCCCCGAGGTCGACCGAATGGGCGACGGTGAAGCCCTGCAACCGCGCCGAGTCACCACCGAGGCGAGCCACAGCCGACGAGTTCCCGACGATCCCCAGCCGGCCACCGGCGGGTAGCGGCTGATACGCGAGGAGCGTGGCGGTGTCGAACATGTCGGTGATCGAGTCGACCTGGATGAGACCTGAGTCGCGGAAGAGGCCGCGGATCGCCGACGCGGTGAGCCCCTCGACACCGGATTCGAGGTCGTCGGCGGCGCGCCGCACCACCACGACCGGCTTGTTGCGGGCTATCCGCCGGGCGATCCGGGAGAACTTCCGCGGGTTACCGAAGCTCTCGAGGTACAGCAACACCACCTCGGTGGCCGAGTCGGTGTCCCAGTACTGCATCAGGTCGTTACCCGAGACGTCGGCGCGGTTACCCGCGGAGACGAACGTGGACAGACCGAGTCGACGCCGTGCCGCCGCGGCGAGGATCGTGATGCCCAGAGCACCGGACTGGCAGAAGAACCCCACCCGTCCGGGGCCGGGCACCAGTTCCGCCAGGGTCGCGTTGAGCTGGACGTCGGAGGAGGTGTTGATCACGCCCAGCGCGTTCGGTCCGACCACGCGCATGCCGTGCGCGCGCGCCTCGCTGACGAGACGCCGCTCCGAAACGACTCCCGCACTTCCGACGTCGGAGAATCCCGCCGAGATGACGACGAGGGTCGACACGCCCTTGGACAGGCAGTCGTCGAGGACCTCCGACATCGACGCAGCCGGGACGGCGACCACCGCGAGGTCCACCGGATCCGGGATGTCCCGGACGCTCGCGTAGGCGCGCACCGACTGCACCGAGTGGGCGTCCGAGTTGACCGGGTACACCGGCCCGGAGAACCCGTTGGCGATGAGGTTTCGCAACACAGTGTGGCCGATCTTGCCGACCTGGTCCGACGCTCCGATCACGGCCACTGATGCGGGGTTGAGAACCCGGGCGACGCTTCGCGACTCGGCCGCCGCCTCGCGGGAGTTCCGGACGTTGGTCAGCGCCTCGGTCGGGTCGATGGCGAATTCCAGGTGCAGGGTCGAGCCGTCGAACGACCGTGAGATCTCGTACCCGGCCCTACGGAAGACCTGGATCATCGAGCGGTTCTCCGACAGGACCTCCGCCTCGAAATGGTCGATACCGCACTCCGCGGCCGCGCCGGCCAGATGTTCGAGGAAGATCGACCCCAGGCCCCGGCCCTGGTGCTGGTCCGAGATGGTGAACGCGACCTCCGCGAACGTCGAGTCAGGTAGCCGCTCGTAGATCGCGATCCCGATGATCTCCGCACCGAGCTCCGCCACGAACGCCATCCGATCGCGGTAGTCCACATTGGTCATCCGCCGGAGCTCGCGATCCGAGAGAACATCGCGCGATCCGAAATACCGCAGGTAGCGGGTCCGTTCTGACAAGCTCGTGTGGAACCGCGAGATCTTCTCGGAGTCCTCGGGGAGGATCGGCCGGACCCGGACCGCCCGGCCGTCGGAGCCGAGGACATCGGCCGCCCACTCGTGTGGATACCCGTCCGGGTAGACGTCCACCGAGGTGTCGGTCGAGGCGTGCTCGGGAGGTTCCACCGCCGGGGGTCCACCGGTCTTGGAGGTCTGGTTCGTCGGATCGCCGGTCGGAGTGTCTCCAAGGTGCGCCATGTGTGGTCCTCCAGGGGCGGAGTTCATCGGTCGGTCAGTGGTCATCGTGCGGGGTGACCACGGAGCGGTCACCCGTGGGGTCAGTCCCTCGGATCGTCGGGGTCGAGCCCGTGCAGTGGGAACACCGAGCGCCTGGTATCGAGGATGGACTGGTCCAGTCGAGCCAGCGACCGGTCGATCTCGACGCCCCGGTCGGCCCCGGCCGGCTCCCACGGGGTGTACTCCGGGATCTCCCCATCGCTCATGGACTGCGGCACCCGGTCCGGCACGGTGAGTCGGCCGGCCATAGTCCGCCACGATTCCGGCACCACGGTGTCCGGGTCCACCGGCACACCGAGCACGGCCCCGATGAGGTGGGTCCACGACCTCGGGACCACCCGGACCAGCTCGTACCCGCCGCCCCCGATCGCGATGAGCCGACCCTCGCAGATCTCGTCCGCCAACGCGACCACGTCGAGATAGGACCGGCGATGCCCGTCGACGCTGAGCGACAGGTCCGCGAGCGGGTCCTCGCGGTGCGAGTCGCATCCGGCCTGCAGGACGATGATCTGCGGCTCGAATGCCCGCAGCAGCCCGGGGACCACGGCATGGAAACCGCGGAGCCACAGCGGATCGGTGACGGCGGGCAGATAGGCGAGGTTGACGGACGTGCCCTCGGCCCGGCCCACGCCGGTCTCGGACGCCCAGCCCGTCGAGGGCCACAGCGTGGCGGGGTGCTGGTGCAACGAGACCGTGAGAACCCGCGGATCCTCGTAGAAGGCGGTCTGGACCCCGTCGCCGTGGTGGACGTCGATGTCGACATAAGCGACGCGGTCGTAGCCGTTGTCGAGCAACCAGCTGATCGCCACGGCGACGTCGTTGTACACGCAGAAGCCGGCGGCGGCAGCCGGCATCGCATGGTGCATCCCGCCCGCGACCGACACAGCCCGGGTGGCGACACCGTCCGCGATCGCGCGCGCCGCGGCGAGCGTTCCGCCGGCCACAGCCGCGCTGGCCTCGTGCATCCCCGGGAACGTCGGGTTGTCGGCGGTTCCCAGCCCGTGACTCATTCCCACGTGCTCACCGGGCGGCAGATCGCCGGCGGCCTTGACCGAGTCGATATACCGCGAGGTATGGACGCGGAGAAGCTCCTCGTCCGTCGCCGATCCGGGATCGATCAGCTCCACTCCCCGGAGAACGCCGAGCTCCGTGGCCAGCGACATCGTCAGATCAAGTCGCCGCGGACTCATCGGGTGGTCCGCCGAGTGGCGGTACTCCAACAGCGACGGACTCCACACCACCCCCGCCGCGACTCCGTCCCGGATGCCCGTCATGGTCACCGTCCTCCCGTCTCCGCCGGGTGATTCCCGGCTTCGCCTCCCCGGCGGAAACCGGGGTCTGCGTCACCCGCGAATCTACGCAACGTACTGCGGTGCGGCCCGGGTTTGAGAGCGCTCCACCCCGGTCGGTGCCGCGACGGTAGGCTCGGTGCCGACGAGATCCACGGGCACGGGTAGCCCACGGATCAGTAGGACAATCTCTCTACCGGCTTTTCGACTCGGAGGACTGCAGCGTGAAGGACCTGGTGGACACCACCGAGATGTACCTCCGCACCATTTACGAGCTGGAGGAGGAAGGTGTCATCCCGCTGCGTGCGCGGATCGCCGAACGCCTCGAGCAGAGTGGCCCGACCGTGAGCCAGACGGTCGCGCGCATGGAGCGGGACGGGCTTGTGCTGGTGGCCCCGGATCGCCATCTCCAGCTCACTCCCCACGGCCGGGAGCTCGCGGTGGACGTTATGCGTAAGCACCGCCTCGCCGAAAGGCTCCTGGTCGATGTGATCGGACTGGAACTGGAGAAGGTCCACTCCGAGGCGTGTCGATGGGAACACGTCATGAGTGACGACGTCGAGCGTCGCCTCATCGAGGTGCTCGACGATCCCCGTACCTCCCCGTACGGCAACCCCATCCCCGGTCTCGAGCGGATCGGGTACAGCTCCGCGACGGGGGAGGAGCTGACGTACATCCGACTCTCGGAACTCGAACCCGATGTGCCCCACCAGGTGCGCATCCAGGCGATCGGCGAGAACGTCCAGATCGACACCGAGCTCATCTCCGAGTTCCGGGCCACCGGCGTAGAGCCCCTCAAGACCGTCACCGCCACCCGTCGCGGCCACCTCGTGGAGCTCAACTCCGGGTCCGGTCACACGGTCGAGATCGACGGGGATCATGCGCACGCGATCCAGGTCGAGCTCCTCCCGTGAAGCTCCTCGTCACAGGCGGCGCCGGGTACGTCGGCGGGGTCTGCGCCACCGTCCTCGTCGAGCGCGGTCACGAGGTGGTGATCCTCGACGACCTGTCGACCGGCAATCGTGAGGGTGTCCCCGAGGGCGCGACCTTCATCGAAGGCGATGTCGCCGCGAGCGTCGGGGACGTCCTCGACCCGTCCTTTGACGGGGTCCTGCATTTCGCGGCTCGGTCCCTCGTGGGCGAGTCGGTGGAGAGGCCCGGCGAGTACTGGCAGGGCAATGTCGTCACCTCATTGACCCTGCTCGATGCGATGCGCACCGCCGGTGTGGGAAACCTCGTCTTCTCCTCCACCGCAGCGACCTACGGCGAGCCCGAGCAGGTACCGATCACCGAGGACATGCCGACGAGGCCCACCAACACCTACGGGGCGACCAAGCTCGCGATCGATCACGCCATCAGCTCGTACGCCGCGGCCCACGGGTTGGCGGCCACCAGCCTGCGGTACTTCAACGTGGCCGGCGCCTACGGGGCCGCGGGCGAGAACCGCGTCGTGGAGACCCACCTCATCCCGCTGGTTCTGCAGGTCGCTCTCGGACACCGCGAGGACATCAAGGTGTTCGGTGACGACTGGCCCACCCCGGACGGCACCTGCATCCGCGACTACATCCATGTCGCAGATCTCGCCGATGCGCACGTTCTCGCCCTCGAGTCCAACTCCCCGGGTGTCCACCGGATCCTCAACCTCGGTAGTGGCGAGGGGTTCTCGGTGCGTGAGGTCATCGACGTGTGTCGCGAGGTCACGGGCCGCCCGATCCCGGATGTCATCGCGCCTCGACGGGCCGGAGATCCCGCGGTGTTGGTCGCGTCCAGCGCCAGGGCGATCGCCGAGCTCGGCTGGACGCCCGGCCGTACCGATCTACGCACGGTCGTCGAGGATGCATGGAAGTTCACCGAGGCGCTCGGGGATCGCGCTCACTCGGCTGCTCATTGACAACACCGCCGCTGACGGCGAGCGACACGAGCACGCACGCACAGCCCGCCGGGCACCCGAAAGATCAGTGTCGGGCGGGCTGTGCGCGAACCAGTCGACGCGGAACCCCTGCGGCAGGCCCCCGCCTGTCAGCACCTCGTCACGGCCCCTCCCCTCTCACCGCTGCCCTGATCCGGCGTCGCGAGCTCCTCATGCCGCCGCCACCTGTCTGAGGCGTTCGGGGGCGATCCCCTCGATCAGACCGTTCAGGATGAGCCGCGCCAGCGAGTTCGTGGCATCGGCCTGCACCGCTGCGGAGAGCGCGGCGTTCGCATGGACACCACTTCCCGCGAAGTAGGCCGCGGCACCGAGGAGGAGCAGAGCCACCGAACGCTCCTTCGGGGGTCGTCGACGAGCCAGGGCCCACCAGAGCAGGCGGCGGCCGTCGTCGTCGGTCAGTGTGCGCTGGGCCAGGTTCCGATAGACCTCGTCACGGACATCGATCGACAGCAGGCCGCGTCCGATCACCGCGAGCTCGTCGTCGTCGACCCGCTCCCCGGTTCCCAGGCACGCGGCGGCGGAGTCGTGCCGCGCCACCAGCTCGGACGTCTCCGCCATCGCCGTTGCATCGGTGTCACCTCCATCCGAGTCCCGCGCGTCCGGGTCGCGGGTCAGGTACAGGCGGTCGATGTCGCTCCTCGACGCCGCGACCGACCGCCCCTGGAACGCGTACACCGCAGCCAGATGCGTGGCGTCGGGATCGAGTTGGATTCCCCGGACCATCCCGAACAGATCCACCCACGGGGCACCCGCCGCGAACTCCTCCACCCCGAACGCATTGACGACCTCCGTGCCCGCCAACCCCAGCCGGTAGTCGAACGCGGCTGCCGCGTCCATCGCCCGCTGACCAGCGAGATACCCGTCGATGCAGTCCTCCCGCACCACGATCAGGTGTACCGACCGGACCCCTTCCCGCGCGCAGAACTCTGCCAGGCTCTGGGCCGGACCCGGATCGATCCCGCCGACCAGCCCCGACTCCCCGTCCGGAGCATCGAGACCGGGTTCACCGAACAACTCGCCCTCCGTGGGGGCGATCGTGTCCTCGTCCTGGAGCCCGGGCACATCCACCCGCATGACCGGCGCATTGCCGCCGTCGGACATCCTCCCGCCCACCAGCACGACCGACCCCGGGGGCGGAGGAAAACCGAGCATCGCCGGGACGGAGGCGATCATCTCCTCCGGCGAACTGATCACCACCCGCTCCCGCTCGTTTTGACCGTCGTCTCCGATTCGGCCCCGTGTCGTCATCGCCGTCCACCCGTCTCTCCTCGCGCGGCCCCGTCCCGGATCTGGGAACGCGGTCCGCGGGTGTCGTCCACCGCCCCAACCCTCATGCATCCGGGCAGCGCCGCCCGCTCCTGCGGACGTCTGTGACGCGCACCTGTGGAGGAAGCAGTGCGTGCGGGGAATCATCCACCGCGGCCTGACGTTGGCAAAGGGGTGAGTACCCGTCCCGAATGGACGACCGCACGAGCTTCGTCACCCCGTTGACGAAGTGCGGTGATGAGAGGAGTCGACATGGCCAGGCACAGCGATCTGTACCGACTGATCCAACCCCTTCCCGATCTGCGGTCCGCGGACGGTCGGGGGCCGGTGCTCGTGCACGGACTCGAGGGGTTCTCCGATGCGGGACAGGCGATCGAGGGCGCCACCGAGCACCTCCGTGACTCCCTGGACTCGCAGTTGATCGTCGAGTTCGACGCGGATCAGCTCGTCGACTACCGGTCACGGCGCCCGCATCTGAAGTACTCCTTCGACCACTTCGCGAGCTACGACGAGCCCACGATCCAGATCCACGCCGTCAAGGACGCGGACGGAAGCTCCTTCCTGCTGCTGTCCGGTCTCGAGCCGGACCTGCGATGGGACGGCTTCACCGAGTCCGTCATCGATCTGGCGGGGGCGTTCGGCGTCCGCATGTCCATCGGGCTCGGTTCGATCCCGCTCGGCGTGCCCCACACCCGGCCCACCAACGCCAGCGCCCATGCAAGCGACGTGGACCTGATCCGTGGCTTCACCGCCTGGCCCGGTGAGTTCTCGGTGCCCGGAAACGTCAGCTCCCTCCTCGAACTCCGGATGTCCGAGCACGGCATCCCGTCGGCGGGATTCACCGTTCACGTACCCCAGTACCTCTCGCAGACCGCCTACCCGGCGGCCGTGCTCAACCTGGTCGGGAGCATCGCCAAGGTCGGCGGACTCGATCTGCCCACCGAGGAACTGGAGAAGTCAGCGGAGGAGTTCGCGTCCCAGGTGAACGCGCAGATCGCCCACAATGCGGAGATCCTCACGGCCATCGAGCACATGGAAAAGCAGTACGACGAGTTCATGGAGGCACGGATGGGCTCGGACTCGCTCAATCCCGGAGGCAAGCCGTTGCCCTCCGGCGACGAGATCGGTGCGGAGTTCGAGCGCTTCCTCGCCCAGCAGTCAGGCGGAGACTCCGACGGCGGACCGCAGCCCGGCGAGTGACGAGGCCGGGCGACTAGGCTCGGACGGGTGCATCTGCCCGACCTGCTCGCTGACCTCGACGACGTTCCCGCCGGCCTCCACGACGAGGCGGTGTACGACGCGTTCGTGGCATGGGCCGCGGACCGGGGCCTGCAGTTGTACCCGGCACAGGAGGAGGCCATCCTCGAGATCGCCGCCGGCAGCCACGTCATCCTGGCCACCCCCACGGGGTCCGGCAAGTCGTTGGTGGCGCTGGGTGCGCATTTCGCCGCGATGGCTCGCGGGGCGCGGAGCTACTACACCGCGCCGATCAAGGCCTTGGTGAGCGAGAAGTTCTTCGCGCTGTGCGAGGTGTTCGGCGCCGAGAACGTGGGAATGATCACCGGGGACGCCTCGGTCAACCCCGATGCGCCGATCGTCTGCGCGACCGCCGAGATCGTCGCCAACATCGCACTTCGCGAGGGGGACGATGCCGAGATCGGCCAAGTGGTGATGGACGAGTTCCACTACTACTCGGAGCCGGACCGTGGTTGGGCCTGGCAGGTGCCGCTCATCGAGCTCCCCGACACGCAGTTCCTGCTGATGTCCGCCACGCTCGGAGACGTCGGCTGGTTGCAGGCCGACCTCGAGGAACGCACCGGGCGGCCTTGCGCCCACATCGGCGGCACGCAGCGTCCGGTCCCGCTGAGCTTCGACTATGCCCTCAGCGGCGTTCACGAGTCGGTGGAGATCCTGCTGCGCGAGGGCAAGGCACCTGTCTACATCGTGCACTTCACCCAGGCGGCTGCGCTCGAGCAGGCCCAGGCGCTCACGTCACTCTCGGTGGCCGACCGTGATCGCAAACGAGCCATCGCGGACGAGATCGGCGGGTTCCGTTTCACCACGTCGTTCGGCCGGACCCTCCGCAAACTCCTGCTCCACGGGATCGGTGTCCACCACGCGGGGATGCTCCCCAAGTATCGCCGCCTCGTCGAGAAACTCGCGCAGGATGGCCTGCTCAATGTCATCTGCGGCACCGACACCCTCGGGGTGGGGATCAACGTCCCCATCAGGTCGGTGCTGTTCACGGGGTTGACCAAATTCGACGGCCGCCGTCAGCGAGTCCTCAAAGCCCGGGAATTCCACCAGATCGCCGGGCGCGCAGGGCGCGCCGGATTCGACACCGAGGGGTTCGTGGTGGTGCTGGCCCCGGAACACGAGATCGAGAACGCCAAGGCGGCGGCGAAGGCCCTGGCCAATCCCAAGAAGAAGGCCAGGACCGCAAGGAAGAAGCCCCCGGAGGGCTTCGTCAACTGGTCACGGTCGACCTTCGACAAGCTCGTCGGCGCCCAGCCGGAACAGCTCACCAGCCGTTTCGAGGTCAGCAACTCGATGCTTCTCAACGTCATCTCGCGGCCGGGCAGCTGCTTCGACCACATGCGGCACCTCCTGCTCTCGTCCCACGAGACCCGGGCCCGCACACGGCACCACGTGCTGCGCTCGATCGAGCTGTTCCGCGGCTTGGAGACAGCGGGCATCGTGGAGCGGCTGACAGAGCCCGACGACGACGGACGGCACGTTCGACTCACTGTGGACCTCCAGCGCGATTTCGCCCTCAACCAGCCGCTGGCGCCGTTCGCGTTGGCCGCGATGGAGGTCCTGGACCCCGACTCCCCCACCCCGGAGCTCGACATCGTCTCGGTTATCGAAGCCGTCCTCGACGACCCACGGCCCGTTCTCTACGCGCAGCAGCGCGAAGCCCGCGGCGAGGCGATCGCCTCGCTCAAGGCCGACGGTGTCGAGTACTCCGAGCGGATGGAGCTCGTCGAGGACATCACGTGGCCCCGACCGCTCGACGACCTCCTGTCCGACGCGTACGACGCCTATCGGGCCGGGCATCCCTGGGTTACGGGGATCGAGCCGTCACCCAAGTCCGTCATCAGGGTGATGGTCGAGCGGGGCATGACCTTCTCCGACCTGATCTCGGCATACGGTCTCAGCCGCTCGGAGGGGGCGGTTCTGCGCTATCTCACAGATGCGTATCGGACCCTCCGCCAGACGGTCCCCGCCGACCTGAGGTCCGAGGAGTTCGACGACCTCGTGGAGTGGTTGGGCGAGCTGGTCCGTCAGGTCGACTCGAGCCTGCTCGACGAATGGGAGCTGCTTACCGATCCCGACGTGTCCTCTGAACAGGTCGCGGAGCTGGCCTTCGGTCAATCGGCCGGCGCGTCCAGGCCTGTCACCGCGAATCGGCGCGCCTTCCGGGTGATGGTGCGAAACGCCATGTTCCGCCGGGTGGAGTTGCTCGCCCGGGACGACATCGAACGGCTCGTCGAACTCGACGACGCCGTCCCCGAGCGTCCCGACTGGGATTCCGAGATCGACCCGTACTGGGACGAGTACGACGAGATCGGGACAGGACCCGGCGCCAGAGGCCCTGCGCTGTTCTCCGTCACCGAGTCCGGCCCGGGGGTCGATGCCGGCACGTGGCGCGTCCGCCAGGTTCTCGACGATCCGCAGGGGGACCACGGCTGGGCGATCGAGGCCGTGGTGGATCTGGCAGCCAGTGACGAGGCCGGCGAAGCCAGATTCGCCTCGATCGCGCTGCGCGGGTGAACGCTTCCGGAGCCTGCTCCGAATGGCTGGTCAGAGAGTCCGTACGATATCGAGCGGACCCTGACACGATCATTGGAGGACACCTGTGACCCCCCGCACCCTGTACCTGAGGCTCGCGCTCGCCGAGATGGTGACGTGGACCCTGCTGATCCTCGGCATGATCGGCAAGTACGCCTTCGGGTTGGAGTGGGCCACGACTGTCGGCGGCAGCATCCACGGGTTCGTGTTCCTCTGCTACGCGGTGACGACCGTCGCCGTCTGGATCGACAAACGTTGGCCCTTCGGCACGGGAGTCCTCGGGTTGGCCTCCGCGATCATCCCCTACGCCACCTACCCGTTCGAGAGGTCCGTCCAGCGACGTGGGCTGCTCGCCGGCCCCTGGCGGCTGGGGAAGGACGGGGAGTCCCCCCGGTCGCTGCCGGAGCGGCTCCTCGCGACCGCTCTTCGCTCCCCGATCCTCGCTCTCATCGTGACGGTGATCGTCGTGGCGATCGTCTTCACGCTTCTCCTGGTCGCGGGCAAGCCGACCGAGTGGTTCAGTTGAGCTCCACGCGCGAACCGGGGCGACGCGAACTGAACAAGGCGGACAAGCAGCGGCGCATCCACCAGGCGGCTCGTCAGCTGTTCTCCTCGCGCGGTTACTCGTCCGTGACCACCCAGGAGGTGGCGGAACTCGCCGAGGTCGGCACGGGGACCCTGTTCCGCTACGCCCGATCAAAGGGTGAACTGCTGTGCATGATCGCCAATGAGGACTTCCGGCTCATGGTCGAATCCGTCCCTGACACCGGTGACCCGGTCGAGGATCTCGTCGAACTGTGTGAACCACTGGTCCGGGCACTCGAGAGGCAACCCGAGAACGTCGCCGCCTACCACCGGGAGACGCTCTTCGGCGAGCCCGGTCCGCACCGTGACGAGGCCCAGCAGATCCTCGTGGAGCTCCGCGGCAGCATCGCCGAAGTGCTGGCGCGGCACTGCGGTGGAACGGCGACCGCCGCGCGGCTGACCGGTCCGGCCCAGACCGTCTTCGACGTCATGTACATGACGATCGTGCGCTCCGGAGTCGATCGATCGCCTGATCTCGACCACCGCGGGGAACTCCGCAAACATGTGCGGCGGGTGCTCCACGGGACCCTGGCCGCCGCATCCGCGGTCGGCGCCGAATCGCGCTGAAAACCTCCCCTGGGAGCGTGCGGAGAAGGCCCGGAACCGTACCCCGTTGCCGGCCGCGCCACGGCGACGGGTCAGACTGGCCTCATGAGCGAGGCAGAGCACAACACCGAGCGTCCCGTGAAGGACGCCTCCACCGTGATGGTGATCCGTGACTCCGACGCGGGCCCCGAGGTGTTCGTGGCCCGCCGGGTGAGGGGAATGGCGTTCGCCGGCGGGATGACGGTGTTTCCCGGCGGCGGAGTGGATGCCGCTGACGACGATCCGGACCTGGCCTGGACCGGCCCCGCGCCGCACTGGTGGGCTGACCGCCTCGGATGTGAGGAAGCCCGGGCCCGTCGGCTCGTCTGTGCCGCCGCGCGGGAGACCTTCGAGGAGTGCGGTGTGCTGCTGGCCGATCATCTCGACGGCTCCCCGGTCTCGGACGCCGGGCGCTATCACGCGGCGCGCGCCGAACTCGAGGGCCATCGCATGACCTTCAGCAACTTCCTCGCCACCGAGGAACTCTCGTTGGCAGCCGGCCGCCTCCGCCCGTTCGACCACTGGATCACTCCCGCCGTGGAGAAGCGTCGCTACGACACCCGGTTCTTCCTCGCGGCACTGCCCGTCGGCCAGGAACCCGACGATCAGACGACCGAGGTCGACCTGACGATGTGGGCGCGTCCGGCCGATCTGCTGGGCGACTTCCGCTCCGGGCGGTCCATGCTCCTGCCTCCCACCTGGGTCCAGCTTCACACCCTGTCGCAGTTCGACGACGTGGCGTCGGCCCTCGCCTCGGAGCGGTCGATCGCCCCGATCGAGCCCGCGATCCTCGAACACCGGGGCGGTATCCGGGTGGGCTTCGACGGTTCCGACGAGTACTGGGCGGACTATCAGAGAGGCCACGCCGAGGCCGAAGCCTGAACGCCCGCGTCGGACACTCGCGAACCGCTGACGGACAGCGCGACTCGGTGGTTGACTGCGAGGCATGCCGGATTTCGAGTTCGACGTGGATGCGTCGATCGCGGCCGGGTGGGAGCGCTTCGCCGTCCGCCTGGCCGGGTTTCTGCGTGACCTCGTCCCCGGCGCGATCGTCGACCTGACGGTGCCCGTACTGGGCTCGCATGTCGGGCAACCGCCATTCATCCGATTCACCGCATCGGACGCTGCCGACACCCCCGGGCCCGCCGCCGGCCCGCGTTCGGTCGAGGCGGAGGTGTCCGGAGGAGGCACCGAGGACGACCCGGTCCCGCTCCGTACCGCCCAACTCGACCAGCTCGCGGGCCTGGGTTGGGAGATCCCGAACGAGCTGTCGTCGACCGCCGGTCCCCGGTTACGACTGCCCGCGTACGAGGCCGGTCATCTCGCGCACCTGGTGGCCGGGACCATGGAGCGTGTGTTCGGGATCCCCCACCCCGTGTTCCTGCATGACGTGGTGGATTCCGATGCGGTCCCTCAGGGCAGCCGCCCCGGTGCCGACCCGCACGACCATCACGAGACGGCTCTGACGGCCACCTCCGGCACGGCAGCTCCGGTTCCGGTGGCCGACGACGTCGATTTCCGGCCGATCACGATCACCGACCCGGACCAGGCGACCCGGGCGGTGGGCGCGGCGTTGTCCGACGTGTACAACGGCCGCCTCGAGGCGGACGAGCACGACGTGTTCACCGTTCCCGCCGGCTGTGTGGTCCTGTTCGTCCGGGCACACAGGTCGATGCCCCTCATCGTGTTCCGCAGCCCGCTGGTCTCGACGGTGGAGGACGCCGCCGCCGCCGAGACGGAAGTGGCGATCCTCAATCGTGACTCGCAGTGGTGCCGGTACGTCTTCGACGGCAAGACCATCGTGGCCGAGTCGGAATTCGTCGACAGGGTCTTCGTCCCGGTCAATTTCAAGATCCAACTCGCCGAGATCGTGGCGGAACTGGATGATGTCTACTCGGATCTCGCTCGTCGCGTCGCCGGCAAACAATGGCGCGACCTGCACTCTGCTGACGACTCCGGGGCCGGCGAACAGTAACATGTGACTCTGCCGGGACCGGCCCGGTGAACGGCCCGTCCCAGGAGCGTCCCATGAGCCGCGTCGTCCTCGCCGCCATACTCGCGGCCACGGCAGCCGCTTCCGGCGCCTGCTCGTCCTCCCCGTTCGGTGCCGACGAGCATCGCCCCACCCACGCCCCGGCCGGTTCGGCTGCGGGCCCGGTGCCGACATCCCAGCAGTTCGACCGCCCGTTCCCGGTCGCCGGTGAATCCTGGGACGCAACCGTCACCCTCTCGAACCTCCGGATAGTCCCCGCCAGCGCCTACGCGGACACGGTGCTCGCAGTCGACGTGCGCGCGGTCCAGTCCGCCGGACAACCCGAGATCGGCCCGGCGTCCATCACGGCCTACTCCCCCTCCGGTGCTCAGTTCGAACGGATCGAGGACCCGGCCGGGCTGATACCGGACCCGCTCGTTCCCACCGTCATGACCTCACCGGGTCAGGGGATCCGGGGCATGGTGGCGTGGAGGATGCCCGCCACAGACCGCATCGGTCGTCTCGAGGTGACCACGCCGCGGACACTGGCCTCGGTCACCGTCACGCTCCAGCCCGTCGATCCCGCCGTCCAGACGACCACCTCGTCGGCGTCCTGAGCCGCCCGGATCACGCGCCGTCCAGATACACCCAGCGTCCGCCGCGGCGCCGGAACTCAGATCGCTCCCGCATGATGCCGGGACCGTCCACGTCGGTGAAGCGCGCCTCGAATTCGACGACGCCGTCGTCGTCGTCAGCCACTCCAGCGACCACCTCCAGGACGGTGAGTCCGGTCCACGTCGTCCCGCCGACCTCCACGGTGTCGGGCCTGGTCCGTGGGTGCCACGTGCGCCAGAGATGGTCCGGTCGCCCCAGCGCGAACGCCGTATAGCGGGACCGCATCAACTGCTCGGCGGTCCTCGCCGGGACCCCGTCATCGACGAGGGGTCCGCAGCAGTGCCGGTAGTCCGCGCCTCCGCACGGGCATGGGGCCATGGTGTTCTCCGTTCGCTCAGCGCCCGGCCAGGCTACCCGGGGTCCCGCCCCCGTTCAGGCGCGCGGCGCCGTGCCCGGGCGGCGAAAGGGACTAGCCTGGCCCCTGTCATGGCCTCCCTTTCCTCCTTTCGGTCGCTCGCGCGCCGCCGCTCCGACCCCGATCTCGCACCTCTGCGGATCCGGTCGTGTCGAGACCTGTGCAACTGGAACGCGACCCCCGTGGAGCGCCGCGGGGAGCCGCTGTTCGCCTGCCGCGGCTGTGGCTCGCAATGGGTTCCGAGCGAGCACTGGACCCCACGCGAGGCCAGTGGGCACATCCCGCCGGAGGTCCTCGAGATTCTCCGCGCCGAAGACTGACGTCGCCCAAACGGGAGCAGGGCAGCCGCTATAGGGTCACCACATGACAACACCCCCTCTCCCCGTCATGTCGGCCGCGAACGCCGGGACCGTCGATGCAGTGCTTCGCCGTTCCGCCTCCCGATTCCCCGATCGGGTCGCCCTGACCTTCGCCGACCGCCGCTGGTCGTACTCGGAACTCGACTCCGCCGTGGACAGGGTGGCAGCCGAGCTCACCTCGCGGGGCCTGGAGCCGGGCTCCCGCATCGCGGCCTACGGGGTCAATTCCGACGCATACCTCATCTCCTTCCTCGCGACCTCGCGCGCCGGCTACACCCACGTCCCTGTCAACTACGCGCTCACCGGCGGAGAGCTCGAGTACCTCCTGACCGATTCCGGGGCATCGCTGGTACTCGTCGACCCGGCGCAGGCGCCGACGCTGGATGCGGTGCTCGACAACCTGCCCGGCCTCTGCTCACTTGACCTGCAGCCCGCTGCCGGCGGGCACGTCGACGGCACGGTGCTCGGCACCGCACTGGCGCCCGGCGAGACCACGCCCGTGGACTCCTCCGCCTCCGGCACCAGCCTGGCGCAGCTTCTCTACACCTCAGGGACCACCTCGCGACCCAAGGGCGCGATGATGACGCATTCCGCGCTCATCCACGAGTACGTGAGCTGCATCCTGGCGCTCGACTTCGACATCGACGACGAGCCGCTTGTCGCGATGCCCCTCTATCACTCGGCGGCGATGCATGTCTTCACGCTGCCGTACCTCTCGCTCGGGGCCACGGTGCATCTGATGGCCGCGCCGGACATCCCGGAGATCCTCCGCCGCGTCGAAGAGGACGGCATCAGGTCCCTCTTCCTGGCGCCGACGGTCTGGGTCCCGCTGGCCTCGCACCCGGACCTGGAGACGCGCGACCTGTCGAGCCTCACCAAGGCGCAGTACGGCGCATCGATCATGCCGGTCACCGTCCTCCAGCGGCTCCGGACAAAGTACCCGGACCTGGGTTTCTACAACTGCTTCGGGCAGTCGGAGGTCGCCCCGCTCGCCTGTGTACTCCGGCCCGAGGAGCACGACGCCCGCCCGGCCAGCGCCGGTCGCGCGGTGTTCTTCGTCGAGGCCCGTGTCGTCGACGAGACCGGGGCGGAAGTCCCCGACGGGGAGCGCGGAGAGGTGGTGTACCGCTCGCCCCAGCTGTGCAGCGGTTACTGGAACAAGCCCGAGGCCACCGAGGAGGCGTTCCGCGGCGGATGGTTCCATTCCGGGGACCTGGTCGTGCGCGACTCCGAGGGTTTCCTCGAGGTCGTCGACCGCATCAAGGACGTCATCAACACCGGCGGGGTCCTGGTGGCCTCACGCGAGGTCGAGGACGCGGTCTACCGGGACGAGCGCGTCGCCGAGGTCGCCGTGATCGGAACCCCGGATCCCAAGTGGATCGAGGCCGTCACCGCGGTCGTCGTCCTCAAGGACGGCGCCGACGCCACCCAGGACGAGATCATCGACGGGACCCGCGCCCATCTCGCACCGTTCAAGGTGCCCAAGCGCGTCGTCTTTGTCGATGAGCTCCCCCGCAACCAGTCCGGCAAACTCCTCAAGCGCGAGCTCCGGCAGGACTGAGCCGGTCTCCCGCCGCGGGGACGCTGGCGTATCGATCACGCGGTGCTCCGACGAATCCGGGCCAGCACCTCTTCGGAGATCAGTTCAGGGTACTGCTCCGGCAACCAATGTCCCCCTCCCCGGACGGGGACGAACCGGTAGTCGGCGGCCATCCGGCTCGCCGTGGCCTCCGCACCGCTGCGTGCGATCGCCATGTCCCGGTCTCCCCAGACGAAGGTCGTGGGCACGGCCACGTCCGGCAATTCGTATCTCCGCATCGCCCGGTACCAGTTGAGCGCTCCCGTCAATCCGGCTCGAATACCCACCACGTTCAGGTGTTCGGCCACCAGTTCCTCGGGAACGTCGCCGGCGAACATCTCCCGCAGCCGCCGTGCGCCGCCCTCCAGCAGAACGTCCTCAGCTTTTCCCTGCTGGCGGAACAGAGCGAAATAGGCCGAGCGCTGCTGTTGGTCAGGATCCGTCGCCACCGCGTCCGCGAATGCTCCGAGGTGGGGAACGGACACCGCAGTTAACGACGCGAGCTCAGTCGGCCGGTGTGCGGCCAGCCACCATGCCACGGACGCGCCCCAGTCGTGTCCGAGGAGATGGAAGGTCCCGAGTTCCAGCTGCGCGGCGACGGCGAGGACGTCCTCCGTCAGGCGCTCGATCGCGTAGTCCCCGACTTCGGCGGGCCGGGCCCCGGGCGAGTACCCGCGCTGCAGCGGGGCCACGACCCGGACGCCGTTGCGCGTGAGAATCTCCGCCACAGGGCGCCACTCGTGGGCACTCTCGGGAAAGCCGTGGAGGGCCAGCACCGTGGGCACAGGCTGTCTGCCGGGTAGCGGCTCGACCGCATCCCACACGAGCACATCGAGTTGTCCGACCTGGGTGTCGACCGTCCTGCTGCGGAGCCTCATGGCCGGACACTATCGCCTCGGACTGCTCACCGTGGCCGCCTGTCCCGGGGCGGCCGGGCGACCGCGGCCGCGTCCGCTGTCCGGGAGCGGCGATGATGCCAGTCCCGGACGAGCCACATCTCCACCACCAGGGGGTCGACGGCGCACTCCGCCGCCCACTCCTCGACCACGCCCAGGTAGCGCTGGAACCGACGAGGGGTGAGCCGCGACGCGGAGTCCACCTCGGTCCAACCCGAGTGGATCAACGTCCCGATCCCCGCGGGGTCGACAGGAACGATGCGCTGGTCAGACCACGCCATCGCGAGCGAGGACAGATAGAGCGACGCCAAGGGGTAGCCGAGGTCGGGAACCCCTCGGCCCGCCCTCCCCTCGGGGGCACCGTGCCGCAGCAGGTTCATCGCCTCCGCGGGGGCGTCGAGCCAGTCGACGACGTCATGCAGGACGAGCGGGTAGCCGTGGGAGTAGGCGGATCGCCACCCGGTCCGGTCACGATCGGGCACCCGGAAATCCGGGAGGCCACGCCTGATCCCCGAGCGTGTGGGATGCGAGGACAACCAGGCCGCGCACATGTACAACGCGACCACGGATTCCTCCAGGCTGCCCCGCGCTCGTCTCCCCGCAGCCCACAGATCGCTCCGCCGCAGATAGCCGGTACCTGTCTCGACCCGGCCACCATCCGGGCCCCCACCCACGAGCCGCAGGTCGACGCCCTTCTCCGCCAGTCGCAGATTCCAGAGGTCGAGATCCACCCCCACGTACTCGTCCGCCACCAGCAGTGCCGGCGGCTGCACCCTGCACCAGTCGGCGCAGGCCTCGGGAAGCGGTGGAATGTGGCCGGGTCCGGTCGTGGTCATACCCGCACGGTGTCACGCGGGTCCGACATCAACGGGCCCAGGAGCCGGTCAGTCGTCGGCGAACGCCTCCAACGGCGGGCACGAGCAGACCAGGTTCCGATCGCCATAGGCGCCGTCGATGCGACGAACCGCAGGCCACACCTTCGGCCGCCACGTGGCGCCGAGCGGATAGCCGGCGACACTGCGGGGGTACGGGTGGCCCCACTCGTCCGCGGACACGCTCTCCGCGGTGTGCGGCGCGCCGCGCAGCGGATTGTCCTCGACCGGCCACTCCCCGGCAGCGACGCGGTCGATCTCGGCCCGGATCGCCGCCATCGCATCGCAGAACGCGTCGAGTTCGGCGAGATCCTCACTCTCCGTGGGCTCGACCATGAGGGTGTTGGGGACCGGGAAGCTCATGGTGGGGGCGTGGAAGCCGTAGTCCGCGAGCCGCTTGGCGACGTCGTCGATCGATACGCCCACCGAATCGATGAGCGGACGGATGTCGAGGATGCACTCGTGTGCCACCCAGCCGCCCTCGCCCGAGTAGAGGACCGGGAAGTGCTCACCGATCCGGCGGGCCAGGTAGTTGGCGCTGGCGATCGCGGTGAGCGTGGCCCGCCGCAGGCCGTCGGCCCCCATCATCCGGATGTAGGCCCAGGTGATGGGCAGGATCGACGCCGAGCCGAAGGGCGCCGCGGCCACCACGCCGCCCGAACCCAGACCGTCCACATGCGGATGACCCGGCAGGAACTCGCGCAGATGCTCGGCCACCGCCACGGGCCCGACGCCCGGGCCGCCTCCACCGTGCGGGATGCAGAACGTCTTGTGCAGGTTGAGGTGACTGACATCGCCACCGAAACGGCCCGGACGAGCCACGCCCACGAGCGCGTTGAGGTTCGCGCCGTCGATGTACACCTGGCCGCCGGCATCGTGGACGATCGCGCAGATCTCCTCGATATCGTGCTCGTAGACCCCGTGGGTCGACGGGTAGGTGATCATGATCGCCGAGAGCTCACCCGCATGCTTGTCGACCTTGGCCTTGAGGTCGTCCACGTCCACGTCGCCGTTCTCGCGACACTTCACCACGACGACCTTCATGCCCGCCATGACCGCCGAGGCGGCGTTGGTGCCGTGGGCAGAGGAGGGGATGAGACACACCGTGCGGTCGTCGTCCCCACGGGACCGGTGGTAGGCGCTGATCGCGAGCAGACCCGCGTACTCGCCCTGGCTCCCCGCGTTCGGCTGCAGGCTGACGGCCGCATACCCGGTGATGTCGACGAGCCACTGCTCGACGTCGCCGACCAGCTGCCGGATACCGGCGTTCTGGTCCGCCGGCGCGAACGGGTGGAGCCGATTGAACTCCAGCCACGTGATGGGTTCCATCTCCGTGGTCGCGTTGAGCTTCATCGTGCAGGAGCCGAGCGGGATCATGGTGCGATCCAGCGCCATGTCCTTGTCCGAAAGCGCACGCAGGTAGCGAAGCATCGCGGTCTCGGTGCGGTAGCGGACGAACGCCTCGTGCTCGAGGAACGAGCTCGTGCGGTCACCGTAGGTCGGGTCGACCATCACCTCGAGGCCGGCGGCGTCGGCCACGTCCTCGACCCGGGCTCCGAAGGCCTCGAGCACCAGGGAGACGTGGTCCCCGGTCGTGGCCTCGTCACAGGAGATGGACACGTGGTCGTCGTCGACCTTCCACAGGTTGACCCCGCGCTCGGCCGCCGCGGCGAGCACCTCGTCGGCACGGCCCGGGACGCGTGTCAGAACCGTGTCGAAGAAATCATCGTTGACCACCTCGACACCGGCCATCACGAGCCCGTCCGCCAGCACCGCTGCGTGCGCATGGACGCGCCGCGCGATCGCTGTGAGTCCCTCGGCACCGTGGTAGGAGGCGTACATCGCGGCGAGCACCGCGAGCAGTACCTGCGCGGTGCAGATGTTCGACGTGGCCTTGTCCCGGCGGATGTGCTGCTCCCGCGTCTGCAACGCGAGCCGGTACGCGACGCGCCCGTCCGCGTCCGTCGACACGCCCACCAGACGCCCGGGGAGGTTACGGGCGTGCGCGGTCCGGCAGGCCAGGAAACCGGCGTGCGGGCCGCCGAAGCCCATCGGCACACCGAAGCGCTGGGTGGTGCCGAAGCACGCGTCCGCACCTTTCTCCCCCGCCGGGGTCAGGACGGTCGCCGACAGCAGGTCCACTCCAGCGGCGACCATCACGCCGCGCTCGTGGCACTCCTCGATCAGCTTGGACACGTCCGCGACCCGGCCCGAGGCGCCGGGGGTCTGGACCAGGGCGCCGAAGAACTCGCCCTCCGGCAGGCCGCCGTCGATGAGATTCGCGGTGACGATCTCGATGCCCAGGGGCTCGGCGCGAGTGGCGAGGATCGCCGCGGTCTGGGCGAAGACGTCGACGTCGACGGCGAAACGGTGACTCTTGGACGAACGGTTGGCCCGCCGCAGCATCGTCATGGCCTCGGCAGCCGCGGTGCCCTCGTCGAGCATGGAGGCGTTGGCCATGTCCATGCCGGTCAGGTCCGAGACCATCGTCTGGAAGTTGAGCAGGGCCTCGAGCCGCCCCTGGCTGATCTCCGGCTGATACGGGGTGTAGCCCGTGTACCACGCCGGGCTCTCGATGATGTTCCGGATGAGGACCGGCGGTGTGAGCGTGTCGTAATAGCCCTGACCGATCATCGACACCGCCACCGTGTTGCGGTCCGCCAATGCTCGCAGCGCCGCGAGCGTGTCCGCCTCCGACAGTGGTTCGGGGAGCGCATCGATTCCGGCGGCGCGACCGTCAGACCCCACCTCGTCCACGATCACCGACGGGAAAGCCCTGTCCGCGAGTTCGTCGAGCGACGACACCCCGATGGTGTCCAGGATGCGGGCGAGCCCGTCGGCGTCGGGCCCCAGATGGCGGGAGACGAACTCGCCTCCGGTCCGGGCGGTGTGCGGGGTCGTCGTCACAGGTGCTCCTCGAAGGGCGGGGCCACCCGGGATGGGCGGCCGGCGGGCCGGTGCTACCCTCTCCGCTCTGTCCCCTGCCGACTGATGCCGGCGCCTGAGAGATTCGCCGACCGGACCGCCGGCCGACTTTCCCCTTGGGCGGGTGGTCGATTCCACCGCTCTCCAGAGGCGCTCGTCGACTACACGGTCCGGGTGCCTGAGAGATTCTCGGAGAGGAGTTGCTCCTTCGGCGCCCGCGGCACGAAGCCGCGGGACTCTCCCGTGAGTCGCGTGAACGCGTCCCCGAGTCTAGACGACGCGGGCGCCCTAGCCGGTACGCCGTGACGCCCGCGCACGCCGCCTGGCGGCGAGCTCGTCCTCGAACGGGGCGACGATGTCGTCTTCGGTGACCGTCTCCGCCGGGAATTCCGAGATGGACCCGGCCAGCTCGCGCATGGCACCGCCGATGCCGATCCCGAATACTCCCTGCCCGCCCTGCAGGAGGTCGAACACCTCTTCCTTGGAGGTGCACTCGAACACCGTGCGCCCGTCCGAGAAGAGAGTGATCGTGGCCAGGTCCTGGACACCGCGCGACCGGATCTGATCCACGGCCTTGCGGATGTTCTGCAGTGAGATACCGGTATCCAGCAATTGCTTCACGATCTTCAGGACGAGAATGTCCTTGAACGAATACAGGCGCTGGCTTCCCGACCCGGCCGCGTTGCGGATGGACGGCACCACCAGGTCCGTACGAGCCCAGTAATCCAGCTGACGGTACGTGATGCCCGCGATCTGGCAGGCGATCGGGACGCGATATCCGCTCGTTCCGTCCGGGATCCCGTCGTCCGGGAACAGCCCGGGCTGCACCTCGTCGAACGTGGCCTGCGTGGCCTCGTTCACATCCCCGAAGAGATTGTTCGACTCTGCAACGACGGTCGGCTCCGGAATCCGGGGGTGGTCGGCCACATTTGCTCCCTCAAGCTGCGGGTGCCGCCACATTCGTGGCCGCACGGTACCGGGCCGCGAGGCCCGAATCCTGGACGCGTGAACACCATCGGTGTAGTTCACTGAGGGCAACGCTATGCCTGCCGTCCCCCTCGATCAATAGGACACGCGGTAATCCTCAACCTCAAGTTGAACTTTAGAGTCTGCGCCTGCCTGGGAGAAGGTAGTCAAGTGACTTGTGTGACTTGAAAAACTGCAGGTCAGCAGACTCAGGACGACGGACTTCCGGGCTCCTCGGCCGGCCCGCCCCCTCCGAGGAAATCATCGGGACTGACCTGGTCGAGGAACTCGCGGAAGGCCTCGACCTCCTCCTCGCCCTGCTCCACCAGCGAGATCCCGACCTCGTCGAGGACCTCCTTGCTCACTAGCACCGGTGCAGAAGTGCGCAGCGCCACCGCCACCGCGTCGGACGGCCTCGCCGAGACCCTCGTCGTTCCGAACACGAGCTCGGCGATGAACGTCCCCTCGGACACTCCGACGATCTCGACCTGGTCCAGAGACTGAGAGAAGGTCTCGAGAAGAGTCACCACGAGATCGTGGGTCAGTGGTCTGCTCGGCTTGACGCCCTGCTGTTGGAGACTGATCGCGGCGGCCTCGGACGCGCCGATCCAGATCGGCACGTACCGGCCCCCCTCCTTCTCGTGCAGGACCAGGACGGGTGCGTACTCGGGTTCCTCGAAACGGATTCCGACCACGTCGACCTCACGCATATTGCTCACCATTGTCTCAGCCTCTCGACATCTCCAGCGTAGCCTTCATCCACGGCCCGGCGAGCGGAGCGCGCGCCGGGCGGGCTGGCAGGTTCAGGATTCGAGCGCGTGGCGCACGGCGACGGTCACGAGAGTCGAGTGGAGCGCAACAGACAGTGCCGCGATCTCCCGAGCCAACTCTGCGGCACGGTCGCGCGCGTCGGCATCCCCCTGGCGCGCCACCGGCCCGGCGATCTGAGCGATGAGGCCGGTCTGACGATCTGCCGCCGTCCGGAATCCCCGCAGGTGCCGGACGTCCACACCATGGGCGCCCAGGTCGTGGGCGGTGCGCGCGATCAGTACCGATTCGGGATCGAAGAAGCCACCCCGCCCGGCCGTGATGAGTCCGGCGTCGATCAGGGAGTCGACGAGTTCCGCCTCCACGCCGGCCTGCTCGACGACGTTCTCGCGGGTCATCCGCTTCAGCGAATCGCTGCGGAAATCGTCAGGTTCCGACCCCGGAACGCCCTCGGACCCGGGGCGCGGGAGCAGAGTGGTCGTCGATCCGTCGGCGATCGCCGCGTCGAGGGCATCCAGCTCCTGCCGGATCACCTTCAACGGGAGATACCGGTCACGCTGCGCCGTCAGAACGTATCGGAGCCGTTCGCGGTCCTCGACGCTGAACCGCCGGTAACCACTCGGCGTTCGCTGCGGCGTCACCAGACCCTCGTTCTCGAGGAACCGGACCTTTGACACTGTCAGATCCGGAAACTCCGGCGTCAGTAGTGCGATGACCCCGCCGATGGAGAGAAACTCCTCCCCGGCGGCGCCATGACCGGCTGCGGTCACTGCCCGGGCGTACCCGTCAGGAACACCAGACGGAACTTGCCGATCTGCACCTCGTCGCCGTTGGCGAGCGACGCGGAATCGACCGGCTCACGATTGACGTAGGTACCGTTCAGCGACCCGACATCCACGACGGTGAAGCTGCCACCCTCGCTGCGGAACTCCGCGTGCCGCCGGCTCACCGTCACGTCATCGAGAAAGATGTCGCTGTCCGGATGCCGACCGGCGGAGGTCGTGGCCTGGTCCAGCAGAAAACGCGACCCGGCGTTGGGGCCACGCTTGACCACGAGAAGGGCCTGCCCCTCGGGGAGCCCCTCGACACCGGTCACCGACGAGTCCGACTGAGCCGCCTGCTGATCGGTTTCATTGAGGAGCTCCGCGCGGAACACGGAGGTGGTCTCGGCAGTCGCCTCGGGCATGTTCTTGTTCTCGGTCACGTTAGTCTCTCCTCGTCTGAGCCCGGGCGTGGGGCTCACGGTGCGCTGCAATTGATTCTATGCCGGACTACCCATCCGCGGGGCCGCGGGGCGGAGCAGTCGGTCCACTCACCCCTCCGTGATCTTGGCGTACCCGTCCGAGTCCAGGGTCTGCTCGAGCTGCGCCTCGAGGTCGTCCACATCGGAGATCTCCAAAACGACGATCCAACCCTCCCCGTACGGGTCCGAGTTGACCAGTTCGGGAGAAGTCTCGAGCGCCGAGTTGACCTCGACGACTTTTCCGGTCAGCGGTGCGTACAGATCGGAGACGCTCTTGGGGGACTCGACCTCGCCGAAGGACTCACCGGTCTCCGTCTCCCCGCCGACCTCCGGGAGCTGGACAAAGACGATATCGCCGAGCTTGGACTGTGCGTACTCGGTGATGCCGATGCGGACGCGGGTATCCGACACCCGCTCCACCCACTCATGCTCATCGGTGTACCGGAGCTGGTCGGGGATGTTCTGATCGCTCACTGACGTGCCCTTCTCGAGTGGCTCACTACAGATTCCATCTGGCGACATTACACACCGTCGGGCGCCCTCACATCAGTCGATCCGGGGTCACGTGCGGGAAGAGCCACAGTGGTTCTGCGTGCCTGCCAGACATAGATGCCCCCACTCCAGACGTAGAGACCGACGCCCCAGTAGAGACATGCTTCGCCGACGACCTCGAGACCTGCGGCTCCCACGACCCCGGCGTTACCCGCCAGAATGAGCGGCAGGGACCAGAACAGCGCAAACGTCGCCGCCTTGCCCAGGTAGGTCACCTCCGGCTCCAGTCCCCGCCGGCGATAGACCGGCAGCGTCACCAGCAGCAACGCGTCGCGGACGAGCAATACGACGACAACCCACAGAGGGATATAACCGGCGATCACGAAGGTGACGGGGACGACCGCGACGAGGATCCGATCAGCGATCGGATCCAGTTTCTCCCCCCAGGTAGACCGCATGTTCCACAATCGTGCGATCTTGCCGTCGAGCCAGTCGGAGACGACGACCACCCCGAGCACCCACAGAGCCAGCGTCGGGGCGTCCCACACCAGGACAGCCACGACCAGGACGGGAATCAGGGCTATACGACAGAGCGAGATCGCGTTGGGAAGCGTCCAGAATCGGTCGCTCACCCCCTTTTCGCGGGGCGACACCTCGGCGCCGAGCCCCGGTGGAACCGCTGCCGAGAGGTGTCCTCCCCGGGGCGGCGGAATCTTGGCCCCGAGGACCTTGCCCTCGCCGGTTCGCCATTCGCGCAGATCGGTTTCTCGCCTGCCGTCGCGTGCCGCGCTCATCGGAACGTGGACATCATCCCGGAAAAGACACTTCCGCCGGCCGCCATCGGGTTGTCGTGGACCATGTATGTCCAGGTCGAGGTGGGTCGCGCCATCTCGTTGGCCGCGAGATCCACACCGGAGTCGGAGAACTCGATCTCGTCGAAGGTCTTCTCCGACTCGGTCACCGCATCGGAGGCGAGATCCCGGAAGTGATCGATAGCGATCCGGTGGAATTCATCGAGTGGGTTCTCACGACCCAGGGCGCGGAGGTGGATCGATTCCCTGACGTCGTTCATCGCTTCCAGATGCTCGGCCCAGCCCCGGTCCAGATGCCAGAGCATGATCTCCCGGCAGCCCCGGACCACGGCGTCCCGACCGTGCGCGTCGACCAGGCGCGCGCTGCGCTCCGGGTCGTGTTCTGTCAGTTCTTCGAACGCCTTGTCAGTGAGCAGGAGCGTCGAGCGTCTCTCGGCGAGGATGTCTCGCTGCTCCGCCAGAAGTCGGCTGTAACGCCAGGTATTGGAGTGGATCTCCAGCATCTGTCCCTCAGTGACCCGCTGCGCATGATCCACGGCATCCCGCCCACGATTGCCCTTGAGTACACCGGAGATCCGGTCGTGGGCGGTGGGCAGCTTTTCCGGCTCGAGGGCCGAGGTGACGACCGGGTCGTCCATGGCGGCGAAGAAGACCGAGCTGCCCGGATCGCCCTGACGTCCGGCCCGGCCTCGGAGCTGGTTGTCGAGGCGCTCGGTACGGTGCCTTCCGGTCCCGACCACGTGCAGGCCACCGAGTTCCACCACCTCGTCCCGACGCGACTCATCGGATCCTCCCAGACGGATATCCGTGCCACGACCGGCCATCTGCGTGGATACCGTGACATTGCCGATGTCACCGGCCTCCGCGATGATCGTCGCTTCCTCCTCGTCGTTCTTGGCGTTGAGCACGGCGCACTCGACGCCCTTCTCCGCCAGCCGGGCTGCTAGCGCTTCGGACTCGGCGACGTCATGTGTGCCGACGAGCACGGGCTGCCCGGTCTCATGTATCGAGGCGACGTGATCGACGATGGCGCGGGTCTTACTGTCGGAATCGATGTAGGTCCGGTCTGGCTCGTCGAATCGGATGTTCGGCCGGTTGGGCTCGATCTGCGAGACCCCGAGCGAATAGAACTCCCGTAGCTGGGGACCGGCGGCCAACGCGGTGCCCGTCATCCCGCAGACCTTGGCGTAACGGCCGATGAACCCCTGGACGGTGAGACTGTCGAGGATCTCGCCCGACTCCGATACGGCCACCTCCTCCTTGGCCTCGACCGCTGCTTGGAGGCCGTCCGGCCAGCGCTGCAGCTCGGCCACGCGACCACGCGAGGCATTGACCAACTGCACCCTGCCGTCACGGACGATGTAGTCGACATCTCGCCGCAGGAGGAAGCACGCGTGCAACGCCACATTGACCTGGACGAGAGTGGAGCCCACATGGTCCGCGTCGTAGAGATCGGTGATCCCCAGTTCCTTCTCGACGGCTTCCGCGCCATCATCGGTCAGATAGATGTTGCGTCGTTCCGAGTCGGTCTCGTAATGCCGTCCGGGTCGGAGCTTTCTCACCGCCGCCAGGACCTCTCCCGTGGGCGCGTCTCCCGACTTCGAACCGGCGAGTACCAGCGGGACCAGGGCCTCGTCCACGAGAACCGAGTCGGCCTCGTCCACGATCGCCACATCGGTGGCCGGCGAGATCCGGTCGTCGGGGTCGGTCACGAGCTGCTCGCGCAGCACGTCGAATCCGATCTCCGACACCGAACCGTAGGTGATATCGCTGGCATACGCCGCGCGCCGTTCCTCGCGCGTCGCCCCCTCTGTCACGAAGCCGACAGAAAGGCCCAGGAGCTCGAACATCGGTCCCATCCAGCGGGCGTCGCGGACTGCGAGGTAGTCGTTCACCGAGATCACGTGCACCGTGTGGCCCTGGAGGGCGTAGCCGGCTGCCGCGATGGCACCAGAGAGCGTCTTGCCCTCGCCGGTGGCCATCTCCACGACGTCTCCCTCGAACATTCTCAGCGCGCCCTGGAGCTGGACGTCGAACGGTCGAAGGTCGACCGTCCGGGCGGCCGACTCTCTGGCCAGCGCGAGAAATCGGGCGAGGTCCTCCTCGGACTCGCCGAAGAGCTTCAACCCGTGGGCGGTGTCCGCGAACTCGCCGTCGGCCAATCCGGCCGCCCAGTCGTCGAAGTCATGCGAGGCCTCGACCGCGCTCTGCGCACGTGAGGTGTCCCGGCCCTGGGTGGAGCCCATCAGCTTCCAGAAGCGGTTGGCGAATCCCACGTGGGCGTCCTTCCCGGTCACGAACAGATGCTCCCACCGTACGCAGACCACGACAGGCCGGGGCCCTCGCCCCGCCGGTCGCGGGCACTACTGATCCGGGTCGATCTGTCCACGCAATCTGCGCATCGCTTCTGTCGAGAGCATCCGGTCCCCCGCCCGGGCGGCCAGATGCTCGGCGGCAAGATCAGCGTGACTCGGTTGGTGACGCGAAGACGGCGGACGTACGCCGTTGGCCCTGGCGATCCCGGCGAGTCGCTCTGCTTCCGCGACAGCCGTGTCGGCACGTGTTTCCACGGATTCCACCAGCTCTCGAAGCGCTACGGCCCGTTCGACGACCTCGGCCCACGCCCCGTCGATCAACGCACCCATACCGGTGAGTGTGGTGAAGCCGTCTCCGGCCGGTGGCACCCCGGCCGACGCCGCGGCCTCGCGAAGACGGCACAAATCGCCGGAAAGTCCGATGACCTCACTCTCCGCATCGAACTGGAGGCGGATCTCCTCCACGGAGCGACCGCCGCGTACGAAAGCCGCCGACAGCCGGTCATACAGACCCCCGACCTCCATGAGCATCGCGGTGTACATCTCCGGGATCCTCCGACGATCCGAACGGATCTGAGGCAGCGACGGCAGCGATTGAACGACGGTCTGCATCCGTTGCGGAAGAACCACCCGCCCCATCTCGCGTTGCCCGAATGCGGCGGCGACGGTTCCGAGTTCCCCCAGGGTGCGAGGCACCAGCGGCACCGGTGCCATGGTCGGAGTCGACGCCAACGCATCGAACAGACGCCCTCGGTAGTCGGTGTCCAGGTGGACACCTCTCCTGCGGTCTGCCCGGATGTCCTTGATGCGGAACGCGAAGACCCCGGCGCCCCTGGTGAAGCCCGCACGTAAGACCATGTATTTACGATCGAGGTCAGCCAATCGGGTGCGAAGCGCTATCCGAAGCATCGACGGTGCCGGGGAGTCGATGATCCGCCGTAGATCATGGCGTTGCTCTTCGATGACCCTGACCTGGTGGAAGCCGCCGACCGTGGGGAACGCGAGGTTGCGGTGCATCCGGGCGCGAACCACTTCAGCTATCCGTGGTTCCACCAGGCCACATGCCACCAGTAGAGCGGCGCGGTCCGACAGTTCGGAAATCGGGGGGTCGCCCTCCCCGTGACACATCCTGTCGACGTCGGAGACGATCCGATCCCGTGCCGTGCGCGCCGTGCTCTCGCGTTCCATGCACCCTCCTCGCCCGGTACCCACAATGGCATCTCGATGTCACGGGATACCACAACGGATATAACGAAGGGCGAGTCACGCCTGTTCCCTTCCATCCCGGGAATCGGCACCATCACATCACCTCCGGCTTCCTCTGTCAGACGACGACCCATCTGGATGACGCTCGGCGCGGAGATGAAGCCCCCGGCGAACAGAGCCCGCCCCTGTGGGAAACCGCTCGCCTGCTGGATCAGATCGTCTCCGACGAAACCGAACACCTCGGCCAGCTCCGTCAGGTCTCGCGGCGAGTTGATCCGCATGAGACCCAGGTTGTCGCACTGGGACAGCACGTTGGGGTGGATCTTGCCCGGACGCTGGGTCGACAACAGGAGCCAGAGGCCGAACTTCCGTCCCTCCGCGGCGATCTGGATCAGCTGCCGGGTCAGGGCACGCTCGACGTCGGTCTCGGGCGCTGGTGAACACACGTTGTGCGCCTCGTCGATCACGATGAGGAGCGGTCGCCGCTCCTCCCGTCGCTCCCACAAGTGCTCCAGGACCGCCAATGCCGCGACCTTCGACTCCGAGGGGTGGGGAAACCCGCCCAGGTCCATCACCGTCGCTCGCGGACGCCGGTCGATCTCGTCGACGACGGAACCGGAACCGCGTGACCACAGGCTCCACTCGAGCACCTCGAGGTTCTCCATCCGATACGACAGCCGCACCTCACCGGGCTCGGACGACGTCCGCAGCCGGTCGACCACCGTGTCCTCGTCGAACGCGTCGCGGCGCACGTCTGCACGCAACAGGACGTTGCACTCCTCTGCATCGGCGATCGGATCGAGCTGGAGCAGCGCCGCCTTGGATGACGACGACAGGTCGAGGTAGCGGACCCTCAGCGGCTCCCCCACGCCCGCGGATGAGCGGAAGACCCTGATATCGCGATCCGTCAATCGGGAGGCGTCAGCAGGGTCTGCGTCCACCCTCGGTTCGGACAGCCGGACGTAGTCGGCGTTGGGGTCGAAGATCACCATGGGCAGGTCCGTCTCGAGCAACAACTGCTCGAGCACGACGCCCAGCGAGTAGGTTTTTCCGCTACCACTCTGACCACACCAGAAGGTGTGGCGGTTGAAGCGTCTCGCATCCAGCACCGCGTCAGCCCCGGGCTCACCGGCAACCGTGCCGATCGTCAGTTTCGTGGTCATCGGAATCTCCTCGTCACCCGTGGTTTCCCGCTCTGTTCCCGGGGCCGTCACCGATCAGTGCTGCTACCGAATTCCGACGTGACCGCAGAGACAACCCAGGGGCGCCGGAGCACAGTGATCGGCGCCCCGCGTCCCGGTTGCATCACTTCCGGGTGCCGACCAGGTTCTGCACGGAGGCGGCCAACACGGCGAACTCGTCCTGCTTCCGGGCTATGTACTCGAGAGCCCGGACGCCGGTGGCGAGCACCTCGGAGGTGAAGTCGTCCACCTCGTGGAACTCCTCCGACACGTTTCCCGCGAGGCCGCCCTCCAGGGCCATCCGTCCCACGAGGTCGAGCCGGCTGCTGCCGGAGCCCTCGCCGAAGTCCATGTCCGCGAGATCCACCCAGACGATGTTGGGGCGGGTCGTCGACTCGAAGACATAGCGTCTGTTGGTCAGATCGAGCACGACCTGCCAGATCGTCTGTGAGGCATCCGGCTTACCCGGCTCCGGGGTACGGAAAGGCTGGGCCGCGTTGCGGATGATGCTGAACATCGCCGCGATCGCGTCGAGCTGGGTCTCGGGCTGTACTTGGTTCTCGACGTAGAACGACGCCCGCGCGAAACGGTCGCTCGCCAACGTCGAGCCGGGGAGCGGTGCATCTCCCCCGAGTCCCCGGATCTGCTTTACAAGTTCAAGCTGCTTGTCGAACGTCGGGGAATTGGTCATGACCTTGTAGTCACGACTGTGGTAGATGGTGGGCGTGCCGTCGACGTATTCGATGATGGCGGAGTCGCCGGACGCGTCGTTGATCGCCAGATGCAGCGTGGGGACGAGGTGCCCCGTGGGGTCGAAGAGCTGGGCGATTCCGACCTCGGTGGACCGGGTCCACTCCACAGCCTCTGCGACCGTCGCGAAGTTGTCCAGGTAGTACTGCAGCCAGACCGACTGGCTGAGCTGCGTTGATGTCGGCTCGGGCTTTCCGTAGTCGGACTCCGCCAGCCACAGGATGTGACCCGCGAACCCTGCTTCGTTCATCCCGTCGGTGGCGATCAGATCGAATGCCGTCGCGACGATGCTGCCGTACCGGGCCTTCCACACGAGGCCCCCGGAGACTCCGTCCGCGCGCTCGACACCCCTCGGGAATTTCCACAGGTTTGTCAGCAGGTCCATGTGGAAATCCATATTCCTGCCGACGATGACCGCCCCGTTGGCATCTGGCCATAAAACTCGCGTGCACATGTAAGAGGCACGTCCTTTCTCATGGATCTTGTCTGAAATACTGTGCGCGTGCGGGTCAGGATGCCCCTGGTGCGGCTTCGGTTTCCCGATGGTTCCAGCTGAGCTGGGGTAGCGCGATAGCCGAGGCGGAGAAGAAGCAGATTGCACCGATGAAGGTGCCCCAATTGGCCACCGTCGCGTTCTCGAGCGAGCCGTTCGAGAGGACGAACGCACCTACGGCGGAGACGCCGAAGGCGATACATCCGGCCATGTTGATGTGCGCGGACCACCACCCGGACTGGCCCGGTTCCCACAGGGTGGACCGCTCGCGATAGTAGGCGACGTAAACGAACGCGGCGCTGATAAGGAAGGCGACGGAACCGCCGGCGTCCGGATTCCACACCAGTCGCTCATCGGCCTGCACGGTCTGTGCACTCAGAGCCGCGCTGGTGCTCACATTGAACAGGATCGTGCCGACGCTCTGGATGGCTGCGGCCAGCCAGACTGCCCGGAACATCCTCCCCGGCCCGTAGTCGACCTCGGTCGTGGCCGCCCCGCTGAGGATCGTCTGCATGAGTCCTGCGGCGGTGAAGAACCACGCTCCGATGAAGCAGAGCATGTTGGTCAGGTTCGACGAGCCGAGATCCCAGATCGCCACCGCCGCGCCCACCGCGAACAACGTTGATCCGATCATGAAGGACCAGGACTGCTTGGTCAGCGTGGGAACCAGGATCGGGAGCGCTCGGCCGGTGGCAGAGCCAGCTCGGGAACGGGTCATGGAGATGTCCACCATCCAGCGGGTCAGAAGAGTGCAGGGGGTCGGAGACGGACGTCCGCCCGGGCCGGAAACCTCCGGCCCGGGCGGTTCATCCGCTGAGGGCGCGTCCGTCGCGCCCAGGCCGGGCGCGACGGGCTCGGCCCCGGCTCACGTCAGTGCGTGAAGTTGGTTCGGGGACGCTCGCGTGGGATCGGCGCATCGAGGTTCTCCAGGAAATCGACCTCTTCCTTGATGGCGTCGAGCAGCAGGCCTGCGAGGTCCCGGCTCAGGCCGAGGCGGACGACGATGCGCTGGACGACCATGTCGGAGAGGTTGTCGGGCATCGGGTAAGCGGGCACCTGCCACCCGCGCATCCGCAGACGATCGGCGAGGTCGTACAGGTCCCAGTTTCGGTCACCCGGGTTGAGCTTCCACGCGAAGACGGGGATCGTGTCACCTCGACTGACGAGGGTGAACTGACCCATCTTCCCGATCTCGGAGGACAGGTAGGTCGCGACGTCGATCGATCCCTGCTGGACCGCCCGGTAGCCCTCACGGCCCAGACGCAGGAACTGGTAGTACTGCAGGAGCACCTGCGCACCCGGACGCGAGAAGTTCAGTGCCAGGGTGGGCATGTCGCCACCCAGGTAGCTCACGTGGAAGATCAGGCTCTCCGGGCAGACGGCCTTGTTCCGCCACACAACCCAGCCAACGCCAGGGTAGACCAGACCGTACTTGTGGCCCGAGGTGCTGATCGAATTGACGCGGTCGATCTTGAAGTCCCACTCCAGTTCCGGCTGGCAGAACGGGGCGACCATCGCTCCCGACGCACCATCGACGTGGATCTTCACATCGAGACCGGTCGAGGCCTGGATCTCGTCCAGCTTTGCGGCGATCTCCTTCACCGGCTCGTAAAGACCGGTGTAGGTCTGGCCGAGGATGGCGACCACACCGATGGTGTTCTCGTCGACGTACTTCTCCAGTTCGAAGCCGTCGAGCACGAGGTGCTCCTCGGTGACCGGCACGTAGCGGGCCTCGACGTCCCAGTAGTTGCAGAACTTCTCCCAGACGACCTGGACGCCGGCCGACAGGATGAGGTTGGGCTTCTCGGTGGACTTACCCTCTGCCTTGCGCTTCTCCTGCCACAGGCGCTTGAGCGCGAGCCCGCCCAGCATGCAGGCCTCGGAGGACCCGACAGTCGATGTTCCGATGGTGTCCTCGGTGTCCGGGACGTTCCACAGGTCGGCGAGAATTCTCCAGCAACGATCCTCGATGGCCGCCGTGGCCGGGTACTCGTCTTTGTCGATCATGTTCTTGTCGGCGGTCTCGGCATAGATCTTCTGCGCGTTCTCATCCATCCAGGTGGAGACGAACGTCGCGAGATTCAATCGCGAGTTCCCGTCGAGCATGGCCTCATCGTGGACGATCTGATAGGCCGTCTCACCGGCCATCATGTCCTCGGGCATCTTGAACTTGGGCAGGGAAGTCGCCTCACCCGGACGTGCGAACACCGGGTTGATCTCCAGCTGCGTATCGGCTGACTGCGAAGCGGCGTCGCGGTACGTCTCTGACACGTGGGTCCTCACTTCTCTCGGCTATCGGATAGCAGGGCGGACGACGTGAACGGATGGTCGGTCGCTTTCCGGCAAACCTCAATGACCCTCCGGCCCTCTTGCCTCCCAGCTGGCCTAACGGTACCCCAGAAATATAAGCCATCCCTGATGAACGCACAGACGTATCGATACCTGCGAACTTGGGCGCCGCTCACACCTCCGCTGGCCGACCACGCCACCTCGAGATCCTGTGGCGCGGATCGGGTTCCATCTGCACCCGGGACGCATCGGTCACTTGGGCTCTACGGATCTCTGCAGCACGACTATCCCTCAATTGAGGCTCTACGGTCTCGCATCCGCTCGGCGGGTGGGTCTAAATTCAGGGTCGTGCGGGGTCGGTCGTTGAGCTCCTGGGCTACGTGCTCGAGATCCTCAGGGCCGAATATGCCGAGGTCGGTTCAACCGCCACGGCAGCTCCGCGACGATCCATCGCTCGAGCCCGCAACAAGTGGTACCCGCACCACTCGGTTGTGGACCTCGAGTCATCCCCTCTGAGTGGCGTACTCACAGCCCGGCAGCCATCCCGGCCCGATACACCGACGACGAACTGGCACCGACCGCGCGAGCAACATCCATCGATTCCATTCCCGACGCCAAAGCAGCCCTGATCGCGGCACGCCCATCACCAGTCGAATGACGCTACGCCGCCGCCAGCCAAGTGCGCGAATGCGCCGACGGACACTCCCAATAAGAGCCCCCAACACCCACAACGCAACATCTCAAATACACTCAGGTGTTGCAACGTCCCCAGAATTCGCCTCACGCGCAGGAATGACAAAAAACCCTGGCGGGATAGATCCCACCAGGGCTTTAGTGTCGGGCTGACAGGATTTGAACCTGCGACCCCTTGACCCCCAGTCAAGTGCGCTACCAAGCTGCGCCACAGCCCGTCTCCCGCGGCTCTCACCGCGGCGACTGGAACAGAGTATCGCACCCCCGGTCGCAACTGGAAATCGGGGTCACTTCCGCTGTCGGCGCTCCTTGACCCGCACGTTGACGCGCACCGGGGAGCCGTCGAACCCGAAGGTCTCCCGCAGCCGTCGCTCGAGGAATCGGCGGTAATTCGCCTCGAGGAACCCGGTTGAGAAGAACACGAACGTGGGCGGCCGGGTGGTCGCCTGGGTGCAGAACCTGATCCTGGGCAGACGCCCACCTCGCATCGGGGGTGGCGTGGCCGCCACGACCTCGTTCATCCACGTGTTGAGCGGTCCGGTCGGGATCCGCTTGTCCCACGACTCCAGGGCCGTCTCCATAGCGGGGACCAACTTGGCCAGTGACCGTCCCGTCTGGGCCGAGATGTTGACGCGATGCGCCCACGTCAGAACCTTGGACAACTCGCGGTCGATCTCCCGGTCGAGGTCGTAACGCCGGTCCTCGTCGACGAGATCCCACTTGTTGAACGCGATCACCAGTGCGCGCCCGGCGTCGGCGACCATCGAGATCACCCGCAGGTCCTGCTCGGTGATCGGCTCGGAGGCGTCGAGGAGCAACACGACCACCTCGGCCGCCTCGATCGCGCCGCGGGTCCGCAGAGACGCGTAGTACTCGTGCCCGTAGGCCTGATTGACTTTTCGGCGCAGGCCCGCGGTATCCACGAATCGCCAGGTCCGGCCACCGAGGTCGACCAGCGAATCCACCGGGTCCACCGTGGTGCCGGCGACGTTGTCGACCACTGAGCGGTCCTCGCCGGTGAGCTTGTTGAGAAGACTGGACTTGCCCACGTTGGGCTTGCCCACCAGTGCGACGCGTCGGGGGACGTCGGTCACCTCCCGCATCGTCGCCTTGGACGGCAACCGGCTCATGATCGCGTCCAGGAGGTCGCCCGTGCCCCGTCCGTGCGCGGCCGAGAGCGAATACGGCTGGTCCAGGCCCAGCGCCCAGAACTCGGCGGACTCGAGCTCCGCCTTCTCACTGTCGACTTTGTTCACCGCGAGGATCACGGGGGTGTCGGACCGGCGCAGCGACTTGGCGACGGTCTCGTCCCCGGAGGTGATCCCCACGGTGCCGTCGCAGACCAGCACGATGAGGTCGGCGGTCCCCATCGCGATCTCCGCCTGCTGGGCGATCGACCGGTGCATGCCCTTGGCGTCCTGCTCCCAGCCGCCGGTGTCCTGCACCATGAACGCCCGGCCGTTCCACAGCGCCTCATAGGACACACGGTCCCGCGTCACGCCGGGGACGTCCTCGACGACCGCCTCACGCCGCCCGATGATCCGGTTCACCAGCGTGGACTTTCCGACGTTGGGCCGGCCGACGATCGCGACGGTCGGCAGGATCTCGACGCCTTCGGCCTCCGTCCCGATCTGGTCCGCGTACTCGGCCGCGATCGACTCCCAGTCGGTCTCGTCGCTCCAGCCGTCTTCGATGGTCTCCTCGCTCGGGCCGGTGGGCAGGTCGAAATCCTCGGTGCCGGTCACTGTGCGTTCCCTTCTACGGTGGCGCCCTGCGACGCCTCGGTTCCCTCGGCGAGCGCGACCAGGCGGTCGAGCACCTCCTCGAGGGTGAGGTCTGAGGTGTCGATCACCACGGCGTCGGCCGCCGGCCGGAGCGGGCTCGCCGCGCGCGTGGAGTCCTTGCGGTCGCGCTCGATGACCGCGGCGAGCACCTCGTCGTACTCGGCCGCGCGCCCCGCGGCCCGGTCCTGATCGGTACGCCGCCGGGCCCGCACCTCGGGGCTCGCGGTGAGGTACACCTTCACCTCCGCGTCGGGCAGGACCACCGTCCCGATGTCCCGGCCCTCGAGGACCACGGTGCCGCCGCCGGCCGCTAGACGGCGCTGCAACCTCACGAGATTCTCCCGCACCTGCGCGACGGCGGACACCGCGGAGACGTTCGCGGTGACGGGGGCGGTCCGGATCTCCTCGCTCACGTCCTCGGAGGCCAGCAGGATCCGCTCGGCCCCGGCGTCGGTACCGATCTCCAGCGGGAGATCCGCGGTGGCGGCGCTCACCGCCTCGCCGTCCTCCGGGTCGATCCCCTCACGGAGCACGTGCAGGGTCGCCACCCGGTACATCGCGCCGGTGTCGAGATAGGCACCACCGACGCGCCCGGCGAGTGTGCGTGCGAGCGTGGACTTGCCCGTTCCGGCGGGCCCGTCGATCGCGATCCGGCGGCTCGGACGTGACGCGCTCACAGCCCCACCGCCGCGTACAGGTCGGAGACCTCTTTACGGTTGAGCTTGCGGAAGCTCCCCGCGCGCTGGTCACCGAGCGCCACCGCGCCGAACCGGGTCCGCACCAGCGCCTCGACCGGGTGCCCCACTTCGGCGAGGATCCGGCGGACGATGTGCTTTCGCCCCTCGTGCAGAACCACCTTGACGAGCGATTTGCCGTCGTGGACGTCGAGGAGTGAGAACTGGTCGACCTTCGCCGGGCCGTCCTCCAGCTCGACACCGTCACGCAGCTGTTTACCCACGCCCCTGCCCACGACCCCGGTCACGGTCGCCATGTAGGTCTTGGACACCTCGTACGACGGGTGCATGAGCCGGTGTGCCAGCTCTCCGTCGTTGGTGACCAGGAGCAGGCCCTCGGTGTCGGCGTCGAGCCGACCCACGTGGAACAGTCGCTGTCCCGCGTCGATGCGGTCCGCGACCAGGTCGCCCACGCAGGGCCGTCCCCGCTCGTCGGACATGGTGGTGTGGTAGCCGCGCGGCTTGTTCAGGGCGAGGTGCACCAGAGTGTCGTCGAGGACGATCCTCGTGCCGTCCACGCGGATCACCGCGGTCGCGGGATCGACCTTGATGCCCATCTCGCGGACGACACGGCCGTTGACCTCGACCCTTCCCCTCGCGATGAGGTCCTCGGAGGCGCGCCTGGAGGCCACACCTGCCTGCGCGAGGATCTTCTGGAGCCGGACCGGTGCGCCTTCTCGGCCAGCGGATTCAGTCATGGGGATGTCACATCTCTTCGTGGTCGGGTTCGGTTTCGGGTGCGGGCGCCGACGTCCGGCGCCGCCCCACGGGGATCCGCGGATCCTCCGCGGGATCGTCACTCATCTCATCGACCAGGTCGACGTCCGGCAGCAACGGGGCGATGTCCGGAAGCTCATCGAGCGACGCGAGGCCCAATCTTTCCAGAAATAGCTCTGTGGTCCTATACAGGATGCCCCCGGTGTCGGCGTCAGTGCCGCATTCCACGGCCAATCCGCGCGCGACGAGCGTCCGCATCACGCCGTCGACGTTGACGCCGCGCACCGCCGCGATGCGCAAACGGGTGACCGGCTGGCGGTAGGCGATCACCGCGAGGGTCTCGAGCGCTGCACGGGTGAGCGTGGACCGCGTGCCGTCGGTCAGAAGCCGCTCTACATACGGGGCGAGCTCGCGACGGGTGTAGAGGCGCCACCCCTCCCCCGTGCGCCGCAGATCCATCCCGCTGCCCGTCGCCGTCAGTTCATCCCGCCAGGCCCGCAGGGCGGCGTCCACCTCACCGACCGACGCGCTCGCGGCCGAAGCGAGTGCCGACTCCGGCGTGGGCTGGTCCACCACCAGCAGCAGCGCCTCCAGTCGAGCACGAAGGGGCGGAGCATCGGGATCCGGGTCCGCCGCCAGGCCCGTGTCCGTGCCGGGGGCTCCGGCGTTGTCGTAGTCACTCACGTCCACTCGTCCCTTCCCCTCGTCACCTCGTCGGCCTCCTCTCCCGTCCAACTCACCAGGAGGTCGCCCAGCGCCTCGTCCTGCGCGAGCGCGACCGCGCGCGCCCGGTACAACTCCAACAGCGCCAGAAAGCGTGCGACGACGACGAGGGATTCCTCACACCCGGAGACGAGTTCACGGAAGTCCACCCACTCCCCGCGTCCCCGGAATCGCAACAGTTCCAGGACCCGGCCGGCCTGCTCCGGCACCGACACGACGGGCGCATGGACGTGCGCCACACCCACCTCGTCGACCGGGCGCGGCCGGAATGCCACCGCGGCGATGGTAGCGAGCTGGGTGGCATCCACCCCCAGCTCGACCTCGGGCAGCAGGCCCAGGAACTCCTCGTCCGGGCCCGCGGTCCGTGGGTACGCCCGGCGCGCGGTGCGATCGAGTTCGGCGAACAGCTCGGCGACCCGCCGGAACGCCCGGAACTGCAGCAGCCGGGCGAACAACAGATCACGGGCCTGCAGCAGGGCCAGGTCCTCCGGGTCCTGGACCTCACCCGAGGGCACCAGACGCGCGGTCTTGAGATCGAGCAGCGTAGCGGCCACCACGAGGAACTCGGTGACCTCCTCGAGTCCGGCCTCCGCCCCCAGATGCCGCGTGTGGGCGATGAACTCGTCGGTTACGGCGTGGAGCGCCACCTCGGTCACGTCGAGGCGGCGGGAGTCGATCAGTTTGAGGAGCAGGTCGAACGGACCCGTGAAGTTGGTCAGGTGAACGGTGAAAGCGCGGGCGACCGCCTCTTCCGGAGCGACCGCCTCCTCGACCGTCGGTGTCCCCTCCCCCTGAGGGGCCTGCACATCGGACACCGGGCCGCTCATCTACCGCGCTGGATGACCTCGCGGGCCAGCGCCCGGTACGCCTGGGCGCCGCCCGAACGCGGCGCCCACGTCGTGATGGGCTCGCCGGCCACGGTCGTCTCCGGGAACCGGACGGTCCGGGTGACCAGGGTGTCGAAGACCTTGTCGCCGAACACCTCGACCACCCGACCCAGCACATCGCGCGCGTGGACGGTGCGGCGGTCGAACATGGTGATGAGGATGCCCATCAGGTGCAGGCGCGGGTTGATCCGATCGCGCACCTTGTCGATCGTGTCGGTGAGTAGTGCCAGACCTCGGAGCGAGAAGTACTCGCACTCCATGGGGATGAGCACGCCGTCGGAGCAGGCCAGCGCGTTGACCGTGAGCAGGCCGAGCGAGGGCTGGCAGTCGACCAGCACATAGTCGTAGCGGTCCAGCACCGGGTACAGCGCCCGGCCCAGGGCCTGTTCGCGCCCGACCTCGTTGACCAGCTGGATCTCTGCCGCCGACAGGTCGATGTTGGCCGGGATGAGGTCCACGCCCTCGACCCGAGTGCGCACCAGCACCTCCTCCGTGGAGACGCTGTGGTCGACCAGCAGGTTGTAGACGGTCAACTCGAGTTCGTGATGCCGGATCCCCAGCCCCGCGGAGAGCGCGCCCTGCGGGTCCAGGTCCACCACGAGCACCCGACGCCCGTACTCGGCGAGCGCGGCGGCGAGATTGATGGTGCTGGTGGTCTTGCCGACGCCGCCCTTCTGGTTGCACATCGACAGGACGATCGCCGGGCCGTGCGTGGTGAGCGGTTCGGGGTCGGGGATCGCGGAGAACCCCTCACCTGCTGCCGGGTCGTCGGCTCCCAACAGTTCCGCGCGGGAGAACAGTGCGGGGTCCATCGCCCCAGTGTTCTGCGCCACCCGCGTCTCCTCTCGTCGCCCTCACCCGCACCCGGGCCGTATCCCCGGCCACGTTACCGTGCCCGCGGGTGACACTCGGCCCAGACCTCGCGCAGTGTGTCGACGGTGACGAGCGTGTACACCTGGGTCGTGGTGACCGACGAGTGTCCCAGGAGCTCCTGGACCACCCGGATGTCCGCGCCGCCGTCGAGAAGATGGGTGGCGAACGAGTGCCGGAAGGAGTGCGGCGAGACATCGGGTGCCAGGCCGGCGCGTCGCGCCGCTGCGGACACGACGTTCCACAGTGTCTGCCGGGAGAGCCGCCCGCCGCGGGCGTTGAGGAACAGGGCGGGTCCGCCTTTCACCGCCAGCGCGGGCCTGGCCCGCACGAGGTAGGCGTTCACCGCCTCGCACGCCGGCCGCCCCAGGGGCACGATGCGTTCTTTACCGCCCTTTCCTCGCAGGATCACCGCGCCGCCCTCGGGCCGGTCGAGTCCGTCGAGGTCATCGACGTCCAGCCCGATCAGCTCGGCGGCGCGCGCCCCGGAGGCGTAGAGCAACTCGAGCATGCCGCGGTCACGCAGGCGGGCGGGCTCGGTATCGGTCTCCGTCCCGCCGGCGGACTCGATCATCGCGATCATCCGGTCCACCGGTACGGCCTTGGGAAGCCTGCGGGGCGGGCTGGGGGGCGTGACCGCCGCAGCCGCGTCGACGGGGGTCGCCCCGTCCCGTGTCGAGAAACGGTGCAGGCCCCTCACCGCCGCCAGTGCTCGCGCGACCGAGCTGGGCGCGAGTGCTCGACGGCCGGCCTCGGGGTCGGCGGTGGACAGGGCGGCGCGGAAGTCCTCGACGTGGGCCACGCTCACCGCCCCGAGGTCCGTCACCCCCGCCGCGTCGAGGTGTCGCCGGTACCGGTCGAGGTCGCGCCGATAGGCGGCGAGGGTGTGGGTCGAGGCCCCCCGTTCGACGACGAGGTGATCCAGATACCCGCGGATCTGCGACTCCACGGTCACCGTCTCGACCATGCTCGTGACGGGCCGTCAGGCCCGGTCGAGCAGCGTCCGGGCCGCGAGGATGCCCGCCACGGCGATGCCGTTGACGATCCGACCGTCCAGGACCGCGTCGACGGCGTCTGCCAACGGCATGCGCGCGACCTCCATGTCCGCCTCCTCGTGCCGGGCCTCCGGCCGGCCGACGTCACGTAGGCCGGTGGCCAGGTAAAGGTGGACACGTTCGGTGCTGAAGCCCGGGGACGGGACGATCTCCACGACCGGCCGCCAGTCGTCGGCCTCGACCCCGGCCTCCTCGACGAGTTCGCGCCGCGCGGTCTCCAACGGCGGCTCGCCCTCGACATCGCACAGGCCTGCGGGCAGCTCCCACAGACGCTCCCCCACGGCGTGCCGGTACTGGCGGACCAGGACGATCCGCCCCTCGGAGTCCACCGCGACCACGGCCGCCGCGTCGTCATGGCCACAGATCTCCCGGTCCGCGGTGCCCCCGCCCGGCATGGTCAGGGTGTCGACGCGCAAGCGGACGACGCGGCCGTCGAAGATCTCGCGACTCGCCACCGTCCGGTAGTCATGCGAACCGGGAGTACCTGGATCCGACATGGCTCAGCCCTCGTCGCCCGCCGCGGCGGTCTCGCCCTGCTGTCCCTCGCGCCACGGTTCGACGGGCAGGCGCATCTCGTTCTCGTAGTCCAACGCAGCCTTGATGAACGCCGCGAACAGCGGGTGCGGACGGGTGGGCCGGGACTTGTACTCCGGGTGTGCCTGCGTGGCCACGAAGAACGGATGCTGGTCGCGCGGATACTCGACGAACTCGACCAGGTGGCCGTCCGGGGAGGTGCCGGAGAACTGCAGACCCGACTCGGAGACCTTGTCGCGGTAGGCGTTGTTGACCTCGAAGCGGTGACGATGACGCTCGGAGATCTCCGTGGCACCGTAGGCCTCCGCCACGAGGGAGCCCTTGCCGAGAACGGCCGGGTAGGCGCCCAGGCGCATCGTGCCGCCCAGGTCCGCGTTGCCGGACACCGCGTCGACCTGATCGGCCATCGTCGAGATCACCGGGTGCTGGGTGTCCGGCTCGAACTCGGTGGACGAGGCGCCCTCGAGCCCGACCGAGCGGGCGGCCTCGATGACCGAGCACTGCAGGCCCAGGCACAGCCCGAGCAACGGGATCCGGTTCTTGCGCGACCAGGAGATGGCGCCGAGCTTGCCCTCGATGCCGCGGATACCGAACCCGCCGGGGATCAGCATGCCGTCGACGCCCCGCAGGGCCTCCCGCGCGCCCGCCTCGGTCGCGCAGACGTCAGACTCCACCCACCGGATGTTGACCCGGGCGTGGTGGGCGAAGCCACCCGCACGCAGGGCCTCGGTGACCGAGAGGTAGGCGTCCGGCAGGTCGATGTACTTGCCGACCAGAGCGATCTCGACCTCTTCGCGCGGCTCGTGCACGCGCGTGAGCAGGTCGCCCCAGACGGTCCAGTCCACGTCGCGGAACGGCAGGTTGAGCTTGCGGATCACGTGGGTGTCCAGGTGCTCGGAGAACAGCACCTTGGGGATGTCGTAGATGCTCGGCGCGTCGGGGGTGGAGACCACGCCCTCCAGGTCGACGTCGCACATGAGCGCGATCTTGGCCTTGAGCGCGTCGGGGACGTCACGATCGCATCGCAGCACCAGTCCGTCCGGCACGATGCCGATCGAGCGCAGGGCTGCCACGGAGTGCTGGGTGGGCTTGGTCTTGAGCTCACCGGACGGCGCGAGGTACGGCACCAGGGAGACGTGGAGGAAGAAGATGTTCTCGCGACCGACCGAGTGGCGCACCTGACGGCATGCCTCGAGGAACGGCTGCGACTCGATGTCACCGACGGTCCCACCGACCTCGGTGATCACCACGTCCGGGGTCCGGCCCTCGGCGTCGGGGGCGCCCATCGCGATGATGCGCTCCTTGATGGCATCCGTGATGTGCGGGATCACCTGCACGGTGTCGCCGAGATACTCGCCGCGACGCTCCTTGGCGATGACCGCCGAGTAGACCTGACCGGTGGTCACGTTGGCATTGGCGCTCAGATCCCGATCGAGGAACCGCTCGTAGTGACCGAGGTCGAGGTCCGCCTCTGCGCCGTCCTCGGTGACGAACACCTCACCATGCTGAAAAGGGTTCATCGTGCCGGGATCGACATTGATGTACGGGTCGAGCTTCTGCATGGTCACCCGGAGCCCGCGGGCGGTGAGCAACTGCCCCAGACTCGAGGCGGTGAGCCCCTTGCCCAGCGACGACGCCACGCCACCTGTGACGAAAATGTGCTTGGTCGCGGTCCGCGATCCGGCTCGGTTCAGTGCCAAGGGGACTCCCGTGTCAAGACTCCGGAATGGATGAAAGCTGGTGCGGCTCCGGTGCACCCCACGGGGCTTCAGGCTATCACCGAGTCTGCGCCGGGGGGAGCGACGGCGCCGCAGCGGTCGCATCGTGGCGCAGGCCATAATCACCCTGCCCGCGCTCGAGCTGTTCCGCCAGCGCCAGGACCGTCGCCAGGCGTCCGGCCGCGGTGCCCGCGTTGTCCACGGTCGACGCGTCCTCCTGCCCCGAGGACCGGAGTACCAGGACGGCGTCCTGACCCGCCCCGGCACCGATCGCGCTCGCCACGACCACGCCTGCGCCCTCGCTGTCGAGCGTCCGGGCCAGGGAGGCGGACCGCACAGCAGCCGCCTCGTCGACCCCGGGCCCTGTCACGAGCACGGCGAGCTGCCCGGGACGGATGGTCCCCGGCTCGTAGGCGATCATCTCCGCGTCTGCCAACGTGGTGAGCACGGTCGCCCGGTCCTCGTCGTCGAGGTGCGGCTCGGCGTCCTCCCCGCGCAGGAGACCGGCCCGCCCGAGAGCTGTACCCAGTTGGGCTCCCATGTCGGCGTCCCCGGCGGGTGAGTCCCCGATGGGGAGATTGGCCACGAGGGCCGCCAGCTCCGAGTCGGCCTCCGGGTCGACAGCCCGGTCCGTCAGTCGGATCCGACCGGCATCTATCCCGCCCGCCAGGGAGATCGCCTCGGTGACCGCGTCGACGTCCTCGGCCGAAGCGCCGGGGGCCACCACGACGAGCACGGGCCGGTCCACGAGTCGACCGTCGACCACTGCGGGGGTGAGATCGCCGGCCAGGGCGCCGAGTCGATCGTTCGCCAGTCGGCTCTGGCCCAGTTCCCGCTGGGCGGCCTCGAGTTGCCCGGCGGTCGTCTCCTCCCTGTCGACCACCGCGTCCCGGATGGACGTCGCCACGGACGTCGATCCGAGTACCACCCCCACCGCGAGCGCGAGAAAGACCGCCACCAGGGTGAGAACGTGGCGACGCAGGGAGATCACCGGATGAGCCCCTGGACCCACAGCGCGAAGGAGTTCCAGCTCTCGACAGCCCAGACCAGCAGGTCCTGCGCGGAATCACGCATGAGCACCACCACCGCCACGGCGACGAGAGCGGCCAGCACGACCAGCGCCAGGCCGATCCCGGCACCACGCGAGCGGTAGAGGGTCGCGCAGGCCTCGGCATGGACCAGGCGGGACGCCACGGTGGTGTCCACCATGGTCGACGACGGGGACGACGATGCGCCGAAGGCGTTCTCGAGCCCGCGGGCCTCGCCGGTGGCGACGATCATCTCGGCCCCGCCGTGGTAGGCGAGCAGCAGCGCCATGTCGCGGGCGGTCGCCGCGGCGGGAAAAGTCGTCGCACCGATCCCCAGCTCGGAAATGCGCTCCAGGCCCTCCGCGCGACCGTCTCGGTCCGCGGGCACCACCAGGGCGGCGCCGTCGGTGAAGACCTCGTCGGAGACCGCGGTGGGGGTGGCGACGACGAGATCGGCGGTCAGCTTCGCTGCGCGCAGCAACTCGGCGCCGCCGTCAACACCCACCAGGACGGGCCGGTACTCGCGGATGAACGGCTTGAGGTCCGCCAACTGCTCCTTTGAGGCCTCCGAGCCGGTCACCACCACCACGTGACGATCGACGAAGTCCACGTCGATCTCCGGCAGTCCCTCCCCGTCCAGGAGGAGCTGGTGCTCGATGCTCAGGAACTCGGTGGAATTGGCCAGGTGCGCCAGCGCGGATTCTACGTAGGAGCTCTCTGCCGCGTCGACCTCGGCGAGCAGGTCGACCGAACCCGCCTCGCGCCCGGTGGCCAGTTCCTCGTCGGTCTTGACCGAGTAGACCACGCCCTCGTCGATGCGGACACGGGTGCCGTCCGCCACCCCGGACAGGTCCGCGTCCTCGATCACCGGCACCGTGGATCCGGCGAGGATGCGGAATGCCGCGCGCGGCAACATCTCCTCGCCCGGGCGAGCGACGTGGACGACCGCGGCCACCTCGGCGTCGACCAGCGCCCGGGCGGTCGCAGCGGACGTGCGGTTGAGGTCCAGCACGACGACGTCCTTGCCACCGAGCCTCTTCGGAGCCGGTGCCCCCGCGGGGACCTGGCGGACAGCGCCGACGACACCGGCGAGATCATTGGAACGACGGTTGAGCAGACCCGACATCTTCATGTGCACGAGTATCACGCGTGTGATTCCTGTGAACAGGGAGGTCGCCCCGGCGTGTCGGCTTAACGGTCGACCAGAGCTTGAGACTTCTGGTTCTGGGCGGTCTCGAGCAGCTCCCGGGCGTGGGCGAGCCCGGTGTCCGTGTCCTCCATGCCGGCCAACATCCGTGCCAGCTCGGTGACCCGGTCGGTATCGGCGACCGCACGGACGCCCGAGACCACGGTGTCGCCCGCGTCGGCATCGGAGTCCTTGTGCACGACCAGGTGGGTGTCCGCGTAGGCGGCCACCTGTGCGAGGTGCGTGACCGCGATGACCTGATGGGTTCGGGCGAGCCTGGCCAGACGCTTTCCGATACTCAGCGCCGCTCGTCCGCCGACCCCCGCGTCGACCTCGTCGAACACCAGGGTCCCTCCCCCGGAGCGCTCGGCGAGCACCACCTCGAGGGCGAGCATGACGCGAGAGAGTTCGCCTCCGGAGGCCCCCTTACCCAACGGCACCGCGCCCGAGGGGCCGTCCAGCTCGAGGACGACGTCGTCGAGACCGGACTCGGTCGCGCCTTCCAGGCCGTCCCCCGAAGGGGTGACCCGGACCGTGAGCCGCGCCCCGCCCATCGACAGGTCTGCCAGTTCGGCGGAGACGCGGTCCGCGAGGTCCGCGCCCGCTGCACGCCGCACGTCCGTCAGCGCTGCACCCCGGTCGGCCAGCTCGGCGGCCAGCCGTGCGACGGTGGCTTCGAGTTCGGCGACCGCGGAGTCCGAGGTGTCGACCTCGGTCAACCGGACCCTGGCCTTCTCGGCCCAGTCGATCACGTCGTCGACATCGGTGCCGTACTTGCGGGTCAATGCCCGCAGATCGTGCCGGCGCTCGAGTGCCGAGTCGAGATCCGCCGCATCGACCGGCAGTTCCGCCAGGTAGAGGCCGAGTTCGGTGGCAGCGTCGCCGAGGGCTGCGACGGCCTGGCCGATGCTGGTGGCGATGGGATCCAGCGCCGGGTCGTCAGCTCCTGACAACCGTTGCCGGAGCTGATCGAGGACCCCGACCATCGGCTCCGCGGTCTCGCCGTCGCCGGCGAGGGCTTCGTGTGCCCGGCCGGCGATCTCGCGCAATTCCTCGGAATCGGTGAGCCGACGGATGAGCGCGTCGAGTTCAGCGCCCTCGCCTGACTGCGGGGCCAACGCGTCGATCTCCTCGAGCCCCATCCGCAACAGATCCGCCTCGCGAGCGAGCTCGCGGGCTCTGCCCGTGCGTTCCGCCAGCGACGCCCCGGCCCTGCGCCAGCGGCGGAAGGTCTCGCGATAGGCCTCGAGAGCAGCCCTGGCCGCGTCCCCGCCATGGGTGTCGACGGCATCACGTTGATGATCCGCCCGCAGCAGGCGAAGCTGGTCATTCTGTCCGTGCACCGCCAGCAGCGGGGCACAGAAGCGTCCCAGGGTCCCGGCGGGAACCGAGCGGCCCCCGAGCCGGGCGCGCGAGCGACCGTCAGCACCTACGCGCCGCACGGCGATGACGCTGCCGTCCTCATCGAACTCGGCATCCGAGTCCTCGAGCAGTCCATCGAGTTCCCGCCGATCGGACTCGTCCATCGTGGAAGCCGCCGTGAGATCGAACCGGCCTTCAACGAGCGCCTTGTCCGCACCACGGCGTACGCGGCCGGGGTCGGCGCGGCCGCCGGCCAGCAGCCTCAGCCCCGTGACCACCATCGTCTTTCCCGCCCCGGTCTCACCGGTGAGAACCGACAGGCCGGGCGAGAAGTCGGCGACAGCCTCGTCGATGACGCCGAGGCCGCTGATCCGGAGTTCCGTGAGCACGCACCCACCCTAGGCGAGGGGACGGACACCTGACCGCCCGCGCCACCCTGTGACGGGGAGCTCGAACTTCGTCACCAGCCGGTCGGTGAACGGTGAGTCATCCAATCGGACCCACTTGACCGGCCGCCGACCTCGGATTACCTCGACCCGGCTACCCGCCGGCGCGTCGATCGTCCGGCGCCCGTCGAGCACCACCGCCGATGAACCGGACCGCACGCCGGTCTCCACCGCGACCCGCGAGGTGGGAGCGACCACCATCGGGCGGGCGAACAGCGCGTGGGCGTTGTTCGGGACGACGAGGATCGCGTCGAGTTCGGGCCACACGATGGGACCGCCGGCGGAGAACGCGTACGCGGTGGAGCCGGTCGGCGTGGAGACGAGCATGCCGTCGCATCCGTAATCGCTCACCGGCCGGCCGTCGATCTCCACCGATGCCTCGAGCACCCCCTGACGGGAGGTCTTCTCGATGCTGACCTCGTTGAGCGCCCAGTCCCGGCCGAGTACCTCGTCGCCGTGGATGACGGTCGCCTCCACGGTCATCCGCTCGACCACCCGGTAGTCGCGGGCGGCGATCTGTTCGACCACACCGCTGAGGGATTCGACCTCTGACTCAGCGAGGAAGCCGATGTGCCCGAGGTTCACCCCGAGCACCGGCACGTCTGCCGCGTTGGCGTACTGGCAGGCCCGGAGGAAGGTCCCGTCACCCCCGAGCACCAGGACGAGCTCACATCCGTCCGCGGCGTCCGGCGTATCCGGAACCGTCTCCACGGCGATACCGGTGGCCACATGAGCACTGGTGTCCTCCAGCATCCGCACGGCGATCCCGTGTCCCGCACACGCCTGGACGACCTGCGCCACGGTCGCCACGATGTCCGGGCGGCCGAAGTTGGGTTCGAGCAGGATCCGACGACCCCGGCCTGACGGCGCCGATGTGCTCACCTGGGCCCCTCCTCTACAGCCTGACGGATCGCGGCCACCGCGGAGTCACCACATTCCACGGTCCGTCCGGCGTCGACCTTACGCAAGTGCAGGAAGTACTCGACATTGCCCGACGGGCCGGGCAATGGGCTCGCAACGCAGTCCATCGCCTCGAGCCCGTTCTCCGCAGCGACTCTGGCGACCTCGGTCACCGCCTCGATCCGCAGCGCCGGGTCACGGACGACTCCGCCCTGTCCGACTCTGTCGCGCCCTACCTCGAACTGGGGTTTGACCATGGGCAGCAGGGCTCCTTCCGGGCGCGCGCAGCGGGCCAGCGCCGGCAGGACCAGCGCCAGAGAGATGAACGAGAGATCCGAGACCACAAGGTCGACCTGTCCCCCGATGTCCTCGGGGGTGAGTGATCGCACGTTGGTCTTGTCGTGGACACCGACGCGGTCGTCGCTCCTCAGTCTCCACACCAATTGGCCGTACCCGACGTCCACGGCCTCGACACGACCGGCCCCGCGAGTGAGCAGCACGTCGGTGAACCCACCGGTCGACGCGCCCGCATCCAGGCAGCGGGCCCCGTCGACGACGACGTCGAAGGCGTCCAGGGCGCCGAGCAGTTTGTGGGCGCCGCGCGAGGCCCAGTCGGGTTCGTCGGAGGCGGTCAGCGCGATGGACGTGGTGGGCTCCACCTGGGTCGCCGGCTTGCTGGCCGCCACACCGTTGACGATCACCCGGCCGGCAGCGATCAGATCTCGTGCCCGTTCCCGGCTGTCGCACATCTTTCGGCGGACCAACTCGGCGTCGAGTCGCATACGGCGTGCTGCCATCAGCGCTGGGAGTCCAGTGCCGAGAGCGCGTCGGACAGCAACTCGTGAGCCGCATCGAGCGCCGCCACCTGGTCGTCTCGAACGGTGCCGATCTCCTCACCACCGCCCTGGTCGACCAGCCCCACGGACTCGGCGAGGAGGTCGTCGAACGCCACGCGGAGCGCGTCGATGTCGGACCCCGAGGGCGCGGGTCGAGGGTGCGGTGCGGGAGTGCTCACGACTCCACGCTAGCCGACGACGAAACCCGCATCCGTGAGCCGGGACGTGATGCCCGGGGTATCGCCGTCCACGCGGTCGACATCCTGCGCCCAGGCCATCCGGATCACGGACCGGGCGAGCGGCACATCCCCGAGGTGATCGGGCACCGAGTCCACATGGAGGACCCCATCACGAGCGGACGCGGCGATCTCGGCTGCGGAGGCGATCAGGAAGTCCTCGCCCTCCACGTTCACCGCGGTCAGGTCCCGGGCGAGATGGGTAGCCCGACGAACCGGCGGCGCCGCCAGCAGGTCCGCGGCACCGTGGACGCCGGTCAGGACCATCAGTGACGGCATACCCGCTGCGACGGCACCTTCGATATCGGTGTCGAGACGGTCACCGATGACAAGCGGACGCGTCGAGCCGGCGAGGTCGGCGGCGGCGCGGAGTACCCCGGCCGCGGGCTTACCCGCCACCAGAGGCGTGCGATCGGTCGCCGTCTCCATCGCTGCGACGAGAGAACCGTTGCCCGGTAACAGTCCCCGTTCGGTCGGCAGGGTCGCATCGGTATTGGAGGCCACCCACGGCACGCCCGTGCGGATCGCGAGGCAGCCTTCGGCGAGCTCACCCCAGGTCAGTTCCCTGGACAGTCCCTGAAGAACGGCGTCGGGATTGTCATCCGCCGACAGGACCACCTCGAAACCCGCTTGCCGCACGAGGTCCCGGAAGCTGTCGTGGCCCACGACGAGCACCTTGGAGCCTGCGGGAACCTGACCCGCGACCATGACCACCGCGGCCTGCGCGCTGGTCATGACCTCGTCGGCCGCGGCCGCGAAGCCGAGGTCCCGCAGGTGAGCAGCGGTATCCGCCGGGGCGCGGCTCGCGTTGTTCGTCACGTAGACGACGGGAAGGCCGGACTGCTCTAGACCTTCCGCCACGCCCGGAATGGGCTCACTCCCCCGGAACAGGGTGCCGTCGAGGTCGACGAGAAGAGCATCGTGGAGTCTGGACAGGCTGGACGTACTCACCGCCGAATCAGTCCCCCAGCTCTGCGAGTCGCGCTTCGGCGTCGGTGTTCTGCTCCGGGTCCGCCGCCACCGCGTGCCCGAACCACTCCGCGGCCTCGGACGTGCGACCCGCTGCGAGCAGTACCTCGGCGTAGGCGTAGTCGAGACGCGCGGCCGACTCACCCTGCGCCTCCGCCGACACCCCGGCGTCCTGGAGCGTTACCAGAGCCGCATCGAGCTGCTCCATGTCCACGCGGGCCCCGGCCTCCACGATGCGAAGCTCCACGAGATCCTCGCCCTCGAGCATGCGCGACTCCTCACCGCGGGCGATCTCGATAGCCCGCTGAGGTCGCTCGAGACCACGTTCGCAGTCCGCCATCATGGCCAGCAGTCCGGGGCCGCCCGAGATTCGTCGAGCGGCACGCAGTTCCCCGAGGGCCTCAGCCCACTCCGCCGCGCGGTACGCCAGTACGCCCAGCGTCTCCCGTACGACGCCGATGCGGCCCGCGCGGTTCTTGGCAGCTCGACCGTGGGCCAGAGCCAATGTGGGGTCCTCATCGACGAAGAACATCGCCGCGACGAGATGCTTCGCCACGATCTCGGCGTTGGCCTTGTCCAGGCTTCGGAGGTCCCGTCGGATCTCCATGTCCAGGTCCGCGGCCTCGATGTCCTCGGGCAGCGCAGGCTCGTCAGCTCGGGCCGCGGCACGTGCATCCTGCCCGGGACGCCCCGCCCCGGGGCGATCCGAACCATATCGGCGATCAGAACCCTCGCGCCGATCTCCGGCGTGCCGACGGTCGCCCTCGGAGCGGACGCTTCCACTCCGCGAGCCGCCCCGGTGGTCGTTCGGCCGAGAGGCACGACGGGGACCGCCCCCGTCTCGACGAGGACTGTCTTCCCGGCGGGCGCCCGCGGGACGATGATCGCTGCCGACCCGGCGATCATCACTGTCGCGCGAGCCGGAACGTTGACCGTCCGACGGCCGGCCGCGACGCGCTCCGCCTTCGCCGGCGTCGGTGCCGCGGTTGGTGCCGTCGTACCGATTGCCGCGACGTTCACCGTAGGAGCTGTTGTCCCGTCGGCCGGAGGTCCCGGCCCGGTAACCACGACGAGGTACGTCGCGGTCACCGCGGCGGGGCGACTGGTCTGCGCTGTCTGACCGGGGTTCGTTCACGTCGTTCACCTTACGTCCGCCGGGGTGCCGGCTCGGGTTCGGGTTTACAGATAGACATTCATGACAAATAGGAACAGCGGGAGGGACGTGGTGTCCCTCCCGCTGTCTATCAAATTGTGTTCGGCGGTGACCTACTCTCCCACACCCTCGCGAGTGCAGTACCATCGGCGCTGGCAGGCTTAGCTTCCGGG
>NZ_JAIFXZ010000020.1 GCF_021033825.1 Dietzia aurantiaca
CGCGGGATCGATCTTCTTCGGCATACAGCCATCCTCCTCGACTCAAAAGGAGGCGGCGGGAAACCTGGGGCGGTTCAAGCTGACCAAGATCTCTGATGTGTACGGGTCTGCTTGGCTCACGGCTGGGGCAGGATCGGTCTTGATGCTAGAGGGCGACCCAGGAACGACCGGCGCTGAGATTCATCACGCCAAGCAGCCCGCCGAGGCTGTGGGGCCGCTGGTGATGCGCCACGACCACGCGACCGGCACGACCGACCCGGTGGACCCGCGAAAAGCGTTGATGGCGCACCTGCGCGGTATGGCGGCTGAGGGGGTCACGAAGAAGTCGGCGGCTGAGGCGATGTTCGGCACCGCCACGGACGCAACCCGCAAGCGCGCCGAGCGTGACTTGATGGGGCTGGTCGCTCAGGGCGGGGTTACTAAGGTCGGCGGAACCTCAGGCGGAAAGGGCGGTGGGACCGAGACTCGCTGGGTCCTCTCCACGGTCAAGTTCAAGGTGACCGCAACTGATGGTGAACCGAATCGCAAGCCTGATGAGCCCAAGAAGAAGCCGCGCACGGCGCAGAAGCAGGCCGCGAAACCCTCCGCCGGGGCGTCGGACGAGTCCGCCGAAAGCGTCGGACGGGCGTCGGACGCGGAGGAGGGGGAGAGCGGTGAAAAACGGTAAAAGCCGAGGTAGAAGGCGTCGGACGCGCGTCCGACGGTCGAGCGTCGGACGAACCGTCGGACGAGCGTCGGACGAAGCCGCCCCGGAGAATGTTTTCGCAGGTAGGAGGCGTCGGACGCGGGTAACGGTCCTCGTCCTACGCCCCCGTTACCCGGACCGTCTCCCCCGTAGGGGGGACGGCCGGAACGAGGAACGACGGGAAGAAAAAAAGAAAGAAATCAGAATGCGTCTGTGGTGGGCGAGTGGACAAGTACTCGGGAGGTTTCCTGGCGCGGTGAGGTCGTGGAGTCCGCCCGCAACGAACTTACTAGGAAGTCATAGTAATACTCAGTGGTCTGAGGGGGCCTGGTTCGGCGCGAGGCATGGCGGAGTTGCTTTGCGGACCGGCTGGCCGGGTGTGAAGCATGGCGATCTGGTCGGCGGACTCGGAGTCCTCGGAGAAGCGGTGGGGATGGGGCTGTGCTCACGTCGAGCAGCCCCCGGCGGTTCAGGGCGGTCTCGCGGTCCGGAACCCCGACCCCTCCTCGTCTCGGCGGCTCCGGGGGCCGATTGTCACCGTCTAATCCTGTTGAGGGCGCGACGAAAGGCCGAACGCGGAGCCTCGGAGGGGTAGCGATCCCTCAACGCCGGAGAATGGCGATGGCCGTTCAGCACCTCGGAACTGTGCGGCGCGAGCGGAAGAGGTCGGCGGTAGTGAGGTCGGCGTTTGTGCAGTTCAAGCTAGTGTCCAACCGAGTTCACGCTGTCGACTTCGGTTCCTTGACAGGCGTAGAGTTCGGCGTAAGGCGTAGACGACCGTATCCGCCGAGCTGACGGTTCCAGCTCGCCCACGAGCAACCCGCCCCAGGGCACGAGAAAAGCAAGCAACTTCAGAAATTGGACAAGTCTGTCCCGAGCACGAGAGGAGCGACAATGAGTCGCCCACCGAAGACCACGCCTCAGCACTCCGAGGGCGATGCCCCGGCTCGACAGGGGACCGCCCTCACCAAGCCTGAGGACGTAATGACGGAACCCACCACCACTTCGGCGGTGGTGCGACCGCTGTACCTCGGGTACGTCCGGGTCTCGACCGCCGAGCAGGCCGACTCTGGCCTTGGGCTGGAAGCGCAGAGCGCAGCGTTATTCACCGAAGCCAACCGGCGCGGGTGGGACATTGAGGTGCTGGCGGACAGGGGAGCGTCCGGGAAGCTGATCAACCCCGGCTTACGGAAGGCTCTCGACCTCCTGGCCGCCGGTCGGGCGGACGGGCTGTTGGTGTCGAAGATGGACCGGCTCGCTCGCTCGTCTCGCCACGCCGCCGAGATCATGGACCTTGCTCAGGACCAGGGCTGGAACCTCGTGCTGATGGATATGGGGATCGACCTCTCCACCCCGCCGGGTCGAGCGATGGCGTCGATGCTCGCGACGTTCGCTCAGTTTGAGCGTGAGCTGATCTCGGCGCGGACGCGGGACGCTCTCGCTGCTCGCAAAGCCTCAGGGAAGCGGTTGGGCCGACCGTCGAGCATCCCCGCCGCGATCCTCAACCGCATCGTCTCGGAGCGCGAGGCAGGCAACTCGTTCCCGATGATCGCTGCCGGGTTGAGCGCGGATGGCGTGGTCTCGCCGACGGGGCTGAGGACGTGGAACGAATCAACGGTGCGGCGGGCGTACCGATCCGCCACCGAGCACGCCGCAGAGTGCGGACCCAGGTCGAGCGAGAGGCGGTGGCCTGAGATGGCGCACATCCGGCGGAACACTCTCTCGACTTCGACCAAGGGCCGACCCAGCTACAGCTACACGGTCGTGTGGACTGAGACGCTGCGCGACAAGTTCGGTCGCCCGATCCCGATCAACCCCACGCGCCCCGAAGGTCGCCACAAGACCAAGGACCACCAGGAGACCTACCGCACCCGCGAGGGAGCGCAGGAGCGGGTGGACGAGCTGAACGCAGCGCGGAACCGGCCCACGGGCACGTCGGCGTCTGAGGTGCGGAGGTTGGGGGATCGGACGCTGGGGGAATACGCGGAGGACTGGCTGGACTCGATGGAGGTACGGGTCGCCGCCGGCAAGCTCAAAGCCGACACCCTCGCGGATTACCGGCGGCTGCTCTCGACTTACGTGCTCAGCGCACCAGCACCACGCGGGACCGGGGGAACCGGTAGCCAGTCGCGCAGCGGGACACGCTCGGAGACCTCGCGGGCCACGTCCCGACGGTCCACGCTCGGGGCAACCCCAGTCGCGCAGGTCACCCCGCGCATGTGCGAGTCGCTACTACGGGACCTCGTGGGGCGGGAGCTCAGCCCGAAGACGGTGAAGCACGCGTGGGCGCAGCTGAACCGGGTGTTGAAGTACGCGATGCGCCACGATGCGATCCCGTCTAACCCGGCTGATCGGGTCGAGTTCGACGGGTCCGGCGTCGGGGACCGCGCAGCCTTCGAGCACCACCCCCTCACCGCCGCACAGGTCGCCTCCGTCGCGGCGGTCGTCGGGGAGCGGTACCCGGTGTACGAGCTGATGACGTTGTTCCTCGCGTATACGGGCCTGCGGTCGGCGGAGTTGAGCGGGCTGGAGGTGAGGGACTTGGAGCTGGCGACGCGCCCCACCCACGCGGGAACGCCCACCTACACCGGCACCGTCCACGTCCGCCGCACCAAGGCGCGGAAGGGCGGGGAGTGGCGCACGAGTACCCCGAAGTCGAAGCGGTCCCGGCGTTCGGTGCCGCTACCGCCGTGGCTCGCGGAGAGGATGGCGGGGTTCCTCGCTGAACACCCCTACGGGCCGACGCTCCCGGACGGCTCGCCCAACCCGGACCACCGCCCCGAGGCCTCGCTGTGGCCGTCGCGGGTTGTCGGCGGGAACCGGATTCCGGGCCAGCTCGCCGTGGTGCCGCTGACGTACGAGGTGCCTGTGTCGGGCGGGACGTTCTACGAGACCGTGCTCCAGCCAGCGTTGGCGGAAGTGGGGTTGCCGGTGAGTCGTCCGGCTCGCCCCGCCACTCCGGCGGACCCCGCCACGGGCACCCCGGCACAGCCCGCACGCCCAGCCACACGGGGAGTCCGGCTCCACGACCTCCGCCACACGTTCGCAACGATGCAGCTGATGGCCGGGGTCCACTACCTCCAGGTCTCCCGCTGGCTCGGGCACGCCACCTTCACTCTCACCCTCGACACCTACGGTGACTGGATTCCGGAGGCTGAGGGCGGCGTGGGGAACGCGCTCCCGGACCCCACGGCGGTCGCTATGCCTGTGGCTCAGGCGACAGCTCCGCAGGAGGAGACGCTGGCTCAGGTTGTGCCTCTGTTCGGTTAGAACTGGCTGAAGGGCGCAGTTTCCATCCGCGGTTCTGTTTGAGAATTTCGGTTCGCGCTACCTTGTACATTTCGGTCGACTTGTCCCTCGCCTCTTTTTCAAGCTCCATGATGTCCCCAAGTCGAGATTCGATTTGTGTCATGCCGGTGGCGTATTCATCCTTTGTTATATGGACCAAGTTACCGTCTTCGTCAGTTTGTGTTGAGCGAGAGTGGAACTCAGCCATTTCTTGTAGGTAGTAGGCCACAGCCTTGAAGCGCTCCGCTGAGGTGCTCTTAAAGGAAATAGAATGGTCCACTACTTCTTGACTCGCGTGTAGGCGTAACTCTTCCACTGCGCCGATCGTGGAGGTCAAGTGTCCAATGACTTCGTCGGGTGGTTTGATGATGTCTGGGATCGATCCAGCAGCTTTTGCGGTTTCCACAGTGTGAACGGCTTCAGTGAGCCAAAGGGTCATCTGCATCTGCTCTTCGACGCTTCGACTTAGTAACTTGACTGTGGATTTAAGTAATTGTTCTCTTCGCCAATTTCTTAATTCTCTATTTCGGGCAGAGTGAATCGACCACCAGACGCCGATTAGGGCCACCGCGCCGGTAATGATTGCCGCGAAGAGTGGGAGCCAGTCTTTGATCGCCATGTCTAGATCGTCCCATGCGGCTACGACAGTCCAGCGCCAGCGCTTTAACTCGGTGCTTCGCGCCACATCGCGTGACGCGGTCAGCCTGGTGCACTATGCGGAGCGAGGTCGGGGACCTCGCTCCCGGACTCCAGGGCTGTCGGGATCAAATCAATGAAGGTTGCCTAGAGCTTCGCCTTTGGCTTTGCGTATCAGGCGATTGATGTTGGTCAACAAAAGGGCTGCTTGCAAGCTGTATTCGTCCGCCATAGAGCTACTAATATGATCGGTCTTTTTGTGGACGGCGATGTTGCGAAGAGTTTGCATGTTTTGGAGTCTGTTGAGGTCCTTTTCTGAGAGTGCTCCAGAAAAAGCCACTTCCCGAACGGAGTAATTCGGGTTGTGTGTGGATCCCTTTGGTAATTTAAGGGCGTGTCCGAGGTCATTGATTGCCCTTTCTACCTCTAGCCAGGTGGTAATAATCGAACCGACTGGCGAAACCGGCGATGCTTCCAGGGCTCCCATGATCGCTAGGCGTTGGTCACTAGCTAGATCGAGTGCAAGATTTTTGAACTCTACCTTGGCGTCTGTGTCGTGATCCCTATGGAATGGGGAGTCGAATCCTTTTGTGGGTTGCTTTTGGCTGTCTTTCGCCTCGGATTCCTGTGTTGGTGAAGGCGATAGCTTGCAGTCACTTTCATCTGAGTCGTTAATTGACGCGTTCTCTACAGTGGCAATGATTTCGTCGCGTTTGATCTCGTTAAACGCAGCCTCGAAACTCCCAGCTTTTAGGGTGCTGAGGTCGTTGACTCGATCAACTAACTTCTCAAGGGCTGCAGATATCTTCGTACGGAATATGATGATTGTGACAATAATTATCACCGGCCATGTGACTGAGGCGATTACCGAGGCCGTGAATTCGAGTCCACTCATTCGGCCATCATCCCACGAGGCTCTGACAACGATGCTCGTCCCACCGGGCGGCACGCCCCAGTCACGGGGTTTTCACGGGGTTTCTCGTGGCCCTGCCCAGCACACTCCGCGGGGTCGGAGCGTCCGCGCAGGTAGGACGGTGTGAGTTGTGGTGCCCCCGGTCGGACTCGAACCGACACTGGACGGGTTTTGAATCCGTTGCCTCTGCCAATTGGGCTACGGGGGCGGGCGCGGCGAGCCGCTGGTCGGAAAGTCTAACCGACGACCGTCGAGCGTCTGTCCGACGCCCGCCCTAGAGTGGCGGTGTGAGCACCACGAGTCAGACCGTCGAAGCCAGTACCCCGTCCACCGCCGTCGTCGAGGACGGGCCCGCGCGTCTGCTCCTCCTGGACGGGCACTCACTGGCGTTCCGGGCGTTCTACGCGCTGCCGGCGGAGAATTTCTCCACCGCATCGGGGCAGCACACCAACGCCGTCTACGGCTTCTTGTCCATGGTGGCGAATCTCGTGACGGAGGAGGAGCCGACGCACCTCGCGGTGGCGTTCGACGTCTCCCGTGCGACGCTGCACCGCACGGCCGAGTACCCGGAGTACAAGTCGACCCGGTCCGCTGCCCCCGAGGAGTTCAAGGGACAGGTCGAGCTCATCCAGGAGGCGCTCGTCGCGCTCGGGGTGCGGACCCTGACGCTCGAGGGCCACGAGGCGGACGACATCATCGCCACCCTCGCCACCCAGACCGTCGCGGCGGCCCCGGGCTCGAGCACGTTCATCTGCACCGGCGACCGGGACGCTCTCCAGCTCGTCACGGACGCGGTGACGGTCCTGTATCCGGTAAAGGGGGTCTCGGAGCTCGCCCGGTACACACCGGAGGCCGTCGAGGCGAAGTACGGCGTGACCCCCGGCCAGTACCCGGACGTCGCCGCGCTGCGTGGCGACACCTCCGACAACCTGCCCGGCGTGCCCAAGGTCGGGGACAAGACGGCGGCCAAGTGGATCACCCAGTACGGATCACTGTCCGAGCTCATCGCCCACGCCGACGAGGTCAAGGGCAAGGTCGGCGAGAGCTTCCGCGAGCACTTGCCGCAGGTGCAGCTCAATCGCCGCATCACCGAACTGACCCGCGACCTGGACCTCGGTGTCGGGCTTCCGGATCTGGTCCGCCACGCCCCGGAGCGGGCAGACGTCAACGCGCTGTTCGACCGCCTGGAGTTCGGGCCGCAGGCCCGCGACCGCTTCCTCAAGGCGTTCCTGCCGGAGGGGGCACCCGAGCCGGTCGCCGAGGTCGCACTCGAGCAGGCCTCGGTCCTGCACGCCGGTGAGGTCTCCGACTGGCTGGCCGCGCACGCGCCGGCCGGGCAGCGGCATGGTGTCGTCGTCGTCGGACCGTCCAAGCCCGGCGCGGGCGACGCGCAGACCATCACCATCGCCGCCGCGGGCGGCGCCTCCGGCCACCTCGACCTCGCGGCGATCGGCCCCGCCGACGAGCAGGCTCTACAGGCGTGGCTCTCGGACGAGGCGGTGGCCAAGGCCCTCCACGACGCCAAGGCCGCCACCCACGCTCTCGCCGGGCGCGGCCTCGCCCTGGGCGGGGTCACGATGGACGTGGCACTCGCCGCCTACCTGGTGCGCCCCGGCCAGCGCAGCTACGGGCTGGCCGAGTTGTACCAGCGCCACCTTCAGCGGGAGCTGCCTGAGGTCGAGGCGGGGGAGAAGCAACTGTCGCTGCTCGACGAGGAGGACGACGCCGAGGTCGAGCAGAAGAACGCCGACGCGGCGGCGACCCGCGCCCGCGCAGTAATCGATCTGGCGGACCGTCTCGATGTGGAGCTCGAGCAGGTGCACGGCGCCCGGCTGCTCGCCGAGATGGAACTTCCGCTGGTACCGGTGCTGGCGCGGATGGAGTCGCTCGGGATCGCGGTGGACGGTGCCGCGCTGGACGAGCTCCGCGACGGGTTCGCCGACCGTGGCCGGCAGGCGCAGGAGGCGGCGTACGCGGCCATCGGCGGTGAGCAGATCAACCTCGGCTCGCCCAAGCAGCTGCAGGTCGTGCTGTTCGAGACACTCGGCATGCCCAAGACCAAGAAGACCAAGACCGGCTACACCACCGACGCCAAGGCGCTTGAGGAGCTGCTGGCGAAGGAGACCGGCGAGACCCCCGGCCGGGCGTTCCTCGAGGCGCTGCTGCTCTACCGCGAGACCACCAAGATGCGCACCACCGTCGAGGGGCTCATCAAGACCATCGGCGACGACCGGCGCATCCACACCACCTTCAACCAGACCGTCGCCGCCACCGGGCGGCTGTCCTCGACGGACCCCAACCTGCAGAACATCCCCGTCCGTACCGAGGACGGGCGCCGCATCCGACAGTCGTTCGTCGTGGGAAAGGGATACGACTGCCTGCTCACCGCGGATTACAGCCAGATCGAGATGCGCGTGATGGCACACCTGTCCGGTGACGAGGGGTTGATCGAGGCGTTCCGGACCGGCGAGGACCTCCACTCGTTCGTCGGATCCCGCGCGTTCGGCGTTCCGATCGACGAGGTGACGCCGGAGCTCCGGCGCCGGGTCAAGGCCATGAGCTACGGACTGGCCTACGGCCTCAGCGCGTTCGGTCTGGCCGCGCAGCTCGGGATCAGCCAGGGGGACGCGCGGGAGCAGATGGACGCCTACTTCGCACGGTTCGGCGGGGTCCGCGACTACCTGAAGGCCGTTGTCGAGCAGGCGCGGCGGGACGGCTACACCGAGACCCTGTTCGGTCGCCGCCGGTACCTGCCCGAGCTCAACTCGGACAACCGGCTCAAGCGGGAGAACGCCGAGCGGGCCGCACTCAATGCACCGATCCAGGGCACCGCCGCCGACATCATCAAGGCCGCCATGCTCCGGGTCGATGCCGATCTGACCGAGCGCGGGCTGAAGAGCCGGCTCCTGCTGCAGGTACACGACGAGCTCGTGGTGGAGGTCGCCGAGGGTGAGCTCGACGAGGTGCGAGACCTGGTGGTGGATCGCATGTACTCGGCCATCGAGCTGGACGTGCCGCTCGACGTGTCCACCGGCACAGGGCCCGACTGGGACGAGGCCGCGCACTGAACCCCGGACGGGTTCCCGATCCGTCCACGTTCAGATCCCGTACCGACCCCGATCCGATACGGCCGATTCATTTTGTGCCGATCCCCGGATGCCCTAGGTTCATTGCAGATTCGGCTAAACAACGCCTGAAAGGCCTGTCATGACCTTCACTTCACGGCGCGGGATGCGTGCCGCGCTGGCCATGTCCGCCACCGCGGCCCTCGTGCTCACCGGTTGCACCACCAACACCGAGGGGCCGGAAGACTCCGGTGAGCCACGTGAGGAGGTGGCCGTGGAGGTGAACGACGAGATCGCCGCGCTCGTCCCGGCGGACCTGCGCGAGCGGGGGGTCATCGTGATCGGCACCAACACCCCGTACGCGCCCAACGAGTTCAAGGACGAGAACGGCGAGATCGTCGGCTTCGACATCGACGTGATGGATGCCGTCGCCGCGGTCATGGGCCTGGAAGCGGATTTCCGCGAGTCGGATTTCGAGAAGATCATCCCCGCCATCGAGGGCGGCACCATGGACATGGGCGCCTCCTCGTTCACGGTCAACGCCGAGCGGCTCGAGACCGTCGACTTCGTGACCTACTTCGAGGCCGGGATCCAGTGGGCCGCCGCCGCGGGCACCGACGTGAATCCGGATGACGCGTGCGGGCTGCGGGTCGCCGTCCAGCGCACTACCGTCTCCGACCAGGAGGACGTGCCCGCACGCAGCGAAGCCTGTGTCGCCGCGGGCAAGCCCGCGATCACGAAGGTCCAGTTCGACACCCAGGACGAGGCCTCCACCGCCGTCGCGCTGGGCAAGGTCGACGCCATGTCGGCGGACTCGCCGATCTCGGCGTACGCGGTCAAGCAGTCCGGCGGAAAGATGCAGCTCGTCGGCGAGGTGTTCGACTCGGCGCCGTACGGCTGGCCCGTGCGTAAGGGCAACGAGCTGGCCGTGGCCCTGCAGGCGGCCGCGAACGAGCTCATCGAATCCGGTGACTTCGAGACCATCGCCGCCAACTGGGGCGTCGAGAACGGGCTGATCTCCCAGTCCGAGATCCGGGAGTGACCGCTCCGTGAGCAGCACGGAAACGGGCACCGGAACACACTCGGGGTCGGCGCCCACACCGATCAAGGCGGTGCCGCTGCGGCATCCCTGGCGATGGGTCTCCGCGGTCGTCGTCCTGGCCCTGGCGTTCCTGTTCATCTGGGGCGCCGCCACCAACCCCGCCTACGGGTGGGACACCTACGGTCGGTACCTGTTCGACACCCGGTTCGGTACCGCGGCGTTCTACACCATCGCGCTGACGCTGCTGTCGATGATCCTCGCGGTGGTCCTCGGCATCGTCCTGTCGGTGATGCGGATGAGCAGCAATCCGGTGCTCAAGTCGGTCGCCTGGGTCTACCTGTGGATCTTCCGTGGGACACCGGTCTACGTCCAGCTGCTGTTCTGGGGTCTGGTCTTCACTATCTACCGGCAGGTCCAGTTCGGGATCCCGTTCACCGACATCCAGTTCATCCGGTTCGACGACACGATGGTCCTCTACTCGGCCTTCTGGCTCGCCGTGATCGGTCTGGCGATGAATGAGGCCGCCTACATGGCGGAGATCGTCCGCGCCGGCATCTCGTCGGTTCCGGAAGGGCAGGCCGAGGCGTCCACGGCGCTGGGTATGTCCTGGGGTCAGACGATGCGTCGGACGATCCTCCCGCAGGCGATGCGGGTGATCATCCCGCCGACAGGCAACGAGTTCATCTCGATGCTCAAGACGACCTCGCTCGTGGTGGCGATCCCGTTCTCCGGGGAGTTGTACGGGCAGGCCCGCGACATCTCCGGGGTCAACTTTCAGCCCATCCCGTTGCTGCTCGTGGCGGCCACCTGGTACCTGGTGATCACCAGCGTCCTCATGGTGGGCCAGCACTACCTCGAGAAGCGGTTCTCCCGCGGTGCGACCCGGAAGCTGACCGGCAAGCAGTTGCGGGCGTTGGCCGATGCCGAGGGGCTGACCCCGTCGTCACTGGCCGCCAGCGGGGCCGCGGGTCCGACCGTCACCGATCAGCCCGGGGGGAACCGATGACGCCGATGGTCAAGGCCGACCAGGTAGTGAAGAACTTCGGGTCGCTGGAGGTTCTCAAGGGCATCGACCTCGAGGTGGGCGCCGGCGAGGTGCTGTGCCTCGTCGGTCCGTCCGGCTCGGGCAAGTCGACGTTCCTGCGGTGCATCAACCACCTGGAGAAGGTCGATGCGGGACGCCTGCACGTCGACGGCTCGCTGGTGGGATACCGGCAGAAGGGCGACAAGCTCTACGAGATCTCACCCAAGGAGGCCGCCCGGCAGCGCCGCGAGATCGGGATGGTGTTCCAGCACTTCAACCTCTTCCCGCATCGCACCGCACTCGAGAACATCATCGAGGCGCCGATGCTGGTGAAGGGCGAATCCCGCCCGACGGCCACCGAGCGGGCCCGGAGACTTCTGGAGACGGTCGGCCTCGCGGCCAAGGCCGACGCCTTCCCCGCTCAGCTCTCGGGCGGACAACAGCAGCGGGTGGCCATCGCACGAGCGCTGGCGATGGAGCCGAAGCTCATGCTGTTCGACGAGCCCACCTCGGCACTCGACCCGGAGTTGGTCGGCGAGGTGCTCGCCGTGATGCGGGATCTCGCCGAGGCCGGGATGACCATGGTCGTGGTGACCCACGAGATGGGCTTCGCCAGAGAGGTCGCCGACACCGTCGCGTTCATGGACAACGGGGTCGTGGTCGAGTCCGGCAAGCCCGCGGACGTGCTCGGAGCGCCCACCCAGCAGCGGACGAAGGACTTCCTGTCGAAGATCCTGTGACCGCCGATGCCGCCTGATCGCGTCCCCTCGAGTGCTCTCGCCCGCGAGGGGACGTGTGTATCAGGACGGCGGGTGGTCACCGAACGGGCGGCCTCGCGATGTCAGGGAAGCGTGGCCACGAAGATCGCGGTGCCGGGGAAGATCCCCCCGCGCAGAGGGCTCCACTGGCCCCACTCCCGGTCCAGCCACTCGGGCCACTCAGGCTCGATGAGATCCCGGACGTCGAAGCCGGCCGCGACCAGCTCCCGGATCCGATCGCCCACGGTCCGATGGTGTTCGACGTAGGTGAGCTCACCGTCGTCGTACTCCGTGTAGGGCGACCTGTCGAAGTACGGGAAGACGGCGACGAGCCCGTCGACGCCCGGGTCGTCGCGGAAGATCCACCGCATCGGATGGTTGACGGAGAACACGAAGCGCCCTCCCGGACGGAGCACCCTGGCGGCCTCGGCCATCACGCGGGCAGAATCCGCGACGAACGGGATCGCGCCGAAGGCGGAGAACGCCACATCGAAGCTGTCGTCGGCGAAGGGCAGCCGCCCGGCGTCGGCCTGGATCAGAGGAACCGATGCGGCCGGGCCGGTGGACCTGCTCGCGGCCTCCGCGCCCACGCGGAGCATGCCCGCGGAGAGGTCGACCGCCACGGCCCGGGCGCCGCGGCCGGCGATCCAGCGAGCGCAGGGCGCCGAACCGCTACCGATCTCGAGGACATCGCGGTCCTCGACCTCGCCCAGCAACCGCCAGTCGCCCTCGTGCAGGCCTTCCGGGCACCAGACGAACTCGCCGTCGGGGGAGTGGGCGCCGAGAAAGTCCCCGTGGGTGGCGTGATATTCAGTGGCCTCGGAATCCCACCACGTGCGGGAGGCGCGGACAGACTCTCCATGTCCAGGGGGGTTTGTGGACGTCACGCTGGAAGCGTACAGTTGACGGTCGCGTGCGTACACGCTCGCGTTTTTCCCGCCCACCTACGATTCCTATCCACCTCGGAGCACCCCACCATATGACCACCAACACCACGTCCCCGCAGGTAGCCGTCAACGACATCGGCTCCGCCGAGGACTTCCTCGCCGCCATCGACGCCACGATCAAGTACTTCAACGATGGTGACATCGTCGAGGGCACGATCGTCAAGGTTGACCGCGACGAGGTTCTGCTCGACATCGGCTACAAGACCGAGGGCGTCATCCCCTCGCGTGAGCTGTCCATCAAGCACGATGTCGACCCCGGTGAGGTCGTCGAGGTGGGCGATGAGGTCGAGGCTCTGGTCCTCACCAAGGAGGACAAGGACGGACGTCTGATCCTGTCCAAGAAGCGCGCCCAGTACGAGCGTGCCTGGGGCACCATCGAGGAGCTCAAGGAGAAGGACGAGGCCGTCAAGGGCACCGTCATCGAGGTCGTCAAGGGCGGCCTCATCCTCGATATCGGCCTCCGTGGCTTCCTCCCCGCCTCGCTGGTGGAGATGCGCCGCGTCCGCGACCTCCTGCCCTACGTGGGCAAGGAGCTCGAGGCGAAGATCATCGAGCTGGACAAGAACCGCAACAACGTCGTGCTCTCGCGCCGTGCATGGCTCGAGCAGACCCAGTCCGAGGTCCGCTCCGAGTTCCTGCACCAGCTGCAGAAGGGCCAGGTCCGCAAGGGCGTCGTGTCCTCGATCGTCAACTTCGGTGCGTTCGTGGACCTCGGCGGCGTCGACGGCCTCGTCCACGTCTCCGAGCTGTCCTGGAAGCACATCGATCACCCGTCCGAGGTCGTCGAGGTCGGTCAGGAGGTCACCGTCGAGGTTCTCGACGTCGACCTGGACCGCGAGCGCGTCTCCCTGTCGCTCAAGGCGACGCAGGAGGATCCGTGGCGGCACTTCGCCCGGACCCACGCGATCGGCCAGATCGTCCCGGGCAAGGTCACCAAGCTCGTTCCCTTCGGCGCGTTCGTGCGCGTCGAGGAGGGCATCGAGGGCCTGGTGCACATCTCCGAGCTGGCCGAGCGCCACGTGGAGGTCCCGGACCAGGTTGTGTCCGTGGGCGACGACGCCATGGTGAAGGTCATCGACATCGACCTCGATCGTCGTCGTATCTCGCTCTCGCTGAAGCAGGCGGACGAGGACTACACCGAGGAGTTCGACCCGTCGAAGTACGGCATGGCCGACAGCTACGACGAGGCCGGCAACTACATCTTCCCCGAGGGCTTCGATCCCGAGACCAACGAGTGGCTCGAGGGCTTCGAGAAGCAGCGTGAGGAGTGGGAGGCCCGCTACGCCGAGGCCGAGCGTCGTCACAAGATGCACACCGCCCAGATCGAGAAGGGACGCGCCGCCGCCGCGGAGGCCGCCGAGGCCGCGCCGACCAACTACTCGTCGGAGTCCGCTCCGGCCTCGCGTCCGGCCGCCGAGGCCAGCCAGGCCGAGTCGACCAGCGGTTCGCTGGCGTCGGACGAGCAGCTCGCCGCCCTGCGCGCGAAGCTGGCCGGCGGCGAGTGATCCTCGTTGCCCTGAGGCGCTAGCCGTCTCGTAGCACTCAGCACGGCCCCGGCCCGCTCCCGAAACAGGGGAGCGGCCGGGGCCGTCGCCAATTTGCCGACCGCCCGCGGGTTTGGTGAGCGTGGCAGAGCCGGAGCGCGCGTGTGACGCGTCGCGCGGGCGCGAACGGGGCTGGAGCCTCGTCGCGCCTGGCACGCGGCCGCGGTGAGGTATACGACGACGACGACGAGGTCATCGGGCGCCGAGGATGCCCACAGCCCCGGGCCCGTCCTCCGCGCTCTGCCCGAGGGGTGACTGAGGCGGGAGGAGCCGGTGAGGGCGCAGCGGCGTTCCCGGGTGGTTGCTCGAAATGAACTCACCGGCGCCGGAGGCATATAGCTCCGACGCCGGTGAGTGTTCGTCGTACGCGCCTTTCAGGAGCGCACGGCTGTGGGTCCGCGGTTCACCGACCGAGGGCGGTTCAGCGGCCCGCCGGTTCCATGATCGGCTCGGGTGCGGCCGGTGCGGTCTCGGCGGCCTCCTCCAGGCGCTGCTCGTCGATCACGCCCTCGTCGTTGATGGCGCCGGCCTTCACCGCCTCGCCCACGGTGATGCGGGACTGCACGTCGGTCTTGGTGTCTGCGGTGGGTGCGGTGAAGTCGAACTGGTCGAGGTCGGTGCGCAGCAGGAAGACGTTGTAGGCATCCCACGTGGAGAGTGCGTAGTAGAGGTACCTCCCGTCCGAGGTGATCGACTCCGGGTGGATCATCGGCGCGTAGGCGTTGGGGAACATGCGCCGGTCGACCAGAGTCTGGGGCTCGGACCAGGGGCCCTGCGGTCCGTTTGCGACGCGCATCGAGACGACGCCGCTCGCCATCGAGGTCAAGGCCACGTACTTGTCCAGATGCTCGTTGTACGCCACGGAAAGCTCCTCGACCGGTCGAGGAAGGACCTCGTAGCCGGTCGGCTCGTTGGCCCAGGCGCCTTCTCCCCCGTACCACTCGTATGCGGTGGGGTCCTCGATCTTGTCGAGATCCACACGCGCGAGCGTGGCCGGCCCGCGACGGCCGGACGGGGTCATGTACTCGTACAGGTGGCCGTCGGCCTCGAGGAAGGCGCTCATCTGCATGCCGTACCAGCCGTCCTGGTCGACTGCGGGCAGGTTCTCAGCGGTGGGTGGCGTATCGAAGTCCACTGTCGGGTTCCACCCGGTGAAGTCGGTGACGCGGCGCATCGAGTCGGTGAGTACCGTCCAGTTGGCGCCGTGGTCCTCCGACGTCACCAGCGCGGAGTAGTTGGTGTTCCAGCCACCCGGGGCGTTCCAGTCCCGCACGGACATGACGCGCATGTACATGGTGCCGCCGACACTGATCGCGGCGGTGGGGATCACCGTCACCTCGCCGACGCCGTTCGCCTGATGGGCGCCCTGGACCAACGCCGCGGCGTCACCGTTCGGGGCGGTGGGCCGCGCCCCGGTGATCTTCAGACCGTTCGTGGGTGTGCCGGACTGCGCCGTGAGCATGACGTTGGACCGCCAGCTGTTGTCCGTCAGGGTGCAGTCGCCGAAGGTGTCCCCGAACATCACCATCGTCTCGTCGCCGTGCTCGAACATGATCCCGAGGTCCGTGCCGTGGATGTTGTACACGGAATCGGTCTTGGCGGGGCTGGTGGGGCCGGTGACCAGTTGGAGTACGGACGTGGCGCCCTTCAGGACGGGGATCGTGCCCTGGTCACTGGTGATCCACCGCGGGAAGTCGCGCACGGAGGAGGCCGCGACACCGGCCACGGAATTCGCGGCGTTGGCGAGTGAACCGGCGGTGAGGTTCAGGCCCAGCGAGCCGGGCGGGAAGTTGCCGAGGAAATTGTTGCACGGCCCGCTCTGGGACCCGGTCGATCCGGCTGAGCCGCTCGACCCGGGCGCTCCGGCGGAGCCGAGCGAGCCCGAGGACTGGGCGGCGGCGGTGACCGGGGCCACGAGGGATACCGACATGACGGCCACGGGCACGGTGAGGAGTAGCGAGTTGATCGCTGAACGACGACGCATAAGGGGGAGTTTAGGGGAGTTGGTTATTGGGGTGCACATTGATGGGTCACTTACACTCCAGGCATGTTGATGGTGGGTCTGACCGGAGGGATCGGTGCCGGTAAGTCGACGGTGACCGCGGTGCTCGCTGAGGCCGGGGCGGTGATCGTCGACGCGGACCGGATCGCACGTGAGGTGGTGGAACCGGGCACGCCGGGCCTGGCCATGCTCGTCGCCGAGTTCGGCGAGCAGATCCTCGGCGTGGACGGGGCACTGGACCGGGCGGCCCTGGCGCGGCTGGCGTTCGTGGACGCGGGGCGCACCGCCGCGCTCAACGCGATCACGCACCCGTTGATCGGCCAGCGCACCGCCGAACTGTTCGGCACGGCGCCGGAGGAGGCGATCGTCGTGCACGACATGCCGTTGCTCGTCGAGGGCGGGATGACCCCGGGATACAACCTGGTGATCGTGGTGGACACGCCCGCCGATATCCGCCTGCGGCGACTCGTCGAGCAACGCGGAATGCCCGAGGACGACGCACGGGCCCGCATGTCCCGTCAGGCGACGGACGAGCAGCGGCGGGCGGTCGCCGACGTCCTGCTCGACAACTCGGGGGAGCGTCAGGTCGTCGCGGACCTGACGCGATCGCTCGTCGAGTCCCGGCTGCTGCCGTTCGAGCACAATCTTCGGACCGGCACTCCGGTGATAGGGGATCGGGCGGTCGTGCCGTTCCGTCCCGAGTGGGCGGGCGAGGCGGAGCGGGCGTCGGCGCGGCTGGGCCACGTCCTGGGGGAGGTCGCCGTGCGGATCGACCACGTCGGTCCGACCTCGGTGGGCGGACTCGATGCGCCGGACATCATCGATATCCAGGTGACGGTCCGTGACGAGGCGGGCCGGGACGCGGCACTGCGCGCGCTCACCGCCGCGGGCTGGGTGCGGGACCGTTCGAGCGAACGCCCGCTGTTCCACTGGTGCGATCCCGCGCGGCCCGTCGAGGTGTCGGTCATCGCGGAGGACGATCCGGAACACGAGTTCTCGTTGCTCATGTCGGAGGTGATCGCCGATGATCCCGCGGCCCGCGAGGAGTACGCCGGCATCCTTCGACGTGCGGATCGCGAGGAGACGCGGCAGTGGGAGCGCGCGCGATGCGCGTCTGCGCGGTCCTGACCGGAAACGATGCCGCGCGGTCCTGAGTAACCGAGGACCGGGCATCTGAAGGCCCGGCTGTCGCCGGGCCTTCAGAGCATCGTCGGATCACTCGGTCGGGACTACCCCGTTCACCAGTTCGGAGACCGGAACCTGTCGTACGACCTCGGACTGTGCGGGCGACGCGGCCCTCGCGGACCGCAGAGCGGAGGGGGCCGGGAACAGCTCGTTCAGGTCGGTGCGCACGAGGAACACGTTGTACGCGTTCCAGGTGGTGACCAGGTAGTACAGATCTTCACCTTGCGCCCACGGGTGCATGAAACCCCCGTATACGCCCGGCAGCATCGAGTAATCGATCAGGGCGGTCGTCTCGCTCCACGGCCCCTCCGGGCGGTCCGCGGTGCGCATGACGATCGAGTCGAACCCCTTGGAGTACATTGCCGTGTACTTTCCCAGGTGCTCGTTCCACATGGTCGACAGCTCGCTGGCGGGGGCGGGCATCACGACCGTGGCGTCCTCGATGTCGGACACCCACGCCTCCGCGTCCCCGTCCCAGTAGTCGTAACCCGCCGGATCGAGCACGCCCGTGAGAAGTGTGTCGTCGGTGAGGTCGTCGTCGCCGAGTTCGGCAGCGGTGGGGGAGTCGCCCGTCGCCACCCGCGCCAGGATCACCGCGCCCTGCCGGCCCGAGGGCGTCAGATACTCGTACAGGTAGTCGTCGTCCTCGCCCTTGACGAACGAGCTCATCTGTGCGCCGCGCCAGGAGCTGTCGACGGCGGGTGCGCCGTCGCCGACCGGCACCGCGTCGGTGATCGGCCGGGCCATCTCGGGCACGGGGGTCCAGTTCTCGCCGTTGTCGGTGGAGTAGGCGATGCCCGAGTAGTTCGTCGTCCACGATCCCGGCTGTCCCCAGTGCGCCACCGACATGTAGCGCAGGTACTGCACCCCGTTGACGGAGATGCCCGCGGTGGGGATGATCGTCACCTCGCCGGGCTGGTCGGCCCGCGGCACGATCGACTTGGCGAGCCCGTCGGGATTCATCGCGGCGGAGTCGATGGTGATGCCATCGTCCAGCACGGCGTCGCCGGAGCGGAACAGGACGTTGGAGCGCCACTGGTTGCCGGGCACGGAGCAGTCGCCCATGGTGTCGCCGAAGGCCATGAGGATCTCGCGATCGTCGGCGTCGCCGTTGTCCCACATGATGCCCAGGTCGGTTCCCCCGACCCCGTACTTGGCGATGGACTCGGTGGGACTGGTCGGGCCGGTGACCAGCTGCAGGAACTGGGTGGGGCCGCGGAGGACGGGCACGGTGCCCTCCTCTCCGGTGATCCACGGCGGCATCCCGTAGACGGAGCCCACGAGCGGATCGAGCGACCCGGAGAGACCGTTGCCGACCGAGCCGGTCTCGAGCTCCTGCACGAGCGACCCGGACCGGTCCGCTGACCCCATCGACCCGGAAGCCGAGCCCAGGAACCCGGAGTCGCCGGTTGAACCGAGCGACCCGAGGGAGCCGGTGGCCATCCCCGCGCCGGTCCGGTGTTCGAGTAGCGAGCCGAAGTTGCCGAACATCTCGCTGCAGGGTCCGGCGTCGGCCGTGCCCGCGCCGAGTGTGCTGACGACCGTCACGGTGGCGGCCGCGGTCACGGTGGCAGCGGCGGCCGAGGCGAGGCGCCGGGCGAGGGAGGGGGTGAGGGGGCGGGTCATGTACTAGGCCTCCGGGAGGGGGATTCTGTCGACGAGAACGGTCTCGCCGGTGTCTGCGGGGTCGGGGGTGTCGCGGGTCCAGCTGTCGTCGGCGGCGCGCATGCGGGCCGCCGCGGACGGCGCCGTCCGCGCGGGGAGCTCATCGAGATCCGTCTTCATGAGGAAGACGTTGTAGGCATCCCACGTGGACAGCGTGAAATACAGATCATCCCCGTTCGTCTTGATCGCGGGACTCCAGGGGTGCGCGAACGCCCCGTACAGGGTGGGGAGATGGTCGTACGACAGGAGGATGTCCCTGCCCGACCACGGTCCCTCGGGCGTCGCCGCCCGGCGCATCACGACGTCGTTGTTGTGGTCGGTGTACAGGGAGATGAACTGTCCGAGGTGCTCACTCCAGGAGACCGACAGTTCGCTCACCCGGCCGTCGAGCACCACCTTCGCGGCGTCCTGATCCGTCACCCAGCCGGTGCCGTCCCAGAATTCGTAGGCGTCCATGTCCTCGATCGACGCCTCGTCGACGCGGGCGAGGATCGCCGAGCCGTTGCGGCCCGACGGGGTCAGGTACTCGTAGACGTGCCCGTCGTCTTTGAGAAAGGCGCTCATCTGCCCGGCGGTGTGTGCGGAGTGCGGTTCCCCGAGAGCGGGCGGGACCAGCGCCGGATCGCCTGTCCCCGTACGAGCGGTGCCGGCGACCTCGGTCCAGTTCTCGCCGTTGTCGGTGGACTTTGCCAGGGCCGAGTAGTTGGTGGTCCACTCGCCGGGTGCGCCCCACGCGCGCACGGACATGTAGCGCACGTACTGGGTCGTCCCCACGGCGACGCCCGCGGTCGGGATCACCGTGGTCTCACCCGGGACGTTCTGGCGGGGCAGGATCGACTTGGCCATGCCCGCGCGTTCCATCGGGGCGTCGTCGATGCGCATGCCATCGGACAGGTCGCGGTCCGAGGAGCGGAAGAGGATGTTACTGCGCCACTGGTCGCCGTCGACGCTGCAGTCGCCCATGGTGTCGCCGAGCGCCATGTGCACCTGATTCTTCCCCCGGGCGTTGCCGTTCTCCCAGAGGATGCCCAGGTCGGTGCCGGTGATCGCGAAGCGGTCCACGGTGTCGTTGGGGCTGGTGGGCCCGGTCAGGAGCTCGACGGTGGTGGTGCGGCCCTCCAGCACGGGGATGTACCCCGACTCGCCGTTGTGCCACGGGGTGGCGGGGTTCGACGGCGCCGCGGACGAACCGCCGAGGCTGCTCGAGCCGCCCCCGCCAGTGCCCGACGGCGGCCAGGGGTCGCAGGGGGCTGCGGCCGCGATCGGCGCGGCGAGTGAGAGGGTCCCTGCCGCGAGGGCGGTGGCGGTGGCCATCGCCGCGGGTCGGCGCCCGATGCGGTGTCCGGGGCGGTGGGAAGTATGACGACGACGAGGTTCATTGATCACAGGGCGACTCCATACGGACGAGCACGATTCACGCCGATTCATGGACCGGGCGGCGATGCGGGCGGTGGAGGCGTAAACACTAGACGAGCGGGACGCGTCGCAGGCTCGTATCCTGGATGTCATGGCTTTCGCGACCGAGATCCCCGACGACGGGATCCCCGTCGACCCGACTGTCCTGTCTTACTCGGAGTTCCGTCCGATCGGCGATATCGAGCGCAGTACGGACCGCTTCGAGGTGGTCAGCGAGTTCACGCCGTCGGGCGACCAACCCACGGCGATCACGGAGCTGGCCGAGCGGCTGGGCCGGGGTGAGCGGGATACGGTCCTGCTCGGCGCGACCGGTACCGGCAAGTCCGCCACCACGGCGTGGCTCATCGAGCAGGTGCAGCGACCGACACTGGTGATGGCCCCCAACAAGACGCTCGCGGCGCAGCTCGCCAACGAGTTGAGGGAGATGCTGCCCAACAACGCGGTCGAGTACTTCGTGTCGTACTACGACTACTACCAACCCGAGGCGTACATCGCCCAGACGGACACCTTCATCGAGAAGGACTCCTCCATCAACGACGATGTGGAGCGGCTCCGGCACTCGGCCACGTCCTCGCTGTTGTCTCGCCGCGACGTCGTCGTCGTCAGTTCCGTCTCCTGTATCTACGGCCTGGGCACCCCGCAGTCCTACCTCGACCGCTCAGTGGCGCTGTCGGTGGGGCAGGAGGTCGACCGCGACCAGCTGCTCCGGCTCCTCGTGGACGTGCAGTACGAGCGTAACGACGTCTCCATGACGCGCGGGACGTTCCGGGCCAAGGGCGACACCGTCGACATCATCCCCACCTACGAGGAACTCGCCGTCCGCATCGAGTTCTTCGGCGACGAGGTCGACGCCCTGTACTACATCCACCCGCTCACCGGGGACGTGGTGCGCAAGGTCGACGAGGTGCGCATCTTCCCGGCCACCCACTACGTCGCGGGTCCGGAGCGCATGGCCAAGGCGATCGCCTCCATCGAGGAGGAACTGGAGGGGCGGCTCGCGGAACTGGAGAACCAGGGCAAGCTGCTCGAGGCCCAGCGGCTGCGCATGCGCACCACCTACGACATCGAGATGATGCAGCAGGTCGGCTTCTGCTCCGGCATCGAGAACTACTCGCGGCACATCGACGGGCGCGCGGCGGGCAGTTCGCCGGCGACGCTGATCGACTATTTCCCGGAGGATTTCCTCACGGTGATCGACGAGTCCCATGTGACCGTCCCCCAGATCGGGGCGATGTACGAGGGCGACGCCTCCCGCAAGCGCAATCTCGTGGACTTCGGGTTCCGGCTGCCGTCCGCGTTGGACAACCGGCCGCTCACCTGGGAGGAGTTCTCCGAGCGGGTGGGGCAGACCGTCTACCTGTCCGCCACGCCGGGCAACTACGAGATGGGGCAGACCGGCGGCGAGTTCGTCGAGCAGGTGATTCGTCCGACCGGGCTGGTCGACCCGAAGGTGGTGGTCAAGCCGACACAGGGCCAGATCGATGACCTGGTGGGGGAGATCCGGGCGCGCGCCGAACGCGACGAGCGGGTGCTGGTCACCACGCTGACCAAGAAGATGGCCGAGGATCTCACCGACTACCTGCTCGAACTGGGCGTTCGCGTGCGCTACCTGCACTCGGAGATCGACACGCTGCAGCGCGTGGAGCTGCTGCGTGATCTGCGGCGCGGCGAGTACGACGTGCTGGTGGGCATCAACCTCCTCCGCGAGGGGCTCGACCTGCCGGAGGTTTCGCTGGTGGCGATCCTCGACGCGGACAAGGAGGGCTTCCTCCGGTCGAGCACCTCGCTCATCCAGACCATCGGTCGTGCGGCGCGAAACGTCTCCGGCGAGGTCCACATGTACGCGGACCGGATCACCGACTCCATGAAGCACGCGATGGAGGAGACCGATCGGCGCCGCGAGAAGCAACTCGCCTACAACGCCGAGCACGGGATCGACCCGCAGCCGCTGCGTAAGAAGATCGCCGACATCCTCGATCGGGTCGGGGAGGATCGGCCCCTGACGGGCGATGTCCAGGAGCGCCCCGAACTCGTCGGCGCCCGCGCGGTGGGCGATGCCGCCCGTCCCCGGCAGGAGCTGGAGAAGCTCATCGAGGAGATGACCGAGCAGATGGTTTCTGCGGCTACAGATCTGCGGTTTGAGCTGGCCGGACGCCTCCGGGACGAGATCGCCGAGCTCCGTAAGGAACTCAAGGGCATGCGCGAGGCCGGTATCGAGTGATACCTCACCTGTGATGTGACACGCTTACCCCCTACGGTGGCGGTCTCTGCCGTCTACGCTGGATGAAACGTGTTCCCTAGGAGAGGACTGAGAATGAGCGCCTACACCAAGGTGATCGTGGGGACGGACGGGTCCGAGTCGTCGTACCGTGCGGTCGAACGTGCCGCGGTTCTGGCGGCCGACGCGTCCGCGACCCTGGTGGTGGCCTGCGCGTACGTGCCGGCCGATCAGCGGTCGGTCAGCCAGGTGGCGGATCAGATGGGCGAGGACGCCTACCAGATCCGTGGCGACAATCCCGCCGAGGACATCGTCCGCGGCGCCAAGGACAGGGCCCACGCCGCCGGCGCCACCGAAATCGAGGTGCGCACCGTCAAGGGGGCCCCGGTCGAGTCGCTCATCTCCCTGGCGGAGGAGACCGGCGCCGACCTACTGGTCGTGGGCAACAAGGGTCTCAACTCGCTCACCGGTCGGCTCCTGGGTTCGGTGCCCGCAGACGCCGCGCGACGCGCCACCTGCGACGTGCTCATCGTCCACACCACCTAGCAGCACGCCCGGCCAGGGAACCGCGGGCACCGTCCGGCACGGTACTCCGGGGGCGGGGCGCTCGGCTTGAATCGCGGCCGGCCGGATCAGTCGCAGAGGTGGGCCCGGCTGGCCTCCACGATGGTGCGACCGACCCGGTCGGTGTCCTGGTCCCTGCTCTGCGTGGCGATCGCGCTGCTGAGGGGGCGGATCTGGTCGAGAATGGTCTCGGTGTCGACACCTTCCGCTGTGTTCTCGCAGATCCCGATCCCCACCTCGACAGTGGTTTCGGCGCTCATGCCGGTCGGCAGCCCGAACTCCGCGAGATCGTCGAGGAACGCCTGCTCGGCGTCGGTCCTCGTCTCCGGTGCGGGATCCGCAGTTGCCTGCGCGCTGTTCGCTTTCACGGAGGTGGGGGAGTCGGTGGCGGTCTCCGAGGCCTCCTCGGCCGTCTGCCCGCACCCGCCGGCGGCCACCGCGAGGACGAGGAGGGCCGGCAGCACCCGGGCGCGATCCGGAACGGACCTCATGCGGTGAGTTCCTCTCTGCTGCCGGCCAGCGTGTCCCGGACCTCCGTGAGCAGGGGGCCGAAACCTCCTGGCTGGGCCAGGACCAGCTCCTGCGTCGCCCGGGTCGTACCCACGTAGAGGTCCTGGAGACCCTGTGGCGAGCGTGCCAGGATCTGTTCGGGATCGATCACCACCACCACGTCGAACTCGAGCCCCTTGGCCAACGCCAGCGGCAACACGGACGTGCCCGGGCGGGCGCGCTCAACCGCCTCGCGTAGATCCGGATAACCGGTCGACGCGGCGGAATCGTTCACACGACCACCGTCGGCGGTGCCGTGACCGTCCTCCGAGTGGACGCCGTTGTCGTCGTCGTACTCGTTCCCGTCCGGGACCACCACCGCCACCGCCCGCTCGGGCGATACGGCGGTGACCCGCTCCACCACCAGATCCACCAACGACGCGGCGTCCGGTTCCGCCCACTCCACCGGGTGCCGGCCCTGACGGACCGGACGCGGCGACGTCGCCGCGGGGTCGATCTCGGCGAGCAACGCCTCGGCCACAGCCGACACGGTCGCCGGGGTCCGGTAGTTGACGGTGAGCTCGCACAGCACCCACCGGTCGTCCACATACGGCGACAGCGCGTCGCCCCACGAGTCGATACCCGCCGGGCTCGACGTCTGGGCCACATCGCCCACCAGGGTCATCCAGCGATTGGGGGAGCGGCGCATGAGAGTGCGCCACGCCATCGCCGACAGCTCCTGCGCCTCGTCGATGATCACGTGCCCGAACGCCCACGTCCGGTCAGCACCGGCGCGGTCCGCGACGGTGAGATCGGAATCCGCGCTGTGCCGACGGGCCAGCGACTCCGCATCCACCACGTCGTACGCCATGAGCACCTCGGGGTCGAGATCGTCCTCGATGTCCTGGACCGCGGAACCGGTGAGGATCTCGAGTGCCTCCTCCGCCTGACGGACCTGCTCGGCCCACGCGCGATCGGCCTCGGTGCCCTCCTCCGACGGGTCGTCGCCGAGGAGCTCCGCCAGCTCGTCCAACAGCGGGACGTCGGCCACCGAGAAGGCGTAACCGTCCTCGCGGAACAGCGCCTCCTGGTCCTCTGCCACATAGTCGCCGGCGGCCTCGGTGATCCGCTCACGACTCGACAGGAGCTCCGCGAGAAGCCGCTCGGGTCGCAGTACCGGCCACCACTCGTCGATGGCCTCGCCCACCTCGACGGACTCCTCGACCTCCGTCCGGAGTGCGGCCCGGTCCTCGGCGTCCAGCAGGGGACGGGCCGGATCGCCCAGATCGCCCAGGCCGTCGCCCCGGGGTGCCCACGCCTCGTCCTCCGCGTCACCCACGGGATCGGTCAGCGCGGCCATGTACTGCTCGGTCAGTGCCTCCGTGATCCGCGTCGCGAACGCGTCCCGCGCCTGATTGTGCGGGCGGCGCGTCATCCGGGCCCGGCCGCGCGCGGCGCGGACCGTCGCCGGTTCCAGGACCAGCCGGTGGCCGTCGACGTGGACCTCCACCTCGTCCGCGGGGGCGAGCTGGCGTGACCGCACCGCGGCCCTGAGGATGTCGACTATCGCCTCCGAGCCCTTGACCTCTTCGCCCCGTAGGGACTCGGGACCGGTCGCCCGGACCCCGGGGTAGAGGTCCCCGAGAGTCCGCAGCACGACCCCCGACTCGCCGAGGGACGGGAGGACGCGGGCGATGTAGTCGAGGAACCGTGGGTTCGGGCCCACGATGAGCACACCGCTGCGGTCCAGCCGCTGGCGATGGGTGTAGAGCAGGTAGGCGGCGCGATGGAGCGCCACGGCGGTCTTCCCGGTGCCGGGGCCGCCCTGGACCACCAAAACGCCGGAGTGCGGGTTACGGATGATCTCGTCCTGCTCGCGCTGGATGGTGGCGACGATGTCCGTCATGTGGCCGGAACGGGCGGCGTCCAGCGCCTCGAGCAACGCGGACTCGCCCACCACGTCGTCGTGGTCCTCCGGCACGTCGCCGTCAACCGGGGCGGTGAGGAACTCATCGTGCACGCCGATCACCCGGCGGCCGATCGTGCGCAGATGGCGCCGCCTGTGGGCCCCCTCCGGGCGGGCCGTCGTGGCCAGGTAGAAGGGTCGGCTGTGGTCGGCGCGCCAGTCGAGGAGAAGCGTCGTGAGGTCCTCGTCGTCGTCCCTCAGTCCCACGCGGCCGATCCGGCGGACCTCGCCGTCCTCCATGTCCAGGCGCCCGAAGTACAGGCCCAGGTTGGCGGCGTTGAAGGACGCGAGCTCCGACGAGTACAGGCGGGCGAACGACTCGCGCTCGGATCGGGCCTGGGGCGTCCCTCCCGTCCCGCGGAGAACGGCGTCGAGCCGCGCGCGGGTGTCCTTGCGCAACTCCTCGAGCCGGTCGAGGAGTCGACCGAGGTGTTCTTGCTCCTCGGCGAGGGCATCGTTTCCCGTCACGGGCGCTCCTTCCCTGGTGGACGGCTCTGGGCAGGACGTCCAGGCTACCGGTATTCGCGACAGGACCGACGACGACGACCCCGCCCGTCGACGGGCGGGGTCGTCACTGGACCCGGGCGGCCCAGGGTGGGCCGGGGTGGCGTCAGGGCGCGATGGCCCGGGCCGCCTTCTTGCGAAGTTTGTCGCTCTTCTTCCGGGCGTCGGCGCCGGCCTTGCGGGCACGCTTCTCGGTCTTGCCGCCCCGCTTCTCGGCCGCCTTGCGGGCGTCCTTTGCGGTCTTGCGTACGGCCGAGGTGTCGATCTCCTCGACCCGGTCGGCCACGTTCGCCGCCACGGACCCGGCGCGGTCACGCGCCTGCGCGGCGAGCGGTCCGGCCTCCTCCGCGGCGAGGTGTGCGGCGGTGGTGGCGCGCTCTCGTGCCTCTGCCGCGTACGGGGCGACCTGCTCGCGGGCATCGGCGACGCGGTCGCGCACCTGAGCGGCGATGACCGGGGCCTTGGACTTCACCAGTCCGGCGATGCCCGACGCCTGGTCACGAACCTGCTCGGCCACCTCGGGGGCACGCTCGCGAACCTGTTCGGCCACCTCGGGCGCCTTGTCGCGGACGGTGTCGGCCGCGTCGCGCGCCTGGTCGGCCACGGTGTGCGCCACCCCGGCGACAGCCGAGCCGGCGGTGAGGGCCTCCGCCTTCGCCCCGGGCAACCTGGCCGCGACCTTGTCCCTGGCCTTGCCGGCGCGCCAGGCCAGCCCCGGCTGGCCGGCGGTGTCGGCGGAGGCGATCAGCAGTGCGCCGAGCAGTGCGACATCGGTTGCCAGGCCGGTCGTCTTACGGCTGCGCGCCGCCGGATCGGACTCCGTCCAGAACGCGTGACGACTGACCGTCGAGGGCACATGTGACGCGGTCAGGGCGAGGGCCGACAACCGCGGCGCCTTGCCCAGGGCGAAGAGAGCGCCCGCGCCGATCTTGACCCCGGCGAGTGCCTTGACGAGGGTCTCGGTGTCCTTGGGGACGGGCGGCACGGTCGTGTTGACGCGCTCGTTGACCGCCTGCTCCCCCTTCTCCACCAGCGGGGTGGCCTGGTCGACCAGCGGAGCCGCATCGGCGACATGGGTCTGGGGGTTACGCAACGTCTCGATGCCGTCGATGACGAAAACCGAGGCGAGCATTGGTCGTGCGAGTCGTCGGATCATCGTTCCTCCTGAATCAGTGGGAGTGCGTGCTCGAACCTAGTGCGAACTCGGGTGCGGCGCCTCCGATCGCGTCATCCCGGGTCGGTGTCGACGACGCCCGACAGGGGTTGGGCTGCGGGAATCGTGTGACGAGTGGGATTGATAACGATTCGGAAATGGTCGCCGCGACGGTTCGGTCGGGCAGCTGGAGCGGCGATCACCGATCTCCTTCTCCCGTCACCAGCCGCGGTCCCGCCACTCGGCCAGGTGCGGGCGCTCGGCCCCCACGGTGGTGTCGTCGCCGTGCCCGGGGTGGACCACCACGTCGTCCTCGAGCACAGCGAACACCCGCGACTCCAGGTCGCTCATGAGACGGTCGAAGTCCTCCGGTGAGCCGGTCTTGCCCGGGCCGCCGGGGAACAGCGAATCACCCGAGATCAGGTGGGTGCCCTCGTCCGTCCTCAGCAGCAGGGCGATGCCGTCCGGGGTGTGCCCGCGCAACCCGATCACCTCGAGCCGCAGATCGCCGACGGTGAGCTGATCCCCATGGGACGCATGACGATCGGTGGGTATGTCGATCGACCCGGCGTCACCAGGGGAGGCGATGGTGGTGAGACCGAGCGCCTCCACCGTCTCCGCGAGCCCGATCCAGTGGTCGGCGTGCAGGTGGGTCGTGAGCACCTCCTTGAGCGACGGGGCGTGCTCACGCAGGTGGGCGACCAGCTGAGGCGCGTCGTTGGCCGCGTCGACGAGGAGGACGTCGCCCGTCGCGACCGACTCGACGATGTACACGTTGTTGTCCATCTCGCCGACGGAGATCTTGGTCAGGCGGGCAGGACCCACGGTCCAGCGCTCGCCGGTGAGACGGCCGTCGAGACGGCCGGTGTAACCCTCGGTGAGGGTGATTCGGTCAGGGATTGGCGTGGTGGAAGTCGACATAGCTGCAGGCTACCGACGCCGCCGGTGGTCGGGGACCGGAAACATGTCGGACGACGTTGGTACCTTCGTGTGCGGGAACGGCGGCCATGCTGCACGTACGGCAATGTGGCGACCTCCCCCCGGAAGGAGAACCCCCATGGTGGACCGGCTGGTCGTCCGCGGCGCGCGTGAGCACAACCTCAAGGGCGTGGATATCGACGTCCCCCGAGAGGCGTTGATCGTGTTCACCGGTCTGTCGGGGTCGGGCAAATCCTCGCTGGCGTTCGACACGATCTTCGCGGAGGGGCAGCGGCGCTATGTCGAGTCCCTCTCGGCGTATGCGCGGATGTTCCTCGGCCAGATGGACAAGCCGGATGTCGACTTCATCGAGGGCCTCTCCCCGGCGGTGTCGATCGACCAGAAGTCCACCAACCGGAACCCGCGCTCGACCGTCGGCACCATCACCGAGGTGTACGACTATCTCCGGTTGCTGTACGCCCGGGCCGGCGTCCCGCACTGTCCCACCTGTGGTGAGGAGGTGTCGCGGCAGACTCCCCAGCAGATCGTCGACCAGATCCTGGAGGGCGAGGAGGGCGTCCGCTTCCAGGTCCTGGCGCCGGTGGTCCGTACACGCAAGGGCGAGTTCGTGGACCTCTTCGCCCAGCTCGCCGCGGACGGGTACAGCCGCGTCCGGGTGGACGGGGAACTGCACACCCTCGCGGAGCCCCCGACGCTGAAGAAGCAGGAGAAGCACGACATCGAGGTGGTGGTGGACCGTCTCGCCGCCAAGCCGTCCGCACGGCAGCGGCTCACCGATTCCGTGGAGACCGCGCTCGGCCTCGCGGACGGTGTGATCGTGATCGACTACGTGGATCTCGAGGAATCGGACTCGGGCCGGCGTCGGCGCTTCTCCGAGCACATGGCCTGCCCCAACGGTCACCCCATCGCCCTGGACGACATGGAGCCCCGGGCGTTCTCGTTCAACTCGCCGTACGGTGCGTGCCCGGTGTGTGACGGTCTCGGATCGCACCTCGAGGTCGATCCGGACCTGGTGGTACCCGATCCGGAGGTCTCTCTCGCGGACGGTGCGATCGCCCCGTGGGCGGGCGGCCAGAGCGCGGACTACTTCCAGCAACTCCTGACCGGACTTGCTGACGACATGGGTTTCGATCTCCGCACCCCGTGGCAGGACCTGCCCGCGAAGGTGCGTAAGGCCGTTCTCGGCGGTGCCTCGACCAAGGTCCGCGTGCGCTACCGCAACCGCTACGGGCGGGTGCGGACGTACGACGCCAAGTTCGAGGGCGTCATGTCGTTCCTCAAGCGCCGGCTCGAGCAGACCGAATCGGAGTCGCAGAAGGAGCGGTACCAGGGCTACATGCGCGAGGTGCCGTGTCCCGCGTGCGAGGGCACCCGTCTCAAGCCCGAGATCCTCGCGGTGACCCTGAGCGGTCACGGCGGGCACGAGCGCTCGATCGCCGACATCAGCAGGATGTCCGTCGCGGACTGCGCAGCCTTCCTCGACGGGCTCGAACTGAACGCCCGGCAGGCCATGATCGCCGGCCGCGTGCTCAAGGAGATCCAGGCGCGCATGGGCTTCCTGCTCGACGTCGGGCTGGACTACCTGTCGCTCGACCGCGTTGCCGGAAGCCTGTCGGGCGGCGAGGCACAGCGCATCCGGCTGGCCACCCAGATCGGTTCGGGTCTGGCGGGGGTGCTCTACGTGCTCGACGAGCCGTCCATCGGGCTCCACCAGCGCGACAACCGACGCCTCATCGACACCCTGGTGCGTCTGAGGGACCTCGGGAACACCCTCCTGGTGGTCGAACACGACGAGGACACGATCAGGGCCGCCGACTGGATCGTCGATATCGGACCTCTCGCCGGCGAGCACGGTGGCCGGGTCGTCCACTCCGGTGACTACGAGGGGCTGCTGGCCAACACCGAATCACTCACCGGTGACTACCTCGCCGGTCGACGCTCCATCGCGCTCCCGCAGTCTCGCCGTGAACGCGATCCGGACAAGCAGTTGCGGGTGCGTGGCGCCCGCGAGAACAACCTCAGGAACGTGGACGTGGTGTTCCCCGGCGGCGTGCTGTGTGCGGTCACGGGAGTATCCGGATCGGGCAAGTCGACCCTGGTCAACGACATCCTCGCGACGGCGCTGGCCAACCAGCTCAACCGGGCCCGGCAGGTCCCGGGGAGGCACTCCGGGATCGACGGCGTGGAGTCCTTCGACAAGTTGGTGCAGGTGGACCAGTCGCCGATCGGCCGGACGCCCCGGTCCAACCCGGCCACCTACACGGGCGTGTTCGACAAGATCCGCACCCTTTTCGCCGCCACCACCGAGGCCAAGGTCCGGGGCTACAAGCAGGGGCGGTTCTCGTTCAACGTCAAGGGCGGCCGCTGCGAGGCGTGCCAGGGCGACGGCACGTTGAAGATCGAGATGAACTTCCTGCCGGACGTCTACGTCCCGTGCGAGGTCTGCCACGGAGCGCGGTACAACCGCGAGACCCTCGAGGTGCACTACAAGGGCAAGACCATCGCCGAGGTGTTGGACATGCCGATCGAGGAGGCCTGTGAGTTCTTCGAGCCCATCACCTCGATCCACCGCTACCTCAAGACGCTCACCCAGGTCGGTCTGGGATACGTGCGGCTCGGTCAGTCCGCACCCACACTGTCCGGCGGCGAGGCGCAACGCGTCAAGCTCGCCGCCGAGCTGCAGAAGCGATCCAGCGGACGGACCGTCTATATCCTCGACGAGCCCACCACGGGCCTGCACTTCGAGGACATCACCAAGCTTCTCCTGGTCATCCAGGGGCTGGTGGACAAGGGCAACACGGTGATCGTCATCGAGCACAACCTCGATGTCATCAAGAGCGCCGACTGGGTTATCGACATGGGGCCCGAGGGTGGTGCAGGCGGCGGAATGGTGGTCGCCGAGGGCACGCCTGAACAGGTGGCGCGGGTGCCGGAGAGTCACACCGGGCGCTTCCTCGCCGAGATCCTGCCCGCCGGATCGCCGAACGGTGAGGACGCAGCGGGTGATTCAGCACCGGGCCCGGCCACGAAGCCGGCGGCCAAGAAGGCCCCGGCCAAGACCGCGGCGAAAAAGTCCGCGGCCAACGCGACACCCGAGAAGTCCACTTCAACGAAGTCGGCAGGGCAGAAGACCCCGGCGCAGAAGACCGCGGCCAAGGCCGCGCGCAAGGCCAGGTCGCTTCGCTGACACGCAAGGGCCGCCCCGGAGCGTTTCTGTCCCGGGGCGGCCCTGACGTGCGTGGGCGGGTTCACGAACCCGCGAGGGGTGAGTTAGTAGACGGGGCCGGTGAACTTCTCCCCGGGTCCCTCGCCGGGCGGATCGGGGTAGGCGCTGGCCTCGCGGAAGGCGCGCTGTAGGCCCTGCAGACCGTCGCGCACCACGCTCGCCTGCGGGCCGAGGTGCTCGGCGGATCCGGCGACGAGGCCGGCCAGGGCGGTGACGAGCTTGCGGGCCTCGTCGAGATCGAGGTGGGCACTGGCCGTCGGCTCATCGTCGGAGAGTCCGAGCTTCTCCGCGGCCGCGCTCATGAGAACGACGATGGACCGGAAGATGACTTCCTGAGCGGAGACGTCGGCCAGATCGACGATCTCGACCTCACGGGCATCGACGTGCTCCTCGAGGGGGCTGTCCGAGGCCTGGTCGGCGGATGCTGGCTGGTCGGTGGTCATGGCGAATACTGTCCCACGGACGGCCCGGTCGCGCGTGCACGGGCACCGGTTTGGGGGTCCCCGCCGAACCTGGTAGTCTGTACCTCGACTGTGGGATCCCGTTAGGCAACGGGGTCCATCGTCCAAGAGGAGCCTGATCTCCCACCATCCGACGCCAGTAGGTTGTTTGATGGTCACCACCCCCGCCGAGGGGTCTGCGAAGTATGGCAGACGTGTCTTCGACGAGGGTGAGGAGTGAGAGGCCCCGGGTATTCGTACCGTGGGGCCTTTCTCGGTTTTCCCGACGTTCGTCGGGGCGGCCGGGGTCCCTCGAGGGCGCAGGTGCGATCACGCGAGTGGTCGACAGCACACACGCACCGTTACTACCGAGGAGGGCCCATCAGCGCCGAAGCACGTATCAACGAACGAATCCGTGTCCCCGAAGTCCGACTCGTCGGCCCCGGGGGCGAGCAGGTGGGGATCGTTCGCGTCGAGGATGCACTTCGTCTGGCCCTGGAGGCCGATCTGGACCTCGTCGAGGTCGCGCCCAACGCCCGTCCGCCGGTCTGCAAGATCATGGACTACGGCAAGTTCAAGTACGAGGCCGCGCAGAAGGAACGCGAGGCCCGGAAGAACCAGCAGCAGACCGTCGTGAAGGAGCAGAAGCTCCGTCCGAAGATCGACACGCATGACTACGAGACCAAGAAGGGGAACGTCGTCCGTTTCCTGGAGAAGGGCTCCAAGGTCAAGGTCACGATCATGTTCCGCGGCCGTGAGCAGTCGCGGCCCGAGCTCGGGTTCCGTCTGCTGCAGCGGCTCGCGGACGACATCACCGACTACGGATACGTCGAGACCAGCGCCAAGCAGGACGGCCGCAACATGACGATGGTCGTGGCCCCCCATCGCGGCGCGAAGACCCGCGCCAAGGCGCAGGACTCGAAGGTCACCGACCCCGCTTCGGAGTAGTCCGCCCGGCTCTGAAACGCCCAACCAGACCCCGGACGTCCGCCGTCCGCCCCCCGAGACCCCACCGGGTCCCGGGACGAACCATGTGAGGAAGACCGATCATGCCGAAGATGAAGACCCACAAGGGCACCGCCAAGCGTTTCCGGAAGACCGGAACCGGCAAGCTGGTCCGCCAGCAGGCCAACCGCCGCCACATCATGGAGAAGAAGCCCACCAAGCGCACCCGTCGTCTCGACGGCCGCACGGACGTCGCCCCGGCCGACGTGCCCCGCATCAAGCGGCTCCTCGGGCTCTGAGCCTCTTCCCATACGTAGAACTTTCGGTCACCGCAGCAGGTGGCCACCCCAGACCAGTGAGGATTGACCAGTGGCACGCGTGAAGAGGGCCGTCAACGGCCAGAAGAAGCGTCGGACCGTACTCGAGTCCACCAAGGGCTACCGCGGGCAGCGTTCGCGGCTGTACCGCAAGGCCAAGGAGCAGATGCTCCACTCGATGAACTACAGCTACCGCGATCGTCGCCAGCGCAAGGGCGACTTCCGCAAGCTGTGGATCTCGCGCATCAACGCGGCGGCCCGCGCCAACGACATGACGTACAACCGCTTCGTCCAGGGCCTCAAGCTCGCCGGCGTCGAGGTCGACCGCAAGGTCCTCGCCGATCTCGCCGTCACCGACCCGGCCGCCTTCACGGCGCTGGTCGAGGTCGCCCGCAAGGCCCTCCCGGCCGACGTCAACGCCCCGGCGGCCTGACGTCCGCGAATTGACGCATCACACCTCGCCCGAGCAGGGCACGCAGAAACGACCCGCGGATCCGTTCACCGAACGGACCCCGCGGGTCGTTTCTGCGTCGAAGCTCCACCGGGCGGCATCCAGACGTAAGGTCGGCCGCTTCCTCGCGGAGGGCGCGAACTCGGTCGAGGCGGCCCTGGCGACCGACCGTGCGCTGGAGGTCTTCTGCGACGAGGACGCTGCCGATCGGTTCGCCGCCCTCATCGACACGGCCCGCGGACGCGGGGTTCGGGTCTCCATGGTGACCGCGCGGGCGATGCGGTCCCTCGCGGATACCGTGACGCCGTCCGGGATCGTCGCGCTGTGTCGGACCCTCGTCGTCGAATCCGGGCAGGATCCGGCCGACACCGCGGGGCCGCACCCGGCACGACTCGTGGCGATCGGGCAGGCCCTGGCCGAACCCGGCAACGTCGGCACGCTCGTCCGCGTCTCGGATGCGCTCGGCGCCGACGCGGTATGGCTCACCGAGGGCTCGGTGGATCCCGAGAACCCCAAGGCGGTCCGCGCCTCCGCGGGGAGTCTTTTCCATCTACCGATCGTGCGGGGCATCGCCGAGTCGGGGTTGGCTGCGCGCGCCCACGCCAGCGGGTTGCAGATCGCCGTGGCGACCGCCGACGGCGAGGTGAACATCGAGCGCGCCGACGAGATCCTGTCGCGCCCGACCGCCTGGATCTTCGGCAATGAGGCGCACGGGGTGCCCGCTGCGCTGGCCGCGGCCGCCGACGTGCGGGTCCGCATCCCGATCCGAGGGCGAGCGGAGAGCCTGAACATCGTCACCGCCGCCTCGATCTGCCTCCACACCAGCGCCCGTCTGCAGGGCGCCGGGTAGTGACGGCCACGTTGACGGCACGCGGGGTCGGGGCCACCCGCGGTGCACGAACGCTCTTCGACGGACTCGATCTCGTCGTCTCCGCCGGTGACGTCTGGGGACTGACCGGCCCCAACGGTGCCGGTAAATCCACGCTGCTCCACGCGCTCGCCGGTGCTCCCGATGCGGAGATGTCCGGTCGGATCACCGTGAGTCCACCGGAGGCGACCGTCGGTGTGTTGCGCCAGGAGGTGGAGAGCGACGACGACGAGCTCGTCCGTTCACTCCTGCATCGGGTCACCGGTGTGGCGCGAGCCCGGACGCTCATGGACGGTTTGGCCGAGCAGATGGCGGAGTCGGACGTGGCCGCCGAGGCCTACGGGGATGCCCTCGAGCGATGGCTGGCGCTCGGAGGCGGCGACCTCGACGAGCGGATCCCGGTTGTGGCTGCACGACTCGGGCTCGAGGAGCAGGTTCTGGGCCTACCGGTCGCGGCGCTGTCCGGTGGGCAGGCGGCCCGGGTCAACCTCGCGGCGGTACTGCTCAGTCAGTACGAAATCCTGCTGTTGGACGAGCCGACCAACGACCTCGACCTGGCGGGACTCGACGTGCTCGAGGAGTTCATGCGATCCGAGCGGCGGCCGATGGTCGTGGTCAGTCATGACCGTGAGTTCCTCGCCCGCTGCGTCACGGGGATCGTCGAGCTCGATGCCGCGCAGCGACAGATCACCGTGTTCGACGGCGGGTACGAGTCGTATCTGACCGAGCGGGCGCTGGCCCGTCAGCGCGCCCGCGAGGCGTATGAGGAGTATGCAGGGCGGGTCGATCAGCTCGCCGATCGCATCCAGACGCAGAAGACGTGGCTGGACAAGGGCGTGCGCAACACGATGCGTAAATCCGGTGGTAGGGATGCCGAGCGCGACAAGCACATCCGCAACCGGGCCGGGCAGCGATCGGAGAAGCAGGCGGCCAAGATCTCGCAGTCCGAGCGGGCCATGGAGCGGCTCGAGGTGGTGGCCGAGCCCCGCAAGGAGTGGGAGCTGCGGATGGAGATCGCGTCGGCACCGCGTTCCGGCTCGGTGGTGGCCGTGCTCGACGAGGCGCTCGCCCGACAGGGCGACTTCGTGCTGGGCCCGGTGACGCTGCAGATCGATGCCGGCGACCGGGTCCTCATCAGCGGCGCCAACGGGTCCGGAAAGTCGACACTGCTCTCGCTTGTCCTGGGCGATCGCGCGCCGGGGTCCGGGCGGGTCACCCTCGGCTCCTCCGTCGAGGCGGGGCGGGTCGATCAGGCGCGCGCCGCGTTCGCCGGCCCGGAGGGGCTCCTCGACGTCTTCTGCGCCGCTGCTGACCCGGACGGGGCCGACCCCACCGAGGCCCGGACGCTGCTCGCCAAGTTCGGACTCGGCGGCGAGCACGTGTCGCGACTGTGCGATTCACTCTCACCGGGCGAGCGGACCCGTGCGGCGCTGGCTCTCCTGCAGCACCGCGGCGTGAATCTGCTGGTGCTGGACGAGCCCACCAACCACCTGGACCTGCCCGCCATCGAGCAGCTCGAGGAGGCGGTCGAGACCTTCGACGGCACGGTCCTGCTCGTGACCCATGACCGACGTATGCGTGATGCCTTCCGATCGACTCGTGAGCTCCTGGTGGACGCGGGCACCGTTCGCGAGCAACGCTGACCCGGCGGCGGGCGGAAGGCTTGTGAGCTGAGACAGCCGCCGGTCAGAGGCCGGGCGAGACACACCCCGAGGGCGGGAGGACCGGCCGGTAGCGGTGCCCGATCCCCGGGTCCGCGGAGTCGGACCCCGGAAGTGCGGAGAGCACACGGAGAGCCCGCACCGGGTTGCGGAGGAGGTCCCGACCGAGCTCAGCGACCGGGTCGTCGGGATTGACCTCGCTGACCGTGCAGCGGGCCAACGGTTCGGATCCGGCCGGAGGTGCCGCGGAGGGCGCCGCTGCCGCAGACGGTGCCGCTGATGCCGTGGCCATCGTTGCCGACCCGGGACGACCCTGCCAGAGTGCGACGTCGACGAGACCGGCGACCGCGGGGTCACGCAGCGCCGCCACTCCGGCCTGCGCCCCCAGGCTCAACCCGTGGACCACCAGTCTCGGACGGTCGTCGTGGGGGAGTGCACGGAGCCGCGACGTGATCTCGGCGAGGATCGCGTGCGCGGAGTCGGCCGCCAACTCCGGCCGGAGCGAGTACACGGCCGCCGAGGGCGCGGACGAATAACGCATCGCCACCGTCGCCACGTCACCCCCGGACCAGTCCTCGATCGCCGTCACCTGCGCCGGGTCCACCCACCCCGATCCGGTGGGGATGGTCACCAGCAGGACGGACCGGTCGAATCCGCCGGCGCCGACGAGGGCGTCGGTGGTCAGCCGCGCCGCGTGGCCCGGATCGAGGCCGGGGTGGTCGCCGTATACGCGGATGGCCGACGACGCGGCCCGGTCGTTCAGGACGAGCCGAGGATCAGCTGCCAACGGCCCCGAGTCGAGTGCCCACCACAGGGCGGACCCCAGCGCGCCGACCAGCGCGTACGCGATCACGGCGTACAACGTGACCCGTGCGACGACCCGGGTCACCACGGCAGCGTTTCCTCGACGGGCGCACCGTGCCTCTGGCGCACGGTGTTGAGCTGGACGGCCGCGTGGGCGATGTCCGCCATCACCGTGCACGCCGTGCGACCCTCGCACGAGTCGTGCAGCTGCCGCGCGAGGAGGGCGTCGAGGTCGGACCGGAGCCCGGGTGGGATCGGGACCCGGTGTCGGTGCGCCACGCGCAGAAGGTCGTAGCCCAGGTCGTGTACGCGGCAGGCGGGTTCGAACGATCGCGGGAGCGGCACCGGGGACGAGCAGTCGCCTGTGCGCTTGGCGGCCGACGCCTGCTCCACCACCGGTTCGTAGCCGAGGTCGAAGGCCACGGCGGGGACCACCATGTCGGCGCCAGGGGTGCCGTCCGCGATCTTCCGCGCGGCGGCCAGGGCGGCGATCGCCGTATCGCTGTCTTTGCCGGTGTCGGCGTCGGCGTCGGTGCCGTGCGGGCGAGTGAGATCGGTGTGCGCGGCGTGGCCCGGGGCCGCGGGCGCCGGTGCGGCCCCGGCGACGGTACCGGCGAAGAACCCGATGACGACGACGCCCGCCACCGCCGCACCTACACCGGCAACGGCGCGGGACCCCGGTCCGCGGGACCGGCTCGCGGTGCCCGAGCGGTGGTCACCGGCCGGCCGGTTCGAGGTGTGCGGGACGGCGGGCGGGTTCGGGTGCTTCGGAGGTGGGGTCATGAGGGCGAAATTAGGAACACCGACCCGCCGGGCGGATCCCCTCCGGAGGTGATCTCGAGGTCACTCTTCGGGGGTAGCCCGCTCGGGGGACGGCGAAGTCACTCCGCAGAGGGATGCCCGGGTACGGCGTCGCGCATACCGTCATGGCCATGCGATCAGAAGACGACCGGCGCACCGCCGAACCCGACAACGCGGGGCCCCGCACGGTGGAGGCCCGCGCCCGGGATCGCCGTGCCGGCCTCGTCGGCGTGCTGCGACCTCACGCGGGGGACCTCGCCCTCGTCGTGCTCGCGCTCGTCTTCTTCGCGGTGGCCTGGCCCACCTACTTCATCACCCACTCGGCGTGGACGGTGCTCGTGCCGATCATCGCCGCGCTGGGGGCTCTCCCGGTGGCGATGGCGCGCCGTGCGCCGCTCCTCGCCTGGGGTGCGGTCGCCGTTGCGTGTGCGGTGTCGGTGCCGCTGCGGGCCGAGTCGACATTCGCCCTGGGCTGGCCGGTCGTGTTCCATCTCGCGCTGGCCGTGTGTCTGGCCGCGGTGATCCTCGTCGAACGACCGGTGCGGGTCGCGGTCGCGGTCGGGGTGACCATCCTGCTCATGGCGCTCAACCCCGGCGCGGAGGTGTCCGTGGGCTGGATGATCGGGGCCGCGGTCTTCTCGGCGGTGGTACTCCTCGTGCGGTGGCTGGCGGTATCGCGCCGCCAGCTGGAGAACTCGAACCTGCGCCTGGCACGAGAGTCCGAGCGGACCCTCCGGCAGTCCGAACTGCGCTTGCTGGCCGAGGAACGCAACCACCTCGCGCGGGATCTGCACGATGTGGTGGCCCACCAGATGTCCATGATCGTGGTCCAGTCCCAGTCGGCGCCGTACCGACTCCAGGGCGTCACGCCGGCCGCCCACGCCGAGTTCGACTCGATCGCCGAGACGGCCCGCGCGGCGCTCGACGAGGTGCGGGGCCTTCTGGGGGTGCTGCGCACAGACGCGGAGAACCCGATGGTAGAACCCGTCGGGGTCGCGCAGATCGAGCCCACCCTCCGCGCCGCACGCCGCTCGGGCGTCGACATCACCTGGCAGCTGGGTGGGCAGATGGACACGATCGACGAGACCGCCGGCGTGGTCCTGCACCGCGTGCTCCAGGAGAGTCTGGCCAATGCCGCCCGCCATGCGCCGGGCGGGCTCGTCGTCGTCTCCCTCGCGGTCTCCACGGTCGACGCGGACGGGGCGCCACCCGCGGTGACCCTCGAGGTGGACAGCGGCCCGGCGGCGCCGGGCGCCCTCGTCGCACCCGGTGAGGGCGGCGGGTCCGGGATCGCGGGGATGTCCGCCCGGGTCCGGGCCGTCGGCGGGGCGTTCGCGGCTCTCCCGGCTTCCGACGGTGGCTTCACCGTCACCGCGACGGTTCCGCTCAGGGACGGGACGGGACGGGGCCCGGGACGCGGACCCGGTCGCGTCTAGGCTGATCCCTATGTCCATCTCCGTACTGATCGCCGACGACCAGGCGATGGTGCGACAGGGTTTCGCCGCGCTGCTCGGGTCGCAGCCGGACATCAGGGTCATCGGCGACGCGGCGGACGGCGCCGAGGCGGTCGGGAAAGTGGAGGCGCTCCGCCCCGACGTGGTGTTCATGGACGTCCGCATGCCGGAGATGGACGGGCTCGAGGCCGCGCGCCGCATACTCGGTTCCGGGATCGACCCGGCCCCGCGGATCATCATGCTCACCACCTTCGATCTCGACGACTACGTGTACGAGGCGCTGCGGATCGGATGCTCCGGATTCCTGCTCAAGGACGCGCCCGCCGAGGAGCTGTTCCGGGCCGTCCGGGTCGCCGTCACCGGTGAGGCGCTGCTGGCGCCGACCGTCACCCGCCGGCTGATCGAGGACGTGGTGACCCGGGGCCGCCGCCCGCGCCGCGAGCCGGCGGAGCTCACCTCCCTCACGCCGCGGGAACGCGAGACCGTCGAGCAGATCGCCACCGGGCGGTCCAATGCCGAGATCGCCGGTGTGCTGTTCATCTCGGAGGAGACCGTCAAGACCCACGTACGGCGGGTCCTGCAGAAACTGCGGCTGCGGGACCGCGCTCAGGTGGTCGTGTACGCCTACGAGAACGGGGTGGTCTGAGCAGGACACGGGGCAGGGGGCGCAAACGCGAATCGACTAGGCTGTCCGGCGATGCACCCGGCGGTCGCCGGAGCTGACCGGGACGGGGAGGACGCAGCACAGGTGAGCGAAGACAGAGGCGCAGTCGAGGTCGGGATCGACGAGGAGTCCCTGGCGGGATACGCCACGGACGCGGAGGGCGCGTTCGCCACGGCCGCGGACCTCGACGCTCTGGCCGCGGCCAAGACGGCCCACCTGGGCGACCGGAGCCCCATCGCACTGGGTCGGCGAACACTCGGCTCGCTCCCGAAGGAGCAGAAGGCCTCCGCGGGCAAGGCCGTCAACGTGGCGCGCGGCCGTGTCCAGAAGGCGTACGAGGCGCGGCTCGGGCAGCTGCAGGCCGAGCGCGACGCGGCGGTCCTGGTGGCCGAGACACTCGACCTGACGGTGCCGTCCGATCGGGCGCCGGTCGGGGCCCAGCATCCGATCACGATCATCACCGAGCAGGTGGCGGACGTGTTCGTCGGGATGGGCTGGGAGATCACCGAAGGGCCGGAGATCGAGGCCGAGCACTACAACTTCGACGCGCTCAACTTCCTCCCAGACCACCCCGCGCGCACGCTCCAGGACACCTTCCACGTGGCACCCGAGGGCAGTCGACAGGTGCTGCGGACCCACACCTCGCCGGTGCAGATCCGGACCATGCTCGATCGCGAGCCGCCGATCTACGTCGCCTGCCCGGGCCGGACCTTCCGGACCGACGAGCTCGACGCCACCCACACCCCGGTCTTCCATCAGGTCGAGGGCCTGGCTATCGACAAGGGACTGACGATGGCGCACCTGCGCGGCGCGCTGGACGCCTTCGCCCGCGCGCTCTTCGGGCCGGAGACCCGCACCCGTATGCGGCCCAACTACTTCCCGTTCACCGAGCCCTCCGCCGAGGTCGACGTCTGGTTCCCGCGCAAGAAGGGCGGCGCCGGCTGGGTCGAGTGGGGCGGTTGCGGAATGGTGCATCCCAATGTGCTGATCGCCTGCGGCATCGACCCCGAGGTGTACTCCGGCTTCGCGTTCGGGATGGGCCTCGAGCGCACGCTGCAGTTCCGCAACGGGCTGTCCGATATGCGCGACATGGTCGAGGGCGACGTGCGGTTCTCGCTGCCATTCGGCATCCGGTACTGACCGGCGTACCGGCCCGGGCGGCGGCCGCCGCCGGCGGGGCCCGGCCCGGTGCCCCACCCGCCCGACCCCAGAGCTCACCCGACCACCGAGAACTACGAAGGACCCCACAGTGCTAATTGCGCAGTCCTGGCTGACCGAGATCCTGCAGCGGGCCAACGACGGCTGGTCGGTGTCGCCGGCCGAACTCGACGCCGGGTTCGTGCGCGTCGGCCTCGAGGTGGAGGGAGAGCCGCAGACACTCCCGGAGATCACCGGCCCGCTCACTGTCGGCCGGGTCAGCAGCATCGAGGAACTCGAGGGCTTCAAGAAGCCGATCCGCTTCTGCCTCGTCGACGTCGGCGGCGACGAGCCGCAGCAGATCGTGTGCGGCGCGCGGAACTTCGATGAGGGCGACCTCGTGGTGGTGGCACTGCCCGGTACGGTCCTGCCCGGTGGCTTCGAGATCGGCAAGCGCAAGACCTACGGCAGGCCCAGTGAGGGCATGATCTGCTCGGCATCCGAACTCGGGATCGGGTCGGATCACAGCGGCATCATCGTGCTCGCGCCGGGCACCGCCGAGCCGGGCACCCCGGCCGGGCCGGTCCTCGCCGCCGGCGCCCCCGAGCGGGACACGGTCTTCGAACTCAACGTGACCCCGGACCGCGGATACTGCCTGTCGGCCCGCGGTCTGGCCCGCGAGCTCGCGTGCGGCTTCGACCTGGACTTCGCGGACCCGGCCGTCGAGCTCGGCCTGCCGTCGGGGAAGGAGACCTGGCCGCTCGAGGTCACCGAGGAGTCCGGCGCCCAGCGGTTCGCGCTGCGCCGGGTCACCGGCGTCGACCCGTCGGCCAGGACCCCCTGGTGGCTGGCCCGTCGCCTGCTGATGTCGGGTGTGCGGCCCATCTCCCCGGCCGTCGACGTCACCAACTACGTCATGCTCGAACTCGGCCATCCGATGCACGCGTTCGACGCCGCCACGCTCACGGGCGGGCTCACCGTGCGTCGCGCTCGGGCGGGGGAGACGCTGAACACCCTGGATGGCGCGGAGCGCACGCTCGACCCGGAGGACGTGGTGATCTGCGACGAGACCGGCCCGGTCTCGCTGGCCGGCGTCATGGGCGGCGCCAGCACAGAGGTCTCGGACACGACCACCGACGTGCTGCTCGAGGCCGCCGTGTGGGACACCCTGGCGGTGTTCCGGACCATCCGCCGACACAAGCTGCCCAGTGAGGCCGGGAAGCGCTACGAGCGAGGAGTGGACGCCTCGGCTTCCGTCGCCGCGCTGGATCGCGCGGCCACGCTGCTCGCCGAGATCACCGGCGGCACCGTCGAGGCGTCGCTCACCGACGCCGGCACGGCGCCCGTCCCGCCCACGATCGCCTTCGACCCGGACCGGCCCTCGCGGGTCGCGGGGCTCGGGTACCCGGTCGGGACCACCCGCCGGCGCCTGGAGCAGATCGGGGCCACGGTGGCCGGCGACGACGCCGTGCTGCTCGAGGTCACCCCGCCCACGTGGCGCCCCGATCTGACGATTCCTGCCGACCTGGTCGAGGAGGTCCTGCGCCTCGAGGGTCTGGAGGACATCCCGTCCGTGCTGCCCACCGCCCCCGCCGGTCGGGGCCTGACGGCCACCCAGCGCGGCCGCCGGGCCGTGGGGCGCGCCCTCGCCGCATCCGGGCACGTCGAGGTGCTCACGTCGCCGTTCTGCGATCCGTCCGTGTTCGACGCCATGGGGCTCCGCGACGACGACGAGCGTCGCCACACGATGTCCGTGGTCAATCCCCTGGAGAGCGACAAGGCGCATCTCGCGACGACCCTGTTGCCGTCGATGGTGGAGATCGCCCGGCGCAACCTCACCCGCGGGACCCGCGACCTCGCGCTCTTCTCGATCGCCCAGGTCGCGTTCCGCACGCCCGCGACCTCCGGCGTGGACATGCTGCCCGTGGACCGTGAGCCCACCGCCGATGAGCAGAAGCGGCTCGGCGATTCGCTGCCCGCGCAGCCGCTGCACGCGGCCGCCCTCTACACCGGTAGACGAGTGCCGGCCGGCCATCTCGATCCGGGCCGCGCCGCCGACGCGCTCGACGCGGTCGAGGCGGCCCGGACCGTCGGAGCCGCGCTCGGCGTCGAGGTCGAGGTGAGGTCGGGGGAGTACGCACCCTGGCACCCGGGCCGCTGCGCCGAGATCGTCGTCGACGGCGCGGTGGTCGGCCACGCCGGTGAGTTGCATCCCGCGGCGTGCGAGCGTCTGGAGCTCCCCGCGCGGACATGCGCGATGGAGCTCGACCTGACCGCCATCGGCACGCGCGAGGTCCTGCCCGCGCCGGCGATCTCCTCCTACCCGTCGGTGAATCAGGATGTCGCTCTCGTCGTGGATGAGGTGGTCCCGGCATCCGCGGTGGAGGCGGCGCTCATCTCGGGAGGCGGCGACCTCCTCGAGAGCGTCCGCCTGTTCGACATCTACACCGGCAGCCAGCTCGGTGAGGGCAGGAAGTCGCTCGCGTACGCGCTCACCTTCCGCGCCGACGACCGAACGCTGACCGAGGACGAGGCCAGCGAGTGGCGCACGGCCGCGGTGGACGCGGCAGCACGGGCCGTGGGAGCGAGCCTTCGTGGCTGACGCGGTGCGGGTGCCCCGCATACTCTGCATCGCCGGCACCGACCCGTCGGGTGGTGCCGGCCTGCTGGCCGACACCAAGTCCGTCACGGCGATGGGCGGCTACGCGATGGGCGTGGTCACCGCCGTCACGGTCCAGAACACCCGCGGCGTGGCCGGCGTCCACGCGGTGCCGGTCGATACGGTGATCGCCCAGCTGGACGCGGTCGCCGATGACGTCCAGATCGACGCCGTCAAGATCGGCATGCTCGGAGAGGCTTCACTCGTCGAAGCGGTCGGGGCGTGGCTTCGTCGTCGTCGCCCACCTCACATCGTCCTGGACCCCGTCATGGTCGCGACCACCGGCGGGCGTCTCGCGAGCGAGGACGCCGCGTCCATGCTGCGCGACCTCGTCCCGCTCGTCGACCTCGTCACCCCGAACGTGCCCGAACTCGGTGTGCTCTGCGGTTCAGACACCGCGACCGACATCGAGGGGATCGTCAGTCAGGCGGAGCTCGTCCACGAGCAGACCGGTAGCGCGGTTCTCGCGACGACCGGCGACCTCGAGGACGGCAGCGCCGAGGACGTGATGGTCGAGTCCGAGGCGGACCGTCGCATGACACTCCGGTTGCCGTTCGTCCGCGTCGAGACGCCGCACACCCACGGCACCGGATGCTCGCTGTCGTCGGCACTGGCCACCGCGCGTGTCGGTGCGCCCGATTGGGAAGCGGCGTACCGACGTGTCCGGCCATGGATGGACGGGGCCCTGCACGGCGGGCTGTCCCTCGACGTGGGGCAGGGCGCCGGCCCGCTCGACCACACCTGGTTCCTCCACCGCTGATCGTCCCGGGGTCATCGACCCGGGCGGCTGTCCGGCGGCGTCGACACAGTCCTGTCGTACGTGTGTGCGAACATCCGTCTCGACATCAATGCTGAGACGATCAGGAGCAGACCATGACCCACACTCGTTCCGACAACTCCCGCGCGACCGGCCAGAACGGGGGCGGCGCCGCGTCAGCGCTCTCCTCGGAGAAGGCCTTCGACCGGGTCCGCAAGCTGTTCGCCAAGGCCGAGAGCGTGGCCGGGACGCCGGAGGCGGAGGTGCTACTCGAGCGGGCCTACGCGTTACTCGCGAAGTACGGGGTCGATGAGGCGCTGGCCAGATCCGGTCCGGATCAGGCGGCGGCCGAGGTGGTGGTCCACGAGCACGTGGTGCTCGGAAAGTACCAGCCCGACCAGATCGGCCTCGTCGCGTCGCTGGCGGTGGCCATGCACTGCAGGGCGGTGTCATCGAGGCGGGCGGACGGGGCTCGGATCGTGTACATCGTCGGGCTCCGTCGCCACGTCGAGCGCGTGTCGATGCTGGGCGGTGCGCTGACCGGGATCATGTTGGCCGGCGCCGTACGGCAGCGCACGGTGCCGGGGGTGTCAGCGGTGACCCACCGCAAATCGTTCATGACCGGGTTCGCCTTCGAGGTGGGCCGGCGCCTCGCCGCGGCCGAGGCAGAGGCGGTGTCCGAGAGTTCGGATGCGGCAGGGGCCGGGCTGGTCCTGCGTTCGGATTCACAGTGCGCCGAGGCGGAGCTGCGTCGCCGTTTCCCCCACACCGTCAAGGGTTCCCGGCGCCGCGTCGGCACGTCCGGCCTCGATGAGGGGCGTCGCATGGGCGGTTCGGTCGACCTGGGGCAACGGCGTTTCGGCGGTGCGCAACGGCAGATCGGGGCATGATCTGGATGTGCTGGTGATCGGACCGGCTCCCGGTTGAACGCGAGGCCCGACGACGGACCTTGTGTGCAAAAGATTGCAACGTGGTGCATACTCGTGCGTATGGCAATCAAGGTAGCGGTCGCAGGTGCATCGGGTTACGCGGGCGGGGAGTTCCTCAGACTCCTCCTCGCACATCCCTCGTACCTCTCGGGTGAGCTGGAGATCGGCGTCCTGGCGGCGGGGTCCAACGCCGGCCAGACGCTGGACCAGCACCATCCGCACCTGCTGCCGTTGGCGGACCGGGTTCTCTCGGAGACCAGCGCCGAGTCGCTGTCCGGGCATGACGTGGTGGTCCTCGGCCTCCCGCATGGTCACTCGGCGGCGATCGCCGAACAGCTCGGGCCGGACGTGCTGGTGATCGATCTCGGGGCGGACTTCCGGTTGACGGACGCCGGTGACTGGGAGGCCTTCTACGGCTCCCCGCACGCGGGTACGTGGCCGTACGGGCTGCCCGAACTCCCCGGAGCCCGCGATGCGCTGCGGTCGACCCGGCGGGTCGCGGTCCCGGGCTGTTTTCCGACGGGGGCGACCCTGGCGCTGTTCCCGGCAGTGGCCAGGGGGCTCGTCGATGCGTCCAACATCACGATCGTCTCGGTGACAGGGGCCTCCGGCGCGGGCAAGGCGGCCAAGGTGCCCATGCTCGCGTCCGAGGTGATGGGCTCGACCAAGGCGTATGGGGTCGCCACTCACCGCCACACCCCGGAGATCACGCAGAACCTCCGGGCGGTGACCGACGCCGAGGTGTCGGTGAGTTTTACGCCCGTGCTCGCCCCCATGGCGCGCGGCATCCTCACCACGGCGGTCGTGCCCACCACGGCCTCTGCGGACGAGCTGCGTGAGGTCTACACGGAGGCCTTCGGTGATGAGCCGTTCGTCCACCTCCTGCCGGCCGGGGTGCAGCCCATGACCGCCTCGGTGCTCGGCTCCAATGCCGTGCAGCTGGGTATCGAGGTCGACGAGCGCACCGGCCGGGCCGTGTTCACCGCCGCGATCGACAACCTGGCCAAGGGCACTGCCGGCGGCGCCATCCAGTCGATGAACCTCGCGCTCGGGCTGTCCGAGACCGCCGGTCTCAGCACGGTCGGCCTGGCCCCTTGAGCGCGGAGGTCCTGCCCGGGGCGACGCTGGTCGGGCACGATCACGGGCTCGAACTGTGGACGGATCCGGCGCGGAACATCGCCGGGTTCTGGCTGGCTCCGCCGGGTGCGACGGCCGCACTCGACGTCTCGGGTGGTGGAGCCGACGCGGTCGAGCTGCAGTGGAGCGCGCTCAGCGCCCAGGTGCCGTCGACCCGCGCGGTCGTGCTGCTCGACGGACCCGGATCCTGCGATACCGGCGCGGACTTCACGTTCGTGCACGGTGTCGCCGAGGACGTCGCCGGATTCGTGGGCGTCCGCACGGGGGTCGAGGCCGGGCCGGTCGAGGTCCTCGCCTTCCGGCCCGACACCGAACTCGGGCCGTGGCCCGAACCCACGGTCACCGAGGCCGGCGCCGCGTTCCGCTTCCGCCACCGCGGCGGCGCACAGATCCACCTGACCCTGACCATCCCCATCACCGCCGGAGGCGACTGATATGCCCACATTGATGAACGACGGGTCGACCGAACTGTCGCCGTTCGTCCGCGCGCACGTCCTCGCCGAGGCACTGCCGTGGCTCAAGGAGTTCCACGACAAGATCGTCGTGGTGAAGTACGGCGGAAACGCGATGGTCGACGAGAGGCTCAAGGCCGCGTTCGCCGCCGACATGGTGTTCCTGCGCACCTGTGGCCTCAAGCCAGTCGTGGTGCACGGCGGTGGTCCCCAGATCACCGCGATGCTCGGCCGGCTGGGCATGGAGGGCGAGTTCCGGGGCGGTTTCCGAGTCACGACGCCCGAGGTGATGGATGTCGTGCGGATGGTGTTGTTCGGTCAGGTCGGCCGCGAACTCGTCGGGCTGATCAATGCTCACGGCCCGTACGCGGTGGGGATCTCGGGCGAGGACGCGGGCCTGTTCACAGCGGTCCGTCGGACGGCGATGGTCGACGGGGAGGCCACCGACATCGGACTCGTCGGGGACGTCGCCGCCGTCGATCCCGGGGCGGTCATCGACCTCATCGAGGCCGGACGCATCCCGGTCGTCTCCACGATCGCCCCCGATGCCGACGGCGTCGTCCACAACATCAACGCGGATTCGGCCGCGGGCGCGCTCGCCGCGGCACTCGCAGCCGAGAAGCTCGTCGTCCTCACCGATGTCGAGGGCCTGTACACCGACTGGCCGGATCGCTCGTCGCTCGTCACGCACCTGGGGACCACGCCGCTGGAGGCACTCCTGCCGTCGCTTGAGAGCGGCATGGTTCCCAAGATGGAGGCGTGTCTGGCCGCCGTGCGGGGCGGCGTCGGGGCAGCGCACGTCATCGATGGCCGCGTCGAGCACTCGGTGCTGCTCGAGATCCTCACGGAGGGCGGCATCGGAACGATGGTCACCGAGGGTGACCACGAGATCCGTTCAGTAGTAGGAGAAGCACAGTGAGCCCGCAGGACACCACTGATCTCATCTCACGGTGGGACACCGCGCTGATGCGCAACTACGGCACCCCGCCGCTCGAACTCGTCTCGGGCCGGGGCGTGACCGTGACCGCCGCCGACGGTCGCGAGTACCTCGATCTGCTGGCCGGCATCGCGGTCAATTCCCTGGGGCACGCCCACCCCGCCGTCGTCGAGGCGGTCAGCAGGCAGGTCGCCGAACTGGGGCACGTGTCGAATCTCTATGTCCACCCGGTGGTCGTGGAGTTGGCGGAGCGTCTCGAATCGCTTCTCGCGGTGGAGGCGCCGGTCCGGGCCTTCTTCTGCAACTCCGGCGCCGAGGCCAACGAGGCGGCGTTCAAGATCGCCCGCCGCACCGGCCGTTCACGGATCCTCGCCGCGGAGAACGGCTTCCACGGTCGGACCATGGGGGCGCTGGCGATGACCGGTCAGCCCGCCAAGCGTGCGCCGTTCGAGCCGATGCCCGCCGGCGTCGAGTACTTCCCCTACGGGGACACCGCGGCACTCCGGGCGCTCGTCGAGCAGGCCCCGGCGGACACCGCCGCCGTCATCGTCGAACCGCTGCAGGGGGAGGGCGGCGTCGTGGAACCGCCCGAGGGCTTCCTCGCGGACGTGCGGGAACTGTGCACCGAACACGGGATCCTGATGATCGTCGACGAGGTCCAGACCGGGATCGCCCGCACCGGCGCGATGTTCGCGTCCCGCAAGGCCGGGGTGGTTCCGGATGTGATCACCCTGGCGAAAGGGCTCGGCGGCGGGCTGCCCATCGGCGCGTGTCTGGGCATCGGCCGGGCGGGGGAGTTGCTCACCGCCGGCCAGCACGGCACCACCTTCGGTGGTAATCCCGTCGCGTGCGCGGCCGCGCTGGCGGTCCTGAGGACGATCGACACCGACGACCTCGTCGCCCACGTCGACCGGCTCGGCAAGTTACTCGCCGCCGAGATCGAGTGCCTGGATCACCCGCTGGTCGATCATGTCCGGGGCCGCGGACTCCTGCTCGGAGTGGTGCTGACCGCGCCGCGGGCGAAGGAGGTCGAGGAGGCCGCGCGCGCCGCGGGCTACCTCGTGGGCGCCACCGGCACGGACGTCGTCCGGCTGGCCCCGCCGCTCATCCTCACCGAAGACCAGGTCGCGCAGTTCGTGACCGCCCTGCCCCCGATCCTCGACGCCGCGTCGGAGAAGGAGACCTCGTCATGACCGGTACGACCTCGCCGTCGTCCACGACGACAGGCCCGGGAAGCCCGACCCCGCGTCACTTTCTCCGAGACGACGATCTCAGTCCCGCGGAGCAGGCCGAGGTGCTGGAGCTCGGGCTCAGGCTCAAGGCGGAGCCGTTCTCGGCGCGCCCGCTGGAGGGGCCGAAGTCGGTCGCGGTGATCTTCGACAAGACCTCCACGCGGACCCGCTTCTCCTTCGACGCGGGCATCGCACAACTCGGTGGCAATGCGATCGTGGTGGAGTCCGGATCCACCCAGATGGGCAAGGGCGAGACGCTCTCCGATACCGCGATGGTGATGTCCCGCTACGTCGAGGCGATCGTGTGGCGGACGTACTCGCAGGCCGGACTGGCCGAGCTCGCAGCGGATTCGGCCGTGCCTGTCGTCAACGCGCTCACCGACGACTTCCACCCCTGTCAGATCCTCGCCGACCTGCTGACGATCCGGGAGAACTTCGGACGCACCGCGGGTCTGCGGGCGGTCTACCTCGGCGACGGCGCAAACAACATGGGGCACTCGTACCTCGTCGGGTTCGCCACTGCGGGGATGCACATCACCATCGCGGCGCCGGCCGGCTACCAGCCGACCGGGCAGGTGGTGGCTGACGCCGAACGGATCGCGGCGGAGACCGGCGGTTCGGTCACCATCACGACCGAGGTCGACACGGCCGTGATCGACGCCGACGTCCTCATCACCGACACCTGGGTGTCGATGGGGATGGAGGACTCGGCCACCGAGCGTCTGCGCGATCTCGCCGACTACCAGCTGGGCCGGGACGCTGTCGACAAGGCCTCCGACGATGTGATCGTCCTGCACTGCCTACCCGCGTATCGCGAGAAGGAGATCACCGGCGAGGTCATCGACGGTCCCCGCAGCCGGGTGTTCGACGAGGCGGAGAACCGGCTGCACGCACAGAAGGCGCTACTCGTCTGGCTGCTGGAGCGATCGTGACCTCCGTCGGCGCGGTCAGTCGGACGGCTCGTCACGCGCGCATCGCCGAGATCCTCCGGGACCGGCCCGTGCGCAGTCAGACCGAACTGGCCGACGCGTTGGCCGGTGAGGGTATCGCTATCGCGGTGGCCACTCTCAGTCGCGATCTCGATGAGCTCGGCGCGGTCAAGCTCCGCGCTGCCGACGGCGGTGCCGGCCGCTATGTCATCCCGGAGGATGGCAGCCAGGTCCCGGGCATCCCGGGCGGTACCGACCGGGTGGGGCGCCTTCTGGGGGAGCTGCTCGTGTCCGCCGACCACAGTGGGAACACGGCGGTCCTGCGCACGCCGCCCGGGGCGGCGAACTTTCTCGCCAGTGCCCTGGACCGTGCGAATCTCGACGACGTGGTGGGCACGATCGCCGGGGATGACACCATATTCGTGATGGCCCGCGAACCCGTGCGCGGAGAAGAGCTTGCGGGCCGCCTCGCAGCCTTGGCCCGGCGCCAACTCTGACGCGGCCCCGGGCCGATGGACAACACCTGAACAACAACCAAGGAGAACACCATGACCGATCGCGTCGTCCTCGCCTACTCGGGCGGACTGGACACCTCCGTCGCCATCAGCTGGATCGGTAAGGAGACCGGCGCCGAGGTCGTCGCCGTGGCCATCGACCTGGGACAGGGCGGAGAGGACATGGACTCCATCCGCCAGCGCGCACTCGACTGCGGCGCGGTCGAGTCGATCGTCGTGGATGCCCGTGACGAGTTCGCGAACGACTACTGTGCGCCGACCATCAAGGCCAACGGCCTGTACATGCGCGAGTACCCGCTGGTGTCGGCGATCTCGCGCCCGCTGATCGTCAAGCACCTGGTGACCGCCGCGAAGATGCACGGCGGCACGGCCGTGGCGCACGGCTGCACTGGCAAGGGGAACGACCAGGTGCGCTTCGAGGTGGGCTTCGGCGCGCTGGCTCCCGACCTGGACGTGATCGCCCCCGTCCGCGACTACGCCTGGACGCGTGAGAAGGCCATCGAGTTCGCCGAGGAGAACGCGATCCCGATCAACGTCACCAAGAAGTCGCCGTTCTCGATCGATCAGAACGTGTGGGGCCGCGCGGTCGAGACCGGCTTCCTCGAGGACCTGTGGAACGCGCCGACCAAGGACGTCTACGACTACACCGAGGACCCGACGATCAACTTCGCCGCCCCGGACGAGGTCACCATCACCTTCGAGGCCGGCGTTCCGGTCGCCATCGACGGCCGTCGGGTCTCCGTCCTCGAGGCGATCGAAGAGCTCAACCGTCGCGGCGGCGCCCAGGGCGTCGGTCGACTGGACATGGTCGAGGACCGTCTCGTCGGCATCAAGAGCCGTGAGGTCTACGAGGCCCCGGGCGCGATGGTGCTCATCACCGCGCACAAGGCCCTCGAGGACGTCACCCTCGAGCGGGAGCTGGCCCGCTACAAGTCCGGCGTCTCGGACACCTGGTCCAACGCCGTCTACGACGGTCTCTGGTTCTCGCCGCTGAAGTACGCCCTGGACGCCTTCATCGACAACACCCAGGAGCACGTCTCGGGCGACATCCGCCTCGTCCTGCACGGTGGCTCGATCACCGTCAACGGCCGCCGCTCCGACAAGTCGCTGTACGACTTCAACCTGGCGACCTACGACGAGGGTGACTCTTTCGACCAGAGCTACGCCAAGGGCTTCGTCAACCTCCATGGCCTGAGTTCCAAGATCGCCGCGAAGCGGGACCTGGGACTGTGAGCGACGAGCAGGGCCGGGACGACCGGCACGGGACCAATACCGGGGCCCTGTGGGGCGGCCGATTCGCCGGCGGCCCCGCAGAGGCGATGGCGGCACTGAGCAAGTCCACCCACTTCGACTGGGATCTGGCGCCGTACGACATCCGGGCGTCCAAGGCGCACGCCCGGGTGCTGCATCGCGCCGACCTGCTCACGGGGGCCGACCTGGACACGATGCTCGACGGTCTGGATCGGCTCGCCGCCGACGTCGACTCCGGGGAGTTCGTGCCCGCCGAGTCCGACGAGGACGTGCACGGCGCCCTGGAGCGCGGCCTGATCGAGCGGGTCGGCCCCGAGGTCGGCGGACGGTTACGTGCCGGCCGCTCGCGCAATGACCAGGTGGCCACCCTGTTCCGGATGTGGCTGCGGGATGCCGTGCGCGCGGTGGCCGCGGGTGTGCTCGATGTGGTCGACGCACTCGTGGCGCAGGCCGATGCGCACCCGGAGACGGTCATGCCGGGCAAGACCCACTTCCAGGCGGCCCAGCCGGTCCTGCTCTCCCACCAACTGCTCGCGCACGCCCAGCCGTTGCTGCGCGACCTCGACCGGATCCGCGATCTGGACCGACGCCTGGCGGTCTCCCCGTACGGCTCCGGCGCACTGGCCGGCTCGTCGCTCGGACTGGACCCGGACGCGATCGCGGCCGAGCTCGGTTTCGACCGCGCCGCCGACAACTCGATCGATGCCACCAGTTCGCGTGACTTCGCGGCCGAGGCCTCCTACGTGCTCGCCCAGATCGCGGTGGATCTGTCGCGTCTGGCGGAGGAGATCATCGCCTGGTCGACGCCCGAGTTCGGCTACGTCACCCTGGCCGACGAGTGGTCCACGGGTAGCTCGATCATGCCCCAGAAGAAGAACCCGGACGTCGCCGAACTGATGCGCGGCAAGACCGGCCGGCTCATCGGCAATCTGACCGGGCTCATGGCGACGCTCAAGGCACAGCCGCTGGCCTACAACCGGGATCTGCAGGAGGACAAGGAGCCGGTCTTCGACTCGGTGGCCCAGCTCGACCTGCTGCTCCCGGCGATGGCCGGTCTGGTCGACACCCTCGTGTTCCACCCCGAACGGCTCGCGGAGCTCGCCCCGGCGGGATACACCCTCGCCACGGACATCGCGGAGTGGATGGTCCGGCAGGGAGTCCCGTTCCGGGTCGCCCACGAGGCGGCGGGGGAGTGCGTGCGCATCGCCGAGGGACGTGGGGTGGGACTGGATGAGCTCGACGACGACGAGCTCGCCGCCGTCGACCCCGCGTTGACGCCCGAGGTTCGCGAGGTGCTGACCGTCACGGGATCGATCGCCTCCCGGAACGCCCGCGGCGGCACCGCCGGTGAGGCTGTCGCGAAGCAGCGCGGGCGGCTGGCCGAGTTCCGTGACGAGCTCGCCGCCTGGGTAGGGTGAACGGCATGTCCGTCCTAGACGAACGACTGCTGTCGATCCTGGCCTGCCCCGAGGACAAGGGGCCGCTCCTGCTCGCTGGGGACGACACGCTGTACAACCAGCGTCTGCGCCGCGCCTACCGGATCGACGACGGCATCCCCGTGCTGCTGGTCGACGAATCCCGGCAGGTCGACGAGGCCGAGCACGCGGAACTGCTCGCCAAGGCGGGCGCCGGAGAGGGCTCATCCCCGGAGTGAGCAACCCGCACACCGACCACGAGTCCCGGTCCGGCGTCACCGACCCGCTCAGAGAGCTGCTGCGGGAGGCGGCGCCGGACGAGGCCGCGCGGATCGTGCTCGGTGGGACGCTGACACACGGCCCGGTTGCTGTTCGCATTCTCGAGGTCGAGGCCTATGGCGGGCCGGCCGGATCCGCCTACCCGGATGCCGCGGCCCACACCTGGCCCGGCCCGACGCCGCGCAACCAGGTCATGTTCGGCGACGCCGGCCACCTGTACGTCTACCTCAGTCACGGCATCCACCAGTGCGTGAACATCACCTGCCGGCCGCCCGGTGAGGGCGGGGGCGTGCTGCTCCGGGCAGCCCGCGTCGAAGAAGGCCACGAGGTCGTCGCGACCCGCCGGCCGGGCATCACGTCCGACAAGCTCGCCCGCGGACCCGGCAATCTCGGCCGTACCCTCGGGGTCGATCTGTCGTTCCGAGGTCTGGACGTGCTCAACTCGTCGTCGTCGGTCTCCTTCCGCCCCAACCCTCTTCCGGACGAACTGATCCGTTCCGGGCCCCGCGTCGGCGTCTCCCGCGAGGCGGATCGTCACTGGCGGTTCTGGGTCGCCGGCGCGCGGGAGGTCTCCGCCTACCGACGGAGCCCGAGGGCGCCCGCGGTCACGCGGCCAGTGGTCGACCTCGGCCGGTGATGGGGGACAATGAACGTCGTGACCAATAACATCCTCGATGACCTGCAGTGGCGTGGCCTGATCGCCCAGTCGACGGACCTCGACACGCTCCGCGCCCATCTGGACGAGGGGATGGTGTCGCTCTACTGCGGTTTCGACCCCACCGGGCCGAGCCTCCACGCCGGTCATCTCATCCCGCTCCTGACGTTGCGCCGCTTCCAGCTCGCCGGGCACCGGCCCATCGTCCTGGCCGGCGGCGCGACCGGCATGATCGGTGACCCGCGCGATGTCGGGGAGCGCGTCATGAACACCTCCGACACGGTGGCGGACTGGGCCGAGCGGATCTCCGGCCAACTCGAGCGCTTCGTCGACCTCACCGAGGGACCGTCCGGCGCCCGCATCGTCAACAACATGCAGTGGACCGGCCACCTCTCGGTGATCGAGTTCCTTCGGGATGTCGGCAAGCACTTCTCGCTGAACACCATGCTCGGTCGGGACACGGTCAAGCGTCGGTTGGATGGCGACGGCATCTCTTACACCGAGTTCTCGTACATGCTGCTGCAGGCGAACGACTTCCTGCAGTTGCGACGTCATCACGAGTGCACGCTCCAGATCGGTGGCTCCGACCAGTGGGGCAACATCGTCGGCGGGGTCGACCTCAACCGTCGTGTCGACGGTGAGGCGGTTCATGCGATGACCGTGCCCCTGGTGACCTCGTCCGACGGCAAGAAGTTCGGCAAGTCGACCGGCGGCGGCAGCCTATGGCTCGACGCCGCCATGACGAGCCCGTACACGTGGTACCAGTACTTCCTCAATACGGCGGATGCCGACGTGGTCCGCTACCTGCGCTGGTTCTCGTTCCTCGGCAGGGAGGAGATCGAGGAACTCGAGGTGCTCACCGCCGAGAAGCCGCATCTGCGCGCTGCCCAGAAGCGGCTGGCAGAGGAGATGACGACGCTCGTTCACGGGGTCGCGGCCACCGAGTCCGTTCAGGCCGCGGCCCAGGCACTGTTCGGGCGTGGCGAACTCGGCCAGCTTGATGAGGCCACTTTGGCGGCGGCACTCGACGATGCCGGCGCGGCCGAGATCGCCGCGGACGATCCACGGACGATCACGGATCTTCTGGTGGCGGGCGGGCTCTGCCCGAGTAAGGGCGCGGCCCGGCGTGCGGTGGGAGAGGGAGGTGCGTACGTGAACAACGAGCGCATCTCCGACCCCGATTGGACGCCGTCCACCGACGACCTGCTCCACGGCAGTTGGGTGGTCCTGCGCCGAGGCAAGAAGAACTTCGCCGGGATCCGCATCCGCTGATTCCTCGCGATTCCGACCACGATAACGCCGGCTATGCCGGCGTTATCGTGCTTTTAGGGCCGTTTACCAGCGGGTTTGCGTTTCAGTTCATGTCTGCGTAACTTAATGGACGTCGCCGAGAGCGAGCCCGGACCGAAACGGACGGGGTCGCTCGAAGTAGACGCGCTCCAGGAACAAGCAGAAACGCCCGGTTTTGGAACTGGGAGTTGGTGGTGCTAGGCTGGAGAAGTTGCCCGAGAGGGCGGCGGTTGCAGGATCTTCCCTGTGAAGCTGTGGTGAGTGTATCGCGGTGGATCGGTGTGTGGGTGTTGTTTGAGAACTCAACAGTGTGTTTTGTTTGTGATAGTGCCAAATTTTTTGTTTGGTTGCGACC
>NZ_JAIFXZ010000021.1 GCF_021033825.1 Dietzia aurantiaca
CGGCCAGCGTCGTCGTGGACTGGAGGCGCGTGGCGCCACCCCCAAGGCGGAGGACCGGACCTATCACGCGGCCCACCGCAAGGCGAAGTCGGCGGACCGCAAGGCGCAAGGTGCGCAGCAGCGCCGCCAGTACGCCCAGAAGAAGGCGGACGGGCCCGAGCTCGTGGTGGGCCGCAACCCGGTCGTGGAGTGCCTGCGGGCCGGGGTCCCGGCGACCGCGCTGTTCGTGGCGGTGGGCGCCGACAACGACGAGCGACTCACCGAGGCCGTGCGTTTCGCCGCCGACAACGGGATCTCGATCCTGGAAGTGCCGCGCGTCGATCTGGACCGCATGACGTCCAACGGCATGCACCAGGGGATCGGGCTGCAGGTCCCGCCGTACGAGTACGCGGACCCGGACGACCTCATCCAGAGCGCTATGCACTCGTCGCAGCCGGCGCTACTGGTGGCGCTCGACAACATCACGGACACGCGGAACCTCGGCGCCGTCATCCGCTCGGTCGCGGCCTTCGGCGGCCACGGCGTCCTGATCCCGGAGCGTCGCAGCGCCTCCATCACCGCAGTGGCGTGGCGGACCTCGGCAGGCGCCGCGGCCCGCTTGCCCGTCGCCCGCGCCACCAACCTCAACCGCACGCTGCTGGACTGGGCCAAGTCCGGTGCCCAGCTCGTCGGCCTCGACGCCGGTGGCGACGTGTCGTTGGACGACTACGACGGCACCGGCCCCACGGTCATCGTGGTGGGATCCGAGGGCAAGGGCCTGTCCCGGCTGGTACGCGAGAACTGCGACTCGATCCTGTCGGTCCCGATCGCCTCGAAGGTGGAGAGCCTCAACGCCTCCGTCGCCGCGGGCGTGGTGCTGTCGGAGTTCGCGCGTCAGCGGCGCGTCAAGGGCTGACGCCGGCTGTCCGGCCAGGCGGGTACATTGCTTGGTGCACTTCGCTTGTGACCTCTGATTTAGGGAGATAGACATGCTCGGTTCGCTGTACAACGGCTCGATGGAGATCGCCGGTGGTATCGCCAACCAGTTCCCCGGCACGGAAGGCGGGGGGATCAGCCTGGGCTCGCTGATCGTTGGATCTGCGGCGGCCCCGTGGAGCCTCGTACAGGCGGGCGCGCAGGCGCTGGGGATCCCGCTTGAGTGGCTCTTCCCGGCACCCTGATCCACCCGCCGCGGATGCCCGCGCGAGACCTGACGCGCTACCCGTGGGGGCCGACGGTCATGCCCGCGGGCGGCGGGGTGAGCGGCAGCGATCGAAGGTCGATCGCGCGTACTCCCACGTCTCCTCGCCGTAGTACATGTGGCCCGCGAGCATGTAGAGCCCGGCCAGCCGCTGGTAGGTCCACGCCCGGTCGAGAAAGTCGGGGTCGATACGGCCGACATAACGAGCGAGGACGTCCTCCACGAAGCGCGGGCCGTATTCGTACAGTTCCGCGAAGTCGATGGCCGGGTCGCCGATGCACATGTCGGTGAAGTCGATCAGGCCCAGCCGTCCGGCCGGGGCGGCGCCCGCGTCCCAGTACAGGTGACGTTGGTAGATGTCGTAGTGCACGAATACCCGGGGCAGCAGGGTGGACTGCAGCGCGGCCACCTCGTCGCAGATCTCGCGGGCCGTGCGCATCTCGTCCGGTGCGAGCACGTCGGGCATGTTGTTCTCCACGATCCCACGGACAAAGTCGAGGTTCTCGGGCTGGTACGACGGCGCGACCAGATCCATCGGCGGCGCCGAGGTGTCCTGGACGTGCAGCGCAGACAGCAGAGAACCCAGCTGTGTCGCGATGATCGTCTGCTCGGTGACGGGCAGGCTGTGCAATAGGTCCGGGGTGAGGCGTTCTCCGTGGATCATCGGGTAGCCGGCGAATGGGACAAGACGCTTGTCTGGCTGCGCGCTCGCAGACACATGCGTGTAGCGGGGGAGCGCGGCCTCGATCCGGGGCGCCAGGTGCTCGAGCACCGCGATCTCGGTGGGCAGCTGCGCGAGCGCCTGCTCGTCGGAGGGGAAGCGGAACACCAGATCGGCGTATCCGAGGGCGTCCTCGCCGGAGCAGCCGCGGCAGATGATCACCACGTGGTCCCAGCCCTCGTCGGTGCGACTGACCGACTCCCAGCGCAGCGACGGGTAGGCCGTGCGGATCGCGTGGAGTTCTGCCCCGGCTTCAACCCCGGCCACGGCGTCGTCGGCGTCGGGTCCGGCGCCAGCGTCGGGCTCGGGCTCGGAGGCGGTGTCCATCATCTCCCAGACGTTAGTAGCGACAAGCGCGGACGCCGTGCTTCCTCGCGGCATGGCGGGCTGACCTGGCCCGACCCGGCGTCGCGAAGAGGGTTTCGCGCAGTGCCTCTCGGGCGATGTGGGCGAAAGGCTCTTCGCGACGATAAGCGGCGGCGCTGTGGAGCGCTGTGGAGCTCTGTGCGGCGGGCGCGGCGGGGCCGGGGGCGTCAGCGACGCAGGGCTGCCACGACCCGGCAGGCCAGGTAGATCACGAACGAGATCGTGGTGACGAAGACGGAGACCGGCACGCCGGGCGCCAGCGAGAGCAGCATCCCGCCGACCGCCGCGATCTCGGCGAACAGGATCGTCAGCCCGATCGCCTTGGCCGGGCTGGAGGTGACAGCAGCTGCGGCGGCGGCCGGGGTGATGAGCAGCGAGAGCACCAGCAGCGCACCCACGACCTGCACGGCCTGCGCGGCGGCGAGTCCCACGAGCACGGCGAAGACCATGTTGATCGCCCGCACCGGCACGCCGCGAGCCTCGGCGACCTCGGGGTCGGCGGAGGAGAACACGAGTGGCCGGTACAGGGCCACGAGCGCGGCGCAGATGATCGCCGCGACGATCGCCATCTGCAGCAGGCCGTTCTCGGACACCCCCACGATCTGCCCGGTGAGCAGGGCGAAGGCGGTTCCGGACCGGCCGGGGTAGAGGTGGATGAACAGCACCGCCAGGCCCAGTCCGAACGCCAGCACCACGCCGATCGACGAGTCGCGCTGGGAGGCCCGCGATCCCATGAGCCCGAACATCAGGGCGGCGATCACCGATCCCACGATCGCGCCGAATCCCAGGTTGAGGCCGAACAGCAGCGCGGCGGCGGCACCGGTCAACGCCAACTCGCTGGCACCGTGCACGGAGAACGACATCTGTCGCATCACGATGAACGGCCCGATCGCCCCGGCGAGCAATCCGAGCAGCGCGATGGCGGCCAGGCCGAGCAGGACGAAATCCTGCTGCAGCAGGTAGGCGGTGACCTCGGTGTCGGCGATGGACCCGAAGATCTCGAGCAAGCGGTCCATCAGTGCGCTCCGTGTCCGTGGTCGTCGTCGTCATGATGGTGGTGCCCGGTCGACCAGGGCTCGGCCACCAGGTGCTGCGTGTCGCCCACCACGACGATCTGCCCGCGCACCCGCAGCACCTCGACGGGCGAGGAGTACAGGTCGGACATGACCTCGGAGGTGAACACCTCGTCGGGCGTGCCGATGCGGTGCCGGCCGTCGACGATGTAGAGCACGCGGTCGACCATCGGCAGCACCGGGTTGATCTCGTGGGTCACGAAGACGATCGCGGTGTCGTCGTCGCGACGCCGGTGATCGAGCACGGAGGCGACGGTGCGCTGGCCGGTGAGGTCGAGGCTGAGAAGCGGCTCGTCGCACAGCATGACGCACGGGTCGCACGCGATGGCCTGGGCCACGCGCACGCGCTGCTGCTCGCCGCCGGACATCCGGCCGAGCGGCTTGTCGGCGAGCTTTCCGGCCTCGAGCCGGGCCAGCGAGTCCTCGACGATCCGCCGCTTCTCACCTCGCCGGCCGGGCCATCCGGGACCCCAGCGGGTGCCGTCGATCCCCAGGCTGACCAGGTCGCGGCCGCGCAGGGTGATGCCGGGGTCGAACGCGCGCTGCTGCGGCACGTAGCCGAGGTGGGTGCCGCGGTCGCCGGGCGCCCGGCCGTCCACGACGACACGGCCGGCGTCGGGGGAGAGCTCGCCGAGCAGCACCTTGAGCAGGGTGGACTTGCCGGCGCCGTTGGGTCCGAGCACGGCCACGAACTCGCCGGGCTGGATCTGCAGGTCGAGGTCGCGGATCAGGGTCCGGCCGCCGCGCGAGATGGTCACGCCGTCGAGCGAGACCACCGGGCCGGGCCCGGGGATGCCGCGCTCGTGGTCAGTGCCCACCGTCGCCCTCCGGTGTGGCGTCGGAGAGGGCGCGGGTCAGCTCGGCGACGATGTCGCGCATCCAGGTGAGATAGTCCGTGCCGTCGGGGAGGGTCTCGGTCAGGTCGACGACGACGACACCGGCCTCCACCGCGGCGTCACGCACCCGGGCGGTGACGGCCGTCTCGGTCTGCGAGTTGAACGCCAGGAACGCGACCTCCCGCTTGTGGAGGAGGTCGATCAGGGCGGCGAGGTCGGCGGCCGCCGGGTCCGTATCGTCCTCGACGGAGGAGAGGAACCCGCGCGGCGTCAGGTCGACCATGTGTGCGTAGTCGAACAGATGCGCGCCGATACGCTCGGTCTGGGCGTAGGGGAAGTGCCCGCGCTCGTGGATCTCGTCGAGCTGCGCACGGAGCGGGCTCAGCTCCTCGCCGAAGTCCCGGGCGTTGGCCCGGTACTCCTCGGCGTGCTCGGGATCGAGTTCCGAGAGCTGCTCGGCGACCCGCTCGGCCACGGCGGCCGTGGTGGGCAGGCTGAACCAGACGTGCTCGTTGGTCTCCGAATCGTGCGAGTGGCCGTGGTCGTGACCGGTGTGATCTTCGTGACCCGCGTCGTCACCGTGGTCGTGGGAGTGCTCCGGCGCGGCCTCGCCGGTGACCCGGGAGTACTCGTCGACGGCCCGCACCACCGGCACATCCCCGGCGTTGGCCAGGGCGAGGTCCACGAACGAGTCGTAGCCGCCGCCGTTGTAGACCACGAGATCGGCGGTGGCGACCCGGGCGGCGTCGGCGGGGCCGGCCTCGTAGGAGTGGGGATCGGCCGCGGGGTCGGAGATCACGGACTCGACCTCCGCGTTGCCGCCGGCGACCTGCCGGGCGATGTCCGCGTAGACGGTCGTCGACGCCACCACGGACGGGCCGTCGCCGTCGGCGGGCCCGGTGCCCGAGGCGCCGCCGCAGGCGGTCAGCGCGCCGGCGCCGAGGAGGGCGGTGGCGAGCACGGCCAGAGTCCGGGACAGGCCGGCGCGGCGGGGCTGGCGGGAGGCCGGGCGGGAGGTCGACACGGGCACCACTCCTCGGGGTGAAGGCGAACGGTAATGGGAACCGTTGTCGGTAAGTGTACGACCGCGCCTGCGCGGGGCGACAACCCCGGGGGTGTTCGCCGCATTTGCTCAGCCGCGGAGGTCGGCCAGGGTTCCCAGCAGGCGCACGACGGCGGGGATGTCCTCCACGCGGTGGCCGGCCGCGGTCTCGCCCGGACCGACCTTGATCCCCACGTCCTGCGGGCGCAGTCGCGCGAAGCCGCGCTCGTCGGTGACGTCGTCGCCGATGAAGATCGTCACGTCGGCGTCGGCCTGATCGGTGAGCCGCTCGAGGGCCGCACCCTTGCTCGCCTCGCGGACCGCGATTTCCACGACGTTCTTGCCCTCGGTCACGAACACCCCGCCGGCGGCCGCGGGCCCGGCCATCGCCCGGGCCGTCGCCCGCTCGCGTGCGGCCGGATCCTCGACCGGCCGGACGTGCAACACGGCGGCGGTCGGCTTGGATTCGACGTGCGCCCCGGGTGCGTCGGAGGCGATCTCCGTGAGTTCGGCGTGGATGCGGGCCAGGAGGGCGTTGTCGTCGTCGTCGAGTGGGGCGTCGAACCCACCCTCCCACTCCGAACCGTGGCTGCCCACCAGCACCACCGGGGTGCCCGCGCCGCTCACCTGGGCCAGCGCGGCGCGGTTGCGGCCCGACAGGAGGGCGACAGTCGTGCCGGGCAGTTCAGCGAGTCGCGCGAGGGCCTCGAGCGCGCCGGGGGCGGCGAAGGCGCTCATGGGCTCGTCGGCGAAGGGAGCGAGGGTGCCGTCGTAGTCGCACGCCACGACGAGGGCGGATGCGGCGGCGGCGCGGCGCAGTGCCTCGGCCAGGGCCGGGGTGAGGTCCGGCCCGGTGGGCTCTGAGGTGGAGGCGGTGTGGTCGGCGGCGCTCATGGCTCCAGCGTAGAAGATGTCCTTGACGTGGCGCGGGTCGACTGTACGATTGTCGACAATCCGACGAAAGGTGGCCTGATGACCGCGTCTCTCACCGCACTGCAGCTCGCCGAGCGGTTCCGACGCGGCGAGCTGTCGCCCGTCGACGCGGCGCGTGACGCGCTGGCCGCGATCGAGCGGGTCGACGGCCGGCTGAACGCGATCTGCCACACCGGCCCCGAGGAGACGCTCCGGCAGGCACGGGCGGCCGAGCGGCGCTACCGCGACGGCGCGGCGATCGGCCCCATCGACGGCGTCCCCACCACCATCAAGGACATCTTCTACACCCGTGGAGTGCCGACGCTGCGCGGCTCCCACCTACTGGCCGACAAGCCCGGCGCGTACGACCCGGCCTCCTGGCCCGACGACGCCCCCGTCACCGCCGCGACCCACGAGGCCGGCTGCGTGGTGATCGGCAAGACCACCACGCCCGAGTTCGCGTGGAAGGGCGTCACCGACAACACCCTGACCGGCATCACCCGCAACCCCTACGACCCGGCGCTCACCCCGGGCGGCTCGAGCGGCGGCGCGTCGGCCGCGGTCGCCGCGGGGCTCGGGCAGCTCGCGCTCGGCACCGACGGCGGCGGATCGGTGCGGATCCCGGCCGCGTTCTGCGGCATCGTCGCCCTCAAGCCCACCTACGGCGTCATCCCCATGTTCCCGTCGAGCCCGTTCGGCACGCTGGCCCACGCCGGGCCGATGACGCGCACCGTCGCGGACACTGCCGCGTTCATGGACGCGCTCCTGCGCCCCGATCCACGCGACTGGTCCGCGGTGCCCGCCCGAGCCACCACGCCCACCGCCGGTGGATACCTCGCCGCCGCCACCGACGGCGCCCGCGGCGACCGGTCGCTCGAGGGGCTGCGCGTCGCCTACAGTGCGACCCTGGGATTCGGGAGGAACGACGACGACGTCGAGCGTGAGGTCGCGCGGGCCGTGGGCGTGCTCGAGGCGCTCGGCGCGCGCGTCGACACGGTGGATCCCGAGATAACCGACCCCGTCGACGCGTTCCACGTCCTGTGGTTCGCCGGGCTCGAGGCGGTGCTCGCGCCCCACGGCCCGGGGGCGATCGAGCGAGTGGACCCGTCGATGCGGGAGGCGCTCGGCCGCTACCACGAGTTCTCGGCCGCCGACTACCTCGACGCGGTCGCGATCCGGATGGCGCTGGGCGCCCGGATGGCGGACTTCCACCAGAACTACGACCTACTGGTCACGCCCACCACGCCGATTCCCGCGTTCGCCGCGGGCTCGGACGTCCCGCCGGACTGGCACAGCCCCGACTGGACCTCGTGGACGCCCTACACGTACCCCTTCAACATGACCCAGCAGCCGGCGCTGTCCGTGCCGTGCGGGCTCACCGATTCCGGGCTGCCGGTCGGGGTGCAGCTGATCGGGGCCCGGTTCGAGGACCTGCTCGTGATCCGCGCCGGGGCGGCGCTCGAGGCCGCGCTCGGTCAGGTGGTCCCGGCACCGCCCGTCCACGCCGATGCGACGGCGCTACCGGGGAGCGCCACGGCATGACCGAGCCGGATCATCTCGCCGGGCTCGACCCGGTGGTGCAGGAGTCGACGCCCGCGATCATCGCGCGGGCCCTGCGCCGAGCGATCTCCGACGGCACCTTCGCCCCCGGTGACCAGCTGGGGGAGGCCGCGCTGGCGCGCACCCTCGGGGTGAGCCGGGGGCCGCTGCGGGAGGCGATGCAGCGGCTCACCCAGGAGGGGCTGCTGGTCTCACATCGCAACCGCGGGCTGTTCGTCGCCGAGCTCACCCCCGAGGCCGTGGCCGACATGTACCTGCTCCGCACGACCATCGAGACGGCAGCGCTTCAGCGGGTCCTCGAATCGGGGGCGGGTTCCCGGACCGCTGACGAGCTGGACTCCGCCGTGGACGCGATGGCGGCACTGGCGTCGGAGCCCCGCTCGGCCGCGATGGTGGCTGCCGATCTCGACTTCCATCACGCGTTGGTCGAGGCGGCGCGCAGCCCGCGATTGTCCCGGGTCCACGAGACGGTGCTGGTGGAGACGAGCATGTGCCTGCACGCCATGAGCGCCACCTACTCGGACGCCGAGTCCCGGTTGTCGGAGCATCGCGCGATCGCGGACGCGGTCAGGGTTGGGGACGCCGCGCGTGCCACGTCGCTGCTGGTGGAGCACATGCAGGACGGGCTCGCCCGGGTCCGGGCGGCCGGTCCGGCGACCTGACCCAGGCGAGCCGGCCGGGTCAGGTCGCCGGGTCAGCCGAAGGTCGGAGATGGTGAGGTTGAGGCGGTTGCGGATTGCGGTTGTGTCGGGAGCCACAAGTGACCCGTGATAAGTTCGGAAACAGCTAAGAGAGCATCGGGCGTGAGCCCACGTTCCGGTGAGACGTGAAGGTCGGACCGCGGGAGGGCCCGCGGTGCGATCGCGACCGGAAGGCTGGCAAGACAATGGCACCCTCGGTGTTGAGAAATCCCGCACGAACCCGTGCGATGGGCGCGATCGCCGCGACCGCGGCGGCCGTCATGGCGCTGTCCGGCTGCACCTCCACCTCGACGGATGAGGACGGCAGTCTCCTCGAGCAACTGCAGGACAAGGGCTCGGTGACGGTCGGCTTCGCCGGGGAGGCCCCGTACTCCTTCGAGGAGAACGGCGAGCTGACCGGTGCCACCGTGGCGCTGCACCGCGAGATCTTCGGCAACCTGGGGATCGACACCGTCGAGGGCCAGAACGCGGACTTCGGCGCCCTCATTCCCGGCCTGCAGGCCAACCGCTTCGACGTGGTGAGCGCGGGCATGTCGATCCTGCCCGAGCGCTGTGAGCAGGCCGCGTTCTCCGAGCCCGAGTTCAACTACACGACCGCGCTGATGGTGCCCGAGGGCAACCCGATGGGGCTGACGGACCTGCAGTCCGTGCTCGACAGCGGCGCTCGCCTGAGCACCATGACCGGCGCGATCGAGTCCGACTACGCCGCCCAGATGGGTATCGACAACACGCAGGTCGCCACCCCGCAGGACGGCATGGACGCCGTCACCTCCGGCCGCGCGGACGTGTTCGCGCTGACCGCCATCTCGCTGAACTGGATGGCCAACAACAACCCCGACGCCCCGGTCGAGGTGACCGAGTCGTTCGTCGCCGAGATCGACGGCGTGCCGCAGGTCGGCGCGGGTGGCACGGTGTTCCGCACCGACGACCAGGAGCTGCTCGACGCGTACAACGAGGAGCTCGCCAAGATCACCTCGGACCCCGAGAAGTACCTGGAGATCGTGGGCGAGTACGGGTTCACGGCCGAGGAGCTCCCGGATCCGGAGCTGACGACCGCGGACCTCTGCGCAGGGGCGTGATCCCGATTCCGAGAACCGAGGTGAGCGGCAGTGGACCGTAACCTCGACGCCTTCCTGGATTCCTGGCCCGGATTCCAGGAAGGCATTCTCATCACCATCTACCTGACCCTGGGTGGGGCGGCGCTGGCGTTCGTCATGGCGCTGGTGCTCGGCGTCGCCGCGGGGTCGCGACTCATCGTGCTGCGCGGGATCGCCCGCACGATCATTGAGTTCTTCCGCGGAACCTCCCTGCTCGTGCAGCTCTTCTGGCTGTTCTTCGTGTTGCCCCTGCTCGGGTACGAACTCGACCCGCTGTTCTGCGGGATCCTGGCACTGGGCCTGAACTACGGCGCGTATGCCGCCGAGGTCGTCCGCGGAGCGCTGGCGGCCGTGCCGGCCGCGCAGACCGAGGCCGCGATCGCGCTCAACCTCTCGACGTGGCAGCGGCTGTACAAGGTGACGTTCCCGCAGGCCTGGGTGCAGATGATCCCGCCGCTGAACAACCTGCTGATCCAACTCCTCAAGGGCAGCGCGCTGGCCAGCTTCATCCTGCTGCACGACCTGACCTTCCAGATCGGTGAACTGCGCAAGACCACGGGCGACACCCTCTTCGCGTTCGGAATCGGCCTGATCCTGTACTTCGTGATCGCCTACGTACTGACTCTCTTCATGAACCTGCTCGAATTCCTCGCCAAGGCCCGTCTCGGGACCGGACCGACGCTGCGGGGGCTGCTGAGTCTGCGGCCCGAACGCGTCGACGACGCGGTGGGGGTGGACCGATGAGCGTGAACTGGAGTTGGGAACGCGCGGTCGAGAGCATCCCGTTCCTGCTGGAGGGCTTCAAGATCACCCTGCTGGCCACGGTGGCGGGTTTCGTCATCGCCGCGATCCTCGGCCTGGTGGTCGCGGTGCTACGGCGCTCCGGCCCGAAGGTCGTGACGGTGCCGCTGCGGATGGTCACCGAGTTCATCCGGCTGACGCCCCTGGTGGTGCAGCTGCTGTTCGCCTACTTCCTGCTGCCACAGTTCTCCGCGCTGCAGATCGGTATCACCGTGCTCGGCATCCACTACGCCACCTACATGGCCGAGGTGTACCGGGCCGGCATCGACGCGGTGCCCCGCGGGCAGTGGGAGGCCGCGCGAGCGCTGTCGCTGCCCCCGGGACGGACCTGGCGCGCGGTGGTGCTGCCGCAGGCCATCCGGAACACCGTGCCCGCGCTCGGCAACTACGCGATCTCGCTGTTCAAGGACACCCCGTTCCTCTTCGCGATCACCGTGGTCGAGATGGTCACGGCCGCGCAGCAGTACGGCGCCCGGAACTTCCAATACCTCGAGCCGATCACGATCGCCGGCGTGATCTTCCTGCTCGCGAGCTACCCGACGTCGATCCTGATCCGGAGACTGGAGAAGACCCTTGTCTACTGACGGAAACCCCCCGACCGGACCCGCCCGGCCGGCGGACCCACCGGGGGCGGGCGATGACGGCTCGCACATGGTGGTGTTCGACAAGGTGCTCAAGCAGTTCGGCAGCAACGTCGTACTGGACCACCTGGACTTCACCGTGCGACGGGGCGAGCGTGTGGCCCTGATCGGCCCCAGCGGCTCGGGTAAGACCACCATCCTGCGTCTGCTCATGACGCTCGAGGAGGTCAACGACGGCGTGATCTGGGTGGAGGGCCAGCCCCTGACCCACCAGCGCAAGGGCGACAAACTGGTCAAGGCGTCCCAGAAGCACCTCCGGCAGGTCCGGTCGAAGATCGGGATGGTGTTCCAGCAGTTCAACCTGTTCCCCAACATGACGGTGATGGAGAACATCACCGAGGCCCAGATCCATGTCCTTAATCGCTCCAAGGCCGAGGCCGTGGACCGGGCCCGCGAGCTCCTGGCCACGGTCGGGCTGTCGGACAAGGAGAACGCCCACCCCACCACGCTCTCGGGCGGTCAGCAGCAGCGGGTCGCGATCGCTCGCGCGCTGGCCATGGACCCGGACATCCTGCTGCTCGACGAGGTGACATCCGCCCTCGACCCCGAGCTCGTCGCCGACGTCCTCGGTGTGCTGAGGACGATCGCCGAGACCACTGACATCACCATGCTGCTGGTCACCCACGAGATGGGATTCGCCCGCGACGTGGCCGACCGGGTTCTCGTGTTCGACAAGGGCAAGATCGTCGAGGAGGGCACGCCCGAGGCAATCTTCACCAACCCGCAGAAAGAGCGGACGCGGACGTTCCTCAAGGCCGTCCTCGACCGCTGACCGGGGGCGTCAGGCGGGCAGGACGCCGGCTGCCCGTAGTCCCTCTGCCTGCTCCTCGGTGATCCCGAGCTCGGAGAGCACCTCGGCGGTGTCCGCGCCGCGGTCGCGCGGGCCGAAGCGGACGGCGCCCGGGGTGTGCTCGAGCTTCACCGGGATGCCCACGCTGCGGTACCCGTCCCGCTCGACCACCATTTCGCGGTGGAGGACCTGGGGCAGCGACATCGCTTCCCCGACCGTGTTGACCGCCCCCGCCGGCACCCCGGCTGAGCGACACAGATCCGACAGCTCCGCGCGGCCCCACTCGCCGACGATCGCGCCGAGCGTCTCGCGCAGCTCCGCCGAATGGGCGAGCCGCTCGGCATTGGTGACGTAGCGCGGGTCCTCGGCGAGCTGGCCGACGCCGAGCGCGGAGGTGAGAGACCGGAACTGCGAGTCGTTTCCCACGCCGATGAAGAACGGGCCGTCCGCGCACTGGAACGTCTCGTACGGGCAGATCGTCGGGTGTGCCACGCCGGTGCGCGGCGGGGTCTCGCCCGTGGCGAACCACTTGCCGGCGTGCGGGTGGAGAATCGATACGGCGTTGTCGAGCAGTGCGAGGTCGACCAACTGGCCCCGGCCGGTCGTCTCCCGGGCGTGCACGGCCATGAGGATCCCTGCCATCGCGTTGAGGCTGGTGATGATGTCGACCAGGGGGATGCCGACGCGCATCTCGGGACCGTCGGCCTCACCGTTGATGCTCATCAGGCCGGACAGTGCCTGGAGGACGGCATCGTATCCGGGCGCGCCGCCGAGCGGACCGTCGACGCCGTACCCGGTGATCCGGCAGTGGATGAGCCGCGGGAACTCCACGGCGAGCACCTCGTCGGATAGGCCCCATCGGTCGAGGGTGCCGGCCTTGAAGTTCTCGATCACCACGTCCGCCTCGGCCAGCAGTCGGCGAAGGAGGGCCTGCCCCTCGTCGGTGCGCAGGTCCACGCTGATGTTGCGCTTGTTGCGGTTGAGCCCGTCGAAATAGGCGCTGTGGCCCGGTTTGACGAACGGCGGGCCCCACCACCGGGTGTCGTCGCCGGCGGGAGGTTCGACTTTGATCACGTCCGCGCCGTGGTCGGCGAGCATCTGCCCGCAGAGCGGCCCGGCCAGGACGCGGGAGAGGTCGACGACCCGCAGGTCGGTGAGTGCGCCGGTGCGATCGGTGGTGTCGGTCATCTGTCACTCCTGGTGTTCGGTGTGGTCTGGTCGCGGGGGTCGGGCGCGTGGCGGGTCGGCAGGGCGCCGACGCTGCCGAGCTCGTCGAAGGGATGCCGGCGGAGCGAGACGCTCGTGGTGGCCGCCGAGGCGGCGGTGAGCGCGCCGGAGAGGAGGAAGACGCTGCCCGGGCCGGCGATCCCGGCGATCGCGCCGGCGCCGAGGGGGACGAGGACCTGGGCGGCCCGGTTGCCGGTCAGTCGCAGCGACAGCGCTGCGGCGCGCTCCCCGGGCGGCGCGGCCGCGGTCACCCAGTTCATGGTCACGGGCTGGTTCATGCCCCAGAAAAACCCGATCACGGCGAGGCAGGCGAACATCGTCGCGGCGCCGCCGGCGAGGCCGAGTACGACCACCGCCGGGGTGGTCACGACGGGGGAGGCGATGAGGATCGCGCGCTGGGACCACCGCCGCAGCGCCCACGGTGTGGCCGCGCGGGAGATCATGGAGAACACCGAGCGCGTCGCGACGAGCAGGGTCACCACGAGCGGTGTCAGCCCCACGGACTCGCCCAGCACGGGCATATACGCGGTGATGAGGTCGAAGCCCGTCACCACGATGAGCGCGGCGAAGATCGACGGCGGCATGCCCTTCCGGCGCAGGAGCGCGGTCATCGACTCCGCACGGGGCTGACCCGCGCTTCGCGCGGGGGGCGTCGACCGGGGCAGGGCGAGCGCGAACGGCAGCGAGATGACGATCGCCGTCGCCATCACCCACAGCGCCGGGCCGGTGTCCACGTGCTCACCGGCGCGTCCGGCCTGGAGCAGGACGCCCATGACCGGCGTGCCCACCGCCTGGCCGACCGAGACGGCGAGCGTGAACATCGCGAAGCCGTTCACGTGCCGGTCGCGGGTGGTGAGTTCCATGACGAATCCCTGGGCGGCGATGAGCGTCATGACCTGACCCAGGCCGACCATCGCGTTGGCGGCGGCCAGGACGGGGATGGAGGGCGCCACCGCGGTCAGGGCGACCGCTGACGCGGACACCGCGGTACCGACGGCGAGGACGCCCCAGCTGCCGCGCCGGTCGACGAGCCGCCCGAACTGCAGGGCGACGAGCATCGGCAGCGCCGCGAACGTGGCGGCGACCAGCCCCACCTGGGCGGCGTCGCCGCCGAGCGCGAGTACCCGGTACGAGACCGCCACCCGCACGGCGTCGTACGCGCCGTTGACCAGCACGACGGCGACGAACAGTCGGGCGAGCGGAGCGGTCACGGATCGGCCTAGGCGCCGGTCACGGCGTCGAGCCACGCCGAGGGGATCCCGTCGACGGGGGCGCCCTCGACGATCATCGGCCAGGCCCCGTCCATCCCGCCGGTGACGGCGGCGCGGCTGAGGAAGCCCTCCCAGAAGGCGGCCGAGCCGAACTCCGACCGCCACTGCAGCGCGGGGAGGGTGAGCCGGTGCAGCGTGTGCTCATGCGTCGTGCCGATCGCGCCGTGGATCTGGTGTGCGTTGCGCACGGCGACGGCCAGCGCCTGCGAGACGACGCTCCGGGCCACGGCCACGCGGAATTCCGACAGGCCCCCGGCGAGATCGTCGGTCAGGGCGTCGACGAGCGCGGTGTCCACGGCGGCGCGGGACAGTACCGATTCGGCGGCGATGTCCACGACCAGGTTCTGCACCGACTGGAACTTCGCCAGGGCCCGGCCGAACTGGTTCCGCTCGGTGGTGTGCGCGATCGACGAGGCGAGCATCCCGTCCATCGCCCCGACGCACTGGAGGGCGCGGGCGAGGGCGCCGCGCAGGACGTGGGCCTGCACCGCCGAGGCGGGGACCGGCGCCCACGGGTGGTCGCCGTCGGCGGTCACGGAGCCGGTGGGGACGGCGGAGATGCCCTCGGACTCGACGACGACGAGGTGGTCGGTCGCCACGTCGGCGACCTCGTAGTCATCTGATGCCCGCCGGACGCACAGGACTGTCGCGGTGGCGCCGGCCCAGGGCACGCGGTGCGCGGTGCCGTCGGACCCGAGGACCGCCACCGTTGCGGTCTGCACGGACGAGTCGTCCAGGCCGGCAGCGCGGCGGAGGGGGCCGGCGAGCAGATCGGTCTCGGCGAACGGCACGGCCACACCGGCAGCCGCGAGCGTCCGCAGGAGGGCCGCGGCCTCGGTCCAACCCGCGCCGCTGCCGCCGGACTCCTCCGGCGCGGTGAGTCGGGCGAGGCCGACCTCGGTCAGGGTGGCCCACACCGCATCCGGGTCGGGCTCGACGTCGGGTCCGGAGAAACCGGAGACGAGGTCGTCCATGAGGTTCTGCAGGTCGGGATCGACACCGAGGTCGATCTCGGTGGTGTTCGAGGTGGTCATCAGCGCATCCCCAGTCCCCGCGCGATCACGCCGCGCAGGATCTCGTTGGTTCCGCCTCGGAGCGTGAAGCCCGGGCGTTGGTGTAGCCCTGCACGCAGGAGGGCGTCGATCTCTCCGGGGGCGACGGGTGTCTCGTCGCCGAGCCCGGTGGAGACCACGTCGACGAGGTCACCCTCGGTCGTGGTGCCGAGCAGTTTGACCAGCGCGGCCGCGGTGTCGGCCTTCTCTCCCCATTGCAGGGCGCCCGCGATGTTCTGGCTCAGGGCGTGGAGACCGGCCATCCGGGCGACGGATCGGCCGAGGTCGGTCCGCTCGGGGAGCCTGCCCGCGGTGATCTCACCGATCTCGGCCGCGAGCAGGCGGAACGAGGACAGGAAGCGTTCGGGCCCGCTGCGTTCGAAGGCGAGCTCGGAGTTGACCTGCTCCCAGCCGTTGCCCGGGGTGCCGAACACGCGGGAATCGGGGACGAACACCTCGTCGAGCACGACCTCGTTGAAGTGATGGTCCCCGGACAGCGAGACGATGGGGCGGATGGTGACGCCCTCGGCGCGGAGGTCGACGATGAACTGGCTCAGGCCGGCGTGCCGGTTACCCGTGTCGAGTGGCTCGGTGCGGGCCAGGGCGATGAACGCCTCGGCGTGCTGGGCGCCGGAGGTCCACACCTTGGTCCCGGTGACCGTCCACCCGCCGTCGACGCGCACGCCCCGCGTGCGCACGCTCGCGAGGTCGGAACCCGAGTCGGGCTCGCTCATGCCGATGCCGAAGCAGCAGTCGCCGGCCGCGATCCGCGGCAGGAACTCCTGCTTCTGCTCCTCGGTGCCGTAGCGCAGTAGCGAGGGGGCGATCTGCCGGTCGGCCACCCACTGCGCGGCGACCGGGGCGCCCACCGCGAGGAGTTCCTCGGTGATGACGAAGCGCTCGAGGTGTGTGCGACCGCGGCCGCCGTACTCCTCGGGGATCGTCATGCCGACCCAACCGCGATCGGCCAGGCGCCGGGTGAACGCCTCGTCCCAGCGGGTGAGCCACGTGTCGATCCACGGGGTGAATGCGCCCGCGGTGATCTCGGCGGCGAGAAACTCCCGCACCTGACCGCGGAGCTCCCGCATCTGCGGCGTCTCCACGGTCGTGGGCGGGGCGAAAGTGGTACTCATCGGTTCTCCTGCTGGTGAGGGCTGTCGGGCCGCGTGATGTCACTATGACACCGTTCGGCTATTTACGCAATAGAGCAACGGGTTACGGATTTAAGTAAGTATGGGCTGCGGCTTGGTAGGCTCGTGCTCATGACCACCACTGCCGAGCTCGATGCCCAGATCCCGGAACGGCCCAGGCATCGGATGGTGGACAGGGTGGCGTCAATCCTCGAGGCGGTGGCCCGGTCCGGATCGGGGATGACGCTCACGGCGATCGCCAAGGCGCTCGGCGCACCGGTCAGTTCGACGCAGGGACTAGTCAACGGCCTGGTGGCCACCGGGTATCTGGACGAGCGGGACCGGGTCTACACCCTCGGGATGGCGCCGTACCTGCTCAACGTGATCGCGGGTCGCCCTCCCGTGACGCAGGTCCCCCACGACGCGCTCGAGGCGATCAACGAGGAGACCGGGATGGTCACCGTTCTCTCCGCCGCGGTGGGCGACGACCTCTTCTACGTCGATCACGTCTCGTCCGACCCCGCCTATGCGTACCTCGCCGAGAACCGTCTGCGGCGCTCGTTGCTCCGGACGTCGGCCGGGTGGGTCCTGCTCGCGGCGCGGGAGAACCGGGACCTCTGGGCCTACCTCAACGCCCGCCCCGAGGCGGATTCCGGCCGGGTCGAGGCCTTCCTCGAGGCGCTCGCGCAGATCCGCGAGACCGGGATCTGCGCGGCGCCCCACGCCGCCGAGAAAGGCGCTGATGGCGTGTCGGTCGCGGTGACCGAGCGGGGCGGCACGATCGCCGCGGTGGGCGTCATCGGTTCCCGTGCCGAGATCGACGAGCGACGTGACGACCTCGTGGAGATCCTCGGCCGTCACGTCGCCACCTGGCAACTCGACTGACCGCGCCCGGTCAGCGACCCTCGTAGTTCCCCGGTCGCTTCTCGCCGAACGCGGCGAGCGCCTCGCGGTGGTCCGCCGTGTGGTGGGCGAGGGCCTGCATGGCCGCGGAGAGCTCAAGCACCGACTCCAGGGACTGGTGCTGGGATTCGCGGAGGAGTTTCTTGGCCATCCGGACCGAGTGCGGCGGGTTCTTGGCCACCCGCGCAGCCAGCTCACGGGCCGCGCCCATCAGCTCCTCGGGCTCGACCACCCGGGAGACCAACCCCCAGTCGAGCGCGGTCGCGGCGTCCACGCGGTCGCCGGTCAGCGCCATCTCGGCCGCGCGGGCCGGGCCTACGGCCTTGGTCAGCAGCCACGCGCCGCCGTCGCCGGGGATGATGCCCAGCTGGACGAAGCTCTCGGCGAACCATGCCCTGCTCGACGCCACCCGGAGATCGCACATGAGGGTGAGATCGCAGCCCGCGCCGACGGCCGGGCCGTTCACGGCCGCGATCACGGGCACCTCGCAGTGGTAGAGCGCGCGCGGGATCCGCTGGATGCCGTCGCGGTACCCGCCGCGCACCTCATAGGGGCTCCCCCCGAACATTCCGCTGCGGTCGACCATGTGCTTGACGTTGCCGCCCGCGGAGAACGCGGAACCGGCGCCGGTGAGGATGACGGCACGCACGTCGGGGTCGGCGTTGACGACGGACACCCGGTGGACGAGCGCCTCGATCACACGGTCGTCGGAGATGGGGTTGCGAGCGTCCGGCAGGTTGATGGTCCAGGTCTCGATGTGATCGGCACGGTCGATCAGCAGCGCGTCGTCGGAGGTGTTCTCTGTCATCGTCATTCCTTTGCGGGGAGGGTTGGAGTGGGTGTCGGAGTGGGTCGGTCGGTTGGGTCGGCTCAGGTCACATTGTCTCCGGGATCCAGAGCACGATGCCGGGGAATATGAGGAACAGCAGGGCAACCGCCAGCATGGCGATCACGTACGGGAAGGCACCGCGGAAGACCTCCTCGACCCGGCGGCCGGCGGAGCGGGCAACCACGAACACGTTGAGGCCCATGGGCGGGGTGACGAGGCCGACCTCGGCCAGGAGCACCATGAACACCCCGAACCAGATGGGGTCGTAACCGAGCTCGACGACCAGCGGGAGGACGACCGGGACGGTGAGCGCGATGATCGCGATCTGGTCCATGAAGAAGCCGAGCACCACGTAGACGATGCCGATGCACAGCATGATGACGAACGCGGGGAGCGTGAGGTCGCCGATCCACGCGACGAGCGTCGGCGTGACCTTGGTCTCGGTGAGGAAGTGGCCGAAGACGTGTGCACCGATGATGATGGCGAAGATCATGGCCGTGGACTTGGTGGTCTCCACGAGGGTGTGTCCCACGCCGGCGAGGCTGAACCGCCCGCGCGCGATCACGAGAACCAGCGCCGCGACGCTCCCCAGCGCCGCCGCCTCGGTCGGGGTGGCCCACCCCATGTAGATGGAGCCGACGACGGCGAGAAAGACCAGTGCAAGCGGGGCGGCCGTGCCCAGTGCGCGTCCCTTCTCGGCCCACGTGGAGGGTTGCCCCGACGGGACGGTCTCGGGGTCGCGCAGCATCGTCACGTAGAGCATCACCACGAGAGCGCACGCGATGATCACGCCGGGCAGGGCGCCGGCGATGAGCACGTCGCCCACGCTCACCTCGGCGGTGATCGCGTAGAAGACCAGGATGATCGACGGCGGGATCATGGCGGCGAGGGTGCCGACCACCGCGACGAGGCCGCTCGCGGTCTTGGGGCTGTAGCCCTCGTCGATCATCTTGAGCGTCGAGGTCTGGGCGAGCGTGGCGGCCGCTGCGGTGGAGGAGCCGGACACCGACGCGAACGCGGTGCCCGCGCCGATGGAGGCGACGGCCGTGCCGCCCCGGATGCGGCCGACGATGGCCCGCGCCGCGTCGAACAGTGAATCGAGCAGTCCCGAGAGCATCAGGAGGTGCGCCATGAGGATGAACAGCGGTACGGCGGACAGCGAATAGCTCATCACCGAGGTCGCGGGCACGGTCTGCATGACCCCGTCGACCACGCCGAAGCCGCCCACGGCGAACAAGCCGATGATGCCGGCACCGAGGATCGCGAACGACACCGGGACCCGGATGAGGATGAGGACGAGCAGGAGCACGACTATGGCGAGTGCGAGCATGTCAGATCTCCTCTGCGTGGATGCCGGGCTCGTAGTCGGTGGCGACTCGACTGAACGGGGTGGTGAGTTCGCGATAGAGGTCGATGGCCACCACGACGAAGCCGAGGCCGGAGGCCACCGGGATGATCGACTTCCACCACCAGCTCGGAAGTGACAGTTCAGCCATCCCGGGTGGAGGGATCTCGGAGGTGACGAAGGAGAACTGCATTGCGCGCGTTCCCGAGTACACCAGGAGCACGAGCCCGGCGAGGATGATGAGGTACGTGATCAGCAGCAGTACCTTGCGCACCGGCTCGGGGGTCTTCTCGAAGATCGTGACCACGGCGACGTGCGCGCCGGCGCGGTAGGCCGTGACCGTACCGAAGAAGGCGAGGGCCATCATCAGGTACTGCTCGACCAGGCCGACATTCCAGCCCAGCGGGGCGTCGAAGGCGGTCCGGGTGAACACCTCGAGCGCGGTGAGGGCGACGATGACGACGATCGCGACGCTGGCGATCACCGCGCAGAACGCGGAGATCCCGTTCTGGATGCGGTCGAGCCTCGGGTGGGTGTCGGTGAGGTAGCCGAACGGCGTCCGACGGGCGGGTGTGGATCCCTGGCGGGGGACGATGACCTCGGGTACCTGGTCGCTCATGATCGCTCGCTTCCGTGCTCGGACTCCGCACGGGCGAGTGCGGCGGTGAAGTCGTCGAGGACCCGGCGGGCGGGCAGACCGATGCTCTCCAGGTCCTCGACCCAGGACTCCCGGACGGGCGCGGCCAGCGCCTCCCAGTGGGGGCGCTCGGCGTCCGTGACCTCGATCATCTGTACTCCCGCGTCGCGCATTGCCTGCTTCGACTCGTCCATCGACCGGTTGATCTCGCGGCACACGGAGTCCTGTGCGACCTCGGACGCCTCGGCGAGGACGGCCTGCTGCTCCGGGGTCATCTCGTTCCAGACCGTGTCGGAGACGGAGTAGGTGACCGTGAACGAGCCGAGGTTGGCACCGTCGGTGGAGTACTGGATGACCTCCTCAAGGCTGTACGGCGTGATGCTCAGGGGGCTCGCGAGGGTGCCTTCGACGGTGCCGCGGGAGATCGCCTCGTACATGTCACCCAGCGGCATAGAGACGCCGGCCGCGCCGGCTGCGTCCACCACGCGGTCGGCCGCGCCTCCGGTCGACCGCATGATCTTGCCGTGGAGAGCCTCGACGGAGTCGACGGGGAACGCGCCCGACATGGCTTCGTAGCCGGGGATATAGGCGACCCAGAGCGGGTGCACGTCCTGCGGCGCGAGCTCGGTCTCGAACAGCGTGGTCCCCGGCTGCATGATCTCGAGCATCGCGTCACCGCCGACGCACGAGTCCTGGGTGAAGCCGGGAAGGTCTCCCACGTTCGCCAGGGGGAGTTGCGTTCCCACGTACGCGGGGGAGACGGCTGCGATCTGGGCGATCCCGGTGCGCAGCACGGCGGGCATGTCCCGCTGCTTTCCGAGCTGGCCGGAGTCGAAGTACACGATCTCCATCCCGGCGGACGGCGCCGTGTCCCGGAGGATCTCCATGAAGTCGGTCGTGCCGCTGCGCCCGATGGGGTGGGTGGCGGCGAAACTGTCCGCGACCCTGATCTCCAGAGGCTCGGACGGGGTGTCGGGCTCGCCGGAACATGCCGTCGCGGCGATCGCCACGGATAGGCCGGCCGCGACCGTCGACGCCGCGCGACGGGCTGTGGTCCGCCGGGCTGTACCGCGGATCGGACGAGGGGGGCGTCTCATGAGAATCCTTAACTAGGGAACTCACTACGCATATACGTAGCAAAACGGGACGTCGCTAGACTATGCCGTGACGCGAGTCACTGTCAATCCCGCTGGGCGAGGTAGTTCGATACGACGACGTAGGCATCACTCGCGAGGAGCACGTTCGCTACCGGAGGGATTTCGACGGGTCAATGCCCCGGCTCGGGGCGTGCGAGCGGGGACTGCCAGTCCGGGCTCGTGTCCGGGATCAGTGCGCGGGCTCGAGCCCGTTCCGCATCCCCCACGCCACGGCCTGCGCCCGCGTGGTGACCCCGATTTTCCGGTAGGCCTCACGGATGTACGACTTCACGGTGTTGGGCGAGAGATAGCGCGACCGGGCGATCTCCTCGTTGGAGTAGCCCCGCACGATGAGTGAGAGCATCTCGGCCTCGCGGGGGCTCAGGCCCACGCCTTCCGCGGGCCAGTGATCGCCGGCGACGCCGCCGTCCCGCGCGCCGAGGTCCACCACGCGATGCCCGCCGGCGATCGACTCGATCCCCTCGACGAGCGCCTCGGCGGGAAGCGACTTGGCCAGGAAACCGCTGGCGCCCGCGGCGAGTGAGTCCTCCACGGCCCGTGGGTCGGTCATGAACGAGTAGACCGCCACGGCGGCCACCCGCGGGTCGGCCGCCAGCTCTGTCAGCTGTACCTGCCAGTCCAGGGGAGCGGCGAACGTATCGAACAGTGCCACATCCACCGTGAGATCGGGGTCCGTCCGAAGCTGCGTTTCCACGACTGAAACACGGTCGTGAAACGGTGACAGCAGCGCGCGCACGCCGGCCACCACGACGTCGAAGTCGTCGATTACGCACACGCTGACCGGCATGGGGAAAAGGTAGCAGCGGTTGGCACGCAACCTTGTCGGGGCCTGCCGATTCCTCACCAGACAGATGTGACCACACCCCTGGGGGTGTGGCGCGGTTCCTCAGGCTGCAAGAAGCTGAACGTCAGCGAGGAGGAGATGACCTGGATGACACCGCCGACGGGGATCCGCCGGATCGACGAACGATGGGCATGGGCAGATCACGGGCACTGTCAGGAGTTGCCGGATCTGTTCTACAACTCCGAGGACGAGCCCAAGCGGGTACGCCGCCGCAAGGAGGCCGCCGCCAAGAAGATCTGTGCCGGTTGCCCCGTCCTGGCCGAGTGTCGCGAGCATGCCGTGACCAACAGTGAGTTGTATGGCGTCTGGGGCGGCTTGACCGAGACGGAACGTCACCGCCTGGCGGGCCGCGTCCGCACCGGCTGACCCCGTCGGCGGCGCGTCAGCGCACCGGGATCGCGACGAGCTTGGTCTCGAGAAACTCCTCGATCCCGGTCCTCCCGCCCTCGCGGCCCAGCCCCGACTGCTTGATGCCGCCGAACGGCGCCGCCGGGTTGGAGACCACGCCGACGTTGACGCCGACCATTCCCGCCTGCAGCCGCTCGGACATCGTCATCGCGCGGTCGAGGTTCTCGGTCATGACGAACGAGACCAGGCCGAACTCGGTGTCGTTGGCCAGCTCCACGGCCTCGTCGTCGGTGTCGAAGGGGATCAGCGCGGCGACGGGTCCGAAGATCTCGGTCGACATCAGTTCGGCCTCGGGCGAGACCCCGGTGAGCACGGTGGGCGGGTAGAAGAACCCCGGCCCGTCTCCGCGACTGCCGCCGGTCAGGACCTCGGCGCCCCGCGAGACGGCGTCGTCGACCAGCCCCTCGACCTTGGCGACGGCCTTCTCCTCGACCAGCGGGCCCACGTCCACGCCGTCCTGGACACCGTTGCCGACGGTGAGCGCGCCCATCTTCTCGGTGAGGCGCCTCCCGAACTCGTCGATCACCGAGCGGTGCACGAGGATCCGGTTGGCGGACGTGCACGCCTCACCCATGTTGCGCATCTTGGCGGCCATGGCGGCGTCGACCGCGGTGTCCATGTCCGCGTCCTCGCACACGACGAACGGTGCGTTCCCGCCCAGTTCCATGGACGTGCGCAGCACCCCGCGTGCGCACTGCTCGAGCAGCGTCCTGCCGACGGGGGTGGAGCCGGTGAACGACAGTTTGCGGGCGATCCCGGAGTCGATCCACGGCTCCACCACGCTGCCGGCCGAGGTCGTGCACACGACGTTGAGAACGCCGTCGGGCAGCCCGGCCTCCCGCAGCAGATCGACCACGTACAGCGAGGTCAGTGGTGTGAGGTTGGCGGGCTTGAACACCATGGTGCAGCCGGCGGCGATCGCCGGCCCGATCTTGCGGGTGGCCATGGCCAGCGGGAAGTTCCACGGGGTGATGAGGATGCACGGCCCCACGGGCTCGGAGGTGACCATCAGCCGGGTGTTGCCGTCGGGGGAGCGGCGGGCGTCGCCGGAGATACGGCAGGCCTCCTCGGAGAACCAGCGGAAGAACTCGGCGCCGTAGGTCACCTCGCCGCGCGCCTCGGCCAGCGGTTTGCCCATCTCGGTGGTCATGATCAGCGCGAGCTCGTCGGCGTTCTCGAGGAGTAGTTCGTAGGCGCGCCGGAGGATCTCGGCCCTCTCCCGCGCGGGCACGGCCGCCCAGCTCGCCTGGGTGCGGCCGGCGGCCTGGATCGCCGCGGCGGCATCGTCGGCACCGCCGTCGGCGATCGTCGCCACGGATTCGCCGGTGGCCGGGTTGTGCACCTCGAACGTGGCGCCGGTGGCGGCGTCGCGCCACTGGCCGTCCACGTGGATGCCGGTGCCGAGGGTGGCGATGAGGTCGGCGACGGAGCGGGTCATGGCTGCCTCCTGGGGGTCGGGTCGGTCGGGTCGGGGTCGAGGAGTTCGAACAGGTGACGGCCGGTCCGGCGGCCGACGCGCGGGTCGCGCGCCGCGAGGTGGGCTACCTGGGTGGCGCACGAGAACCCGTCGGCCAGGACGGGGGCCTCGGGGTCGGCACGAAGGGCGGGGGCCAGGGCCTGCTGCGCCACCGCGTCGGCGACGGCCTCGTGCCCGGCGGTGAACCCGAAGTCCCCGGCGAGGCCGCAGCAGCCGGTGGCCTCGCGGACCGAGCCCACGCCGAGGGCGGTGAGGGTGGCGCGCTGGACCCGGTTGCCGAAGGTGGCGTACTCGTGGCAGTGGGTCTGGACCGTGACGCGGTCGGGCGGGGCACCGCCGGGCCAGGCGGGGGCGCGGCCGGAGGCGGCCAGCACGCCCAGGTACTCGGCGGCGGAGCGCACGCGCGCGGCCACGCGGCGGGCGAGCTCGGCGTCAGAGGTCTCCGCGAGGAGGCGGGGGAGATCGCCGCGCAGGGCGGCGGCGCAGGAGGGTTCGACGACGAGGACGGGGACCTCCTCCCCGTCCGGGCCGCGGATCCCGTCGAGGTGCCGCGCGGTGTCGCTCAGGGTGCGGCGGGCGGCGTCCAGCCGTCCGGTGGTGATGTGGGTCAGCCCGCAGCAGTGGCCGGAGCTGCACGCGACGGACGTGTGCGAGCTGCCGAGGACGCGGGCGGCCGCGCCGGCGACCGCGGGGCGCAGTCCCCGGGTGAAGGAGTCGAGGAAGAGCACCACCTCGGCCGAGGTGCGCGTGGCCGGGGCAGAGGCCGACGTGGGGGCCAGCGTGGGGGCCCCGCGCTTGACTGCCCAGACGCTGTCGGGGGCCCGGGCCAGTTCGGTGCGCAGTTCGGCGGCGGAGGTGAAGCGGGGCAGCTCGCGGTCGGCGGCGACCCCGCCAACCCGGGCGGCGGCCCGCCCGAGCCGCGTGGACATGACGGCGTTGAGCGGCCCGGCGATCCGGCCGGTCGCGCGCAGCCACACCGGCAGCAGACCGAGGGAGTAGTGCACCCGGGGTCGGGGTCGCCCCCGGTAGCGGCGGTGCAGGGCCTCGGACTTGAAGGCGGCCATGTCCACACCGGTGGGGCAGTCCGACGAGCACGCTTTGCAGGCCAGGCACAACTCGAGTGATTCCTCGACCGCCGGGTCGTCGACGGGCAGGGTGCCGCGCACGACCTCCTGCAGGACGCGGGCGCGGCCCCGGGTGGAGTCCTTCTCGTCGCCGGTGGCGCGGAACGACGGGCACATCACGCCGCCGGTGGAGGTGCGGCAGCGGCCCACCCCGATGCAGGCCTGGACCGGGTGGGCGCCCCCTGCGGAGGTGAGCAGGCCCAGGTCGCGCGGGTGGCGCCGGTCGGGGATGCCGTCCAGGGCCAGATCGGCATCCAGTGGTCGGGTGGCGGTGAGTCCGCCCGGAGCGAGCAGTCCCGCGGGGTCCCAGAGGCGCGCGAAGCGGTCGAACGCGCCGAGCATCTCGGGCGAGTACATGACCGGCAGCAGTTCGGAGCGGGCCCGGCCGTCGCCGTGCTCCCCGGACAGCGAGCCGCCGTGGCGCACGGCGAGGTGGGCGGCGTCGGTGCAGAAGGCGCGGAAGACGGCCCGTCCGGCGTCGCTCCGGAGGTCGAAGGTGATGCGGATGTGCATGCAGCCGGCGCCGAAGTGTCCGTACATCACACCGGTGAGTCCGTGCTGGTCCAGCAGCTCGCGGAACTCGGCGAGGTAGTCGGCCAGGCGCTCGGGCGGGACGGCCGAGTCCTCCCAGCCGGGCCACGACTCGATGGTCCGGCCGGTCGCCGGGTCGGTGAGCCGCGAGCTGAGCCCGGCGCCGTCCTCGCGGACCCGCCACAGGTCGGCGCGGGCCACGGGGTCGGTCACGACGAGCGCTTGCATGGCGTGGCCGGTCCGGACGAGTTGGTCGGCCAACCCCGCCATCCGGGCCTCGAGCCCGCTGTCGGTGGCGGCGTCGGGGGTGGCGGCCTCGTCGTCGTCCAACTCGATGAACAGCCACGCGCGTCCGTCGGGGAGTTCGGCGACGGAGTCCGCGCCGCGCCGGGAGCGCATAGTCGCGACGATCACCTCGTCCACGCCCTCTACGGCTGTAGGACGGTGCGGCAGGATGGCCGGCACGTCGCGTGCGGCGTCCACGACGTCGGCGTATCCCACCACGAGCAGGCCGGTACGGGCGGCGCGCGGCACGATCCGCATCCGTGTGGCGGTGACGATCGCGCACGTGCCCTCGGACCCCACGAGCGACCGGGCCACGTCGAAGCCCTCCTCGGGCAGGAGGTGCCGCAGGTGATAGCCCGACACCTGGCGGGGGATCCGGCCGAGCTCAGTGCGGATGGCGGCGAGGTGCTCGGCGGCCAGGTCCCGGAGTCCGGTGGTGAGGTGCTCTGCGCGCGCGGTGGCGGCGGCCTCGCGCGGGTCGGTGGCCTCGATGCCGTGGCGGGTGGCGGTCAGGCGGAGTCCGTCGGCGGTGACCAGGCGCAGCGCCTCCACGTGGTCGGCGGTCCGGCCGTGGCGCACCGAGTGGTTGCCGCACGCGTCGTTGCCGATCGCCCCGCCCAGGCACGCCCGCGACTGGCTGGACGGGTCGGGGGCGAAGGTCAGGCGGCTGTCGGTGGCGGCGTGGACGGCGGCGCGCAGGTCGGTCAGGACGGCGCCGGCCTCGGCGCTGACCACCCCGGCGGCCTCGTCCACCGCGAGTACGCGGTTCATATGCCGCGACAGGTCCAGCACGAGGCCGCTGCCGATCGCGTTGCCGGCCATCGACGTGCCGCCGCCCCGAGCGGTGGCCGGCACGCCGAGCCGGTGGCATGCCGCCAGTGCCGTGGCCACCTCGTCCTCAGTTCGGGGGAACACCACGGCCGCCGGGACGACCCGGTAGTTGGAGGCGTCGTAGGAGTATTCGGCGATGCGGCGGGGATCGGACTCGGGCGACAGGCCGGCGGCGGTGAGCGCCTCGATCAGCGCGTCGCTGCGGGCCCCCACCGTCGCGGTCACGACCGGCCCACGACCCGGTGGACGGCGCGGGTCAGGCGCTCGACGCCCGTGTCGACCTCGTCGGCGGTCACGACCAGGGCCGGGATGACGCGCACGATCGAGCCGGTCGGGCCGCAGGTCAGGGTGAGCAGGTCCTCGTCGATGCACGCCTGCTGCACGGCGCCGGCCAGACGGGCGCCCTCGAGCGCGCCGGGGTTGCCGGCGGGCGCGGCCGCGTCACCGAACTCGACGGCCAGCATGAGCCCGGTACCGCGGATGTCGCAGATCTCGCCCACGTCGCCGAGGCTACGCCTAAGCCCGTCGAGAAGTTGCGTTCCGCGCTCGGCCGCATTGGCCACCAGTCCCTCGCGATCGATGACGTCCAGCGTCGCGACGGCAGCCGCGGCCGCGACCGCGTTGCCGCCGTAGGTGCCGCCCTGTGACCCGGGCCAGGCCCTGGCCATGAGCTCCTCCGGCGCGGCGATCGCCGAGATGGGAAAGCCCGAGGCGATGCCCTTGGCGGTGATGAGGACGTCCGGCACGAGTCCCTCGGTGTGCTGGTGGCCCCAGAACCGACCCGTGCGGCCGACGCCGGCCTGCACCTCGTCGAGCACGAGCAGCGCGCCGTGCGCCGTGGCGCGCTCGCGCAGCCCCTGCAGGTAGCGCTGCGGGACGGCCATGTAGCCGCCGTCGCCGAGTACCGGCTCGATCACGATCCCCGCCAGCTCACGCGGGTCGATGCGGGTGGCGAGCAGGAAGTCGAACTCGGCCAGTGCGTAGTCCACGGCCTCATCGGTGGTCATCCCCAGGCGCAGCGCGTCGGGGTAGGGGGTCTGCGCCACGCCGGCCATGAGGGGGCCGAACCCGGCGGAGAACTTGGTGCCGGCGGTGGTCAGGCTCGCGGCGGCGACGGTGCGCCCGTGAAAGCCGCGCTGCACGGTGACGATGTACTGCCGACCGGTGGCCATGCGCGCCAGGCGCACCGCGGCCTCGACCGCCTCCGAGCCGGAGTTGGCGTAGAACACCGAGTCGATACCCGCCGGCAGGTGCTCACCCAGCTTTTCGGTGAGCTCGAGAAGCGGCTGGTGCATGACGGTCGTGTACTGCGCGTGGATGATCTTCGCGCACTGCGCCTGCGCGGCCGCCACCACATCGGGGTGGCAGTGGCCGGTCGAGGTCACGCCGATGCCGGTCGTGAAGTCGAGGTAGTCGCGGCCGTCGGTGCCGTGGATCCACGAGCCCAGGGCGTGGTCCACCACGACGGGCGTGGCCTGCTTGAGGACGGGGGACAGGTGCGCGGTCATGCGGTCAGTGTGTGACCGGCCGGGGCGATTGTCAACAATCCGACAACACCGGATTCCGGCGGGTTACGGTGGTGACATGACGCAGGAGAAGCCGACCGTCGTACTGCTCACCGCCGACGGCGTCCCCGAGCCCGCCGACCTCGTCGAGGTACGTGATCTCGCCGACGTACGGGTCTGCACCGCCGGCACGCTCGCCGAGACCCTGCCGGGCGCCGAGATCCTTCTCGTCTGGGACATCTTCTCCGGCGCGCTGGCCGACGCTTGGCACGCCGCCGACTCGCTGCGCTGGATCCACGTGGCCGCCGCGGGTGTCGACGCCCTGCTCTTCGACGAGCTCCGCGAATCGGATGTGCTGGTCACCAACGCGCGCGGGGTGTTCGACGGCCCCATCGCCGAGTACGTGCTGGCGTGCGTGCTGGCCCACGACAAGCGCCTGCACGAGACCGAGGCCTTCCAGCGCGCCGGGCGGTGGCGCCACCGCGAGACCCTCCGGGTGGCCGGCCGCCGCGCCCTGGTCGTGGGGACCGGCGGGATCGGGCGGGCCACCGCGCGCCTGCTCCGCGCGGTCGGGCTCGAGGTCCACGGGGCGGGACGACGACGACGGGACAGCGACGAGGATTTCGGCCACGTCGTGGATTCCGCGGACCTGGCCGCGCACCTGCGCGAGGTCGACCATCTCGTCATGGTCGCGCCGCTGACGGAGGCCACCCGGGGGATGCTCGGGGCGCAGGAGTTGGCGGCCCTGCCCGACGGCGCCCACGTGATCAACGTCGGACGCGGAGAACTCGTCGACCAGGATGCGCTGACCGCCGAGCTCGCGACGGGCAGGCTGTCGGCGCACCTGGACGTCGTCGTCGTCGAACCTCTCCCAGGTGGCGACCCGCTCTGGACACTCGGGGGCGCGCACATCAGCCCCCACATGTCCGGCGACGTGGAGGGCTGGCGCGACACACTCTCCGCGCAATTCGTCGCCCACCTGCGGACATGGCTCGGCGGCGACGAACCGGCGCCGACGGTGGACAAAGGTAGAGGATACGTCAGCAGCTGAGTGGTTGTCCAAGGTCACAGGGTCTTCTACGGTCGGGCCCATAGGCGCGTGAACCATCCGTGCCCCCGACCGAGAGGAGAACAATGACCCTGGCCGTCGATGACTACATCACCCGAGTGAGCGGTGCCCCGGTGATCGTCGACCGACCGGACCCGGTGGTGTGGTCCGACCTGGACGATCCCGAGATCCGGGACTTCGCCGACCGCGGGTACATCCAGCGTGAGGGCGCGATCGACGACGCCCGGATCGACTCCTGCCTCGAGGAGCTGCAGCGGATCGGTCACCATCCCGACATGGCCGAGGACCCGCGGATCATCCGCGAGGCCGGCAGCGAGGCCGTCCGATCGATCTTCGATGTGCACCTGCTCAGCGAGGTCGTGTGGGAGGCCGTCGAGAGCTCCGGCGCGATCGAGTTGGCCCGCGAGATCCTCGGTTCGGACGTGTACGTGCACCAGAGCCGACTGAACTACAAGCCCGGTTTCGCCGGCGGCGCGTTCTACTGGCACTCGGACTTCGAGACCTGGCACGCCGAGGACGGCATGCCACGGCCGCGCGCCTGCAGCGCCTCGATCGCGCTCACGCCCAACCGCACCTACAACGGGCCGCTCATGATCATGCCCGGCACCCAGAAGTACTTCGTGCAGTGCGCGGGCGAGACGCCGGACGACTACTTCAAGGAGTCCCTGGTCTCGACGGCGCCGAAGGTCGGTGTGCCCTCGGAGGAGCACATCTCCGAGCTGTACCGGCGGCACGGCCTCGACGTGCTCACCGGCGACGCGGGGTCGATGACCGTGTTCGACTGCAACGCGCTGCATGCCTCCGGCGGGAACATCACGCCCATGCCGCGGGCCAACGTGTTCATCGTGTTCAACAGCGTCGACAACGCGCTGGCCGAGCCGTACGCGGGCACCCCGCGGCGCCCGGAGTTCCTCGCACGCCGACCCTGACCGGGCGACCGACCGGTCACGCGGCGGGCAGGCCCATGAGGTCCGCCGCCTCGGCGAACGCGTCGACGAACGCCCGGAGCTGGCGCTGTCTGGTATCGCGTTCCCGGAAGGTGACCGACACCGTGCGGGTGGGGGATTCGACGAGCGGCAGTACGTCCACGCCCTCGGGTGTGGTGACCAGTCCCAGGTCGGAGGCGATCGTCACGCCGAGGCCGGCGGCGACCAGCGCGAGGGCGGTGGACTGCTCGCCGGCCTCGTGGCGGACCTCCGGATCGAAGCCGGCCTCGCGGCAGGCGATCCGGACCGCCCGACCGAAATGCGACCGTGGGTGCGCGATCACCCAGGGCGCGCCCGCGAGGTCGGTCAGCGACACCTCGCCGGTCGGGATCGACCCTTGCGGCACCACCGCGCGCAGGGACTCGACCGCGACGGGCAGGCGGTCCAGGTCGGGAACCCGCGCCATCGGATAACTCGAGTAGTCGAGGACGAAGGACAGGTCGAGCGAGCCGTCCCGGACCGCGCCGGTGGTGTCCTCGGGTGCCAGTTCCCGGGTGCGGACACTGATCTCCGGGTGGTCGCGGCCGAGAACCCGCAGGCCCGCGGGCAGCAGGGCCGTGGCCACCGACGCCCACACCCCGGCCGTCAGCGTTGTGGCCCCGCCTTCGCGGGCCGACTCCATGGCGTGGCCCGCGTCCTCGACGGCCGCCAGGATCGTGCGGGCGTGCCCGGCCAGGACCAGTCCCGCCTCGGTCAGCACCAGCCCTCGGCCCCGCCGCTCGAACAACGGCGTGCCCGCCTCCCGTTCCAGCAGCGACAGTTGCTGGGACACCGCCGAGACCGTGTAGTCCAGCGCGGACGCGACGGCCGTGACGGTGCCGCGCCGCTCCAACTCGTGGAGCAACCGCAGGCGGTGCAGGGACGGCTCCATGGGCCAGAGCGTAGGAGGGGGAGCGACATCGTGCAGGAAAAGTGAACGGTGGACTCCATGAATCCTCGCTGGACCGGTCGGGAAAGGGCCCTCATGCTGGGGGTACGCCACCGGACAGGCTGGTCGGCGCGGTCGCCGCCCACGGGGCGGACACCACAGCGAGGAGGCGAGCATCATGACGTCGATCGAGATTCCCGGCAGGGCAGGCCTTCCGGCGGTGGCACCGGGCGCCTCCGGCACTCCCACCTCGCCCTCGCAGGCGCCCGGTCGGGCGACCCGCGAGCCGTACCTGCGCCTGCACTGGGAGGACGACCTCACCGACGCGCGCGGCTACCTCGTGGTGGACACGCTCGTCGGGGGACTGGCGACCGGCGGGACCCGCATGCGGGCCGGCTGCACCATGGGGGAGGTGGAGGACCTCGCCCGCGGCATGACCCGTAAGACCGCGGCGTTCGATTTGCCCGTGGGCGGCGCGAAGGGCGGGATCGACTTCGACCCCAAGGACCCTCGCGCCGTGGAGGTGCTGGCGCGGTTCTGCGAGGCCATGCACCCGTTCCTCGACCGGCACTGGGTGACCGCCGAGGATCTGGGCGTGACCCAGCAGCTCATCGACGAGGTCTTCGCCCGGCTCGGGATGCGCCAGTCGTACCACGCGGCCATCGAGCGCTCGTCGAACTGCGCGGACACCACCGAGCGCATCTACCGTGGCCTCAACGCGCAGGTGCCGGGCGGCCTGCTCGGCGACGTGATCGGTGGGTACGGGGTCGCGCAGGCATGCCTGGCCGCCGCGAGCGTGCGCGGCTGGGACATCGAGCGCACCTCGGTGGCGGTCCAGGGCGTGGGCACCATGGGCGGGGCTGCCGCCTGGTACCTGCACGAGGCCGGGATGAGGGTGGTGGCCCTCGCCGACGCCGGTGGCACCCTTTACGACCCGGCGGGGCTCGATGTCCACGCGTTGCTGGCCACCCGCGACCGCTACGGCGAGATCGACCGCGACGCAGTCCCCGCCCGGGTGCATCGCCTGGACCGCGAGGCGATCCTCGGCATGGACGTCGACGTCCTGGTCCCCGCCGCCGTCTCGTACGCGATCACCGCCGAGAACTGCGCCCGGGTGACGGCCCCGGTGATCGTCGAGGCCGCCAATGCCGCCACGACGGTGGATGCCGAGCTCGACCTCACCGCCCGCGGGATCGCGGTGGTGCCCGACTTCGTGGCCAACGCCGGCGCCGTGGCGTGGGCGTGGTGGCTCATCCTCGGCGAGGTCGACGAGCGGGCCGAGACCTCGTTCCTGCGACTGGGGCGGGCCATGACGACGAAGGTCGCCGACCTCATGAGCGACTGGACCCCGTCCGACGGCCCGCTGCGGTGGGCGGCTGACGTCTCCGACAGGGTGCGGGACGTCCCCGCGGTGGTGGTGCCCTGACGCCCGCGAAGGCGCCTCGTCACTCCCGGGCGGGCTCGCGAGCCCCGTCGCCGAGCGCCTCGTTGATGCGTCGCTCCCACGGCAGCCAGACGTGCGAGCGGCGCATCCCCTCGCGGATTTCCGGCGGCGGCCCCTCGAACAGGAACGTGCCCTCCTCGCGGCCGAGGAGCTGCCGGACCTCGGGATGTGAACGGGCCGCGCGGATGACGTTGAGCAACGTGTCCTCGTCCACGTCGAAGTTGAGCAGACTGATGGGATACGCTCGTTCCCCGACGCGAAACGGGCCCTCGGGGATTGTGGCCTCGTCGGTGGTGGTGAAGACGATCTCGGCGCGCTTTCCGATCCCGAACGGCCGCATCGCGCTCGGGCCGCGGTGGACGTGCACCTCGAGGATCGAGTCCCACGGGATCAGTGCGACCAACGAGTCGTTCTGGCCGGCGAGCCCGTGCGGCGAGAACTCCAGGCGTCGCCCCAGCGGCACCTTCGCCAGCATCCAGAAGATGTAGACGATCAGGAAGATGTTGAGGGCCACAAAGGCGGGGTACTGCCGGTGGTGCGAGATGTGTATGGCGCCCACCCTGTCTGCTGTGATGGCCCCGATGCCGAGCATCACGAACCCGAGAACGGCCATGCCGCCAGCGGTCCACGGCGTCCAGTCCCCGCGGGCGCTGACGTATGTGATGCCGTCCCTGACGCTCACGCGCCCCCGTCGGACAGGGATCGCACCGGAGCGGCCGACATAGGCGAGGGCGCCGCCGCAGAACAGAATGAACACGCCGGCCAGGGCGACGATGACGCTCGGGTGCGTGGAGGACCACCTAATGTTGAAGACTGTCCAGGCGAGCGTGGCGGCTGCCCCTACCCCGGCGAGCACGGCGGCGACCAGTGCGGCCGGGTCGGTGCGGTCGTAGAAGTGTCGGCGCCACTCCAGCGGCGCGGCATCGTACTCCTGCCGGGTCTCGGGTGAGCTCACCATCCGAAGCCCTCCTTTCCGTCAGCACGTTCTCGTTCGATGTGGTTCCGCAGGGCGGCGGTGGCCGCGGGGCCGGCCAGCAGCCTGACGCCTGCCCCGAGCGCGAATCCGAGCGCGGTACCGGGGCCGGGCAGGACGCTCCCGGCGGCCGCCCCGGCCACCGCGGACGTCGCCACCCCGGCGCTCTCGATGGCGAGCGCCTCCCCGAGGGACTCGTGCTCCGGTCTCGTGGCGAGCCCGATCGTCAGTCCCAGGCCGGTGCCGAGCACCGGGAGGCTCCGGGTGACCGCGCTCGCGGCGTCCATCACCTGGGCTGTCGAGTCCAGGGCGTCGAGACTTCCGGAGATGGCCGCGCCGGCGGCCACGGTCCGTGGGTCGACCTCGATCAGTTCCGGTTCGTGGGGATAGTGGACATACGACTCGGTCATGGACATGAGGTTCAGCGCGTTGGCCGCCGCGAGGTCGAGGTCCTCCAACGCGCGCAGGAGCGGCAGGATCCGGCTCTCGATCGCCGAGGCGTCGGCCTCGCCGCGCTGGTGCGCACGGGCCACCTCCGGGTCCGAGGGATCACCGATGAGCAGCGGGCCCCGCACCGTGCCGTCATCCGCCACCCGGCAGCGTGCCACGGCAGCCTCCTCGACGGCGTCCGACAGTCGGCTCTGCAGGCCCGGGGCCCGGTCGCAGAAGTCGGTGAGGGCCCGAACCGCACTCCCGGCCTTGCGGGCGACGATGGTGATGTCCCGCGTGAGCTCGGCGCAGCTTCCGGCGGAAGCGGAGACCGTGTCGCCCGCGAAACCGACGAGGTGCGCGCCCGCGGCGGCGCGCACGGTCGCGGCCGAATCCAGGAGGATCTCCTCGTCGGCTCGCAGGTCGTCGACCCGGGCGCACACCGTGTCGAGGTGCCAGGACATGACGTCCGGCACGGTCAGGCTCATCGCGGCGGCCCCACCAGTCCGAGGGCCGCGGTGGTGGCCCATTCCTGGTCCTCGAGGACGCCGGCCGCGGTGACGAGCGCGTCGATCTCGGCATCGAACCGCGTGGCGATATTCTCCTGGAACTCCAGCGTGTCAAAGGCGACCGCACCGTTGCACTCGGCGATGAGCGAACCGCGCAGGGCCGCTCCGATGGTCGTGAGCGCATCGGCCGGGGTCACGCCGGCGGTGCGCTGTTCCTCTGTACCGAGGGTCCGGGCGAGCGCGCGGAGGCGGGACGAATCGACGTCGGTGATGTCAGCCATGGGCCCTCCGGGGTGATGAATGTTCGTCACCAGGTCTGACGGGCCGGGCCGCCCATCTGGTTCCCCCGGAAGGAAAGTTCGCCGGAGCTAGGCCTCCGCTGCCCCGCCGTTCGCGCTCTCGCCGCCGCCGCCGTTACCGTTGCCTATCGCCGAATGCAGACTCACCCGCCTCGGGGAGTCGTCGGTCCCCAGCAGCAGGTCGATGGTCAGCCCGAGGCGGTTGCTCACGTCCGCGGCCGTCGACCGGCGGGTCAGCCACGAGACCAGATTCGACATCCACACGTCGGAGATCACCCGCGCGATCGACAGCTGGACCTCGTCCGGCGTGCCCTCGGCGATGGCGCGGGCGATGATGCGGTCCATGAGGAAGCCCACCTCCTCCACCTCGTTGGCCACGCTCGCGTCGGCGAACATGAACGCCCGGGTCATGGCCTCGGTGAGGTTGGGATCGCGTTGCATGGCCTTGGTGATCCCGTCCACCACGACCTTCATCCGCTCCTGCGCCGTGTCCCCGGGCGGGGCGGTGCGCTCGGTGCGCTGATCCAGGCGCCGGAACTCGCGGGCCAGGGCCGAGACGAGCAGGTGCACCTTGGAGGGGAAGTAGCGGTAGAGGGTGCCCACCGCGACCTCGGCCTTCTCCGCGACCGCGCGCATCTGCACGGCCTCGTACCCGCCCTTCGCCGCCAGCGCCAGGGTCGCGTCGAGGATCCGCCGCCGGCGTTCCCGCTGGGACGAGGTGCTGGGCTCATCGGAGCGGGCGGCGGTGTCGGAGGCGCTACTGCCGGAACCGGTCTCGGTCGAGCTCTTGGTCATTGGGCGAACCTTCTGCGCTGGGCGGATCTGGGACCCGGTTGTGCGGATCGTGGCGTGCTGATGCATTCTAGAACACGTTTCCTAGAACAGGTTCTATTATGTCGGGAGGGCGCGATCCGTGATGGTCGTGCCGCCACCGAATCCAGTCGCGCCGAGGAGTCATACGTGAGCATCGCCACCACCCCGGATCAGACCGAGATCCAGAACTCGATCAAGGCCTGGGCGAAGTCCGCCGATCCCGTGACCACCGTACGCGCCCAGGAAACCGACCCCGACGCGTGGAAGGCCCTGTGGCCGCATCTCGCCGAGCTCGGCCTGTTCGGCGTGGCCGTGGCCGAGGAACACGGCGGAGCGGGGGCGGAGATCGTCGACCTGGCGTGCATGCTCGAGGCCGCGAGCTCGCGCATGGCCCCCGGCCCGATCCTGACCACGGCTCTGGCCGGCGTCCTCGTCTCGAACGCGGGCGGCGACGTGGCCGCAGCGCTGGGTGAGACGATCGCCGAGGGCGGGCTGCCGGTCGGCATCTGCCTGGGCTTCGGGACCGAGACCCTCGACGCCTCCGGCGCGGTGACCGGGGATGCCGGCATCGCCTACGGCGGGACCGTCGACGGCGGACTGCTGCTGCCCGTCGTGGTCGACAGCCTCACCCGCTGGGTCCTTCTGGAGCCCGGCACCAAGGGCGTGACCATCACCCCGTCGACCCCGTACGACATCTCCGCGTCCATCGCGCGGGTGTCGCTGGAGGACGTGGCGATCCCGGCCGACCGGATCCTCGACGGCATCACGACCGCCCACGTCCACCAGCTGTTCGTCACCCTCGCCGCGGCCGAGGCCGCCGGGGTCGCGGACTACACGCTGAACACGGCCGTCGAGTACGCCAAGATCCGCGAGCAGTTCGGCCGCACCATCGGCTCGTTCCAGTCCATCAAGCACCTGGCCGCCGACATGCTGTGCCGCACCGAGCAGGTCCGCGCCCTGGCCTGGGACGCCGCCGTGGCCGCAGAGGACCTCACGGACGCGGACTCCGAGCTTCCCGTGGCCGCCTCGGTCGCCGGCGCGCTCGCGTTCGACAACGCGGTGGCCAACTCGCAGGACTGCATCCAGATCCTCGGCGGCATCGGCTTCACCTTCGAGCACGACGCGCACTTCTACATGCGTCGAGCCGGCGCGCTGCGTCAGGCGATCGGCGGCGCCGCCCGCTGGCGTCGGTCGCTCGCCGACCTCACGCTGGCCGGCAAGCGTCGCCACCTGGACATCGACCTGTCCGAGATCGTCGGGATCGACGCCAAGCGCGAGGAGATCAAGACGCTGGTCGCCGAGGTCGCCGCGGTGGAGGGCGCCGAGCGCAAGCAGGCCCTCGCCGATACCGGCCTGTTCATGCCGCACCTGTCCGAGCCGTGGGGCCTGGGTGCCTCCCCGGCCGAGCAGCTCATGATCGACGAGGAGCTCGAGGCCGCGGGAGTGTCCCGCCACGACATCAACATCGGCGGCTGGGCCGTGCCCACCATCCTGCAGGCCGCGCCCGAGCACGCCGACCTGCTGGTCCGCGACACCATGGCCGGCAAGATCAAGTGGTGCCAGCTGTTCTCCGAGCCCGGCGCCGGCTCCGACCTGGCCGCCCTGCGCGCCACCGCGGAGAAGGTCGACGGTGGCTGGAAGCTCAACGGTCAGAAGGTGTGGACGTCGCTGGCCCGCGAGGCCGACTGGGCCATGTGCCTGGCCCGCACCGACAAGGACGCCCCCAAGCACAAGGGCATCACCTACTTCCTGGTCGACATGAAGTCGGCGGGCATCCGCACCTCACCTCTGCGCGAGATCACCGGCGAGGCCCTGTTCAACGAGGTCTTCCTCGAGGACCTGTTCGTGCCCGACGAGTTCCAGATCGGCACGGTCAACGACGGCTGGAAGATCGCCCGCACCACCCTGGCCAACGAGCGCGTGGCCATGGGGGGCGGCTCCTCGCTCGGTGACGCCGCCGAGGAGATCATCGGCCTCATCGAGGCGGCCGGCGTCTCGGACGACGCCCTCGTCCTGGACGAGCTGGGCAAGCACATCGCCGACGGCGTCGTGGGCAGCCTGCTCGACCTGCGCACCGCGCTGCGGAGCCTGGCGGGCTCCGGCCCGGGCGCCGAGTCGAGCGTCCGCAAGATCGTCGGCGTGCGCCACCGCCAGGACATCGCCGAGTTCGGCCTCGAGCTCACCGGCACCAGCGGTGTCGAGTTCACCGAGCAGGGCCGCAAGTTCCTCATGGTCCGCTGTCTGTCGATCGCCGGCGGCACCGAGCAGGTCCTCCTCAACGTGGTGGGCGAGCGCATCCTCGGCCTGCCCCGCGACTGAATCACCTCCCCTCCCACTCCCGAACAGGACTGATCCCCCGTGGACTTCACCCGTACCGAGACCCAGGCAGCCGTCGCCGAGGCGGTGGCCGGCGCCCTGACCACCGCAGCACCCGCCGAGGACCTGCTCACCGCGTTGCCCAGCCGCAGCGTGGAGGACGCGGGCTACGACGAGCGCCTGTGGGCGTCGTTCGCGGAGTCCGGACTGCTCTCCCTTGGCCTCCCCGAGGACCTGGGCGGCGACGGCCTGACCGTCGCCGACGTGGCCGTGGTGCTCGAGGAGGTCGGCCGCGCGGGCGTGGTGATCCCCGCCCTGGAGACCCTGGGCTTCGGCGTGCTGCCGATCGTCGCGCTCGGCACGCCGGCGCAGCAGAAGAGGCTGCTCGAGGGGATCGAGGACGGCCGGATCCTCACCGCCGCCGTCGCGGAGCCCGGGCGTCCGCTGCCCGCCGTGCCCACCGTGCGGCTGAACGGCGGGACGATCACCGGCACCGTCACCTCGGTGCGTTACGCGGCCCAGGCGCGATCCGTGCTGGTCCCGGTGTCGACCCCCGAGGGTGCGGCCGTCGTCGTCGTCGCCCCCGACGCCCCGGGGCTCACCCTGACCCCCACCCTCGGCTCCCTGGGGGTGCCCGAGTACGCGATGCGGTTCGAGGCCACGCCGGTCGACGACGACGACGTGGTCCGCGGCCGCGGCGACGAGCCCCTTCTCGAGGTGTTCCGGCGGCTCATCCTCGCGGCGTGCGTCGCGCACGGCGACGGCCTCATCGCCGGTGCGCTGGACATGACCGCGGACTACCTGAAGGAGCGGGAGCAGTTCGGTAAGCCGCTCGGCTCGTTCCAGGCGGTGCAGCAGGAGCTCGCCGACGTCTACATCGCGTCGCGGACGCTGCACGTGATCGCGCAGTCGGTGGCGTGGCGGATCTCTTCGGGACTCACCGGCTCGTCCGACCGCTACGAGACCGACCCGACCATCGGCGCCTACTGGCTCGCCGCCGAGGGGCCGCGCGCGGTGCAGGTCCTGCACCACCTGCACGGCGGCGTCGGCGTGGACATCACCTACCCGATGTTCCGGTACTCCTCGGCGGTCAAGGACCTGGCCCGCTTCGTGGGCGGCCCACGCCTGCAGCTCACCGAGCTCGGCGAGGCCGTGGCGGCCGACCCGGTCGACGCGGTGTCGGTCGGGTCGTCGAGCGACGACGCGGTAGCCGACGACGGCGAGGCGTTCATCGACCTCACCCCCGCCCAGCGCGCCCTCCAGTCCGAGCTGCGCGAGTACTTCTCCACCCTCATCTCCGCCGACGAGGCCGCCGACATCGGCACCACCCGGCACGGCAAGACCTACGAGGAGATCATCAAGCGGATGGGCCGCGACGGCTGGCTGGGTGTCGGCTGGCCCGCCGAGTACGGCGGCAAGGGATTCGGCCACCTCGAGCAGCAGATCTTCACCAACGAGGCCACGCGTGCCGACGTGCCGCTGCCCTCGGTGACGCTGCAGACGGTGGGCCCGACCCTGCAGAACTACGGGACCCAGGCGCAGAAGGACAAGTTCCTGCCCGGCATCCTCTCCGGTGACATCCACTTCGCGATCGGCTACTCCGAGCCCGACGCCGGCACCGACCTCGCGTCGCTGCGCACCACCGCCAAGCGCGACGAGGCCACCGGCGACTGGATCATCAACGGACAGAAGATGTGGACCACCGGCGGCCACCACGCCGACTACATCTGGCTGGCCGCCCGCACGGGCACCCCGGACTCCCGCCACCGCGGTCTGACGATCTTCATCGTCGACACCTCCGACCCGGGCTTTACGTTCACGCCGATCATCACCTGCGACGGCGCGCACCACGTCAACGCCACCTACTACTCCGACGTGCGCGTGCCCGCCGACATGGTGGTCGGCGAGGTCGACGGCGGCTGGAAGATGCTCACCACCCAGCTCAACCACGAGCGCGTCATGCTCGCCCCCTCCGGGCGGCCCGGCGGCTACTACGACGAGCTGGCCGAGTGGGCGCGCGGCACCGGGCCCGACGGGGTGCGCCACCTGGACCGACCCGAGGTCCGCGACGGACTGGCAGAGATCTTCGCGATCGTCCGCCTCAACGAGCTGCTCAACTGGCAGGTCTCCGCGATGGGCGACAACCCGTCGATGGGCGACTCCGCCGCCTCCAAGGTGTTCTCCACCGAGAAGATCCAGCACGTCGGCCGCATCGCCGAGGAGCTGCTCGGTCGCTTCGGCGACCCCACCGATGCCGGCACGGCCAAGCTGCAGCGCTGGTTCGACATGATGAACAAGCGCAACGTCGTGATCACGTTCGGCGGCGGCGTCAACGAGGTCATGCGCGAGCTGACCTGCATGGGCGGCCTCGGCATGCCCCGCACCGCCCGCTGATCCGACCCGTACGAAAGGCACCCATGAGTGACGACACGGCTACCGACGCCCAGGCCGGCCGGATCCTCGCCGCATCCGAGGAGATCCGGGCCGCCGGCGGCAGCGCCCCGCGCGCGGGCCGCGATCCCATCAACACCCCGATGATCCGCAACTGGACCGAGGCGATCGGCGACGCCAACCCGATCTACGAGTCCGAGGAGGCGGCCGTCGCGGCCGGCCACGGCGGACTCGTCGCCCCGCCCGCGATGGCGCAGGTCTGGACCATGCGCGGTCTCGGGAAGACCCGCGAGTCCGACGACCCGCTCGGCAACATGACCGATCTGCTCGACGGCGAGGGCTTCACCTCCGTCGTGGCCACCAACTGCGACTCCACCTATCACCGCTACACCCGCCCCGGCGAGGAGGTGACCATCTCCTCGGTCCTGACCGACGTGGTGGGCCCCAAGAAGACAGGCCTGGGCGAGGGCTGGTTCTTCACCACCCGCAACTACTGGCGGGTCGGCGACGAGGTCGTGGCCGAGATGGACTTCCGGATCCTCAAGTTCCGGCCGCCGGTCAAGGCTGAGCCGGCCGCCGCCGGACCCGCCGCCGATCAGATCGTCGCGAGCTCGGGCTCGGCCACGGACGACCTGGTGGTGGGCAAAGTCCTGCGCCCGTCGGTCTCGCAGGACACCCGCTTCTTCTGGGACGGCGTCGCCGCCCACGAGCTGCGCATCCAGAAGCGCGAGGACGGCTCGCTGCAGCACCCGCCCGTGCCGGCGCTGTGGAAGGACAAGTCCGAGCAGACCGACTACGTGGTCTCCTCCGGCCGCGGCACGGTGTTCAGCTTCGTCAACCACCACGCCCCGCGCGTGCCGGGGCGCACCCGGTTCCCGTTCGTGATCGCGTTGGTGGAGCTGGAGGAGGGCGTGCGAATGCTCGGCGAGCTGCGCGACGTCGACCCGGCCGAGGTGGAGATCGGCATGGACGTCGAGGTGGAGTTCCTCGACATGCCCGGGGATTCCAGCGAGGACGCGGCGTTCGGCACCGAGCCGTGGACGCTGTACGCGTGGCGGCCGGCCGGTGCGCCGCCGGTGGATCGTCAGATGCCTGCAGTCACGGAAGGTGGCGCCAAGTGAGCGAGAACAGTGCAGTGACCGGCGCGGTCTGCCCCGCCGAGCCGCCCGCCGCGCGAGTGGGGGACACCCTGCCCGAGCTGGCCATCGAGGGGACGCCGACGTTCATCGTGGCCTCGGCCCTGGCGACGCGCGACTTCCAGGATGTCCACCACGACCGGGACCTGGCCCACCAGAAGGGCTCGAAGGACATCTTCGTCAACATCCTCACCGACACCGGCCTCGTCCAGCGGTACGTCACCGACTGGGCCGGACAGCAGGCGCGGATCACCTCCATCAAGTTGCGTCTCGGTGTGCCCTGGTACGCCTACGACACGCTGACCCTGACCGGTGAGGTCACGGAGATCGCGCCCGACGGCCTGGTCACCCTGAAGATCGTCGGCAACGACTCGCTGGGCGCGCACGTCACCTCGACCGCGACCCTCTACATGAACGGAGACCCGCAGTGAGCACGCTGGCTTCTGAGTCACTCGCCAACCGGGCGGCGATCGTCGGGATCGGCGCCACCGACTTCTCCAAGGACTCCGGCCGCTCCGAGCTCCGACTGGCGGCCGAGGCGGTGCAGGCCGCCGTGGCGGACGCGGGACTGCAGCCGTCTGACGTCGACGGCCTGGTGTCCTTCACCATGGACACCAACACCGAGATCGCCGTGGCCCGCGCGGCCGGCATCGGCCACCTGAACTTCTTCTCGCGGATCCACTACGGCGGTGGAGCGGCGTGCGCGACCGTCCAGCAGGCCGCGATGGCCGTCGCGACGGGTGTCGCCGAGGTGGTGGTCTGCTACCGCGCCTTCAACGAGCGCTCGGGCATGCGGTTCGGGCAGGTCAACTCGGCGCTGGTGCAGCAGGTCAACTCCTCCGGCACCGACAACGCGTTCTCCTACCCGCACGGGCTGTCCACGCCGGCCGGGTTCGTCGCCATGGTCGCGCAGCGCTACATGCACGAGTACGGCGCCACCAGCGAGGACCTCGGCCGGGTGGCCGTGGTCGACCGCAAGCACGCCGCCGTGAACCCGGCCGCGTTCTTCTACGACAAGCCGATCACGTTGGAGGACCACCAGAATTCGCGCTACATCGCCGAGCCGCTGCACCTGCTGGACTGCTGCCAGGAGTCGGACGGCGGGCAGGCGATCGTGGTGACCACGCCCGAGCGCGCGAAGGACCTGCCGCACAAGCCGGTCTCGATCGCGGCCGCGGCGTCGGGCTCAGGACCGGACCAGTACATCATGACCTCGTACTACCGTCCCGAGCTCGCGGGTCTGCCCGAGATGGGGATCGTGGGCGACCAGCTGTGGAACCAGTCCGGGCTGCGCCCTGACGACATGGACATGGCCGTGCTCTACGACCACTTCACCCCGTACGTCCTCATGCAGCTCGAGGAACTGGGCTTCTGTGGTCGCGGCGAGGCAAAGGACTTCGTCCGGGAGCCGGGCGCCCTCGAGGTGGGCGGCCGCCTGCCGCTGAACACGCACGGCGGCCAGCTGGGCGAGGCGTACATCCACGGTATGAACGGCATCGCCGAGGGCGTGCGCCAGCTGCGGGGCGATTCGGTGAACCAGGTCGCGGGAGCGGAGAAGCTCGTCGTCACCGCCGGCACCGGTGTCCCCACCTCGGGGCTCGTCCTCACCGTCTGAGCCGGCCGGGCTCCGCACTGCCCCGATCCGCTCGGCTCCCGTCCCTCCACGTCGTCAAGAGTGTTTCGCACACGTTTACCGAGAAGGGGGTGTGCGAAACGCTCTTGTCGTTGATGGAGGTGGGCGGAGACCGGCGTGTGCGGAGTGGTGCCCGGGGCCTCTCATCGTCCGGTGGTGCGGTGACGGGTGCGCGTCGGCGACCCTAGCCGCGCAGGCAGCCGCGCACGAACGAGCCGATGTCGCGGACCGCGGCCCTGGCCTCGGGGACCAGCGGGTGGAACGCCTGGAACACGTGGAACTGGTGCGGCCAGAGCTGGAACTCGTGAGTCACGCCGTGCTCGGCGAACTTCTCGGCCAGCCTCGCGATCCCGCCCGCGAAGTTCTCCGCGCCCCCGCACTGGATGAGGAAGGGTGGCCAGTCGGGGGAGGGGCGGTAGTTGATCGGCGAGATCGCGGGGTCGTCGGCGTCGGTGTCCGGCGCGTACCGGGCGCGGCACAGTTCAGCCATCCCCAGGGCCAGGAACGGGTCCTTCTTCGCCCTGTCGCGGGCGGACATGTCGGAGAAATCCAGGTCGACCCAGGGGGACATGAGGACGACGCCAGCGGGCATCGCCTCGCCCGTCTTCTCCAGGTGGGCGACCAGTTGCAGCGCGAGGTTGCCGCCCGCCGAGTCGCCGGCCACCACGATGTTCTCGGCGGGAAATCCCATGTCGAGCAGCCACTGGAAGCCGGCGATCGTGTCCTCGGTCGCGGCCGGATGCGGATGCTCGGGGGCCAGGCGGTAGTCGGGCAGGAACACCGGTGTACCGGTCTCGGCGGCCATCCGCGAGGCCAGGGCCTTGTGCGACCAGGGCGAACCGAACGTGAACCCGCCGCCGTGGACGTGGTAGATCACCTTGTCCGAGTCGAAGAACCGCTTCCGACCGACCCACAGCCCCGGCACGGGCCCGTCCGAGGACCAGTCGGCGGTGGTTTCCAGGGCGGCCGCGCGGCCCGCTCCCGAGGTGAGGGCACGGAGCCGGTTGAGCGACGCCTCGGTGGGCGGCATTCGATCCAGCGCGGGACGGACGAACATCCGCAGGCCCCCGGCCAGACCGCGGGCGCGCAGGGTGCCCTGCACGCCGGGGCCGGCCAGGAGCGGCGCGCGCTGGGAGGGCCGCTCCGCTTCGACGTCGGCGGACCGCTGACCGTCCGCCGGGACGTCCCCGGACCCTGTCGCCCGGGGCAGTCGGAGTCCACCGTCGTACGGCGCGCCCGTCCGCCGGGGCCGCGATCCAGTCATGTGCGCAATGTAGATGTCGGAGTGAGGTGACGGGTGTCGAATCGCCGCTGCTACCATAAATCCCAGCTAGAACTCGTTCTCGTTCTCTGGGGATAGCGCAGGCCACGGGCCGGTCTGGACACGAGAACAAGTTCAGGTCACAATGTGACAGTAGCCACATCTGCCCTCAGCTAGAAGGAATTATTCCCGCGATGACCGACGCAGTAGCCGATCACACGTCCGACCCCCTCGCCGGGACCAATCCCGAGATGAACCAGGCCTTGGTGTTCGAGGCAATCGTCGACAAGATTCCCGACAACCTGCTCCTCACCATGGACGGCGAGGACTTCACGTACCGGCAGATCGATGATCTGGCCAACCAGATGGGGCATGTGCTCCGGGCCCACGGTGTCGAGCCGGGCAATCATGTCGCGCTGTACATGAAGAACAGCACGCCGCACATGGCCGCGATCATCGCGACCATGAAGATCCGGGTCGCCGGCATCAACGTCAACTATCGCTACACCCCGGCCGAGCTGGTCTACCTGTTCAACGACTCGCAGTCGACCGGTGTCCTGGTGGACGCCGAGTTCGCCGAGACGATGGCGGCCGCGGCGCCCAAGCTCGAGACCGTCAAGACGATCTTCTCCGTGGGTGGCGTGCCCGAGGTCCTGGCCACCGCGTGCGCCGAGAACGGCATCGCGGTCGTCGACCTGGACGCCGAGATGGCCACTCAGTCCACCGCGCGGGACTTCGAGCCTGCGCGAGGGGACGACAAGTGGATCGTCTACACCGGCGGTACCACCGGTTTCCCCAAGGGCGTGCAGTGGAACCACTCGGACTACTACTACGCCTGCCTGTCCGGCGGTAACCCGTACGGCGACAAGCGACACAGCCCGGCCGAGGTTGCCGAGCACATCAACCCGGACGGCGGTTTCCGCGTGGTCGTCTCCGCGCCGCTCATGCACGGCGCCGGCCTGTTCACCCTGCTGACCTTTGTCAACCTCGGCGGACACCTGCTGATGTTCCGCGACTTCGACCCGCAGGCCATCGTCGAGACGGTCGCCGAGCGCCAGGGCCAGATGCTGGTGTTCGTGGGCGACGGCATGGCCGTGCCGATCACCGACGCGATCGTGGCCAACAAGGACAAGCTGGACTTCAGCTCGCTGTTCATGGTCGCCTCCGGCGGCGGCATCTGGTCCAAGGCCACGCGTGACCGCCTCCTCGAGGTCCTGCCGAACATCATGACGCGCGACAACTTCGGCGCTTCGGAGTCGGGCAACGACGGCGAGTTGGCCATCACCGACAAGGCAGAACTCACCCTGCCGTCGAGCGCGCGCATCGGCCTGATCAACGAGTCCAACCAGCCGATCAACCCGGGCTCGGACGAGATCGGGTACATCGTGCGCCGCGGCCACGTTCCGGTGGGCTACTGGAACGACCCGGAGAAGACCGCCAAGACCTTCCCCGAGGTCGGCGGACGGCGTGTCTCGGTGCTGGGTGACATGGGCCAGATCCGCGAGGACGGCACCATCGTCTTCCTCGGTCGCGGCTCGGGCTGCATCAACACCGGCGGCGAGAAGGTCTTCCCGGAGGAGGTCGAGCAGGCGATCAAGGCCCACCCCGCCGTCCACGACGCGCTGGTCGCCGGTGCCCCCGACGAGCGGTTTGGCCAGAAGGTCGCCGCGGTGGTGTCCTTCCGCGAGGGCCAGTCGGCCACGAGCGAGGAGCTGACCACGTTCCTGCGTGAGTCGCTGGCCAACTACAAGGTGCCCAAGACGATCGTCGACGTTCCCGAGATCCGTCGTTCACCCGCCGGCAAGGCCGACTACAAGTGGGCCAAGGACCAGGTGTCCTGACGGACCGGTAAGCATTACTGGCCCACTGCGAAGGCCGGGTCCGCCACCAGGGCGGGCCCGGCCTTCGCACGTGCCCCGTACCATCGGTGGCATGCGCAGATTCGATCCGACGCCGCGGATCCGCGGCCTGGTGCGGTCGTATCGTGGCCGGCACGGCCGTCGCGCCCGTGTGCTCGCGGCGCTGTTGGAGGGCGACGACGACAACGCCGCCGCCGAGGTGACCGTCCACCCGTCGCAGGTGCGGCTGCCCCGGACCGTGATCTATGCGGCCGCCCGAAGCAGGGGGCTGGAGCCCGCCGGTGGTGCGGCAGCGCTCGCGCAGCGCGGGCCGTGGATCGAACCGATGCGGTTCGCCCGGCCGGCGGAGGGGAGTGCCGGATGAGCGTGGGGTGGCTCCTCGTCGCGCTGGCGCTCCTGCCGCCGGCCTTGTGGCTCCTGGCGATCGCGGTGGTTACGGCGCGCGGGAAGCTTCGCCGCAGAGGGGATGAGAGGACGCGCCGCCTGCGACTGGCCCGCATGTTCGGGCGCGGTTTCGGTGGTGATGTCGTCGTCGTCCCCACCGCGGATGTCGATCTGCCCGAGCACACCGTCCTCGAGGTGGCCGCGGGGGCGGGGTTCCGGTTCGTCGGGTATGAGCGCGCCGACACGCCACTGCGCAGGCGGGTGGGGGTGTTCGTCCGCGTCGGCGGGCCGGTCGACGCGGTGATCAGGGGCCCGCTGGGGCCGGACGAGCGGGCGAAGTCGGCGGTCCACGCGGGGAGGGCCCCGGCGCCCCGGTAATGTCGCGCGCATGCGCATCGGAATGGCCCTGAACTACAGCGGCGGGTTCGCCGAGACCGCGGCGGAGGCCGCGGACCTCGAGCGGGCCGGACTGGACATCGCCTTCGTCCCGGAGGCCTATTCGTTCGACGCCGTGAGCCAGCTCGGCTACCTCGCGGCCCGCACGTCCACCATGGAACTCGCGTCCGGGATCCTGCAGATCTACACCCGTACGCCCACGCTCACCGCCATGACCGCCGCCGGTCTGGACTTCGTGTCCGAGGGCCGCTTCACGCTCGGACTGGGTGCCTCGGGCCCGCAGGTCGTCGAGGGTTTCCACGGCGTGAAGTACGACGCGCCGCTGGCCCGCACCCGCGAGATCATCGAGATCTGCCGCCAGGTGTGGCGGCGCGAGAAGGTCGTCCACGACGGCGCCAAGTACCAGATCCCGCTGCCCGCCGACCAGGGGACCGGGCTGGGCAAGCCGCTCAAGCTCATCAACCACCCGGTGCGCGAGAAAATCCCCATCGTGCTGGCCGCGCTCGGGCCCAGGAACGTGGAGTTGGCCGCCGAGATCGCCGACGGCTGGCAGCCGCTGTTCTTCCACCCCGAGAAGGCGCACCTGGCGTGGGCCGACCCGCTGGCCAAGGGGCGCGCCAAGCGTGATCCGTCCCTCGGTGAGCTGGAGGTGTACGCCGGCCCGCCGCTGGCGATCTGCGACGAGAGCGAGGTCCCGGGCTATCTGGACTTCGTGCGCCCGCACCTCGCGCTGTACATCGGCGGCATGGGTGCGCGCGGCAAGAACTTCTACAACGAGCTCGCCTGCCGCTACGGCTACGAGGCCGAGGCCGAAGAGATCCAGGATCTGTACCTGGACGGCAAGAAGGACGAGGCCGCGGCGGCGGTACCGGACGAGCTCGTGCGGTCCGTCTCGCTGATCGGGCCCGCCTCCTACGTCGCCGAGCGGGTCGAGGCGTTCCGCGAGGCCGGCGCCACCACGCTCACCGTCGTCCCGATGGCCATGGACGCGCCGGGCCGCATCAAGCTCGTGGAGCAGTTCCGCGCCCTCTGCTGAGCAGCGCGGGACCCATGCCGGCATCCGCTCCCCGCCCCGGTCGGTTCCCGTGAAATGACCACACCCCGCGGCACGGGGCCGCGGGGTGTGCAGGTGAGCCGAACGGCCCGATCGGATCAGCGATCAGGCGAGGTCGACCACCACGTTCTTGAGGACGGGGGCGTCCTCGCGCTCGACCACAGTGGCCGCCACGAGCAGCTGCGTGCCCTCCTTCCACACGCGGATGCGCATGGTCTCGCCGGGGAAGAAGATGCCGCCGAAGGTCACGCCGTAGCCGCGGACCTTCTCGACGTCGCCGCCCAGCACCTCGTCGACGACCGCGCGCAGCACCAGGCCGTACGAGCACAGGCCGTGCAGGATCGGGCGCGGGAAGCCCGCCGCCTCGGCGAAGGCCGGGTCGGAGTGCAGCGGGTTGCGGTCGCCACACAGGCGGTAGATCAGGGCCTGCTGCGGCAGGGTCGCGACCTCGATGGTGTGGTCGGCCTCGCGCTCGGGGTACTCCACCTTCTCGGAGGTGCCCCGCTCGCCGCCGAAGCCGCCCTCGCCACGGGCGAAGATGCCGGACCGGGCGGTCCACAACTTCTCACCGTCGGCGGAGACCGTCTCGGACTCCTGGATGATCACCGCGGCCGAGCCCTTGTCCTGGATCTCGGCGATCTTCGTCGTCGTCGTCGCGGTCCCGTCGGCCGGGATCGGACGGTGCAGGCGCACGGACTGGCTGCCGTGCACGACCTTGGCCAGGTCGATCTCCACGCCGGGGAACGACACCCGCGGCGCCTCGGTCACGTTCATCGTGGCCGCGACGGTCGCGAACGACGGCAGCACCTTCGGCGCGGTGTCGTGGATGTACTCCAGCCCGGTGGTGTCCATCGGGTCGCCCGCGGCGCCCACCCCCAGCGCGTAGAGCGCCACGTCGGAGGCGGTCCAGGAGAACTCCTGCGAGGGCAGCTCCGCCCCGAGGGCGGTGTTCAGATCGATCGGCACTTTTCAGACTCCGGTTTTCTCGGTGGTCGGGGCGGTGGCGAGCATGTTCTCGATCGCGAGGTAGCCGAACACCAGCGCAGGTCCGATGGTGGCGCCCGGGCCGGCGTAGGTGTGGCCCATGACCGGCGACGAGGCGTTACCGGCGGCGTAGAGGCCCTCGATCACGGAGCCGTCCTCGCGCAGGACACGGCCGTGGACGTCGGTGTTCGCGCCGCCCTTGGTGCCGAGGTCACCCGGGACCATCTTGACCGCGTAGAACGGAGCCTTGGCGACCGGGCCGAGGCTCGGGTTGGGCTTGTTCGTGGGGTCGCCGTAGTAGTGGTCGTACCCGGAGGCGCCGCGGTTGAAATCCTCGTCGCGGCCGTTGGCGGCGAAGCCGTTGAACCGGTCGGCGGTCTTCTGCAGTGCCTCGGCGGGCACGTCGATGAGCTCGGCGAGCTCGGCGAGGGTGTCCGCCTTGTGGAAGTTCTCGGTCGCGAGCCACTTCTTGGGTAGCGGCTGCTTGGCCTGCAGGCCGGCGAAGAGGTAGCGGTTCTTGTACTCCTGGTCGAAGACGATCCAGGCCGGGACGTTCTCACCCGGGGCATCCTTCTGCCCCTCGGGAGCCTGGCCGAACTCACCGCCGTACATCTTGTGGCCGGCCTCCACGTACGGCAGCGACTCGTTCATGAACCGTTCGCCGCGGGAGTTGACCATGAAGGAGCAGGGCAGCGACCGCTCGGCCAGGGCGAACCACGGGCCACGCGGCATGAGGATCGTCGGACCCCACCAGGCGTCCTCCATGAAGGACAGTGCGGCGCCGGCCTTCTCCATGTACTCGATGCCCTCGCCGGTGTTGGCCGCGGCGCCGACCGACCACGAAGTGGGGATGGGCTGACGCTGGTACTTGTCGCGCATCTCCTGGTTGTGCTCGAAGCCGCCCGAGCCCATGACCACGCCGCGGCGGGCACGGAGGGTGACCTCCTCGCCGTTGCGGGTGACGGTGATGCCGACGACGCGCTCGTCCTGCCCCGAACCCTCGGTGACCAGGCCGGTCATCGGCGTTTCGAGCCACACCGGCACGCCGGCGTCGAGCAGGCCCTTGCGCATGGCGGCGATGAGCGCGCGGCCCATGCCCACCGAGTTCTGCTTGCGGGCCTTGGCCAGGAACATGCGGGCGGCGACGCGGATCGAGCGCCGGATGCCCTTGGTGTGCGGGCGCTGGAGGAGGTTGAGCCAGCGGTAGTCGGACTGCATCACGACCATGTTGGCCGGGGCCTTGGCGTAGCCCGGCTCCAGCTTGTCGGCCTCGGGGCCGAGCTGGTTCAGGTCGAAGGGGCGGGGCTCGACCGAGCGGCCGCCGAGGCGGCCTCCGGGGGCCTCGGGGTAGTAGTCGGAGTAGTCCTTGACCCACTCGAGCTGCAGCGGACTGTTGGCGAGGATGAAGTCGAGCACCTCGGGGCCGCGGTCGATGTAGGTGTCGATGCGCTCGGGTTCCACGACGTCGCCGATGATGGACCGCAGGTAGGTCCTGGCGGCCTCCGGGGTGTCCAGCACACCGTCGCGCTGGAGCACGGAGTTGCCCGGGATCCACACGCCGCCGCCGGAGCGGGCCGTGGAGCCTCCGTAGTGTGGGGCCTTCTCAACGAGGACCACGCTGAGGCCCTTCTTTGCTGCCGCGAGGGCGGCCGTCATGCCTGCTCCACCGCTGCCGACGACGACGACGTCGAATTCCTGGTCTGCCATGTAGAACACGTTATAGAACTGATGGCAATCGCGCCAGACGCCCCAGGTAGCATCCCCCTCATGCTCAATGAGGAGACCCGTGCCACTCTCGCGCAGCGACTCTGGGACGCCGAGGCCGGCGTGACCCCGATCGCCCCGCTCACCGACGACCACCCGGACCTGACCCCGGACGACGCGTTCGAGATCCAGCTCATCAACATCCGGCGCAAGCTGGACGCGGGCGCTGTGGTCACGGGCCACAAGGTGGGCCTGGCCTCCAAGGCCATGCAGGAGATGATGGGCGTCGACGAGCCCGACTACGGCCATCTCCTCGACACCATGGAGTACCCCGAGGGCGCGCCGATCGAGGCGGCGAGGTTCTGCTTCCCCCGCGTCGAGGTCGAGGTGGGCTTCATCCTCGGCGCCGACATCCCGCCGGAGGGTTGCTCCCAGGAGGAGGCCGCCGCCGCGATCGAGTGGGTCGTGCCGTCCATCGAACTGATCGACTCGCGGATCAAGGACTGGAAGATCACGCTCGGCGACACGATCGCCGACAACGCCTCCTCGTGCGGCTACGTGGTGGGCTCCGGCCGCGTGCGCCTGGCCGACATCGATGTGGCGGACATCGAGGCCACCCTCTACAAGAACGGCGAGTTCCTCGCCTCCGGTCGCTCCGATGCGGTGCTGGGCAACCCGCTCAACTCGGTCGGTTGGCTGGCCTCGACCGTCGCCAAGTTCGGCGTGCGCCTGCGCAAGGGCGACGTGATCCTGCCGGGCACCGCCATCCGCGCCATTGACGCGACCCCGGGCGACGCCTTCCGCGCCGACTTCGCCGGGCTGGGCTCGGTCTCGATGGAGTTCCGCTAGCGGTCTGCGGCCAGCGCACGCCCGGCCGCCACGGCCACCCGGGTGACCAGCGGCTCCAATCGGGCAAGCGCGCTCTCGTCCGCCGCGCTGGCCGACAACGCCGCAACCGCCCGGGTGCCACCGGTGGCCGGCCCGGAGTCGACGGCGGCGGCGTCGTCGTCAAAAATCGGGGCGGCCACGCAGTACAGGCCGGGCGTGAGCTCGGCGTGGTCCAGCGACCTCCTCCTGCGACGGATCTCGGCGAGCTCGACCGCCAGCGCGTCCGCCGAGGTGACGGTGGTGTCGGTCCACGCCACCATCGGCTCCCGGGCCACCCGCGCGGCGGCCTCGTCGTCGAACGCCAGCATCGCCTTGCCGACCCCCGTGCAGTACGCGGGCAGCCCGCCTCCGATCCGTGACGGCGACGGGATCGGCCGCGGCCCGTGCAGCTTGTTGAGGTAGACCACCTCGTCGCGGTGCAGTGTCGCCAGGTGGACGGTCGCGCGCGTGGCCTCGAAGAGGTGCGCGAGAAAGGGCGTGAGGACCCGGCGGATTCGCTCGTACTCCGGCGACACCGGGATCGGATCCAGCTCGTGGATCAGCGGACCCAGCCGGTAGTGCTGGCCGATCCGCGTGACCGCGCCGTTGCGCTCGAGCGCGGCGAGGAGCCGCAGTGTCGTGGACTTGGCCAATCCCGTGGCGCGCGCGAGTTCGCTCAGCGTCAGGCCGCCGCTGCCTGCGGCCGTCGCGCGCAGCACGTCGAAGGCGCGGTCGACGGGGGACGCGGGGGGCAGTGTCATCTGGCGAGTGTAGCGCGATCCCCCGACACAGTGCCCGATCGGATTCGAACACTTGCGCGATAGCGGAACGGCGGGTAAGGTCGTACATACGTTCTACTAGTGTGCGGCGGGGGTGGCGATGTTGACGACGATGTCGGCGGGTTCGTTGTCTGCGGTTCCAGAGTCCTCCTGCTGCGAGGA
>NZ_JAIFXZ010000022.1 GCF_021033825.1 Dietzia aurantiaca
CCCGCGGCGATCGACGCCCCGGCCGGGATATCCGCGACGGCCTCCGCCGCGGTCATGATCTTGCTGGACATACACTCACTCCTTGCTCAGGGGTGTCAAGAACGGTTGCGGGCCTGTCAGGCCAGCCCGAGGATCTCGATCGCGGTCTCACGCATGTCGACCTTGCGGACCTTGCCGGTGACCGTCATGGGGAACTCGTCCACGACGTGGACGAACTTCGGGATCTTGTGGCGGGCGAGCTTGCCGGTGGCGAACTCACGGACCTCGTCGGCGGTCAGATCGTCCCGACCCGGCTTGAGCCGGACCCACGCCATGAGCTCCTCGCCGTACTTGGGGTCGGGAACGCCGATCACCTGGGCGTCGAGGATGGCCGGGTGGGTGTAGAGGAACTCCTCCACCTCGCGCGGGTAGATGTTCTCGCCGCCGCGGATGACCATGTCCTTGATCCGGCCGGTGATCCTGACGTACCCGTCGTCGTCCATCTCCCCGATGTCACCGGTGCGCATCCATCCGGCCTCGTCGATCGCCTCGGCGGTCTTGTCCGGCTGGTCCCAGTAGCCCAGCATGACGCTGTAGCCCTTGGTGCAGAACTCGCCGGCCTCGCCGCGCGGGAGGGTCTCGCCGGTGCCCGGATCGATGATCTTGATCTCCAGGTGCGGGCCGACCCGACCCACGGTGGAGACGCGGCGGTCGAGCGAGTCGTCGGACCGGGTCTGCGTCGAGACCGGCGAGGTCTCGGTCATGCCGTAGCAGATCGACACCTCCTCCATGTGCATCTTCTCGATCACCTGACGCATGGTCGACTCGGGGCACGGCGAGCCCGCCATGATCCCGGTGCGCAACGTCGACAGGTCGTAGGAGTCGAAGTCCTTCAGTGCGAGCTCGGCGATGAACATCGTGGGCACCCCGTAGAGGCTGGTGCACTTCTCCTCCACCACCGCGCGCAGCGACGCGACCGGGTCGAATGCCGGGCCGGGGATCACCATGGCGGAGCCGTGCGTGGTGCACGCCAGGTTGCCCATCACCATGCCGAAGCAGTGGTAGAAGGGCACCGGGATGCACACCCGGTCGACCTCCGAGTAGTTGACCAGCTCGCCCACGAAGAACCCGTTGTTGAGGATGTTCGAGTGCGAGAGCGTCGCGCCCTTGGGAAAGCCCGTGGTGCCCGAGGTGTACTGGATGTTGATCGGGTCCGACGACGACAACCCCGCCCGGATCTCCGCCAGCTCCTCGGCGTGGGTCGGCCCGGACATCATGGACTCCCACTCCTCGTCACCGAAGAGGACGACGAACTCCAGGTCCGGGCAGTTCGGCTGCACCTGGGCCAGCATGCCCGTGTAGTCGGAGTCCTTGAACTGGGGCGCCGCGACAACGGCCTTGAGCGCCGCCTGCTTCAGCACGAACTCCAGTTCGTGGACCCGGTAGGACGGGTTGATGTTGACCAGCACGGCGCCGAGCTCGGCGGTGGCGTACTGGATCATCACCCACTCCCAGCGGTTGGGCGACCAGATACCCACGCGGTCGCCCACCCGGATCCCCAGTCGGTGCAGACCGGACGCCAGCCGGCGCACGTCGGCGAGGAACTCGGCATAGGTCCACCGGCGACCGGCCTGCACGTCGACCAGGGCGTCCCGATCCCCGAACCGCTCGACCGTGGCCGCGAGATTGTCGGGGATCGTCTGCGTGAGCAGGGGGATGTCTGTCTCCCCGCGCGTGTGGGACACCGCGGGATCGAGTGGGGTGGAATCGAGACTTGAGGTGGTCATCTCGGTGCTCCTCGGGGGCGGGGCCGGATCAGGCCCGGGGGGTTGTCACTTCGGTGGCGGCGGCCGCGCGACGCATCGTCGCCTCGGCCTGGCGGAAGACCGGACCGTCGACCATGCGACCGTCCAGCTGGAACACGCCCTGGTTGTGTTCCGCAGCGGCGAGGACCTTGCGGGCCCAGGCCACCTCGTCGTCGTCGGGCGCGTAGGCCTCGCGCACCACCGCCACCTGGGACGGATGGATGCACGCCGTGCCCACATATCCCTGGGCGACGGCGTCGAGCGCCTCGGCACGCTGACCTTCGACGTCGGCGATGTCGAGGTGGACCGAGTCCACCGCCCACCGCCCGAACGCGGCCGCGGCGAGCGCGACCCGGGCGCGGGCGTGGCGGGGGACGTCACGGTACTCCCCCGCCACCCGCGGCCCGCCCTCCTCGGCGACGGAGAACCGGCTGGTCGACCCGCCCATCGCGGCGAGCAGATCCTCGGCTCCCCACATCAACCCGGCGCAGCCCGGCGCAGAGGCGATCTCCTCCGCGCGGACCACGCCGAGCGGGGTCTCCACCAGCGCCAACACCGCGGCGCCGGTCGCCGAGTACAGGTCGGTGACCTGCGCTGCGGACTCGGCCTTCGCGAGCATCACGCACCGGTAGCCGGTGGCGGTGAAGGCCTCCAGGTCCGCAGCGTGGTCGGAGGTGTCGACCGGATTGACGCGCACGATCGTGCGGTCGGGATCCAGGTCCGAGGACCGCAGCGCATCACGCGCGGCGGCCCGGTTCGCCGGCGCGACGGCGTCCTCGAGGTCCACGGTCACCACGTCCGCCCGCTCGGCGGCCTTGGCGTACCGCTCCGGGCGGTCCGCCGGGCAGAACAACACCGCCGGGCCGGGCGGGATCCATGCGGGCGCGCCGCTCATGCCGATCCCTCCCCGGTGGGGCGCTTGCGGACCAGCGTCTTGCGAACAGCCTTGGCGACGATGTCGCCGTGCTGGTTGCGACCGATGTGCTCGAGGGTGACGATGCCCTCGCCCGGCCGCGACCTCGACTCGCGCTTGTCGGTGCAGATGGTCTCCGCGTACAGCGTGTCCCCGTGTAGGACCGGCTTGGGGAAGTTGACCTCGGAGAATCCGAGATTCGCCACGATCGTGCCCTGGGTCAGCTGGGCGACCGACAGGCCGACCAGCGTGGACAGGGTGTGCATCGAGTTCATGAGACGCTCGCCGCCGAAGCCCGGCTGCTCGGCCGACCACGCCGCGTCCAGGTGCAGGGCCTGCGTGTTCATGGTGAGCGTGGTGAACAGGACGTTGTCCGCCTCGGTCATCGTCCGGCCGGGCCGGTGGAGGTAGGCGGTGCCCACCTCGTACTCCTCGAACCACAGGCCGCGCTGGACGACCTCCTTGCGCTGCTGCGCAGTGTTGTCCGACATGATTACAGCCCCAGTCCGCGCGCGATGAGCATGAGCTGTACCTCGGTGGTGCCCTCACCGATCTCGAGGATCTTCGAGTCGCGGTAGTGGCGGGCGACCGGGTACTCGTTCATGAAGCCGTAGCCGCCGTGGACCTGCGTGGCGTCGCGGGCGTTGTCCATCGCGGCCTCGGAGGCGACCATCTTGGCGATCGCGGCCTCCTTCTTGAACGGCTTGCCGGCCAACATGAGCCGCGCGGCCTCGTAGTAGGCACAGCGCGCGGTGTGGGCGCGGGCCTCCATACGGGCGATCTTGAACGCGATCGACTGGAACGAGCCGATCTTCTGGCCCATGGATTCGCGCTCGCGCGCGTACTTGACCGACTCGTCCACGCAGCCCTGCGCGGCACCCGTGGCCACGGCGGCGATGGCGATCCGGCCCTCGTCGAGGATCGACAGGAAGTTCGCGTAGCCGCGCCCCTCCTCGCCCAGCAGGTTCTCCACCGGCACCCGAGCGTCGGCGAAGGTCAGCGGGTGGGTGTCGGACGAGTTCCAGCCGACCTTGTCGTACGCCGGCTCGGCAATGAAGCCGGGAGTCTCGGACGGGACGATGATCGTCGAGATGGCCTTCTTGCCGTTCTCGCGCGTCCCCGTGACGGCGGTGACGGTGACCAGCGAGGTGATCTCGGTGCCCGAGTTGGTGATGAACTGCTTGTTGCCGTTGATCACCCATTGGTCGCCGTCCCGCTTGGCGGTGGTCTTGGTGGCACCGGCATCCGAGCCGGCACCGGGCTCGGTGAGCCCGAAGCCCGCGAGCTTGCGTCCCGCGGCCAGGTCCGGTAGCCACTTCTGCTTCTGCTCTTCGTTTCCGAAGTGGAAGATCGGCATCGCACCCAGGCCGACACCGGCCTCGAGGGTCATCGCGGTGGACTGGTCGACACGACCGAGCTCCTCGAGTGCCAGCGAGAGGGCGAAGTAGTCGCCGCCCATGCCGCCGTACTCCTCCGGGAAGGGCAGACCGAACAGGCCCATCTGACCCATCTGGGCCACGACCTCGTAGGGGAAGGTGTGATCGCGGTCGTGTTCCGCCGAGGCCGGGGCGACCACCTTGTCGGCGAAGTCGGCGACCGTCGACTTGAGATCTGCGTAGTGCTCTTCCAACTCAGGCATCGGATTCTCCTTCGGATTCCTCGGTGGAGGGGTGGGGCTCGACGGTCGCGAGCAGATGATCGGCGGGCACCTGCTCGCCTTGGCGGACGTGGACGCGGGCCACGCCGTCGATCGGCGCGGTGAGCGAGTGCTCCATCTTCATGGCCTCGACGGCCAGGATGTTCTGGCCGGCGGTGACCTCGGCCCCGTCCTCCACGAAGCAGGCGATCACCGAACCCGGCATGGGGCTGAGGATCTGACCGTCGGCGGCGCCGGCGTCGTGGATCCGGGAGTCGATGAGCGGCAGCAGGCGCAGGTCCCAGGTCCCGCCGTCGCCCGCCACCCAGTACGTGTCGGGGCTCTTGGGATCCGTGGACCGCACGATCGTCCAGCGCTGCTGGGTGCTGTCGACGGTGAGCCGGAGCGAGGCCCCGTCCCGGGCGACCCGCGCCCGGTGGCGCGACGAGACCGTAGGCTCCTCGGCGGAGCCGATCGTCGCGTCGGTGATGGTCACCTCGGCGTCGTCGGGCGTCCCCTTGAGTCCGACCGTGACCGGATCGGTCCCCGGCCCGGTGTCCAGCCGCGTCCACACCTCGGCGCGGCCTCCGACCCGCCAGCCGTTGGGCACGTCCCACGGACCTCGGCGGTCGGCGGGCACCCTGGCCCAGCGCTCCTCGGTGCGGTGCATGGCCACGGCCACCAGCGCGCCCTCCGGCGCGGGGGCGGCGGAGTAGTCGTCGACACTACGGTCGAGCAGCCCGGTGTCCAGGTCACCGGCCACGACCTCGGGGCGGGAGAGCAGGAAGCGGCAGAAGTCGACGTTGGTGCGCAGGCCCAGCACGTGGGTGCCGGCCAACGCCGCGTCGAGTCGTGCCAGCGCCTCGGCGCGGTCGGCGCCGTGGGCGATGACCTTGCCGAGCATGGGGTCGTAGTCACTGCCGACGACGGTGCCCACGCGCAGACCGGAGTCCACGCGGATCCCGCTGCCCGACGGCTCCTCGAGGCCGAGCACGGTGCCGCCGGTGGGCAGGAAGCCCTTGGCCGGGTCCTCGGCGTAGACCCGGGCCTCGATCGCGTGGCCTGTGAGGGTGATGTCCTCCTGGCGCAGCGTCAACTCCTCGCCCGCGGCGATGCGGACCTGCCAGTCGACCAGATCCACGCCGGTGACCATTTCGGTGACCGGGTGCTCCACCTGCAGGCGGGTGTTCATCTCCATGAAGAAGAACTCGTCCGGGGCGTGAGCGGAGACGATGAACTCGACCGTGCCGGCGCCGACGTAGCCGACCGAGCGGGCCGCGTCGCAGGCCGCCTGACCGATGCGCTGGCGGGTGGCCTCGTCGAGCAGCGCGCTGGGCGCCTCCTCGATGACCTTCTGGTGGCGCCGCTGGAGCGAGCACTCGCGCTCTCCCAGGTGGACGATGTTGCCGTGGGTATCGGCCAGGACCTGCACCTCGATGTGGCGAGGGGTGTCCACGAACCGCTCGAGGAACAGCGTGTCGTCGCCGAACGCGTTAGCCGACTCGCGCCGCGCCGAGTCCAGGGCCGCAGGCAGGTCAGCCGGGTCCTCGACCCGCCGCATGCCTTTACCTCCGCCGCCGGCGGACGGCTTGACGAGAACGGGGTAGCCGACCTCGGCCGCGCCGGCGACCAGCTCGTCGTCGGTCAGTCCCGGCCGGGAGATGCCGGGCACGGTGGGCACGTCGCGGGCGGTCACCGCGGCCTTGGCGGTGATCTTGTCACCCATCGTCTCGATCGCCGAGGCGGGCGGTCCGACGAAGATCAGACCCGCCTCCTCCAGCGCGCGGGCGAACTTCGCGTTCTCCGACAGGAAGCCGTAACCAGGGTGAACGGCCTGCGCGCCGGTCTCGCGGCACGCGGCGATGACCTTGTCGATGTCGAGGTAGGACTGCGACGCCTGCGCCGGGCCCAGCCGGACCGCGGCATCCGCCATGCGCACGTGCAGCGCGTCGGCGTCGGCATCGGAGTACACGGCGACCGAGCGGATACCCGCGGCGCGGAGTGAACGGATCACGCGGCACGCGATCTCACCGCGGTTGGCCACCAGGACGGTGTCGAGCTTCTGAGGCAGTTTTTCTGACATTGGTCTGCTCACATCCTGAAGACGCCGTTGTTGACCGGCTCGAGGGGGGCGTTGGCGGCCGCGGCGAGCGACAGGCCGAGGACGGTTCGGGTGTCGGCGGGGTCGATGATCCCGTCGTCCCAGAGGCGGGCCGTGGAGTAGTACGCGGTGGACTGCTCCTCGAACTGCTCGCGGATCGGGGCCGTGAACTCCGTCTGTTGCTCGTCGGTCCACTCCCCTCCCGACTTGGTGACCTGTGCCGCGCGCACCGAGGCCAGGGTGTCGGCCGCCTGCGGACCACCCATCACGGCGATCTTCGCGTTGGGCCACATCCACAGGAAGCGAGGCGAGTAGGCGCGGCCGCACATCGAGTAGTTGCCGGCGCCGAACGAGCCGCCCACGACGATCGTGAACTTGGGCACCCGGGCGCACGCCACGGCGGTGACCATCTTGGCGCCGTTCTTGGCGATCCCGCCCGCCTCGTACTGGCGGCCCACCATGAAGCCGGTGATGTTCTGCAGGAAGACCAGCGGGATCTTGCGACGATCGCACAGCTCGATGAAGTGCGCCCCCTTGAGGGCGGACTCGGAGAAGATCACGCCGTTGTTGCCGATGATCCCGACCGGGTGACCGTGGATCCGCGCGAACGCCGTGACCATCGAGCTGCCGTAGTTCTCCTTGAACTCGGTGTACTCGCCGCCGTCCACGATCGTTCCGATGATGTCGCGCACGTCGTACGGGGTGCGCGAGTCGGTCGGGACGAGGTCGTAGAGGTCCGTCTGCGGGCGGGCCGGCTCACGCGGCTCGAGGACGTCCCAGTCCGGGGCGGGCGCGGGTGGGCAGGTCGCGACGATCTCCCGGACTTTCATGAGCGCGTCGTAGTCGTCGTCGGCCAGGTGGTCCACCACACCGGAGGTCTTGGCGTGGAGATCGCCGCCACCCAGCTCCTCGGCGGTGACCTCCTCTCCCGTCGCGGCCTTGACCAGCGGCGGGCCGGCCAGGAAGATCGTGCCCTGATTGCGCACGATCACGGCCTCATCACTCATCGCCGGCACGTACGCGCCACCGGCGGTGCACGAGCCCATGACCGCCGCGATCTGCGGGATGCCCTTGGCGGACATCGTGGCCTGGTTGTAGAAGATGCGGCCGAAATGGTCGCGGTCCGGGAAGACCTCGTCCTGCTGGAGCAGCATCGCGCCGCCCGAGTCCACGAGGTAGATGCACGGCAGGTTGTTGGCCAGCGCCACCTCCTGGCCGCGCAGGTGCTTCTTCACCGTCATGGGGTAATAGGTGCCGCCCGAGACCGTCGCGTCGTTGGCGATGATCAGGCACTCGCGGCCGGAGACCCGGCCGATGCCGGCCACGACACCCGCGGCGGGGGCCTTGCCGCCGTACATCTCCTCCGCCGCGAGCGGCGAGAGCTCGAGGAACGGACTGCCGGGGTCGAGTAGGACGTCGACACGCTGACGGGCGAGGAGCTTGCCCCGCTCGAGGTGTCGGGCCCGGGCCTTCTCGCCACCGCCGAGCGCGGCGCGGTCGAGGCGGGCACGCAGGTCGGAGAGGAGCTCCTCGTGCGCCTGGCGATTGGTGGTCGCGGAAGTCATCTGCGCCGCTCCCTTTCAGTTAAGTCGGATTAACTGAAAACGACGATAGTGCCGCGCCTCACAAATGTCCAGAGCGGATTCGCACACACCGCCCGCCGGACCGCGGTGAACCCCTCGACGAATTCGAGCCGGACCGGGGGCGGCCGGACCCCGACGATGCCGTTCCCGCAGGCCAGAAGCTTAGGCTTGGCTCACATAGCACAGCCTTACTTTGGTTGCAAGTCGGACCGATCCGGTGTTGACTCTGATCCACACATCCGACGCGACGCGAGGAGCGATCGTCATGGCCACTCTCACCGGAATCAGCACCTGCACCGTGACCGCGTGCTCGTTCAACAGCGAGCAGAACTGCAACGCGGGAGCCATCACGGTCGCCGGCGCGCCCGATCACGCCGAATGCGGCACCTTCATCTCGCTGGACGTCCGCGGTGGTCTTCCCACCGCCGCCGCCCACGTGGGCGCCTGCCAGCGGGTCGAGTGCGCGCACAACAAGGACCTGCTCTGCTCCGCCGAGTCGGTCACCATCGGCTCCGGCGCCGACACGGCCGACTGCCTCACCTACACCCCGGCCTGACCGGCGCGGCGCGTCCGGCCCCCCGGCCCCTCCACCCACGAAACCGGCTCCCGACCTCGCGAGGTCGGGAGCCGGTCGTGCGTGTGCCGTCGGAAACCGACGACGACGAGCGCCGCGTCAGCTGGCGCGAGCGACGTACTGTCCCATCTCCCGGACCACGTCCCCCGCATTCTCCGCACGGGCCAGGAACGGGAGGTGGATGACGTCGGCGTCAACGCCCAGAGCGGTGATCAGGTGGAGCCCTTCGGCGTCCACCCCGAGCACGTAGGGCGGGCTGTCCGGATCGCCGGCGCCGGCGAGGGCGGCCAGCTCGCCGCCGAAACGAGCCCGGATCTCATCCGCCAGGCCGGCCGATTCGACCGCGAGCGGATCGGACGGCACCGCGTCGAGCAGCCGCGCGTCGACCGTGCCCGCGTGGCCGAGGCGCTTCACGTCCACGTCACCGAGCTGGATCTCGATCTCCACCACCCAGCCCTCTCCCTGGCGCGCCGCCCGGGCGATGCCGAAGGCGTAGAGGCTGGCGACGTGAACCCTGGCCTCGACGATCGGGGCGTACTCGTCGATCATCACCACGACCTCGACGGACTCACCCGGCGCGACCATCAGGCCCGACCAGGGCGCGGGCGTCCCGGTCACGACGATCGCGCCTTCGCCGATCCAACGATGTCCCGCCGAGACCATGACGTCCGAGCGGTTCTTGCTCCCGCGCACGGCGACCGTGGCGATGCCGGTGCCATCCAGGAGTCGGCGCGCGCCCGCGGTGATCGGGCTCGACGTGATCGGGTGCACTGTCATGAATCGTCCTCCACAGCCGGGTCACACCTCACCGTCGATGACGGCGCCGCGGAAGCGCATTAGGTGACCCTCGCCTTACTTAGGTACCCCTAAACTGCCTGATCGACCCTGAGGATGTCAATAGTGAGTTCCCGCACGGCGCACGAGCACCCTTAAGGTGGGGTCGTGATCGACGCCACTGTCAGCGCTTCCGGCAACGACACCTGTCGGGTGCATGCCTTCCACGACGATGCCCTCGGCTACGACGACGCGACCGCCGTGGCCGAGCGGATCCGCACCGGCGAACTCCATCCGGTCGAGGCGATGCAGGCGGCCATCGACCGAATCGACTCCGTGGAGCCCGCCCTCGGCACGCTGGCGTTCAGCGACGTCGGCCGGGCCCTCCAGCGGGCCCGGGCGTTCGGCGAGCACGCGCGTGGCCCAGAGGGGATCCCCCGGCTCGCCGGCGTGCCGAGCGCGTTCAAGGACAACGTCGCTGCCGCCGGGATGCCCACCACCATGGGCTCCGACGCGGTGCGTGCGTCCCCGGCAGACTCGGACGGCCCGGTCGTGCGCGAATTGAGTGCGACCGGGGTGATCCCGGTCGGGATGACCACCACCCCGCCGTTCGGCTGGACGGCGGCGACCGAACGCCAGGGTGGACGCGTCACCCGCAATCCGTGGGATGTCCGTCGCACGCCCGGAGGCTCATCGGGAGGCTCGGCCGCGCTCGTGGCCGCGGGCGCGCTGCCGATCGCGCACGCCAACGACGGGGGCGGTTCCGTGCGGATTCCCGCGGCGGCGACCGGACTGGTCGGATTCAAGCCCAGCCAGGGCCGCCACTCTCACGAGCCCTACTCCAAGAACATGCCCATCCCGATCGTGTCGCAGTCGGTCGTGACGAGATCCGTGCGCGACACGGTGAGCTTCTGGGCCGCGTTCGAGTCCCGGCGGCCGGCGACGAAGGTCGCACCGATGGGGCAGATCGCGCCCGCTCCCGACCGGCGGCTGCGGATAGGGATGGTCGAGCAGAGCCCCGCGGGCGGCCCCACCGACGCCGCCACCCTCACCGTGCTGCGCCTGGCCGCCCAGCGCCTCGAGGAACTCGGACATCGCGTGGACCTGATCGAGGCGCCCGTCCCGTCGACGTTCGAGAACGACTTCAAGGCCTACTGGAGCCTGCTCGCCCTGGCCACGTCCACACAGGGTGCCTCGCTCTTCGGCGAGGGCTTTGACCGCGCCGAACTCGACGCCTTCACCGTGGGTCTCGCGGCCCAGGCGCTCAGGCGTCTGCACCGGATCCCAGGTGTGCTGCTGCGTCTGAACCGGATGCGGCGGCGCCACGACGCGATGTTCGGCGACCGCGACCTGATCCTCAATCCGGTGGTCAACCACGAGACGCCGGAAGTCGGCTACCTGGACGCCGACCAGGATTTCGACCAGCACATGGAACGGGTCGCGAACTGGGTCACGTTCACTCCGGCCCAGAACGTCGCGGGATCACCGGCCATCTCCCTACCTGCCGGGGCCGCGCCGGACGGGATGCCGATCGGCGTGCAGCTCAGCGCCCGTATCGGTCACGATCGCACCCTCCTCGAGATCGCCTCCGAGTACGAGGCCGCCTTCCCGTTCGCCCGGATCTGGGAGTAGCGCTCAGCCCTCGAGCAGCTGGGTCACCCTGGGCCCGACCCGCTGGCGCAGGATCACCTCGGTGCGGGTCCGCAGCACGCCGGGCGTCGAGATGATCGCGCTGAACACCTCTTCGAGGTGCGCGTGGTCGCGCGCGACCACGCGGCAGACGATGTCGAACTCGCCGGCCACGCTCATCACCTCGAGCACCTCACGCACCCGCGCCAGGCCATCACACGTCTCCTGCAGCTTGGCCTGCGCCATCTGGATATGGACGAGCGCGCCGAGCGGATAGCCGAGCGCGGAAGCGTCGAGGGCCGGCGCCCAGGAGGCGAGCACGCCGCGCGACTCGAGCTTGTCGAGCCGAGCCTGTGCGGTGCCGCGGGCCACGCCGAGGCGACGCGAGAACTCGCGTACGCCGACGCGGGGGTCCGCCATGACGATCGAGAGCAGCCGTCGGTCCGTGTCGTCAAGGTTGGGTGAGAGGTCCATGTGTCCAGAGTAGAGGATGAACTACTGGACATGGTGTTCAATCTAATTCTCGTTCGGGCACGCTCGATGTACAGGCTGCCCGGCTACCCGCTGGCCACGTGACGGAGTTCACAAGACGGCCTAGCCTGGAGGCCCTGATCACAAATTCCCAAGGCTAGGTGTGAATCATGACCTCCCTTCTCGGCTCCCCCAACGGCACGCACGACGACCTGCCGCGGACCGGCCAGGCGGACGCCGGCTCCTTCTCCCTCTCGGACCGCTACACCCGCGAGAGCGGTACCGTCTACCTCACCGGGATCCAGGCCCTGGTCCGCACCGTCCGTGACCGCGCGCGCCTGGACCGTAGACAGAACCTGCTCACCGCGAGTCTGGTGAGCGGTTACGAGGGCTCGCCGCTGGCGGGCTACGACCTCGAACTGGCCAGGCGCGGCGCATTCCTCGACCCGTACGACGTCGTGCACCGCCCCGCCCTCAACGAGGAGGCCGGCGCAACCGCGGTGATGGGCTCGCAGATCGCCCGTCGCACCGGCACCCTTCGCTCGACCGCCCACACCGGCGGCGCTCCCCTGGACGGCGTCGTGGGCTACTGGTACGGCAAGTCCCCCGGACTCGACCGCGCCTCGGACGCCATCCGACACGCCAACCTCATCGGCACCGATCCGAACGGCGGTGCCGTCGCCCTGGTCGGCGACGACCCCGGGGCCAAGTCCTCGACCGTCCCGTGCGCCTCCGAACTGGCATTGGCCGACCTCTACCTACCCACGTTGTACCCGGCCGACTCGCAGGACGTCCTGGACTTCGGCGTCCACGCCGCCATCCTCTCCCGGGTCTCCGGCCTGTGGTCCGCCATGAAGATCTCGTCGCACGTCGCGGACGCCTCGTCCACCGCCCTCGTGGACCCGGATCGGATCCTGCCCGTCTACGGCGACCTCGGCGTGAGTCCACACGTCCCGTCCGGCCAGCTGCTCGGTTCGAGCCTGATGGAACTAGAGCAGAACCAGCTCACCATCCGGATCCCCCGCGCCCTCGAGTACGCACGACTCAACAAGCTCAACCGCATAGTGCAGCGCACCGCCGACGACCGGATCGGCATCGTCGCCGCCGGCAAGAGCTACCTCGACGTCCGGGAGTCCCTACGTCGGCTCGGCCTCGATGATTCGGAACTCGCGCGCCGCGGCATCCGGATCCTCAAACTGGGCATGGTCTACCCGGTCGAGCGCACCGTGCTCGACGAGTTCATGACCGGTCTCGACGAGGTGATCGTGGTCGAGGAGAAGCGCGATTTCATCGAGACCATGATCCGCGAGATCCACTTCCGCCGCCCCGACGTCGCCAAAGTCGTGGGCAAGTCCCACGAGGACGGATCCACCCTGTTCAGCCGATTCGGCGAACTCGACGTTGACGCCGTGACCCGGGGCCTGGCACAACGGCTCGGCAAGGTCCACGGCATCGGGTCCGCACAGGCGTGGCTCGACGGCCCGGGCCGCGGCCGCTCGCGCATCACACTGCCACTCGCCACCACCCGGTCCCCCTACTTCTGCTCCGGTTGTCCGCACAACAGCTCCACCAAGGTCGCCGACGGCACCCTGGTCGGCGGCGGCATCGGGTGCCACGCGATGGTGCTGACGATGGACGAGTCGCAGGTCGGCAAGGTCACGGGCGTCACCCAGATGGGCGGCGAGGGCATCCAGTGGACGGGCATGTCACCGTTCCTCGAAGAGCGCCACATGGTGCAGAACGTCGGCGACGGCACGTTCATGCACTCCGGATCGCTCGCTCTGCGCGCGACTGTGGCCGCGGGAGACAACATCACCTACAAGTTGCTCTACAACGGCACGGTCGCCATGACCGGCGGCCAGGACCCGGTCGGCGAGATGTCGCTCCCGGAGATCCTCCGCCTGCTCCAGGCCGAGAAGGTCGCCAAGATCGTCGTGACGACGGACAACGTCAAGGCCACCAGGGCACAGGGCGTCCCGCGAGGCGTCGACGTGCGCGACCGGGTGGACACCCTCGAGATCCAGCAGGAGCTCGCGGCCGTCCCCGGCGTCACGGTGCTGGTCCACGATCAGTACTGCGCCGCCGAGAAGCGTCGCCACCGCAAGCGCGGCGACTACCCCACCCCCGCCGAGAAGGTCGTGATCAACGAGCGCATCTGTGAGGGCTGCGGCGACTGCGGCAAGAAATCCAACTGCCTGTCCGTCCACCCGGTCCAGACCGAGTTCGGCCGCAAGACCCAGATCGACCAGTCCACCTGCAACTTCGACTTCTCTTGTCTACAGGGCGACTGCCCCGCGTTCGTCACCGTCGTGCCGGGCGCCAGGACCGAGCGGGTCGCCACGGCCCCCGCGCTCGGTGCCGGCGACATCCCAGAGCCGGTCCGGTCCGAGGTGGATCCCGACCGTGGATTCTCGCTACGCCTCACCGGGATCGGCGGGACCGGCATCGTCACGGTCTCCGCGGTCCTGGCCACCGCCGCCGTGCTCGACGGGAACTCGGCACGCACTCTCGACATGACCGGGCTCGCCCAGAAGGGCGGCGCCGTGGTCTCCGACGTCCGCGTGAGCCGCACCCCGCTGGAGCAGCCACCCAAGATCGGCGCGGGCGACTGCGACCTCTACCTCTGTTGTGACGGAATCGTCGGCGCGGACAACGCCCACCTCAAGGTCGCGAACCCGGATCGCACCACCGCGGTCGTCTCCACCACGCAGATCCCGACCGGGAAGATGGTCATCGACACCGCGGTGCACTTCCCCACCGATTCGGACATCCAGGCCGTGATCGACCGCGCCTCCCGCCGTGGCCTCTACCTCGACCCCGGCGAACTGACCGAGAAGCTGTTCGGTTCCACGCAGACGTCCAACATGCTCATGGTGGGCGCCGCGTACCAGAGTGGCGCGCTGCCCGTCTCCGCCGAGGCCATCGAGCAGGCCATCGAGCTCAACGGGGTGGCCGTGGAGCAGAACCTGCAGGCGTTCCGCCGTGGCCGTCAGGCCGTCGCGGATCCCGCCGCGGTGTCCGCGCTCGTCGCCGAGCTGCACCAGCCGGTGTCAACGGCGACCGTCGACCGGCACGTGGCCTCCCCCGCCTGCGAGCGTCTACTCGCAGGGCTCGGGGCCGATGCCTCGGACGAACTGCGCGCCGCCGTGACGCTGCGGGTGGACGAGCTCATCGCCTTCCAGGACGAGACCTACGCGGCCGACTATGTGCGACGCGTCGAGCAGATCCGCGCGGCCGAGGCCTTGAAGGATGAGCGCACCGCAGGTGGCCCGCGCGCCGCCGGTGACACGGCGGGTGAGCAGCTCACTCTCGCGGTGGCCAAACACCTCCACAAACTCATGGCCTACAAGGACGAGTACGAGGTCGCCCGCCTCGCCGTGGACCCGGAGTTCGCCCAGCAGATCGCCGAGGACTGGGGCGAGGGCGCGGTGGCCAGGCTCAAGCTGCATCCGCCGACACTGCGCGCGATGGGCATGAAGAAGAAGATCTCGATCGGCCCCAGGGCCATGCCGGCCATGAAGGCGCTCGCGAAGATGAAGCGTCTGCGCGGCACGCCGCTGGATGTGTTCGGCTACGCCGGTGTCCGCCGGGTCGAGCGCGAGCTGCTGGCCGAGTACCGCGGCCTCGTCGACGAGCTCACCGCCGAGCTGCGTCGCGTGGGCCCGGTCGGCAAGGACGCCACGTGGACCGGGACCGCGATCGCGCTCGCCGAGCTGCCGGACATGGTCCGCGGCTACGAGCACGTCAAGCTGGACAACGTGACCCGATACCGGGAGGAGCTCGCCGCCCTGCGCGCGCAGCTCGACGCCTGACGCCCCCTCACGCAGCCCGCGATCCGAGAACCCCTCGGCGCGCGGGCTGCGTCGTCCGCCCAGGGGATTCAGCTCCAGCTGCGATCCGCCCGTCAGTTCCTGGGCAGGACAGCGGCGACGAGCACGGTCGCGACCGCCGTGAGCCCGAGGACCATCCCGACCGTCCCGGCCCACCCCCCAGCCGCGAGGAACGTCCCGCCCAGGAACCCGAAGACCGACGATCCGCCGTAGTAGCCCAGGTTATAGAGCGACGTGGACTGCGCCCGCCCGGCGACCGCCGAGGACCCCGCCCAGCCCGCGGCCACGGCGTGGGACGCGAAGAACCCGGCCGTCAGCACGACGACCCCCGGCACTATCACCCAGAGACTCGGCACGAGGGTCAGTGCCACCCCGCCCGCCATCAGCAGGTTTCCGCCGATGAGCACCGGTTTGCGTCCCAGCCTGGAGGCGAGGACTCCGGCGCGTGGGGACGACACCGTCCCGGCGAGGTAGGCGAGGAAGATCAGGCCGGTGAGCCAGAGGGGCAGCGCGTACGGCGGCGCGGACAGGTGGAACCCCAGGTAGTTGTACATGGCGACGAACCCGCCCATGGTGAGCGTCGCCTGCAGGTAGATCACGATCAGCGCCGGCGAGCGCAGGTTGCCGACGAGCCGGCCGACCGCCTCGCGGACCGTGGCGCGTCGCGGGGTGAAGTTGCGAGCGGGTGGGGCCGTGACGAGGAAGACCGCGACCGCGGCCACGGCGATCGCCAGCACCGCGAGCATGCCGATCTGCCAGCCAAGCCACTCCCCGAGCGGCGCCGCGACGATCCGGCCGGTCAACCCCCCGATGGTCGTCCCGGCGACGTACGTGCCCGCGGCCACCGCCGAGACGCCGGGCCGGATCTCCTCGCTGAGGTACGCCACCGCGAGAGCGGGAACACCGCCGAGCATCGCGCCCTCGAAGAACCTCATGACCAGGATCAAGGGGAAGCTCGGCATGACCAGTGCGAGCACCGCGAACACACAGGCCAGAGTGATCGCGACGAGCATCGCCGGACGCCGGCCGACCGCGTCGCCGACGTATGACCACGGGATGACCCCGACGGCCAGCCCCAGTGTCGCGGCCGAGATCATGAGCGACGCGGCGTCCGCGCTCACCCCCTCGTCGGCGGCGATGAGCGGCAACAGTCCCTGCGGCGAGTACAACTGGGCGAACGTCGCGATCCCGATGCACAGCAGCGCCAGCTGCATCTGCCGGAACGCCGGGCTCCCCGGGGCGATCCCGGATCCGAAGTCACTGGCACTGTCCACCGGCCCACTGTACGACCGGCCGCGTCGTGGCCGGCCCCGGGAGTCAGGCGGGGGTGGACCCACCGGCCGTGTGTGCGACCAGGTCCTCGAGCGTCTCGGCCGCATCGATCACCGCGACAAACCGTTCCTCCTCGCGGTGAGCGCGCTCGCAGAACCCCACGACCTCGGCCACGGCGGCGAACGGGATCACCGCGACGCCATCCCGGTCGGCGGCCACGACGTCGCCCGGCCGCACGGTCACACCGGCGAGGTCGACGGGGCCGTTGAGCTCGGCCACCTCGAGGCGGTACCGCGCAGCCCGCGGGACCGAACCCACGCTCCACACGGGCAGCCGCACCTGCATGATCGACGCGGTGTCGCGCACGGGCCCGTCGACCAGGCAGCCCGCGATCCCGGCCTTGGCAGCCCACTTGGCCGACAGCGCCCCGACGACCGCGGCATCGGTGGAACCGCCGCAGTCCATCACCGCGACGTCCCCGGGCCGCCCGAGTCCGTAGAGGTCGCGGTCGCCGAAGACCCGGCCACGGCCAGCCTCCCGGTTGGTGGAGACGTCGCCGTCGAGCCGGCGGTAGCGGAGGGTGACGACCTGTCCGACGACGACGAGGTCCGGATCCAGTGGTCGGAGGCGTTCGGTCGGGACACACCCACCCACGCCCAGCTCGTCGAGTGCGTCAGCGACGGCGGACGACACATCAGGCACGGACCGGAGCCTCGGCAGAAGATCGGCGGGGGCCCTCGGGATACTCGTCGTCGTCATCAGGGCCTCGTCCAGTCGACCGGTGAGGCGGCGACGCACGTCGGGCACGCCGCTCACGCCCCGATGCGTCGTGCGGTCGGCAGGGTGGGCCTCCGCCGGGCCTCGAACGCGGCGATGTCGGCGGCGTACTGGAGGGTGAGGTCGATGTCGTCGGTGCCGTCGAGCAGGCGCTGCCGATGGGTGGGATCGACGGTGAAGCCGAAGGTGAGATCACCCACGCGCACGAGTTGCTCGCGCAGGTCCACGGTCACCTCGGTGCCGGGACGCTCGTCGATCTCCTTCCAGACCTGCTCGATCTCTCCGCTGCCGAGCTCGACGAGCAGGAGGCCGTTCTTGAACGAGTTGCCGGTGAAGATGTCGCCGAACCGGGGCGCGAGGACCACGCGGAAGCCGTAGGCCTGCAGCGCCCAGACCGCCCACTCCCGGGAGGAGCCGCAGCCGAAGTTCTCACCGGCCACCAGAACAGTAGAACTGGTGAAGCGCTGCTGGTTGAGGACGAACTCGGGACTCTCGCGCCAGTCGGCGAACAGCGCGTCGTCCAGGCCCGACTTGTCGACGCCCGAGCAGAACCGGACGGGGATGATCTGGTCGGTGTCGACGTCGGCGACCTTCATCGGCGCCGCGACACCCGTGTGCTGGTGGAACTGCTCCATTGCCCTAGACCTCCAGGTGGGTCGGTGCGACCAGCCGGCCCGCGACAGCACAGGCGGCGGCGACGGCGGGTGAGACGAGGTGGGTCTTGATGCCGGGGCCTTGACGACCCTCGAAGTTGCGGTTGTTGGTCGAGGCCGTGCGCTTGCGGGGCGCGTACTTGTCCTCGTTGAGACCCACGCACAGCGAGCAACCGGAGTGGCGCAGGCTGACGCCCGCCGAGTGGAACACGGAGTCCAGGCCCTCGTCGATCGCCTGCCGACGCACCTGCTCGGAACCGGGGACCAGCACCACCTCGACCCCCTCGGCGACCGAACGGCCGTCGAACACGGCGGCTGCGGCGCGCAGGTCCTCGATTCGGCCGTTGGTGCAGGAGCCGATAAACACGGTGTCGATCTCGATGTCCGACATCCGGGTTCCCGGCTCGAGCTCCATGTACTCCAGTGCACGCTCGGCGGCCGCGCGCTCAGCGGCGTCCGTGAACTCCGTCGGGTCCGGCACGAGACCGGCCAGCGAGACGGTCTGCGCCGGGGTGGTACCCCAGGACACGCGAGGCACCATCTGTGAGGCGTCGAGGAAGACCTCCTTGTCGAACACCGCGTCCGGGTCGGAGTGGAAGGTCTTCCAGTACCCCACCTCGGCGTCGAACTCCTCGCCCTGCGGGACGTGGGCGCGGCCGCGAAGGTACTCGTACGTCTTCTCGTCGGGCGCGACCAGGCCCGCGCGGGCGCCGGCCTCGATCGTCATGTTGCAGATGGTCATGCGGGACTCCATCGACAGCGCGCGGATGGCCTCCCCCTGGTACTCGATGACGTAACCCTGGCCGCCGGTGGTGCCGATGGCCGCGATGATCTCGAGGATGAGGTCCTTACTGCTGACGCCGGGGGGCAGCTCGCCGTCGACCACGACGCGCATGTTGCGCATCTTCTGCATCCACAGCGTCTGGGTGGCCAGGACGTGCTCGACCTGACTGGTGCCGATACCGAAGGCGAGGACGCCGAACGCGCCGTTCGTGCTGGTGTGGGAGTCGCAGCACACCAGTGTCATCCCCGGCTGGGCCAGGCCGAGCTCGGGGGCGATCACGTGCGCGATCCCGCGCTGCCTGTCGCCCGGCGCATAGAGCTCGATCCCGAAGTCGGCGCAATTGCGCTTCATGTACTCGATCTGGCGCGCACCCTCGACAATCGTGGAGGTGCGGAGCTCGTCGTCGGTCGCGTTCTGGTGGTCGATCGTGCCGAGGCAGAGCTCCGGGCGGCGGACCTCGCGACCCGCGTCGCGCAGGTTCGAGAACGCGACCGGGGTGTTGACCTCGTGGATCAGCTGCATATCCACATAGACCAGATCAGGGCCGTCCTCCGCGGACGCCACCGTGTGCTGTCTCCAGATCTTGTCCGCCAGTGTCTCGGCCATCAGATCTCCCCTTCGCCGTGGTGCTGTGTGACCCAGACCATAGTATGGTTTCTGCCAGGTGATAAGCGGCGGCAGTAGTTTTGCTACCAGTTGCTCAATATTGACGACTTCATCGCGCTCCTGTGCCGCGGGAGCACCAGCCATTCGAAGAGAGAAGTGAACCAATGGCAGACCTCGACAAGCTCGACCTGGACCTGTTGCGTCTCATCATCGAGGAGCCGCGCGCCGGAGTGCGCGAGTACTCCCGCCGGCTGGGAATCGCACGGAACACGGCCACGTCCCGGATCTCCAAGCTCGAGAAGGCGGGCGTGATCGTGGGCTGGCGCCCGCAGATGGACCTCGCCCCCCTCGGCTACGGAGTCACCTCATTCGTCCACGTCCACATCGCGCAGGCGTTCCTCGAGGAGACCCTCGACCGCCTCGCCCTCATCCCGGAGCTGATCGAGGCCAACACGGTCTCCGGAGAGGGCGACCTCCTCTGCCGACTGGTCGCCCGCAACAACTCCCACTTCGAAGAGGTCCTCCAGAAGGTCCAGCGCCTCGAAGGCGTTCGGAGGGTCCGGTCCGAGATCGTCCTCAACCGGCGGATCTGGCCCCGGGTCGTCCCGCTGGTCGACAAGGTCCGCGACGACATGTGACCCACCTGGTACCGAACCGACAACGGACACTGATCCATATGCTCTATCGAGCCCAGCGCCTGCGCCGACATTTGACCAGTTGGTCTCGAATCGCCCGACCCCGCTTGATGGTGTGACCCACAACACTTTAACTGGCTTGCGTGCAGCAGCTCACCGTGCCGAACGCTAAGGAGCCACAATGTCGTTGACCCAGCAGGAAGGGAAGGACAGGTCGATGCCGGAGACCGCTCCCACCGAGACCGCCCCCACGCCTCCGGACTCTCCGCCGACGAATTCCCGGTGGAGCGTCATGGGGATGCCCATGTGGATCTTCCTCCCCCTGTTCCTGGCCCTCACGGTGGCCGTCTACACGGACACCTTCCCCTCCACCCTGGTCAGTGGCTTTGCGCTCGCGACAGCCCTCGGGCTCATGCTCATGTGGATCGGCCAGCAGGTGCCCCTCCTCAAGGACTTCGGGCTCCCGATCATTCTCCCGCTGTTCGTCCCCGCCATCCTGGTGTGGCAGGGATGGATCCCGGAGAGCACGGTCGCCGCGATGGACGCATTCACCGATGAGCAGGGCGCCTGGGACTTCATCCTTGTCGCGATCATCGCCGGGGCGATGCTCGGCATGCCCCGGCAGCTCATCATCAAGGCCGGCGTGCGGTTCGCCGTTCCCGTCATCGGCACTATCCTCGGTGTCCTCGGCGTGGTCGGCGTCATCGGCGCCGCGCTCGGCTACGGGTTCGGCCAGGCCATCTTCTTCGTCGCCGGCCCGGTGATGGCCGGCGGCCTGCCCATCGGCGCCATCCCGATGTCGGAGATGTACGCGGAGGCATCCGGCGGATCCGCAGCCGAGTACCTGACCCTTCTCATCTCCGCCGTCCTCATCGCCAACGTCGTGTGTGTGGTGTTCGCCGCGGTGCTCAACGGCATCGGCAAGCGGTCCACGTCCCTCTGGTTCTCCGGCAACGGTCAGCTCCTGCGCGTCAATGACGCGGAGGCCGAGGACCTCAAGATCCCCGAGAAGCCGTCCGGCTCATCGTTCATCGCGCTCGGGCAGGGCCTGCTCATCGCAGGCACGCTCTACGTGGTGGCGTCCATGCTCAGCACCCTCGTCCCGGGCATCCACACCTACGCCTGGCTCACCATCATCGCCGCCGTCATCAAGATCGCCGGATTCGTGCCGGAGCGGATCGAGGAGGCTGCATCCCAGTGGGGTGACTTCGCCACCCGTACGCTCGTCCCCGCGCTCCTGGCTTCGGTCTCCATTGCCGCGATCGACATCGCGGGCGTCGTCGAGGGCTTCACCGACCCGGTCTTCATCGCACTGATCTTCATCACAGTCGGAGTGTCCGGTGTGATCGCCGGCCTGCTCGGGTACCTCGTGAGGTTTTACGTGGTCGAGTCGGCGATCGTGCCGGGCTTCGTCATGGCGGACACGGGCGGTTCCGGTGACGTGGCTGTGCTCTCCGCCGCCGAGCGGATGCACCTGCTCCCGTTCGCCACCGTCGCGACCCGGCTCGGTGGTGCGTTCCTGCTCATCGTCGTCTCGTTCCTCGTCCCCATCCTCGGGACCGGCGTCTTCTGACCGCACCGCCCACACCCCGGCGCTCACCCGCCGCCGTCGATGAACTCCCGCCGAAGCGCGGGAGTTCCTCGCGCGCAGATCGCGATCGGAAGCTCAGATCGTTCCGCCCCTTCGTCTGAAGTGCATTGCGCGATCCGCTCCTCGAATCCGAATCAAGGGGCGGATCGGCACATCACGAGAACAGGGCAACCACCCGCACCTGCCGGCGCGGGCCCCGGGGCGTCAGGCCCGCAGGGCCGCCGACGCCATCGCCGTCAGGACGCGGCGCAGCTCGGCCTCGGCCATGGCCGGCAGCCGCGGACTGGAGTTGAGCAGACCGAACACCGCGTGGACGTGAGCACGCGCGGCGACCACCGGCAGGCCCGGCCGCAGCCGCACCAGGGCTTCCACCCACATCTCGGCGTACTCACGCTGCAGTCGGCGCACCTCGTGCCGGGGGCCGGCCGGCAGCGAGGCCAGGTCCCGGAACTGCACGCTGATGAGATCGGGTTCGGTGGCCACGAAGTCCACGTGGACCGCGAGCAGCGCGTCGAGCACCTCGGCGGGTGTCCCGCCTCGCTCGACCGCCGCCCGACCCCCGTCTCGCAGACGGACGGAGATGTCCAGCAGCATCTCGGCGAGCACGTCCTCCTTGGAAGAGAAGTACCGGTACATGCCCGGGCCGGAGATGCCCACCTCGGCGCCGATGTCGTCCAGCCGAACGCCGTGGAACCCGCGGCGGGCCATGAGCCGGGCGGCGGCAACGAGGATCTCTGCCCGCCGCCGCACCTTGGCCTGGGCGCGCGGGGTCAACGGAGCAGTGCCGCCCCGCTGATCCCGCGCGCCGGTGCCGGTCATATCAGTGGAAGAAGTGCCGGGCGCCGGTGAAGTACATCGTGATGCCGGCCTTCTCGGCGGCCTCGATCACCTCGGCGTCGCGCACCGAACCACCCGGCTGCACCACGGCGCGCACGCCGGCCTCGGCGAGCACCTCGAGCCCGTCGGCGAACGGGAAGAACGCGTCCGAGGCGGCCACCGCACCCGAGACCCGCTCCCCCGCGCGCTGCACGGCCAGGCGTGCCGAGTCGACGCGGTTGACCTGCCCCATGCCCACGCCGACGGTCGCGCCGGACTGGGCGAGGAGGATGGCGTTGGACTTGACGGCCCGGCAGGCGCGCCACGCGAACAGCAGGTCGCGCAGGGTCTGTTCGTCGGCGTCCCCGCCGCATGCCTTGGTCCAGCCGGACACCACGTCGCCCGGGGCGTCCAGGGAGTCGCGCTGCTGCACGAGCACGCCGCCGGAGATCTGCTTGCGTTCGACCTCGCCCTCGACCGGGGCCTGCGCCTCGAGGATGCGGATGTTCTTCTTGCGCTGCAGGATCTCCACGGCACCGTCCGCGTAGGACGGGGCGATGATCACCTCGGTGAAGATCTCGGCCACCTGCTCGGCCATCTCTACGCTGACCTCGCGATTCGCGGCGATCACGCCACCGAACGCGCTCACGGGGTCGCACTCGTGGGCGGCGCGGTGCGCGGCGGCGATGTCCGCGTCGATCGCGATTCCACACGGGTTGGCGTGCTTGATGATCGCCACACACGGCTCGGCGTGGTCGAATGCCGAGCGCCACGCGGCGTCGCCGTCGACGTAGTTGTTGTAGCTCATCTCCTTGCCGTGCAGCTGACGGGCCTGCGCGAGGCCCGGCGCGGCGGCGGCGTCGGTGTAGAGGGCGGCACTCTGGTGCGGGTTCTCGCCGTAGCGCAGCGTGGCGGCCAGGTCGAGGCTCTGCCCCTGCCAGACCGGGTAGCCGGAATCGGCCTCTTCCCCGGCGTCGGAGGTCTGCTCGGTCATCCAGGTGGCCACCGCGACGTCGTAGGCGCCGGTGTGGCGGAACGCGGCCGCGGCGAGGCTACGACGCTGGGTGAGGCTGAAACCACCGGCGGCGACGGCCTCGAGGGCCTCGCCGTAGCCGGCCGGGTCGACGAGGACGGCCACCGACGGGTGGTTCTTGGCCGCCGCGCGCACCATGGAGGGCCCGCCGATGTCGATCTGCTCGACGCAGGCGTCGTAGTCCGCCCCGGAGGCGACCGTGTCGGTGAAGGGATAAAGGTTGACGACGACGAGTTCGAACGGCTTCACATCCAGGTCCGCGATCTGCTCGAGATGCTCGGGCTTTCTCGTGTCCGCCAAGATGCCGGCATGGACGCGTGGGTGCAGGGTCTTGACCCGGCCCTCGAGACACTCCGGGAACCCGGTCAGCGAGTCGACGGGGGTCACGTCGATGCCGGCATCGGAGATCCGCTGCGCGGTGGACCCGGTGGAGACGATCTCGACGCCCGCGTCCGCCAGACCGCGGGCGAGCTCGGTGAGCCCGGTCTTGTCGTAGACGCTGATGAGGGCGCGGCGTACGGGCCTGCGGGAGTTGTCCGGCTGGGAGGTCACGATATGTACACCTTTCGACCTTCGATATGGAGGCGACCGCGGGCGGCGGCCGTGAGGACATCGACGAGCATCTCGCGCTCGCGGACCTTGATGCGTTCGTGGAGGGTGGTCTCGGTGTCGTCCGGGCGGACGTCGACGGTGCGCTGGTCGATCACAGGACCGGTGTCCACGCCGGCGTCGACCAGGTGAGCGGTGCACCCGGTCACGGACACCCCGTAGGCGAGCGCGTCCCGCACCGCATGGGCTCCGGGGAACGACGGCAGCAGCGCCGGATGGGTGTTGATGACCCGGCCGGTAAACTCGTCGAGGAACGCCTGTCCGAGGATGCGCATGAAGCCGGCGGAGACCACCCAGTCGGGCGTGAAATCCCGCACGGCGTCCGTTAACGCGCGGTTCCAGGCTGCGCGGTCCTCGTGGTCGCCAGGTCTGACGACCGCGGTCGCGAGCCCGGCGGTGGCGGCACGGGCCACCGCCTCGCAGTCGCGGTCGGAGACCAGCGCGGTCACGCGGTAGGCGCAGCTCGGGTGCGCTGCGGAGTCGATCACGCTCTGGGCGAGGGTCCCCGCGCCGGACGCCAACAGCACGACCTCCCCGGGTGGGACGGACTCGCCACTGTCCACGCTCTCCAGCTCCTGCCCGTCGATCAATCCGCCCGGGAGATCGCCCGGGCCACCCGTCGGAGTCTAGTCGCCCGCCTTGGGGCCATCGTCAGGGAGATCGGCAGACCCGGCGTCGGGGACGTCGACGGTCCCCTCGTCGGCGGAGTCGGCGCTGCCCGCTGTCCCCGCGTCCTCCCCGCCCGCCTCGTCCGACGGGTCCGCATCGGCGTCCACGGTGAGGCCACCGTCGGAGGCGGCGTCGTCGTCACTCACGGGGTCGTCGTCGCCCGCGGCGGCGTCATCGTCTGGGCCATCGTCACTTGGTACATCGTCGTCGCGCGCGACGTCGTCGTCGCCCGAGGCATGGTTCTCATCGTCTGCGCCGGCGTCGGCGTCCCCCGAGGCATGGTCCTCATCGCCAGCGCCGGCGTCTTCGGCGGCATGGTCGGCCGCTTCATCGTCGGCTGCCGCGTCGCTGGCTACGGAGTCCTCGTCCACAGGACCGCCGGCGGTCCCGCCGTCCAGATCATCAGCGCGATCGTCGGTGACCTCGTCCGTGGTGACGCCGCCCGTCGCACCCACCCGGCGTCGCCGGCGTGCCAACTCGCTCTCCGCACGCTCGCGGCGCCGGGTCAGACCGGCCAGGGACAACGCGATGGTCGTCGACCCGATGATCCCGAACAGCAGGAGCGCCATGCCGGCCGCGATCAGGGAACCTGTACCCACCGAGCCCAACACGCCGAGGTCCCCGCCCGCCACGACCGGAGTCAGCACGGTCACGACCGCGGCGATCGCCGCCGCCAGCCACGTCGCCTTGACCGCATCGGCCGTGGTCCGGAACCAGTGCGCCACCGACCGCGCCAGCAGAGCGGCCGTGAGGACCGTCACCAGCAGCAGCCCCTGCACGATCCAGTGCGGATTCGTGGTGGGCAGCGCCGCCGCCAAGGGCACCTCCGGCATCGGTCCCCGGGACACCGCGAACACGCTGTACGAGGCCTCCCCCAGATGCGCCTCGCCGCCGACCAGCAGCGCGGCTCCGGCCATCACGACGTTCGGCAGGTACGCGATCGAGATCCCCGTGAGCGCTGCCGTACCGGCCAGCCCCTTGCCGATCCCCATGCTCGCCTCGACCGGCTCCCACGCGAAGAGGATGCCGACCAGCACCAGGAACGCCGAGATCGCCCACATCGCCGCCACGAACGCCGCTCCCAGGTGGACACCCCCGCGCACCCACAGGGGCAGTTCCTCACGCAGATCACGCCGGAAGAACAGCCACACCCCGAGCCCGGAACCGACGATGCCCACCACCGCGGTCCACGTCAGCGCCAGAGGCAGCGACGACTCCCGGACCGCGAAGTCGGACGCCGCCGACCCCACTAGCAACGAGGCCAGTCCGGTCAGAAGCAGGCCCGCCACCGTCGCACCGACGATCGCCGCACCGGCCTCCCGTGCGCCCGGCTGTTCGACATCCGCCAGCACCGCCCGCGTCTGGCGCGCCAACACCACCGCATAGATCAGTGGCGGCAGCAGCGGCAGGAAACCCAACTCCACGGCGTCGATCGTCAGCGGCACCCGGTTGACCACCAGCCACTCCACGGCGACCACCGCGAACAGCGAATCGAACCCCGTGGCGCTGAACAGCAGCACCCCCAACGTGAGCACCACCAGGATGAGGACGGTGACGACAACGGGCAGTGCCGCGGCCGCAGCAGCCCACAGCAGCGACCCGGCCCCTGCCGGGGACCGTCGCACTGCGGGGCGGATGACACGTTGAGGACTCACGCCGTCAACCGTAGATACCCGCCTGCGACAGGACGCCCCCGGCACGCCGCGACCCCCGCCATCCTCTTGGATGACGGGGGTCGTGGTGAGCGCGGAACGCCCTACAACTGCAGGTGATCCACCACCGCGTGTGACCTATCGGATCACAGCGAGTCGAGGAGCTCCTTGGCGAGAGCAGCCGTCTCGGACGGCGTCTTGCCGACCTTCACGCCCGCGGCCTCCAGGGCCTCCTTCTTGGCCTGCGCGGTGCCCGAGGAGCCGGAGACGATGGCGCCGGCGTGGCCCATGGTCTTGCCCTCGGGGGCCGTGAAGCCGGCGACGTAGCCGACGACCGGCTTGGTCACGTTGGCCTTGATGTACTCGGCGGCACGCTCCTCGGCGTCGCCACCGATCTCGCCGATCATCACGATGACCTTGGTCTCCGGGTCGTTCTCGAAGGCCTCGATGCAGTCGATGTGCGTGGTGCCGATAATCGGGTCGCCGCCGATACCGATGGCGGTCGAGAAACCGTAGTCGGACAGCTCGTACATCATCTGGTAGGTCAGGGTGCCCGACTTCGACACGAGGCCGACCGGACCCTTGCCGGTGATGTTGGCCGGGGTGATGCCGACCAGCGACTCGCCCGGCGTGATGATGCCCGGGCAGTTGGGGCCGAGGATCCGGGTCTTGGAGCCCTTGGACACGTTGTAGTTGTGTGCCTCTGCGGTGTCCAGGACCGGGGCGCCCTCGGTGATGACCACGGCGAGCGGGATCTCCGCGTCCACGGCCTCGATCATGGCGTCCTTGGTGAACGGCGGCGGCACGAAGAGGATCGTGACGTCGGCACCGGTGGCCTCCATGGCCTCGGAGACGGTGCCGAAGACCGGCAGCTCGACGTCGTTACCGGAGGCGTCCTTGTGGGACACGGTGGTGCCGGCCTTGCGGGCGTTGACGCCGCCGACGACCTGGGTGCCGGCCGCGAGCATGCGGGCGGTGTGCTTGGAGCCCTCGCCGCCGGTGATGCCCTGGACGATGACCTTGCTGTCCTTGTTGAGGAAGATCGACATATCTTCTGGTTCCTTCTCTTCCTACTTGGAGGCGAGCTCGGCGGCCTTGTCGGCGCCGGAGTCCATGTTGTCGGCCAGGGTCACGAGTGGGTGGTTCGCCTCCGCGAGGATCTTGCGACCCTCCTCGACGTTGTTGCCGTCGAGACGCACGACGAGCGGCTTGTTGGCGTCGTCGCCCAGGATCTCCAGGGCCTTGACGATGCCGTTCGCGACCGCGTCACAGGCTGTGATGCCGCCGAAGACGTTCACGAACACGCTCTTGACCTGCTCGTCACCGAGGATGACGTCGAGACCGTTGGCCATGACCTCGGCCGAGGCACCGCCACCGATGTCGAGGAAGTTGGCGGGCTTGACGCCCCCGTGGTTCTCACCGGCGTAGGCGACGACGTCCAGGGTCGACATGACCAGACCGGCACCGTTACCGATGATGCCGACCTCACCGTCGAGCTTGACGTAGTTGAGGTCGTTCTCGGCGGCCTTCTGCTCGAGCGGATCAGTGGTGCCCGCATCGGCGAAGTCGGCGAAGCTCTCCTTGTGACGGAACTCGGCGTTCGCGTCCAGGGTGACCTTGCCGTCGAGTGCGAGGATCTCGTCGTTCGGGGTGCGCACGAGCGGGTTGACCTCGACCAGCGACGCGTCCTCCTTGACGAAGACCTCGTACAGCTTGGCGATGGTCACCGCCGCGGCGTCCAGCACCTCCTCGGGGAGGTGGCCGGCCTTGGCGATCTCGCGGGCCTTGGCCACATCGACGCCGACTGTGGGGTCGATGTTGATCTTCGCGAGACGGTCCGGCGACTCCTCGGCGACCTGCTCGATCTCGACGCCGCCCTCGACCGAGCACATGGCCAGGTAGTTGCGGTTGGCACGATCGACGAGGAAGGAGATGTAGTACTCCTCCGCGATGTCGCTGGCCTCGGCGACGAGGAGCTTCTTGACGATGTGGCCCTTGATGTCCAGGCCCAGGATGTCCTCGGCCCGGGCGCGGGCCTCCTTGGCATCCTCTGCCAGCTTCACGCCGCCGGCCTTGCCACGGCCACCGACCTTTACCTGTGCCTTGACGACGACAGGCTTGCCGATCTCGGCCGCAACCTTCTCGGCCTCCTCCGCGGTGTCTGCGACGCGCCCCGGGGTGGTGGGCACGTCATGCTTCGCGAAAAGAGCCTTTGCCTGGTATTCAAAGAGATCCATCAGCTCACCATCTTGACGTGTAGATTCGCCCGGCGCTGTTTTAAAGCCGAGTCATCCCTCATCCTAAGCGCCTGGTGTGTCGCCCGTCGCACCCCGGGGGTGACAGAGTGCGGTGGATCACAGGGCCGGGTGCGCCAGCGGCACCCACCGTCGGCCCTCCTTGCCCGTAGACCCATCCGGACCCCACGGGCACCGTGAGTCACAGCTATGTGACTCACCCCTCATCCCCGGGTGCCGGACCACCTTGCGGCACCGTTGCCTATCCGTTACCTTGGACGACGTCTTAATCACGAAACGGTTACGGCGCGAAAACAGTCACGGCACGGCCTGAAGGGAATCAACAACGGTGAACGAGTCGCAACACGGAAAGCAAGCGACTCCTGTCGTCATTTCACCCGCAGGGTCCCGCCGTCCCGGCCGCCACCGTGTGCCTGCTCCCCCGACCGCACTGCGCGGTCGGGCCGCCGTTCTCGCCGTCGCCGCAGGTGCCGCGGTCTCGGCCGCCTCCGCCGGCTCGGCGATGACCACCACCAACACGCACGCCACCGAGGCCGGGGACATCGCCCTCCTGGCCAACGGAGAGCAGGCGCCTGCGACGTCGAGCTCCTCCGCTCCGTCGTCCGCCGCCACGCCGACCCCGTCGGCCCCCGCACCCGTGGTCGTCCCCGCCTCCGCGTCCACCGGCGGCACGGACAACATCCAGTCGGCCATGCTCTTCGCGGGCACCGAGATCAACGCCCAGCGCGAGATCGACGAGGAGATGGCCCGCCGCCCCAAGGTCGTCCTCCCGACCGTCGGCACCTTCACCTCGCCGTTCGCGATGCGCTGGGGCACTCACCACGGGGGCATCGACATCGCCAATTCCCCGGGCACCTCGATCGTGGCGGCCACTGACGGCGTCGTGATCGAATCCGGCCCGGCCCAGGGTTACGGCAACTGGATCCGGATCAAGGCCGACGACGGCACCATCACCACCTACGGACACATGCAGACTCTCGACGTCGCCAAGGGCGAGCGCGTGATGGCTGGCCAAAAGATCGCCGGGATGGGCTCGCTCGGCTTCTCCACCGGTTCGCACCTGCACTTCGAGGTCGAGATCGACGGGCAGAAGGTCGACCCCGTGCCTTGGCTTCTCCAGCACGGTCTCGACGTCATGGGCGGCGCCAGCTCCGAGATGTCACTCGGCTCACTGGGCGGCAACTGAGCAGGCCACCCACACGAGCTCGCACAGGCGCGGGGCCGACCTTCCTGGTCGGCCCCGCGTTCTTCTAGAGCTTCTGCATCGGAACGCCACCGATGAGCATCAGCCTTACCTTGCCGGACGCCCCGAAGTCGATCGTCGCCGTGGCCCGCGGGCCGCTCCCGTCGCACGAGAGGACCTTGCCGAGCCCGTATTTGTCGTGCGTCACCCGGTCACCCGGCGCGAGTTCAAGAGCAGGAGCCGAGGCGCGGGCCCGCGGAATACCGGATGCCCGCTCAGCGGACCGGCCGCTCCGACTTCCGCCGGAGCCGTAGCCGCCTGAGCCGTAGCCACCCGAGCCGTAGCCGCCGGAACCGGAACCGCTGCCGAAGCGACGCCGGGACACCGACGAGTCGTCATCGCCGAAGCCGGTACCGCCGGCGGGCTCCTCGCGTTGCCACTCGATCGCCTCGGAGGGAATCTCCTCGAGGAAGCGCGACCCCGGATTGGTCATGGGCTGCCCCCACGACGAGCGCATCATGGCGCGGGACAGGTACAGCTTCTTGCGCGCGCGGGTGATCCCCACGTAGGCCAGCCGCCGCTCCTCCGACAGCTCCGCCGGGTCGCCGAGCGCCCGCATGTGCGGGAACAGCCCGTCCTCCATGCCGATGAGGAACACCACCGGGAACTCGAGCCCCTTGGCCGTATGGAGCGTCATCAGCGTGACCTGACCTTGCTCGTCGTCGGGGATCTCGTCGGCATCGGCCACCAACGACACCCGCTCGAGGAACGCCGCCAATGAACCGGGCGGGGCGAGCCCCTCGTCCAGCTCGGCGCCGACATCCGCGCCGGCGTCGGGACCGAAACCCTGCTCCCGCGCCGACAACTGCAACGCGGCCTCGGACGAGAACTCGCGGCCCACGCCCACCAGCTCGTTGAGGTTGTCCAGACGCGCGGCGTCCTGCGGGTCGTTGGAGGCCTCCAGCTCCGACCGGTAGCCGGTCTTCGCGAGGACCGTCTCGACGAGCTCGCCCACATCCGGGACCGAACCCTCTCCACCTGCGTGATCCTCACCATCCAGTCGGCCACGCAGCTCGTCGATCAGCGCGACGAAGCCGGCGATCGCCTTGACCGACCGCGTGGGCAGCAGCGACACCCTGCCCTCGGCCGCATCGCGCAGCGCCTCACCGAAGCCGATCCCCCGCTGCTCGGCGTGGACCACCACACAGGCCTCCGCACGGTCGCCGATTCCGCGGCGCGGGGTGTTGAGGATTCGCCGCAGCGCCACCGCATCGTCGGGGTTCGAGATCACCTTGAGGTAGGCGACGATGTCACGCACCTCCTTGCGCTCGTAGAACCGGGTGCCGCCCACGACCTTGTAGGGCAGCCCCAGCCGTACGAACACATCCTCGATGACGCGCGAGGAGTTGTTGGTCCGGTAGAACACGGCCATGTCGGAGTACGAGGCGACGCCCGAATCCACCATCCGGTCGATCTCCCCGGCGATGAACCGGGCCTCGTCGTGCTCGTTGTCCGCGACGTAGCCCACCAGCAGATCGCCCGTACCCTCATCGGTCCACAGGTTCTTCTCGCGGCGGCCCGGGTTACGCGAGATCACCGCGTTGGCGGCCGACAGGATGGTCTGTGTGGACCGGTAATTCTGCTCCAACAGGATCGACCGCGCATCCGGATAGTCGTGCTCGAAATCCTCGATGTTCCGGATGGTCGCCCCGCGGAACGCGTAGATCGACTGGTCCGCATCACCCACGACACAGAGCTCCGCCGGGGGGACGCCCACCTCGTCCGCCTCATCCCCCGCCACTCCACCCACGAGGGTGCGCACCAGGACGTACTGCGCGTGGTTGGTGTCCTGGTACTCGTCCACCATGACGTGCCGGAACCGCCGCCGATAGTACGCGGCCACCTCCGGGTGCGCGCGGAGCAGGGCGACGGTCTCACCGATCAGGTCGTCGAAATCGAACGCGTTGGCCGACTGCAGTCGCGCCTGGTACTCGGTATAGACCGCCGCCACCGTCTGGCCGGTGCGGTCCGAGTCCTCGAGCGCACGGTCCATGGCCTCGGACGGATCGCGCAGCTCGTTCTTGTGGCCCGAGATGACCGACGCCAGCATCCGCGGCGTGAACTTCTTGACCTCGAGCTGCTGCTCCTTGGCGATCATTCCCAGCAGGCGGCGCGAATCATCCGAGTCGTAGATCGTGAAGTTGGAGTTGCGGGTACCCAGCAGCGCCGACTGGGCACGCAGGATCCGCACACAGATCGAGTGGAAGGTCGCCACCCACATGCGCTCCGCATGCGGACCGACCAGCGCGGAGACCCGCTCCCGCATCTCGGCTGCGGCCTTGTTGGTGAACGTGATCGCGAGGATCTGGCCGGGGTGCGCACCGCCCTCCGCGAGGAGATACGCGATGCGCCGGGTGAGCACACTGGTCTTGCCCGATCCGGCACCGGCCACGATCAACAGCGGGCCGCCGCGGTGGGTCACCGCGGCGGCCTGCGGCGGATTGAGGCCGGCCAGGAGGGTCGAGGTGTGCGGGGCGGGAGCAGGTGCGGTGTCGGTCATCGTGGGTCCAATCTACCCACCGGGTCCGACACCCGGTCCGCCCGACGGATCAGGCCCGGCTCAGCCGGCGTTCACCGTTGACCGGCCCCCATGAACTCCTCCACCTGCGCCGCCGTCGCGGTGAGCTTCGGGTCGTTGTCGAGGTAGTAGCGGGTCTCCCGCACGATGAGCCCCGACAGCACCAACAGTCCGATGAGGTTCGGGATCGCCATGAGGCCGTTCATCACGTCGGCGAAGTTCCACACCACCTCGAGCTCGGTGACCGCACCGATGAACACCACGCAGGTGAAGACCAGGCGATACGGGACCACGCCCCGCGCACCGACCAACCGCTCCATGCACCGCTCGCCGTAGTACGACCAGCCGAGGATGGTGGAGAAGGCGAAGAACGCGATGGACACCGCCACCAACTTGTCGCCCTCCGGCATCGCCTGGGAGAAGGCGTCGGCGGTCATGGTGCCGGCGCGATCCCCACCCTGCCGCCACGTTCCCGAGGTGACCAACACGAGGCCGGTGAAGGTGACGACGATGATCGTGTCGATGAACGTCTGCGTCATCGACACCAGTCCCTGCCTGGTGGGGTGGGAGGTCTTGGCCGCGGCGGCCGCGATCGCCGCCGAGCCCATGCCGGACTCGTTGGAGAAGATGCCGCGGGCGACACCCATCTGGATGGCGTACAGGATCGCCGAGCCGGCGAAGCCGCCGACGGCGGAGGTGCCGGTGAAGGCGTCGGAGAAGATCTGCCCGAAGGCGCCGGGGATCTGTTCGGCATTGACGACCAGCACGATCAGGCCGCCGACGATGTACAGCACGATCATCAGCGGCACGAACCCGGCGGTGACCCGGCCGATCGACTTGATACCCCCGAGCAGGACCGCACCGGTGAGGACGAACAGGATGATGCCGGTGGTCACGTGCGGGACCCCGAACGAGTTCTCCATCTGCGTGGCCACGGCGTTGCCCTGCGTCATGTTGCCGATGCCGAAACTGGCCAGCACCGCGAACACCGCGAACACGATCGACATGACGAGCCCGATCCGGCCGCCGGTCCGTCCGAAGACCTCCGTGAATCCCCGGTGCAGGTAGTACTGCGGGCCGCCGGACTGCTCGCCGCGCGCGTCGGTGACGCGGTAGCGCACGCCGAGGAACGCCTCGGAGTACTTGGAGGCCATGCCCAGCAGGGCGGTCACCCACATCCAGAACAGCGCGCCCGGCCCGCCGAGCGCGATGGCCGTGGCCACGCCCACGATGTTGCCCACGCCCACCGTCGCGGCGAGCGCGGTGGTCAGCGCCTGGTACTGGGAGATGTCGCCGGCACCGCCGTCGTCCTTGCGTTTGATCAGGCCCAGCCGAAGCGCGGGTCCGAGCTCGCGGAACTGCAGCATCCGCAACCTGATCGTGAGGAACAGGCCCGTGCCGAGCAACAGCGGGATGAGGACGAAGGGGCCCCAGATCACCGATCCGATGTCGGCGAGGAGCGTACTGAAATTTTCCACGGGGGAACAGTAGACGCCCGCGCACCGGTTCCGGGGCGCAGTGGGATAATTCCTCCCATGAGCACCGACCCCGCCGGGACCGACGATCCCCTGTCCGAGGCCGAGATCCAGGAGCTACGCCTGGAGATCGATCGCCTCGACGCCCTGATCCTCGACTCGATCCAGCGCCGCAGCGAGATCTCCAGGCGCATCGGCCGCACCCGGATGCAGTCGGGCGGCACCAAGCTCGTCCACACGCGCGAACTCAAGGTCTACCAGCGCTTCTCTGCTCTCGGCCAGGAGGGTCAGACTCTCGCGGGGATGCTGCTGCGGCTGGGCCGCGGCCGGCTCGGCCAGTAGCCGGCGCCGGCCCGCGGAACGGCCCGGCCCTCGATCAGGCCGGCCCGCGCCGCCCGGCCGTCGAGGCGAACCCGAGCCACGTGTGGTGGTTGCCCGCCCAGCACCAGCCGACTTTGGGCGCGCCCTTGTTCTCCCGCCCGTCGCGCCCGGTCCCGCCGCTGATCCACAGCGCGGGGGTCCGCGAGTCGAGGCCTCCGGCGGCCTTGCGCTTGCGGGAGCCGATGCACATGAAGCACGCGCCGGGCTCGAGTGTCCCGGGTTGCTGGAGCAGCCAGCTGACGCCCTCGGAGATGGTCAACGGCGTGCGGCCGCGCGCGGTCAGTTCGGGATGCGCGTCAGCCGGGGTCCACCCGAGCATGTCGTCGCCTCGGGTCACGTCGTCGACGAGGTAGAGCGGGGCGTCGGGCAGGGCGATGTCGTCCGTGGGGGTGAAGTCCGCCAGGTCCGACATGTCGACGACGACGAAGCCCGCCTTCCCCTCACGGCGCATGAGTTCGGCGAGCCGGGCGGTCGGAACGAGCGACGGATGGACGGCCAGCACCGTCCGCGCCGCCCGGCCGTCCTGATCGGACCGGTCGCCGGCGTCGAGCAGTCCCGCCGCGTGGGCCCGCAGTTGATCGTCGGAGAGCCCGGCCAGCGTCGGGACGCCCAACTCGATGAGTCTCTCGGTCTGGCCGGTGATCGTGAGAGGGGACGGGGAGACGGCGGGATGAACTATGGGGGGCACGTCTGTGGAACGAGCGGTACGAGGGTGGTATTCCCGACTAGCCTCAGACGTATGACGGACATCAGCACGACCGATCAGTGGACAGCTGTAGAGGAACTCGTCGCCTCCATCGGTGAGGTGTCACTGCGGGAGCTGTTCGCCGAGGATCCGGAGCGTGGTCGCCGGCTGTCGATCACTGCGGGTGACCTGCACATCGATCTGTCCAAGAACCTGGTCACCGACGAGATCCTCACCGCCCTGACGGAGTTGGCCGACGTCGCCCGGTTGCCGGCGCAGCGAGCCGCGATGTTCCGGGGGGACCACATCAACACGACCGAGGACAGGGCGGTCCTGCATACCGCGCTCCGGCTCCCGGCCGGGGCCGACCTCGTCGTCGACGGCCGGGACGTGGTCTCGGACGTCCACGCGGTCCTCGACCGCATGGCCGCCTTCGCCGGTCGCGTGCGCTCCGGCGACTGGCGCGGCCACACCGGCCAGCGCATCGACACGGTCATCAACATCGGCATCGGCGGCTCCGACCTGGGCCCGGTGATGGTCGACAAGGCCCTGCGGCACCTCCAGACCGACGGCATCCGTGCCCACTACGTCTCGAACGTCGACCCGGCCGACCTGTCGGCGACCCTCGCCGTGGTGGACCCCGCCACCACCCTGGTCGTGGTGGCCTCCAAGACCTTCACCACCCAGGAGACCATGGCCAACGCGCACGCCGCGCGGCGGCACTTCGTCGAGGCGCTGGGGTCGGAGGACGCGATCGCCTCGCACTTCGTCGCCGTCTCGACCGCCGCCGACGAGGTCGCGGCGTTCGGGATCGACGCGGGCCACATGTTCGAGTTCTGGGACTGGGTCGGCGGACGATACTCGGTATCGTCAGCGATCGGGCTGTCGGTGATGCTCACGGCGGGGGCGCCGGCGTTCATCGAGCTCCTCGAGGGTTTCCACACCATGGACCTGCATTTCGCCACCGAGGCGCCCGAGCACAACGCGCCGGTCCTCATGGCCCTGCTCGGTATCTGGTACACGTGCTTCCTCGGCGCGCAGTCCAAGGCCGTCATCCCCTACGTGCAGGACCTGGCGCGGTTCCCGGCGTACCTCCAGCAGCTCACCATGGAGTCGCTGGGCAAGTCCGTCCGGCTCGACGGCTCGGACGTGTCGTACCCGACCGGCGAGGTCTACTGGGGCGAGGCGGGCACCAACGGGCAGCACGCCTTCTTCCAGCTGCTGCACCAGGGGACCCAGCTCGTGCCCGTGGACTTCATCGGGGTCGCGATTCCGAGTGAGGATCTGGACGCCTATCCGTCCGGCAGGTCGGGACCGGTCTCGATGCATGACCTGCTGATGGCCAACATGTTCGCGCAGGCACGTGTCCTGGCCTTCGGCAAGACGGAAGAGGAGGCTCTCGCAGACGGCGTCGATCCCACGCTGGCACCGCACAAGGTCATGCCCGGCAACCGGCCCAGCACCACGATCCTCGCGCCGTCGCTCTCCCCCGGCGTCGTGGGTCAGCTCATCGCCCTGTACGAGCACATGGTGTTCTCGCAGGCGGCGATCCTGGGCATCAACGCGTTCGACCAGTGGGGCGTCGAGCTCGGCAAGGAGCAGGCCGGGACGCTGCTGACGGCGTTGACCGCCGAATCACACCCGGACCCGGCATTCGACTCGTCCACGGACTCCCTGGTGGAGATCTATCGCGAGGCGCGCGGGCGACGCTAGGCCGGCGGCCCTCCTCGGCGGCGCCCAGCGCCCGGCGCCCGGCGCCGGGGGTACGCCGTTCTGACAGGCGGCGCGGCGCGGGCCGGTCAGACGAAGCGGCGGCTGATCTTCTCAGGAAGTGCTGTCAGCAGCGGGCCGAGTGCCTTCCACGGCTTGGCCGGCACGAGTGCGCGGACCGGCTCGGCGTCGATGGTCTCGACCAGAGCGTCCACCCCCTCGTCGAACTCGGTCATGAGAGCGGTCTTGACCGAACGGTTGATGTCGGTACGGATGTACCCGGGCAGGATGTCGGACACCGTGATGTGGCTTCCCGCGCTGTCGAGCTCGGCGTACAACCCCTGGGCGAGCGACGACACGAAGGCCTTGGACGCCCCGTAGGTGTTCTGCGCCTTGGGCATCCCCCGGAGGGCGCTCACCGACGAGATGAACACCAGGTGCCCCTCGCCGCGCTGCCGCAACAGCGCCGTGGCCGCCTCGGCCTGGTTGAGCGTGCCGACCACGTTGACCATGGCGGTCTCGCGGTTCGCGTGGGCCTTGCCCGTCCCGATGGACGCCCCTTTGCCCAGGCCGGCGTTGAGGACGAACCGGTCGATGCCACCCAACTCGTCGTCGAGCTCACCGAAGACCCGCTCGACGGCGTCGCCGCCGACCACGTCCAGCTCCCGCACCGCCACGCGGATCGCCGGATTCGCCGCGACCAACTCGGCACGCAGCTCCTCCAGACGGTCCAGGCGCCGAGCGCACAGAGCGAGGTTCTTGCCCCGGGCGGCCCATCGGCGGGCCATGCCCTCGCCGAGTCCGGAACTGGCTCCGGTGATCAGGATGGTGGTGCGATCGGTCACGTGTTCTCCTCCGTCGGGTCAGCGCCCAGTGTGGCACGGCGGGGCTGGCACGACGGACAGCTGTACGCGATGCGATCCAGCGAGTCGGACGGCTCGGCGGGATCCGCGCGACCTCCCAGTCGGTACGTCTCCACGAGCGTCCCGCACCGCCTGCACGGCCGGCCGTCGCGCCCGTACACCCACAGCTCGCGGCCGCGCCTGGTGTCGCCGGTGGTGACCCGGAGCGTGCGATCGGCGTTGGCGACGAGCATCCGCCGCGCGAGGGTGACGACGGCGGGCAGATCCGGCACGGCCCCGACGGGGTCGCGTGGATCGATGCCGCGGAGGAAGCACAACTCGGCGCGGTAGATCGTGCCGATGCCGGCGAGATTGTGCTGGTCGAGCAGCGCCTCGCCGACGGTCCGCGTGGGCCGCTCCTCCAGCCGCCGCACGACCTCGGCGGTGCTCGCGCGCGGATCCCAGTCGTCGCCGAGGAGGTCGGGGCCGAGGTGCGCGATGGCCTCGTCCGCCTCGTCGGGGGTCAACGCACGGAGGAACCCGAGCTCGGTGCCGACCACCTCCACGTCCCCGGCGCGCAGGACGAGCCGGGCGGTGTGTGTGGGGAACCGCCACCGCTCGCCTGCGCGGAGCACGAGCACGCGCCCTTCCATCTTGAGGTGGATGTGGAGGGTCACGGGGTCGCGGCCGGACCGGTCGGGGCCGACGACGACGAAGAGGTGCTTACCCCGGGACCGGACCTCCTGCACGGTGCGGCCGGCCAGATCCATCGCCGCGAATCGCGGTACCCGGAGCTCGGCCCGATCCAGGGTGCGGCCGGCCAGCGCCCGGTGGGCCCCTGCGGCCGCCCGGTGGACGGTGTCGCCTTCAGGCACCGCTCACCAACCCGGCCGACCGCAGGCCACGGCGCCCCGGGCCTCGACCTGAACCGTCACATGCGCGAGACCGTGCCTGTCCCGGAGGATCCGTTGAGCCGACTCGAGCATCCGGGCATGGTCAGCGCCCACGTCCACGACGAGGTGGACGGTGGCGACGTCCATGCCGGAGGTCAGGGTCCACAGGTGGAGGTCGTGGACCTCGACGACGCCGTCGAGGTGGCGGAGGTCGGCATCCACCGCCGCTGGGTCCACGCCGTCCGGGGCGTGTTGCGCGAGCACCGCCAACACCTGCCGACCGAGTGCCACCGCCCGGACGACGATGAACACGGCGATCGCGACCGCCACGACCAGATCCCAGACCGGCGACCCGGTGATCCGGATGAGGATCGCCGCGGCGATCACCCCGACGGACCCCGCCGCATCCGCCAGCACCTCGAGGTAGGCGCCGCGCACGGCCAGACTCTCGGACTGGCCGCTGCGCAGGAGGAAGAGCGAGATGAGGTTGACGACCAGCCCCAGCACGCCGACGAGCAGCATGGTGCCCGTCGCGACGGAGGCTTCCGAGCCGATCCTTCCGACGGCCTCGACCAGCACGTACACGCCCATCCCCAGCATGATGAGCACCGCCAACCCGGACGCGAAGATCTCGACACGGTAATGGCCGAAGGTGCGCCGACCCGTCGAGTCGGGGCGCGCCGCGATGACCGTGGCCACGAGTGCGGCACCCAACGCCACCACGTCGGCACCCATGTGTCCGGCGTCGGAGAGCAGGGCCAACGACCCGGAAACCAGACCCGCGACCAACTCGACCACGAAGAACGTGGCGGTCAGGACGAACGCCAGTCCCAAACGCGCCCGGTGGCGGGCCCCGGCATGTCCGGTTCCGTGTGCATGTCCTGCGCCCATGTCGACCACCTCCTCAGTCCTGGAAACCAGGGAACATATGCATCAATGCGCATACTCTAACGCATGTGGTGGGCGTCCCGCCATGGCGGAGGTCACCGCCGGATGCGCAGCCCCTTGGGGGTGATGCCGAATCCGGCCGACTGAAAGGCCGCCGCATAGGGCGAGACGTGCACCGTGTCACCGCCGAGGGTCGTGATGGTCAGCTGGCCCACTGCCCCGGAACCGACCGAGGCGGCCAGCGCTGTAGCCGCGAGGGGGACCGCGTCGTCGCGGTCGTCGAACACGAGTACCGTTCGACCGCCGCGCTCGACGAACAACACGCACAGGCCGTCGACCAGCACCACGAGCGCGCCCGCCTTCCGGCCCGGCCTGTGACGGGCGGCGGTGGCGGTGGCGGTCCCGGGGTCGGCCCCGGCAGTCGCGCTCACAACGGCGGGCCACGGCAGCGCGGCGCCGTAGGGATTCGCGGGGTCCGTCGCGGCCAACACCCGGACGGCCGGTGCGTCGGTTCCCGAGGGCCAGGTGGTGTCGTCGGCGGTGTCGTCGAGTGTGCGCAGTCGGTCGACGGTATTGCCGGCGGCGAACTGGGCGGCGCCGAGCCCCTCGACGAAGTATCCGCGCCGGCACCGGCCGGCGTCCTCCATCTGCGCGAGCACCTTGTAGACGGCCGCGAACCCGCCCGGGATCTCCTCCGCTTCGACCGCGCCACGGGTCACCACGCCGTGCCGTGCCAGAAGTGTCTCGGCCCACGCGTGGGCCCGCAGGGTGGCGTCGGTGACCGGCTCGGGGACGAGTGACCATCGCCCGGCCAGCGCGGGTGGGGTGCGCATGCCCGCGGACATCCCTCCGGACAGCTGTGCCATCGAGGTCCGGCCCAGCCGAGCCCGACGTGGCCGGGCCGCCGATCGTGACGCACGGTGCGCGGTGCCCGTGCCCGACGGTCCACCGCCGGCCAGCACGGCACGCAGCGGCGCCAGGGTGTCGTTGGTGACCACGCCGTCCCACACCAGGTCCCACAGCGCATCGCGGACGGCCCCCTCGGTCACGGCGACGTCTGTCACCGCGCCCTCGATCGCCGGCCCCTCGGTCGTCGCCGCCCCGCCCTCCTCGTTCGGGGCCCCGGCGGGCGGTGCCGCCGGGTTCTTGACCGCGGCGACAACATCCCGGAAGAAGAGCGCCCCGCCCTGCAGTGCATCGACGACCGCGAGGTGCACCGCCCCTTCCGGCTGAGGTCGGTCCAGAGGCAGAGTGACGCCGGCGGTGTCCGTCGGATGCAGCGAGACCCAGCCGTCGCGGGTGCCCGCCCGACCGCGCCCGCACCAGATGATCTCGCCTCCGGCCAGGAGCTCATCGAGCATCGCCGGAGAATAGTCGCGCACCCGGCGGGCCAGGATCAACGGCTCCAGCGCCGATGCGGGGACGGCCACGCCCTCGAGCTGTTCGATCACCGCGAGTACGCCGTCGACCCCCGACTCGCTGCCCGAGTCGACGTCCGCGCCCGCGTCGGCTCCGCCGCCCGCGCCCATCCCCTGCCAGCCGGGCAGGAACCGGCCCAGCGTCGAGTGGGAGACCGGCTCGATCTGACTCCGCAGCGCCGCCAGGGAGCGACGGCGAACGTGGCGGAGTACCTCGGTGTCGCACCACTCGGGCCCCGATGCACCCGGCCGGAACTCGCCGGCGAGCAGATCGCCGGAGGCCGTCAGGCGATCGAGCACCCCGCGGGCCACGGCCACGCCAAGGCCGAAACGTCCGGCCACCGCATCAGCCGTGAACGGGCCGTGGGTACGCGCATAGCGGCGCACGAGTTCGCCGAGCGGATCCTCGACGTCACCGAGGAACGCCGAGAGGACCCCGGGCGGCGGGGGTACACCGAGGCCGTCGCGGAGGCGGGCCACGTCCTCCACCCCCGCCCACCACGTGCGCCCCGCATGCTCGACGGTCACAGCGCGCCCGGCGGAGGCCAGCGTGTCGATCCAGCCGGGCACGGCGCCCGCGTCCGTCGACCGTGCGGCGATCTCGTCGACGGTGAGAGGGCCGAGCAACCTCAGCAGATCCGCCACCGCCTCGGCGTCCCGCGCGGCCCGCGCGGGCTCGAGATGCTGCAGTCTGCGTTCGACCGCGTCCAGGACCTCCTCGTCGAGCAGTTCCCGCAACTCGACGCGACCGAGCAGTTGGCCGAGCAGCGTGAGATCGATACTCAGCGCTGCGGCCCGCTTCTCGGCCAGCGGGGAGTCGCCCTCGTAGACGAACGCCCCGACGTAGTCGAAGAGCAGGGACTGCGCGAACGGCGACGCCGACGGGGTATCCACCTCGACGATCCGGACGGTCCGAGACGCGATCTCACCGAGCAGCTGCTCCAGCGCCGGCACATCGTAGACGTCCTGCAGGCACTCCCGGACCGCCTCGAGGATCATCGGGAAATCCGGGAACCGGCGGGCCACGTCGAGCAGCTGCGCCGACTTCTGACGCTGCTGCCACAGCGGCGCCCGCCGCACCGGGTCCAGCCTCGGGAACAGCAGGGCGCGGGCCGAGCATTCGCGGAACCGCGAGGCGAACAGCGCCGACCCCCCGACATGCCGCGTCACGAGATCGACCGCCTCCTCGGCGTCGATCGCGAACGTCTCCGCCCCGGGGCGGGCGCCCACCTCGTCGTCGTCACCCATGTCCGGGACCCGCAGGATGATGCCGTCATCGGACACCACCGGTACGGCGTCGAACCCGTGCGCGGCGGACAGCCGCGCACGTACCGCCTCCGCCCACGGCCAGTGCACCCGCGCGCCGAACGGCGAGTGCAGCACCACGCGCCAGTCCCCCACCTCGTCGCGGAAGCGCTCGACCACCAGCGTCGTGTCACTCGGGACGTGCCCGGTGGACTCCCGCTGCTCGGCGAGGTAGCGGCGCAGGTTGGTGGCCGCATTGATGTCCAGCCCCGCGGCGGACAGTCGAGCGGTGACCGCGGAGTCGTCGCCACCGGCGACCTCCCGCAGGAACCCACCCAACGCGCGCCCGAGCTCGGCGGGGCGCCCCTGGTCGTCCCCGAGCCAGAACGGCAGCCGGCCGGTCCCGCCCGGCGCCGGGGAGACCAGCACGCGGTCGTGGGTGATCTCCTCGACCCGCCAGCTGGAGGCGCCGAGCGCGAACACATCACCCACCCGCGACTCGTAGACCATCTCCTCGTCCAGCTCGCCGACGCGGGCGGCCTTCTCCCCCACCATGAACACGCCGAACAGACCGCGATCCGGGATGGTCCCGCCGGAGGTGACCGCCAGGCGCTGGGCTCCGGGCCGCCCGGTGAGCGTCCCCGCGTCGCGGTCCCAGACCAGCCGCGGCCGCAGCTCGGCGAAGTCCGCGGACGGGTACTTGCCGGCCAGCATGTCCAGGGTCGCCTCGAACGCCGACCGCGGCAGGCCCGCGAACGGTGCGGTCCGGCGCACGGCGGAGAACCACTCCTCGACGTCTATCGACTCGAGGGCGCACGCGGCCACGGTCTGCTGCGCCAACACGTCCAGCGGATTGGCGATGACCGACAGTTCCTCGATGGCGCCGGCCAGCATCCGCTCGACCGTCACCGCGCTGTGGACCAGGTCCGCACGGTGTTTGGGGAACACGGCGGCGCGGGAGACCTCACCCACCTGGTGTCCCGCGCGCCCGATGCGCTGCAGCCCCGACGCCACCGACGGCGGCGACTCGACCTGCACCACCAGGTCCACCGCGCCCATGTCGATACCCAGTTCCAGCGACGACGTGGCCACCACCGCGCGCAGCCGCCCCGACTTGAGGGCGTCCTCGATCATCGCGCGGCGCTCCTTGGACACCGACCCGTGGTGCGCCATCGCCAGTTCCGGCGGCGCACCGCGCGTGACCTCGGAGGGCACCATGATCTGCGCCGGCGGCCGCGCGGGTGGTTCCGGCAGCGATCCCGGGTCCGTGTCCTCGGCGTGGATCTCGTTGAGCCGCGCCGTGAGCCGCTCCGCCAGGCGCCGGGAGTTGACGAACACGATCGTCGAACGGTGCGCGGTGACCAGATCCACCACCTGCCGCTCGACATGCGGCCAGATCGACCCCTGACCCGCGGTGCCGGGTGGTGCGGTGACCTCCGGCGCGGCTGCGGACAGGTCCGTCATGTCCTCGACCGGTACACGCACGGTGAGTTCGAAGCGCTTGTCCGACCTCGGCGCGACGACGGTCACCGGCCGCTCTCCGGCGAGGAAGCGCGCGACCTCCTCGTGTGGGCGCACCGTGGCGGACAGCCCCACGCGCTGTGCGGGCGTCTGAAGCAGCTCGTCGAGCCGCTCCAGGCTCAGCGCCAGATGGGCGCCACGCTTAGTCCCGGCCACCGCGTGGATCTCGTCGATGATCACCGTGTCGACCCCTGTCAGGGTCTCGCGGGCGGCCGAGGTGAGCAGCAGGAACAGTGATTCCGGCGTGGTGACCAGCACGTGCGGCGGCCGGGTGCGCTGGCGGCGACGCTCCTCGGGCGGGGTGTCCCCGGTCCGGATCCCGACGGTGATTCCGGCGGTCTCGACGCCTTGTGCGGCGGCCTCGCGGGCGATCCCCGCGAGCGGGGCGCGGAGGTTGCGCTCCACGTCCACCGCGAGGGCCTTCAGCGGCGAGATGTACAGGACGCGCGTGCCGGACGGGCGCCCGTCCCCCGCCGCGTCCGCACCGAGCAACAACCGGTCCAGCGCGGCGAGGAACGCCGAGAGGGTCTTCCCGGAACCGGTGGGAGCGACGACGAGCGTGTGCGAACCACCGCCGAGCGCGGACCACGCCCCCTCCTGCGCGGGGGTGGGCGCGCCGAACACGCCCCGGAACCACGAGGCGGTGGCCGGGTGGAACCGGTCCAGTACGTCGGACATGAACTCATGATGGCGTACGACTACGACACGGGCCTGCCGGCCGCCCTGCTCCGTAGAGTGTGGGCATGCGCGATCTGGACGACAACGACCTCGCCTACTACCTCGCCACCGGTATCGGGGACATCGTCCGGGGCACCCGTGCCGGCGGCCTGTTGCACGGTCGCTCGCTCGCGCGGGTCGCCAACGAGGTCGCCCAGTGCTGGACCGACGAGGTGCTGTCCGTGCACCGACCGGACGACGGCACGCTCTCCGAGGGCGTATCCGATGATCGGTCCCGCCTCGACAAGTCCCGCGTGTGGATCATCGACGTGGTCGACGGGACCAAGGAGTTCTCCACCGGCCGCGCTGACTGGTCGGTGCACGTCGCGCTGGTCGTGGACGGCCAACCGACCCTCGGTTCCGTGGGTCTGCCCGACGGCCGCCGTGTGTTCCGCTCCGACGTGGTCGACCACGTCGACGGCCCCCGGTCCGGAAACATGGTGATCAGCCGGAACAACCCTCCGGCGGGTGTCACCGCGGTCGCCGACTCCCTGGGTCTGACGGTGCGGCCGATGGGGTCGGCCGGCGCCAAGATGTTGTCCGTCCTCCTGGGCGACGCGGACGTCTACCTGCATGCCGGGGGTCAGAACGAGTGGGATCAGGCGGCGCCGGTCGCCGTCGCCCTCGCCTCGGGGCTGCACGCATCCCGCCTCGACGGCACCCCGATCCGGTTCAACAAATCCGACACCTACTCGCCCGACATCCTCGTGTGCCGTCCGGACATGACCGAACAGGTCCTCGCGGCCGCCGCCTCGATGCAGCCCTGAACCGCCGCCCCGAGCAGGTGGCGACAGTGCAGGTCGTGGCCGGATCAGTAGACTGCCCCTCATGACCGTCCCCACCCCGTACGAGGATCTGCTGCGCCTGGTCCTGGAACAGGGAACCCCCAAGTCCGACCGCACGGGCACGGGTACCCGCAGCCTGTTCGGACATCAGCTGCGCTACGACCTCACGCAAGGCTTCCCCCTCATCACCACAAAGCGCGTCCACTTCAAGTCGGTCGCGTATGAACTCCTGTGGTTCCTGCGTGGTGACTCCAACGTCGGCTTCCTGCGGGACAACGGCGTGAGCATCTGGGACGAGTGGGCGGACGCCGAGGGCGATCTCGGCCCGGTCTACGGCGTGCAGTGGCGCTCCTGGCCCACCCCGGACGGGAAGCACATCGACCAGATCACCTCGGCCGTCGACCTCCTGCGCACGGACCCGGACTCGCGGCGCAACATCGTGTCGGCGTGGAACGTCAGCGAGCTCGCGAACATGGCACTGCCGCCGTGCCACCTGCTGTTCCAGTTCTATGTGGCCGACGGCAGGTTGAGCTGCCAGCTCTACCAGCGCAGCGCCGACCTGTTCCTCGGCGTGCCGTTCAACATCGCGTCCTACTCCCTGCTGACCCACATGGTCGCGCAGCAGGTGGGACTCGAGGTCGGCGAGTTCATCTGGACGGGCGGCGACTGTCACATCTATGACAATCACGTCGAGCAGGTCCGCACGCAGCTCTCGCGCGACCCGCTGCCCTACCCGCAGCTCGTCCTGCGCAAGGCGGACTCGATCCTCGACTACCGCTTCGAGAACTTCGAGGTGGTGGGCTACGAGCACCATCCGGGTATCAAGGCCCCGGTCGCGGTCTGACCGCGGCCGCAGCGGGGAGCGACGCGACATGACGGTGCGGATGGTGTGGGCGCAGGCCCGCGGCGGGGTGATCGGCGACGGCCGCGATATGCCGTGGCACATTCCCGAGGACCTGGCCTTCTTCAAGCAGGCCACGCTCGGCCGGCCGGTGGTGATGGGCCGCGCCACGTGGGATTCGCTGCCGGAGCGCTTCCGTCCGCTGCCCGGCCGCCGGAACATCGTGTGCACGCGGGACCCCGCGTGGTCGGCCGAGGGGGCCGAGCGGGCGGGGTCGGTGTCCGAGGCACTGGAGATGGCCGGTCCCGACGCCGCCGTGATGGGCGGCGGCCAGGTCTACGCCGCCGCGCTCGGCTCGGCCGACGAGTGCCTGGTCACCGAGATCGATGCCGACGCCCCCGGCTCCGTACTAGCGCCCGACCTGACCGGCGCGCAGGGCCACAGCGCGTGGGAGCAGGTCGAGGTGGGCGAGTGGGTCACCGATCCACGTAACCGCGTCGACGGGTACGACGACGACAACGCCGAGAACCCCATCCGGCATCGACATACGGTGTGGCGCCGCCAGCGGTCCTGACCCGGCCGTGCGCTAGAACCACTTCCACGCCTTGGGGATTTTCTCCCCCGCGGCGAGGATCTTGATCTTCACCCCTGCCATGAAACCGTTGATCTCGAAATCGAGATGCGGACCACCGTGGATCTCGTATTTGCCCTCATCGATCTTGAGCTCCGACCAGGTGCGGTTACCGGTGATCGAGACCGACACCCCCGGCGGGAGCAGGATCTTCGCGTTGGCACCCCACAGATCCAGTTGGACGTGGGTGCGCGGCCGATCCACGACCGCCTCGCGGGCGTCGAGGTAGATCTCCCCCATCCATGAGGTGAGCCGGTAGTCGTCAGGCAGGAGCCACCGCCCCTCACGCTTGAGGGTGTCGAACACCGAGGTCTTCTTCTTGCTCTCGTCGACGGTGATCGCCGAACCCGGCCGCGTCGCCGGGGGTTGTGTGGACGCGGTGCGCGCCGGAGGCTGCAGGCCGTCGGGGTAGCCCGGCTCGGCGGGCAGGCCGCTGAGCGCGACGTCGAGTTCAGCGGGGCAGGTCGCGGCCCAGATCTTGGCCGCACGGTCCGAGAATTCCGAGAGCGAGAGTTCCCCGCGTCCCACCATCGCCTCGAGGCGGCGCTGCGCCACCGTCCGCGGGTCATGAAAGGAGTCGTCGTGCGCGCGTGAGGTCATGCCCCGACAATAGTGGTGTGATCCGATACCGCGCGTGCGGACACAGGTCAGCCGGTCGGCCGGACCGTCAGGCGAGAGAGAGGAAGAGTTTCTCCAGCTCGTCGAGGGTGACGCCGTTCTCGTCCGGCTCGCCCTCACGGATGACGCACTCCTGGATGTTCTCGCTGATGATCTTGAATCCAGCACGGTCGAGCGCCTTGGACACCGCGGCGAGCTGGGTGACGATGTCCTTGCAGGACTTCTCCTGTTCCACCATGTCGATCACAGCGTTGAGCTGGCCGCGTGCACGCCGCAGTCTGTTGAGTACCTGCTGTCGGGGATCGAGCGTCGCCATTTTCGCACCTCTTCGGAAATTCCGGGCGGCACGGGATCGCCGCCGGTCTCGGGTCGGAGCCGGCGGAGACGCGAGACCCCCGTGGGCCCACCGGCAGGACCAGTGTACCCACGGGGGTATATCTGCGCGACCAGCGCGAGAGGTGTCGCCCGGCCCGGACGGGCCGGTCGCCGGGTCAGTCGTCGTGGACGATGATGCCGCGGACCATCCCGTCGCCGCCGGCCTCCATCATCTCGTAGCCCTCGTTGACCTGGTCGAGGGTGAAGCGGTGGGTGACGAGCTCGTCCAACTTGATCTGCTTCTCGTCCCACAGCCTCAGGAGGTTGGGGATGTCGTAGAACGCGTTGGCGGAGCCGAACAGCGAGCCCTTGATGACCTTCTCGTACTGGGAGACGAACAGGCCGGTCAGGTTGATGGACTGGTTGTCGAGTCCACCCATCGACGTGAGGACCACGACGCCACGCTTGCCCACCATGTCGACGGCGTCGGAGGTGACCTTGGCATCGGCGACACCGATCGTGATGATGGCCTTCTCCGCCATGAGGCCCCACGTCAGGCCGGGGAGCTCGGCCTTGGCCTCGTCCGCGTCGGTGTAGAAATGGGTGGCCCCGAACTCCATCGCCTTGGCCCGCTTCGACTCGTCGGTGTCGATGGCGATGATGAAGCGCGCGCCGGCGTGCTTGGCGCCCTGCACGGCATTGATACCGATGCCGCCGATCCCGAACACGACGACCGTGTCGCCGGCCTTGACCTCGGCCGAGTAGACGGACGAACCCCAGCCCGTGGTGACGCCACAGCCGACCAGGGCGGCCACCTCGAAGGGGATCCAGTCCTGGATCTTGACCACCGAGTTCATATTGGCCACGGTGTACTGCGAGAACGTGCCGAGGGTACACATGGCACCAGCGGTCTCACCGTTGTCGAGTGCGAACGGGTAGCGACCGTCGGCCATCACGCCGAAGGTGCCGTTGAGGCCGCCGTCGCACAGGTTGGACATGCCGCGCGCGCAGGCGGGGCACTTGCCACAGGCGGGGATGAAGGACCCCACGACATGGTCGCCGGGCTGGACGTGGGTGACGCCCTCGCCCACGGCCTCGACCACGCCGGCGCCCTCGTGGCCCACGACGATCGGGAGCCGGCCGGGCAGGTCACCGGTACGCATGTGCAGGTCGGAGTGGCACAGGCCGGCGACCTTCCACTTGACGAGCACCTCGCCGTAGTGGGGGCCGTCGAGTTCGGCCTCGACGATCTCGAACGGCTTGCCCAGCTCGCGGGCGATGACAGCCTTGGTCTTCATGCGGCTCCCTTTCGGACCTGCCGGATATCCCCCCGGCACTGAAACGTGTTCTCGTCACGATAACCCCTAATCGGCACGGAGTGTCATGCTTCCTAGAACACGTTCCAGCGCTCGGCGGAACAGCCGTGGTCAGACCTCGGTGAGCCCCTCGCGAGTGGTCGGCGGCCGGATCAGGGCTGTGCGTCGCCCTGCTGGGCCTGGGCCTCTTCGACGGCCGTGCGGACCTCGTCCATATCCAGCCCCTTGATCTGGGCGACGAGATCGTCGAGCGCCTGCTCCGGGATGGCGCCGGAGTGGCGGAACACGGCGATGCCCTCACGGAACGCCATGAGCGTGGGGATCGACTGGATCTGCAGCATCGCACCGAGCTGCTGCTCGGCGTCGGTGTCGACCTTGGCGAAGGTGATCTCCGGGTTCTTGCCCGACACCTTCTCGTACACCGGCCCGAACGCCTTGCACGGGCCGCACCACTCTGCCCAGAAGTCCACCAGGACGATGTCGTTCTCGGTGACGGTCTGCTCGAACTCGGCGGTCGTGATGTCGACGGTGGTCATGGGAATGCCTCCTTGCGGGACGGGGCGACTCTCGTCCCGTCATGCCGTGGCCGCCAGCCTACGGACAGCCCGCGTCCGCGACGACCTTCCGGCGCTGACAGTCCCAACACCGCCCGTTCGGGGTTATTCCCCGGGCGCACCCACGATCTCGGTGAGGAACCACTCGAGCTGGTCGAGGAACACCGCGTTGTCGTCTCCGGCCACCATGTGGCCCGCCTCGGGGACCTCCATCGTGTAGGCGTGCGGGAGCAACTCGAGCAGGTGCCGGACCGTGTCGTCGCTGACGATGTCGGAGGCGGAGCCACGGATGAGAAGGGTCGGCTGCTGGATCTTCGGCACGAGGGTCTCGAAGAAGGCGTTGCCGATCTCGGCGTTGTCCGCGGAGGCGTTGCCGGCGAACCGCGGGTCCCAGTGCCAGTGCCAACGCCCGTCCTCGCGGAGCCGGAGGTTCTTGCGCAGGCCGTCGGTGTTGGGCGGGCGCTTGCGGTGCGGTTGGTACGCGGCGATCGCATCGGCCGCCTCGTCGAGGCTGGCGAAACCGTCGAAGCCGGAGCGCATGAACTCCCCGATCCGCTGGACGCCGGCCGCCTCGATCCTCGGGGTGACGTCGACGAGCACCAGGGCCCTCGCGACGTCGGCGCCGGAACCGAGCGACAGCATGGCCGTCATCCCTCCGAGCGAGGCCCCGACGATGACCGGTCGCCGTGCGACGAACCGGTCGGCGATGATCGCCTCGAGGTCCTCGGCCATGCGGTGGATGTCGTAGTCGCCCTCGGGGTCCCAGTCGCTGTCGCCGTGACCGCGCGCGTCCATCGCGGTGACCCGGTAGCCCTCCCCGGCCAGCCGCCGGGCCGCCCGCGCCCAGGCGTGGCGGGTCTGTGCGCCGCCGTGGAGCATGAGGATGTCGTCGATCGCGGCGCCGTCGGGCGCGGCCGGCTCCCAGACCTCGCCGACCAGCGTCACCCCGGCGTCTCGGGCGACGGTGAATCTCCGTGGTTCGACCGCCGTGTCGGTACCTGTCATGCGTACGCCTCCCGGTCCGCTGCCCACCCCGTCGGTGGAACGTGTTCCACTCAAGAGTTCTACCACGGCCGCTCGGCTGTCAGCCCGGTGGCGAGGGCCTCGGCCACCGCCAGGACCGTGTAGTACGGCCCGCATCGCGGCAGGGTCGGCAGTACCGACGCGTCGGCGACGTAGAGCCCGTCGACGCCCATGACGCGACCGGTGTGATCGACGACCTCACCGATCCGGGCCGACCCGGAGAGGTGTTGGGACGTCGACGGCACCGGCTCCGCCTCCCCCAGCCCGAGCCGGTCGGCGACGATCGCGGCCGCGGCGGACAGCGAAGCGGCGTCCCGCGGATCGTCCGGGAGGAAGACCGTGCCGTCCGCGGCGATCCGGCCGTATCCGAGGGGGTTCATGAGAGCGACCCCCACGCGCAGTGGCATCGGATCGACTCCCGGGATGAGTTGGTGCAGCGGGACGGCGTACGGCCGCACCTCGATCTCGGGCGCCTCGGGCCCGGCCGGTCCGGGCGCCTCGTCGAGTCCGAGGCGGATGACGTGGGAGAGCAGTGGCACCAGGGCGGCATCGCCGGGTCCAGTGCCTCGATGGGCAGTGACTCCGTGATCGAACGACACGTCCGCGGCCACCCCGGCCGGCAGGTCCAGCAGGACCTCCGGATGCTCCTGGACGCGCTCTCCCACCGGGTGCCCCGTCGACTCCCCCAATCCCGAGTTCCGGAGGAGGACGGCTGAACCGATCGTCCCGGCGCACAGGACCACCAGGTCGGTGGCGACCACCTCGCCGGCGGCGTTGTCGTCGTCGCCTCCCCCGGCGCTGTCGCTCGCAGCGGCGAGGACGACGCCGTCGCACCTCCCGCCCACCGCGCCGTCGGCCCAGCTCAGCCGCGCCACGCGCGCCCCGGTCCGCACTCTCACCCCCGCGCCGGGCGGATCCCAGGCGTCGAACGCCGTCACGCGCCGTGCACCCCGGCGCGCCTGGGCGACGGCCGAGACCCGCCCCGGGAACG
>NZ_JAIFXZ010000023.1 GCF_021033825.1 Dietzia aurantiaca
GTCGGCTCGAGGCGTTGGCCATCCAGAAACAGCGTCGGCGTGCCGGTTACTCCGAAGGCTTGCGCGTCTTGTCTGCTCTGTTCGACCCTGGCCAAGGTGGCCGGGTCGTTGACATCTGCGCGGAATTGGTCGGTATCTAATCCCAGTTCATCGGCGTAGCCGACGAAAGTGTCCGCCTGGGAGGTGGATTGGTGGCCCCACTGGTCAACGGAGTCGAACAGTCGCCGATACATGGCCTCGAACTCACCCTGTTCGGCCGCAGCTTCGGCCGCTAGTGCTGCATTGACCGAGTTGTCGTGCAACGGCATGTAACGCACCACGAAGGCAACCCGGTCCCCGTACTTCTCCCGGAGGTCCTCGATCACTGGGTACAGCGCCAAGCACCCTTCACATTCAAAATCGAGGTACTCGACGAACACTGCTTCCTCGCCCTCGGACAATCGGGGGCTGTCCTCACGCATTAGTTGCGCGGTCGGCTCGTCCCCGACTGCCTCAGGGGACGAGTCGTCTTGACTGTTCAAGACCAGCATGCCGGCCAGGACGAGCCCAACAATGCCGATCAGGGCCAAGGACAGTGCCAGGTTTCTACTCACGTGACTTCTCTACTTTCAGAGGCTATGCGACCAGACGACCGGACACCGTCTTACGCAGAACTCTTGGGCTTGCTGTAGGCGTACCAGAGGCTCGCGACCGACTTGTGGCGACGCAGATTGCGCGGTCAGGTATGGGCAGCAGTAGTGGACGGCATCGACGTAGACAGTGTGCCAGCGGGGGCCTGGGACGCGGTAACCCCGGTACGGGCAGCCCGGAGACCGTTGGCGATAACGATGACCTCGGCCACCTCGTGGACCAGGACGACCACAGCCAGCCCCAGCACACCGGTGATCGCCAGCGGGAGCAAGACGATGATGATCGCCAGCGACAGGACGATGTTCTGCATGATGATCGCCCGCCCTCTGCGGGCGTGCTGCAGGGCCCGGGGGATCAGGCTCAGATCATCACCGGTGAAAGCGATGTCCGCGGACTCCACCGCAGCGTCAGAACCCGTGGCCCCCATGGCGATACCGATATCGGCCGAAGCCAAAGCGGGAGCATCGTTGATGCCGTCCCCGATCATCGCCACCGGACCGCGATCGCGCAGTGCGATCACGGCCGCGGCTTTGTCGGCCGGACGTAGCTGCGCCCGGACATCCGTGATGCCAGCCTCATCGGCCAACGCCTTAGCGGTGCGAGCATTATCTCCGGTGAGCATGGTGACGCCGAACCCCTTGGCGGTCAGGGACTCAACGACGGAGAAGGCCTCTGGTCGTAATTCGTCGCGCACACCGATGGCGCCGACTGGCTGGCCGTTTTGGTGGACGATGACGACGGTTTCGCCCCGACTCTCCAGATTCTCGACCTGGGAAGCCAGTGGTCCGGGGGTCAACCAACGGGGGCTGCCGACCGCGATTCGGTCGTCACCAATCACGCCGGTGATGCCCTGGCCCGCAACTTCCGATACCTGCCGGGCCACTGGGGCGTGCGGGGCGGCGGCGGTGATCGCCGAAGCCAGCGGGTGAGTGCTGTGCCCCTCCAGTGATGCAGCCCAGCCAAGGATCTCTGCGTTGCTGGCGTCGCCGACAACGAGCACGCTCGTGACGGTGGGCCGGTTCCTGGTCAGGGTGCCTGTCTTGTCCAGGGCCACATGGCGGATACCTCCGAGGCGTTCGAACGCGGCACCAGATTTGATGACGACACCGAACTTGCTGGCAGCCCCGATCGCCGAGACCACCGTGACCGGCACCGAAATGCCCAACGCGCACGGTGAGGCCGCGACTAGGACGACCAGGGCTCGCTCGATCCACACGCCGGGGTCACCGAGCACAGAGCCGATGACGGCCACCAGGACGGCCAAGATGAGTACGCCGGGCACCAGCGGACGAGCCAAGCGATCTGCGATACGTGCCCGCTCCCCCTTGTCATGCTGCGCCTGCTCAACGAGTGCAACGACAGTGGTCAGTGAGTTATCGGTTCCAGCGGCAGTAGCCTCGACCTCCAAGGAACCGGAAATATTGATAGACCCAGCCCTCACCTGATCGCCAGGGCCGACCTCAACTGGGATGGATTCTCCGGTGATCGCCGAGACGTCCAGACTGCTGCGACCGGCTCGGACGGTGCCGTCTGTGGCCAGTCGCTCACCGGCGACCAGGCGCAACACGTCACCGGGAAGGAGATCCTCCACCGGGACGGACCGGGTTCCGCCGCCAGCGGTGATGATGGTTGCGGTCGAGGGGATCAATGCCAGCAAAGCACGCAGGCCCGATTGCGCCTTGGTCATCGCCCGGTGTTCCAGCGCCTCGGCGATCGAGTAGAGGAAGGCCAGGGCGGCGGCTTCTTCGATAAAGCCGAGCAGGACTGCACCGATCGCGCTGATCGTCATCAGCAGTCCAATACTCAGACGCCCCGATGTGACAAGGCCCCGAAGGGATGAGAGCACGAACTGGGAGGCACCGAGAAGCAGGGACGCCCAGAACACCGCGGTGACGAGCGGGCCTGAGACTGGAGTCAGCCATTCCAGCGCCAGGCCGATCAGTAGGGCCAGACCGGATGCCGCCGGGATGAGGATGGCCGAGTCTTGCCACCACTGGCCGGGATCGTGGTGGTCGGCGGCCTTCGGCGAGGACGTGGGGGAACAGCAGGCATCCATCAGCTGTGCCCATCCTGGTTGTTGCAGCAGCCGGGCACGCCGCATTGCGGGTCGAGACACGCTGCGTTGCCATCGACGGCGAGTGTGGTTTCCACCAAGCCATTGAGCGCGTGCGCGAGGTGGGCATCAGCGATCTCGTAACGGGTGCGGCGCCCCTCGTGCTCGGCGACGATGATTCCGCAGCCCCGCAAGCAAGACAAATGATTGGAGACATTCGTCCGGGTCAGACCAAGATCTCGGGCTAGTTCAGCGGGATAACCCGGCCCGCTGAGAAGGGTAAGAAGTATTCGCGATCTGGTCGAGTCCGCCATGGCGCGGCCCAACCGATTCATCACATCGAGACGGGAAGCAATAGTCAGCATGCACTGACCATACAGTGAACAATGACCAATCGGCCACCGCTCCCCTCGCAGCTCTCACCTCACAGGGCAAGGCCGCTCTCCGAGCTCGCCGGCCAGCCAGCGTTCCCCGTCACTAGAGAGGCCTGCGGCGCACCTGCTCGTAGGATTCCCCCGGGCCGCTAAGCACACGCCTCTGGCTCAGATCGGCAGCGTGGTATCCGAGATGGCAAAGTCGCGGAGCCAGTACACGAACTGAGTCCAGATACCACTGAGCAGCAGCAAGCCCACGATGATGAGCATGACGCCGCCAATGATCTGGATCTTCCGGGTGTGCCGTTGCAGCCACCCCACCGTACGAATGGCCCTCGTCGACCCGAACGCCACCACAATGAAGGGCAGTCCCAGGCCCAGGCAGTACGCCACGATAAGGAGCACCCCGCGTGCCGCATCGATTCCGGTCCCGGCGGCCACCGACAACGCCGCTGCCAGCGTAGGGCCGAGGCACGGGGTCCAACCCAAGGCGAACACTGCGCCGAGCAATGGTGCGCCCGCCCAGGTCGACAGCGCTTTCGGCTGCATACGGGTGTCCCGCTGAAGCACGGGTACGACCCCGATGAACACCAGCCCCATCAGGATCGTGACCACCCCGCCGAGCCGCTGCAATAGTTCCTGTTGGGGGGCGAGATACTGCACAGCGCCCAGCACCATCGCCGATAGCAACACGAACACCACTGTGAAGCCTGCGACGAACAGGATCGCGGCGAGAACAACTCGCCGCCGAGAGGAAACCTGTTGCTGCTTCTCCTCGAGAGTGAGCGTGCCCGATTCGGCGCGACGTTGTTCTGCCGCTTGCACTGTGGCCGCCGGGCGCTCTGCGCCGACGACGCTTGCGAGATAGGCCAAGTAGCCGGGCACGAGCGGAACCACGCAGGGTGAGGCGAACGACACGAGCCCCGCAAGAAGGCAGGCACCTAGCGCGAGCAAAAGTGGGCCGGAGGCCGCTGTTTGCTGAAAGGTTTCGCCGATGGATTGCGCGAGCAACACCGTAGTCGTCAAGCTTCGCTCCCGGTCGGCTCCGCGAGGAGCATTTCAATGAGCGGCTCCAACTGATAGTCGGTGACCTCCGCCAGAAACACCGCAGCCACCCGATGTTGCTTGTCGAGAATCAGTGTCGCCGGCACCACCGACGTGGGAAAACCGTGGAGTGCCGCCACAGCGGCCTGGGACGGATCCCAGATCGAGGGATACGTGACGCCGTTGTCCTTGATGAAGTCAACCGGCTTGTCCCGATTCGGATCACGTAGATTGACGCCGATATTGGTGAACCCTCGGGGTTCGTATTTCTCCTGCAGTCGCTGCAGATCGTCGATCTCGGCTCGGCACGGCCCACACCACTGGCCCCACAGGTTGATCAGTACCACCTCGCCGGGATAGTCAGCGACGGCCACGTTCACCTCGGGGTCGAGCACGTTTGGCCCAGACATCGGAGCAATCTTCTCACGCTCCTCGGGAGGGTCATAGAAAATCTGCAGCTTTCCGTCTGGACTGACGAAATTGAACGTCTCACCGGTAGCGACGGCATCAGTGCCGGTCGCGCAGCCTGTCAGCGCCAGCATGCCGGCCATGACCGCGGCGACTGCTCCGATGGACCTGCGGGCAGGGCGGCTTCGACGATCCCGCACTGCTCTACGCCTTATGGAAACTCTCGCCATGCCAACATCTCTCCGCTTCGAAGACCCCCACCTCGGCTGACCATACTGACCCGATCGATGCTCACCGAACTCGGGCAGCCGGAGTGCTCAACGTCGCCCAGATCGATGTGATGGTCACTGTCCCTCCCCTGGCGGACGAATCCGGTGACCGCCGGGTATAAGGCGGGTCATTCCCATAACAACAAGGGGCCCGAGCTCCCGAACTGATGCTAAACGCGCGCACCGCTCAGGTACTCGCTACCGAACTCCGCATGGCAACGTGAGCGCCTGCTGCGAGTTCTCGCGTGTGGTGTGAGGAGGCAGTGGCGTCTGGGGACGGACAGCGCACGTCAGTTCAGGCCCGCGTACGAGTGCAGGCCTGAGATCACAATGTTGATGAAGAACAGGTTGAAAAGCAGCACCGCGAAGCCGGCGAGGTTGATCCACGCCGCCTTCTTGGGACCCCAGCCCGAGGTTGCGCGCGCGTGCAGGTAACCGGCGTAGAGAACCCATGACACGAAAGACGCCGTCTCCTTGGGATCCCAGCCCCAGAACCGGCCCCAGGCGCTCTCGGCCCAGACGGCGCCAAGCAGGATGCCCACACCGAAGATCGGGAACGCGATGACCGTGGTGCGGTAGGCCAGCCGGTCGAGGGTCTCAGCAGCGGGAAGAGGCCGCGCGATCCTGGCGCCCCAGCCCTTCTCCCGGCCCTGCGGCTGCCACACACGGATGAGGTACATGATCGACGCGACACCCGCGATGAGCAGGATGCCCGAACCCAGCGAGATGATCGAGACGTGAATCGGCAACCAGTACGAACGGAGCGCCGGCACGACCGGGGCGGCCTCGGAGTACAGGTGCGTGCCGCCGAAGAACAGCAGTGCCAGCACCGGCACCAGTACGTACGGCCAGGCCACCGCCATCGCGGGCTTGCGCAGGAAGATCAGTCCGGCACCGACGCCCAGCAGCGTGGTGGCCAGGATGAACTCGTACATGTTGCCCCACGGGAAACGGCTGGTAGCCACCCCGCGCAGTATCAACGATGCCGCTTGGAACAACCACGCGATGATGACGAACAGCTGCGCGATCCGCGCCCACCGCAGACTGCCCGCCGACGAGCGGTCCTCGTCGCCGTTGTCGGTGAGCGAGACCGACTCCGTCAGGCCGGGTCCACCGGCCCCGGCCAGCTCGCGGCTCGACTCGGCCACCTTGGCTACGCGGAATCCCGCGTAGTAGATCATCGACGCGAGCAGTGCCAGCGCATACAGCCCGAACGCCGTTCGGAATGCCAAGTCGCTGTAGTTGGAGAGCGTCTCGTTGACAGGCAGCGCCTGCGCGAGAATCAAGGTGTTCACCGGGTGTCGTCCTTCCGCGGACCGTCGGGGTGTGTGCCGCGACTAGATGCAGTGTCGTCCGTGTCAGCGGTTTCGGGCAAGACGGGTGTGACAGTCACCTCGGCGACGAGCCGGTCGCGAAGACTATCGAACTCACTGCCCCAGCCCGAACGGTCCGTCCGGGCCAGGCCACCCAGGTCGACGCGGGTCACGCCGTCGTCGTCGACACTCACCCGCGCCCAGATCCGTCGGCGGCGCACCATCAGGCTGAGCACCAGGCCGCCCATCATGACCGCCGCGAACACTCCCACCCAGATCTGGGTGGGATCCTCCGAGATCTGGATGTTGATGAACTCCTCGGCGCCGTCGAACCGGACCTCGGTACCGTCGGCCAGCGTCGTGGATTCGCCGGGGAACAGGTTGACTCGGGCCTCGCGGTTGAGCACCCCGGATTCGATGAGGTCCGGCTCCAGCGAGAAGATCGACTGCGGGCGGCCCGTGTCCAGTCCGGCGTCGCCGCGGTAGACGTCGATCGCCACCGCCGGATCGTCCATGCGCGGGAACCGCGAGCTCAGGATGGTGCCGTCGAACTGTGCCGTCGGCGCGAACAGCCCCTGGATGGCGATCTGCTGCGTGCGCCGCTCCGCCAGATCGGGGTACAGACCTGCCGGCGGGTCGAATCGCATGATCCCCGAGGACAGGAACGTCTGCAGCTCCGTCGGCGTCCAGTGCTGGGTGCCCGTGCGGGTCTCACCGTTCGGGAACGTCACGGTGAACGTGGGCGCGAAACCGTGTCCCTGCAAGTACACGCGGGTGGAACCGACACGCAGCGGGTGGTTGACCCGCATCTCGTAGGGCTCCCACGTGTCGGGGTCGGTCGTTGCGATCTCGTCCGTGTAGCGCGCGTTGGAGGTGAACATCTCGGCCTGGCCGTTCTCCAGATAGTCGGCGCGGAAGTCCTCGATCTTGATGCAGAACTGCTCGAGGTCCGTGCCGTCGACCAGGATCCCTGCGCGGAACGAGTCGTAGGCGCTGGGGGTGGTGTTGCAGAACGCGGGCGATTCCTCGTTGGCCACGATCACGCGCATGCCCTCGGCGTACACGAACTTGCCGGCCGCGAACATGATCAGCAGTGCGAGCAGTGCGAAGTGGAAGACGATGTTGCCGACCTCGCGCACGTAACCGCGCTCGGATGAGATCTCGATGGTGCCGGCCACCCGACCGTCGCCGTTATTGCGGCGTACCCGCCAGCCCCGCAGGGACTTCTGCACCTGATCCGCCGCCTGCTCCGGCGTTGCGGTGGTGCGGTAGGCCGCGTGGTGCGGCAGTCGACCGAGGTTGCGGGGGGTGAGCGGCGGCGCCGTGCGTAGCTGCTTAAGCAGCTCAAAGCAGCGCGGAGTCAGGCAGCCGACGAGCGAGATGAACAGCAGCACGTAGACGGCCGTGAACCACCAGCTGGAGAACACATCGAACAGCTGGAGCTTGTCGTAGGCCTCGCCCAGCCAGCCGTTCTCGGCAATGTACTCATTGACGTTGCCCTCGTTGAGGCTGCGCTGCGGCAGAAGCGCGCCGGGGATGGCGGCCACTGCGAGGAGGAAAAGCAGGATGAGCGCCGTGCGCATCGCGGTGAGAGTGCGCCAGGAGTTCCGGAGGAACGCGATGACTGCACCCAACGATGAGCAGGCAGCAGTTGTTCTGAGCTCTGACATGAGGTCCATCTGCGGATCGCGGTGCGCCGACCAGGTGCAGACAGTGCATGTGACGTGGTCGCGCCCCTGATGTGAATCCGGGGCACACCTGGTAGAGCGCTGATTTTGTAACAGACTAGACGGGCGCGCACCAGCAGCTTCATTGAGGTCCCGGAAGTTGGCGACGGCAAGCGGTGCGCAGACCTGAGCGGACCCACCGCTACCTCAAGAACCCGTCCGCACTTCGGTCATAAGTCTTGAGGGGAGGTTCCGCCCTCGCTCGAAGCAGTCGTGACGACCGGCACCGAGTACTTGACGAAACCGTGCGACAAGTGGGTGGGACCACTAGCTCCGCACTTGGCGCGGTCGCTGGCCTTGGCGGAGGTCGCTCTCGCGGTCAATGAGCCCGCCCGACGAGAAGTACACGGCGCCACTCCGCTGACCACTTCGATGGCGACAGCCTGGGAGTCGAACTTCTCGCGCCTCATTGCCGCCAATTCCCCTGAAATTGCGGCAAGACCACGGGTCGTGGATTCAAGGGTGCCGTATGTCCGGGGGCTCATGATCTCGGTGGAACCCGGTCTCGAGCTGGAAGGTGGCGTGCTCGATATGGAAATGCTCGGCGACACAATGACGCACTGTCTCGAGGATTTGCGGGGCATGACCGTCCTCGAAGCACTCATCGTCAAGGACGATATGGGCGGACAGCGTGGGAAGCCCGGTCGCGACGGTCGAAGCGTGGAGGTCGTGGACCTCCCGTACATGGTCGATCGCAAGGATGTGGGCTCGGACCTGGTCGAGGTCAAGACCGGCAGGCGTGAACTCCATCAGGACGTGGGTGGTCTCCCGGATCAGCAGGACCGCCCGGGGAATGATCATCAGTGCGATCGCGACAGCAGCGATAGTATCGGCACGCTGGAACCCAGTGGTCATGATGAGCACGGCTGAGACGATCACCGCCAGCGTTCCCAGCGCATCCATGAGAACCTCCAGGAACGCGGCACGCATGTTGAAGTTCGCACCGCGGCTCGACGCGAGCACGAGCGCGGCGGCGACATTGAGGGCCAACGCGACGACACCGAAGATCAGCAGCTCTGCGCCCGCGACCTCTGGCGGATTGGACCAACGCTGGACAGCTTCGACCAGGGCGTAGACGCTGACGCCGGCCAGCAGCAGCGCCTGGCCGAGGGCCGCTAGCACTTCGATGCGGCGAAAACCCCAGGTTCGCCGCTTGTCGGAGGGACGAACCATCAGGATCGCCGCGACGAGTGCGACGAGCAACCCGATGGAATCGGTCAACGAGTGGACGACGTCGACGAGCAGTGCGAGGCTGCCGGTGATCCAGGCGCCGACGCCCTGGGCGAGGACGATGGAGAATACGAGCGCGAAGGCGATGCCGAGCTTTCGGCGAAAATCCGGTGCCGTCGCGGCTTCGTCGGCACTCGGTCCGTGACTGTGTCCAGCACTCATGATGGGCTCAACCTCTTCTCCACTGGTGAATGACTGCAGCGATCGGGGCACACTCATGTCAGTTCCAGGCCGCTCAGCTCGTCGCGATCATGGCGATCGCGGTGCTCACGCAGCGAAAGCGAGACACCCGATGCACTCAGCAGCACCGCCGCGGACTCGACCAGGGCCTCCAACCGAGTTGGATCGGCCAACGCGAACCAGGACGCTCTACCTTCGGTCCGGAGCGTCACAAGTCCGCAGTCCCGAAGGCAGGCAAGATGCTTACTCACCGTGGACTGCGCCAAGTGCATATGGTCGACCAAATCCCTCACCCGGTGTTCGCCACTAACTAGATGTTCGAGTATCGCCAACCGGGTCGGCTCCGCCAGGGCATGGAACAGTGCCGCGTACACACTGCGATCTTCTAGCTGGAGAGATTCGTTGGTCGACGCATCAGAGTTCATCAGAATCGCCATATGGCGATATTATCACCATATGGCGTTGTTCGCGTCCGGGGCGGCATGCCGCCGCACTGGGCAGGGAGAAACTATGCAGTCGCCACTTCAATCACGCCGAAGGTGCCGACCCTTGCCACTCTCATCCAGATATCTTCATCACCCGTCAGGAACGAGATCACTCTCGAACCCCGCCCACCCAATCTCATCTGACGATCCTCCACTGCGACACACTTGGGCACGCTCCGATCAATGCTTCCCCCTGTCGGAGCGTTGCGCAGACGTGTCGCACCAGCAAGTCGCACGAAGTACGACCACGTGCGACACACGAATCCGGTGCGCTCTCCCGCCAACTCGCCCCGGGCCGGCGATGATGCCCTCCAACAAGCGGCCCCCGACGGGCTCTCGAGCAGCGCCGAGAACCAGACGTTATGACAAGTAAAAGGTGTCGAGGTGTCGATTGTGCGAACTCGACACCTCCCCGAATGGCTCGCAGCTCGTTCGAACTCGGGCTGCGCCTGACCTGCGAGCAGGTGCGCATCGCGCAGATGATCCGAGGTCTGTCCGACATGGCGAACCCGGGCCGCAGACAGTATGCGAACTACTGCTCTGACCTGCGGTCCTTCATCAGGATTCGCATTTCCTGCGACACATTCGCAAATTCTGCGAAGCACATAAAAATCAGCCGGAACCCAAACCCGCCCCCACTCCCAGGGTCGGCGTAAAGGAAGCCGTGCGCCATGGCGTCTTGGCCGGGCCACAGCCGGGAACTCGACACCTCGCAACCCGGCACTTGATCAGTAGGCGTGGTGGGCGCGACTGGACCAGAGAACCCGAATGGACATTTCCTCTCGGTACGGCGTGACGGAGACGGCGTCGTCGCACACCACCAGTTCGACCAGCGTCACGTTGGGGCACCCGGCATTGCACACGGCGGCGCGGTAGCGACCGTGATTGACGACCTATTCGGCTTCTTGCTGTATTCGGTCGGCGAGCTCGCCGTGACGCGCCGTCTCGCGCTCGACTATCTTGCGCCAGCATTACTCGACACCCCGTACATCCTGCGCGTGCAGTTCGGTCTCGCGATGGCCGGAAATTGGACCTTAGGTCCACGATGGAGGATGCAGAGGGCCGGACTGTTATTACTGCCACTGCCCTGTTCATCGCGGTCGAGGTTGAACACTTTTTGCAGTCACAGAGAAACTCGAGGACTTAGGCCAAACTCACCGCCGCGGGAGGCCACCTCCGAGTCGGCGACCTCGGCGGCGAGCGGTCCCACCTATCGAACAACAAGGACCGCCTTGATTCAGCAAGGTCCGCCGACGGCGCCTGGGCGGTTCAGATCGTGGCCGAACTCGGCCGGGATGGGTTTGTCTCCCTGCTTGCGGGCAGCAAGAAAATCATCAACAAGTTGCACGCATCCGTCGTGGTCGACCGTGCAGAGCCCAGTAAGGCGAGCGAACACGACGGGGCCCAGGAGTTGAACGATCGCGAAGGTGGTGTCGATGTTGCCGAGCTGTGCCTGTACGTCAGGCTGTGTGAGGATGCGGTCAAAGGGCTGCCGGTACTCCTCGATGACTCGACTGCGCAGTGAGGTGATCGCGGCCGAATCGGCAGGATCGCCGCCGACTGATCCGATTGACAGCCAAGCCAGAGTCGTAATGTTCAGCGGCGCCTGGTCAATCAGGTCGGCTTGGGCCGTGAGAAGCGCGATGAGTTGGTCTCGTACCGACCCACTGTCGGCAGAGACCTCGACGCGAGGCAACAGCCGCTCGAAGGTCGCCGCAAGCAACTGGGCGGTCCCGCCGAAATGCCGATAGAGCGTGGCCCGCGCAACCTTTGACATTCGAGTGACCGCCTCGACGGTAACCGCCTCTACACCACCAGTGCTCAGGAGATGCGTGGCAGCGTCGAGCAATCGTTTTCGTGAGCGCAGCAGTCGCGGATCGAGCTGATCGTCGTCCGTAGCGGGCCGGTCAGCACTCCAGTCGTTCACGCTCTCCCCTTCGGCCGACGGTCACTTCTCGTCCAAGCTAACCTGTCCAGCCAGCCGGATACTGTGATACTACTTGTCTCAGACCAAGACCGATCATCTCACAGCAAGGGGCCGGCGATGCACTCACCCCAACAGACCATCACCGAGTCATCCCGGTGGACCCGAGCCGAATGGTGGATGCTCACGGTGTCGTGCCTAGCCGTGGCGTTGGTGGTCGCGGCCATGGCCGCGCTGTATTCGGCATTACCGGAGATTGCGGTAGAGACTGGAGCGACGCAAGCCCAGCTGACCTGGATCGTCGACGGCTACACGCTGGTACTGGCGTGCCTGGTCCTGCCCGCTGGAGCGATCGGTGACCGCTATGGCAGACGCGCAGTTCTCGTAATAGGCCTGGCGATATTCACCATGGCATCCGCACTTCCCCTGCTGCTGTCTGACCCGGCCTGGTTGATCGCTGCGCGAGCGATTGCCGGGGCGGGCGCTGCACTGGTAATGCCCTCGACGCTATCGATTCTGACTGCTGGTTTCGCCGCCGTTCATCGCGGCCGAGCAGTAGGTGTGTGGGCTGGAGTCGCCGGCTCCGGAGCAGTGTTAGGCATCCTCGGCGCCGGGGTGCTGCTTGAGCGCTGGTCGTGGGTGTCGGTATTTGTCGGACTGACCGCAGCGGGAGCCCTACTGGCCGCGCTGGCATGCACGATCGCTGAGTCCAGCCAGCATGATCACCCTCCCGTGGACTGGGTGGGCGCGGCGGCAGCTGCAGTCGCGGTTGCGGGAATCGTATTCGCCACGATCGAGTTTCCCGCGCGGGGCTGGGCCGACCCGATCGTTCTCGCCAGCGCCGGGGCCGGCATGTTGGCGACAGCCTTTTTTATCCTGATTGAGCTGCGATCCTCGGCCCCCTTGTTGGATGTTCGGTTGTTCGCCAAGCGCGGCTTCAGCGCCGGCTCGTTGTCGGTGGCCATCCAATTCTTGGTCACTTTCGGGGTATTCCTACTCCTGGTGCAGTACCTGCAACTGATCCTGGGATACGGACCGCTGGCCTCGGCGTTGGGATTGGTGCCGATGACGGTCCCCCTGATCGTGATCTCTGTGATCGCCCCCCGACTGTCACAGCGATTTGGACTACGAGTGATGACCGTCGCCGGTCTGGTGACCATCGCAGTTGGCCTGATGCTGGTCAGCCGGATGACCGTCGACGCACGTTACCTCGACCTGCTATGGCCGCTGTTGATCATGAGCGCAGGGCTCGGACTATGCACAGCCCCAGCGACCTACGCGATCATCGCCGAAACTCCGGAGAGCAAACACGGGGTCGCCGCCGCAGTCAACGATGCGGCCCGCGAGATCGGCGCTGCGATGGGGATCGCAGTGGCCGGCAGTGTGCTGGCCGCCGGATACACCCGCCACATCCAACCCGCCCTGCCTCAGTTACCCGAACCTGCCCGCGGTCCGGTCTCCGACTCCCTGGCCGCCGCCCTAGAGATCGCCGCACAAGCCGGACCAATGGCGCAACCATTGGTCGACTACGCCAAAGAGGCATTTGTCAACGGCAGCAGTCAGGCCACACTTACGTTGGCAATCCTCACCGCCGCAGCCGCAGTCTTGCTAGCGATCCTTGCCCCTGGCACTGCTCCGCGTGACCACAAGACCAGTTCCACAGCACCGGCACACCGGGACAGCGTCGGATAGGTGGCCCGTCCGGCTTCCGGCTGCACTGACTCGTGCCTGGAGAAACTGCGCAAGGTCAGCAAGAACCGCGGTCCCTCCCGAGTGCCGAATCTCGGCGGTCGAGCCGCTGTGGCTAGCGATACCCACCATCTTCAGGGCGGGGGCCAGTGGCTGGTGCGTCCACGCCCGCCCGCTTCAACGCGCTGTAGTGCGCGGTAGAGCGTGGATCGGCCAACTCCGAGATTGCGGGCGATCACTGATGGCCCCTCCCCTGCCTCGATGCGGGCCCGGGCTTTGTCGACCTGCTCGGCGGTCAGGACTCGCTTACGACCCTTGTACTTGCCCTTCGCCTTAGCGATGGCAATGCCCTCGGCCTGACGTTCACGAATGATGGCCCGCTCGAACTCGGCGAACGCCCCGAGCAGCGAGAGCATCAGATCGGCTCGAGGATCTTGGGCGCCGGCGGCGTAGGTAGCCCGTTCATGGACAAACTCCACACTCGCGCCCTTGGCAGTGACCTCACCAACGATCTGCTTGAGATCGACCAGGGAACGAGCGAGTCTGTCCATTGACGCGACCACCAGCTCGTCACCGTCCCGGAGATACCTAATGCACTCTTCGAGCTTCACGCGATCGGCACGCGAGCGAGCGGACTGTTTCTCGACGTAGACCCGGTCGCACTCCCCCACCGCCTCGAGCTGACGCGCCTCATTCTGATCCGCAGCCGACACCCGCACATACGCCACCCTCTGCCCGCGCGGACGCGAGGCCCGGCGAACCGACGTCGGATCCGGCTTCGGCTTCTCCTCGACGATGTTCTCCGAGTCCGTTGACTCCACCCGAAGGCTCCAGTCCAACTCGTCTCGGCGACGGAACCGAGTCCGCATCTTCCCGCGGCTGACGATGAGCACCTCCTCGCCACCGTCACCCGAACGGTCAAGCAATGTCCCGATCCGATCAGCCACCAGAAGACCCTTTCGCCGAGCAGATGTATCAATACACCCTAGACCCAACGGGACGACGTTTCATAAATAGCAAAACACACCCTGCGACACAGCGCCGATGGCGGCCTCTCGGCCGTCCCGCACGGGTGTACCCAAAAGGGACGAGGCGGAGCCTCACGTGCCGACGATGTGAACCGAACCGCTATCTGGCGGATGTCTCCGGCGCCAGGTGGCGGTGGAGTGCTCCGGAAGCTCACACTTTCCGCACAAACGCCGATAGGTCCCGCCAGATGCGCGACTCCGGCGGACGCACGGGAACTGAGGTAGTTCCTCAGTAGTGAACGCCGGACGCAACTGGCTCAGGAGTGCGTGCGAACGACGACGTGACAATGCTCCGCAGTTTGGATAACATACAGGTGAGCAATGAGTCGGCCCTCTGGGCTTACGCCCCGACAGTCGGCCAGGCCCCTAGGTGTAGCTACGGCAGCCAGGGGCTGCTCTTTTTTTACACCTCATCTAGTCCCCGGCCTCAAGAAAATGCACTTGAGGCTTCACGATCTCGAAGAGCTCGTCGGTTCCGTCTGTGTGAGTGATGGTTCGGCGGAACGCGGATGACACGAGATCTGGAAGCCACAGCAGCCGCTCGGCACTTGGAGAGGTCTGCAGGAGTCGCGTGTTTCGTGGGACTCGATTTTCGCGGATCAGTTCTTTGTGGTTCTTGTCATCCTTATTCCGGAAGTTGCTCTGGTTGCGCTCTTCGAGGATGAGCAACTCTATAGGGCTCCAACTGCCGGCTCGGCCAGCGGCGAGTTCTTCCGCTAACGATCGATAGCAGGCGCGACGAGCGTCTTCTGCATCATGGTCGACAGGGTCTACGGACACCTGATGGGCAATCACGCAGGTCTCCTTCCCGTCAGCGAGATACCCGAGCATGTCCTCAGTGGCCCGTCGCCCTCCTGCCGTGAGCAGAGCCTCGGTGGTGTGCCAGTGCGGCGAGCCCGCAATCTCGAGAAGCCCTCCACGCAACTCGTCCATGTCATCTTGAGCAACAACAACCGCGGTGAAGAGGTAGAACGTCTTGCGGTGGTGCTCTATCGGGTCCGGCGCCTGATAGGACTCGTCGAGGTAGGCGACGTGACTCTTCGTTCGGCGGTACGCCTCGGCGACAATCGACGCCTTGCGGTCAGAGAAGCCCATCTGGGGCATCTTAGACGCGCGCCGGCAGCACGCCTTCGACTTGGCCGCAATGTAAACGACGACAACATTAGAACGGCAGACTTCTCCCTACGAGAGTGTTAGGTGCGATTTTTCCTAGTCGTCCTGCTTCTTCTTCGCCTCAATCAGTCGGATGGCGCGTGCGTTAACGCGATCCGAGATCAAGGGAAGGAGGCGGAGCACAAAGTGCCCGGCCCCAAGGAGCAGGACGGCCGCGAGGTCCAGCTTGTCGACGATGTCGAGAACCTGCATATCGCAACCTCCCCTCATGGTGGAGAGATGCCACACCTGGCCGATTGCCAGGCTGAGTGCCGCGGCCAGGTATTGGCCAGCGACCTGAATTGCGCCTAGGCGCGGGCTGCCAGCGTCATGGCCAGCAGGTTGCGGCGGGCGAAATGACGAAAACCCGGTCTGTGACCGGGTTTTTGAGCGCACGAATCCGCAACAAGAGAAATATAGCATTTTCGACTGTCAGGCTCGGCGAATACTCTAAGCCCAGTCGTTGCGCGAGAATAGGCAGTCTCTAGCGGTGCGTCCACGAACTTCCCGACGGGGAATGAAGGACAATCGGAGCAACCCCACCGCTTGCATCCTGAAAGGTTGCTCACGTGTCATCGCCTTGGCTCACTACTGCTGTTTCGGAGTTCGGGCAGCGTTGCAAAGCCAAGTTGGCCGGTCCGGGTGAGGCAGAAGCAGCGATCCGGGCTCCGATCGAACAGCTACTCGCCGCCGCTGGCGAGCACCTTTCCTTGGATGTGGTCCCACACGACGAGGTCCGCGACGACGACCGTGGAGTTCGTCCCGACTACGCGATCAGCGTCGGCGGTGCGACCACTGGGTACGTCGAAGTCAAGAAGCCTGGTGCCAACTTGGACCCGGACTCCATGCGAGGCCACAACCTCAGACAGTGGACGAGGCAGAAGGACCTGCCGAACCTGATCTACACCAATGGCACGGAATGGCGGCTCTACCGAGATAGCGAGCCGGTCGGAGATCCGATACACCTTGCCGGCGGGCCGCTCCGCACGGCTGGAGCGGAGCTTTCCGCGCCCGCAGAGTTCGAGCAGTTCCTGACCGACTTCCTGCGGTGGGAGCCAGCGCCCATCACCAGCGTGATCGCTCTTGTTCGGGCTATCGCGCCGCTGACTCGACTTCTGCGCGGTGAAGTCTTGGACCAGCTCGCCACCGAGCAGCGCAAGATCAAGGCAGGAGCTCGACGCGAAGATCAGCCATTCCATGGACTCGCCAGGGACTGGCGACACCTGCTATTTCCGACCGCTGACGACGCGACCTTCGCCGACGGCTACGCGCAGACCGTCACGTTTGCCCTCCTCCTTGCCCGAACCGAAGGCATCACACTCGCCGATGCCGGCGGCCTGCACGCAGTGGGCACGAAATTGGCGGGACAGCACTCCCTCATGGCCCGGGCGCTTCAGCTGCTGACTGACTACGTCGCAGCTGACTTCAAGGTCACCATCGACCTCCTGGTGCGTGTCATCGACGCCGTGCAGTGGCCGAAGGTCCGCGCCGGCCGCCGCGACACCTATCTCCACCTGTACGAAACCTTCCTCGACGTCTACGACCCGCAGCTGCGGCAAAAATCCGGCTCGTACTACACACCACGTGAAGTGGTCGAGCAAATGGTCCGCCTCACCGAAGAAGTACTCGAAACACGATTGGGTAGAACCGCAGGATTCGCAGACCCGGATGTGGTCGTGGCCGACCCCGCGATGGGCACGGGCACATTCCTACACACGATCATCGAGCACGTCGCGGCCCGAGTGGCCGAGCGAGACGGGCAGGGAGCCGTTGCGGGGGCAGTAAGCCAGCTCGCCGAGCGGATTGTGGGATTCGAGCTCCAGACGGGCCCATTCGCCGTCGCCGAACTACGAGCCACCGACCTACTCGCCGATCTTGGAGCCAGCCTCCCACCGGCAGGCCTGGGAATGTACGTCACCGACACCCTCGACGATCCCCACGCCGAGCAGACCCAGCTCGGATCCGGTCTTGAGTTGATCAGTCGGTCTAGGTCAAGGGCTGCCCGTATCAAGGCCAAGTCCAAAGTCACTGTGGTGATCGGCAACCCGCGGGTTCGCAGACGAGCTGACCACCCCGGGCATCCGAGGGCCGGTGACCAGTGCGATCTGTGAAGCTGTCGTCACCGGGTTGCCATCGCCGACGGTCTCGTGGTTAAGGACTCGCTTCGCACGATCGCGGCACGAATCGGCAAAAACGTCTCCACGGTCTCGAGGGAGGTCCGCCGGCACAGCAGCACCGGCCGGCATCTGCCGTACCAGGCCGATCGAGCTGCTGCCGTGGCCAGGTCACGGCCCAAGCAGGCCAAACTGGTGACGAACGCGGTCCTGAGGGCAGCGGTCGAGGAAGGTCTGTTCCGAAAGCTGTCCCCGGAACAGGTCTCCAATCGTCTGCGCCGGGATCACCCCGACGACGAAAGCATGCGGGTGAGCCACGAAACGATCTACCAAGCGCTGTACTTCCAAGCCCGGGGCGGCCTCAAACGTGAGGTGAAACTGGCACTGCGGACCGGTCGCACCAGGCGGAAACCGCAGCGCAAAGAAGGTGAACGGTATCAGCGGTGATAGTGCCCCATAGAGTGGGACCTTATAGGAGCTTGTGCAGCGGCCCCATCACTGTCTTGTCCACCTCGTGGTCTGGAGTGTTCCCGCTACCGAGTGCTATTGCCAGCCTCAGCAGCCGCGCCCTGATCTCACCAACCCGCCCGCACTACCGGAGAACCTCAAGTGGACGAGCCGGACCCGACCGGCCGATCCCGCACGCCCAAAACCCCTCGACCGGCAGACCGAGAGTCACACCGCCCTCACGCTCGACATCGGTGGAACGAGTCTCTTAGCGCCCGCCGGTCTCGGCCCGCAGAATCGCCGGCAGAACCACGTGTGGCTCGGGGATCATCCCGGGTGTGACGCGGTGCCGGAATACCCAGTAGCTCCATGCCTGGTAACAGAGGATCACGGGCAGCGCCACGACCGTGATGGCGGTCAACACGCCGAGGGTATACGTACTGTGCGCCGCGGACTGCACCGTGATGTCGAAGGCACTGTCGATTGTGGACGGCAGCAGAACCGGGAACATGGCCAGGAAGATCGCGGCCAGCCCGAACAGGCCGGTGCCGGCATAGCCGGTAAACGCGAGCCCTTCCCGGCCCGCGCGTGCCTGAGCCCATCCGACGCCACCGGAGACCACGGCGAGAAGGGCGACCGTCCACCCCGCCGGTCCGGCACCGTGCTCGAATTGCACCATCGCAATCCAGACGAGCAGCGGCAGCAGGCAGAGGGGAGCCCACCGGACGGCGAAACCGGATGCGCGCCGCCGCACTGGGCCGTCGGCCTTGAGCGCCAGGAACGTGGCGGAGTGGGCCAGGGCAAATCCCACCACGGCGAGGCCACCGACGAGGGCGGGCCACGAGAGCCAGGCAAAGGGACCGCCGACGCGGTCGCCGTTGCCGTCGATAGGCAGTCCGATCGAGGTGAGCGCGAGCAGCGCGCCGATGAAGAACGCGACGGCCGCGGAACCGAGGCCGATCATGTACGTCCAGAACGTCGCCCAGACCCTTGTGCCGACCTTGCCCCGGTACTCGATACCGACGGCCCGCACGATGAGTCCGAGCAACGCGAGGGTCAGCGGCACGTAGAGGGCGGACAGTAGCGCGGCGTACCAGGGCGAGAACGCGGCGAAGAGGGCAGCGACGGCGGTGATGAGCCACACCTCGTTGCCGTCCCAGACGGGGCCGATGGTGTTGAGCATGACGCGGCGGTCGCGTTCGCTGCGGGTCGAGAAGATCATGTGCATGCCCACGCCCAGATCGAATCCCTCGAGCAGGAGGTACCCGGTCCACAGGAGGGCGATGGCGACAAACCAGATGATTGCAAGGGGTTCCATGGTTGTTCCTCGTCTCGTGGTCAGTAGGCAAACGACAGCACGTCGTCGTGCTCGCCGTCCGGGTCGTCGACGTCGTCGTCGTCCTGACCAACGAGTTCGGGCATCGCACTGGCGACTCCACCGCGCGTATACCGCACCAGCAGGTACACCTCGACGACCAGCAGAACCCCGTAGACGGAGCCCAGGGAGATGAGGGAGAACAGCAGCTCCCCGGCGGTCACACCGGGAGATACGGCGGCCTGGGTGTACATGTACACGGAGTCGGCTCCGGTCACGGCGGGGTTCGGGGCCACGACGAACGGCTGTCGGCCCATCTCGGTGAAGATCCATCCGGCGATGTTCGCGGCGAACGGTGCGAGGATTCCGGCGAGCGCGAGTCGCATGAGCCCGCGGGATCCGGGGACGGTGCCGCGCCGGGTGAGCCACAGGGCAACCGCTCCGGCGGCGGCGACTATCCCGCCGAGGCCGATCATGAGGCGAAAGCCCCAGTAGGTCACCCACATGACGGGGACGTACTCGATCTGCGCGCCCGCCCGGTCGCCGTACAGGGCGTCGTCCGGAATCGTCTCGCCGTAACGGTCCACGTACTCGGGTTCGAGGTCGCGAATACCCGGCATGTCGACGCCCCACTCCCCGGTGGCGAGGAAGCCGAGAACGCCGGGGACCTCGATGAGAGTGGTGACGTCGCGGCAGTCCGTGGATCCCGGGTTGCCCAGCGAGAGCACCGAGAAGGAGGAGCCGGAGTGGCAGGCGGCCTCGGCGGCAGCCATCTTCATGGGCTGCTGCTCGTACATGAGTTTGCCCTGGATGTCGCCGGTGACGACTGTGCCGAGGAACCCCACCATGGCGACTATCGCGCCGAATCGCAGGGACCAGATCCAGACGCCGTGGTCGGTGCGGTCGCGTCCTGGTATGTCCTGGGCCTGCCCCACGATCACGTGCCCGCGCTCGTCGACGGTGTCGATCCCGTCATGCCGGCGGCGCCACAGGTGGTACCAGGCGATCCCGAGCAGGAACATCCCTCCCACCACGAGCGCACCAAAGACGGCGTGGGTGAACGCTGCCAGTGCGGTGTTGTTGGTGAGCACGGCCCACACGTCAGTCATGACCGGCCGGCCGTCCTCGCCGAGCTCGACGCCCACGGGGTGCTGCATCCACGAGTTGGCGACGATGATGAAGTACGCCGAGACCCAGGATCCGATCACCGCGCACCACAGGGCCGCGAGGTGCACGCCCTTGCGCAGCCTGCCCCAGCCGAAGATCCAGATACCGAGGAAGGTCGATTCGAGGAAGAAGGCGAGCAGACCCTCGAGCGCGAGCGGGGCACCGAACACGTCCCCGACGAACCGGGAGTACTCGCTCCAGGCCATTCCGAACTGGAACTCCTGGACCAGGCCCGTGGCCACGCCGAGGATGAAGTTGATGAGGTAGAGCTTTCCCCAGAATTTGGTCATCCGGAGAAATTTCTCCTGGCCGCTGCGCACCCAGGCGGTGTGCATCACGGCAACCATCGCCCCGAGTCCGATAGTGAGCGGGACCATGAGGAAGTGGTAGACGGTCGTGATGCCGAACTGCCAGCGTGCGATCTCGACAACGTCCATAGGACGCCAACCCCTTTCACCGGATCGGGTGTCGTGTTCACCCGCCATCGGCATTCTACATAGCGTAGAAATATTTCTACCGAGAGTCGAATTTCTTTCGCCACTGATAGAATCCGGCTACAAAGCAGGAGGAGAGGATCACCGTGGCGACCCTGGGCGAGTTGGAGCGTGCCGTTATGGACGTAATCTGGGACCACAGTGGGCCGGTGACGGCGTACGACGTCAAGGGCGTGCTCGACAGCTCCCGGGAGCGCCCACCCGCCGTGACCACCCTGCTCACGGTCTTGAGCCGCCTTGCACGCAAAGGTCTGGTCGTCTCGGATCGCACCGCGCGCCCCCACCGCTACCGCGCTGTGGCCTCGCGGGAGGAGTACACCGCGGAACTCATGCACGAAGTCCTTGGAGACTCCCGGGACCGGCACGCGGTACTTGCACGGTTCGTCGGCGGGGTCTCCAACGATGAGGCGGCGGCGTTACGCACGCTACTGAAGGGAAACGGCTGATCCCCCAGTCGGCGATGTCCACCGGCGCCGTGGGGCTCCTGTTGGCCGGGGTCGCCCTGGCCCTGGCCTGGCCGGTGCCGGTTCTGTTGGCTCGCGCGCGCTGGCCGATGCACGCCCCGGCCCGCGCGCTCCTTCTCTGGCAGGCCATCGGCCTGGCCGGCGGGGTCTCGATGATCGGGGCACTCGCGCTGATCGGCCGCGCGGTCGCGCCGGAGCATCCCCTGGCCGCGGTGATCCCTGCGATCCTGCTGGGCTGTTATCTTCTCGCTCACCTCGGTGCGACCGTCGTCCAGGTCACGCGGCAACGGCGCCGACATCTGACGCTGCTCCAACTACTCACGGCGCCCCATCCGACCCGCGCGCGAACGCGCGTGATCGACGAGGCCGCACCGGTGGCATATTGCATCCCCCGTGGCGCCGGTTCCGTCACGGTGCTCTCCCAGGGGCTGCTCGACAACCTGGATCCCGACGAGCTCGCGGCCGTGATTGCCCACGAACGCGCGCACGTGGAGCAGCGGCACGACATCCTGCAATTGGCGTTCCGGGCCTGGCGGTCCGCACTACCGGGACTTCCCACCGCGGTCCTCGCGGAGACGGAGGTCGCCGCGATGGTGGAGATGTTGGCCGACGACCGAGCCCGCCGAGAGGTACGGGACGAAGTGGTGGCCCGCGCGATCCTGAGGGTTGGTGCGGCCGACGGTAGCGGCTATGGCGACCACGACGACCACGACGACTACGACGACGGCGGCCGCATGAGCGATCGACTCCGCCGTCTCGGCGCGCCGGCTCCCGGCCACGAGTCATGAACAGGGCGGGCCAAGCGGCTCGCTCCGGCCCGTTCAGCTGAGTCGGCCCGCCTGGTCCTCGGGCCGCCGGTCATCGTGGCGGTGCGAGACCAGGATCACCACCTTGTCATCGGCGGCGGTGCGGAGGTCGCTCATCATGGCGTCGGCTGTCGGCGTGTCCAGGTGCGCAGTCGGCTCGTCGAGCAGGAGGACGTCGGCGCGAGTGAGCAGTGCTCGCGCCACCGCCAACCGTTGACGCTCCCCTCCCGACAACGCCCGACCACCGGCTCCGACCCGGGTGCCCAGACCGTCCGGGAGCGCGTCGAGCAGCGGGGTCAGGCCGACCTGCTCGAGGACCCGTCGCATCGCGGCGTCGTCGGGGGCCTGCGCGGACGGCCTGGACAGGAGAAGATTGCCGCGCAGGGTGGAGTCGAAGACATAGGCGTCCTGTGGACACCAGGCCACACGGGATCGCCATGCCTTTTCGGCGAACGTCGTGATCGGAGAGGTGTCGGCCCGGATCGTTCCGCCGCTGAGGGGCAGTGCCCCCATCACGGCGGACAGGAGTGTGGACTTTCCCGATCCGGACGGCCCGTCGAGGAACAACCAGCGCCCCGTGCGCGCAACAGCATCCACACCCGCCACGGCCGGGCGCGCAGTGTGCGGATACCGAACACTCACTTGCTCCAGCGTCACCGAATTTACGGGCCCGTTCGGCGCACCAACGCCCCACGTGGCCTGCGGGAAGGGTCCCAGTACGGAGCCGAGGCTGTGCAGCAGTGAGCGCACGGACGGCACACGGTGCACTGCCGCGACCCACGCGGCGAGAGGCTCGCCCAGCGCCAGGCACAGTAGAGCAATCACACTGGCTCGTTCCGCGTCCACCGCCGGATCGGTCACTGCCACGAGCACCGCCAGGATGCCCGTGCCTGCTGTCACCGCCGCCGTGCCGAGCCCGGCGCCGCGGGTCGCGCGCCGTTCGTCGGCGGACTGCTTCCGGTTTATCTCGTCGAGTCGGGCGACCGCCGCCGCTGCCACCCCGTTACCGCGCAGGTCCGCAGCCGCTGCACTCAATGACGCCGATCCCCGCACCAGACGAGACCGACCCGCGACCCTGGCTACGTCACCCCCACGTTCGACCGTTGCCACCAGGCCCGCTCCGAGTGCCATGGTCGTGACCAAGCCCGCCCCCACCAGCACGGTGAACTCAGGAGTGACCAACCAGGTGGTGAGCGTGGCCCCCAGCAGTACGGCCACTCCGGAGATCAGGGGCGTAACGACCCGGGGGAGTTGATCCCGCAGTTCATCGGCCTGGGTCACGAGGTAGTCCAGCGGCGCCCCACCTTCGAGCAGTCGCCGGGACCCGGTACCTCGTGCTGCGATCGCCCGCCAGAGCCGCAGTCGGAGATCGTCGATGGTCCGGAAGGCGGCGTGGTGGGTGAGCAACTGCTCAGCGTATGTGGCCACCGAGCGTCCGATCCCGAACGCTCGGACTCCGACGATCGCCACCAGGAGATACATGATGTATTCCTCGACGCTCGATCGGACGATCAACCATCCCGAAAGCGCCGTGAGAGCCAAGCCCAGGGAGGTGGCGAGCACCGAGAGTCCTACCGCCCCCGCCCAGAGCCCGCCGTGGGCACCGATCAGCGCACCGAGCGACAGACGCCCGGTGCCGCCTACCCCGCTAGACATCGGATCGCCCGCCCCCTCCCGGACTCCCTGTTCCGGGCTCCGCTCGTGGCGGCCCGGGTCGGCATTGCCGTCCGCAGCGGGGATCCGCGAGACGCCGAGATCACTGCCCGGGACGGCCTCGGGGTCCTGGAACTCGGGGTGCCGGGCCATGGGGAGCGCAGATGCGTCGCCGCCTGCACGGCTGGTCGGGCCACAGATCCGGACGGTGCTCGTGGCGAGGTCGAGTGTCTTCGGTTCGTGGCTCGCAAGCACGATGGTGGCACGCTCGGCTCGGCGCAGGATCGCGCCCCGGACCAGCTCAGCGGCATGGTGGTCGAGGTGGGCGGTCGGCTCGTCGAGCACGAGCAGGCGGGCGCCGGCGTCCACGCGGGCCAGTGCACGCGCCACAGACAGGCGCCGGAGTTCCCCCGGGCTTAGTTCGGCGGCAGCGGACTCGTCGACCCGGGATAGTCCGACCTCGGCGAGCGCGGCCGCGGGATCCGCGCCGTACAACTCGAGTTCCTCCCGCGGGGTGGCACCGAACACCCGCGGCGACTGGGGTGACCACCCCACGAGGTCCGCTTCGATTCCCATGACTCGCCCGCGCACTGTCGCATCGTCCGGCAGCGCCCCGACCAGAGCCGAGAGGAACGTGGACTTACCGGCTCCGCTGGCCCCGGTAACGGCGACGATGCCGCTCAGCTCTGCATCGAGGCCAGTCAATGCCGCGGCCCCACGACCGGAGTATCGGATTTCGAGCTCAGCCACGCGGATCGTAGCGCCGTCAGCGTTCCGCAGGTCGGCCTCAGGCGATGTTTCGAGATGTTCGCGCACACGATGCAGTGAGGCGAGGCCGTCCTGTGAAGCGTGGAACGCCACCCCCACCCGGCGAAGGACCGTAAAGCACTCCGGTGCGAGCAGCAATGCGAGCAGTGCGGGTTGCAGGTCCATCGTCCCGTTGAGCAAACGGAGGCCTAAGAAGACCGCTACCACCGCCACGGAGAGCGTCGCGATGAGCTCGAGCGCCAGGGCGGACAGGAACGCCCATCTCAGCGTCTCCCGAGTGCGACGGCCGTAGTTCCGCTGGATGGCGTCAAGTGAGTCCGTCTGCTCCTCGACGCGGCCGAGCCCGACCAGAACGGGCAGCCCACGAGCCAGTTCGACCAGATGGTCGGACAGCCTGGTCAGCGCACTCAACGCCGCGTCCGTGCGTTGACCGGTGTGCCGGCCGATCAGGACCATGAACAGTGGCACCAGTGGGATCGTCACCACGATCACCAGGGCACTGACCCAGTCGGCGGCGAGGACACGGGCCAGGAGAAGCGGGGGCACCACGATCGCCGCGATAATGGCAGGCACGGACTGCACGTAATACTGGTCCAGATCGTCCAACCCATCTGTGGCGAGCACCGCGGTCCCGCCCCGGGGGTCGTGCGCTCGCACCGTCCGGCGCCACAGCCTGCCCCGCAGGCCGTGCTTGACGGCGGTGGCTACCCTGCGGGCACTCGTCTCGGTCGCCCATTCGGCAGCGGCCCGCAGCAGCGCACCGCCCAGACCGAGTATCAGGATCGCCCGCACCGACCCGGCGGGCAGGGTGCCGGCCGCCAGTCCCGCGATGCCTCGCGCCACAGCCTCCGCCACCAGCACTAGCCCCAGTGCCCGGAGGGCAGCCAGTAGTCCCAGCGCCACGAGGGCGGAACTCGGCGCGGGCCCGAGGTCCGGGCGTGCGGAAGTCCGCTTCACAGTCCGCTCGGCCTCGAGCACCCAGGGGTCGATTCCCTCGGCGGGCCGCGCCGTCGACCTGCGCATCATCATCCACACACGTCCTCACCGGCAGGTTCACCGCAGACGATTCCCGCCTCAGCCGTCTAAATTCTACATACCGTAGAAACACTGGTGTGTGCCCCCGCACGCGGGCGCACCGTTGACTCGGCCACGAACGCTCTACGGCCCGCGTCGTCGGGTGGCAGGTCTCGAAGATCCGGGAAACCGACTTGGCACCGGACGCGTTGAACATGGCGATCTGGCAACGCGCTCACGCCGGTGCCGACTGAATCGCACTGGGTCTGATGGAGGCTCGGCTATTGGATTCCGACCAGGGTCTGGTCGGCCCGTTTCGTAGCGTAGAACGTCTCCTCGAACTCTGCTGGCGGCACGTCATTAAGATAGCCGTGCAGGCGGTCGTTGTTGTGCCAGTGGACCCAGCTCAAGGTGGCCAGCTCGATGTCCTCGACGGTCTTCCACGGCCGTCCCTCGCGGGCAGGGCCGCGGATGAGTTCGGCCTTGTAGTAGCCATTGACCGTCTCAGCGAGCGCATTAATCGTAGGAATCTGCGATGGTGCCGATCGAGGGAGTTGCTCCGATTTCGGCGAGGCGTTCGCCGTAGCGAATCGACGTGAACCGCGACCCGGCATCGCCGTGACACCGCAGGCCGGTCAGCTGGGTGCCGCGTGACCAGCGGGCCATCTCGATCGCGTCGAGGACCATCGTGGTGCGCATGTGCGAGGCGACCCGCCACCCGACGATCGTTCGTGAGAAGGCGTCGATGATGAAGCAGACGTAGGCGACGCCAGTCCAGGTCGGGACGAATGTCAGGTCGGTGACCCACAACTGGTTCGGCGCGGTGGCAGTGAAGTCGCGACGCACGAGGTCAGGGCGGCGCGGCATCCCCGGGTCGGGTTGTGTGGTGCGCACTCGCTTGCTGCGCCGGACGCCCTCGATCCCGCCAGCCCGCATCAGCCGGGCGACCTGGTCCCGGCCGATGTCGTGACCAGCACGCCCGCGGAACGAAGCCCGGAACACTGTCCACGACGACCCCCAACCCGTGGAAACCTGCATCTAATGCAAGGGACCTGCGGCACGCTGCGCCACGACCACACTGACAGTCCCACCAGGACTAGCGCGGCGATTGGCAGGATCCACCGCCCCAGCAGAAAAGCTTGGAGCTGCCACAGCTGCTCGTCACTCAAAAACTGTAGGCCGCTGCCCCGGTCCGCCAGCGACATGTACATCGTCCAGGCACTGGCCGCACTGATCCCCGGTAGCCACATGTGGAGCGACCCGGCCACCAAGAGCACCGCCATCGGGAAGAACACCCAGAACCACGAGAAGCCCTCGCGATTCTGCGCGGCGTGCCGAGGCGGGACGGCAGCTCTGACCAGCACGACCATCAACACGGCGAACGTCCACACCCCCACCATCACGCTGCCGGCAACCGCCATCATCAATGACACCAGACCCAATCAATCGCGGTTAGTGCTGGTATGCGCATTTCCGTGGCCTTCGCCGTGGTGGAGGACTGTCAGTCGAGCCGCAGTTAGCTACTGTAGCAATGCGCGCAATGCTAGCACTGCTAGCTAGCCTGGCACGTATAGTTACGTGCGCTTTGCGAGTTTCCATTGCACAGATAACTATGAGAGGTAACGTAGCTAGAGATGCAGCACTAGCTACCAACGAGTACCTCAGTGCACATACATGGCCAGCCAAACTAGCGGCTACCTCTGGCTGGCATCCACTTCGAGAGGAACGTACATGATCCGAAAGTTAGCGCTCTGTAATCAGAAGGGCGGCGTCGGCAAAACTGCAACGACGCTCGGGCTGGCTAGTGCGCTGAGCGCTCAAGGGCGCAACGTTCTGATTGTGGACGTCGATCCCCAAGGGAACTCCACCACGGGACTCGGTGTCGAAATCACGGACGGCATGATGACCACGTTCGACCTCATGAACCGAACAGCTTCGGGATCTGCGGCCGACGCCGTCATCGCAACTCCATGGGACAGGGTTGACCTCATCCCGTCCAACGAAGCACTAGCCAACATCGAATCAGACGGCGCCAACGATTTGATCTTCCGCCTCGACATCGCATTCGAGGGGCTCGACCTCTCGCCCTACGACGCGGTCCTCTTCGATTGTCCACCGTCACTGGGGAAGTTGCTCTTTGCCGTGCTGTGCGCAGTCGACGGGGTCATTGCTGTGACCGAGCCGACCATCGACAGCGTCCGGGGGATCGAGAACCTTCAGGAAACGATCCGCAATGTTCAGAGACGACCGAACCCCCGGCTCGTAATGGAAAAAATCGTCCTTAGCCGTAAACGGGCCACCGGGGAGCACCAATTCCGCGAACGCGAGTTGCGTAGCACTTACGGAGAACTGGTCGCGAAGACCGCCATTCCGGAACTTACCGCCCGACAGGACGCACATAGCACTCACACGCCGATCCACAAGTTTACTGGCGGCAAGGCATTGGCTCTCCAGGTGGCTTACACAGATCTACTTTCCGAGCTGGCGATCGACATCGAAGGAAACGCAGCATGAGCGTCCAGCGTGAACCCGCAATCCGACGAGCTGCCCACCCCGCAGCAGACTTGCCAGAGCGGCCTACCCCGGCCACCACACCGGCCGCTGCCGTGCCGCTTCCCTCCCCACAGCCAACCCAGCCAGCTGGGCGAGGGGAGGAGCGACTGACGGAGCAGCACAATGTCCGGCTGCGCCCATCAACGAAAGCGCGGCTACTCCGCGCTGTCGACAAGCTTCGCTACGAGACAGGCGACCGCTCTATAAGCATCGCATCTATCACCGACATCGCAATCGTCGAGTACTTGGAGTCTCGAGACTGCTGATCAGGAATCAACAGTCTTGAGCAGCATCGGATCGGGCGCCGGCGCCCACTAGCGCCCTCCGAATGGCGCTGGTTCTGGTCGATGCTCTCAGACCAATGCCAAACTCGAGTTTCAAGCGAGGATGGCGGGCCGCCGACCCACGATCGACTGACTCCTGAACTTCAGCCTGCCGTCCCACGCACTATCTACCGTCATTTTTGACGTCGTGAGCGTGTCGCACCCATTTCTGACGTCAGGCATGCGAATTTTGACGTCATGGCGACCACACGTTCTGGGCCGGGCAGACCAGCCCTAGGGGAGCGGACACGCATGACGGTCCGCGTACCTTCGGATGTTTACGACGCGCTTCGACGTGAAGCCAAAGCACGTGGCATCTCCATGAACCAGTATGTAGCCGAAGTCGCTGCGACACACCTCGGCATGCCCGAAGCCGTGTCGAATTTTGACGACCAGGAGGCGATCCCAGCGTGAAGTAGTCAGATCTGTGACTGACAACTAAAGATCATGCAATCCGCAAAATGACTGATCCCGGCCCACTGACCGGTGGACCGGGATCGAAAGTCAAGAGTTTGAGTTGGCGCTCGAACTCGGGGTTGCTCACCATTTAGGAGAGCTGTGCTTCCAGGCACCTCTCAGGGTAGGTCATACCTTCCGGACGGTCCAGTCGTTCCGGACGGCGTGTCCTATTCTGATACCAGAAAAACCGCATCCCATCAGGCCAACACGTGGTGGGAATCAGTGGCGAGTGCGTGGAGTCCGCGCCCGTATGTGCGTGTCGATCCACGCAAAGCGCACACCTTCTCGACAACTCGACGCTTCACCGACGGCGCCCCCGGCCCGGATGTGCCATATGCGCTGCATTTGACCGATGACGCCGGCCGCTTTCGCCTGCTTGCTCTGGACTTTGACGCCCATCACGCCGGCTCAACCGCCACCGCAGACCTCGCCAACTGCACCTCCGCTTTGACCGCCACCGGGGTCGAACATCTGGTGTGCTCATCCGGGCCCGGTGGGGGGTACCACGTGTGGATCCGCCTCAGTGCCGCGATCTCACCGGCCCGGCTCGCACCACTAGTGGACGCATTCGCCGCCGCCTGGCCTTCACTTGACCGCGGACCTCTGGCAAACCCTCGCACCGGCTGCGTTCGCGCTCCGGGCTCGCCCCACCGCTCCGGCGGAGCCTCGGTCCCTCTCAGTAGCACCGACATTCGCCCCGCATCTCTTCGAGCCTTACATCGGGTTACCGAACACCTCGACACGCGTCCGAGTCCCATTTCAGGGCCGCATCCGCAGGTGACGACCCGGCCGGTGCATGTTGATATCCAGGGGCGTCCGTACCTGGCCGGCCCACGCCGACCGCTCGCCGCCAGGATTCGCGCTCTCGCCGACACCCCGATCGCTGCTGGCACAGATGCTTCAGCGATTGGGTGGTCAATCCTGCTGGCCTGCGCACATGCCCGTATGCAACACCGAGACCTCGCCGAGGCAGCATTCACGGCGCAGTGGCCGGGTCTGGAGTTCCTGCGCACCCGCCGCACAGCAGGCGGCCGGACCCCGCGCCTGGACGCCGAGCAGGAGCTCGCACGTCAGTGGACCAAAGCCGTCACCGCGGCCAGCTACACCGGCCCCGCCACCTGCACCACCAGCCCAGCCCGGCACACCGTGGAACAGACCGTCGCAGACCTGTTAACCCGAATGGACAGCAAACCGCAGCAGTGGCAGGGAAAAACCGGGTCCCAGGCACGCCTGGTCCTGCTCGCCCTAGCCGCCCGCACCCTCGATGCCGCCACGGAAGAAGTCCATTTCTCCGAAAGAGATTGGGCCTTGGCAGCGGGCCTGGCCCGAGACACCGTCGCAGACCGGCTTAAAGACCTGACCGACCGCGGCTGGATCCGGCGCACCCAGCGGGCGGTGGGCCCGTGGGCCGCGACCTGGGGGCTGGTAGCGCACGGGGGCGGGGAGACAAGAAGTGGCGCAGTATTTTCCCCAGCCCTTGAGCAGCGGCTGCGAGCAGAGCTGGAATCCGCCCGCGCGGACATCTGGCATGCCCGTTCGCTAGGGGTGCTCGGCTTGCGGGTGTGGGATCTGCTGCGCACGCAGCGCCTGCCGGTGCGGCAGATCGCCGCTCGTCTTGGGATCTGCGCGGCAACGGTGCGCAGCAAGCTTGGCGCACTCCAGGCGTACGGCTTGTGCACCTCGAACGGGCGCGTCTACCAGGGCCGCTCCCGGTTAGCCCGGGCAGCGGCGCTAGCTGGGGTGACGGGAGCGCATGCAGATCGGATGCGGTTGTACCGGTTGCAGTCGGCGGTATTTGTGTGGTGGTTCACCACCCGCTACCAGCAAGATCAATCCGACGCGCTAGGGGAGTGGGGCCACTTCCCGACTCCCGGTGAGGCCGAGCAGGTCCACCCGGTCGACATTGCGCTGGCCTACGGAGCAACAGCCACCGGCCCGCCGGTGGAAGCAACCACGTGGGGGGCCGCAATGGCTGCTCAAGACCGGCATCGGGAGGCTGACCCGGCAAGCTGGTGGGAGCTGGTTGCCGCGGCCCGTGCTGCCCTGCCCGCCCCAGATGTGCTGGCCGCCCCTCACCAGTGGTCGAGCGCCGCAGCCTGATCCTGGCCAGAGGTCGTGGCTCAGAGGGACGCTCACCACAGGGCAGGGGAGAAGACGATGGGTTCCTGTTCCGCGGTGTGGGTGTCGTGTTGGTGTTCTGCGGCTCGGTGGCCAAGGAACAACACAGCGAAGACGCTAGGGGCGTAGTCGGTGCCGGCTGGAGCTTCGGGCGGATCGGAGGTGGCGGTGTCGGTCCGGTGGGAACTGATCACCACTGCCAGCAAAGTCGCCTGAACGCGCGCCAACGCACATGTGGTCAGGGAGCAGGCGGGCGGTGCAGGCCTTCTACTAGGTGGGCGGGATCGACGCGCAGCGCGGCGGCAAGACTGAGCAGGTTCAGCAGTCCGACATTGCGTTCACCGCGTTCGACCGAGCCAACGTAGGTGCGGTGTAGACCGCACGCTTCCGCCAACGCCTCTTGTGACAGTCCGGTACCTGCGCGTGCGGTGCGGACACGAGTGCCGAACTGGGTGAGCAGGTCGGCATCGCAAAGCATGCCTTCACAGTCACCCGATGAACACTATCGGTCTACAGACTATAAGTAGCATCGAAGGGGAGTGATTACGATAACCACCGATAAGGGAGCACATGCCTAAATCGAAAGGCAGAAAGACCAAGAACACTCGGTCCCGAAACCGGGTGGACCCCCGAGCGTCAACAACGTCGACGGTGGCGCCATCTCAGGCGCTGTACCTGCCGTTGCCATACCCTGCCTGGCAGATGTCCGAGGTCGTGGCGACGATCCAAAAGGTGGTGCCGTCCCTGACTGAGGAGGTGCTGCTGCAGATGCTGCTATCGCACCCGCTGCATCTGCGTGATGTTGACGGAGCCGCGCACTCGATCACGCCGCTCGATCTCGTTGGCGATGACCAAGCCAGTGCTAGCGAAGTGCTGGCGTCCCTGAAGGTGCTGCACGAGCTGGGAATGTTGACCTGGGACGCCACCTCGCGCACCCATCAGCTCGCCGAACCTGGCCACTCCTAACCCTCAACGAGAGGCTCGCGCCGTCACGAGAGGCTGGTCCAGCCCCTTGGTGGGAGCGCAGCAGTGCCCTGCCGACCTGCAACCTTCTACAGTTCTGGCCCCTGTGTCGGTTCCTCAACCGGCCCCGGGGTCTCGTAGTGCCCGAACTCGGCCGTATCAGGTGAACGGGAGGGGGAGAAAGCGTCTGCGGCGAACGGGTCGGAGACATCGAATGGGTCCGGCCCGCCGAAAGGGTCCGTAGCGGAGGCAAACACGTTCCCGCGGTGGCTGAGGTAGGACGCGAGGAAGTCGTCAACGTCCGTGGTGGCAGGAGCGTCGACCGGCGCGGTGGTGAGCGTGTGGCGAGTGTCGGTCAGCCACTTGGCCAGTTCGGGGTCACCGGTGGTGGTTTCTGGCGGGGGAGTGGGCAGTTCGAGCTTCTGACCGGCCTCGCGGGTCACGTGTCGTATCCGGTGGGCGATGACTGCGCCAGCGGATTTCGCGGTGTCGAGGGTGTCGGTGGCCTCGGACCACATTTCTCGGGGGTCCAGACCTGCCAGTGCCGCTTCGGTCCAGGCGTGCGCAATCTCGGTGCGCAGCTCGGGGTCAGCATCAATCTGGTGGGCGTAGGCACGAGGGAGGGTGTCGATGTACTCGGGCAGGGTGGCTGCGGTGAAGGCGGTGGCGGCAAGGTCTGCGCCGTGGCGGTACAGCGCTTCCAGGCGCTGCGGGTCGGTGGCGTCGGTGTATTCCTGCCGCAGGGTTTCTACCGCTGAGGTGTGCCGGGTGTCGCGGGCCAGAACGGAGGACAGCACCTCGAGTGCGGTGGGTGCGGGACTATCGCCGGCCGAGTGCATGTGCCCATCCTCGGCAGCCAGATCCAGGTCAGGCTCGCACACAGCGTAGACGCGGTTCTCTTTCTTGCCTCGGGTCATGGCGACGTACAGGCCGGCCCGATCGACAGCGGAGTCAATGACAGCGTGAGTGGTGTCGACGGTCGCGCCTTGGGAGCGGTGGATGGTGGACGCGTACCCCAGGTGGATGCTGTCTTTGGCGTACTTCGAGGGGATCAGCATGTTCTGCCCGTTATTGATGTCCCGCACCGCCAGCGACCCGTCGTCGGCAAGGCCAGTCACGGTGAACAGCTGACCGTTGATGACCCTGCCCAGGTACTTGCAGTCGTCGGTGTAGAGCTTGGAGTTCTTGCGGGCGAGCACAGTGTCTCCCACTCCCACGGTGTCCCCGCGGGAGACGGTCGTGGTGCGCACGTCATCGACCAGACCCTCTGCCACTCGGCCTGCCCGGATGACTTCGTTGAGGGTGTCGACGTCCTCATTGCGGGAGGCGATGATCAGCGACTTGCGGCCTGCCTCACGGTCGGCGATGTAGGCCTGCACTGCATCGGTGAGCATGGACTCGCGGTGCCCACCGGTCACCCAGCCGCGATCTTCGTATAGCTGGAGGGCATCGGTGTTGCCGACCCGAACGCCCAGTGTTGCCTGCGCTTGCTCGGTGTCTGCGCCCATGCGCATCACTTGCTCGAGTTCCACGGTTCCAGGGGTGCGGCACACGTCGGCAAACACTCCACCGGAGTTCACTGCCGACAGCTGGTACGGGTCACCGATGAGGCGAACAACGGCCCCGGCCTCACGAGCGATTTCGGTCAGCGCGGCGAGGTTCTCGGTGCTGGCCATGCCGGCTTCATCGACCAGGAGCATGTCGCCGGGGTTGATCTGAACTGGCAGTGCCGACAGGGTTTTACCGGGCTCGGTCGGGTGGAGTCCGCGCCAGGTGAACGTCAGTGAGTCGATGGTGTGCGCGGGGGCGTCGATGTCTTCGGACAAGACGCTCGCGGCAGCAGCTGAGGGGGCCAGACCGATGACGTTTCGGCCAGTGGCCTGCCAGGTTCTCGCGACGATGGTCATGGAGGCGGTCTTGCCGGTGCCGGCCGGTCCCACCCCGGCGGCGACCAGTGTTCCTGCGCTCACCAGGTGCTGCGCGAGGGCGTGCTGGCCGGCGTTCAAGCTCCACCCCGACGCGGCTTCATGGGCCTTCTCGGCGGCGGCGAGGTCTGCCTCGGTCGCGAACACTGTGACCGGGTTTCGTGCCCCGTCCAGCACAGTTGTTTCGGCGTCCAGGACGGCGTGGGTGGTGAACTTCTCGGAGTTCGCGGGACGGTCGATTCCTCTGCCACTTGTGGCCGTCAGCGTGGTTGGAAGGGTAAGCGGCTCCGGTGGTGTCAGGGGTACAGCAATGGCTGTCATCGCATGGTCTAGCACCGCCGTGTGGGCGGCAGCCAGCTCGTCGGACGTAGTGAACCGGTAGCCCTTGAGCGCGGTCGATACGGCGGTGTCGACGTGAGAGGCCCGGAAGTGTGCGCGCGTCTGGGTGACCTGGCCGATGGCCTGTTCGGCGACGAGCTGGACGTGTTCGTCTGCGACGAACACCGGGCGCTGGGTCTCGGGATCATTGACTGTCACTGCCGCAATCATCTGCTCGATGGCCTCGGCTCCGACGCGCTGCTCGGCGCTCTGCCGCCATGCCGTGCGGTGAGCATCCAGGGACTGTGCGGGCTTCTTCCCGTCGCGGGTGTCGAGGATGGCTTTCTGCCACAACGCATACGCCGCCCGCTGTGAGGGCTGCCGGCTGTACTTGGCGACATAGTCGTCCACCAGCTGGTTGAAAACCGGGCGTGCCAGGGTGCGCCGGGAGGAAAACATCTCGATCAAACGTCGGTCGATTCCGGCGATCTCCCAGATCGGAGCCTTGTCCGGGTGCGGGTAGTTCGCGGTGAACTCCAGGCCCATCTGCCGGGTCATTTTGTCGTGCAGAATCGCGTCATACCGGGCCGATATCGTCTGCTTCATCTGGAAGATCGAACGCCCGTCCAGGGACAGCCAGCGCCCGTCCGGACCCTGGACCTTGTTGGAGATCAGCACGTGCGAGTGCAGGTCCGGGTCGCCACCACGAGTGTCGAAGTGGGTGAACTCGGAGGCGAGGATTCCACGAGTTGTGACCTGCTCGATCCCGTTCGTCCCAACCCGTGTGTAGATCGCGTTCTCCTCCGCCCACGCCAGTGCTTCGGCCACAGCTTCGTGGTGCAACGCGGCGATCTTCGACGATGTTTGCTCGTCCGCGAGTGCCCACAGAACGCTGACACTTTTCACTGGGGAGAACGTGAAATCAAACCCAGCGACGGCTTGCTGAACCTGATTGCGCTCCCGGTTCACCCACGCAATGACGTCTTTTCCCGAGGCGTGCTCGTAGCCGAACTTGGCGGTGTAGAACGGGCGACCGACCTGCTCGGCAATCTCGCCACGCTCGAGGGTGGTGGGGCGTCGGAGCTCGGCCTTCTGGAAGTCCCGCTCCGCGGCGGCGATAGCCTCCAGGACGTCGACACCACCGGAGTAGACGCGGAACGCTCGGCCCAGTTTGCAGTCCTTCAGCGGTGTTCCGGCGAGCATCTTGGCGTCGGTGTCCGGGTGCAGACCTTCGCCATACAGAGCGGCCATCTGAGCTTCGGTGACGACCGCCCCGGCGGTGGCTGACTCCGAGTCCAGGCCTTCTAGACCGGAGCCGATCCAGCGTCCTGGTGGGGTGCCCTTGGCGGCGTAGTAGTCCGACAGTGACTGCCCCTGGGGGTCGGCGTCGTGGGTAGCCACCGAGCGCAGCAGGTACTGGTATCCAGTACCCGCGTGTACCGCCCGAAGACTCATCACACACGTCATCGTAAGCGCCCAAGGTCGGCGCGTCTACGCGCCGCAGTGCGCAGCGCTGTGACCAGCAGTTTCCCAGTGTCATTCACAATGCACCCTGTGTGTGGCAGTTTGTGACGAGCGACAGCGAGGATGAAATAGCGCGGTACGTGCTGGGCGTGGAGCGGCGATCGGGGACCAGGACGGGGAGACGATGACGGCGGCATGGTGGTTGGGGATTGCGGCACGATGGGTGGGGCAATAGGGTCGGGTGCCATGGCGGCTACCAAGACTGATTCACGTTCACAAACCGCACGCGCGAGGGCTCGTCAGGCGATGGCCGACGAGCTGGAGCGGGCACGCAAGCGTGAGGCCAAGCTGGTCGCGGTGTTCTCGGCGATCGACGCCCGCAATGACGCGCAGATCGCCCTCGGCCAGGCGCTCATCGAGCTTCGGGACCTGGGTGTGGCGCAGGCCGACCTGGCGGAGATGACCGGACTGTCCGCCCGCGAGGTCGGGGCGGCGATCCGCGCCGCCAAGGACAACACCACCGACACCGACGACACGGTCAACGATGCCGACGGCGGTGACACGCCAGCGGCGGATCAGACCTCGGCGGACACCAACGGTGACCAACAGCACTGAGCCCGTCCCCGGCGGATGGTTCGAGGACATCCCGCTGCCGGGAATGGACGCCTGCCCCCGGCCCCGGCCTGCCCCGAGGCGGTCCAGGCCGTACGACTCATCACTGCCTCCGACCGAGGCGGCGGTCGCCGCGTTTGGCTCCCGTGTCGTGCGCGCCCCGGGCAACGGGTGCCACATCTGGACCGGCGCCATCTCCGACGGGTACGGACGGATCACCTGGCGACAAGGCGGCGTCAGCAGAACCGAGTACGCGCACCGCTTCGCCCTCCTAGTCGCCGGCCAGCTGACCGCCGAGGCGATCGGTGAGCACCGCTGCAACGAACCCTTGTGCGTGCGCGTAGACCCGGACCATCTCATCGCCTCAACCCAATCAGCGAACCTGCTCTACGCGGTCGCCTGCGGACGGACCGGCATCATCCGCAACACCACCGAACGCCACGACCGGCACGCCCGCTCCCTCGCGGTCCGCGACGCGGTCGCCGGCGGCTGGAACCCCAAGGCCTACGCCCAAGCTTGCGGCAACACCGCGCCGCTAGAAGAGCCGCCACTGTTCTAGAATCGTCTCCAAACACCTACAGCTATGGCCCCACCGCTTCGGTGGGGCCATAGCTGTATCGGTCGGGGTGGGAAGTGTCAGCGGGCGGCCGCCATGCGTCTCTGGCGGCGCAACTGCCAGTAACGCGGAATCGTCCACCGCAACGGCGTCCTATCGATCACCACCAGCGCCAGACGGGACCGGTAATGCACATCGTTGCGCACGGCGAACGACCAGTGACCGACGAACCACGCCACCAATCCCAACGCCATCACCGTCGGCGCCCAGGAGCTCGACTGCACCACCCCACAGAAGCCGATCACGGCGCAGATGCCTCCGATGCCGCGCGCCAACGGCGGCACCAAAAGCGAGGCCACAGCGACCACCGCCACGGCCTGTACCGCGGTCTGCAGGTCCCACATGACACCCCTCCCGTGTTGGCGTTCCGGCTGTTACGACCCGAACTCAACCGGCGGAGCTCCGAGCCGCTTGTTCATTGCCTGTCCTGCTCTGTCAGTGTGCTCGCCCGGTCCGACACGACAAGACCATCACGGTGCGGATCGCTACTTGTCCTCGGCGGCCTGCCCGGAGGAACGAAACGCGTCCAGCAGTTCACGCAAGGTGTCCGAGGTGGCCTCGGCCCGCACCCGGGCACGGTCGGCCTCCTCGGCCTGCACGCGCGCTTGCTCCGCCTCACGCTGGACCGTCTCGAGTTGCTGGCGAACCTGGGTGAGTTCGGAGCGTAGCTGTTCGGCGTCCCGGACCGCCTCGTCTCTGGCTGCGTCGGCGTCTGCTTGCTGCGCCATGGCTTCCTCCGCCGTGGCGAGGGCGTCGGCCTCGCCCGCGCGGGCGGCATCGAGCGCCACCGCGGTGGCCTCGTCTGCCTGCTCGGCGGCGCGCTTCCACGCCGCCGCCCACACCGAGGCCACCATCGCCGACATCGGCTCAGACAAGTCCGGGGCCTCGGGAACCTCGCCTGCTGCGCCCGTGGCGTGCTCGCGCATCCACGCCGCTACCTCGCCGATCCGCACCCCCGCCTGTTTCTGCACCGCCCGCACGGTGACCTTGTCCCCCCGCGCGACGAGTACGCCGTAGGCGTGAGCGATCTTCTCCGACGTCGACATGGCAGCCCTTCCAGATTCAGCGTCCGGTAACCGGTAATCGGTAACGTGTTTTGTTTCCTACGTTACCCATTCTAGGTGACGCCCGCGCCCATGTCGAGGATCGAGCGCTGACCGCTGCTAAGGCGCCCGGCGTCCGGCGGCGAGCACACCGGCGGCGACATGAGCCGGGTGGACAATTCCACGTACCAACGACTGAACGGAGAAGATTGTGGATGCAACAATGCTCGCGCTCACTCTGAGCGTGTGCGCGTACTGCGCGATCGCGGTGACCGTGATGGTCGCCGTGCCCGCCGGTCGCGGACATCACATTGGCCGTCCGGGGACGTTCGTCGGCATCGCCTCCGGCGTGACAGGCCTGGGACTGTCCGGAGTCGCCGTCCTGGCGTCGTCGGCGGTCCTGCCCATGGTCGCCGGAGGCGCCATCGGCGCCAGCCTCATCGGAGCTGGCCTCGGCTTGGCCCTGAGTGAGGCGGTGAAGGCTCTTCCCGCCGGCAGGGATTGAACTTTGAGGGCCCGGCCCCGGCGAGTCGCCATTGACGGGCCTGGCACATCTGCAGCCGGTTGCTATCCAGCGTGCCGGGGTAAACCTGTCAGGATAGACGGGTGACCTCCCGGGACCTGGACCTGCCATCCAACTATGGGCGCCTCGTCGAGGATCTCAAGGACAGGGTCCGACGAGCACAGGCCACCGCGCAGCGAAGGGTCAACACCCAGCTGATCGAGCTGTACTGGTCCATCGGACAGGCTGTGCGCGAGGAGAGCGCCCGGCAGGGGTGGGGTAGCGGTGTGATTCGCAGGCTCGCCGAGGATCTTCGGGCCGAGTTCCCCCAGATGAAGGGCTTTTCTGCCCGAAACCTGCAGTACATGGCGACCTTCGCCGGCGCCTGGACTGCCGGACCAATCGCGCAACAGCCTGTTGCGTACTTGCCCTGGGGGCACGTGACTGTCCTGCTGGACAAGCTCAGCGCTCAGGACGATCGAGACAAGTACGCAGCCGCGGCCGTCGAGCACGGCTGGTCGCGCAACGTGCTGGCCAACATGATCGCCAGCAGCGCCCTCGAACGCCGCGGGGCGGCTCCGTCGAATTTTGCGCAACAGCTTGTTGCGCAAGATTCCGAGCTTGCCCAGCAGATCGCCAAGGACCCGCTGATCCTTGATTTTCTGGACCTGTCCGGCGAGGTCGCCGAGCGTGAGCTCGAGGAGTCCCTGACCGACCGGATCGTCGATACGCTGCGCGAGCTCGGCCCGGGATTCGCTTTCGTGGGAAGACAAGTGCACTTCGACGTCGGGGGCGAGGACTTCTACGCTGACCTACTGTTCTTCCACGTCGAGCAATTGCGGTACGTCGTCATTGAGCTCAAGACCGGCAAGTTCAAGCCAGAACACGCCGGGCAGCTGCAGTTCTACGTCGCCCTGGTCGAGGACCGCTTGCGCCGCGCCTCGCATGCCCCGACTGTCGGGATCCTGGTCTGCGGCAGCCGCAATGATCGTGTCGTCCGCTACGCACTGAACCAAGCCGGCGCACCCCTGGCCGTCTCAACCTTCAGCTATGAGGCCCTACCCGCCGCAGAGCAAGAGGCACTACCCAGCGAAGACGACCTCACCGCAGCCCTGGCCCAAATCACCGAGAACGACCAAGACCACTCGTAAACAACGCTGGAACACACCGTAGCCCCAAAACAGGGCCCGACCAGCCATTACGTTAACGCCGATAACTATTATTATGTAAAGTGGTACTTGTCGATAGCGTTAATTACTACTTGACGTTCCCAGGCATACGCGGACACTGGAGGCCATGGAGACCCCTCGCCTGGTCCAACTCATCGACGCCCACAAACGCGCCTACGGCGTCAGCGAGTCCGAACTGGCCCGCCGAATCGGGATCACCCGCCAGAACCTGCACCTATGGCGCACCCACGGACTACGCGGCCTGCCAGCCCGAACAACGCTCGACGGCGTGGCCGCCGAACTGCGCCTCCCATATGTCCAAGTTCTCGAGGCAGCCCTACGCGATGCCGCCTACCTCGACGCCACCGACAATGTGACCAGCACCGTAGCCTGACCTATCCCCTGAATCGGCCTAAATTCCTGCGCTGATTGCCGCGGCGGTCAATCACCCCGTCGGCGATGATGGCAACTTTCCAGAGGCTGAGGGTATGCCAAAAGCCCAGAGGCGACAGATCCCTGCCCGTGATGTCGAAGTACCGCTCGACAAATTCTTCTCGGGTGGGAAATCCATCGAGTGTGGAAGCGGGGAAGTCACCGTCGGCAAGTGACCCGCGCCCCGCTCCAGGCGGGGCGTTGCCCCTTCGACGGCGACGGCCTGGAAGCCGCACCTCTAGGGACCTGTTGTCGCCAGGTCACCAAAAGTTGCGGCCAGACCGGACGTGGAACACGGACCATCACCCGTTTGACCTGCACTGTTTCAAGTCTCAGGAAACTCTCCACGACAGGCCGATATGAAACTGTTACCGTTTCGAGAGTTATCGGAGACCCCAGTGGGCAGCCGGAAGTTTTACCACGTCGAAGGAATCAGTATGTCGAACTCTTTGCGGGCTGTGCCGTTCGCAGATCTCATGGTCTCGCTCGGTGTCGAGACCCCTGCGTCCTCCGTTGGACGGCATCGAGCCTCCCACACTGCGGGAATCGGCCGCATTGCTGCCATCACACTGGCCGGCGCGGCAATCGCGAGCGGCGCAGCGCTGAGTGCCGCACCTGCCGCCTCCGCGCAGTCGTCTGATCTCGAGCAGATCGGGCAGATGGTCCAAGAGGTTGGCGCTCAGCATGGCATCGGGGCCGAGCAGGTCCGGGAGTACGCCAGCCAGGTTCCCGGGTTAGATCAGCTCGGCCTCGGTTCCGTGGAGCTGCCGGTCAGCGGCAATGCGCACAAGCCGACCGACGGCACTGTCACCTCGAGCTTCGGCCCTCGATGGGGCTCCAATCACAGTGGCACCGACTTTGGTGCCCCTATCGGCACTCCGTTGTACGCCGCCAAGTCTGGCACTGTCGTTGCTTCCGGACCGGTCGCCGGCTACGGGTTGTGGATCCGCATCCAGACTGACGACGGCTACCTCCTGGAGTACGGCCACAACAATGCAAATTACGTGGCCGTGGGCGAGCGTGTCACTGCTGGCCAGGTGATCGGTGAAGTCGGTAATCGCGGTGACTCGACCGGCCCGCATCTGCACCTGGGAGTGCAGAACCCCGCCGGCCAGTGGATCGACTCGGTGTCGTGGCTTGCGGCGAACGGTGTCATCGTCTGACGGATGTGCTCACCGCTGTGATCTCGACAAGCGCGAGATCCCAGATGCTGATCGCCTTGTTCCCAGGTCTACCGTGAACTGGGTGCAGAGGTTCTTTCGTGTGATCACGTCGGGATGGCTGATCGCCTTTATCGCCGTCGCGCTTTTTGCGTACGTATGCTTCACACTGCTCGCGCCGTGGCAGTTGGGTAAGAATGAGGATCTCCAGGCACGCAACTCTCAACTCCGTGAGAGCATTGAGGCCGATCCCGTTCCGCTGGCGGAACTGACAACGGGCGACACTGCGCTGGAGCAGTCCGAGTGGCACCTCGTGACGGCGACTGGCCGTTATCTTCCGGAGGCAGAAGTTCTTCTGCGTCAACGAGCGATCGACGGCCAACCCGTATATCAGGTCTTCGCCGCCTTTCGAACCGAGAACGGCACTGATCTTCTCGTCAATCGCGGATGGATTCCAGTCGGCGAGAACAACTCTGTGCCGGCCTATCCCGCTGTGCCGGCCGATGCCGTGACCATCACCGCCAGGCTCCGTATGGCCACCGATGCGCCAGCCGAGCCCATTGTTCTTCACGGTCGACAGATGGTGCGCAATGTCGAAACTTCGGCAATAGGCCCACTTGTGGGCCTCGAGCTCGCGCCGCACCATCTCGAACTCCCCGGCGACCAGCCAGGGTCACTCGAACCAGTGCCGACCCCGACCATCGAGGCGGGCAGTTACCTGTCCTATGGAATGCAGTGGCTCTCGTTCGGGGTCTTAGCACCAATTGGTCTCGGATACTTCCTGTGGAGTGAAATCCGGGAACGTCGTCGCAGCCGTGCCGACGACAGTGACCTCGAGAACGGCACTGGCGACAACCCCGAGGGGCGGGGTGACGACAGCGGCGATGCTGCCGCCGATTCATCAGGCCGTCCCGGTGCAGCCACCGCTAGCGGGCACATCTCGCATGAGCACCTCATGGAAAAGACCGTTCGTGATCGCTACGGCACCAGGTTCGACGCGGAACGGCGGCGCCATCTGCGACAAGGGAATCGTCTCGATTTTTGAGTGTTGCTGCCCCAATGTGCTGACCGAACCTTTCCTTTCCGTCGCCGTGACCCGCCAGGCGGCTACCCATCGACCTCTCGATTGATCTCGAACGACTCCGGGACCCTCGAGGTGCAACCCGAAGCCTGGTTGGCGACGGCCACGGCGAGCCGCGCTCACTTTCCTGGCCCACGCCGTCAACAGGCCCCCCATTCGTCGCTGCCCCCCTTCGTCCATTCCGGTTCTCGGTACTGAGCTTTCTATGATGAGTCCATGAGTTCCCCTGTGGCGGGCGTGCGCCGACCTGTGTGGCCGGTCATTTTGATCCTGCTCGTCATCGGCGCCGCTCTGGCGGTCATCCTGTCCGGACTATCAACAGCGCAGGCCCTGGTCCTTCTGGGTATTCCCGATCCGGGGATCCTGACCACGGCGGGACTACCCGCGATGCGGGTGATCGCCGAATTGCTCTGCACCGTGGCGGTGGGCACCGCGATGTTCGCGGTGTTTTTCACACCTGCAGCACCCGATGGAACCCTCGACGTGGCCGGGTACCGCGCACAACGAATCTCATCGTGGGCGAATCTGGCATGGGCGGCCTCGGCCGCGCTGCTCGTCTTGCTCACCCTCTCCGACACCTCGGGCAGACCCTTGTCAGCCTCGCTTCCGCCGGAGCAGTGGATTATCGCGGTCGACCAGATCGAGGTCGCCTCCTCGTGGCGGTGGGCTGCTCTGCTGGCTCTAGTTGCTGGCATCGGACAGCGCTTCAGCCTCTCGTGGCGCTGGTCAGCGGTATGGCTCGCCGTCACCGTTTTGTCACTGCTGCCGGTCGCGGCGACGGGACACGCGGCCGGCGCGGTCGCACACGACATCGCCACCAATTCGCTCATCCTCCACCTCTTTGCCGCTGCGGCCTGGGTTGGTGGCCTCATCGCCGTGCTCATACACACCTGGCGAGGAGGCAAGAAGGTCGCGCTCGCACTGCGTCGGTTTTCGGCGGTCGCGACCGTGGCGATCGTGGTGATGGCACTGAGCGGCGTCATCAATCTCTTCACCCGTTTGCATCTGTCCGACCTGCTCACCTCCACATACGGGTTACTCGTCGTCGCCAAGCTTTTCGCTCTGGCTCTGCTGGGCTTGTGTGGCTTGCTGGTGCGCGCCCGCATCATCGCCGATCTGGACAACCTGGACTCCGACGCACCGCTTCGCCGTCGTGATCTGATTCGGATCACCGGCATTGAGGCTGGATTGATGGCCGCGACCATGGCCATTGCTGTATCCCTGGGCCGCACCCCACCCCCGGCACCTCGCTACCTTCCGAGCGTCCATGAATCGCTGATCGGCTTCCAACTCCCCGGGCCGATCACGATGGCCACGATCGCCGGACAATGGCGATTTGATCTGCTCTTGGGAACTATGGCTGTCGTCGCGCTCGGTCTTTACCTCTGGGGCCTGAGAACGCTGCGGAGGCGAGGAATCGAGTGGCCGGTCGGTCGCACCCTCTCGTGGGTGGCCGGTTGTGTGTTCCTATTTCTGACCACCAGCTCGGGCTTTGGCATGTACGCACGGGCCGAGTTCTCCGCCCACATGACCGCACATATATCGCTGTCCATCGTCGTGCCGCTCTTCCTCGTCATGGGGGGGCCGATAACCCTCGCCCTCCGTGCTCTACCTGCCGCTGCACCCGCAGATCCGGCCGGCCCGCGCGAATGGCTGCTCGAGTTCATCAACAACCCGATCTCCCGGTTTCTCACCCACCCGGTCGTCGTCGCAGCACAGTTCGTAGCGGGCTTCTACCTCTTCTACCTCGCCGGCATGTACGACGAACTGATCTCTGAGCACATGGGCCACATGTTCATGAACGGGTTCTTCCTGCTCAGCGGCTACCTGTTCTTCTGGGTGATCATCGGCGCGGACGAGACGCCAAAGCCTGTGACTCCTCGCACCAAGTTCTTCGTGCTCCTGGGTTCAATGCCATTTCACATCCTCTTCGGGATCATGCTGATCACCTCGCAAACGATCCTCGCCGAGTCCTGGTACAGCGATCTCAACCTGCCGTGGATCCCTGACCTTCTTCACGCCCAGCAAGTCAGTAGTGCCCTCGCCCTGGCCGCGGGCGAGTCGATGCTGTTCGTCGTACTCCTCATCCTCGGCCGCAGATGGCATTCCAGCAGCAGACAAACGCGACAACATGCCCACCGCGCCACGGCAGACGAGGGTGCCGAACTGCGCGCCGAGAAGGCACTACAGCAGGGGCCAAGCACCAACTGACATCGCACTCACCGAGGTAGAGCCGCGTGCCTGCGGGCCAGCGGGCGAATGACCCTCGCACGGGGTGGGCACCGCTCCCCCGATGGTTGCAGGGGCCGGATCGGCTCGACTACTTTGGTACCGGGTAAGATCACGAAAGTATCACGGTGCAGCGACAGAGGGGACACGGCGGCAGTGGAGAGAAGGCGCGCTCGCCGCAACGGAGACTCGCTCACAGTCGATCACTGGGGGCTTGTCGGCCCGGCTCGGCACCGCGGCGAACATCGCCGCCTCTCTCATCCAACGGCAGTCCGAGATCGGGTCATCGTGGTCGCAGTTGCTGCAGGAGCAATCACCTCCTCGGGCAGCGCTCTGGCCATCCAGCATGAAGACGCCTCCGGTGAACACATCGACCTGATCGCACACCAATCCACAATCAGTCCGAGCGTGCCCGACGCGCCACCCACTGCCTCGGTCCAGCCTCAGGCGCCCGTGCCACTTCCTAGCACCCCTGAGCCCGTCACTCCACGGGACGAGGCCACGGCAGACGAGGCCAACTCCATGGTCACCTCGTTGATGACCGGCACGGCCATCGATACGCAACGACAGATCATCGAGGAGACCGCGCGGCGTCCGCAGGCAGCGATGCCGACGAGCGGTTCGCTGACCTCCGGATTCGGTCAGCGCTGGGGCACCCTCCACGGCGGCGCCGATATCGCCAACGCTATCGGCACACCCATCTTGGCGGCCAGCGACGGCATCGTTATCGATGCCGGGCCAGCGCAAGGATTCGGCAACTGGGTTCGCATCATGTCCGATGAGGGCACGATGACCGTTTACGGCCACATGGAAGAAGTCCTGGTGTCCACGGGTCAACGCGTACAGGCAGGACAAACCATCGCCCTGATGGGAAACCGCGGATTCTCCACCGGCCCTCACCTGCATTTCGAGGTCTGGACCAATCAGGGACGAGATCGCGCGGATCCCCTGGAGTGGCTCCGCCAAAAGGGCGTCGACCCGGACTCCAGCACTTCGCTTTCCGTTCAAAGCTAACGGTGAACTCTTTTCGAGGCACGGACGCCCGCCAGTGCGGTGCACCGCCTCGGGATTTCAACTGACTGTCGATGCCACTGGCCAGTACCTCGGGCGGTTATCCCTCCAACGCTCCTTGGCCGATATAGCCACCCTCCTGGCATCCGGGCGGAATGGCGAAGACCGCTGATCCGATCGGCACCGTCCAGGTATTGAGCATGTCCTGCTCGGCTAGTCGTTGCTGGATCGGGAGGTATTGCCGGACCGGATCGGCTTGGTAGGCGGCGAATAGCAGTCCGGAGTTGCTGATCTGACCCGGCTGCGGGGTGTCGTCGTAGTTGTACGGTCGACGCAGGATCGTCTCGCTGCGGTTACTCGAATGCGCACGGGCTATATGCGATTCGGCGGGAATGACGGTCAGTCCGACCTCGTTCATCGCCGTGAAGTCGGCGGGGTCGTGCTCGACCGTGCCAGTGAGCGGCGCACCCGAGTCCAGTTTCCGTCCCACCGACAGCTCGCGGCTGTTTCGATCGATCTCCTCCCACGTATTCATCGTCATCCGGATGCGGCGCAACACCAGCGACGTCCCCCCACGCATCCATGGCCGGTCAGCGCCGTCTGAAAACAACAGCGCCTCGAAATCGGACTCCTCTGGGGCAGGGTTGACGGTGCCGTCGAGCTGACCGAACAGATTCCGCTGCGTCCGGCCGGACGGGTCGGTGCCAACTGCCCGCCGGAATCCACGCTGGGCCCACCGCTGAGTGACGACACCACGGACACCAGAAGCCAGGACGCGGGCGGCGTGAGCCACCGTGAGGGGGTCATCCGCGCAGATCTGCAGCAACAGGTCTCCACCCGACCACCGGTCCTCGAGACGGTCGATCTGCGGGAAAGCAGGTAGCGGCCGAAGCCACTGCGGGTTGCGGTCACCGAGTCCGACCTTGTCGAGCAGGTCGGGGCCGAAACCGATGGTCACTGTCAGTCGGGCCGGACTCTCGGCCAACTCGGGCTGGAGGTCGGCAAGTCCACTTCGGCCCCGCGCCAACCGGGCGGCGTCGTGGCTCCAGGTGCGCAGCACTCCCGTGAGATTATCGCGGTGCGCATCTTTACTGAGGTCGAAGGCGAGGAACACCGCGTGTGCCTGCGGCGCTGTGGTCACTCCGGCCTGTCGGTCGCCATAGAACGGCTCCGTCGCGTCTCCGACTGCGCGGGAATCGGCGAGGGCCGCTCTGTCGGGGGAGCTGGAACTGGCGGTCCTGTCGCTGACACCGAATCCCACGACGCCGCCGGCCAGGGCAGCGCCACCGGTCAGAAAGCCCCGACGGCCCAGTGGTGAACCACGGTTCGATGTAGCCACGTTCGCTCACTCCCCGCCCTGATATTCTTCGTTTCCCCCCTCAAAGGATCGCCCTGGGACGACCATCTCGGCGGTGCTGCCGCCCTCGAATTCAAGGGTGATCGTCACCTGTTGGCCTGTGGTGATTGGATCACGCAGCCCGATGAGCATGATGTGATTGCCTCCCGGTGCCAGAACGAGTTCACCGCCTGGGGGGATCGCAAACCCTCCCTCGCGCTTCTGCATCGTCGCCGCGCCGGCCGGGCCCGGCACTGTCTCGTGCAGCTCGGCCTGCTCGGACACTTCGGAGGACGCACCGACCAGCCGGAGGTCGGCGTCGGACTGATTTCGCAGGGTGCCGAACACCGGCGTCATCACCTCGGTCTGGCGATTCATCTCGCCACCGGAGTGCTCAGCTTCGGCGCCATTCGTGTCAGCGGCTTTGACCCAGACGTCCTCTGGTACCACCGGGACCACCTCAGCCGGTGCCGATGACGTCGTCGAAGCGTCGCCTGGGGAGTCGGCAGTGCAGCCGGACAGCAGCAAAGTACCGGCGGTGATCGCCGCAGCGAATACCGATTTACGCATTGTGCTCACTCGAACTCTCCCCCTCCACAACACAGAGGGTTGGGTCCACCGTCGGCGTCTGGCAAACACCTCGCACTCACATGAAGGACCAAGTTGAGGCAATTCAAACGGCGGAACGTTACTACCAGTGTATGATCCGCTGCTTTTCCACATGCAAGGGGGCGGTCGAAGACCTGTGCGTAGCCCCGCGAGCGATGATCCGCGGCGCGGGCGGGGCGCTCAGACCGCGCAAGAGGGGGCCCGGGAGGTAGGGCTGGCGGTTACATCAAGCTGATCCAGTAGTCCCAGAATCGGGCCGCGATCAGTGCGATGACGGCGAGAATCCAGGCGGTGAGAATGACGCCGTGGTACCCCGTGGCGAACTCGATGCACTGTCGCGCCCAGCGTGGCGGGGGCCCTTGGAAGTGCTGGAGGTTGAACACGGTGGTGTACCAGAATATCGGGATCGTCACCGCCCACACGATCATGCAGTACGGGCACAACGCGCCGATCACGTAGAGACTCTGAAAGATCAACCAGTGGACGAACACCACCGCAAAAGTGACACCCACTTGGGTGCCAACCCAAAACCAGAGGCGAAATCCGCTGCCGGCCAGGACTGCTCCACCGACGACAGCGACGGCGGCGAAGCCGGCGATTCCGATAATCGGGTTCGGGATGCCGAAGGCCTCAGCCTGGGGTGTGGTCATGACCGAGCCACACGAGAGAATCGGACTGACGTTGCAGGTGGGTATGTAGTCAGGGTTGACCAGTAGTTCGAGTTTCTCGACCAGCAGCACGATCGCTGCGGCAAGTCCAACGAGCCCTGCTCCGATCAGCAGTGCGCCGAGCCGACGAGCGGAAAGGGCACCGGCCTGCGAGTGTGCGGAGTTCGCCTCTCGCCGTGGGGCGGTTTCAGTCATTCAGGGCTGCCTCGATGCTGGCTTCCAGGTCGGCAACGGTAGTCGGCTCGAGGCGTTGGCCATCCAGAAACAGCGTCGGCGTGCCGGTTACTCCGAAGGCTTGCGCGTCTTGTCTGCT
>NZ_JAIFXZ010000024.1 GCF_021033825.1 Dietzia aurantiaca
GTGGGCGAAGTCGAAGGGCCCGCCTTGTCGTCGTCATCCCTCCCCATCAGCCCCCACCTCCGTTCCTTTCCGCTCCGAGTTCACGTCGAATGTGTGTTCTACAGTATCGGCAACGGCGTCCTATCGCAAGGGTGTTCGAGTATTTTCGCTGGGCAAGTCCGCCCGGTCGGCGGAGTGGCGGAGGTGTCGGTGGATCGTGAGAGAATCGGCCCCGTGACCGCCAAGCCCCGCATCTCCAACGTCCTCGCCTCGCGCTACGCGAGTACCGACCTGGCCACCCTGTGGTCCGCCGAGTTCAAGATCGTGCTCGAGCGCCAGCTGTGGATCGCGGTGCTCCGCGCTCAGCGTGACCTGGGGATCGACGTCCCCGACGGCGTGATCCGGTCGTACGAGGCGGTGCTCGACCAGGTGGATCTGGCGTCGATCGCCGAGCGCGAGCGCGTCACCCGTCACGACGTCAAGGCGCGGATCGAGGAGTTCAACGACCTCGCCGGTCACGAGCACATCCACAAGGGCATGACGAGCCGAGACCTCACGGAGAACGTCGAACAGCTCCAGGTTGTACGTTCGCTCGAGCTGATGCGCGATCGCACGGTGGCCATCGTGCGCCGCCTGGCCGAGCACGCCGCCGCCCACCGCGACACGGTCATGGCCGGTCGTAGCCACAACGTCGCCGCCCAGGCCACCACCCTCGGCAAGCGTTTCGCCTCCGCCGCGGACGAGATGCTCGTCGCGCTCGAGCGGGTCGAGTCACTGCTCGAGCGCTACCCGCTGCGGGGCATCAAGGGCCCCATGGGCACCGCGCAGGACATGCTCGATCTGCTCGACGGGGACGCCTCCCGGATGGCCGAACTCGAGCAGCGCGTCGCCGCCCACCTCGGCTTCTCGCGAACCTTCGATTCAGTCGGTCAGGTGTACCCGCGCTCGCTGGACCATGAGGTCGTCTCCGCGCTGGTGCAGCTGGGCGCCGGCCCCTCGTCGCTGTCGCAGACCATCCGCCTGATGGCCGGCCACGAGCTGGTCACCGAAGGCTTTCAGCCGGGTCAGGTCGGCTCCTCGGCCATGCCGCACAAGATGAACACCCGGTCCTGTGAGCGGGTCGGCGGCCTGCAGGTGGTCCTGCGCGGCTACGGCTCGATGGTCGCGGAACTCGCCGGTGCGCAGTGGAACGAGGGCGACGTCTTCTGCTCGGTGGTCCGCCGCGTGGCGCTGCCGGACGCGTTCTTCGCGCTGGACGGCATGTTCGAGACCTTCCTGACCGTGCTGGACGAGTTCGGCGCGTACCCGGCCGTGATCGACAAGGAGCTCCAGCGCTACCTGCCGTTCCTCGCCACAACCAAGGTCCTCATGGCCGCGGTCCGCGCGGGAGTCGGCCGGGAGGTCGCGCACGAGGCGATCAAGGAGAACGCGGTCGCCGTGGCGCTGGCCATGCGCGAGGAGGGGCGCGAGCCCGACCTGCTCGACCGTCTCGCCGCCGACGACCGACTCCCGCTCGACCGCGCGGCGCTCGACGGGGCGCTGGCCGACCGCGCGGCGTTCGTGGGCGTCGCCGGCGACCAGGTCGACGCCGTGGTGGCCCGGGTCGACGCGCTCGTCGCCCGCTATCCGGAGGCCGCGGGGTACGCGCCCGGCGCGATCCTGTAGCGCGGCCCCCCCCGGCGGCGCCGTTGGTGACGACGACGAGTTCGCCCGCGGGCCCGGGTCCCGGGTCGCCACGGTCGCGGTGATCTCGTGTCATCGGTTCGTCAGCGGGGATAGTGTGGCGCTCATGCGCCAGAGTCTGCTCCCTGTTCCCGGTACCGGTGGCCTGCAGGTCACCCTGCATCACGCAGAGGCCCCCCGGGCAGTGCTCGTGCTGGTCCACGGTTTCGGAGAGCATTCCGGCCGCTACGGACGAACGGTCGACTTCCTCCTGTCCCGGGGCGTCACCGTGGCGACCTACGATCTGCGGGGTCACGGCGCCGCCCCGGGGCCGCGGTTCAGGGTCGCGATGGAAACCCATATCGAGGACAACCTGGCGGTCCGTGACGCGGTGGCGCAGTGGAGCCGCTCAGAAGAGGGTGCCGGCGCCGACACGCTCCCGCGTCTGCTCATGGGCCATTCGCTGGGCGGTCAGGTCGCCGGGGAATCCGCGCTGCGGCGGCCGTGGGATCTCAAGGGACTGATCCTGTCCTCGCCCGGGCTCCTCGTGGGCGAGACCACCCCCGCCGTGCTGAAGGCCATCGCGCCCGTCATCGCACGGCTGCTGCCGTTCCTGCCGGTGGAGAAGCTCGATGCGAACGACATCTCGCGTGTGCCCGAGTACGTGGTGGACTACAACTCCGACCCGCTGGTCCTCCACGGGGGTGTCCCGGCGCTGTCCGCGGGGACGTTGCTGGCCGGGGGCGCCCGACTGATCGAGCGGTCGCGCGCGCTGCGGGTGCCCACGCTGATCCTCAACGGCTCCGCGGACCCGATCACCGCGCCGGCCGGTGCGCGTCGCTTCACCCAGCTCGCCGGCTCCGACCATGACCCCCGTCCCGAGATCACCTACCGCGAGTTCGAGGGCGGCAAGCACGAGTTGTTCAACGACCTGTGCGCCGACGAGGCGTACGAGGCGCTGGGGGAGTGGCTCGACGCGCGCCTGGGCTGATGCCCCTTGCCGGACGGAGCACGGAGAGGCGCGACGGCTACGCTGGCCGTCATGCGACCTGAGCTCTCCGCCTATCGCCATCTCGCCGCCGGCAAGGTCCGCGAACTCTATGAGATCGACGCCGAGACGCTGCTCATGGTGGCCACCGACCGGATCTCGGCGTACGACCACGTACTGGCCACGCCGATCCCGGACAAGGGCCGCGTGCTCACGGCGATGAGCGCCTATTTCTTCGACGCGCTCGACGTGCCCAATCATCTGGCCGGGCCGTTGGACGACGAGCGGATCCCCGCCGAGGTGCTCGGGCGGGCGATGGTCGTGCGTCGACTCGACATGGTGCAGGCCGAGTGCGTCGCCCGTGGGTACCTGACCGGCTCCGGCATGGTCGAGTACCGCGAGTCGGGCACGGTGTGCGGAATCGAGCTGCCGGACGGGTTGGTCGAGGCCAGCCGCCTGCCGGAGCCCATCTTCACGCCCGCAACCAAGGCCGCGGTGGGCGACCACGACGAGAACATCTCGTTTTCCCGGCTCACCGACATCGTCGGCGCCGAGCTGGCCGATCGACTGCGTACCGCCACCTTGGACGTCTACTCCCGGGCAGCGGAGATGGCGGCCGCGCGCGGCGTCCTGCTGGCCGACACCAAGTTCGAGTTCGGGCTCTCGGGCGGTGAGCTGATCCTGGCCGACGAGGTGTTGACCCCGGATTCCTCGCGCTACTGGCCGGCCGACACCTACGAGGCCGGCCGCGTCCAGCCGAGCTTCGACAAGCAGTACGTGCGTAACTGGCTCACCGGCACCGACTCGGGCTGGGACAAGGCCTCGGACACGGCCCCGCCGCCACTTCCCGCGGAGGTGGTCGAGGCGACGCGTGCCCGTTACATCGAGGCCTACGAGCGGATCTCCGGCCTGTCCTTCGCCGACTGGATCGGGGGCGACGCATGAGCACCCCGGACATCTCGCCGAACGCTGCCGCGCCCACCCCGCCGGTCGCCGAGCGCCGCCCGCATCACCGCGAGCACCACGGGCGCGTCTTCGTGGACGACTACGAGTGGATGCGCGACAAGGACGCCCCCGACACGCGCGCCTACCTCGAGGCCGAGAACGCCTACACCGACGCGATGACGGCGGACCTCAAGCCGCTCGAGGACGCGGTCTACGAGGAGATCCGGTCCCGCGTCAAGGAGACCGACATGTCGGTCCCGGTGCGTTCGGGCAGCTGGTGGTACTTCTCGCGCACCATCGAGGGCAGGTCCTACGCGCAGCACTGCCGCGTTCCTGTGGCCGGCGAGTTCGCCGCGGACATGTCCGACCCCGCGGGCTGGGTCCCGCCAGAGGTCTCTCCAGGCGTAGAGCTGCCGGGCGAGCAGCTGCTGATGGACGGCAACGTCGAGGCGGAGGGGCACGAGTACTTCGCGCTCGGCGCCTTCTCTGTCAGCCACGACGGCCGCATGCTCGCCTGGGCCACCGACACCGAGGGCGACGAGCGCTACACCCTTCGCTTCCGGGCGCTGGATCCGGAGGTCACTGCGCCCGACGAGGAGATCTCCGGCATCGCCGCGGGCGTGACCTGGTCGCGGGACGGGAAGTATGTCTTCTACGTGACCGTGGACGAGGCGTGGCGTCCCGAAACGGTGTGGCGTCACCGCCTGGGGACGACCCGTGACGACGACGACAAGGTGTTCCACGAGCCTGACGAGTCCTATTGGATCGGCGTGGGCGAGACCCGTAGCGAGAAGTACCTGCAGATAGCGGTGGGTTCCAAGATCACCACCGAGGTGTGGTGCCTGGACTCCGCCGATCCCGCCGGCGAGTTCTGGTGCGTCCGGCCGCGCGAAGTGGGCGTGGAGTACGACGTCGAGCACGCCGTGATCGGTGGGCAGAACCGCTTCCTGATCACGCACAACGCCGGGGCGCCCAACTCGACGATCGTCGAGGCACCGGCCGGGCCGGTGGAGGGGAGTTTCACCGAGCTGCGAACGCTGGTGCCGCACCGCGACGACGTCCGCGTCGAGGGCGTGGACGCATTCGAGCGGTTTCTGGTGCTCGGCTACCGCGAGGCGGCGCTGCCCCGGTTCGCGATGATGCTGCTCGATCCCGGATCGACCGACGGCACGCAGTCCTACGGCGCTTTCGAGCCGGTCGAGTTCGACGAGGAGTTGTTCACCTCCGGGCCGGGCGCGAACGCCGAGTGGCGGACCCCGGTACTGCGGTTCGGCTTCGGCTCCTTCGTCACGCCGGGCCGGGTGTACTCGCTGGACCCGGTCTCGGGGGAGCGGACGCTGTTGCGCGAGCAGGAGGTGCTGGGCGGCTACGACCCGGCCGGGTACGTGCAGCGTCGCGACTGGGCGACCGCCGAGGACGGTACCCGGGTGCCGATCTCGTTGGTCATGTCCGTCGATACGGCCGCCCGAATCGATGCCGGCGAGCAGGTGCCGACATTGTTGTACGGGTACGGCTCGTACGAGTCGAGCATGGACCCGTCCTTCTCCGTCGCGCGGTTGTCACTGCTGGACCGCGGCATGGCGTACGCCGTGGGCCATGTCCGGGGCGGCGGCGAGATGGGCCGTCTCTGGTACGAGGACGGAAAGACGCTGGTCAAGCGCAACACGTTCACCGACTTCGTCGCGTGCGCCCGGCACCTGATCGACTCGGGGCTCACGGCCCCGGACCGCCTGGTCGCCGAGGGTGGCAGCGCCGGCGGCCTGCTCGTGGGCGCTGTGGCCAACCTCGCGCCGGAGCTGTTCGCGGGCATCCAGGCCGTCGTGCCGTTCGTGGATCCGCTCACCTCGATCCTCATGCCCGAGCTGCCGCTCACGGTGATCGAGTGGGATGAGTGGGGCGACCCGCTGCACTCCGAGGAGGTCTATGACTACATGGCCTCCTACTCCCCTTACGAGAACATCGAGGCCAAGGACTACCCGGCGATCCTCGCGGTGACCTCGCTGAACGACACCCGCGTGCTCTACGTCGAGCCGGCCAAATGGGTGGCCAGGCTGCGTGAGGTGTCGACCTCGGCCAACTCGACCGACAGGCCCGTGTTGCTGCGATGCGAGATGAGCGCCGGTCACGGTGGCGTCTCCGGTCGCTACGAGCGCTGGCGCCAGATCGCGTTCGAGTACGCCTGGACGGTCCGCACCGCGACCGCCGGCTAGCCCCGCCCGGTCACCTCGTCGTCGTTCATGGTGCGGGCCATCGCGGCGGCGGGGATGACCGCCCCGGCGAGGAACAGGATGATGCCGAGCCCGCCCATCATGTAGGCCAGACGGTGGCCGTCCCCGAGCTCCAGGCTCGAGCCGAAGATCAGGATGAGCGAGATCGCGAACAGACCGCCCGTCACCAGGTTGAGCGCCCGGGACCGGGCCTCGAGCAGGGTGGCCGTCTCGAACTCGTCCAGGTAGCGGGCGGGCGCGGTGTCCTTGGAGTCGATCGTCACCCGGAGCATCGTCCAGACGGTGCAGATCACCACGGTCATGGGTAGCCAGGCCAGGATGATCGGGAACCAGAAGTAGCCGGCCACCGCGATCGCGGCCATGATGCCCAGGCTCGCCCAGTTGAGGCGGACGAGGAGACGCCGGCGGGCCGCATTCCGCCAGCCGGGCAGGCTCACCTCTGTGCGCTCCAGGTTCTTCTCGTACCGCCGCTCTGCGGCGGTCAGGGTGTCGGGCGTCGGGTTGTCGGGAGTGTGCGTGGTCATCACGAGTCCTCTCGGTCGCGGCGGTACATCTCTGCGGACATCGGGCGGAACTCCTCGCGGGAGAACACGGCCTCGACCGGGAGGTCGAACACCTCGCAGATGCGAAAGGCGAGGTCGAGGCTCGGGTAGTGGTCGCCGCGCTCCAGTGCGCCCACGGTCTGTGGGTTCACCGAGATCCGCTCGGCGAGTGCTGCGCGGCTCAGTCTGCGTTCCGCACGCAGCACGGCGATCCTGTTGAAGATGGGGAGCTTCTCTCCCCGTCGCACTGGACTCATGGAACTAAGTGTTGGGAAAACCCAACGATTTGTCAATGGGGCGTTCCGAGTAGGCTGGGTCACATGAGTACCGCGAACGTCCAGGACATCGAATTCACCACCATCGACGGGGGGCAGGCCTCCATGGCCGACTACGCGGGCCACGCGGTCCTCGTGGTCAACGTGGCAAGCGAGTGTGGCCTCACCCCGCAGTACGAGGGGCTGCAGGAACTCGCCGACGACTTTCAGGACCGGGGCTTCTTCGTCCTCGGCTTCCCGTGCAACCAGTTCATGGGGCAAGAGCCGGGCGACGAGGCCGCCATCAAGGACTTCACCTCCGGTAAGTACGGGATCACCTTCCCGCTCTCGGCCAAGGTCGACGTCAACGGCGACGCCCGGCACCCGCTGTACGCCGAGCTGACCAAGGTCGCGGACGCCGATGGCGAAGCCGGCGACGTGCAGTGGAACTTCGAGAAGTTCCTCGTCTCGCCCGAAGGGGAGGTCGTGGGCCGCTTCCGGCCGAAGGTCGAGCCCGGCGCGCCGGAACTGGTCGACGCCATCGAGGAGCAGCTCCCGATCTGAGCCGACCCGCCGACGGCCCCGCCACTCCCGCAGATGGGTGCAGGGCCGGGCGTCGGCCCGCGTGATCGGCCCGGTCATCCGACGTACACCTCGTCGTCGTCGTCCCGTCATCCCGGACTGTCACCATGCGGCCATGACACCGCGCCTCGTCGTCTCCCTCTCCGGTCTCCGTGACTCCACGCTCGATGGTGCCGTCGACCTGGTCGGAGAGCTCGAGCGCCGGTCCGTGCCGGTCTCGCTCCTCGTCGCGCCGCGGCGCGGCCACGAGTACCGGCTCGCCGACGACCGGGGCACCCAGGACTGGCTGCGGCACCGCCGACGGCAGGGGGACGCGATCGTGCTCGGCGGTTACGACGACGCCGCCACCAGGATCCGCCGCCCCGAATTCGCCTCCATCGGGCCCGCCGAGGCCACCGTGCGGCTCACCGCCGCCGACCGGCTCATGGCCGACCTGGGTCTGCGGACCCGGGCCTTCGCGCCGCCGCGCTGGAACGCCTCCCCGGGCTGCCTCGAGGCGCTGCCGACCGTCGGCTTCCGCGTCTGCGCCGACCTCGGCGGCATCCACGACCTTGTCCGCGGTTCCACGGACCGGGGCCGCGCGCTGTCGATCGGGGAGGGGTTCGTCGCCGACGGCTGGTGGTGCCGGGCACTCGTCGCCGCCGCGGGGCGCACCGCCGCATCCGGGGGCCTCGTCCGGCTCAACGTCTCCGCCAAGCAGTTGCACCGCAGCGCACCCCGCCAGGCGCTGCTCGACGCCGTCGACCTGGTGGTCGACAAGTACGGAGCCCGCCTCGCCAGCTACGAGTGGTCGCCCGTCGCGCTGGTGGGCGCCGCCTGACGCGTTCGGAGGAGAGGGCGCCGACGGGTAGGATCATCGGCGAGCCCCGGTTCGTCCGGGACCATGCCGAGTACCAGCCCGAACGAGGAGTTCCCACCGTGGCCCGAGTTGTCGTCGAAGTCATGCCCAAGGCCGAGATCCTCGATCCGCAGGGTCAGGCCATCCACCGCGCGCTGGGTCGCCTCGGCCACGGTGGTGTCACCGACGTGCGACAGGGCAAGCGGTTCGAGCTCGAGGTGTCCGAGGATGTGACCGATGCGGAGCTCGAGGAGATCGCCTCCTCGCTGCTCGCCAACACCGTGATCGAGGACTGGAAGGTCGTCCGCGCCGAGGTTCTGGCGTGACCGCCCGAATCGGGGTCATCACCTTCCCCGGCACCCTCGACGACGTCGACGCCACACGCGCCGTGACCCGCTCCGGCGCCGAGGCGGTTTCCCTCTGGCACGCCGACGCCGACCTCAAGGCCGTCGACGCCGTGGTGGTCCCCGGCGGATTCTCCTACGGCGACTACCTGCGCTGCGGCGCGATCGCCTCGATGGCCCCCGTCATGGGCGAGGTCATCTCGGCGGCGCAGGGCGGCATGCCCGTGCTCGGCATCTGCAACGGCTTCCAGATCCTCTGCGAGGCCGGCCTGCTGCCCGGCGCGCTGGGCCGTAACCGCGACATGCACTTCATCTGCCGCGACGAGTGGCTGCGCGTCGAGAATTCCGACACCGCCTGGACCTCGCGCTACGACTCCGGCGCCGAAATCCTTATCCCGCTCAAGTCGGGCGAGGGCCGCTACATGGCCTCCGCGGAGACCATCGAGCAGCTCGAGGGGGACGGGCGCGTGGTGTTCCGCTTCGCGGGCGAGGCGCCCAACGGCTCCACTAACAACATCGCCGGCATCGCCTCAGAGAACGGGCGCGTGGTGGGGCTCATGCCGCACCCCGAGCACGCGATCGACGCGCTGACCGGGCCGTCCGATGACGGGCTGGGCCTGTTCCTGTCGGTTCTGGATTCGGTCGTCAGGGCCTGATCGCCGGACCGGCGACGTCTGCCTGCCGGAGGAGCCCCAAGCAAACGCACGAGCCCGCCCGGATGATTCCGGGCGGGCTCGGGTGATTCCCGTCGCGGTCCCGCTATCGCTGGATGAGTGTGTGATGCAGTGACTTGCGCGCCCACATTGAACGGTATTGGCGGGACTGCGCGCCGGGAATGCGCCAATCGGGGCGCGCGACTGGCACGCAAGCGGGCAAGCAAGACACGTAAGCGGTAGGCGCGGGGCAGGACGCGCGGCGTCGAGGCGCGCCGTCCAGAACTGCCGGATGCGGTAGAACCGTAGGATGAGCGAATCCACCAGCCAGCCCGCGTCTCAGCCGGCGTCCCAGCCAGCCTCGCCCGCCAAGGCCGACCGCCCTTTCGACATCGTGTTGTACGGCGCGACCGGGTTCACCGGCGGCCTGGTGGCCGAGTACCTGCTGCGGAACATGCCCGAGGGCGGCTCCTGGGCCGTCGCCGGGCGTAACCGCACCAAGCTCGATGCGGTGGTCGCACAATTGGCCGCGCAGTCGCCGGAGGTGCCCGCGCCCGGAGTCGTGGTGGCCGACACCGACGATCCGGCCTCGCTCGCCGAGATGGCACGTTCGACCCGCGTGATCATCACGACGGTGGGGCCGTACCTCGCGCACGGCGAGCCCCTGGTGGCCGCGTGCGCTGAAGCGGGCACCGACTACGTGGACCTGACCGGCGAGCCCGAGTTCGTCGACCGGATGTACCTCACCTACAACGACGCGGCGAAGGCCTCCGGCGCCCGCATCGTCCACGCCTGCGGTTTCGACTCCATCCCGCACGACCTGGGCGTCTTCTACACGATGAAGCAGGTTCCGGAGGACGTGCCCGCGGTGGTCTACGGGGCGGTCCACGCCGACGCACAGTTCTCGGGCGGCACCTTTCACTCGGCGATCGGACAGTTCGCCCGACTGCGGGAGGCGGCCAAGGCGGCAAAGCAGCGACGCCATAAGGAGGGCAAGGTGCCCGGCCGGAGGATCAAGTCGATCCAGGGCAAGCCCCACCGCGACGAGGTGCTGGACCGTTTCCTGGTGCCGCTGCCCACGATCGACCCTCAGATAGTCCTGCGTTCCGCCGCCGCGCTGGACAGCTACGGCCCGGACTTCACCTACTCTCACTACGCCTCCGTCGGCTCGCCGGTCACGGCCGTCGCCGGAATGGTCGGCGTCGGCGCGGTGGCGCTCGGCTCGCAGGTCGGGCCCGTCCGCTCGCAGATCCTCCGCCGGATCGAGCGGGGCGCCGGGCCGAGCGAGTCGCGCCGTGCCCGGTCCTCGTTCGACGTCACGTTCGTTGCGCTGGCGGGCGGCCGTCGGGTCGTCACGCGGGTCTCCGGTGGCGACCCCGGATACACCGAGACGTCGATGATGCTCGCCGAGTCCGGCCTGTGCCTGGCATTCGACGATCTGCCGGCGCTGTCGGGGCAGCTCACCACCGCTCAGGCGATGGGAGACGCCCTGCTGGAGCGGGTCGAGCGCGGTGGCCTGACGTTCGAGGTCCTCTCGTCGTAGCGGCACCGGCAGCCCCGAGGCGGGCGTGGATTCGCCGGCCCGGGAAAGCCGACTAGACTCTGCCGCGTGACCACTCCTGTCGATTCCACCGCGAACGCCGCAGCCACCCCCGACCTGGAGCAGCCCTGGGCCGAGCTCGGTCTCAAGGAGGACGAGTACGCCCGCATCAGGGAGATCCTCGGCCGGCGCCCCACGGACGCAGAGCTTGCCGTGTACTCCGTCATGTGGTCGGAGCACTGCTCCTACAAGTCGTCGAAGGTGCACCTGCGCTACTTCGGTGAGACCACCACGGACGAGATGCGCTCCTCGATGCTCGCGGGTATCGGTGAGAACGCCGGCGTGGTGGACATCGGCGACGGCTGGGCCGTGACGTTCAAGGTCGAGTCGCACAACAGCCCCTCGTACATCGAGCCGTACCAGGGCGCCGCGACCGGCGTCGGCGGCATCGTCCGCGACATCATGGCGATGGGCGCACGCCCGGTCGCCGTGATGGACCAGCTGCGTTTCGGACCGGCGGACGCGGACGACACGCACCGCGTCCTCCCCGGCGTGGTCGCGGGCATCGGTGGCTACGGCAACTGCCTGGGGCTTCCCAACATCGGCGGCGAGACGGTCTTCGACAAGTCCTACGCCGGCAATCCGCTCGTCAACGCGCTGTGCGCCGGCGTCATGCGGGTCGAGGACCTGCACCTGGCGTTCGCGTCCGGCACCGGCAATCGCATCATCCTGTTCGGCGCCCGCACGGGTCTCGACGGCATCGGTGGCGTCTCGGTCCTCGCGTCGGAGAGCTTCGACGTGGACGACAACGGTGACCCGGTCAAGCCCCGCAAGCTGCCCAGCGTGCAGGTGGGCGACCCGTTCGCGGAGAAGGTGCTCATCGAGTGCTGCCTCGAGCTGTACCGCGAGAAGCTCGTGGTGGGAATCCAGGACCTCGGCGGTGCGGGCCTGGCTTGTGCCACGTCCGAGTTGGCTGCGGCCGGTGACGGCGGCATGCACATCGTGCTGGACAACGTCCCGCTGCGCGCCGAGGGCATGACCGCGGCCGAGATCCTGTCGAGTGAGTCGCAGGAGCGCATGTGCGCCGTGGTGGCGCCGGAGAACGTCGAGGCGTTCATGGAGGTGTGCCGCCGCTGGGACGTGCTGGCCAGCGACATCGGCGAGGTCACGGGCGGCGACCGCCTGACCATCGAGTTCAAGGGTGAGACCGTTCTGGACGCCCCGCCGGAGACCATCGCCGACGAGGGCCCGGTCTACGAGCGGCCCGTCGAGCGCCCGTCGGCCCAGGACGCGCTGCAGGCCGACACGACGGCGAAACTCACACGGCCGGCCACCGGCGAGGAGCTCCGCCAGACCCTGCTCGACATGGTCGCCAGCCCGGCACTGTGCTCGCGTGACTTCATCACCGATCAGTACGACCGCTACGTGCGCGGCAACACGATCCTCGCGGAGAACGCCGACGGCGGCGTTCTGCGGATCGACGAGGAGTCCGGTCGCGGCATCGCGCTGTCGACCGACGCCTCCGGCCGCTACACCCAGCTCGACCCGTACACCGGCGCGCAGTTGGCGCTGGCGGAGGCCTACCGCAACGTGGCCGTCACCGGCGCGAGTCCGGTGGCCGTCACCAACTGCCTCAACTTCGGTTCCCCCGAGGACCCGGGCGTGATGTGGCAGTTCCGGGAGGCCGTCCACGGGCTGGCCGACGGCTGTGCCGAGCTCGGCATCCCGGTCACCGGCGGCAACGTCTCGTTCTACAACCAGACCGGCACCACACCGATCCTGCCGACCCCCGTCGTGGGTGTCCTCGGCGTGATCGACGACGTAGCCCGCCGCACGCCGACCGCGTTCGGCGAGACCCCCGGCGAGAGCGTCTACCTGCTGGGTGAGACCCGCGACGAGCTGGACGGGTCGATCTGGTCGCAGGTCGCGCACGGCCACCTCGGCGGCATGCCCCCGAAGGTCGACCTCACCTGGGAGGCCACGCTCGCGCGCATCCTGGCCACTGCCTCCAAGGACGGGCTCATCTCCAGTGCCCACGACCTGTCCGAGGGCGGGCTCGCCCAGGCGCTCGTCGAGTCGGCGCTGGCGGGAGAGTGCGGCCTGCGGGTCGTGCTGCCCGCGGACGCCGACCCGTTCGTGTGGCTGTTCTCCGAGTCGTCCGGTCGCGTGATCGTCTCGGTGCCCCGCGGCGAGGAGATCCGCTTCCAGCAGATGCTCACCGCGCAGAACATCCCGCACACCCGTATCGGCGTCACCGACACCGACTCGGGCACCTTCGAGGTGCAGGACCAGTTCTCCCTGAGCACCGACGAGTTGCGCGCGGCGCACGAGGGGACCCTGTCGGCGCTGTTCGGCGTCGACCAGGTCTGACCCGGCCTCGCCGGGCCGGAGACTGAGCCGGATCCGGGCCGGGGCGGGACCTGTGAAGGGGGCGGCGCTGTGCTGAATCTGCGCAGGCGGGAGAAGACGCTCGCCGTGGTCCTCGCCGGCACCGCGGGGTTCGTCGACGCCGTCGGCTTCCTCGAGGTCGGCGGCTTCTTCGTGTCGTTCATGAGCGGCAACTCCACCCGCATGGTGGTGGGCCTCGCCGAGGGCGATCTCGGGGGCGCGGGCATCGCCGCGGTGGTGCTCGTGTCGTTCTTCCTCGGCGCGGTCGGCGGGGCGCTGGTCACCCGCCGCCGCAACCTCGACGATCGCCCGGCCGTGCTGACCCTCGTCTCGGCGCTCCTGCTCATCGCCCTGGCTCTGCAACTGACCACCTCGGCCGCGCTCCTCGCCGTGCCCGTGGGGATCGCGGTGGTCGCCGCGGCGATGGGGTCCATGAACTCGGTGTTCCATACCCGCGGCGAGGTCTCACTCGGGGTCACCTATATGACGGGAGCGGTGGTCAAGTCCGCCCACCGGCTGGTCGACGCACTGTTCGGTGGATCCTGGGCGCCGTACCGGCAGCAGGTCGCGTTGTGGTCGGCGCTCGTCATCGGTGGCGTCCTGGGCGCGCTGCTACAGGTGTATATCGGGGTCGGCGCGCTGGGCGTGGCCGCGCTGGTCGTGCTCGGCACGCTGGCCACGACCGTGCTGGTGCGCAGGCGCGAGTGGCGCGCCCCGTGAGGGCGCCCGGCCGCCCGGTGGGGGTCAACCGCGTGGACGGCGTTGTCGTCGTCGCTCGTCTCCCCGCCTCGGCGCCGCACCGCCGCGCGCCGCGGACCTGAGCCGGGCAGCCCGGTAGGCCTCGCGCGCGTCGAGGCCCCGCACCACCTCGTCGATCATCGGCCGCACGAACCGCGTGTGGTGTGCCGGGTCGGACGCCGCCGCGGCGGCCAGGTTGAGCGCGGAGAACGCCGCCAACGTCAGCGCCACGCGCACCAGCGTGACGGAGAACGGCAGACCGAGCAGCAGGCCGTCGGGGTTGTCGCCGGCCCCGACAGTCCAGCGCGCCTCGGTGGCCTCCGGCACCGCGATCCACCCCAGGAAGACGAAGAACGCGAACACGAGCGCCGCGAACAGCGCCGCCTGGATGAGGGTCGCCAGTACCGGCACGAGCAGCACGTTGACGCGCTCGGCCGGGCGCAGCGGGGTGTCGGTGGACCACTGCTGCAGCTCGAGCCGGATGTCGTCGCGCGTCGTGATGCCCACCAGCAGGACGGTCAACGCGACCATCACACCGATGACCGCGACCGTCCGCGGCCACGACAGCGCCACCATCACCTGCCAGATCTCCGCGCTGAAGAACAGGAACAGCACGGCCAGCATGAGGATCGGCAGCACGCGCGCCACCATCGGCCCCATCGTGCCGAGTTCGCGCCGGACGCGCCGCGCGGACCAGCGCACCAGCGACCCCACGCCCGCGTAGGTGCCGACCAGGACCAGCGCGGCGGCGAGGAGGGTGTCGCGGAGGGTGGGGCCGTCCTGGGAGGAGAAGACGACGACGGGGACGACGACGAGGGCCAGCAGCGACCCGAGCCCGACCGCGAAGGCGGCCGCCCGGGGAACGCGCCGGGCGACCTTCCCCGTGAGCCATCCCAGGACGGGGGCGGCCACCGCGAGCGCGATCGCCAGAGCGAGGAGTTCGATGATCGGCTCCGAGGCGGCGAACAGGTCGGGCCGGGTGGGGTCGTCGTCGATGCCGAACTCGTCGAGGAACGCGACGGCCAGATCGTTGGAGCGGTCGAGCGCGGCGACGGCCGTACCGAATACCGCGAGCCCGGCGGCGAACCCGGCGCAGCGGGGCAGGAGGTCGCGAAGCCGCGCGGACGGGGCGATCATCATCGGCAGGCCCAGCGCGCGGAGGTGGTCCTCGTGGGCGCGCGGCCTGCTCGCGGGGGTCGGCGCGGGGGTCGGCACAGGGGCCGGCTCGGGGGAGGGGGCGGACGCGGGCACGAGGTCAGTCTCGCAGCGATCGCGATGTCCCGGGCGTGGACCGCGGACTATCGTCGAGCCATGTCCACCAGTGAGCGCGCGGGGTCGGCCGCGCGACCGGCCCGGCCACCGGCCGCCCCGCAGGCCGCGCCACCGTCAGCCCCGCCGAGCGGCGTGGCGACCCCGGCCGGTCGCCGCGACCTCACGTCCCGCCCCACTTCGCCGCCGGTGTACGTGAGCCTGCCGTCCAAGATCCGCGACGACGCGGTACGGCGGCCGCTGCCCGGCCAGCTGGTCGACACGGTGTACTTCGTCTTCGCCACGGTGGCGGCGGTGTGGCTGGCATGGCGGCTGATGGACGATGCCTGGCACCGGACCTGGTGGAGCGTGACTCTGCTGGTGCCGTTCTGGCTGCTGGTGGCGTACCTGGTGCTGCCGCGGTTGCAGACGCTGCTGACGTCGGTCTACGTGCCGGGCTACTTCATTGCGCGGACCCGCACCTCGGACGGGCTGCTGGGCGACCCGGTCAATCTCGCGGTCGACGGCACCGCCCGCCAGATCCACGAGGCGATGACCGCCTGCGGCTGGGTGCTGGCCGACGACATCACGCTCCGCTCCTCGTGGGGGATCATCGCCTCCTCGGTGTTCCGGCGGTCCTACCCGGCCGCGCCGGTGAGCCCGCTGCGGCTCTTCGGGCGTCGGCAGTGCCTGGCCTACCAGCAGGAGGTCGAGGGCAACGCCGCGCAGCGTCACCACGTGCGATTCTGGCGCTGCCCCGACGGGTGGCTGCTGCCGGGCGGGCACCGTGTCCAGTGGCTCGGCGCCGGCACGTATGACCGCGCGGTGGGGTTGTCGCTGTTCACGCTGCAGGTCACGCACAAGATCGACGCCGACATCGACGTGGAACGCGACTACATCGTGGACTCGATCCTCTACAACGTGCCCGAGTCGACGGTGCGCGTACTGGAGAACTTCTCCACCGGCTACCACCACCGCAACGGGGGCGGCGACCAGATCCACACCGATGGCGACCTACCGGTGATCGACCTGGGCGCGGTCGAGGTGGCGGAGACCTCGGCAGCCGAGCTGTCGGCCGAGGTGGTGCGCGCCGCGCGCGGTTACGACGATCCGCAGGCCGAGGGCGGCGTGGCCTCGGGGGACCCCGACCGGCCCGCCGATGACACCCCGCCCGATCCCGGCCACCTGCCCCGGCCGGCCGCGTTGACCGCCGCTGTCGCGCTGGTCGCGGTATCCGTGGTGATCCTGTTGATACTCGCGGTCCGCGACCTGGTCGACGGCGTGGACCTCGACGATTTCGCGGGCCTGGAGCAGTCCGAGGTGGTGCCGGCGATGATCGCACTGGCGGTGTTCATCGGGGCTGTCTACGGCGCGATGGGCGTGTTGGCGGTGCTGACCTATCTGGGGTACGCACGGCCGCGCGTGTGGCTGCTGGCTATGGCCGCGGTCAGCACGGTCTCCACCGAGTACGGGCGTCTGACCACGGAGGCCGAGACCGACACCTTCCTGGGCGGCTACCCCGCGCTGGCGGTTAACGTGCTCATCATGCTGTTGTTGACCAGCGCGGCCACCCGGACGTGGAGTCGTCGCACCGCGCGGGACCGGCGGGAGCACCGCCGCGCCGAGCGGAGCGGGGCCCCGGAGTGAGCCGCGTCCCCGATGCCGCGCAGGTGCGCGCGGCCGTCGAGGCAGTCCGCGAGTGGCTCGACGACGACAACGCAGACTCCGGTGACGTCGATACCGAGGCCGTGCCCACGCCCGGTCGTTCGGCTCTCGCGGCCGCCGTCCGGGGGACGGTCGGCATTCTCGCGGCCGAGCTTCCCGGGCATGCGGTGGAGGTCCGAGTGCCGCCGTTCGCCGCCGCGCAGTGCGTGGAGGGGCCGCGGCACACGCGTGGCAGCCCGCCCAACGTGGTGGAGACCGACGCGCGTACGTGGCTTCTGCTCGCGACCGGCCGTCTCGACTGGGACGCGGCCGTGGACTCGGGTCGGGTCCGGGCGTCGGGGACGCGCGCGTCCGCGGTGGCCGCGGGGTTGCCCGTCGTGCGGACGGCGTGAAGTGACCGTCCCTCGTAATCGGGGCTCTCACCGCCGGGCTCCGGGGGCGTCGGGGGAGCGAAGTGCGCCGGGGACTTGGGGGGAGCGGGGTCGGTGTACGTAGACTTGTGCGGAACCGTCGGGGGTCGCCCGGACGGGAATGCCCTGAAGCCGTGAGGGAGCGCCAGCAGGTGGAGAGTTCGTCAACACGTCCGGCACCGACCGGGTCACTCCGCCGCACCGGTGGCCGTAGCGCCGCCGTGGGGCTGGGTCTGCCGGATCCGTCCGCGCCCGGCCCGACCGGCCTACCGATCGACACCGAGCGCATCGGCCCCGTCGAGGAGTGCGGTGTCTTCGGTGTGTGGGCCCCGGGCGAGGACGTCGCCAAGCTCACCTATTACGGCCTGTACGCGCTACAGCACCGGGGTCAGGAGGCGGCCGGTATCGCCGTGGCCGACGGCGAGCAGGTGCTGGTCTACAAAGATCTCGGCCTGGTCAGCCAGGTGTTCGACGAGAAGACCCTCGAGTCGATGCACGGACACATCGCGGTGGGCCACTGTCGTTACTCGACGACCGGCGCGGCCACCTGGGACAACGCCCAGCCGATGTTCCGGCCCACGGTCGACGGCGGCTCGGTGGTGCTCGGCCACAACGGAAACCTGGTCAACACCGTCGAGCTCAAGCGGCACGCCGAGTCGCTGGGCATCCGCGGCTACTCCGCGGACAGCGCACATTCCGACTCGGACATCGTCACCACGCTGCTGGCGCACGAGGCGTACGACGGCGGGCTGGAGGAGGCGGCCGCGCGGCTGCTGCCCCGTCTGCGCGGCGCCTACTGCCTGACGTTCGCCGACGAGCACACCCTGTACGCGGCCCGCGACCCGCACGGTGTGCGGCCGCTCGTGCTCGGCCGGCTGGAGCGCGGCTGGGTGGTGGCATCGGAGACCTCCGCACTGGACATCGTGGGCGCCTCCTTCGTCCGCGACATCGAGCCGGGTGAGCTCATCGCGATCGACGGCGACGGGGTGCGCTCCCGCCGGATCGCCGAGGCCACGCCCAAGACGTGTGTGTTCGAGTACGTGTACCTGGCCCGGCCCGACTCGTGGATCAACGAGCGATCGGTCAACTCGGCGCGGGTGGAGATCGGACGTCGCCTGGCCGCCGAGCACCCGGTCGAGGCCGACCTGGTGATCCCGGTCCCCGAGTCCGGGACGCCGGCCGCGGTCGGATACGCCCAGGGCTCCGGCATCCCGTTCGGGCAGGGTCTGACCAAGAACGCCTACGTCGGGCGTACGTTCATCCAGCCCAGCCAGACCATCCGCCAGCTGGGCATCCGGCTCAAGCTCAACCCGCTGCGCGAGGTGATCCGCGGGCGCAAGCTCGTGGTGGTGGACGACTCGATCGTCCGCGGGAACACGCAGCGCGCGCTGATCCGGATGCTCCGTGAGGCGGGCGCGGCCGAGGTGCACGTGCGGATCGCGTCGCCGCCGGTGCGGTGGCCGTGCTTCTACGGCATCGACTTCGCCAGCCCGGCCGAGCTCATCGCCAACGGTGTCGACGTCACCGACGGCATGCTCGAGGGCGTCCGTCGGGCCATCGGCGCCGACAGCCTCGGCTACGTCTCCGTGGACGGCATGATCGAGGCCAGCGGGCAGCCGCGCGACGAGCTGTGCGCCGCCTGCTTCGACGGCCACTACCCGATCGCGCTGCCGGACGACTCACCCATGAGCGCCGCTGTGCGTGCGCTCGCCGCGGAGGTCGAGGACGAGCCCGAGAGCCCGTCCCTGGCCACCGGATCCCCGGCCCCCGGGCCCCACGACTTCCGGCTCGCGGCCCCGAGCGACAGCCTGGACGTCGTCCGCCGACCCTGACCGGGCACCCGAGAAGGGGCCCACGAGGAGACACACATGACCGAGAACTCTCACCTCCCGACCGGCGCGTCGTACGCCGCCGCCGGTGTCGACATCGACGCCGGTGAGCGCGCAGTCGAGATGTTCGCTCCCCACGCCAAGCGGGCGACCCGGCCGGAGGTGATGGGTGGCCTCGGAGGTTTCGCGGGGCTGTTCTCGCTGAAGAACACCTACCGTCAGCCGCTGCTGGCCTCCTCCACGGACGGCGTCGGCACCAAGATCGCCGTCGCCCAGGCGATGGACGTCCACAACACCGTCGGTATCGACCTGGTGGCCATGGTCGTGGACGACCTGGTGGTCTGTGGTGCCGAGCCGCTGTTCCTGCAGGACTACATCGCGATCGGCAAGGTCGTGCCCGAGCACGTCGCCGGCATCGTCGAGGGGATCGCCGAGGGCTGTGTCCGCGCCGGCTGCGCCCTACTGGGTGGCGAGACCGCCGAGCACCCGGGCCTCATGGCCCCGGGCGAGTACGACATCTCGGCCACCGGCGTGGGCATCGTCGAGGCCGACGAGATCCTCCAGGCGGACAACGTCAAGCCCGGCGACGTGATCGTCGGCATGGCCTCGTCGGGGCTGCACTCGAACGGCTACTCGCTGGCCCGCCACGTGCTCCTCGACCTGGCCCGTCTGCCGCTGGAGGGCCACGTCGAGGAGTTCGGCCGCACCCTGGGCGAAGAGCTCCTCGAGCCGACCCGCATCTACGCGCTCGACTGCCTCAGCCTCATCGCGGAGACCGACGTGCGCGTGTTCAGCCATGTCACCGGCGGGGGCCTGGCCGAGAACCTGGCCCGCGTCATGCCGCGCGGACTCGTCGCCAGCCTCGACCGCGGCCGCTGGCCCGTGCCTCCCGTGTTCGGCACGATCGCCCACCACGGCCGCGTCGAGCAGGCCGAGATGGAGCGCACCTTCAACATGGGCGTCGGCATGGTGGCCGTCCTGCCCGCCGAGGACGTGGACCGCGCACAGGCCGTGCTGACGGCCCGCCACGTGGAGAACTGGGTGATCGGCCACGTCGAGAAGTCCGGCGACGACGCCGACGCCCCGCGCGTCATCCTCGAGGGCTCACACGCCCGCTTCTGACACAGCTCGCTTCGACACCACCCGCGCCCGACCGGCGGCTCGCTGCCGACGGGGCGCGCACGTGCCCATCAGATTCCGACCCTCCCACCCACGCGGGGAGTCGGGGCCTGGTGGGCACGAGTCATTTGGCCGTACCTCCGGCACAGGGGGCTGTCCGCCGGGCGTAGACCGGCGGACGCGGGCCACCGCGCTGGCGTGCGGCCACCGGCCGCTGCGCTGACGTCCGGCCAGCAGCCACCTGCCGCTCCGGGACGGGTGAGCGCACACAGAGGGGCCGGGCATCATTCGCGTGATGCCCGGCCCCACTGCGTAGTCGAGTGTCAGTACCTGGAGTCGCCGCCGGACCACGACCCGTATGGATCGTCGTCCTCCTCCACGCGGGTGGACGACGGTCCTCCCGACAACTCCTGCTGAAGACGTTCAAGGTCCGTCTGCGGAGCGTTGTACTTCAGTTCGCGAGCGACCTTGGTCTGCTTCGCCTTCGCGCGGCCTCGGCCCATTGACCTGACCCCCTCGGAAACGGTGCTGGGCCACCTCGGGGGTGCCCATCGCAAGTGTGAGTATCTGCCTGAGCACAGGATAGCGTGCCCGGCGCGGAATGTCCGCCCGGGTGTCGTGGGGTGAGCGAAATCGGCCGGCCTCACGGCCCGGGGCGGGGTGGACCCGGACGAGAAACCGGCGCGAGCCGGATAAGAAGCCAGCGTGGGCCGGACGAGTAACCGGCGGGCCGACCATCGCGGCCGCGCCGGGACGCGGTTGGCGTGCCCGCTAGGCCTGCCCTCGCAGGCGCTTGACGGCTTCGCGGCCAGCCTGGGGCCCGGTGTCCTGGGGGAAGGTGTCCGGGTCGATAGACGCGGCCACGCCGTCGATGTCCAGCTCGGCGTCGGCCGGCACGGCCCGCTTGAGCAGAGCCAGTGCGACCGGGCCGTCCTCGTGGTGCTGGACGACGGTGCCCACACGGCCGACCGGTCGCCCGCCGGCGCGGACCTCGGCGCCGGTCACCACCGAGTCGTCTCCCACGGACCCGTCCAACTGGAGCCGCACGAGCACGCGGGGTGAGCGTCCCAGGTTGTGGACGCGGGACACGGTCTCCTGGCCGCGATAGCAGCCCTTGTCCAGGTGGACGGCGCCCTGCTGGGAGACGGCGCCGATCCAGCTGCTCACCTCGTGCGGGATGGTCTTCTCGTCGGTGTCCACGCCGAGCCGCCCCCGTAGCGGGGTGGTGCCCGCGACACGCAGAGCCTCGAAGGCCCACGAGCCCGCGGGCCGGGCCCCGCCGGCCACCGCGGCGTCGAACCATGCGGTCAGCCCCGAGCGGGGGACCACCAGATCGATCGCCCCGTTCAGCGGCCACGGCATCCGGCGGGCGATGCCCCCGCCGGGCAGGGTGACGCTGGCGTAGTCACCGACGGGCAGTGTCACGTCGGTGCCGTCCGGGGCGGTGAGGGCCTCCGGGAGCGATGTGCCGGTCAGGGTCAGCACGGCCAGGTCGGCCTCGACGGGCGCGGCGTCGGCCCAGAACACCATCTTGGTGAGGAACTGCAGCAGTGGGCCACCGCGGCCGCGCTCGGTGTCCACCACGACCGTGCCGTCCACGTCGGACAGCAGGGCGTGGTGCTCGACGCGTCCATTGGCGTCGAGCACCAGGGTCTCGGCCCCCTCGCCGTCGGAGAGTTCGGACACATGCTGCGAGACGAACCCCTCGAGCCAGGTCAGCCGCTCGCCGCCGCTGATCGTCAGGGCGTCGCGGTGGGACCGGTCGATGATCACCGCCCCCGCGTCCGCGGCCCGCTGCTCACCGAGCGGGTCTCCGTAGTGGAAGGGGACTCCGACGTCGGGGGAGGCGCTGTCCGCATCCACCGCGCCGGGTCGGTCCAGAATCGGGCTCCGGTAGTCGCTTTCGATCCGGTCGGGCACAGCAGGGACGTTCACGATCGCGAGTCTACGTACCTCGTCGTATCGTTGCCGCCATGGGCACTGCAGCGGAGAGCACAGCGGATCAGCCGGACACGCGGCGGGTGGTCGTCCTCGTGGCGGGCGGGCCGGACGGCAGACGCCCCCGCATCCACCCTTCGGACCAGCCGCTCCTGCTCGCCGACGACCTGGCGGCGGTCCGCGGGGACGGATGTTTCGAGACCCTGTTGGTGGTGGGTGGTCGCCCGGCCAAGCCGGAGCGCCACCTGGCGCGCCTGGGTCGTTCGTCAGCCGCGCTGGGCCTGGCCGGACCCTCCGAGAAGGAGTGGCTCGCCGCCATCGATCTGGCCGCGCGCGAGTGGGGCGCGGAGTCGGAGGGGATGCTGCGGTTGGTGCTGTCGCGGGGCCCGGAGCGCGGCGGCGAGGAGACGGCCTACATCACGGTCGCGGCGGTGGGACCGCAGGCGTGTCGGGCCCGCGCCCAAGGGATCGGCGTGACCGTGCTCAGTCGCGGCTACGCGTCTGACATCGGCGCGAGCGCCCCGTGGATGCTCCTGGGTTCCAAGACGCTGTCCTACGCGGCCAACATGGCGGCCCTGCGGCACGCGGCCGCCAACGGCTTCGAGGACGTGGTCTACGTGTCCTCCGACGGGGAGGTCCTCGAGGGGCCGCGCTCGACGGTGGTGATCGCCCGCGACGGCGAACTGCTCAGCCCGCCGCAGGAGATCGGGATCCTCGAGGGCACGACGCTGGGCGCGATGGCCGAGGTCGCCGGGCGGGAGGGGGTCACCGTCAGGCGCGAGCGGCTCCTGGTCGCCGATCTGCTCGCCGCAGACGCGGTGTGGTTGGTCTCGTCGGTGACGCTGGTGGCACGCGTGCACCGGATCGACGACGTGGCCCTGCCCACCGCCGACCCCGGGATCGACGTGGCGGGGATGGTGGACCGGGCGGTCGGCCGCGCCTGAACCGGCCGGCCCGCACATGGCTCCGGCTCTGCCCGGCCTGCGGTCAGTGACCACGCAGGCCGGGCAGAGCCGGGTGTTACTTGGTGCTCGTGTCAGCCGGCGACGCGGCTCAGGCGTGCCGACAACCGCGGGACGAGGCCCTTCTCGGGGTGGACGCGCTCTTCGACCCACCCGAGGTCGCCGCCCTCGACGATCCCGTAGATGCGCTTGGCGGCGCCCATGCGCGGACCGGTGGGGGAGGACATGACGACGTCCGTCGACATCTCCCAAGCCGACTGCGTCAGCGGCTTGCCGTAGTACATCTCGATGACGCCGGAGGCGTGGGTCACGAGGAACTCGAGCTGGTCGTCCTCGGAGATCCGCCAGAAACCGGACTCCCGGTAGGCGGCCGCGTCGACGGCGCCGCCCGAGTCGAAGGTCCAGGCGCGCGAGCTCCAGCTCAGGTAGTTCTCGCCGTCGTGCGAGACGATGACCTGCTGGCCGAAGCGGTGCTGGCCGCGGTCGGAGGTGTCCGCCTCGCCCTCGCCCTCCCAGACCCCGACGAGCGGGAGCAGGGCGAGGAGACCCGGGTGCAGATCGGGGCCGAACCGCAGGTTCGCCGTGTCCTCGGCGACGGGCAGCTCGGAGAACGGCGCGATGTTGCGGCCGGCGGTCTGCTCGGACCGCTCGACAGCGGCGTCGACGGCAGCGTTTCCGGAACCGGGTACGACCCGCTGGCCCTCACCCTCGTCGGGGACGGGCGACGAGGGGTCCTCGGCGCCTGACATACCGCTGTCCGTCACGACTCGTCGGTGACCGTGCGGTAGACGATGTAGCAGGTGGCCCACAGGATCATCAGCGAGCACAGGACGAGGAGGATTTCGAAGAAGAGCACCATGACCCCAATCCTAACCCCGGGCCCCGCCGGTCGGTGCCGGGGAGTCCCACAGTCCCGCGCGAGGGGGTGAGGGCAGTCCCGCGCGAGGGGGTGAGGGCCCGGCGCCGCCGGGGCGGCTCAGCTCAGCGAGATGCGGGCCTCGATCGCGTGGATGAGGCAGTCCTCGGCGGGCACGGTGAAGTCCTCCCGCACCCGGGCGGTGAGGCCGACCACGGTCACGATGGTGAACTCCGCGTGCACGATCCCCTCGCGCCCCGGCGGGTCGACGGTGATCTGGATGTCCTGCAGCTCGCGGATGGTCGAGTACTGCAGATGCAGGTGCAGGTCCCACCGTAGGTGGGTGGCCCCGAAGCCGGTGCGGAGGCCGTTCTCGCGCCGCACGCAGTCCTCGGCGAACGGGACCCGGAACGCGGCCGCCGGCAGCGTCAGCGCGGTGAGGTACGTCCGGACCGCGGCCTCCCGCTCCTCGGGGGAGTACGGGCCAGGGTGGTCGGGGATCGCGGGGGCGGTACCGCGACGCTGGTCGATGCCCACGAGCACAGCGGAGGCGACTGAGGCGCCGACGGCGACAACGGCTGCGCGCCCGGCCATGCCGAGCGACCTGGAGATCAAGGACATGCCCTCGAGCCTAGTCACCCGGACCCACTCGCGGGAGGTCTCGGCGCTGACCGGCGGCGCGGGGGCGTCAGCGCTCGACGGGGACGCCGATGAGCGAGCCGTACTCGACCCAGCTGCCGTCGTAGTTGACGACGTTCTTCTGCCCCAGCAACTCGTGCAGCACGAACCAGGTGTGGCTCGACCGCTCGCCGATGCGGCAGTAGGCCACCACGCGCCGGTCAGGATCCTCGATCAGGTCGGCGTAGATCTGCCGCAGCTCGGCGTCGGGCCGGAAGGTGCCGTCGCGGGTGACGGCCCGGTTCCACGGGATGCTCACCGCGCCGGGGATGTGCCCGCGCTGACGGCCACCCTCCTGCGGCAGCCCGGCCGGTGCGGAGAGGCGGCCGGTGAACTCGTCGACCGAGCGCACGTCCACCAGTGCGTCGCTGCCGAGCCCGCCCAGGACGTCGTCGCGGAACGCGCGGATCGACAGGTCCTGGGGATCGGCCACGTACTCGGTGGCGGGCCGCTCCGGCAGCTCGTTCTCCAGCGGGAGGCCCTCGCGCTCCCATTTCATGCGGCCACCGTCGAGCAGTCGCACATCGGCGTGGCCGTAGAGCCGCAGGTACCAGTAGGCGTACGCGGCGAACCAGTTGTGGTTGCCGCCGTAGACCACGATCGTGTGGTCTCGGGAGATGCCGCGCTCGGACATCAGCTCGCTGAAGCGCTCGCGGTCCACCAGATCGCGCGTGAACTCCTGCTGCAACTCGGTCCGCCAGTTCAGCGCGACGGCGCCGGGGATGTGGCCGTCGGAGTGATAAGCCGCCACGTCCTCGTCGACCTCGAGGAAGACCACCGAGTCGTCGGCCAGGCGCGAGGAGGCCCAGCGGGTGCTGACCAGTACGTCGTCGCGACTCATACGGGCGAGTCTAGAGGTCCCCGCGCACGAGGCCGTCGAGCGGCGGGGTGCCGGGGCCACCGGTGCCGGACGCGGTCAGGGTTCCGGCCTTGACCGTGAGGGTGTCCACCGGGACGCCCAGTGGCAGCAGGTCGGGGGCGAAGGTCAGCGCGACGCTGCGCATCGCGAGCTCGGGGTCCTGGTCGGGGACGCCGCCGGGCCCGGTCGCCGCGGCCACGGGGACGAGGTGGGCGCCGGAGGCGTCGACGACGAGGTCGACGAACACCGAGATCCGTTCGCCCGACTCGATGAGCGTTCCCGTGACGCGGGCCCGGTGTTCGGTCCCGCCGGCGAGGCTGTGGTCGTCGGCGGCTCCGATGAGCACGTCGCGCATCCGCAGGGTCGGCGCGAGGGAGTCTCCGGTGATCTGCACGGAGACCTCCACCGACTCGGCGCTCAGGCCGGTGTCCGCCGATCGGGCGTCGGCGTCGTCGTCATCCCGGTCGTCTCCTCCGGGGCCGTCGGGGTCGGCCGTACCGTCACCGCCGCCATCCACGTCGGGCACGTGGACATCGGTCGCGACCGCTTCGACGGCCACCGGCCCCAGCCCCGGGCGCTCGACGCCCTCCGCGCGGATCGCCACCGAGGACAGCGTGTCCGGGCCCGACCAGCGCGAAAAGGGGCCACCCGTCATCACCGACGGCGGCCCCGCGCCCGGCAGATCGGGCGCGATGCGGGCCGAGATCTCCGCCTCGAGACGGGACGCCGAGATCGAGTCGACCGTGAAAGCGCCCCCGGCGAGCACGGCCATGACCGCCAGCGCCGCGACGGCCACGCGAGGGATGCTCATGGGATTCAGGTCTACTCCATTCACGGAAACGAGGGTGTCGCTCGCTAGTATCATCCCGTTCCCCACGCGGAGAGGAAACGACATGGAAGTGGTGCTCCTCAGCGTGGAAGCAGACCCGGGGGCCGTCGTCCCGTCGCTGCCCCTGCTGCCGCACACCGTTAGCGTGCTGCCGCCGCAGGCCTCGTCGGTGGGCGAGTTGGCCGACGCGGCGCTCGTGCTGGTCGACGCGCGGACCGACCTGGCCTCGTCCCGGGCCCTGTGCAGGCTCCTGGCGGGAACGGGGGACGTCGCGGTGGTCGCCGTGGTCACCGAGGGCGGTCTGATCGCGGTGAGCGGCGACTGGGGCCTGGACGACATCCTCCTGCCGACCACCGGTCCCGCTGAGGTCGACGCCCGGTTCCGTCTGGCGGCCGCGAGGCACACGTCTCCCGGCGACGACGGCTCCGGCCTGATCACCGTCGGCGAGCTCGTGATCGACGAGGAGACCTACGTCGCCCGCGTCAAGGGGCGGCCGCTCGACCTCACCTACAAGGAGTTCGAGCTCCTCAAGTTCCTGTGCCAGCACCCCGGGCGTGTGTTCACCCGCGCGCAACTCCTCCAGGAGGTCTGGGGCTACGACTTCTTCGGCGGCACCCGCACCGTCGACGTGCACGTGCGGCGGCTGCGGGCCAAGCTCGGGCCGGATCACGAGTCCCTCATCGGCACTGTCCGTAACGTCGGGTACAAGGCGGTCCGGCCCACGGACCCCAGGGAAGACGGAGGGGACGCATGATCGTCGAGACGGCACCGGGCGCGCTGGACGCCGAGCGGATCGAGGCGGTGGCACGCGCGGCCGAGGTGGTCGACGGCGTGGCGCCGCTCGGGGAGCAACCCCTGCGCGCGCTGCACGGTGGCGCCGAGGCCCACGGAGTGCGGCACCTCGTGGCGCGGGCCGGTGGCTCCGAGGGCGAGCCGGTCGGCTACGCGCAGATCGACGGGAGCGGCGGCGACGCGACCGTCGAGCTCGTGGTCCATCCCGACCATCGGCGGCAGGGGATCGGCGCGCATCTCCTGCGCGCCGTCCTCGAACGCGAACGCGCAGCCGCCGTCTGGGCGCACGGCGACCTGTCGTCCGCGGTGGCTCTCGCGGGCTCGGTGGGACTGATGCGCACGCGCGAGCTGCTCAAGATGCGGCGCCGCGGCTCCGAGGGGCCGGCGTTGCCGCAGCGGCGGGAGCTGGAGGGCATCGAGCTCGGCACGCTCGCCGAGGCGGTGTCCGAGGGCGGCGGGCGCTGGCCGGGCTTGGACGCCCGCTCCGAGTTCCTGCGCGTCAACAACGCGGCCTTCCACTGGCACCCCGAGCAGGGTGGCTGGACGGCCGCGCAGCTCGACGAGCGGCTGGCCGTGGACTGGGTCGACACGGGGGCGGTGTTCCTCGCGGTCGACACCTCCGGCGGGCCGCGGCTGGCCGGGTTCCACTGGACCAAGACCGTCGCCGAGCCCGGTGAACCGGTGGAGGGCGAGGTCTACGTCGTGGCCGTCGACCCCGCGGACCAGGGGCGCGGCCTGGGTGGCGTGCTCACCTCGGTGGGCGTCGAGTACCTGGAGGGGCCCGCCGGTGCGGAGTCCGTCGTCCTCTATGTGGAGGGGGACAACCGTCCGGCGATCCGCACCTACGAGAGGCTCGGGTTCGAGGTCGAACACGTTGATGTGACCTATACCTCCCGTTGATTTCGGCTGGCTCTCCGTGAGGGATTCTCAGGAACACCCCAGGTGGGGGTGCCCGTGGCGGTCGCCTCTGACCGAGGTGAACAGCCCCCACGCTGGCAGTTCATTCACCGTTCACCTGTATTCGCGGGGTTGTTCACGTCAGAGCCTTAGGTTCTCTCCCCGTCGGGGCGTTCGCCCGGCCCGACGACGCGACGAGAGTCGCCACGAACGAGCCCGGTGGGGAGCCCGCCGGACGAACCAAGGAGAATCTGTGGACTTCAAGCGCACCGGTGCCCTGCTCGGGCTCGCCGCCCTGACGACGGTCGGCCTCGCCGCCTGCTCCGACGACAACACCGGCGGCGGTGACGAGACGGCCGCCAAGGCTCTGCCCGGTGTCGAGTGCGGCGGCAAGGCGACCCTCAACGCGTCCGGCGCCTCGTCGCAGAACAACGCGATGACGATCTTCGCCAACTCCTACGCCCTGAGCTGCGACGGCCACACCCTCGACTACAACTCGAACGGCTCCGGCTCGGGCGTCAAGGAGTTCATCGGCGGCCAGACCGACTTCGGTGGCTCCGATTCCCCGCTCAAGGACGACGAGTACCTCGCCGCCGAGGAGCGTTGTGAGGGCCCGGCCTGGAACCTGCCGGCCGTCTTCGGTCCGATCGCGATCGCCTACAACCTCGACGGTGTCGACGTGGCGCTGTCCGCAGAGAACCTGGCCCGCATCTTCCAGGGTGAGATCACCAACTGGAACGACCCGGCCATCGCCTCGGAGAACGAGGGTGTCGAGCTCCCCGACCAGGAGATCACCGTGATCTTCCGCTCGGACGAGTCGGGCACCACCGACAACTTCCAGAAGTACCTCGAGGCCGCCGCCGGCGACGCCTGGAGCCACGAGGCCGGCAAGACCTTCAACGGTGGCGTGGGCGAGGGAGCCCGCGGCAACGAGGGCGTCTCCGCGGCCGTCGCGCAGACCCCGGGCACCATCACCTACACCGAGTGGTCCTACGCCAAGAGCCAGGACCTCGGCATGGTCAAGGTCATCACCCCGGCCGACGCCGAGGGTGTCGAGCTCAACGCCGAGACCGCCGGCACCACCATCGACTCGGCCAAGCTCCTGCACGAGGACTCGCACGACCTGGTCATCGACACCTCGTCGTTCTACGTCCCCGAGGTCGGGGGTGCGTACCCGATCATCATGCCGACCTATGAGATCGTGTGCTCGCACTACTCCGATCCCGAGACGGCCCTGGCCGTGAAGTCCTTCCTGAACGTGGCCGTGAACGAAGAGGTCCAGGGTCAGCTCGAGGCCGAGGGCTACATCCCGATCCCGGACGCGTTCCGCGGCAAGCTCACCGACGCGATCAACAGCATCACCTGATCCGTCCGAGCCCTCGGTCATCGGGCCCGCAACGTACGCGGAGCGGGCCCGGTGGCTGAGGCGGTTAGCCGCTGAACCGCACTATCTGCCCGGCACGACCGCTTTTTCCCCGAGCGACTGAAGGTCTCATGACAGTTCACGAATCCGTCGACCGCGACGCCGACAAGAACAGCGCCGACTCCGGCGCGCTCAACCCCGGCTCCGGTCTCGCGCCGAACTCGGACACGGGCGGCGACACCAGTCTTCTGGACGTCAAGTCCTCGAAGAAGTGGGACACCGTCTTCCGCAGCCTCACCGTCGCCGCGGGTGCTGTCATCGTCGCACTCATCGCGCTCATCGGCATCGTTCTGGTCACCCAGGCGACCCCGTCGGTGATGCAGGACCAGGTCAACTTCTTCACCTCGTCCGAGTGGAACACCACCGATCCGGAGAACATGCGCTTCGGCATCCTCGACCTGCTCAAGGTCACGGTGCTGAGCTCGATATTCGCCCTGCTGCTGGCCGTGCCGGTCGCGATCGGCATCGCCACGTTCCTCGTGCAGTACGCGCCTGTGAGGCTGTCCCGGTCGCTGTCCGCGCTCATCGACCTGCTCGCCGCCGTGCCGTCGATCATCTACGGCATGTGGGGCCTCCTCGTGCTGGGCCCGTGGATGGTGCCCTTCGCCGAGTGGCTCAACCGGAACCTCGGCTGGTTCTTCCTCTTCAGCGACGGCAACGTCTCTATCGCCGGTGGCGGCACCATCTTCACCGCCGGCATCGTGCTCGCGATCATGATCCTGCCGATCATCACCTCGATGTCGCGCGAGACCATCCGCCAGACCCCCTCCCTCCACCAGGAGGCCGCCCTCGCCCTGGGCGCCACCAAGTGGGAGAAGATCCGGATGACCTGCTTCCCCTACGCCAAGTCCGGCATGATCGCGGGCTCGATGCTCGCGCTCGGTCGTGCCCTCGGCGAGACGGTCGCGGTGCTCATCATCCTGCGCGCCGCGAGCTCGCCGAGCACCCTGTCGCTGTTCGACGGCGGCTTCACCTTCGCCTCGAAGATCGCCTCCGGCAGCGCCGAGTTCAACCACCCGCTGCCCACCGGCGCGTACATCGCCGCCGGCCTGGTGCTCTTCATCCTCACGTTCATCGTCAACCTCATCGCGCGCTCGGTGTCCGGTGGAAAGGTCAACGGCTGATGTCCCCCACGACAGACCTCGCCAAGCCGGCCAAGCCGGCCGAGACCTTCCTGCCGATCTCCGGCAGCCGCAAGGTCAAGGACAAGGCCGCCGCGGTCCTGTTCACCGTGTGCTTCGTGCTCGCCGTGATCCCGCTGGTCGCACTGCTCTACAAGGTGATCGCCTCGGGCCTGCCCGCGGTGCTCAACCCGACCTGGTGGACCAACTCGTTCTTCCTCGTCGCCCCGTCCTCCATGGCCGGCGGCGTCGGCCACGCGATCTACGGCAGCCTCGTCCAGGCGCTCATCGCGGCCGTCATCTCGATCCCGCTCGGTGTCGCCGCGGGCATCATGCTCGTGGAGTACCCCGAGTCCAGGCTGGCCAAGCCCACGACCTTCATGGTCGACGTCCTCGCCGGCGTCCCCTCCGTCGTCGCCGCCATCTTCATCTTCGGCGTGTGGGTCACGTTCTTCCAGCTGAGCCTCAGCGCCTTCGCGGTGGCCCTCGCGCTCGTGCTGCTCATGCTGCCGCTGATCGTGCGCTCGACCGAGGAGATGCTCAAACTGGTCCCGGACGAGTTGCGCGAGGCCTCCTACGCGCTCGGCGTGCCCAAGTGGAAGACCATCGTCAGCGTCGTGGTCCCCACCGCTCTGTCCGGCATGATCTCCGGCATGTTCCTCGCGATCGCCCGCGTCATGGGCGAGACCGCCCCGGTGCTGATCCTCGTGGGCTACACGGCGAGCTACAACTACGACCTGTTCGAGGGCAACATGGCCTCGCTGCCGCTGCTCATCTACAACCAGCTCTCGAACCCCAACGAAGCCGGCCAGTACCGGATCTGGGGCGCCGCCCTCACCCTCATCATCATCATCGCGCTGGCGAACGTCCTCGCCACGTTCGCCGCCAAGGCGCTCGCGCCCAAGACGAAGTAAGGACCTCCAATGGCCAAGCGACTCGACCTCGAGAACGTCGACATCTTCTACGGCGACTTCCACGCCGTGAAGGACGTCAATCTCCACGTCCCGCCGCGCTCGGTGACTGCCTTCATCGGGCCGTCCGGCTGTGGCAAGTCCACCGTGCTGCGTTCGCTGAACCGCATGCACGAGGAGATCCCGGGCGCCTCCGTCAAGGGCTCCATCAAGCTCGACGGCGTGGACATCTACGACAAGCGCGTCGACCCCGTCGCCGTACGCCGCACCATCGGCATGGTGTTCCAGCGTCCCAACCCGTTCCCCACGATGTCCATCAAGGAGAACGTGGTCGCCGGCCTGCGACTGCAGGGCGTCAAGAACAAGAAGAAGCTCGATGAGGTGGCCGAGAAGTCGCTGCGCGGCGCCAACCTCTGGAACGAGGTCAAGGACCGCCTCGACAAGCCCGGCGGCGGCCTCTCCGGCGGCCAGCAGCAGCGTCTGTGCATCGCCCGCGCCATCGCGATCGAGCCCCAGGTGCTCCTCATGGACGAGCCCTGCTCCGCGCTCGACCCGATCTCGACGCTCGCGGTGGAGGACCTCATCTCCGAGCTCAAGAGCGAGTTCACCATCGTGATCGTCACGCACAACATGCAGCAGGCCGCGCGCGTGTCCGACCAGACCGCCTTCTTCTCGCTCGAGGCCACCGGCATGCCCGGCCAGCTGGTCGAGGTCAACGCGACCGAGAAGATCTTCTCCAACCCGGAGAACAAGCAGACCGAGGACTACGTCTCCGGCCGCTTCGGCTGAGCCGAGACAGCCCTCCACAAGAGAACCGCCCCGGTTCCGGTCCACTGGCCGGAACCGGGGCGGTTCTCAAGTGGTGCGTCGGGGGAGGGGCGTCCTCCCGAGTGGGCGGGGCCGGGGCCGCGGCGTCTCGTCGTCGACCCCGGCCCGGCGGCCGTCACGACCCGGACGGCTCCTCGCCGGAGGCCGGGCCGTTGGCGCGACGCTCCTGGAAGCTGCGGTCCGTCTCGGTGAACCGGCGGACCAGCTCCTCGTTGGGGGTCGAGGAATGGTCCGGGTCGTCCTCGCCCAGGTTGGCGTACTCGCCGGTCGCCAGGAAGATCACGCGCTGCGCGACCTCGACGGCGTGGTCCGCGAAGCGCTCGTAGTACCGGGCCAGCAGCGTGACATCCACCGCCGACGCGACCCCGTACTTCCACTCCCGCACGGTGAGGAGGGTGAACAGGTGGCGGCGCAGATCATCCACCGCGTCGTCCTGCTGGGCGAGAGTCGCTGCCTGCTCCGCATCGCGGTTGAGCAGTACCTCCGTGGCCGAGCGGCCCAGCGAGACGGCGACGCGGCCCATCTCGGCGAAGTAACCGTTGACCGGCTCCGGCAGCACAGGCTCCGGGTGGCGACGCCGGACGATCTTCGCGACGTGACACGCGAGCGTGCCCATACGGACGAGGTCCTGCACCAGCTGGATGGAGGTGACCACCTGGCGCAGATCGCGCGCGACCGGGGCCTGCAGGGCCAGCAGCGCGAAACCACGCTCCTCGTTCTCCGTGGCCAGACGTGACATCTCCGAGGCGGACTCGAGGACCTTCTCGGCGGTGACCAGATCCACCTGGAGCAGCGCGTGCGTGGCCAGCTCCATGTTGTCGGTACCCAACGAGCACATTCTGGCCATGGACGTGGCCAGGTCCGCGAGTTCTTCGGAGTAAACAAGACGCATGTCAACAGGATACCCGCATGTCAACCGCTGGATCCGGGAGCAGCCATGAACGCCCGGTGAACATCGCGGACGGGAAGAGGATCAGCCGCCGGAGTTCTGGGCGTCGGCGCCCTCGAGCGCCACCGCGTCATCCTCCGGATCGTCGAGCCAGCCCTCGGGGAGCAGCACCTTCGACGGCGAGCCCTGGCGGCCGCGCGGGCCGTAACCGTCGGCGGGGAACGGCTCGTCCGGTGGCAGATCGGCGAGCATCTCCGCCAGGTCGTCGAGGGTGCGGACGGCGGACAGGGCCACACGCTTCTCCGAGCCGGCCGGGAAACCGCGCAGGTACCAGGCGACGTGCTTGCGGATGTCACGCATCCCCTTGTCCTCCCCGTGATGCTGCGCGAGGAGTTCGCCGTGGCGGTACATGATCCGGGCGACCTCGCCGAGCGTGGGAGGGGTCGGGGCCTCGCGGCCGGACAGGCGCGCGGCGAGCTCGGAGAACAGCCACGGCCGGCCCAGGCAGCCGCGGCCGATCACGACGCCCGCGCAGCCGGTCTCGTCGACCATGCGCACCGCGTCCTCGGCGGAGAAGATGTCGCCGTTGCCCAGCACGGGCACGTCCGAGAAGGCGCCGACATGCTCAACCAGGCGCGAGATCTGCGACCAGTCGGCCTCACCCGAATAGCGTTGCGCGGCCGTGCGGGCGTGGAGCGCGACCGCCTGGGCGCCCTCCTCGACAGCGATCCGGCCGGCGTCGAGATGGGTGTGGTGCTCGTCGTCGATCCCGACGCGCATCTTCACCGTGACAGGGATATCCGTGCCCGCGGTGGCGCGGACCGCGGCCGCGACGATCGAACGGAACAGTCTGCGCTTGTACGGGATCGCGGACCCGCCACCGCGGCGCGTGACCTTGGGGACCGGGCATCCGAAGTTGATGTCGATATGGTCGGCCAGGTTCTCGTCGACGATCATCCTGGCCGCCTGGTACGTGTACTCGGCATCCACCGTGTACAGCTGCAGACTGCGGGGAGACTCCTCGGGCGCGAACGTGGCCATGTGCAGCGTCGCCGGCTGGCGCTCGACCAGCGCCCGCGCGGTGACCATCTCGCACACGTACAGACCCGACACCGAACCCTGCTGCTCCTGCTCCAACTCGCGGCACAGCGTGCGGAACGCGACGTTGGTGACACCGGCCATCGGCGCGAGGACGACCGGTGAGTCGAGCGCGTAGGGGCCGATGCGCAGTGCGGGTGCCGACGGGGCGGTGGGAGCGGACATACCGTAAGTGTCCCAGCGCTCGGCGGGCAGGTCCAAAATGCGCACCGGGCGGGGCCGGGTGGCAGCGGCGTCAGGCCAGCGGATTCGGTATCGGCCGAGGTCGATGCCCGGGCCGGGGCCGGGAGGTAGTGGTGCCCCCAGCCGGGCTCGAACCGGCGACCTGCGGATTAAAAGTCCGTAGCTCTACCAACTGAGCTATAGGGGCATCGGACACGATACCGGTCGCTTCCGCGGGCGGTTTAGCCGCCCGGCGGATGGTGCCCTAGACTGAATCCCGCTGCGGACCGGTGACCCCGGACGTGGCGGCGCCCCCTTCGTTTAGCGGCCTAGGACACCGGCCTTTCACGCCGGCAGCGCGGGTTCGAATCCCGTAGGGGGTACGCGATCGGGAAGTCCCGGTCACCACGGTGGTGGTGGCCGGGATTTTCTGCATTTCGGAGTTCGGGGCGGCCGGCGGGGTGGTGTGGTCGGGCTGGCAAGGGCTGACCAGGGCTGAGCACGTCCCGGTGGGGCTTCGCCGGGTGCGGACTCTCGGACTTGTGCGTGCGACGTGCCCGCTGCACCTACATCTGCATTCGCACCTGTGCCTGCATCCGCACCTGCGATGGACTTGCGCGTCCGGAATGGACCAAACCGGGCGCGCAAGTGCCGCCGATCTGAGCAGACCAGGTGCGTACGTCGACCGAGGGGCAGCGCAACGGGCCGGTGTAAGGAGCCGGAGGGCAGAGGGAGGGTGTCTCGCCCCAACGGACGGGGGCGAAGGCGGAGAGCGGGTCCTCCCGGGAGGGGGCCAGATGGGACCGGGCGGACTGCAGGCGGCGCGCGGTGTGGGGTCGCCGGCAGCGGGCGCGGTACGCGGGACGCGAGCATCCGAAGAAAAGCACCCTGAACTGCAGAAAGCGTGGTCTGGACCGTCCGATTTGCGTAATCTGCATCGCGTCTACTAATGTTCTTTCTCGTGCGAAGAGCACAGCGAAGAGCAAGGCCCTGTGGCGCAGTTGGTTAGCGCGCCGCCCTGTCACGGCGGAGGTCGCGGGTTCGAGTCCCGTCAGGGTCGCCAGAGATGACCGGCGCATTCGGTTTCACCGGATGCGCCGGTTGTCTTAGGGCCAGGTAGCTCAGTTGGTACGAGCGTCCGCCTGAAAAGCGGAAGGTCGCCGGTTCGATCCCGGCCCTGGCCACCACGACATGATGCGTCGGAGGGAAATCCCTTCGGCGCGTTCGTCATTTCTGCGGCATCTCTACTGCGCCATCTCGGTTACGATGCGCTGTCCACGTCGCTCTTTCGGGGTCATCCTCTCCGGAGCCCGCGGACCGGAAGGCCGTGACCGGCAGGCGGGCAGCGGCGCGCGGTGCCGGGGGTCACCGAACGGTCACACGGTTTCAGGGATTGTCAGGCGCTCGTTATAGCGTGGACGCCATGCCATCGACTGCCAGCGAGGTCCGCGCCGCTCCCGAGAAGCCCCGGAAGGGGCCACGATGGGGAGTCGTCGCCGCGATCAGCGGCCTCATCGGAATTCTGCTGGCGATCGTGGTGCCACTGCTGCCCGTCACGCAGACCACCTCGACCATCAGCTGGCCCGAGAACGGGACGGTCGACCCGGTCACCGCACCTCTGGTCGCCTATTACCCGCTCGACATCACCGTCGACGTCCCCTGCACCGCGGTGCAGGAGCTGCGTGACCAGGGGCGTGAAGACGGGGTGCTGGTCTCCACCGCGCCACGTCAGGCAGGCGACGAGGCCGGCGCGCGCGCTCTCATGGTGTCGGTCGCGGGCCCGAACGTCGAGGTGCGCAGCCGCAACGCACTCATCGCCTCGGCGCCCACCGATGCCGTGGCCGCGCCCGGCGCATGCTCCGCGATCCGGGTCGTCGCCGACTCGGGATCCATCGGCGCGGAGTTCCTGGGCCTCGAGGTCGACGGGCAGGGAATCGGCGGGTGGGTCGAGGAGGATCTGCGCCCCCAGGTCGTGGGCGTGTTCTCCGATCTCCAGGGAGCCGCGCCGGAGGGCATGTCCGTCGACATCACCGTGGACTCCCGCTATACGACGCAGGCGACAGTGATCAAGCAGATCGCGATTGTGGTGGGCATCCTCGCGATCCTCGTGTCGCTGGTGGCGCTGCACCGACTCGATCTCCGTGACGGCCGGGCCGGTCGACGCGTGCTGCCGCCGGGCTGGTGGAAGCCGCGACCGCTGGACCTGCTCGTCGTGGCGATCCTGCTCGTGTGGCACATCATCGGCGCCAACACCGCGGACGACGGCTACATCCTCACCGAGGCGCGTGCGGCGGTCTCCAGTGGATACATGCCCGAGGTGTTCCGTTATTACGGAGCTCCATATGCGCCGTTCGGGATGCCGTATTACCTATACACGGCGATCAGTACGTTCACGCTCGGCAGCGTGTGGCTGAGACTCCCGGCGCTGCTGTTGGGTATCGGCTCGTGGATCCTGCTCTCGCGAGAGGTCATCCCGCGCCTGGGCATCGCAGCCCGACGCGCGGCCGCGGTCCGCTGGAGCACGGCGGCGGTCTTCCTCGCCTTCTGGCTGACCTACAACAACGGGCTACGCCCCGAGCCGATCATCGCGTTCGGTGTCTTGGCCACCTGGGTTTCGCTCGAGCGCGCACTCGCGACCGGCCGGCTCCTGCCGGCCGCGATCGGTTTCATCATCGGCGGGCTCACGCTGTCCGCGGCGCCCACAGGCACGTTCTGCATCGCCGTGATCATCGCCGCCTCGCGGCCGCTGCTGCTGCTCATCATCCGTAGAGCCAGGCGGGACGGATGGATCCCCACGGTCGCGCCGCTGGTCGCGGCCGGGCTCGGCATCCTGCACCTGATCTTCCTCGACCAGCCGCTCGTCACCACGTTGCAGTCGTCCTCACTACTCGGCGAGGTCGGCCCCAGCGGCAGCTGGTACGAGGAGGTCTGGCGGTACGAGTGGCTTCTCAACCCCACGCCGGACGGCTCGCTCGCACGCCGCTTCGGGGTGCTGGCCATGTTCCTGTCGCTTATCACCTGCGCGGCCATCCTGTTCCGCAAGGGCCGGATCCCCGGCGTCTCGGTCGGGCCAGCTCGCCGCATTGTCGGCATGGCTGCCATGTCGATCGTGTTCATGGCGCTCAACCCCACCAAGTGGACGCACCACTTCGGGGCGTTCGCGACCATCGGCGCCGCGCTCGCCGCGCTCGTCACCATGGCGGTACTGCCGGCGGCGACCCGCTCGCTGCGCAACCGGATGCTGTTCCTGGCAGCCGTGTTCTTCATCCTGGCGCTGAGCTTCACTTCCACCAACGGCTGGTGGTACATCTCCATCTACGGCATCCCGTGGGGCGGTGCCCAGCCCTCCATCGGCGGGATCGCCCTGTCGTCGGTGTTCCTGGGGCTGATGCTCCTGTCGCTGCTTGCCGCTCTGTTCCTGCACTATCGCGAGCCGTTCATGACGCGGACCGGGCAGGAGACCTCGCCACGCGACCGGGGCCCCGTCGTCCGCCTGGCGCGGGATCTGTCGGAGGCGCCCCTCGGGTTGGCGGCTGCGCTCGTCGTCGTCGTCATCGTCGCCTCGATGGCGGCCGCGGTGCGCAACCAGTACCCCGCCTACTCCGTGGGGCTGCAGAACCTCAATGCGTTGGCCGGCAAACCGTGTGGCATCGCCGACGCGGTCCTGGCCGAGCCCGACGCGAACGCCGGGCTCCTGGAGCCCCTCGGTGAGCCGCGCGACCAGCTCGAGGCCGGCGGCGAGGCCGTCCGGTTCCATGCGGACGGTATCGGCACCGACCTCACGGCGACCCAGGCCGCCGACACCGACACGCCCGGCACCGGCGAAGGGTCCGACACCACGTCGACGACCGCCGGCACCGAGGGTGGCGTGCGCATGGCCGAGGGCATCAACGGCAGCCATGCGGTGCTGCCGTTCGGCCTCGACCCGGGACGGGTGCCCGTGCTCGGCAGCCACCAGACCGGCGCGCAGTTCAACGCTGAGACCACCACCGACTGGTACCCGCTGCCCGAGCGCTCGGACGAGCACCCGCTCATCACGGTCGCCGTGGCCGGCGAGTTCGCCCGCGACGCGCTGGTCGTGGAGTACGCGACCAGCGGTCAGCCGTTCCAGCCCGCCGGTGAGGTGGTGCCCGAGGACATCGGCCCCGCGCCGGCGTGGCGCAACCTGCGGGTGCCCATGGACTCGATGCCGGCCGACGTCACCGCGATCCGGCTGGTGGTGCGCGACCTCGATCCGGACCCGGAGCGGTGGATCGCGTTCACCCCGCCCCGCATGCCGGAGCTCGTCACGATGCAGGAGCTGGTCGGTCACACCCGTCCGGTGCTGCCCGACTGGGCCGTGGCGTTCCACGTACCGTGCCTGCGTCCGTTCGACGAGTTCGCCGGCATCCACGAGCTGCCCGAATACCGTGTTCTGCCCGACCGTGGCCTGGCCGTGAGCTCCACCAACACCTGGCAGGACTGGGACGGTGGCGGGCCGCTCGGGTTCATCGAGCTGCTCCAGGAGGGCGAGACCGTGCCCACCTACCTCGAGCACGACTGGGACCGCGACTGGGGTTCCCTCGTGCGGTACACCCCGATCCTCCCCGAGGCGACGCCCGCGACCGTCGAGCACGGTGAGGTCGTACGGTCGGGGCTGTGGAACGGGGGACCGCTGGCCCGGTGACGGGCTAGCATCGGGTCCGGAGCTTTTTACAAGGAATTCCAAGTAACCGCTGACGCAGACTGGAGACACCGCATGTCCGTGACGGAAAAGCAGTTCGAGAACATCCTCGTCGAGCAGAAGGATCGCGTCGCGATCATCACGCTCAACCGGCCCAAGGCGCTCAACGCGCTCAGCAGTGCCATGGAGAAGGAAGTCGTCGAGGCGGTCGAGGGGCTGGACTCCGACCCCGGCGTCGGCTGCATCGTCATCACCGGTTCGGAGAAGGCCTTCGCGGCCGGCGCCGACATCAAGGAGATGAAGGACAAGACCTACCCGGGCATCTACCTCGAGCGCTTCTTCCACGACTGGAAGCGCCTCACCACCGCCCGCACGCCGATCATCGCGGCCGTCTCCGGCTTCGCTCTCGGCGGTGGCTGCGAGCTCGCCATGATGTGCGACATGATCATCGCCGGCGACAATGCCAAGTTCGGCCAGCCGGAGATCACCCTCGGGGTCATCCCGGGCATGGGCGGCTCCCAGCGTCTCACCCGCGCGGTGGGCAAGGCCAAGGCCATGGACCTGTGCCTGACCGGCCGCCAGATGGACGCCGCCGAGGCCGAGCGCTCCGGACTGGTCACCCGCGTCGTGCCGGCCGCCGAGCTGCTGGAGGAGACCATGAAGGTCGCCGACAAGATCGCCTCCATGAGCAAGACCACCGCCGCGGTGGCCAAGCAGGCCGTCAACAGGTCCTTCGAGACCACGCTCGAGGAGGGCCTGCTCGCCGAGCAGAACGCCTTCTACGCGCTGTTCGCCACCGAGGACCAGACCGAGGGGATGTCTGCGTTCGCCGAGAAGCGTAAGCCCGAGTGGCAGCGCTGATCGAACCGCCGCTGAGTCAGCAGCCGCCGGGTGAGGCACGGGGCCGGGACGACAAGTCCGGCCCCGCGCCCGCACCCGGGGTCCACCGCGCCCCCGGCGAGCCCCTGCCGGTCCTGGTCCTGACCGGCTACCTCGGCGCCGGCAAGACGACCCTGCTCAACCATCTGCTCTCCGGCGCGCCCGGGTTGCGGATCGCGGCCATCGTCAACGACTTCGGCGACATCAACGTCGACGCCGGCGCGATCGCCGGTCAGGTCGACTCCATGGTCTCGATGGCCAACGGCTGCGTCTGCTGCGAGGTCGACGCCAGCGAACTCGGCGAGGCGCTCGCCACCCTGGCCGACCCCGAGCTAGGCATGGATCTCGCGGTGATCGAGGCCAGCGGACTGGCGGAGCCGGCCATCCTGTCGCGGATGGTGCATGACGTGCCCCGCGACATCGTGCGTCACGCCGGGATGATCCAGGTGGTCGACGCCGAAGGCCTTGACGACGCCATGGCGCGCCACCCGCGACTGGCCACACACCTCGCGGAGGCCGACCTCGTCGTCGTCAACAAATGCGACCTCGTCACCCGCGAGCGGTTCACTGCGCTACGCACGACGATCCGCGCCCACGCGCCGCGCGTCCCGGTGTTGCCCGCGGTACGCGGTGCCGTTCCCGCCGGCCTGCTGTGGGGCGTCGCGCCAGCCGCAGCGCCCACCGCTGAGCCCACCGCGGCGGCCGAGTCAGACGGCGCGGCCGGCGGCGACCACCTCGACCCCGGGCACCACGACCACCCGCACCTCCACGACGCCTATACCGCCGTCACCGTCAGGCCCGCCGGGCACCTGCACCCGCGCCGTTTCCTCACGACCGTCGCGACACCGCCGACCGGCGCGTATCGCGCGAAAGGGACGCTGGTCTTTGCCACCGTCGACGGTCCGCGCCGCTACGAGGTGGCGCTCGTGGGGCGCCGGCTCGAACTGCGCGCCGCGGGTGAGAACGCAGCCGGCGACGACGGGGGAGCGGTACCTGACGGTCTCGTGGTGATCGGCGTGGAGATGGACGACGACGACGTCGCCGGCTTCCTCGACGACGCGGTGCTGTCACCCGGCGAGACGGTCGACGCCGATGCCGCGCTGGGCCTGCACCCGTACCTGATCGGCGACCCGGACTCCAGCGATGTGGAGGAATGGATCTACGACGAGCAGCGGTCGACGCCGGTCACCGGCAGTGCCGCGATGATGGTGGACCCGGAAGATCCCGAGGCATTCGATCCAGCTTTCACCCCCTGAGTCGGGCTCGGGCGGAAAGTGAGCACCGGTACCCCCGGTCGCTCGGCCACCGAGTCCGAGATCCGGTCGGCGGCGCCCCGACCACGTGCGTATAGTGGCGCTGACGATAGTGGTGTGTCGCACGTGCGGGGGGAGCAGACGACCCTGCTGTGGGGGTGGTGCACGGACGAGTGAGGAGACCGCGTGGACGAGGAGAAGAGCGGCCGAAGCGGTGGCGTGACCGGCGACGCTCAGCAGCGCAAGCGGGATCTTGCTTCGGTCCGTCGTGCGATCGCCGCGCTGCGGGATTCCACCGGTATCCCCGTCACCATCGGTGGTGTGGTCGGGGAGGGGCACACCCTCGTGCTCTCCGAGTCGCTCGGAATGCGCACCTCGGCCATGAAGGACCTCATGGTCCACTACGGGGCCGGCGTCGGCGGACGTGTCATGGCCACCGGCAAGCCCGTCGGCGTGGCCGACTACCCGCGCGCCGGCGTGATCACCCACGAGTACGACCTGCCGGTGCTGTCCGAGGGACTGCGGTCGATGGCCGCCATTCCGGTCGTGGTGGGCAAGGACGTCCGCGCTGTGCTGTACGCGGGCGTGCACTCGTCCGTCCGCTTCGGCGAGAAGGTCCTCAATCAGATGGCCGCGACCGCGCGCGCCCTGGAGCAGGAGATCGCGGTCAACGACGCGCTGGCCGCCCGCGGTGCCGCGCCCGTCGGGCCCGGCGCCGGCGAGGGCCGCTGGGACGAGGTGCTGTCCAACGAGCGGATGCGGGAGACCCACGCCCGGCTGCGGATGCTGGCCTCCCGCACCGAGGACCCGGACGTCCGGGCCGAGCTCGAGCGCATCTGCGCCGAGATGGTCTCCCCGCCACCGGAGATGCCCACCGCCCGGCTCTCGCGCCGCGAGCTCGACGTGCTGGCCTGCGTGGCCCAGGGCAAGACGAACATCGAGACGGCCGCCGACATGGGCATCGGCGCGGAGACCGTCAAGAGCTACCTGCGCTCCGTGATGCGCAAGCTGGACGCCCACACCCGGTTCGAGGCGGTCAACGCCGCCCGCCGGATGGGCGCCCTGCCCTGATCGTCAGCGCTCGCCGCCCGGCACCCACAGGACGTCGCCCTCGGGGTTGGCCACACGGCCCAGCACGAACAACAGGTCCGATAGCCGGTTGAGGTACTTCGCCGGCAGCACCGAGGTGGTCTCGGGGTGGGCCTCGACCGCAGCCCACGCCGCCCGCTCCGCGCGGCGGGCCACCGTTCGCGCCACGTGCAGGTACGCGCCGGCCGGCGTTCCGCCCGGCAGGATGAACGAGGTCAGGTCCGCCAGTTCCTCGTTGAACTCGTCGATCCAGCCCTCGAGGCGATCGATATAGGACTGCTCGATACGTAGCGGCGGGTACTTGGGGTTCTCCTCGATCGGCGTCGCGAGGTCGGCCCCGGCGTCGAACAGGTCGTTCTGCACCGTCCGCAGCGCGGCTGCCACCCGGTCGTCGAGACCACCGAGGGTGATCGCCACGCCGATCGCCGCATTGGCCTCGTCGCAGTCCGCGTACGCCACCAACCGGGGGTCGTTCTTGCTCACGCGCGAGAAGTCGGACAGACCGGTCGAGCCGTCGTCGCCGGTGCGGGTATAGATCTTCGTCAGATGAACAGCCATGACAGTCAACCTACGCGGCCGACGACCACGTCGTTCCGCGGTTCCGGGCGAGATCTCGCATACTGTGGACCCGTGAGCGGTAACCCCACGTCCCGCGAGGAGAGCTTCCTCGTCAGAGGCGGAACGAGTCTGAACGGCGAGATCGCCGTCGCCGGCGCCAAGAACAGCGTGCTGAAGCTGATGGCCGTCGCCTTGATGGCGGAGGGCCGCACCACGCTGACCAACTGCCCGAGCATCTCCGATGTCCCGGCGATGGCCGATGTCCTGCGACATCTCGGGTGCGCGGTGGAGATCAGCGGCGACACTGTCGTCATCGACACCCCGTCCGAGCTCGGCCATGTCGCCGACGACAAGGCGGCCCAGCGGCTGCGGGCATCCGTGTGCATCCTCGGCCCGCTCGTCGGACGACATCACCGAGCGGTGATCGCGATGCCCGGCGGCGACGCCATCGGCAGTCGTCCGCTGAACTGGCACCAGAACGGGCTCAACGCCCTGGGCGCGCAGACCCATATGGATCACGGGCGTCTGGTTGCCGAGGCGACCGAGTTGCGAGGCGCTTCCTACAACCTGAGTTTTCCGTCCGTCGGCGCCACTGAGACGTTCGTGACCGCGGCTGTGCTCGCGCCGGGTACCTCGGTGCTGAAGAATGCCGCCCGGGAACCCGAGATCGTGGACATCTGCGACCTGCTCAACGAGATGGGCGCGCGCATCAGCGGCGCCGGTACGAGCACTATCACGATCGAGGGGGTCGACGGGCTCACGCCCGTGACCCACCGGGTGATCGGCGACCGCATCGTTTCCGCGACCTGGGCGATGGGCGCGGTGATGACCCGCGGCGACGTCAAGGTCAGCGGAATCGACCCGATGTTCATCCACGTGGTGCTCGAGAACCTTCGAGCGGTCGGTGCCGAGGTGGAGACCGGGACCGACTGGGTTCGCGTGAGCCAGGAGGGGAGGCCCCGCGCCCGAGATATCCGGACGCTTCCGTTCCCCGGGTTCCCCACGGACCTCCAGCCGATGGCGATCGCGCTCGCCTCCGTGTCCGAGGGGGTCTCGGTCGTCACCGAGAACCTCTTCGAAGCGCGGTTCCGATTCGTGGAGGAGATGGTCCGTATGGGCGTCGACGCCGAGACGGACGGCCACCACGCCAAGATCGTCGGACGCGAACGGCTCGATTCGGCCACCGTGTGGGCGAGCGACATCCGCGCGGGCGCCGGACTGGTACTGGCCGGCATGTGCGCTGACGATGTCACCGAGGTGTGCGAGGTCTTCCATATCGACCGCGGGTACTCCGACTTCGTGGGAGATGTCCGCGCCCTGGGCGGCGACATCGAACGGGTCCCGACCCAGCGATAGGCCGGATCTCTACCCGTTGTCGGGCGGTTTCGGGCGGTTTCGGGACCGCTTGGCGCCGCGTCCGGAGTGCAGTTACTCGGACGGGTGCGTGAAATAGCCTTGTTGAACTGGGGATTTGGTGTTGTGTTGGGGTGCGTGTAACTTTATCGGAGCCGCCAGGGAGCGGGGTTCGGGCCGAGAGGCTGCGGGCCTTGGACCAGGGCGGTTGCTTCTTGCGAGGCGGGTTCGAGAAAGTCCCGGTTTTGACCGGGGACGGAGAGCCTGCTAGGCTGGAGGAGTTGCCCCGAAGGGGAGCGGCTTGGCGAGTGTGGCGGTGAGAATGCCCGGTTTTGGAACTGGGAGTTGTTGCTGCTAGGCTGGAGAAGTTGCCCCGAGCAGGTGCGACGGTGGTTTCACCCCGGAGGGTGGCTGGCTTGAGGGCTGGTTGCTGTGATGGTGTGTGGGTGTTGTTTGAGAACTCAACAGTGTGTTTTGTTTGTGATAGTGCCAAATTTTTTGTTTGGTTGCGACC
>NZ_JAIFXZ010000025.1 GCF_021033825.1 Dietzia aurantiaca
CCGCCGCAACGAGCACAGTCGAACAACTACTCGCCGCGTAGAACTAACAAAAGTTCAAAAGAGGTTGACACCGAGCGAAGCGAAAAAAGTTCGGGATCGGGTGTGACGAACCGGTGACTCGCGACGTCTTAGTGGTGTACGTGTTCATCACAGGCCGGCGCGTCGCCGGCCCGGGCCCAGGAGGAAACCATGTCGAATGCAGTCCCGCAGACCGGTCGTGAGAAGGCGCGCACCGAGGTGGCCGAGACCGACAAGGCCGAGGACACCACGGAGGAGTTCGTGCCCCGCGGTCCGCTGCAGACCACCCGCGGCGTCACCACGCTGGACGACGCCGTGGTGGCCAAGATCGCCGGCATGGCCGCCCGCGAGGTGCCCGGCGTCTACGACATGGGCAACGCCGCGCGGCGTGCCTTCTCGGCGGTGGCCGACCGCATCCCCAACGCGCAGACCAACGTCACCGGCGGGATCAGCGTGTCCAAGGGTGAGACGCAGGCCGCGATCGACGTGACCGTGGTGGTGGAGTACGGCGTATCGATCGTGGAGGTGGGCAATGCGATCCGCCGCAACGTGATCGAGCAGGTCGAGGGCACCGCGGGGCTCGAGGTGGTGGAGGTCAACGTCAACGTGGTGGACGTGCACCTTCCCGAGGACGACGACGACAACGCCTCCCGCTCCGGCACCACGTCCCGCAACCCCGAACTGAACTGATCGGCCTGCGCCGACGAGGCGAGCGAGGAGAGTCATGAAGATCACGCATCTCACCCTGCTGGTGGGCCTGTTCCTGGGCGCCGTGGCGGCGTTCGGGTCGATCGGCCAGTTCCTGGTCGTGCTGCTGTTCGGCGCGATCGGGTTGGCCGTGGGGCTCGCCATGGACGGGCGGCTCGAGATCAAGGGCGTCACCGACCGGTGGGGCGACCGGCGATGAGCGGTTCCTCCACCGATACGGTGCCGGCGCCGTCGAGCGCCGCCGCCTCTACACCCGTCGCCCCTACACCTATTGAGGAGCGCGGTGTCACCACCGTTCCCGCGGCGGTGGTGGCCCGGATAGCCGAGCAGGTGGCCTCCGAGCACCCGCGGATCGGGGGTGCCGCCGGTGGGGTCCTGGGCGTACGCGCCCGCCGCGACTTCGCCTCCCGCCCCTCCGCCGAATGCGATCTCTACGGCGCGGTCGCAGTGCTGCGCCTCGACGTGGGCGTCGCGTTCCCGGTAGACCTGGCCGCCGCCTGCGCGGGCCTGCGAGCCCGGGTGCGCGAGCGCGTCGAGATGCTCACCGGGCTGCAGGTGGGCCGGCTCGATCTGGAGATCTCCTGGCTCAATCCCGCCGGGAACACGAGAGGAGCGCTGCTGTGAGCGCACGTCAGGCAGGGGTCGGGCTGGTGCGCCGGCCCGCCCGGGCCATCCCGACCGGCATCGCCGGGGTGATCCTGCTGGTGTTCGGCGGGCTCGGACTGTGGCTGCTGGGCACCTACGTGGTGGAGGGCCAGTGGCCGGTGGCCGCCGCGAACCAGGTCGACGCACTGGCGTGGACCACGCTGGAGTCCATCGCGGCACAGGCCGCTGCGGGAGCGCTGGCCGTGCTCGGCCTCGCGCTGGTGCTGCTGGCAGCCTGGCCGGGACGGGTGTCGCGACTGCTGGTCCTGGGTGACGACCTGCCCGGCGATACTGCGCTGAGTCGCCGGGACCTGGCCCGGCATCTGCAGTCGGCGGCGGAGAACGTCGACGGCGTGCACAGCGCGCGCATCACACCGCGACGTCGACGGATCGACGTGGACGTGGTGACCGTGGTCGACGACTCCGCTCCGGTCGTCTCGGCGGCCACCGCCGCGGTGGACCGCGCCCTCGGGGAGCTTCGCCCCGGCGATCCCAAGGCCACCCGAGTCCGTGCACGTCGCCGCTGAGAATCCGATCGCTGAGGAAGGAGAGTCACATGCGCAGTCAATCCGGACCTCGTAACCGTGTCGTCCTGCTCGTTCTGGGCGTGCTCGCCCTGGTGGCTGCGGCGTGGCTCGCGGCCGCCGCCTTCGACCTGGCGCCCGCCGGAGGGACACTCGACCCACTAGTCCCCGACGGGGCGTCGACCCCCGCCTCCCTGCTCGAAGACGCGGGCTGGGCGTTGCCGGTCGGCATCGTGGTGAGCGTGATCGCCGTTCTCGCCGGGCTCGCGCTGCTCATCACCCAGATCCCGACCGCCCCCGCGCACGCCGTACTTCGGCTGCACGACGCCGAGGGGGCCGTCCTGGCGACGCTCGAGCCGCAGGTTCTCGAACGCGCACTGGTCGAGCGCGTCGAGGATGTGCAGGGCGTGGACAGCGCCTCGGTGCGGGCCACCGGGTCGGCAACCAGGGCCGGAGTGGTGGCGGAGGTGACCGTGGCCGAGTCCGCGGAGATTGCCTGGACCCTCGAGCAGGTCCGCAACCGGCTGTTCGAGGACCTGCGCCTCTCGCTCGGCGCCGAGCCCCGCTCGGTGGACGTGCTGGTGAGCCTGCGTGCCGCCAAGAACTCCGCCCGCACCGATCGGGTGGCCGTGGGCGGCGAGAAGGAATGAACCCCGAGCCGGGCGGCCCCACCGATCGGGTCCTTGTGCTGCGCGCCCAAGACGGCGACGCCGCTGCCTTCGACCGGCTGATCGACCGACACCAGGGCCGGCTGTTCCGGATCGCCTACCTGGTGCTCGGGGATCGGCAGGACAGCGAGGACGTGGTGCAGGAGACCCTGATCGCGGCGTGGGAGCGGCTGCACCTGCTCTCCGATCCGGACGCGGTGCGGGCCTGGCTTTCCCAGATCTGCTCCCGCCGGGCCACCGACATCGCCCGCCGGAATGCTCGCCGGGCGACCGACGCGCACTCCCCCGACAACCTCCAGTGGCACCCGGACAGCGCTCCGGCCGCCGATCCCGCCCGGCGCTCGGAGGTCAACCTTCAACTGCAGGCGCTCGCGCGGGTGCTCGCCACGATGGAACCCGATCTGCGCTCCTGCTGGACGTTGCGGGAGATCGACGGAATGTCCTACCGGGAGGTGGCGCACGCGCTGGACGTCACCGAGTCCACGGCGCGCGGGCGGATCTCCCGGGCCCGTACGCACGTGATAGACCGAATGAAGGAATGGCGGTGAACACCATGCGTGACTCCCCCGCGGCCGGTGTGCCCGACGAGTCCGAAGCCACCCGCGAGTACCTCGACCGGATTCAGGCGTTGCACCGGGACTGGGACGAGGCCGAGGCGCGGGGCGACGACTCCGTGCAGGTGTCCTCCCGCGTGCGGGCGGCGCTGTCCGAGGTGGTGCACGCCGATGCCCGGCACGGTGCCCGGGTCCAGATGCCGCCCACCGAGGCGGGCCCGTACTCGCTCAGCGAGCAGGCCCTGCGGACGCTGATCCGCGACGCCGTGGACGCCGTTCCGGGCGCGATGAGCCTACGCACCGCCGTGGACTTCGCCGATACTCCGGAGTGGGGCGCCCGCGGACTGCCCGAGCGGGTGCGGTGCCGGGTGTCGTTGTCCGCCGCGAGTCGCGACCTGCGGGCACTGGCCGACGATGTCCGTGCGTCCGTCGTCTCCGAGTGCGTCCGGGAGCTCGACCTGGGCGGCCTGACCGTTGATGTGCACATCGAGGATCTCCATGACTGAGCCACAGAAGACCGCCGAGGCTGCCCCTGCCACTCCGACAGCCGCCGACCTGCTCGCGGTGGTGACGTCCGTCCCGGGCGTCCACGCGATCGAGCCGGGGCTCGGCACGGCACTGCGCACGATCGACGCCCGCGTCCGCCGCAGTAGTGCACGAACCGCCCACTTCGGGCTGCACATCGACACTTCCGAGGGCACCGCCCTGGTGGAGGTGTGTCTCGACCGGTCGCGGCCGGTCCGCGAGGCGGTGCGGGACATCCAGCTCGAGTTGCGCCGGGCGCTGGACGATGAGTCTGAGGTGTCCGTACGGGTTCAGTCGCTCCAACGATAGAGTGCCCGGGATTTCCCGCTTTGGACCGGGTGGCTATACGCCGTCTCTCGTCGGTGCGAGCCGACTGCTCGACGCTAAGCGCTGCACCACCGCGGAAGCGAGCTGCCCTTCCGGAACCCTGAACGCCGACCATTTGTCGCCGCTCGTCGCGGACATCGAGGCCGAGAATACGCGACGGCCTCTGGCGTTCACGGTGGTGTTCTCCTCGAACGCCGGGCTGGGCACCAGCCACGACTGAGCAATCGACCCGCGGGACACATCGACATAGACGAACAGCATGTCCAGGTCGGCGCGGGGGTAGAAGGACGAATTCCGGACGATCGCCTGGAAGCGGCCCCTCTGCATCACCAGGCCGTCTGACATCCGGGCTTTGACCTGGACTGCGAGGGTCGCCGTGAACTCACGGAGGTGAAAGACCAGGTCAACACCCTCATCGTCGATGATCGACGTGGACACGTTGAGCTTCGCGCGGGATTGCAGAATGCAGGTGGCGGCAACGAGGAGTTCCGCGGCTTTACCCATTCGCCCGGAGTCCGGGGACTTCAGCAGGTAGTCGTCATCGGCGGCCATGTCCAAACTATAGAGACCCGTCGCTCGAACAGAACGCCCCCGGGCTGTCGTTGGCGAGTGGCTCGCGATATCGACAGAGTGCGCGACCTATAACGTCCGCGCGGCTAGCCGCCACAGCATGGTCCGCTCGCGCGCCCGGGCGGCATGGAGCGGATCGGCATCGTCGCTCGCACGCGAATGCCGCGGCGTCGTCTCGTGCGTGCAGACGACGGTCAGCCCAGCGTCCGCGATGCGCTGGAGGAACTCCTCGCGGGTGCGCAACCCCAGTAGCTCGGCGAGGTCAGACAGGATCAGCCATCCCTCACCCTGCGGCGTCAGATGCTGGGCCAGCTCACCGAGATAGCGGTGCAGCACGTCGGACTTCGGGTCATAGATACCCTGCTCCAGCGCCGACGTTGGACGGCCCGGAATCCAGGGCGGATTGCACACCACGACGTCAGCACGCTCCGGGGCGGCGGGCCACAGATCCGCCTCCTCCACCCGCACCCGGTCCGCGACTCCGAGTCGGTCCGCATTGTCCTTCGCGCACCGCACCGCGCGCGGGTTGATGTCGGTCGCCACCACGTCCCCGGCTCCGCGCCGGGCCAGCAGGACCGCGAGAACTCCCGTCCCCGTGCCGAGGTCAAAGGCCAGCGGCCGGTCGACGCCCTCTGGCCACGCCGCGTCGGCGACCAGGTCGATGTACTCGTCACGGGTGGGGGCAAAGACGCCGTAGGCGGGATGAATGCGCTCGCGCAGGGCGGCCACCTCGATGCCCTTGCGGTGCCACTCGAATGCGCTGATCACCCCGAGGAGCTCCGGTAGCGAGACGAGCGTCGACTCCCCCGGGCCTTCGCTGGCCGGCGTCCCGTATGCGTGCGCGCAGGCCTCTCGCACGTCGGGCGCTCGACGCAACCCGATCGCGTAGTCGGGCTCGAGTTCGATGAGGATCTTCCCCAGGACGGCCGCCCGCTGGGATCGCGCCAGCCGATTCGCGTGGAAGAGGTCGCCGGTCTCGACGCCACGAGACGACTTCGGTGTTTTCGACGACTTCGACGCCTTACGGGAGGCCTGCTTCTCCAGCCGCCGATCAAGGGCACGCATCAGTTGCCGGGCATTGTGGAAGTCGCCTCTCCAGAGCAACCCGGTGCCTGCCCGCGCCATCCGGAGAGCGCTGTCCGCGGCGATGTCGTCGTCGATCACCACAATGTCCCGCGGCGGCTTGGCGCCGTTCTCCGGACGCCAGCCCGCGCGGCGCCGCGTTCCGCCCACGCTCCAGGTGATGGCCGTCATGAGGCGCTCAGGCACGCGTGTACACAGCAGATGTCGGCATCCTCGTAGATCGCGGCCAAAAACTTGCTTCCACCTTCAAGTTATAGCTGGTAGGGGGGCTTGCGGCAAGGCCGGGGTGGGGGCGCACACTAGCGCGATGCCCTGCCAGAACGCCTCCGCCTTCGCCCTTCCGGACCACCTCGCCCACAAGACCGACCCGGATCTGATTGGCGCCGACGACCACCACTTCGCCGCGATCTCCCACGCCCTCGCGGACAAGGTCTCCGCGCTCTCCGCCCGCCTGGACAGGCGTCGTCGCGATCCGGCCGGACGCGGCGCGCAGACCATCGATCGCGACGCCGACATCCGCCGCCTGGTCGCCGTACTCACCACGCTGCGCCGCTTCGGGTTGGACGTGTGCATCGGGCACTTCGCGACCGCCGGCGGCGAGCGCGTGTACGTGGGCCGCATCGGCCTGCTCGACGCCGCCGGCACTCCCCTTCTGGTGGATTGGCGCACCCCGGCCGCCGAGCCGTTCTTCGCCGCGACGCTCGCCGATCCACGCGGCGTGACGTATCGACGTCGGTACCGGTGGTCGGGCGGGCGCATCGTGGATTATTGGGACGAGGTCCTGTGCGACGACGACGAGGTGGCCGCCCGCACCAGCCTCGACGATCAATCTGCGTTCGTGGCGAGCCTGTCCGGGGCGCGCACCGGCCGGATGCGCGACGTCCTCTCCACGATCCGGTCGGATCAGGATGCGATCATCCGGGCCGGCGCGCGGGGTGCGCTCGTGGTGGAGGGCGGGCCCGGCACGGGCAAGACCGTGGTGGCGCTGCATCGCGCGGCGTACCTGCTGCACGAGCAGTCGCGGTCCGGGCTCAGTCGCGGCAACCTGCTGCTGGTCGGTCCGCACCGGCCGTACCTCGACTACGTGGCCGACGTGCTTCCGGCACTCGGCGAGCACAGCGTGCAGACCGCGACGGTCGCCGACCTCGCCGCGGCCGGGCTCGACGGCATTGGACTCGGCGGACTCGCTGATCTCGCCGACGAGACGGACTCGGAGGTGGCCCGCCTCAAGTCGACGGTCGAGATGGTCGAGGCGATTGAGGCAGGCGTGCGGTTCTACGAGCAGCCGCCCGAGGAGTCGATGCTGGTGCAGACCGAGTGGGTGGACCTGCGAATCACGCGAGCCGACTGGGCCGAGGCGTTCGCGGCTGTCGAGGACGGCACACCCCACAACGAGGCGCACACGCAGATCCGCGAGACGTTGGTGGAGGTCCTGCTCGAGAAGGCGGGCGACGAGGTCCCTACCGATCACCTCAGGGCCGAGTTGCTCACCGATCCTGAGCTGCGCCGCACGCTGTACCGCGCGTGGCCGATGCTCCGGCCCGAGGAGTTGGTGGGCGACCTGTGGACGGTGCCGGCCTATCTGCGGCTCTGCGCGCCGTGGCTCAGCACCGAGCAGATCCGGCTCCTGCAGCGCCCCGGTCCGCAGGCGTGGACCAGCGCGGACCTGCCCCTGCTCGACGCGGCCCGGCTCCGGCTGGGCGATCCCGAACATGCCAGGCTTGCTCAGCGCCGGAAGGCCGAGCGTGCTGCGGAGCTCGAAAGACGCCGGATGGTCATCGACGAGGTGATCGCCGCGAACGACGATCCCGAGGGCGTCGCTCCCATGCTCCGGCACCGGGATCTGCAAGAGGCTCTGCTGGACCCGTCTACGGAGGACGACCCTGCGGTCGCCGGCCCTCGTCTTACAGGGACGTTCGGGCACATCATCGTGGACGAGGCCCAGGAACTCACGGACGCGCAGTGGCTGATGCTCCTACGCCGATGCCCCTCTGGGAGTCTGACGGTGGTCGGCGACCGTGCGCAGTCCCGCCGGAACTTCGACGAATCGTGGGCCGAGCGACTCCATCGGGTCGGCCTGTCCCCTGGACGCGTCTCGCAGGTGGGGCTCAGCATCAATTACCGGACGCCGTCGGAGGTCATGGACGCGGCCGCACCCGTGATCCGATCCGTTCGGCCCGACGCCAACGTTCCCGAATCGGTGCGCAGCAGTGGTGTGCCGGTCGAGTGCGGGCGGATCGACGACCTCTCGGTTGTCATCGCAGACTGGCTCGCCGAGCACTCGGAGGGGGTCGCCTGCGTGATCAGCGCTCCCGGCGCCGCGCTCCCCGACATCCCGGCCTCGGACCGAGTCCGCTCGTTGAGCCCTGCGGACGCCAAGGGCCTCGAGTTCGACCTGGTGGTGCTCGTCGATCCAGAATCCCTCGGTTCGGGGGTCACCGGCGCGGTCGACCGCTACGTCGCGATGACCCGAGCGACGCAGCAACTGGTGGTGCTGAATTCAGAGCGTGCAGATCGTTCCACGACCTGAGCACCACTGTGCGCGACCGCGACGACGCCACGATGGCGCCGCGACCTGACCGAGGGCGCCGCCGTCTTCTTCGACAAGCGGGACCCGACCTACCCCGACTGACGGGATCAGGCCTTGGGTTGCCTTTCTTCCAGCGCCCGGGCCGGATCGACCAAGCGGAGCATTCCGGCGCGAAAGACTTCGGGATCAGGTAGGACGTCTGCGGCCAGGAGAATCAGACCGGCCCCCTGGTCCAGCGCAGCCAGCAGCGTCCCCACTGCCGAGGCGGGGAGCGTCTCGTCGTCCGCCCGGGCCGTCCTGGCGATCTCGTTGTAGTGGCCGAGGACGTCCGCGAGGCGCTTATGCAATTGGGGCGCGACTTTCTCATCCCGGGCCGCGCTGGCGATGAACTCCAGCGTCGCCAGTGCAAAACCCTGTGTGGCACTGGGCGGGTATCCCTCTCGCTGCGCCAGATCCTTGCCGGTCGAGGCCGGGTTGCAGGCCTGCTCGAAGGGGTCTCGCAGGTCGACCTCCGCAAGCTCCAGGTTCTGATCCATGACTGCCAGGAACAGTGAGGGCTTGTCTTCGAAGTTCGAGTAGACCGCGCCCTTGGAAAAGCCGGCTTCGCGTGCGATCCGATCCACGCTGGCCGAGTGGTACCCGTCCTCGGCGAACACCTCTCGTGCCGCGGAGATCAGCGCGTCGCGAGTCTGCTGCTGTCTCTCTCGGCGCGAAAGCGGTTCGGGACGCTGTGTCATTCCTCGATGGTAAGTCGATTGCGCCCCTTGACGTACTCGCGGTATCCACATACCGTCAGTATTCACATACCGATGGTATTTGAGGAGTTCGCAATGAGCACCGACGTTCTACGCATCACCCACCTCACCCGCCGCTACGGGCAGGTCATGGCGAACGACGACATCTCTCTCCGCGTCCAGCCCGGGGAGGTCGTGGGGCTCCTCGGCCATAACGGTGCCGGCAAGACAACTCTGGTCTCGCAGATCGTGGGCCTGCTTAAACCCGACGCGGGCGAGATTCACCTCGGCAATACGGACGCCGTACGCAACCCGGCGGCCGCGCGCCGACACGTTGCACTGCAGCCGCAGGCGCAGGCCCCGATCGACGGCCTCACTCCACGGGCGGCGATCGAGATTGCCGGTCGCCTCCGGGGCCTGTCGGACCGCGACACCCGAACAGCCGCACAAGACCTGGCCGAGGAACTGGACATCGGCCCGTGGCTGGACCAACGCGCGCTGCCCGAAGGCGGCGGACTGTCCGGTGGGATCAGGCGACTGACCGGCTTCGCCATGGCCGTGGTGGCGCCGACCCCACTTCTCATTCTGGACGAGCCCACCAACGACATCGACGCCTCCCGACGCCGCCTGCTCTGGGATGCGGTACGCCGCCGTGGAGACCTCGGCAGCGGGGTCCTGCTCGTCACGCACAACGTCGCTGAGGCCGAGCGAATAGTGGACGAACTGGTCATCCTCAACCGCGGGAGAGTTGCGGCCGACGGGTCTCCCGCACGCCTGCGCGGAACGCAGGACAGCGACCTGCGCATAGAGCTGCAGCTACCGCCGGGCGGAGCAGACCCGTCCGAGGACAGTCAGTGCCCGCCGGTTCTCCGCCGAGTCCGGACCGGTCGGCGCATCCTGCTCACCGTCGCGGCGGGCGAGGCAGCGAACGCCGTCGCCTGGGCCACCGCCCAGAATTCCGCCGGCCGCATCGAGGGTTTCTCGCTGGCGCCGGCGACACTCGAGGACGCATACCTCGCCCTCACCGCGCAGTCCGCCCCTGAGCGCGACCCCGCCGCCGACAATAGTCATCACCCCGAGCCCATCAGCCTGGAGGCCACCGATGCGTGAACCTACCGCCGTCGCAACCACGGCGCCGTCCCCGCCAGTCACGCCCATCGCTCCAGTCCAGGTGAGCCTGTGGGCCGGCTTCGGCGCCCTCATGCGATGGTCGCTGGCGTCGATCGGCGCGATGCTGCCGCTGATCGTAGTCATCCAGGCCATGCTGGCCGCCGGGATCATCATCGGTTTCGGCTTCCTGATCCCCGACATCGCCCCCGAGAGCGCGCTCTTCCTCTCCTCCGGTGCCCCGACCATCCTGCTGCTGACCATCGGGCTGGTGATCGTCCCGCAGGGCATCTCCCGCGCCAGAGCCTCCGGGGCGCTGGACTACCAGCGCGCCCTGCCCATATCCAGACCGCTGCTCCTGCTGGTCGACCTGGCGGTGTGGACGCTCATCGCGCTGCCCGGGGTGGCGATCGGACTCCTCGTCGCCTGGCTGCGCTACGACCTCACCTTCTCCTTCGACTGGCCGCTCCTCGTCCTTGCCTCGGTGCTGGTGACGACTATGGCCACGGCTCTGGGGTACGCGATCGCGGTGACATTCCCGGCCATGCTGGCCCAGCTGTTGTCGCAGGTGCTGGTGTTCTTTGTCCTGCTGTTCTCGCCGATCACGTTTCCGGCCGGCCAGTTACCGGGCTGGTTCCAAGCACTGCACGGTGTCCTGCCCATCCAGGCGGCTGCGGATCTCATGCGGGCCGGGATCGCGTCGGACGCCTTCCCGGCAGAGGGCCGCGACCTGCTCGTCCTGGCACTCTGGACCGCGCTCGGCCTGCTCGTCACCTACCTGGCGCTGGCGCGGCGGAAGTGACCGGTCACGCCCGGAATCCCTAGGCGCGGCCGGGTCAGCCCACCGTCGCGACCTTCCACGCCGAGTGGATGGCACCTTGGATGTAGCCCACATCGCCGGCGTCGCCGATGACCTCGCAGTCGATACCGGCGGCGCGCAGAGAGTCGGCCAGCGGCGCCGCCGCGGTGGTGCCGTCGGCGTAGATCACCATGTCGGCCGGGGCGGACTTGGCCTCACCCTTGGCGTTTGTCCACTCGACCGCCGTCTCGGTGATGCGAGTGACCTTCACGTTGCGCTTGATGTCCACGCCGTAGTGCTTGGCGTGACGCACCGCGGTCCACCGGCGGGGCATGGCCAGCGGCAGACCCAATTGCTGTGAGTCGTGCAGCAAGGTGACGTTCCGGCCTCGCTCGCCGAGGAACTCAGCCAGCTCCAGGCCGACCAGCGAGCCGCCGATCACCACGACGTTCTTGCCCATCGGCAGCGCGATTTTTGTCAGGCGCCGGACCCACGACGGCCGCTTGGTGATCCCCGACAGCCGGCCGAGCTTCCCGGCAAGCCGCAGGAAAGTTCCGGCTTCGTCAGCGGTAGCGGTACCCAGCATCGTGGCGCGCAGCGAATCGCCGGTGTGCACGTGCGGCAGCTTGCCGCCCGGGATCTGCGGGGCCGGCCGCACCGCACCGGTCGCCACGATCACGCGATCGGCACCGAGCGCACGCACGGTCTCGATCGTGGCCTCGATGTTCAGCCGGACGTCGATGCCCAGCTGGTCGATCTTGGCCTGGTAGAAGCTGATCAGCGGCTCGTTGGCTGGCGTGGTGAGCGTGGAGAACCACATGGTTCCGCCCAGCCGGTCGGCCTTGTCCAGCACGGTTACGCGGTGCCCGCGCTCGGTCAGCACCACGGCCGACTCAAGTCCGGCGGGTCCGGCGCCCACCACCACGACGTGCTCGCGCTTGGACGCGGGCGTCAGCGGCAGCAGCCCCTCATTGCCGAGCGGCGGGTTGACGGCGCAGAACGGGGTGTCGTCAAAGAAGTTCTCGGCTACGCAGAGGTAGCAGTTGATGCACGGACGCACCAGCTCGGGCGTTCCGGCCTTGAGCTTGTTAGGCAACTCCGGGTCGGCGAGCAACTGCCGCCCCATGGCGGCGAAGTCGATCTTGTCGTCGTCGATTCCCTTCTCCGACACCTCCGGCAACATCCGTCCCACGCCGATCACCGGCACCGACACGGCCTTCTTGATGGCGGCGGCGTTGTCCAGGTAGGCACCGACGGTGTCGGGAAGGGGGCCATCGGTGAAGTTGTCGAACGGATTACGGCCCCAGCCGGTCACGTGGATCGCGTCGGCGCCGGCCTGCTCGAACAGCTGCGAGGCCAGGATTGCCTCGTCCAACTCGAGCCCGCCCTCCTGGCCGTACTCCTGCCCGGCAACGCGCACGATCACCGCGAGCGTGTCCCCCACGCGCTTCTTGACAGCCTCGATGACCTCGCACGCCAGCCGCGCCCGATTGACCAACGCCCCGCCGTACTCGTCGGTGCGCTGGTTGTCGCGGCGGTTGAGGAACACGCCCAGGATGTAGCCGTGCGCGACGTGGATCTCGATAGCGTCCGCGCCCGCGCGGGCGATGCGGTCGGCGGCCTCGGCCCAGGTCTCGATGAGCCAGGCGATGTCCTCGTGGGTCATCTCCTTGTAGACCGTCTTTTTGCCACCGGTCGCCGCGCCCATCTTGCCCAGCTCCTCGGGCGTGCTGTCGGCGAGCGCGGAGTAGTCATAGTCGTAGTCCGGCATGCTCGGCGCGATCACGGGACGGTCGTTGGCCACGTCCACCCGCGCCACCTTGCCGTGGTGGGTCGACTGCACGCAAAGCTTCGACCCGGCCGCATGCACGGCGTCGGCGAGCGCCTTGAGACCCGGGATGTACTTGTCATCCGACAGCCCCGGCTCTTTCATGGACGCCGCGCCCACCGGGAACGCGATCGCGCACGCCCCCGTGATGATCAGACCCGCACCGCCGGCCGCGCGGGCGACGTAGTGGTCGATCTCCCGCTGCTCGATCTCGCCCTCCTCGGACACGTTCATGTCCATGGCCGGCAGCACGATGCGGTTGGGCGTCGACATGGGGCCGATCCGGCCGGGCGACATGAGGCGGGGGAAGGTGGCGAGGGTAGTCACCTTAAGGAGATTACGCCGCGGTCGACACGTGTCAAGAACAGGTTTCAGTTCGCGGTGAGGGTCCGATTCGGCCGCGGGGCGCCCCGGTCCGAACCGCGGCGACCGGATGCGCACCGCCCGAACCACATGTACGTTTCCCGGAGTTCCGCGGGACTCGGGGAACTTACTGTGAACGCAAGAGGCAATCCGGTATTGGTGAGGACCATGTGACGCCAGTCGTAGACCGGTTCTCTCCGGTACCGCTGACCGACTGGTCTACTGAAAGGACATACGAATGATCACCCTGGGTGTGATTCTGTTGATTCTCGGATTTATCTTCAAGATCTCGATCTTGTGGACGATCGGCATCGTGCTTCTCGTCATCGGACTCGTCCTGTTCGCGCTCGGTGCGGCCGGACGGACGATCGGTGGCCGTAAACACTGGTACTGATCAGCCGCTCGCGCGGTGTGAACAACCAACTCTCGGCGGATAGCTCCAGCGCACGGCTGGCAGCTGTCCGCCGATCGTCATCCACTGATCCCTGCGGTCTTATGGTCGGCGAGTAATCCCGGTGGGGCGACGCAATTCCCCGGACGCAACCTCTACTCTCGAAGCCACCATGCCACCCACCCTTGACCCCGTCTCGGCCGCGCTCAAGACCGCCACGTCGTTCGTCGTCAACGCAGTCGAAGTCCTGCGTTTCGGTGGCTTACAGACGGACGAAGAGCCTTCCCCGTTCGAGATCGTCGCACGGCGTCCGATGTTCCGGCTGCGCCGGTATTACACGTCGGCAGCGGGGGCCGCCGCGACGGGTGACGTCGGCATCGGGGACCACGGCAAAGGTGACGACGACGGAGTCGTAATCATCGACGAAGACGAGGTGACACGACCGCCGATCGTGCTCGTTCCGCCGATGATGATCTCCGCTGACGTCTGGGACGTGTCACCGTCGACGAGCGCAGTGGCCGCCCTGCACCGTGCAGGTATGGACCCATGGGTGATCGACTTCGGATCCCCGGACCTCGAGGCGGGTGGCCTCGAACGCACCCTCACGGACCACGTGGTCGCGGTGAGCGAGGTCATCGATCTGGTGGGCGCCGCCACCGGCCGCTCGGTGCACCTCGGCGGGTACAGCCAGGGTGGAATGTTCTGCTACCAGGCAGCGGCATACCGTCGCTCGCGCGACCTCGAGAGCATCGTGACGTTCGGCTCCCCGGTCGACTGGCGCGGCAACGCCCCGCTCGGCGTTCCCGAGGATGTGATCGTCAGCATCGCTCACGTCGTCGCCGACTACGTCTTCAGCGACCGCTCGTTGCCCGGGTGGCTGGCCTCGACGGGGTTTCGCCTGCTCGACCCAGTAAAGACCGCCCGTTCGCAGGTGAGGTTCCTTCGCCAACTCCACGACCGTGAGGCACTCCTCGGACACGAGAGGCAACGCCGCTTCCTCGGCGGTGAGGGGTTTGTCGCATGGTCCGGCCCGGCGATCGTCGACATGATGCAACAGGTGATCATCCAGAATCGAATGATGGTCGGCGGTTTCGTCGTCGGTGACCACGTCGTCTCATTGGCCGACATCACCTGTCCCGTCCTGGCTGTGCTCGGCGAAGTTGACGAGATCGGGGTCCCGGGCGGCGTCCGCAAGATCGCGTCCGTCGCGCCCGCAGCCGAGGTCTTCGAGTTTCCGATCCGGGCCGGGCATTTCGGACTCGTCGTAGGCTCGGCCGCCGCCTCGCTCACGTGGCCCACCGTCGCCGACTGGATCGGGTGGATCGAGAACATCGGAGATCGACCCGACGGCATAACCGAGGTCGAACCGGGCTCCGTCGACGACTCCTCCCCCACCAAGACGGTGATGCTCGCGGCGGACGGGGCGATGCAGGTCGCCGGTCTCGGGATCAGCGTGGCACGCGGTGCGGGCAACCTCGCGGTGAGCGCGCTCCAGACCACACGTGCCCTCGGTTACGAGGCACTGCACGCCGCACCGCGCCTCCTTCGGTTAGGGCAGATCCAGACCGGAACCCGGATCTCCTTCGCCAAGATCATGGCCGAGCGCGCCCGGACCCAGCCGGATGACGCGTGCTTCCTCTTCTCCGACCGGGTCCATACCTATTCCGCCGTCGACACGCGGATCACGAACGTGGTCAGGGGACTCATAGCGGTCGGTGTGCGCCACGGCGACCACGTCGGCGTACTCATGGAGACGCGGCCCTCGGCGCTGGTCGCCATCGCCGCGCTGTCGCGTCTGGGCGCGGTGGCGGTGCTACTGCCCCCGTCCCGGTCTTTGCCCGAGCTCCTCCGGCTCAGCTCTGTGACCGAGGTCGTCACCGACCCCGAACACACGCCCAGGGTCACCATCGCCGGGGCGCGAGCGCTCGTACTCGGCGGCGGCGCGGATCGCGACCTCCCCGCCGACCGCGGTGCGGACGTCGTCGACCTCGAACACATCGACCCCGAGTCGGTGGAACTGCCCCGCTGGTACCGGCCGGACCCCGGCCGCGCCGGCGACCTCGCCTTTGTCCTCTTCTCCCGCTCGACCGGCGCGTGGCAGACCAAGCTCGTGACCAATCACCGCTGGGCACTGTCCGCGTTCGGCACAGCCAGCGCCGCACGCCTGACAACCGCGTCGACCGTGTACTGCCTCAGCCCGCTCCACCACCCGTCGGGGCTGCTCACCGCCGTCGGCGGGGCCGTGGCCGGCGGGTCCCGCATCGCGCTGTCCCGCGGTTTCGATCCGGCGACCTTCGACGAGGAAATACGTCGCTACGGGGTGACAGTCGTGTCCTACACCTGGGCGATGATGCGCGAGCTGGCCCGCCGGCCGGTGCGCCCGCGCGAGACGCTTCCGACGATCACGCTCTTCATGGGTTCTGGAATGCCCCGCGGGGTGTGGCGACGGATCATGGACCGCTACCCGGGGACGCGGGTCCTCGAGTTCTACGCGGGAACCGAGGCCGATGTCGTTCTGGCCAACCTGTCGACATCCAAGCCGGGTGCGCGCGGTCGCCCTCTGCCCGGCACGGCCGAGGTGCGGCTCGTCGAGGTCGATCCCGACTCCGGCGCGGTCATCACCGGCCCCGGCGGTTACGCCCGGCAGAGTGAGGTCAACACGCCGGGGATGCTCGTCACCCGGCCACGCCTCGGAGTCGATGCCTCGGTGCGCCGGCTGCGAGGGTTGTTCCGCCCGGGCGATACCTGGGTTCCGACCAATGACATCTTCGAGCGCGACCGAGACGGCGACTTCTGGCTACTCGGCTCCGCGGGCTCCACCGTCCGCACCGAGCATGGCCCGGTGTACCCGATCCAGGTCGCCGATGCGCTCGGGGATCTGCCCGAAGTGGATCTGGCCGTGGTGTACGGGGTGCCCGGTGCGACCGGTCAGGTCGCCGTCGCGGCGGTGAGCACGTGGGGCTCCGCGGCGATCACCGCGGCCGACATCGGTGGCGCACTGTCCTCGGTCCCGTCCGAAGCACGGCCGGACATCGTCCACGTCGTCGACGAGATCCCGGTGACCAACTGGTACCGGCCGGATGCCACCGGTCTCGCCGCCCGCGGCCTTCCCAAGGCCGGCCCGCGAGCCTGGATCCGCGATCCGGAAACGGGCGGGTACGTGCGCCTGACCAAGGCGGTGCGGGACGGCCTGCTTGCGGCTGACGAGATGTAGGGTGTGTGGCGACACGGGGTGCCCTGGACTGGGCTGAGATCACACCCGAGCGAACCTGATCGAGTTAGCACTCGCGGAGGGATGTCATCGGCGCAGCCACGGCTGCTCCTGCTCGAGCGGTGGTCACCCCTCTCACGACCACCGCAAGGAGAACCATGGCTTCGCGACCCGACGCTGCGCGCGATCAGCACACCCGGAGGATCAGGTTCAACGCCTTCGCCATCAACGGCGTGGGGCATCAGCTCCCAGGGATCTGGCGGCATCCGGCAGATCGGTCGCGGGACTACACGAACCTCGAACACTGGACCCGTCTGGCCCGGTTGTTGGAGGGCGGCCTGTTCGACGGCATCTTCCTCGCCGACGCCCTGGGCCCGTACGACGTCTACGGCGGTAGCGCCGATGCCGCCCTACGGACCGCGGCAAAGATCCCGATGAACGATCCGATGATGCTGGTCAGCGCAATGGCCGCAGTGACACAGAACCTCGGGTTCGGCATCACCGCGAGCACCTCCGCTGAACACCCGTACACCTTCGCCCGGCGAATGTCGACACTGGACCACCTCACCCGGGGCCGGGTGGGATGGAACGTGGTGACCGGATACCTCAAGAGCGCAGCGCAGAACCTCGGCGAGAGCGACCAGCTCACCCATGACGAGAGGTACGACCGCGCGGACGAATACGTGGAGGTGCTCTACAAGCTGTGGGAGGCCTCGTGGGACGACGACGCCGTGGTGCTCGATGCGGAGAGTGACATGTTTGTCGATCCGACAAAGGTCCACCCGATCCGCCACGAGGGAACGTACTTCACCGTTCCGGGAGTTCACCTGTCCGAGCCTTCTCCCCAGCGGACCCCGGTCATCTATCAGGCCGGCGCCTCCGAGAGGGGGATCCGCTTCGCCACCGAGCACGCGGAGGCGATTTTCGTGGCCTCCCCGACCATCGCCCAGACCAGTGACCAGGTCAGCCGGATCCGCGAGAGGCTGGAGTCCGCCGGGCGGGGCCGGGATGCCGCACGCGTGTACGCGCTGCTCACGATCGTTGTGGATCAGACCGATGAGGCGGCCGCCGAGAAGTACCGTGACATCTTCTCCTACGCCTCCGAGACGGGAAATCTGGTGCTCAACTCGGGATGGTCCGGAGTTGATCTATCCCGACAGGATCTCGACGCTCCCATGGACCCGGTCGCAACTGAAGCCATTCAGACCACTGTGTCGAGCCTGTCGGGGGCCTCGGACGCCGACGGACGCTGGACGTTGCGTGACAGCGCCCGGTTCAACGCGACGGGCGGACCGGTGGTGGTGGGCTCGGCGGTCACCGTGGCCGACGCCCTGGAGAGCTACATGGCGGACACCGATGTCGACGGCTTCAACCTGGCCTACGCGCTCAATCCCGGCACCTGGGAGGACGTCATTGAGCATCTCGTGCCCGAGCTGCAGCGCCGGGGACGGTATCCGCTGGACGCGGAACCCGGCACTCTACGAGCCCGCATGTTCGGCCACGGTGATCGCCTACCCGACTCCCACCGCGGGGCTAGGTACCGCCGGGGGTGAGACCTAGCCAGTGGGTCAGGTGGAGTGCCGGGTGACAGCCCGGGCGTCGGGACGCGAAGGGGGACGACGACGACACCGTCCATCGCTCCCACCGCACAGAATGTGGACTATCGGATTCGACTCTTGGACGTCCGATCAGTGCAACGATGTCCGGTATGCATCAGAGGCGATCAACCGTGGTTGCCGTCGTCGTCGTTCTCATCACCGTTGTTGCCGCGGCGGCCCTCGTGTACTCGGGCGTCCGGCAGACCAGAATCGTCGTGGGCGCGGAACCCACCGGCCAGGTGGTCTCCGAGGGGCTCTTCGGCGCCAACCACCGGTACCCGTTCGACGCGTTCGGCTCGTTCACCCCCGGCGGCGAGCCGCAGCAGGGGCTGGTCGCCAGCGCACAGTCCGCCGGGATAAGCATGCTGCGCTACCCCGGCGGCACGGTGGCCAACACCTTCCGGTGGAATCGTGCGATCGGGCCGCGTGAGGACCGCGGCTGCCAGACCGGCGGCGGCGACGGAGCCCCGCTGGACAGCAACATCGGGCCCGACGAGCACATGGCGCTGGTCGAGCAGATGGGCGCCGAGACCACGATGGTGGTGAACTTCGCCACCGCTACCCCGCAGGAGGCGGCGGACTGGGTGAGCTACATGAACGCCCCCGTCGGCACCAGCCCCTGGGCGGACCTGCGGGCCGAGCACGGCCACCCCGAGCCGTACGGGGTGACGTGGTGGGAGGTCGGCAACGAACCCGACGTGGGCGACCAGGCGTACTGGATGGAGCAGGATCCCACGATCCTGCCCACCGAGCACCCCGAGCGCGCCCACAAGTACGCCTACGGCGGGACGACCGAGTTCACCGATCAGCCGCTGACCACCGACTGCGATCGGCGCACGGACGCCCAGATCAGCGACGGCTCCCCCGGCCAGGTCCGCCAGGTGCCCTACGCTCCGGTCGCCCCTGATCCGCGAGTGGTGGTGGACGGCGACGTGTGGAGACGGGTTCCCACCCTGGACGGTGCGGGACCGGACGACACCGTCTACACCCTGGACCTCGAAACCGGCGAAGTTCGCTTCGGCGACGGCGTCCACGGCTCCGTCCCACCGGAGGGGTCCCGACTGACGGTGAGCTACACCAGTGGTCCGCACGCCGGATACGTGGACTTCGTCCGCGCCATGAAGGAGGCGGACCCCGACATCCGCGTCTGTTCGAGCTACCAGGGCGGCCCGTTCCTCGAGGCGATCGGGCAAGACCCGGCGTTCGACTGCCAGGTCTCGCACCCCTACACCTGGATCGTCTCCCCGATGAACGCCGCCCAGACCCACGACCACGTGATGATGGGCAGCGACTGGCAGGCCGCGCACGTCGCCCGGGAACAGGCCGAGATCCGGCGCACAGCGGGGCGCGACATCCCGCTGCTTGTCAGTGAATACGGCGCGTCGCCGGTCCCTGGCTTCCAGACCTGGGAGGAGCCGGGCGGGGACTACCTGACGTCGGTGAGTCCAGCGCTCTACGTGGCCACCCAGCTCGCCGCGTTCGCCGAGGGTGGCATCCCGGCGGCGCTGAAGCACTCTCTGGTCGATGTGCCTGACGATCACAACGGGGACTCGACGTCCACCAATCTCGGTTCGCGCAATGTGGCCATATTCAGCTCCTCGCCGGGTTTCGCTCCGTCCCCCACCGCGCTGGTTCTGCAGATGCTCTCGCCGCTGGCCGGCCAGGAGGTGCTGGAGTCGACGGTCGAGAACGGTCCCCGTCGCGTCTCCGCGGCCGGGCAGTACGGGGCGCTGGTCACCCTGGCCACCCGGACCGGCGACGACCTGACCCTGACCGTGGTCAACCGCGACCTCGAGCGGGATGTGGAGGCCGAACTCACCCTCCCGGACGGGTACCGAAGGGGCGAGGTCGCCACCCTCGACGCCCCACACTTCGACTCGGTGACCGATGTAGGCATCGTGACCGACACCCTGTCCTTTGATGCGGACACCCCCCGACGGGTGTTCCCCGCGCACTCGGTCACCACGATGACGCTGAAGAAGGTGAGTCCGTGAATCCCGCTTCCGCGATAACCCAGGTGTGGCTGCTGGTCTCTGCGCTTGTGGGCACGGTGATCGTGGTGGTCCTGGTGACGGCGGGCCTGCGCCGCGGCTGGTGGTCACTGCGCAGTGACCACGATCCGCTGTGGCGCGCGGCAGGCGTCGCCTGGAGCGTGGCGCTCCTCGCGCTGGCCGCGCTGGCGGCCGGATTCCTGCTTTCTGCCGCGCTGGTGCCAGGAGCGAAATGGGCCGCGATCCTCGCCGCACTCACCACGGTTCTGCTGTGGGCGGCGAGCCTCTGGACCGACCGGGCCCCGGACGGCCTGGTGTGGCCGGGCAGACCTACCTCTCGGCCACACCGCCCGGCCTGGGCTGCCGGTGTGTGGCTCATCGCGGCGAGTTGGGCGTTGCTCTACTGGTCCGCCTCGCAGATGGGCGCACCGGACCCGCCCACGGTCAGGCACCTGGCCGGTGTGAGCGCGGGCGTATTGATCATCGGAAGCCTGCTGGCCGGGGTGGGACAGGCGGTGCTGCGGCGGTCAGGTGATGTCCGCCCCGATCGGATGGCGAGCTGACTCTTCCGGAGTCGTGAGGTCAGAGCACCACCAGCACCGTGTCCGCCGCACCACGGGTGCACCGCTCTGGCAGACCAGCCACCTGCTGGACGGGCACCACGGTCGTGTCGAAGGTGAGCTCGCGGCCCACGGGGTGCTCGGCCCCGTCGACCGTCACGGACGGCTTGCCGTTCTGCAGCACGAACGTGGCGTCGGACGGGAAGATCGCCAGTTGAGGTGCTCCGGCACCGACAACCGCGAAGCACCCGCCCGGCCCGGTGATGAGTTTGTTGCTCGCAGGTCCCGGCGAACCGGCTGGAACGGAACCGGAGTACTGGAGCCCGAGGACGCCCTGGTCCCCGCGGACGGTCACTTCGAGCATGGCCTCGTTGTCCGGGGGTTCCGCGCCTGTTCCGGGCGCCTGATCTGCCTCAGGGGCCCCGCCATCGGCGACCTGCGGAGCCGCCGCTGCGGTCGTCGTCTCCGTCACCGTGGTCGCCGTTGACCCCGATCCGTTCGAGCCGCAGGCGGCCAGGCCCAACGGGATGAGGGCCACGACGGTGGGAACGATCAGACGGCGAGTCAATGACACGAACTTCCTCCACAGTTCAGAGCCGGGCATTGCCATCCGATGCACTCGCGGCGTCGAATCCCATACATGTACTCGGTTCCGCACTCTCCTCCCCCCGCGCAGTTTCGCGTAGCCACTACCGCCTCCGAGGCGTCCGAGTTCTTCACCGACGTGGATCTCGCGCGGCGCCACGACGACGCGCCCCGCTCCGGGGCTGGGTCGACGATGAGAGAAAGACTGTCACGTCTTCCGGACTACTTCTGTGACCTCTGGTCGTGGTGGGGGCACTGGGTCGCAGTTGCAGCCACGGGCTGGGGCGCGCTGGTCCTCATCGCACCGCTACTCCTGACCCATTTACTCCTGTGGACGGCCGATGCGGTGCGTCAGTTCACCGGGTTCAGGAACCGAAGCTGAACCGGGAAGCGAGGAAGGGCAGCAAACCCATGCACTCCGGGGTCAGCGCCAAGCACATCGGCTCGTCCGGCCCGGGGCCGAAAAGGTAACGCAGCGGGTTCTCAAGGGAGCCTTCAGGGAACATCATTACTCCTCACGATCGGGATCTGTTGTCCTGCACGGTATATCGGACCCGGCACCCGTACCTGTTACTACCGCGCGATCGACGGGACCGCTCCACCACCCCGCGGGCGGGCAGCGCCGCGTGAATCGGCGAAAGCCGCGAATACACGTGTCAACACGAAGTAACGTCCGCTGTTAAGGACGAGCTCCTCTGAGCATCGTCGGCCGTGTGTCAGCGCTTCGCCCTGTTTCTGGAGGCAATGTGAACAAGCTCGCCCTCGCGGTTCTGGCCGCCGCCACGCTGACCCTCACCGCGTGTGGCGGCGACGGACGCGACGCCGTGTCGGCCTCGGGCGGTGACGTACGTACTCCGGACGAGACGAGCCGCTGCACCGAGGACATGGCCGGCGGCACCATCACCATGGGCGAGTACGTCATGCTGCCCTCGTTCTCTCCCGGCCAGGGCCACTACGGACTGCGAGGCGGCGCGCAGTCCGCCGCGATCTACGACCGACTCATGCGCTGGAACCCGGAAACGGCGGAGTTCGAACCCAAGCTCGCCGAGTCGCTCGAGCCGAATGAGGACAACACTGTGTGGACCCTGAAGCTCAGGGACGGCGTGACGTTCTCCAACGGCGATCCGCTCACCGCGGACGATGTGAAATTCACCGTTGACCTCCACAAAGACCCCGCGACGGGGTCAACGGCCAAGACGGATGTCGACGAGATCGAGACCGTCCGCGTCCTCGACCCGCTGACCGTGGAGTTCGTCCTGGGTGAGCCGTGGGCGGGCTTCCCCTTCGCACTGACCCGCTCCGCCGGCGAGGTGATCCCCGAGGAGGCGTACACCGAAGTCGGTGCCGAGGAGTGGGCCGAGAACCCGATCGGCGCCGGCGCGTTTGTCATGGCCAGCAACACCCCCGGCCAGGAAGTCGTCCTGGAGCCGAACCCCACGTACTACGGCGGCCCGGTCTGCCCCACCCTGCGCTTCATCTCGATCCCCGGGTCCCAGGCGACCCTCGAGTCGTTCCAGAACGGCGAGATCCAGGTGGGGTATCTGCGAGGCGCGCAATTCATCAACGACGCCACGCAGGCCGATGAGCAGGGATTCCTCAGCGAGATCAGTTCCGGTCGCGCGATCGTCATGAACAACGGTGCGGCGGGTTACGACGGCGTCTTCACCGACGAGCGGGCGCGCAAGGCCGTGGCACACGCGCTCGACAGGGACCTGATCAACGACCGGCTCACCGGCGGCCTCGGCCAGCCGACCTCGGCACTACTGGCCGAGTCGTCCCGCTTCTACGACGGGCAGCAGGGCCCCGAGTACGACGCCGAGCTCGCTTCCGAGCTGGTCGAGGAGCTCAAGGCGGAGGGCGACTGGAATGGCGATGTGACGCTGCTGACCAACACCAGCCCCGAGAACATCGAGACCGGCGTGATCATCAAGGCGATGCTCGATGCCGTGGGATTCAACGTCACCCTCGAGAACGTCCCCCAGTCGCAGCAGGCCGCGCGCCTGTTCGGGCACGACTACGAGATGACCATCGGCGGCCTCAACCCCTCCGACGCTGATCCCTCGGCGAGCTTCACCGCCTACGTCACACCCGGCGGGCCCACCAACAACAGTGGCGTCGACAATGCCGAACTCACCGAAGCGGGACGCAACCTCAAGACCGCCACAGGCCTGGACGAGCAGATTGCGGCGCTCAACCGGTTCCAGGAGATCCACAACCAGGTCATGCCGTTCACGATCTTTGCCAATGCCGAGGAGTTCGTGGCGGTGGACGAGGCAGTGAAGGGAATCTCGCCCACGTCGTCGGGGGTCATGCTGTTCGACGGCGCCTACACAACCCAGCCCTGAACCGGCCGGCAGGCGGGCCCACCGACGAGAAGCATGCGACCCGTTGTCCTCTCCTGGGAGGCCAACGGGTCGGCAGCTATTCGTCGTTCTGGCGCGCGGCTATCCCATGAACTGGGCTTCCCACTCGGCCTGGTACGCGGCGACAGACTCGGGGTCCAGTCCCTCCTGGTCGGCGAGTCCGAACTCCTGGGCCGTGACGGTAGTCCCATCGACGGCGCTGGCCCCCGGGATGTCCGGCAGGGCCGCCACGAAGTCAGCGGAGATCGCCTCTTGCCCTGCCTGCGAGATGAGGAAGTTGGACAGCACTTGCGCGGCGTTCGGGCTCGGCGCCGATCCGAGGATGTGGGTGTACCACGGGACGCCGAAGGGCTTGTCTGGGAGTGTGAAGTCGACCGGCGCCCCCTTCGCCTTCTCCGTCAGTACCGTGCTGCCGGCCATCGGGGCCGCCCAGATCTCCCCGGAGGCCAGCGCCTGGGTGACGGCCACGTTGCTGGCATAGATCCGCGGGCTCGCCTCGGCCAGACGCTCGACGAAGCCGTCGCCGTAATCCGCATCGATCGTCTGGTACATGTCGACATACGTCGCGATACCGTTCGGGTTCTGCACTCCGACCTTGCCGGCGAACTTCGGGTCGATCACGTCATCGGGAGTGGACAGACCGTCGGGAACACTGTCGGTATTCCAGCCGAGACCGAACACGGTGGCGCTGGTGACGAAGAACTTGTCGTCGATCACGCTGTTGTCCGATTGGAAGTCGGGATTGTCCAGGTTCGGGGCAACGACCTCCATCGAGAAGTCGGGATTATCCAGACTGCGGCTAATCCAACCCGCGTCCGTTGTCATGTGCACATCAGCGACGCCGGTGCCTGTCTGATTCTCGACCTCGATCTTCGGGAGAATGTCGGCATCGGTACCGCGCACGTACTCCAGCGTGATGTCCGGGTACTCAGCCTCGAAGGCGGTCTTGAGCGCCTCGAGGTTGGTCGGCGAATGCGTCGAGTACAGGGTGACCGTCCCCTCGTCGTTCGCCGCCGCCACGATCTCGTCCCAGGAGCCGGCGAGCTCCGTCTGGGTTCCCTCGCTCCCGCTGCAGCCCGCAAGGATCAGGGCAAGCGCCGCTCCGCCTGCCAGCGCTGTTCTCGCTCTCATTGCTCTCACTGAGGTCCTCTCCGGAGACGACTCCGCCAAGCTCGGCGAAGTGAACTTAGTTCAACTCAACAATATGGCACAGATCACATCGACGGAAGGAGATTGAAGAAACTGAGTACCGCAGAACGCGCCATTACAGCCGCACCAGTGCAGGCGGTCTCCACTGCCCCTGCAGGACACTCGGAGTCGGCCCATAGAGTCGCAGCATCAACCTGAACTCGCCCGGCGGTGCCGGAAGCCAGTTGCCTTGCCCCCGGGCGGGTTGGTCGTGGGAGATCACCACATCGAGCGATCCGTCGCTTCCGTACCGGAGGTACTCGCTCCGGTCACCGATGGCGTAACGCGAGATGGCGTTCTCGACCAGAAATCCTTCGGCGTGATACATGGTCAACGACCAGAAGAACTCCACCGGCGGCAGTTCGCCGTGCGGAAAGTGGAGCCGGTATACGTGCCGGCCGTCGAGTGCATCCCCCACCGCATCCCGCTCCAACACCGGATAGAGCGCCTCTTCGGCGGGGTTGATGTAGATCTGCGCCATCGCCACTGACGCCCGCAAGAGCCAGTCGGAGCCGAAGTCGACCCCACGGTAGTTGATCATCCACCCGTTACGGACGTCGCCGACAGCCGCGATCCCCCGCCGGATGGCCGCGAGCCCCCGTGCAACGGCATCGTCCAGCTCACTGTCAGCGGCGCCTCGGCCGATCGCGCCGCCCGGCTGCCACCCGGCCGCCCGGAGCAGGTCCGTGGTTCCTGGATCCAGGGCCCGGTCCGGGATATCCGACAGCATCTGCGACAGAGTGTCGAAGAACCTCCGCCCCGGTCCGGCTCCGGCCTCGAGCGCTTCGGGCGAACCCCCGCGCAACGCGGGATTGGCATCGCACACTTCCGAGATCCTAGTGAGCCCGATCTCCTCCTGGAGGGCGTGCACGCGGCTCATATCGTCCGCCGAAGCGGAGTCGACCATGATCCGTCCCGCGATCATGAGGAACCTCGAGTTACACGAGAGTTCGATTCCGGTGCCAGTGGTGTCGACCCGCGATTCCGCCGCTGTCTGACACCAGCGGATTGTTACGGGCCCGAGGCTGCCGCCATGGGTTCGCTGTCCCACCGTGTGACAGCTCGTGTCGAAGTATCCGAACTGAAAGGCGTAGTAGCGGTCGTCGAAGTCCGGGGTGTCGAGGACCAGATCCCCGTCGGCGAGGTCGACCCAGGCCACGCTGTACAACGTGTCGACGTTCGGAGCGACGCCCACCCGATAGCTCGGATCTGACAGCAGCTTCTGATGGCCGAACCTCCCGAGCGAAGCGGCGGCCGAGCGAGCTGCCGCCCTGTCGGTTTCCACGGGCGCCTGCGTCATCTTCTCCCGGAGTTCGAGGAATCTGACGAGCGGATAACCCCAGATCACCAGCGACTCATAGGCTCCCGCCGCGTCCGAGCTCACTTCTCGGCCGCTGCGGCGTCGTGGATCAGTTCGATCGCTCCCGGTTGCCAGCCGCCTTCCGCCAGTCGCGGGGCCGGGCCGTAGTTCCGGATCACCACGAAGAAAGGCCCCTCAGGCGCCGGCAGCACGTGCGGCGACCCCTCGACTTCTTTCGAATCAAACGTGGGATCAATCGAAATACGCACTTCGCCGTTCGGGCCGGGGTGGATCCCTGATTCACTCCCGACCGAGTAGCGGCCCCACGCGTTGCCGTAGACGCGTCCACTGTCGGCCTCGTACAGGGTGAGCGACCAGAAGTAGCGCACTGGCGGCTCCTCGTTCAGAACGAGCTCGTATGCGCCGTTGCGGCCGTCGAGTTGAGCGCCGGCGGCGTCGAAGTACGCGTTGAAGGACGCATTCTCTTCCACGACGTTCGCGCCCAGCCCGACGTTGTTCATGACCGCACGGGCGACGAAGTTCATACCGTGGCTTCCCTTGTCCTTCACCTTGGTCCAACCGGTGCCCAGGGGTCTGCCGAGCTGAGATCGGCTTTCGCGAACGACCTCCATCGCGGCGTCGAAGCCCCGCTGAGCGGCATCCCGGAGGTCAGCGTCCAGCGGCACCGAGCCCGGCCCGATGCCGAGCGTCCGATACCTGGCGACCAGCCCCTCTTCCCTGGCTGGGACGCCCGCGAGCTCGATCACCGCGTCGAGGGTCTTGGCGAACTCGGCCCACTGCGCTTCGACGAGTTCACTGTCCACCTGACGGATCTGGTCGGCCCCGGCAGACGCTGCGGGCGCGTGTAGCTCGAACGACTTTCGAAGCCGGTCCGCCTCCTCCACGCCGTCCGCCCCGGCAACCTGCACGCGGAGCAGCGCCCATACGATGGGGGTCGCCATAATCATGGCTTCGGCACGACGATCCGCTGGGAGTTCGTGCGCCTGCTCGGCCGTGCAGAGCACGACCCGCCCCGGCCCATTGCCGAAGGTCCTGCTGCTCACGTTCGACGCGTTCCCGAAGGTGTCGAACAGATTAACCGTGTAGTACTTCTCCCCCACGTCCGGTACCCGCAGTTCCACCGGACCGGCCGACAATGAGATCCAGCCATTGGAGTACAAGGTATCGACGTTCGGTACACGGAACTCGGAGAACTCAGGCCCCGCGAGGCCCCGCCGATGGTCGAAGACGTTGATCCGCTCGCCGCCCCCCACGGAGCGATTCCAGACAAAGTCACTGAGCTGGGCATATTGGAGCACCGCTGGGAGCCCCCAGATGGTGGCGTCAAACGCGAGATTCTCGATCAGTTTCTCGGCTTGGGGCTGCCCACAAGGCACGAGGTCCATCGATGACGAATCCCGATGCTGAGGCAGCCCCTCAAAGTCGTATGTACGAACGTGCACTCGATCCTCCAAGTGTCGAGACGCGCCCGGAGTACGCCCCCGCCCCTGGCCCTGCCCACTGCAAGGAGAAGGTCCACGAGCGGTCGAGCATCGATATCAGGCGCGCTCCAAACTGAATTGGCTTCAGTCCAGTATGGCATGCACCACACTCGCTCAGCGGGAAATGAACGTGGTTGTGAACCGCCCCAGGTTTCCCGCCGCCTCCTTTTCGAGTCGAGGAGGATGGCTGTATGCCGAAGAAGATCGATCCCGC
>NZ_JAIFXZ010000026.1 GCF_021033825.1 Dietzia aurantiaca
GGTGTGTGGGTGTTGTTTGAGAACTCAACAGTGTGTTTTGTTTGTGATAGTGCCAAATTTTTTGTTTGGTTGCGACCCTTTCACATCCCTGTCGTGGGGGTCGCGTTTTTTACAACAGCCAGTTTTTGGTTTGTTTGTTTGCTTGGATTGTGCTTTTCGTAGTGCTGAGAAGCTTTTATGGAGAGTTTGATCCTGGCTCAGGACGAACGCTGGCGGCGTGCTTAACACATGCAAGTCGAACGGTAAGGCCCTTTCGGGGGTACACGAGTGGCGAACGGGTGAGTAACACGTGGGTAATCTGCCCTGCACTTCGGGATAAGCCTGGGAAACTGGGTCTAATACCGGATATGAGCTCTGGCCGCATGGTCTGGGGTTGGAAAGTTTTTCGGTGCAGGATGAGCCCGCGGCCTATCAGCTTGTTGGTGGGGTAATGGCCTACCAAGGCGACGACGGGTAGCCGGCCTGAGAGGGTGATCGGCCACACTGGGACTGAGACACGGCCCAGACTCCTACGGGAGGCAGCAGTGGGGAATATTGCACAATGGGCGGAAGCCTGATGCAGCGACGCCGCGTGGGGGATGACGGTCTTCGGATTGTAAACCCCTTTCAGTAGGGACGAAGCGCAAGTGACGGTACCTGCAGAAGAAGCACCGGCCAACTACGTGCCAGCAGCCGCGGTAATACGTAGGGTGCGAGCGTTGTCCGGAATTACTGGGCGTAAAGAGCTCGTAGGCGGTTTGTCACGTCGTCTGTGAAATCCTCCAGCTTAACTGGGGGCGTGCAGGCGATACGGGCAGACTTGAGTACTACAGGGGAGACTGGAATTCCTGGTGTAGCGGTGAAATGCGCAGATATCAGGAGGAACACCGGTGGCGAAGGCGGGTCTCTGGGTAGTAACTGACGCTGAGGAGCGAAAGCATGGGTAGCGAACAGGATTAGATACCCTGGTAGTCCATGCCGTAAACGGTGGGCGCTAGGTGTGGGGGTCTTCCACGACTTCCGTGCCGTAGCTAACGCATTAAGCGCCCCGCCTGGGGAGTACGGCCGCAAGGCTAAAACTCAAAGGAATTGACGGGGGCCCGCACAAGCGGCGGAGCATGTGGATTAATTCGATGCAACGCGAAGAACCTTACCTAGGCTTGACATATACAGGACGACGGCAGAGATGTCGTTTCCCTTGTGGCTTGTATACAGGTGGTGCATGGTTGTCGTCAGCTCGTGTCGTGAGATGTTGGGTTAAGTCCCGCAACGAGCGCAACCCCTGTCTCATGTTGCCAGCACGTAATGGTGGGGACTCGTGAGAGACTGCCGGGGTCAACTCGGAGGAAGGTGGGGATGACGTCAAATCATCATGCCCCTTATGTCTAGGGCTTCACACATGCTACAATGGCTAGTACAGAGGGCTGCGATACCGTGAGGTGGAGCGAATCCCTTAAAGCTGGTCTCAGTTCGGATTGGGGTCTGCAACTCGACCCCATGAAGTCGGAGTCGCTAGTAATCGCAGATCAGCAACGCTGCGGTGAATACGTTCCCGGGCCTTGTACACACCGCCCGTCACGTCATGAAAGTCGGTAACACCCGAAGCCGGTGGCCCAACCCTTGTGGAGGGAGCCGTCGAAGGTGGGATCGGCGATTGGGACGAAGTCGTAACAAGGTAGCCGTACCGGAAGGTGCGGCTGGATCACCTCCTTTCTAAGGAGCACTCACCACACCTTGGTGTGGTCAGAGTTAGCGTCTGGTTCGTGCCCGACTGTGGTGCGCCAGGTGGCTCAATTGGGTGGAACACTATCGCGTAGGACTCGCCTTGATCTCATCGGGCGCCGGCTCAGGGCTGGCGTGTGTGGGGGAGCGTGGTCCGGATGAAACACACTGTTGGGTGTCTGAAACAACACCGTCGAGCCCCTGTGGGGGTTCGGGTTGTTTCTGATGGCACTGATTCCCGAGATGCTTGTGGCCTGTTGGCCCGGGTGTGGGTGGGGTTGGTGTGTGTTGTTTGAGAACTGCACAGTGGACGCGAGCATCTTTAATTGTTTTGTGAATGTAAGTGTGTAAGAGCACACGGTGGATGCCTTGGCACCAAGAGCCGATGAAGGACGTAGTAGGCTGCGATAAGCCTCGGGGAGCTGCCAAACGAGCTGTGATCCGAGGGTGTCCGAATGGGGAAACCCAGCACGCGTGATGGCGTGTTACCCGCATCTGAATACATAGGGTGCGTGGAGGGAACGCGGGGAAGTGAAACATCTCAGTACCCGCAGGAAGAGAAAACAACAGTGATTCCGTCAGTAGCGGCGAGCGAACGCGGAGGAGGCTAAACCGCATGCGTGTGATACCCGGCAGGGGTTGCGTGTGTGGTGTTGTGGGGCATGATGTCCTTGGTTCTGCCGGACCGGGCGCTGATTGATCGCGGGTTAGGGGAACGACTTGGAAGGGTCGGCCGGAGAGGGTGAGAGTCCCGTACCTGAAAGCCTTGTGGCGGAGCGATTTGTGTACCCAAGTAGCAGCGGGCCCGTGAAATCTGCTGTGAATCTGCCGGGACCACCCGGTAAGCCTAAATACTTCTTGGTGACCGATAGCGGATTAGTACCGTGAGGGAATGGTGAAAAGTACCCCGGGAGGGGAGTGAAATAGTACCTGAAACCGTGTGCTTACAAACCGTCAGAGGCTTTCGGGCTGATGGCGTGCCTTTTGAAGAATGAGCCTGCGAGTTAGTGGTATGTCGCGAGGTTAACCCGTGTGGGGAAGCCGTAGCGAAAGCGAGTCCGAATAGGGCGTTTGAGTGGCATGCTCTAGACCCGAAGCGGAGTGATCTACCCATGGCCAGTGTGAAGCGACGGTAAGACGTCGTGGAGGCGCGAACCCACTTAGGTTGAAAACTGAGGGGATGAGTTGTGGGTAGGGGTGAAAGGCCAATCAAACTCCGTGATAGCTGGTTCTCCCCGAAATGCATTTAGGTGCAGCGTCGCATGTTTCACCTCGGAGGTAGAGCTACTGGATGGCCGATGGGCCCTACAAGGTTACTGACGTCAGCCAAACTCCGAATGCCGAGGTGTGAGAGTGCGGCAGTGAGACTGCGGGGGATAAGCTTCGTAGTCGAGAGGGAAACAGCCCAGATCGCCGGCTAAGGCCCCTAAGCGTGTACTAAGTGGAAAAGGATGTGGGATCGCTGAGACAGCCAGGAGGTTGGCTTAGAAGCAGCCACCCTTGAAAGAGTGCGTAATAGCTCACTGGTCAAGTGGTCCTGCGCCGACAATGTAGCGGGGCTCAAGTACACCGCCGAAGCCGCGGCACTCACACAATAACCTCCTCCGGGCAGGTGTGTGGGTGGGTAGGGGAGCGTCGTGTGGCCATAGAAGCGCCGGAGTGATCCAGGTGTGGAGGCCACACGAGTGAGAATGCAGGCATGAGTAGCGAATGACGAGTGAGAAACTCGTCCGCCGGATGACCAAGGGTTCCTGGGTCAAGCTAATCTGCCCAGGGTGAGTCGGGACCTAAGGCGAGGCCGACAGGCGTAGTCGATGGACAACGGGTTGATATTCCCGTACCCGTGTATGCGCGCCCATGGTGAATCAGTGATACTAACCGCCCTGAATCCTCTGGAACACCCTTCGGGGTGTCGTGAGGTGGATGCGCGGGACCTGATCTGGTAGTAGCCAAGCGATGGGGTGACGCAGGAAGGTAGCTGGGCCAGTCAGTGGTTGTACTGGTGTAAGAGTGTAGGCCGCGACATAGGCAAATCCGTGTCGCATGAAGGCTGAGACTTGATGCATACCCGTTGTGGGGAATTCAGTGATCCTATGCTGCCGAGAAAAGCCTCTAGTGAGTTCATACACGGCCCGTACCCCAAACCAACACAGGTGGTCAGGTAGAGAATACCAAGGCGATCGAGAGAACTGTGGTTAAGGAACTCGGCAAAATGCCCCCGTAACTTAGGGAGAAGGGGGACCACGCCCGGTGACGGTCTTGACGGCCTGAGCTGGGGGTGGTCGCAGAGACCAGAGAGAAGCGACTGTTTACTAAAAACACAGGTCCGTGCGAAGACGTAAGTCGATGTATACGGACTGACGCCTGCCCGGTGCTGGAAGGTTAAGAGGACCGGTTAGCCGCAAGGCGAAGCTGAGAATTTAAGCCCCAGTAAACGGCGGTGGTAACTATAACCATCCTAAGGTAGCGAAATTCCTTGTCGGGTAAGTTCCGACCTGCACGAATGGCGTAACGACTTCTCTGCTGTCTCGACCACAGACTCGGCGAAATTGCACTACGAGTAAAGATGCTCGTTACGCGCGGCAGGACGAAAAGACCCCGGGACCTTTACTATAGCTTGGTATTGGCGTTCGATTCGGTTTGTGTAGGATAGGTGGGAGACTGTGAAGCATGCACGCCAGTGTGTGTGGAGTCGTTGTTGAAATACCACTCTGATCGTATTGACCGTCTAACCTCGGCCCATGATCTGGGTTAGGGACAGTGCCTGGTGGGTAGTTTAACTGGGGCGGTTGCCTCCCAAAGAGTAACGGAGGCGCCCAAAGGTTCCCTCAGCCTGGATGGCAATCAGGTGTTGAGTGCAAGTGCACAAGGGAGCTTGACTGTGAGACTGACACGTCGAGCAGGGACGAAAGTCGGGACTAGTGATCCGGCACCGGCAAGTGGAAGCGGTGTCGCTCAACGGATAAAAGGTACCCCGGGGATAACAGGCTGATCTTCCCCAAGAGTCCATATCGACGGGATGGTTTGGCACCTCGATGTCGGCTCGTCGCATCCTGGGGCTGGAGTAGGTCCCAAGGGTTGGGCTGTTCGCCCATTAAAGCGGCACGCGAGCTGGGTTTAGAACGTCGTGAGACAGTTCGGTCTCTATCCGCCGCGCGCGTAAGAAACTTGCGGAAAGCTGTCCCTAGTACGAGAGGACCGGGACGGACGAACCTCTGGTGTGCCAGTTGTTCCACCAGGAGCATCGCTGGTTAGCTACGTTCGGAAGGGATAACCGCTGAAAGCATCTAAGCGGGAAGCCTGTTCCAAGATGAGGTTTCTCACCACCATCGCGTGGTTAAGGCCCCCCACAGACCATGGGGTTGATAGGCCGGAACTGGAAGCGCAGCAATGCGTGGAGGTGACCGGTACTAATAGGCCGAGGGCTTACACACACAACAAGTTTTCAAAAAGACAAGTTCGCGTCCACTGTGCAGTATCTGAAACAACACACCCGCCACACACACGTGTGGCCGGGCCTTGTTTCACAGAGTTACGGCGGCCATAGCGGCAGGGAAACGCCCGGTCCCATTCCGAACCCGGAAGCTAAGCCTGCCAGCGCCGATGGTACTGCACTCGCGAGGGTGTGGGAGAGTAGGTCACCGCCGAACACAA
>NZ_JAIFXZ010000027.1 GCF_021033825.1 Dietzia aurantiaca
AGCCTCTCGGCCCGAACCCCGCTCCCTGGCGGCTCCGATAAAGTTACACGCACCCCAACACAACACCAAATCCCCAGGTCAATAGCCATGAACGTCGCTATACGATCGCCCTGTTACACGTGCTCGGATCTGGAACCTCGGCAGAACCGGTCCCCTCGATTGAACAGAAGCGCCGGTCCGACGTCGAGCGCCGGCCCGAAAGCAGGCTCCGGTTCATCAGGACTGCACGCCATCAACGACCGCGCCGGGAACTCGGACTGGAGTACCAATCACCTCGAGTGCTGCGGGCCGCGATGGGCCAGGAAGTCGGCAAGGAGATCGAGCTGGATCTGTTCTCCTTCACTGGCGGGCCACCAGAGGAACGAGAGCAGTACTCGAACCGCGAGCTGGGCGTGCTCATCGGGCGGCTGCTTCAAACCGATCAGCTCGGTAGCGATACCAGCTACGGTCTGCGACTCGATGAGCGTCTGGGACTGCGCGGCACTACCGGAGGAGAAGAACTGTGATGCGATCCGATCTCGGCGGGCCGCCGCCAGCGCGGACGTCAAGGCGACGACAGCACGTCGCCGCCCCGTGAGCCCCTCCACGTGCGCGGCAACTTCCTCAACGATCCGCGCCGAAGACCGTGTGAGAACCGCTTCAATGATCGCCGACCTACCTCTAACGTGTCGGTAGACGGTCGCTCGCGAGCAGTGTGCCCGGCGCGCGAGTTCTGAGACATCGAGCCCGTCGATTCCCTTCTCAACAATGAGGGACGAGGCCACGGCCAGCAGGCGATCGCGCGCGTGTCGGTGCCTTGCTGCTCCCAGCAACCAGTCGTCGGTCATATCTCATTATGAGACACCCGGCCCAGGCTGTCGCAACGTCGGCGCAGCATACGGAGGCGGCTTGAAACGCCCTGCGCGCACGACAGCGCGCGCCGTCTCGGATGTCGGCGGAGGCGTCGACGTACACGCGCTGATGCGCGAGTCTGTCAGCTATGACCACCGCACAGCAGATGATGACCCGTCTCGAGCCGACACACCCGGGCCCGCCGATCGAGCGACTCGGCGACTCGACCTTCTACTTTGTCCGGTCCCGGGACCTGATCGCCGAGGTGACCGCGCGGGCCGCGGAGTTCTCGTCCAACCTCACCGCCACGATGGTCATGGACGAACACGGGGCCATTACGGAGTTTCCCGTCGCCGGACTCGGGTCCCCCATCCACGCCTTGGCTACCGCCGACGGAGACACCCACCGAATCCACCGCAAACTAGTCCTTCCGTCACTCACGCCACGAAAGCTGCGGGCCTGGGCACCATTTGTGGACGAGACCATTCGGCAACTGTGGGCGGAGAGCTACGACGACGGAATTGACTGGGTTACCGAGATTGCCGAGAAACTCCCAGCGGCGGTCGTCGCCGAGCTCATCGGAGTTCCCCAACACCGCCGAGACCAACTACTCACCTGGGCGTTTGCCAGCTCCGCGATCCTCGACGGGGTGGTGACCCTGGATGAACTGGACGACGCGGTCAACAGTGTCGGGCAATTCATGGCGTTCCTCGATGAGGAGCTCCACAGGGCCCGGGTCGCCCTTCCCCCTACCGTTGTCGGAGACCTGGCACGCCTGATTAACAACTCAGACATCGACCACGACGTCGCAACCCACATCCTTGTCCAGCTCATCGTGGCCGGAATTGAATCAACCGTCGGCCACCTGGGCTCCCTGGCGTGGCGTCTTGGCCAACACCCCGAGCATCTCGCGACCATGCGTGACGACCCGCCCCGGCGGGACGGGTTCATCGAAGAGGTCCTCCGGCTCGACGCGCCCTTCGTTGGCCACTACCGCCATGTGGTCAGCGAGACCGAGCTCGGCGGCACACGACTGCCCGCGGGCTCTCGTCTGTTCCTGCTCTGGGGCCACGCGAACCGGGATGAACAGCACTTCAACCGACCTGACGAGTTTCTCCCGGGTCGGGACGACGGTGCGCACCTGAGCTTCGGCCGCGGGATCCACTTCTGCGTAGGGGCCGCTCTCGCACGACTTGAATCGCGGACAGCGCTCGACTTCCTGTTAGAACATGACGCCGATCTCCACATCGATACCAACGCACCGCAATGGCACCAGAGCCTCCTGGCCAGGCGGCTACGATCATTGCGGCTGACCGTATGACAGGCAGTTATCCGAGACCGCGCGATGGTGTCATCGCCAGAACTCGACTGCCACCGGCCCATCCGGTGGAAACTGAGCCCTCGCCTCCCCTGAGCGGGTGATTGCAGTCGAGAAGACGACCGCGACTGGTCGGTCACGCGGGCAGCTAAGTCGTTCCGACCAACGAGAGCTCCAAGAACGTGGGGATCGCGAATGGCACGATGAGGTCTGCGCTCGCGTCCTCGGCGCCGCCCGAGAGCCAAGGGCGCATAGAGCACCGCTGGTCGACATCAAGGACCCCCGGATCCCGAGGTTTTAAGGCCGGGTGACTGACGATGCCGGCAACCGTGATCGCCGAACGGAGCGCGCGGCCACATGCGATAACGGTGCTCGGTGGCGCGTACAGCCGCAACGTTCGGAGTGTCGCGGGGTCGACCCGACGGGTCGGATCGAGCATAAACCTGACAAGTACCTCGGCCGGTCGATCCTGATGGGTGGGAGATTCACCGGTCCCGGACGCACCCGCCGAGCTCTCCGAGCAGCTGACCAGACCAGATAGCCGGGCCTTGCGTGCAGATCAGTGTCGCCAGAACTCCCTCGGTTTCGACTCGATGGACTACATCGAGCCAGCGAGTAACCGGCAGCCGGCTCGGTTCCTCGAGCTGTTAGCACCGGCGGTACGCGGCTACGACGACCTGTACGACATCGCCTATCGCCGGCATCGTGCCCCTCGGTTCAGAGGCAGCGGCTTGAGCAGTAAAGCCGCCCCGGTCGTCTGTGCCGCCAGGGTGTTCAAGACGCCGACCACCACTCGCACGTTCGGCAGCCGCACGTGCGAAAGGACTTCCCCACACTCCTGGCGGACACAGCCGGTCGCAACGCGGTCGCCACCGGCTGCCCCGGGCAGTTCGAAGGCCACGCAGCTACCCGTCTCGAAGCCGAACTCCGCGAAGCAAGCACCTATGTAGCCGCTCATCTTCAACCAGGTCGACTACATCCCGTTCGACTCAGACACGATGAACTGGTTCTTCCGACTCGAGTCCCCTCTACGACAGGTGACGGATCGTGGCTACCTTGACCACGCCAATCGGCCGGCGGGGAGAGATCCTCGCCGGCGAGCTCGTTGCCGCCGGGATGACCGTCCGCCTCGTCGTCACCCACGCCGAGGTACTCGCCTCGACGGGCTGTCCGCCATCTAGCGATCCGCAGGCAGGCCTGCTGCTGGGCGCACCGGAATCGATCTCGGTCACCCAGCCACCCAGTACTGCGTCGCGCTTCGTCTCCCCACCCAGCCCAGCGCAGCCCCAGATCAGGGCGCTGCTGCTCACTGTGGGCCATCAGCCACGCGTATCCGCTCAGACGCTCGGCCGCAATCGTCCAATGCGCGCGGTCGGTAGCTGCACGATCGATCATCGTCGACCTGCTGGGATCCTCGTCGCCCCGACGAAGATGAGTCGGGATACCCGGGCCGCCCCCGGTGTCTGTGGGTGGGGTGGGTGGTGGGTAGTGGCCGGGGCTGGCGGGCTGGTGCTGGCGGGCTGGTGGTGGCGGGGTGTGGGGTTGGTTGGAGGTGGGGTGGTGAAATGGCGAGAACCCCAACCCGGTTAGGGGTTGGGGTTCTC
>NZ_JAIFXZ010000028.1 GCF_021033825.1 Dietzia aurantiaca
TCCCCGCACCCGGTCCCTGCGCGGGGACGCGGCCCGCGACCCGAACCGCGCCGGTTACCAGCCCCGCCAGAACCCGGAGCCGCTCCCGCCGGAGGAACGCGCGCGCTACGCCGCGCAGCAGCGCCGGGACCCCCGCGCCGATCCGCGCCGGTCAGACCGCCGCGCCGACGGGCGCGATCCGTACCGCCAGCCGGTCGATCCCCGTGGTCGCCGTCGCGGCGGCCGTGACCCGCGTACCGGCGCCCCCATGGCGACGACGAGGCGCCGGCAGCGCCCCGCCCGGACGCCCCGTAAGCGGCGCATCGGCCCGCTGGGAATCGTCGGGCTGCTGCTCGCCGTGGTGCTCACCCTCGGGGTGGTCACGGTGCTGTGGGCGGATTCGAAGCTGCAGCGGATCGATGCCCTCGGTAACTACCCCGGCCGCGGCGGGAAGACGCCCGGCACCGTCACGCTCCTCGTGGGCACCGACTCCCGGGAAGGACTGACCCCGGAGCAGCAGGCGCAGCTGTCCACCGGGTCGGAGTCCGACGCCGGCGGCAAGCGCACCGACACGATGATGTTGGTCTACACCCCGCGGGACGGCGATCGGACGATGCTCATCTCGCTCCCGCGCGACATGCTCGTCGACATCCCCGGTTACGGGGAGAACAAGCTCAACGCCGCCTACACGTTCGGCGGTCCGCCGCTGCTGGCCCAGACCCTCGAGCAGCAGACCGGGGTGCGCATCGATCACTACGCGGAGATCGGGTTCGGCGGATTCGCCGACATCGTCGACGCCGTCGGCGGGGTGGAGATCTGTCTCGAGGAGCCCATCAACGACCCGTTCGCCGGACTCGACCTGGCCGCGGGGTGCCAGATCCTGGCCGGGCCGCAGGCGCTCGGGTTCGTGCGCACCCGCTACGGGTTCGCCGAGCAGGACCTGCAGCGTGTGCGGAACCAGCGTCAGTTCCTCGGATCGCTGATGCGGACCGTCATGACGCCCGGCAACGTACTCAACCCCTTCACCGCCCTGCCGCTGCTGGACGCCGGCGCGGAGGCCGTCACCGTGGACACCGGCGACCACATCTGGAACCTCGCCTCGGTCATGCGCAAGCTCAGCGCCGACCCGCTGACCGTGACGGTCCCCCACGACGGCATGGCCTCCGGGTCGGTCGGCTCCTACCTGGTGTGGGGGCCCACGACCACGGGCTTCTTCGATGCCGTGGCCGCTGGCCGCACGCCCGGCCCGGAGTACCTCGAGACCGGTCCCTGACTCCTCGGCCCGGCCGGGTCGATCACGCCGGCGCGCCGATCAGCCGGCCGGGGTTATCGAGACGACGCCCCACGTGCCGTCGGGGGTCTCGGCCACGCGGACGCGCTGCCGGATGAGGACCGGGTCCGCCCCCGGCGGGAACTCGGTGAGGTCCACCTCGAGGAGCGTGGGCGCGAGTTCCCGCAGCTCCAAGCAGTGGGTGGTCCCCTCCGCGAGCCGGTCGATCCCCTCGGTGCGCAGCTGCTCCTCGGTCATCCGGCTCGTCGGGGCGACCGCCTCGAACGCCTTCTCGGCGGACCGCTCGACGTAATAGGCGTGGTCGAACGCCAGCACCGCGCCCGTCGGGCTGTCCAACGATCCGGGGCCCGAGCCCACCACGCGCCCGTCCTCGGCCAGTTCCGCGCACCCCGGCGTCGCCCCGGCCGCCGCCTCCGCCGCGCCGCCCGTGGCCCCGCGTGTCACCACGAAGCCGAGCACCGCGGAACCGCCGAGGATCGCGATCCCGGCGGCGGCGAGCAGGGCGACTCGGGCCGGCCGACGGTCCAGCAC
>NZ_JAIFXZ010000029.1 GCF_021033825.1 Dietzia aurantiaca
CACCGTCACTGTAGTCAAGTGTGTACATACGCTGTAGTCACATGTGTACACCACAGCAGGGCCGGCGCGTAACCCCTCCCACCGCAACGGACCGCCGTTGCACAGCATCGACACGCGGCTCCCGCAATCAATCTGAGCGAATCCGGGCCAGCCGGTCGTGCCGTCGGCCAGTGTGGAATCGCCCCCGGTTCCTCACAGACGACAAGGCCTGCCGATGAAGCCCGCCCCGCTCGACGAGTTCCCCGTTCACCAGACCCCGCTGTCGATGGCGCAGGTGTCGACGAGTGACCGGAACTTCTACGACCGCAACTACTTCAACGCCCACGACCGCTCGGGCGAGGTGTTCCTGGTGACCGGGTTCGGGGTGTATCCGAACCTCGGGGTGATAGACGCGTTCGCCACCGTCCGCCACGGAGATGCGCAGCGGTCGGTGCGGTTCTCGGATGCTCTCGAGTCCCGGTCCACCGAGTCGGTGGTCGGCGGCTACCGGATCGAGGTAGTCGAGCCACTGCGGTCGCTGCGGGTGGTGTGCGAGCACGAGGATCTGTCCATGGATCTGCGGTGGGAGGGCTCGTTCGAGGCGGTGCTCGAGGAGCGGCACATCCTCATGGACGGGCCGCGCACGATGTTGGATGCCAGCCGGTTCGCGCAGGTGGGGAGCTGGTCGGGGATGTTGAACGTCGACGGCGAGGACTTCGTGGTGGACCCGGCCGTGTGGCTCGGCACCCGCGACCGATCCTGGGGCATCCGCCCCAGTGGCGCGCCGGATCCGCAGGAACGCTTCGCCGAGGAGCCGCGGGAGGGCTTCTGGTGGACGTACATCCCGCTGCGGTTCGACGACTTCGCGCTGGTGATCATCCTGCAGGAGAGTCCCGACGGTCATCGCAGCCTCAACCACGCGAGTCGGGTGTTCGCCGACGGCCGCATCGAGCAGCTGGGCTGGCCGCGGATGGAGGTCGACTACCGCGCCGGCGCCCGCCACCCAGAACATGTGCGCGTGCACCTGACCACGCCCCTGGGCGAGCCGCTCCTGCTGGAGATCGACACCCTGCTCGGCATCCCGCTCAGCATGGGCTCGGGCTACGTGGGCGACCCGGCCTGGTCACACGGCCGCTGGATGGGCCGCGACTGGAGTGAGTCCGTGTCCTACGACATGACCTCCCCGGACGTCACCGCGATGCTCCCGTACAACGTCGTGGACCACGTGGCACGCGCGAGGTGCAACGGCGCCGAGGGCTGGGGCATGTTCGAGCACGCCAACATGGGCCGCCACGACCCGTCCGGGTTCAAGGACTGGGTAGATATGGCGAAGTGATGTCGGAGGCTCCCGATTTGGCCAGTGTGGGACCGGACTAAGTTCCCTTTAGCTCTCCCGTTCGTACTCCAATTGATCAGCTAAAAGTCTTAATAGTTCTGGAGCGTCCGGATGATCCGTTAGCTTTTCCAAAGAAAGCGTATCGCGGAACCTATCGATAGATATATTGGCATAAGTTAGATCCAAGCCTATGCCCACTTGAGAACTAGCACCCGCGACCAAGCCAAGAACGTCGAGAATGTCGATCAGCCGCTGCGCTAGC
>NZ_JAIFXZ010000003.1 GCF_021033825.1 Dietzia aurantiaca
GGTCGGCGGCCGGCTGACCGCACGCCTGCAGGGTCGGTCGGGACGGCCGGGACGGTCAGGCCGTGCCCGGGCCCCTCAGCGGGATTCGTCCAGCCGCGCCACCCGGCGGACGCCCGCGGTCTGGCGGTACGAGGACTCGACCAACTCGGCCACCTCGTCCCAGTCCACGGCGCCGGCGTCCAGCGGCAGGGCCAGCCACCCGGCTGGGCCGTAGTAGGCGGGCACGTGGAACCTCTCGTCCTGGTCCAGCGCCAGACGCTCGGCCGGGTCCGGAAGCACGAGGAGGGCCCGGTCGAGCAACGGATCGGCGTGGTCGCCCTTGACCTTGCCGCCGTAGACCGCGAACACCTTGGTCGTGAACCAGACCACCCGGCCGTGCGAGATCTTCTCCGCGGCGTCCGGGAACTCCATGCAGATGCCCCGCAGCCGTGCGAGCAGCGGATCGTCGGCGTCGAACATGATGGGATGTGCCACGCGGATAAGAATACGACCGGGATCGGGCCGGATTACGCGACTTGCGCGTACCGAATTTCGCCGAGTGGTCTGACCCGCTCACATTCTCCCAGAACAGGGCCCGGCACCAACATGATTTGCGACCACGCGACGACAGCGCGAGCGGCAGACCCGGCCCGGCCGGCGCCCTGCGCGACCAGGCAGCGCGGGCGGCAGACCTGGCCGGCGCCCCGCGGCCCGCGCCCCGCGGCCCGCGGCCTATCCCGCAGGCCGGTCAGAGATGGACGTCGTTGTAGGCGCGCTCGTCCTCGATCGGCTCGAGGTGGCTGGCGATGTGGGAGTTCGGCAGGGCCGCGTGGATTTCCTGCTCCACCGTCTCCACCAGGTCGTGCCCGCGATCGACGCTCCAGTCCCCCGGCACCAGGGCGTGGAACTCGACGAAGCGCCACTTGCCCGACTCACGGGTGCGCAACTCGTGGAAGTCGACGCGACCCGGCACACGATGGCGATCCAGTACCTCCTCAATCGCCCGGTTGTCCTCCTCCGGCAGGGTGGCGTCCATCAGCCCCATCCCGGATTCCTTCACCAACTTGTAACCGATGAACAGGATGTTCAGCCCCACTCCGATCGCCACCAGCGGGTCGAGGATCTCCCACCCGGTGAGCCACGCGAGCGTCAGGCCCACCACCACGCCGACGGAGGTGATCACGTCGGTGATGAGGTGCTTGCCGTCCGCCTTGAGGGTCGGCGAGCGGTGTGTGGTGCCGGCGCGCACGAGCGCCGCCCCGACGATCCCGTTGATCACCGCGGCGACCACCGAGATCGCCAGGCCGACGCCCATGGACTCCAACGGGGCCGGATTGATGATGCGCTCGACACTCACCACGAGAATGAACGCGGCGGCGATGAAGATCATCGCGCCCTCGACGCCCGCCGAGAAGTACTCGGCCTTGGAGTGCCCGTACTGGTGGTCGTCGTCGGCCGGTCGCTCCGCGACGGTCACCGCCCCGACCGCGATGAGGGCGGCGACCAGGTTGACCACCGACTCGGCGGCATCGGAGAGCAGGCCCACCGAACCGGTGACGTACCAGGCCGCCATCTTGAGCACGATGGTGACGATCGCCGTGGCCACCGAGAGCCACGCGAACTTCTTGAGTATCGACACGCGGACGAGCCTAGTCCGACCGCCACCGGTCTCGATCCGGACCTCCTCCGCCCAGATCCGGCCCTCGGGACCGCCCTCCCGGGCAGCTGATGCCGGTAGTCTCGTGACATGCACGTAGGACTGGTCTGGCTCGGAGCAGCAGTACTACTGGCCGCCGGAGAGGCGGCCGGTGGCGAACTGTTTCTGCTCATGCTGGCCGCCGGGGCGCTCGGAGGCGCGGGCGCGGCGTTCCTCGGCGTCCCGATCTGGGGCCAGGCCCTGGCGTTCGCCCTCGTCTCCGTCATCATGCTCGCCGCCGTGCGCCCGGTCGTCCGACGTCGTCTCCTCGCGGCACTGCCGGAGCACGACACCAACACCGCCGCGCTGACCGGACGGGACGGAACCGTCGTCGAAGCCATCGACTCCTCGAGCGGACTGATCGAGATCTCCGGGGACACCTGGACGGCGCGGCCGCTCATCGAGGGCGAGACGTTCGCCGCGGGCGACAAGATTCTCGTGCATGAGATCGAGGGCGCCACGGCCATCGTCGTGCGCGGCTTCTAGGACCGTCGCGGACTCCGCATCGGTCTGACCAATAAACCCGACACGCACGACACAACCAGAGGAATGCCATGGGTGGATTGATCTTCCTTGCCGTCATCGTCATATTGATCGCCTCGGTGGTGGTGAGCTCGGTCAAGCTCATCCCCCAGGCGGAGGCCGCCGTCATCGAGCGGCTCGGTCGCTACCAACGAACCGCCAGCGGTCAGCTGACGCTGATCATCCCGTTCATCGACCGGGTGCGCGCCAAGGTCGACCTGCGCGAGCGGGTCGTCACCTTCCCGCCGCAGTCGATGATCACCGAGGACAACCTCACGCTGAGCATCGACACGGTCGTCTACTTCCAGGTCACCGACCCCAAGTCGGCGGTCTACGAGATCAACAACTACATCATCGCTGTGGAGCAGCTGGCCACCACGACACTGCGTAACGTCGTCGGCGGTCTGACGCTCGAGCAGACGCTCACCAGCCGCGACATGATCAACAAGCAACTGCGTGGCGTGCTCGACTCCGAGACGGGTCGCTGGGGACTGCGTGTGGCCCGCGTCGAGCTGCGGTCGATCGATCCGCCGCCCTCCATCCAGGACTCGATGGAGAAGCAGATGCGCGCCGACCGCGAGAAGCGCGCCACCATCCTCACCGCCGAGGGCCAGCGCGAGGCCGCGATCACCACCGCGCAGGGCGCCAAGCAGGCCGCGATCCTCGACGCCGAGGGCAACAAGCAGGCGGCCATCCTCTCGGCCGAGGCCGATCGCCAGTCCCGCATGCTGCGTGCCCAGGGTGAGCGGGCGGCGCGCTACCTCGTCGCCGAGGGCCAGGCCGCCGCGATCGCCCGCGTCAACGCCGCGGTCAAGGCCTCCAAGCCGACGCCGGAGATGCTGGCCTACCAGTACGTGCAGAACCTGCCGGAGATGGCCAAGGGCGACGCCGCCACCATGTGGATGATCCCGTCACAGTTCGGCGACTCGCTGGAGAACTTCGCCAAGGCCGTCGCGAAGAAGGACGACGACGGGGTGTTCCGCTACGAGCCCTCCGAGGTCGACACGGATGCGGATCTGCCGTCCGCGCCGGACGAGTGGTTCGACACCTCCACCGATCCCGAGATCGCGCGATCCGTCGCCATGGCGGAGGCCGCGGCGAAGGGCACCACCTCGGTCGACGAGGAGGAGACCCGCGCGAGCAAGCCCAAACCCGGCGTCTTCGACATGGTTCCCGAATCCGAGGGTGGGGCCGCACCCGACCCCTCTACATCTGGTCAGGCCGCGCCCGGACAGTCCAGCACGCCCGCGATCGACGGGCCGCAGGCCCCGCAGCCTGGGGCTTCGCCCAGCGGTTACAGCGCCTACCCGGTCGAGGGCGAGCAGCCCCGCTGACCCCTAGCGTCGACGAGCTCCGAGGTGACGCCTCACATCTCACACTCAGGTCGTAACATGAGGGAGTGACACGTAACACTGGCCGCGGCGCCGACCGCCCTGCCGACGCAGTGCCTGACAGCACAGCGTCCGGTGATGCATCCTCCGACAGCACGTCTGCGGAGGATGCGGACGGCGGCGCCGCTGTCGTTCATGACGCGGAGGACATCCGCATCATCGAGGTGGCGTGTGCGGTCCTCGCCGAGCGCGGGATCAAGGCGTCGAGCACGGACGTCATCGCACGAGCGGCCGGCGTGACCCGGGTGACCCTCTACCGTCGGCTGGGGACGCGCGACCAGATGCTCCGGGCCATCTACGCGCACGAGGCACAGCGGTTGATGATGTCCGTCAACGCCCGGTTCACGTCGTTCGAGTCGCTGGAATGGGACCCGGTGCGGCACGTCGAGGATCTGCTCGTGGGCACGGTGTTCGACATCCGCGAGAGCGAGTTGGTCCGCCGGCTCATCGAGGTGGACAAGATCGAGACCATGGCTGTGCTGGCCGGGCAGTCCGACTCGGTGCTCGCCGCGATCACCGAGATCGTCGCGGAGTTCGTCCGCAACACCTGGGACGCCGACGTCCACACCCGCGCGATGAGCGACACCGAGGTCGAGGACTTGTCCCGCGAGGTCGGCAGCGCCGTCGGCCGGTTCCTCCACTCGCTGGTCGTGATGCCCGACGGCCCGCCGCTCGTGCAGTCCGAGGACGAGATCCGTGGCCTCGCGCGACGCGTACTCGTCCCGATGATCCTGCAGCGCTGAGAATCCTGCGGAGCTGCGAGACCCACGCCGGTGAGAATCCTGCAGCGATCCACGCCAATCGCAGCTACAGCGCGGTGGGCAGGCTCTCCGCACCCAGCTCGTGTTCCAGCGCCTCACGCAGTCGCGGGTAGCGGAAGTGATGATCGAGTTCGGTCAGGGCGTGGGGCAGGACCCGCTGATCCGCCAACGCGAGTTCGTCAGCGCCTCGCGTGCCGAGGAGCAGCCCGGGTGCCCACCCCGGCACCGGGACCACCGTCGGGCGATGCAGCACAGCGCCGAGTTCCCGCGTGAAGTCCGCGTTGGTGACCGGCTCCGGCGCGGTGCCGTTGACGACACCGGCGAGCGCCGGGTCGACGATCGCCCGCAGGTAGATGTCGGTGAGGTCGTCGAGCGAGATCCACGACATCCACTGCCGCCCGGAGCCGAGGCGACCGCCCAGGCCGGTCCGGGTGATCGCCGCCAGCGGCGGCAGCATCCCGCCGGCCGCCGAGAGCACGAGCCCGGTCCGGACGTTCACCACGCGCGCACCGGCCTGCCGGGCGGGTTCGCAGGCGCGCTCCCAGTCCGCGACGATCGCGGCGAGCGGCCCGGTCCCGTTGGCCGCCGATTCGGACAGTGGTTCCCCGCCGCGGTCGGCGCCGTAGAAGCCGACGGCCGACGCACACACCATCGCGGTGGCGCCGTCGCGCGCGGCCACGAGTTCCGCCAGCCGGCGGGTGGGGTCGATCCGGCTGTCGCGAACCTTCCGCAGGTGGCTGCCGGTGAAACGACCGGCGATCGACGCGCCGGCCAGGTGGACCAGGACGTCGACGCCGTCGAGCAGATCAGTCGCAGGAGCGGCCGGGTCCCAGACGCGCTCGGACCGGTGAGCGGGGGCGGGGTCGACGGCGTTGTCGTCGTCGTGACTCCCGGCGTCGTCTCTACCGGCGTTGAGGCCACCGCCCGGGCGGGTCAGCCGGAGGACGCGGTGCCCCGCGACGCCGAGGAGCGCGGTCACCGCCGTGCCGATAAGGCCAGACGCACCCGTCACCGCGACGGTCAGGGGCGTCGCCGCCGGCGCCGCTGCCGAGCCGAACTGCGCGATCGTCGCCAGATCGGCGGCCATCTGGCGGTACCGGTAGGCGAACACACGCGTCAGCATCGGCTCGGGGACGCGGGCCTCGACGCGATCGCCGAGCATGGCGGTGCCGGTCGGTCCGGCGGTCACGGTATGCACGTGCACCCAGCCGGTCGCCGTGGCGTAGGGCTCGGACACGCAGCGGTCGACGAAGCGCTCGCCGTCGACGAAACCCTGGGGGTCGTGCCGCGCGACCCACCGGGGGCCGAACCGTGCGGCCAGCGGTCCCGGCAGGGCGGTTCGGGGTTCGAGTACGGCCTCGCCGTTGCGCAGCGATCCCGCCTCGTGCACCGGGCGCAAGGACATGAACGGTGGGGACAGCCGCCGCAGCGCGCCCGGCGCGGCGAGGTAGCGCCACGCCTCGGCCGGGGCCACGGGAACCGTGCAGCTGACGTCGATGCTCATCGGACCGCACCCATCACTCTCGTCAGGGCAGCAGGCACAGCGGCGTCACATCGCCGCGGCCTTCAGCCATTGGAACGGTGAGGAAGGCGCACGACCACCAACCCCGGTTTTCGATCACCTGTCGCACCGTCGACCACTGCTCGGGAGCGAGCACCGGTTCACGACTGAGCACGAATCCCGAAGACCGGGTGGGATCACCCACGATGGCCACCGAGTAGTCGTCGGCCAGATAGGTGATCCGGTAGTTGACGGGCCCGTTCTCGTCCTGGAACGGAACCATCGGGAAGTTCACCCGGAGCGAGGCGTTGGTGTCGGTGTCGCGGACGGTGGCCGCACCCTCGATCACGGAATCGGAGCTGACGGCCGAACCGCAGGTGTTGCGGACCGACACCGTGCCGGGGGAGGTGATCTCGTACTCGGCCTTGGTGTCGTTGGTGCACTGCAGCGTGTACGGCTGCGGGATGGCGGCCACCTGATGCCACTGACCCGCATATCTCTCCAGGTCGACGGAGTCGACCTGGCTGAGCTCGGGTCCCCCCACGGAGCCGAGCGCGACGCCGTCGGGCAGCAGTTGCGAGGAACCGCCCCCCAGGCGTCCTCCGTCGGTGAGGTCCTGGGCGCCTGCGGTCGGGGCGGCCCCGAGACCGGCGGCGAGCAGTGGCGCGATCACCGAGATGGTGATCAGTGAGCGGATTCGGGTAGCGCGGAGCGGATTCATGAGTGGATCTCCTGTGCGGTACCGGCGGGGGTGGCGTTGGTGCCGTGAGCGGAATCGGAGGTGTCGTGTGCATTCCGGGAGGTACGGGCGCCGGCGCCGCTCCGCGGATCACCGGGCCACCAGACCTTGTCCCCGACCAGGGTGAACAGTGCCGGGACGACGAGCGTACGAACGACGAAGGTGTCGAGCAGCACACCGAGCGCCACGATCACGCCGACCTGGGTGAGCACGATGAGCGGCAGCACACCGAGCACCACGAACACCGAGGCCAGCACGATGCCGGCGGAGGTGATGACGCCGCCGGTCAGCGCGACGGCACGAACCATGGCCTCGCGGGTGGCGTGGGTGGCCGCCTCCTCCCGGGCGCGGATCGTCAGGAAGATCGAATAGTCCACGCCCAGCGCCACCAGGAACAGGAAGCTGTACAGCGGCACCGAGACGTCCAGTCCGGGGAAGCCCAGGATCTGGGTGGTGACGAAGGTGCCGAGCCCGAGCGCGGCGACCGACGACAACACCGTGGCAGCCATCACCAGCAACGGGGCGATCAAGGACCGCAGCACGAGGATCAGGACGACGAAGACCACCAGCAGGATGAGCGGCGCGATCAGCGTGAAGTCGCGGACGTTGCCCTCGGAGGTGTCGACCGCCTTGGCAACCGAACCACCGACGAGCGCCTCGGAACCGGGCACCGTGTCGACGGCGTCGCGTAGGCCGAGCACACTCTCCTCCGAGCGTTCGGTGGCCGGGGCGGCGTCCAGGACGATGTTCACCCGGCTCCACCCGGTGCCGGATTCTCCCGACGGGGTAGCGGAGACCACACCCGTGACGTCCTGGACGGCCTCGAGGACCTGCCTCTCGGTTCCCGTACGGGTGACGATCGTGACGGGGTCGGTGACGCCGGCCGGGTAGTGCTCGGCCGCCGTCTCCAGTCCCGCAGCCGACTCGGACGCGGTGCGGAACTGCTCGGTCTGACTCAGTCCCACGCGCGTGCCGAGGAGCCCGAACGCCAGCACGACCAGCAGCAACACGCACGACACCAGAACGGTGACGGGCCGCCGGACCACACGCGAGGCGATCCGGCCCCAGATCCCGGGCGGGACCTCGTCGTCGAAGCCGACGGGGGTCGTCGACGTGTGCAGTTCGTGCTTGCCGTGCTGCTCATGCTCACCCCGCGCCGCGGAGCCCACTGCGGAGCCCGTGGCGGCGGGAGTGGCGGCACCAGTGGCGGGGCGCGGGATGAACGGCCAGAAAAGACCCCGGCCGCACACGGCGAGCGCGGCAGGCAGTGCGACCAGCGCGAAGATCACGGCGATGATCAGCCCGACTGCCGCGGAGATACCGAGCGAGCGGTAGTTGGGCAGGGTCGCCAGCAGCAGGGTGAGCAGAGCCAGGACGACGGTGATGTTGCTGGCCAGGATCGCGGGCACGGCACCGCGGTAGGCGGCGCGCAGTGCGCCGCGCCTGTCCTCGTTCTTACGCAGTTCCTCGCGGTAGCGGGAGACGAGGAGCAGCGCGTAGTTGGTGCCGGCGCCGAAGACGAGGACGGAGACGATGCCCGACGTCGAGCCGTCGACGGTGACGCCCATGGCCTCCCCGAGCGCGGCGACGACGAGCGAGGCGACCCGGTCGGCGATTCCGATGATGATCAGCGGGACCAGCCACAGCACCGGGGAGCGGTAGGTGATGATGAGCAGCACCGCCACGACCAGCGCGGTGGCGGCCAACAGCCGGAAGTCGGCGCCCTCGAACGCTGCTGCGGTGTCGGCGGCGAAGGCCGGACCACCGGTGAGCTGCGCACTCACGCCGTCGTCGAGGCCGTCCGAGACAGCGGCGCGCATGTCGGCGACGAGCTCATTCCCCTCGCTGCCCGACAGGATCTCGGAGTCGACCGGCACGAGCATCAGGGCGGCCGCACCGTCCTCGGACGGGATGGGCCCCTGGGCCGGGACGCCCACGACCTCGGACATCCGCTCGCCGGCACCCACCGCGGCGGCGATGCCCTGCGGCCCCAACTCGCCGCCGTCGGCCCGGCTCACGACCAGGACCGCCGGAACCGAACCGGAGTCGGGGAACTCCGACTGGATCTGCGAGACAAGAGCGGCCTCGGCGTCGTCTGGCAGCGTGTTGGGCGCCTCGGACGCGGACCCGGACGACGCGAACGCGAACACCGCACCGGCGGCCACCAACATGACCAGCAGCATCACCCAGGCGGTCACCCGGCCGGTAAGGACACCGACCCAGCCGCTGTCGCGGGCAGCGCCGTGCGCGTCGGACCCGGTCACAGCCGGGTCTGTCGGTGGTGTGTCCGGCGACGATTGATCCGCTGTCATCAGTTCCCTTGTCCGCGCATGAAGTGGGGCGCTTTTATATGGCTATGCGTTGTATTCGGAGAGGAACGCCGAAAGGATGGCATTGACCTCGTCCGGGCGCTCCATGCTGGGCGAATGCCCCGCCCCGGGGATCTCGTGGAAGCTCGTCGTGGCGATGAGATCCTCGAGCCGCCGCGACTTGGCCGGGGGCGTCGCGGCATCCTCGGCGCCGACCATGATGAGGGTCGGCGCGATGACCCGGACGGCCTCGTCCTCACACGGGTCGCGGTCCGCGACGGACTCGATCGCCTTGGCCAGGCCCGCACGGTCCGTCCGATCGAGCGCCGCCAGCCAGTCTTCCACCCACGGGGCGTCGATGTTCCCCGGGGCCAACATGATGGGCGCGACCCGGGCCCGCAGCGGCCGGACCCCGGTGAGCCGGTACACCTTCGCCAGCGTCTTGTACCTACTGCGGTTGGCGGGCTCCTCGGCCGTGGCGGCGGTGTCCATGAGGGTGAGGGTGTGGACAGACTCCGGCTGCCGGGCCGCCAGCCGCATCCCGACGAAACCGCCCATCGACAGCCCCACGAAGTTCACCACCGGTATCTGCAGGTGCCGCAGCAACTCGGCCACGTCCACGGCGAGCGTGTCCATGTCGTACCCGCCCCGCGCCCGCGGCGAGTTGCCCTGGCCCCGGAAATCGATGGTCACGCAGCGGTAATCCGCCCGGAGATGTTCGATCTGGTGGTGGAACATCCAGCCCGAGAACAACAGTCCGTGGGCGAAGAACACCACCGGGGCGTCCTCGCGGCCCTCGGGTACGCCGGTGTCGGTGTAGGCGATCGTGGTGTGGCCGCGGCGGAACGTGGGCATCGGGACTCCTCGTCAGAGCTGTCACAGCCGCTGTCGCGGCCGCCTGGCCCCACGATACGGTGACGCGGACCACCGCATCGGCGACCGCGTGGCTCAGCCCCGCGCAACCCGGCGGCTCGCGGTCCGGGTCACCGCAGGGTGACGAGCCTGCGCGGGTCCTCGGGGCCGGCCGCGCGCTCGAGGTGCTGGTGCTCGTTGACCGCGATGCAGTTCATTCCCTCGCGGCCCACCACGACGCGCGCGATGCCCGTGTTGACGGTCACGCGCTGCAGCCGGGTCCACAGCCCCACCACGCCCTCGCTGTCGGCCAACAGACCGGCGGCCGCCAGCGAGATCGTGCCCGCCGACGACACCACGACGGTCGTCCTCCCCGTTCCCGAACGGTCCGCGGCAGCGGCGAGCGAGGCGGTCGTGGTGCTCGTGTACTGCGCGAACGCCTCGAGCCCGGCCCAGTGGCCGAGCGCGGCGTCGAGCTGGCGCTGGAAGGCCTGCTTGGCCTCCGCGGACGAGCCGGCGGTGTCGAGGGTGCCGTGCTCGGCCGACAGTCCGGCCACGCGCGCGGCCTCGAGGACCTCGTCGGCGTCGTACTCGGCCCAGCCCTCGTCGACCTCGACAGGGCAGTCCCAGCCCGCGTGCTCGCGCAGCGCCGCCAGGATGCCCTCGGCGGTCTCGCGCTGCCGGCGCAGCCCGCCGTGGATGATCACGTCCGGCCGTAGCCCGCGGGCGGCCATGTCCTCGCCGGCCAGGCGCGCCTGCAGATGCCCGGTCTCCGACAGCCGGTCATAGTCGCCGGAACCGAAGGAGGCCTGACCGTGGCGGACGAGATGAATGGCACCCATCAGCGATTCTCCGTTCCGTCGTGGCCGGTGATCGCGCCGAGGATCTCGCCCACCCTGGTGCGCACGTCGTGCACGCCGCCCGCGACCAGTGGGATCGCGACCCGCGGCACGGCCAGCAGCTCGGGCAGCACGTCGCGCACCCCGATCCGGCCCGGCGTGAGATCGCCGTGCCCGGTGCGGATGATGCGCAGGCAGCGCTGCTCGAGCAGTCCCACGGCCGGGCGGAACGCCCGGAACGCCGGGTTGGTGGTCTGCCGGTGGAAATAACGGTGGTTGATCTGCTGCGCGATCACCGCGAGCCGGAACAGGCCGAACACCTCGTAGAACCGCCACTGCTCCTCGGTGATAGTGATCCCCGCGAGCCGCGCGTACCGGTCCACCACCTGCTGGCGGGTGAGCATGCCCGCCGCGTTGGTGGGCTGACGGCGGAAGGCCTTGAACACCGGGCCGTCGTCGTCCTGTACCCAATAGGCCAGGGCGCCGCCCAGGTCCATGAGCGGATCGCCCACGGTGGCCATCTCCCAGTCCAGGACGCCCACGACGGTCGTGACGTCGTCGGGGTCCAGCACCAGATTGTCGAACCGAAAGTCGTTGTGGATCAGGCAGTGCCCGGAGTCCTCGGGCTGGTTGGCCTCCAGCCACTTCATCACCGGCGCAAAATCGGGCACGTCGGCGGTGCGCGCCCGCCGGTAGCGGGCGGACCATCCCTCGACCTGCCGCCGCACGTAGCCCTCGCCACGGTCGAGCTCCTCGAGCCCGGCCGCCGCGATGTCCACCGAGTGCAGGTCGACGAGCGCGTCCACCGCCGCCTCGGACAGCCGACGGGTGGTGACGCGGTCCATCCGCAGCTCACGCGGCAGATCCTTGCGCAGGATCGTGCCCGCCATCCGCTCCATCACGTAGAACTCGGAGCCGATGACCGCCATGTCGTCGCAGTACCCGACCATGCGCGGCACCAGCGGGTACACCGGCCGCAGCCCCGACTGCACCCGGTGCTCCCGGCGCATGTCGTGCGCGCCCCGGGCCTTGGTGCCGATCGGCGGGCGACGCAGGACCAGGTCGGCGCCCGGGTATCGCAGCAGGTAGGTCAGGTTCGAGGCGCCCCCGGTGTATTGCCGCACCTCCGGCAGGACCGGGTCGTCGTCGTCGCCCAGATCCACGCCGGCCAGCACCGACGGGTCATCGGGGGTGATCGACCGCAACCACGCGGCCACGGCCTCGACGTCGAACGAATCCTCCCCGCGCACCTCCCCCGTGCCGGGGACGCGCCGGCGTAGCGCCGGGTCGTGGTCACGTGAGGTCTGGCGGTCGCGTGCGCTCATCGGCTCTCCTCGGCGGTGGTGCGCGCCGCGGCGGCGTCGCGGTAGGGGGCGAGCAGGGCACGGGCGACGACGCCGAGGTGGACCTCGTCCGGGCCGTCCGCCAGCCGCAGCGCCCGCGCCGTGGCGTACGCGCCGGCCAGCGGGAAATCGTCGCTCATCCCGGCGCCGCCGTGGAGCTGCATCGCCATGTCGATGACCTGCTGCGCCATGCGCGGAACGGCGACCTTGATGGCGCTTACCTCGACCGCGGCCTGCCCCTCGGTGTCGAGCTTCCAGGCGGCGTGCTGGACGAGCAGCCGCGCCTGGTCGATCGCGATGCGCGCCTCGGCCAGTCGCTCGCGGTTGCCGCCCAGGTTGACGATCGGCTTGCCGAACGCCACCCGCTCCGACGCCCGGCGGCAGGCCAAATCCAGCGCGAGCTCGGCCAGGCCGATGAGACGCATGCAGTGGTGGACGCGCCCGGGGCCGAGGCGGCCCTGCGCGATCTCGGCGGCGCGACCCGGGCCGGCGATGATGTTGCTGACCGGCAGCCGCACGCCCTCCAGTCGCACCTCGCCGTGGCCCAGCGGCTCGTCGAACATCCCCTGCGCCGTGAGCATCCGCTCCACGGTCACGCCGGGGGCGTCCATGGGCACCAGGACCATGGAATGACGCAGGTAGCGGTGGGCGTCGGGGTCGGTGACGCCCATGAAGATCCCGACCCGACAGTCCGGGTGACCGACGCCCGTGGACCACCACTTGTGGCCGTCGAGGACCACCTCGTCGCCGGAGATCCGGGCGGTCGCGGCCATGGTCGAGGCGTCGGAGGACGCGACCTCGGGCTCGGTCATGAGGAACGCGCTGCGGATCTCGCCCGCCAGCAGCGGGTCCAGCCAACGATCCTTCTGCTCGGCCGAGCCGTACTTGAGCAGGACCTCCATGTTCCCGGTGTCCGGGGCGTTGCAGTTGAACACCAGCGGCGCCAGGAACGAGCGGCCCATCTCCTCCGCGACCGGGGCGTAGTCGCTGTTCGTCAGGCCGGCGCCGCCGCGGGTGCCGTAGCGCTCGGCGTAGGGGCCCTCGTGGCCGGCGGGCAGGAAGAGGTTCCACAGCCCCTCCGCCCGGGCTGCCGCCTGCAGCGCCGTGAGGCGCGGGTCGACCGCCCACGAGTCCTCCCCCGCCAGGCGACGACGAGCGATGTCCGCGTGGATCTGTGACTCGACCGGCGCGATCCGAGTAGCGATGAACTCCCGGACCGCCGCGGTGAGGTCAGCGGCGCGGGGGGACGGGGAGAAATCCATGACTGCATCGTGGCACACCGGGGTGAACGGGTTCTCCCGCTCTCGGCCGGGTCTCCCCCGCTCTGGCAGGATCGCGGAGGTGACCGACAACTCGCGTACGGCGTTCGCGGACCGGATCGACCCGGTTCGCGCCTGGTCGACGCGCCGGACCTACCGGGTCGCCGATTTTCGCCCGGACGAGCTCGTGGCGGCCAAGGCCGGGCGCCGTATCTCGGTCGTGTTGCCGGCCCGGAACGAGGAGACGACGGTCGGACTGATCGTCGAGGCGCTGCGCACCGAACTGGTGATCGGGGTGCCGTTGATCGACGAGCTCGTCGTCGTGGACTCCCATTCCACCGACTCGACCGCGGCGGTGGCCGCCGGCGCCGGGGCCCGCGTGGTGGCGCAGGGCGAGATCCTCCCCGCCCTCGGTGACGTGCCCGGCAAGGGCGAGGCGTTGTGGAAATCGTTGGCCGCCACTGACGGCGACATCGTCGTGTTCCTCGACTCCGACCTGCGCGAGTTCGACACCGACTTCGCCGTGGGGCTGCTCGGGCCGTTGCTGACCGAGCCGGGCGTGGTGTTCTGCAAGGGCGCCTTCGACCGGCCCCTCGACGACGGCCGCACCGTCCTGCCCGCGGGCGGGGGCCGCGTCACCGAGCTCGTCGCGCGGCCGCTGCTGGCCACCCACTGGCCCGCGCTGACCGGGTTCATCCAGCCGCTCGGCGGCGAGTACGCGGGCACCCGCGCGGCGCTGGAGTCGATCCCGTTCGCCGGCGCGTACGGGGTGGACATCGGGATCCTCATCGACCTCTACGAGGCGTACGGTCTCGACGCGCTCGCCCAGGTCGACCTCGGGCGGCGCGTGCACCGCAACTCCCCCGACTCGGCGCTGTCCGTGATGGCGATGCACCAGCACCTGGCCGTGCTAGAGCGGCTCCGGCGGCACGGGCGGGCGGCCTGGGGTGGCGGTGCGCGGGGCGGTGATGGCGTGGGTGGCGGTGTTGGCGACGACGACGAGCCCGGCGACACCCTGACCCTCCACCGGCGCGATGCCGAGACCGGCGAGTTCGTCTCCGAGTCGATCCGGGTGGCGCCCGGCGAGCGGCCGCCCATGCGTGAGGTGCGGGCGCGCTGACCCAGGGGCCGGCATGCCTCGCGCCCGCGGCGTGCGCGCCCTGTCGCCTGCCTCACCCCGGGGACGTGCGCGCCCTGTCGCCTGCCTCACCCCGCAGGCTTGCGCACCCGGAATGAAGCAATCCGGGTGCGCAACCGGGCGCCACAGTGACATTCAGAGCGCGTAAGTCCCAACGGGCTGGGAGGACCCGGTGAGCATCGGCATGAGCGGCACGACCGGCGGGAACGGGCGCGTCTGCAGGGCCGCGACATCGAAGCCTGCTTCCGCGAGCAGCGCCTCGGTGTCCTGATTCGGCCGACAGCCCCCGCCGACGTGGCCCCACACCGGCGCGATGCGGTCGGCGAACCGGCCCAGCCGACCGGGCGCGCGCACGTGCTCGAGCAGGCGGATCTCGCCGCCGGGCCGATCCTCCGCGTCGGGGCGCTCTTGCGGGCCGCGCCGAGCCTGGGCGCCGGGGCGCTCTTGCGTGCCGCGCCGGAGGACCCGCCGGGCCTCGGCGAGCGCGGCCGGCACGTCCGGAACCGTACACAGGACCAGCCCGAAGACCACGGCGTCGGCCTCGCCGTCCGCGAGCGGGAGCGCCTCGGCCACCGCGTCCACGACCTCGATGGACGTCCCCGCACCAGCCTCCCCGGCCGTGCGGGCCGCGCGTCGCCGGGCGTACGCGCGCAGGTGCGGGTCGGGCTCGACCGCCACGACACGGGTCACCTCCGGCGGGTAGTGCTCGAAGGTCACTCCGCTGTCGGCGCCCACCTCCACCACCGTGCCTCTCAGCCCCGCGACCAGGCGCCGACGAGCCCGGGCCAGGCCGAGCCGCTCCAGCATCGGGCTCGCCACGACCCAGCCGCGGGAGAAGAACGACGCATCGTCGCGGTCTGAGTTCTCGGTCATGATCACCTCCGGCTAAACACCCACGATCTCACGCCGACGGGCACTAGCGGATACCCTTGCGGGTATCAATGGTGCCGAAGTGAGCGCCACGCCGTGCCCGGCAACGCCCTGTGGAGGAGACTGGAACCCCACGGCGATACCGAACACGTCCACCGGCGACACCGAACACCCCGGTGGCTCACCGGCACGGACCCGCCGCCCGCCCCGACCCCACACCGAAAGGACGCCCACGTGGACGCAGCCGAATGGAACGCCCGCTACCTCGCGCAGCCCGACGCCTGGGGCACCACCCCGGCCGCCCGCATCGTCGCCGAGGTCACGGCCGCCGAGGACGCGGGCCTGACCGTGGGCACCGCGATCGACCTGGCCTGCGGCGACGGCCGGCACGCCCGCTGGCTCGCCGCGCACGGCTGGCGGGTCGAGGCCGTGGACTTCTCCGAGGTCGCGATCGAGCAGGCCCGCGCCAAGGATTCCGACGAGGGGCGCACCGGAAGCGTGGACTGGGTGGTCGGCGACGCCACCGCGTGGGAGCCGACCGAGAAGGTCGACCTCGTGGTGATCGGCTTCCTCCACCTCGGCATGGCCGACCTCGTGGCCGTGCTGCACGCCGCAGGCGGGTGGCTGCGGCCCGGCGGACACCTCGTCTACCTCGGCCACGCCGCCGAGAACCTGCGCCGCGGTGTGGGCGGGCCGCAGGATCCGACCGTGCTGCCCGGGATCACCGAACTCGCCCGCGGCGCCGAAGCGCTCGAGGTGGTCTCGCTCCGTCACGACCTGCGACCCGCAGGCAAGGCCACCGCCGTGGACGTGCTGCTCCACGCCCGGAGCTGGGTCGACAGATGACCCGTCCGCGGGCCGCCGAGGGCAGCAGCCCCGCCGGGGATACCGCCGGGGCCACCCCTGGCCCTTCCGCGCCCAACCCGGCGGCCGACCCGGCGCAGAAGCGGATCCTGACGGTCCTCGTCCTGGGCCAGCTCCTCGCCGGGGCCGGCCTCGCGGCAGGCGTCACCGTGGGCGCGCTGCTGGCCGAGGACCTGCTCGGCGGGCCGGGATTGTCCGGGCTGCCGTCGGCGCTGTTCACCGGCGGGTCCGCCCTCGCGGCGATCCTGGTCGGCCGGCTGTCCCAGGCCCGCGGTCGGCGCCCCGGCCTGGCGACCGGCTTCGCTTTCGGTGCCCTCGGGGCGATCGGGATCGTCGTGGCAGCCGCGCTCGGGTCCCTGCCCCTGCTGTTCCTCGCCTTTGTCGTCTACGGCTCCGGCACCGCCACCAACCTGCAGGCCCGCTACGCCGGCGCCGACCTGGCCACGCCCGCCAGCCGCGGCCGGTCCCTGTCCTACGTGCTGCTCGGGACCACCTTCGGAGCCGTCGCCGGCCCTAACCTCGTCGGCCCCATGGGGTCTGTCGCCGACTCGCTCGGTCTGCCCACGTTGGCCGGCCCGTTCCTGCTCGCCGCGGCAGCGTACGGCGGCGCCGCGATCGTGATCTCCCTGCTCCTGCGCCCGGACCCGCTTATCGAGGCGCGACGCCGGGCGGCCGTGGCCGCAGTCGAGGAGGGTCCCGGGCTCGACGACGCGACCGAGCCCGACGACGCCGCCGGGCCTGACGCGACCGAGCCCCGTGCCCCCGGCGCCGCGGCACCCGGCCCGGTGGGTGGTGACGCGGTGGAGGCGTTGTCGTCGTCGTCCACTTCTTCGGCTTCTACCTCGCCTTCTACCTCCCCCTCTTCGCACTTCCCCGCTGACCCCGCCGAGCGGCCGCGTGTGTGGAACGCCGACGTGATCACCGGCGTGGTGGTAATGGCGCTGACGCAGTTCGTGATGGTCGGGCTGATGACCATGACACCGGTGCACATGCGCGCGCACGACCACGCCGTGACCATGGTGGGGCTGATCATCTCGCTGCACGTCGCCGCGATGTTCCTGCCCGCGCCGCTGTCTGGGTGGCTGGTCGACAAGTACGGCACGCGGACGGTGGCGGTGGCGGCGGGCGTGGTGTTGCTGTCGTCCGGGGTGATCGCCGCGCTCGCGCCGCCACAGTCGACGGCGCTGGTCGCGCTCGCGCTGATCCTGCTGGGCGTCGGCTGGAGCCTCGGGCTGGTGGCCGGCACCACCGTGCTCACGACGTCCGTGCCGCTCGACGTCCGCGCGACGGTGCAGGGCCAGGCCGACGTGGCCGTGGCCCTGTCCGGCGCGGCGGGCGGGCTGCTGTCCGGGCTGGTGTTCGCGTGGATCGACTTCCGCGGGCTCGGATTCGCGCTCGCGGCGCTGTCGCTCATCGTGGTGGCCGCGGTGCGGGGACGCCGGCGCTGAACGCGGCAGGCCTGATCGCGCGGTGGGCGCGGTCGGCGCGGTCGCGCGCCGAGGGCATCGTCGCGCGGTGGGCGCGGTCGCGCGCCGAGGGCATGATCGCGCGCCGAAGGGTGCGCTCGTCGCGTGGTCGCAAATGCACCTCCAGCGCGGACGCGTCCTGGGAAAACGTGAGCGGGTCTGACCACGCGGCGAAACCGGAGCCGACGACGGCCGCGCGTCAGGCGACCGTTTCCGTCTCCGGAGCTCGCGGTGTCTGCGGGCGACGGCCGGCAGCCGCCCGCTCGGCAAGGTCGACCCGCCACCACACGACGAAGCCCCAGATGACGAACGCCGCGTAGACCAGGTAGAGCGCCGCCGACGGGTAGTAGCCGGCCTTGAGCAGCAGTGGCACGCCCACGATGTCGACCGCGATCCACAGCAGCCAGAACTCGGTCCAGCCGCGCGCCATTCCGTACGTGGCCAGGACGGAGCCGGTGAAGATCCAGGCGTCGGCCCACGGGCCCCACGAGCCGAGCTCGGCGAAGACCCAGCCGAAGACCAGGGTGCCGACGAGCATGCCCACGACGAGGCCCGCACGCTGACGACCCGTCGCCCAATGGGGCCGGACGGCCGGGACGTCCTCCACGCTGCCGCCGGGGCCCTCGGCCGCCGAAGCGTTCCGGCGCTTCTCGCTAGACCAGCGCCACCAGCCGTAGACGCCCACCGCCAGGAACATGACCTGGCGGCCCGCCTGTCCGTAGAGGTCCACGTCCTGCGGGGTGTGGAAGACGCCGCCGAGGAACACGGTGAGCAGGGTGAGGTTGCCGACGATTCCGACCGGCCACGCCCAGACCACGCGGCGCATGCCGCCGATCGCGGCGGCCAGGCCGAAGAGATTGCCGATGATCTCGCGCCACAGGATCGGGACTCCGCCGATCAACAACTGCGCGTCGAGGAATGAGACGAGAAGGCTCATCGTGTGCCCCTTTCACGGGCTCAACACAGACGGCCCAGGGCTTATGCCGCGTCACCCCTCTCACCACGGCCGGGTGGGCCGGGGCTCGCGCAGGTGGCGCGATGTTCTCTTCCATCCGGACTATGACCGTCGGCCCCGGGATCCAACCGGGTCTGCTGACCCCCGCCGAAGCGGGGCGCTCGCGGGCTCGCCTCCGGTCGTGGGACCGGTGACATCACCGCCGGTGGGGAATCTCACCCCGCCCTGAGAACGTGTTCTCATCTCTACCCCTGCACGGGCGCCGCCGCAACCCGGGCGGCGGCGCTGGGCGCAACGGACTCATCGAAAAGAGGGTTTCGGGCGATTTCACTCGACCGATGTGTGCGAAACACTCTTCTCGATGGGCCGTGCGGCGGCGGGGCGCGGCGGGGCGGGGGTGAGGCTGCGCGTCAGCCCAGCGTCAGCTTGTCGCCGGACACCGCGACCGGGATGGCGTCCAACGGCCGCGGCGCGGGCGCGAGGGTATTGCGGCCGTCGGTGGCGTCGTACTCGGCGCCGTGCAGCGGGCACCGCAGCGTCATCCCCTCGATAACCTGCACGTTCCCACCCTGGTGGGTGCAGCGCGAGGAGTAGGCCACGAACTCGCCCTCGGCCGGCTGCGCGACGATCACGTTCTCGTCGCCTGCCTTGAACTGCTTGGCCGTGCCAACCGGGATCTCGGCGGCGTCGATGGTCGTGGAGGGGACGGTCGTGGTCTGCTGCACCGTCGAGGCCGGTTCGGGCGTGGGGGTCATGCCACACGCGGAGGCGATGCCCGGCAGGAGCACGATCCCGGGAAGTGCCATGAGGACCGTGCGGCGCTGGGTGCACGGCCCGACCCTGGTGGCGGACGTAGCGGCGGGGGAGTCGGTCATGAGGCCATGGTATCCGTCCCCGCGTGGTAGGAAACTCCGGCGACGGCCCTAGGCTGCCCCCATGACGGTCCGCAGACTCGCCCCGCATTCCACCACCATCTTCGCCGAGGTGTCGCAGCTCGCCACCAGGCACGATGCGATCAACCTCGGCCAGGGCTTTCCCGACACCGACGGCCCCACATCGATGATCGAGGCGGCGGCGCGGGCGATGCGCGAGGGCCACAACCAGTACCCGCCGGGGGCGGGCGTGACGGAGTTGCGCCAGGCGATCGCCGAACTGGAGCGCTCTGGCACCGGCCTGGTGCGCGACCCCGACACCGAGGTGCTGGTGACGGTCGGCGCGACCGAGGCGATCGCCGGTGCGGTGGTGGGCCTGGTGGAGTCCGACGACGAGGTGGTCGTGATCGAGCCGTACTACGACTCCTATGCGGCGACCATCGCGATGGCCGGCGCCACCCGTCGCCCGGCCCGGATGGTCCTGAAGGACGGCCGCTTTCGGCTCGACGTGGACTCGCTGCGGGCCGCGTTCTCCCCGCGGACGAGGGCCGTGCTGGTGAACACGCCGCACAATCCCACCGGGGCCGTCCTGCCGCGCGAGGACCTGGAGCAGATCGCGGCACTGTGCCTCGAGTTCGACGCGATCGCGATCTCGGACGAGGTGTATGAGCACCTCACCTTCGACGGCATCGAGCACGTGTCCATCTCGACGCTGCCGGGGATGGCCGAGCGGACGCTGCGCATCTCCAGCGCGGGCAAGATGCTCAACTGCACCGGCTGGAAGGTCGGCTGGGTCACCGGGCCCGCGGACCTGGTCGCGGGGGTGCGCGCCGCGAAGCAGTATATGAGTTTCACCGGCGCCACGCCGTTGCAGCTGGGGGTCGCCCACGCGCTTCAGCACGAGCAGCAGTGGATCGACTCGCTGCGTGACGGCATGCAGGAACGACGCGATCAGCTCGTGGAGGTCCTCTCGGGCGTCGGGTTCGATCTCGTCGTCGGGCAGGGCACCTACTTCCTGACCGCCGATCCCCGCCCGCTCGGGGTGACCGACGCGGCGGCCTGGTGCCTCGACCTTCCGGGGAGGATCGGGGTGGCGGCGGTGCCGTTCGCGCCGTTCACCGACCGCTTCGCCGGCGAGTGGTCGCACCTGGTGCGGTTCGCGTTCTGCAAGCGGCCCGAGGTGCTCGACGAGGCCGGCCGCCGGCTGCAGGCGCTCAAGGGCTGACGCGGTCGGCGCGCGCGGGGAACCGGCCACCGGGATTTCCCCCTCTGACCTGGGGTGCCCTGCCCGGCCCGAGCAGGGCACCCCAGGTCAGCGCGGTGAAGCGGTGGCGCGCCGCCTCAGCGACCGTGGGTGAGGACGATCTTGCCGACTGCGCCGCGGCCGTCCATGAGCTCGAGCGCGTCGGTGGCCTGCTCCAGCGGGAACTCCATTCCGACGAGCGGGTCGAGCTTGCCCGCGGCCAGCAGCGGCTGCACCTCGGCCCACTGCTTCTGCAGGTAGCCGGGGTTGCTCATCCAGTACTCTCCCCAGCCCACGCCCACGGCGCTCTTGTTGCCCAGCAGCAGGCGGTTGACCTTGACGGTGGGGATCTCGCCGCCGGTGAACCCGATGACGAGGATTCGGCCCTCCTGGCCCAGGGCGCGGATCGAGTCGGTGAACCTGTCACCGCCCACGGGGTCGACGACGACGTCGACGCCCTTCCCGCCGGTGAGCTCCTTCACCGCGTCCTTGAAGCCCTCGGGCGCAATGGCCTCCGACGCGCCCGCCTGCTGCGCCAGGTCCCGCTTCTCCTCGGTGGAGGCCACGGCGATCACGCGCGCACCCATCGCGGTGGCGAACTGGGTGGCGGCGATCCCGATCCCGCCCCCGGCCCCGTGCACGAGCACCGTCTCCCCGGCCTGCAGTCGGCCGCGGTGGGCGAGCGCGAAATGCACGGTCAGCACGTTCATCGGCACCGACGCGCCCTGCGCGAAGCTGAGGCTGTCGGGCAGCGGGAACACCTGTGACGGGTCGGTGGCGACCACCTCGGCGAAGCCGCCGAGGCCGGGGAAGGCGCACACGCGGTCGCCGGCGGACAGGCCCGAGCCCTCGGGCGCCGAGCGGACCACGCCCGCGATCTCCGAGCCCGGCACGAACGGCAGCGGCGGCGACATCTGGTACCTGCCGCGGGTCTGCAGGACCTCCGGGAAGGTCACGCCCGAGGCGTGGACGTCGATGACGACCTGCCCCTCCCCCGCGTCGGGTTCGGGGATGTCGACCACCTCGAGGGCGGCGGGTCCGTCATGGCTGGAGATGTGGATGGCACGCATGCGGTCCATAGTGTCAGTCGCCTGGACACATGTCAGGGAGTCGGGGCGCCCCCGGTCAGCGGATCGCGTTCACCGCGCCTGCTCCACGTCACGGCGGCGGCCCTGCTTCCGCCTCCGCCACAGGTACAGGACCAGCCCCAGCGCCACGACCACCTGCCCGATCTGGAACGCCAACGCCATCACGATGAACTCCCGCCCGAACGCCGTGGGCAGCAGCAGGAGTAGAGCGCAGAGGAACAACAGCGTCACGGTGAGGATCTGTCCGCCGCCCATGAGTGCGCGCGGGAGCGAGATGAGGCGCCCGCGGCCGACCATGAGCACCGAGTTCATCGCGATGAGCAGACTCACCGGCACGCCGATCTGTGCGGGGAACAGGAACAACACCGGAAACAGCGGATGCGTGCTGAGCGTCACCGTCCCCGCGAGCAGAAACTGCGGAACGCTCCACAGTGCCGTGAGGAAGGCGCAGATCACTGTGATCCACGAGCCGCCCACCAGGATCTTCACCTGTGGAGGATAACCCCGGCGGCGACGGACGGAAACCGTGCCTCGGCCCGCCGGGCCCGCGCGAGGCGGCTGCGAACCGGGTGTCAGGCGGCGAACCGGACGTCAGGCGTTCTCCCGCCGGAACACGCGGGTGCCCCACCAGATGGCCGCCGCGAACAACACCAGGGCCCACCCGATCCCCCACAGCATCGTGGAGGCGACGAAGGTCCCGGCGAAGGCGGACCGCGCCGTGTCGACGATGTAGCGGAAGGGGATGAGATCCGAGACCCGCTGGAGCCAGGCCGGGCCGAGCGTCATGGGCAGGAGGATCCCGGACAGCAACATGATGGGCATCATGAGCATGTTGGTCAGCGGCGCCATGACCTGCTCGCTCTTGGAGGTCAGCGCGAGCGCATTGGAGGCGGCGGCGCCGGCCGCGCCGGTGAGCACGGTGAGCCCGATGCCCAGGACGACGCCCCGGATCGGCGCCTCCATCCCCATGGCATAGCCGAGCCCCACCAGGATCAGTGCCTGCACGAGCAGCTGCAGGATGTCGCGCATGACCCGGCCGAACAGCAGCGCGGTGCGACTGGCCGGGGTCACGCGTTCGGCCTCGACCACGCCCTCGCGCCACTCGGCGATGAGCCCGAAGCCGGCGAACAGGGCACCGAAGATCCCCAGCTGGACCAGCAGGCCGGGGACGAAGAACGTGTAGGCGTTGGTGGCGCCGAACTGCTCGGTGAGCGGGGTGAGCAGCGGCGCGAACAGCAGGAGGTACAGAACCGGCTGCATGATCCCGATGAGCACCCACGCCGGGTTACGCAGGTTCATGCGCAGCTGTCGACGGAAGATGATGGTCGATTCGCGGAAGAAGGACACTGGGGACTCCTGGACGGGCGGAGAGCGGAGGGCGTCGGTCAGCTGTCGCGGAGCGAGCGGCCGGTGAGGTCGAGGAACACGTCGTCGAGCGTGGGGCGGGTGACGTCGACGGACACCAGCGCGATGCCGGCGGAGTCCATCTCGCGCACGATGTCGGGGAGCGCCAGCGCCGCGCGGTCGATGCGCGCGGTCAGTCGGGTGGAGTCGACGACGACGTCGTTCACCGCCCGACCGGAGACATTCGCGCGGTCCCGCACGGCGCGGTCGAGCACGCCCGCCGCGTCGGCGGCGCGGGCGGGATCCGCCACCTCCACCTCCACGAGGTCTCCGGAGACCTGGCGCTTGAGGTTCTCGGCGGTGTCCTCGGCCACGATCTCCCCGTGGTCGATGATCACGATCCGGTCGCTCAGCGCATCCGCCTCGTCCAGGTAGTGGGTGGTGAGGAAGACGGTCGCGCCGCGGCGCTCCCGCAGCCCGCGGATGTGCTGCCAGAGATTGGCACGCGCCTGCGGATCCAGCCCGGTGGTGGGCTCGTCGAGGAACACCAGCGACGGCGAGTGCACCAGACCCATCACCACATCCAGTCGCCTGCGCTGCCCGCCGGACATCTTCGAGCACTTCCGGTCCCACAGCCCGTCCAGCTCGAGCTCCTCGAACAGCTTCCGGGCCTGGACCGTCGCGTCGGCCCGGCTCATGCCGTAGAGCATGGCGTGGTCCACGACCTCCTCACCGGCGCGGGGTTCGGAACCGGTGGAGCCGACCTGTGAGACGTACCCGATCCGCCTGCGGACCTCGGCCGACTGGGTCACCACGTCATACCCGGCGACGGTCGCCTCCCCGGCGGTCGGCCGCAGGAGGGTCGTGAGCATGCGAAGCGTAGTGGTCTTGCCCGCACCGTTCGGGCCGAGGAACCCGACGACCTCGCCGTCCGCGACGTCGATGTCCACCCCGGCGACGGCGTGCACCTCCACCTTCTCGCGGCCCCTACGGCTGTGGAAGGTCTGTCGGAGTCCACGGGCACGGATCATCTCGGACGGCTCCCCACGTGTGTGCGCTACTGGCCACGAAAACAGTAGAGCCCCGCGGCGCGCTGGTCTATACGTTCACGCGCACCGGGGTCGGGCGGTCGTCGCGGGCCCGAACCCGGGCACGGGCTCACTCCCTGGTGAGGGCCTCCCCGATCGGGGTGTCACCGTCGGAGAAGTCGATCGTCCGCCCGATTGTGTCCGGCCTGCGCAGCACCGCCGCGATCACGTCCGCCACGACGTCCCGGCTGGTCTTGCGGTCCTCGCTCTTGTCGTCGCCCACACCGATCGACTCGCCGCCGGGCTCGTCGGTGAGCGCGCCCGGGCCGAGAATCGTCCACTTCAGATCCGTCTCACGCAGGTGCGCGTCCGCCGCCGCCTTGGCCTCGGCGTACGGGAAGAACGAGTTGTCCTCGGGCACCCCGTGGTCCGGGCCCGCCCCGTCGTAGGACACCATCACGTAGCGCTCGACACCCTCCGCCACGCAGGCGTCCATCGAGCGGATGGCGGCATCGCGATCCACCGCGTACGTCCGCTCCGGGTTGCCGCCGCCGGCGCCGGCGGACCAGACCACCGAGCCGCTGCCGCGCAGGACTTCACGAAACTCGTCGTCGTCGAGCTTCTCGACGTCCGCCACCACGGGGGTGGCGCCGGCCGCACGCACGTCCTCGGCGTGATCGGGGTTGCGGATCACCGAATACACCTCGGCTCCCGCCTCCGACAAGATCCGGGCGGCGCGCAGGGCCACCTTGCCGTGGCCGCCGACGATGGTCACTGGAAGCTCGATACCCATGGCCTCCGTTCTACCCGCCCGATCGCGGGCGCGACCAGCAGATGCATGAGACTCACGTCACACCATGTGAGCGCTTCTCACTCCGTCCGGTCACAACTGCGCAACGACACGCCGTCGGGCCCGTTTCCAGCTCGTCCCGTGTCGTACCCGGCAGGCATCATGTCGGATGTAAGCCGGTACTCACCGGCCGATCTCGCGCAGTCGCATTCGGAGTAACGCATGTCCATGTCCCGGTCAGGCAGTCCCACACGCCCGGGGACCCTGGTTCCGCTCGCCCTTCTCGCCGGGCTGGCCACCCTGGTCCTCGTCATCTCCGGGTGCACGGTCCCCGTGCCCACCGGCTCCGCAGGCGAGACCACCCCGTCCGAGACCTCGCAGTCGCCGCGGCCTGCCGAGCTCACGGTGACCCCCGCGGACGGCGCGACGGACGTCGCCATTAGGGACGGCGTGTCCGCAGCGGTGGAGGACGGCACCATCACCGAGGTCGTTCTCACCAACGACTCCGGCAACCGGATCGACGGCACGATCTCGGCGGACGGCACCGAGTGGCGGCCCGACATCCCGCTCGGGTACGGCCGCACCTACACGCTCGAGACCACCTACAACGGCGAGACCGGCGGCCCGAGGACGGACACGCGGTCGTTCACCATGGCCAACCCGCAGTCGACCGTGGGAGTCGACCTCGTCACGACGGGCGGCGCCCCGCTGGAGTCGGGGCGCGAGTACGGCGTGGGCATCGTTGTGGCCGCCACGTTCGACCAGCCCGTCTCGGATCGCGACGAGGCCGAGAAGTACATGCACGTCAGCACCACCCCCGAGGTCGAGGGCAACTGGTTCTGGCTCGACGACTCGACCGCGCACTGGCGCCCGAAGGACTACTACGCGACCGGCACCGAGGTGGAGGTGGACCTCGACCTGGAGGGCCGCAACCTCGGCGGCGGCCAGTGGGGCGCGGACGACGCCGCGGTGGACTTCTCGATCGGCGAGCGCCGGGTCACGATCGCCGACGACGCCACCAAGACGGTCTCGGTGTACCACGGCCAGGAGCTGATCAAGACAATGCCCACGTCGATGGGCAAGGGCGGCTGGGCCACCTACGGCGACGTGACCATGCACTTCTGGACCCAGCCCGGCACCTACACGGTGCTCGACAAGGCCAGCTCGGTGCTCATGGACTCCACCACCTACGGGCTCCCGCTGTCGGCCGGCTACCGCACGACCGTCGCGCACGGTGTCCGCATCTCCAACAACGGCATCTACTTCCACGCCATGCCCGCGACCGTGTGGGCGCAGGGCAACACCAACACCTCGCACGGCTGCCTCAACCTGTCGTCGGCCGATGCCGAGTGGTACTTCGACCAGGCCACCACCGGCGACGTGGTGGAGATCCGTGGCACGCAGGGTCCGGATCTCGAGCAGTGGAAGAACGGCGACTGGTCCGTGCCGTGGGACGTCTGGCAGACCGGCTCCGCCGATTGACTGCGGCCCGCCTTGCCGCCGCCCGCCTGGCCGGCCGTCAGCCGCCCGCCGCCCGCCGCCCGCCTCGAAGTAAAGAATCCGCTGCCCCCTCGGGAGGCAGCGGATTCTTGCGTCTGGGCCCGGCCCGGGCGGTCGTCTGGGCCCGGCGCCGGGCGCCAGATCCCACTTGGTCGGCATCACTGCGAACCTTGTTGGCGCCCCCTGAGCGGCAGGATGGTTGTGAACCGGGATCAGGGAGTTGATGTCAATGAGCGTGACGGTCGAACCTCGACGGTTTACGCCGGATCAGATCCGAGAACACGTGTTGGCGTACACGCAGGCCAAGCATGGGACGAAACGGGCGTACCTGGACAAGCATGAGATCGGGAAAGACCAGATGTACCGGTGGCGGGCTGCGTTCACCGACGGGGACCTCGACTCCGGCAAGATCCCGCGCCAGTCTGGTCGTATGACGCACAAGGACATCTCTGAGATCGAGCGGCTCAAGCGCTTGCTCGCCGAGCGTGATTCCCAGATCGGCGAGCTCGAAGGTGAGATCGACCGCTCCAGGAAGGTGGCTGATGCGCTGGGAAAAGCTATCGGCGTCATGCACTCACATGGCGTCGAACCCGACAAGGCGGAAAACGACTAACCGAGCAGCAGCAGGCCCGGTTCGACGAGCTCGTCGCTGCCGAGGATCGACTACTGGCCGAGCTCACCGCCGCGGGCACGACCAAGACTGCCGCGATGGCGTTGATCGGTTTGGCCAAGTCGGCGCTGCATTACCGGCGCAATCCCCGGCCGGGCGTGGCCGAGCCGGTTGCGCACCGTGACCGGCGCCAGCCTTCGGCTATCACCGACCAGGAGCGGTCATGGGTCATCGACCAGCTCAATGCCAATGAGGGGGTGCCGGTCGAGCAGGTCTATTACCTGAGCCTGGATTCCGGCGAAGGCGGGTTCGTCAGCCTGGCCACGTTCCACCGCGTCGCCCGGGCGATCGAGCGATCGTCGTGCCGGAGGCAGCGCCGGGCGGGCACCCCGGATTCGGCTCGGCGTCCGGCCCCGGACCTGCGGGGCACAGGCCCTGGGCAGGTGCTGTGCTGGGATATCACAGTCTTGCCTGGGCAATACCGGGGACAGTCGTTCGCCCTGTACGCGGTAATCGACCTGTTCAGCCGCAAGATCGTAGGCCACACCGTGCAACCGCGTGAGGACCACATCGTGGCCGCGAAATGGATGGGCAACGTGCTCGACTCCCTCGGCGGACGCACCAGGGTCGTGCACTCCGACAACGGCGCGGCAATGACCTCCAACAAGATGAAAAACCTGCTAGGAAAACGTGGCGTCACCCAATCGCTATCTCGGCCCGCGGTCAGTAACGACAACCCCCACATCGAGTCCTGGTTCTCCACCGTCAAGTACCACCGCCGGTACCCACAACTGTTCGACGACGTCCACGATGCAGCCCGCTGGTGCGATGAGTTCATCGAGTTCTACAACAGCGCCCACCGGCATTCCGGGCTGAACGGATACACCCCTGACCAGGTCTTCTCCGGAACCTGGCGTGACGTACACGAGCGCCGGCAAGCAGCCGCCGAGCAGGCTTTCCGGAACAAGCCCATCCGATTCAGTAGGGCACCAGTTGTGCCCGCACCGCCAGAGCACACCCGCCTGGCCATCACCGCACGGAAAGCACCCGCCGCAACGAGCACAGTCGAACAACTACTCGCCGCGTAGAACTAACAAAAGTTCAAAAGAGGTTGACACCGAGCGCCACTGCGAAATCCACCCGAAATAATCGCAGTGAGGTCGACAAAATCGGGCGCGGCCCCGGCGGCGGGCCGAGCCGGCGGCCGGGGCTGGGCCGTGGCATCGGCCGGGCCTGCCTGATCGGCCGCCGCCGACCCTGGCCCCGCGTAGGTCAGCCGATCAGCGGACGCCCATCATGTTCTTCTTTATCCACGGGGCCAGCAGCGCGATCATCACGGCCACCACGATCGAGGCGATCCCCAGGGTGAGGAAGTAGAAGCGCTCGGCGCCGGCGTCGCTGGGATCGTAGTAGCCCGCCAACACACCGGACAGCGCGCTGCCGATGGACACGGTGAGGAAGAACAGCGCCACCATCTGCGTCTTGAACGCCTCCGGGGCGAGCTTGGTCGCCAGCGACTGCCCCACCGGCGAGAGCAGCAGCTCGGCCATCGTGAACAGGAACAGGATGCCGACGATCGCCAGCAACGGTGTGGCGGTGCTGCCCACGAAGAACAGGAACACCAGGTAGGCCGCACCCATGATGAGGTTGGCCAACGCGAACTTCATCGGCGTGGACGGCTGGCGCTTGCCGAGCTTGACCCACATCGCGGCGAAGACGGCCGCGAAGATGATGATGAACAGCGGGTTGATGGACTGCACCCAGCTGGCGGGGAACTCCCAGCCGCCGATGTTGCGGTCCAGCCGCTGGTCCGAGTAGATGGCGATCACGGTGAACTGCTGCTGGAACAGCGCCCAGAACATCACCGAGGCGAGGAACATCGGGATGAACGAGATCACGCGGCGACGCTCGTCGGCCTGCGTCTTGGAGCTGCCGATGAGGATCGCGAACAGGACCACGGCGCCGACTGCGGCGATCGCGGTGACGATGTTGGCCAGCCACTCCAGCGGGACGAGGCCGGTGGCGATGGCCGCCACGATGAGGACGACGACGACAACGCCGACACCCAGGTAACGGACACGCAGCGCGCGGGGCAGTGGATCCGGAACCTCCACGCCGATGCCCCTGAGAGTGGAGCCACGCATGGCGACGTACTGGATCAGTCCGATCGCCATACCGACCGCGGCCGCACCGAAGCCCCAGTGGAAACCGTGGGTGTCCCACAGCGCGCCGGTGACCAGCGGGCCGAGCAGGCCACCGATGTTGACGGCCATGTAGTAGATCGAGAACGCGGCGTCCCGGCGGTCGTCGGTCCGGCGGTACATGTCGCCGACGACGGTCGAGGTGGTGGCCTTGAGCGTGCCGGCGCCGACGCCGACAAACACCAGACCGATGCCGAGTCCGATGGCATCGGGGATCAACGCCAGGGACATGTGCCCCAGCATGATCAACACGGCAGAACCGAAGAGCGTGCGCTCCGCGCCGAAGAGCCGGTCGGAGACCCAGCCGCCGAGGATCGCGGAGGCGTAGACGAGACCGCCGTACGCACCGACGATGGAGGTGGCGATCTGCTCGGAGAAGCCCAGACCGCCCTCGCCGACCGCGTAGTAGATGTAGTACGCCAGCAGGCCCTGCATGCCGTAGAAGCTGAAGCGCTCCCACAGCTCGATGCCTGAGAGGTTGGCCAGACCGAGTGGATGGCCGAAGAACCTACGGTCCGAATCGGCGAGAGCCACCTCGGGATTCCGAGTTGTCATGTCAGACAGTGATACTCCTGACAGCGGCAGGTGACAAACCCGTGCTATTCGCCACGCCCGACAGGGTGGGAGTCGACATTCCCACCGGCGAGCGGGACAATCGGTTACCCAGCCCGAGTACACCCACTCGGGGCACCCCGAGCAGAACGCGCAGGAGCACCTCCAGTGACCCGAGCCGACACCCCGGCCCGATCTATCCGCCCCCTTCACGGAAGGGGGCACACCGGATGAGCATCGCGCTCTCACTACTGATCGGCGTCGTCGTGGTCCTGGCGATCACCGCGCTGACGGGCTACTTCGTAGCCCAGGAATTCGCGTTCATGGCGGTAGACCGCTCCCGCATGGGCGCCGCCGTCGAGAAGGGCGACCCTGTCGCCGAACGCGTCCTCGGCGTCACCCGACGCACCTCGTTCATGCTGTCGGGCGCCCAGCTCGGCATCACCGTCACCACCCTGGTCGTGGGTTATGTGGCCGAACCCCTCATCGGGCGGGCCCTCGGCGAGCTCCTCGGCCTCGCCTCCGTGCCGCAGGCCGTCGGCGTGGTGGTGGGTACCGTCCTGGCACTGCTGTTCTCGACAGTGGTCCAGATGATCTTCGGCGAGCTGGTGCCCAAGAACCTGGCGATCGCCAAGCCGGAGCCGGTCTCCCGCTGGCTGGCGCGGTCCACCTCGATCTACCTGGCCGTCTTCGGCTGGCTCATCGGCCTGTTCGACAAGGCCTCCGAGGCCCTGCTCAGGCTGGTCGGCATCGAGCCGGTCCACGACAAGGAGCACTCGGCCACCGCCCGCGACCTCGAGCACATCGTCGCCGAGTCCGGCGAGGCCGGCGAGCTCTCCCCCGAGCTCAGTCGACTGCTCGACCGCATGCTCGACTTCCCCGGCCAGCCCGCCGAGCACGCGATGGTCCCGCGCTCGCGCACCGACGTGGTCCGCGGGGAGGACACCGTGTGCGACGTGCTGTCGAAGATGGCGAAGGGCCACACCCGCTATCCGGTGGTCGGCGAGGATTCGGACGACGTGATCGGCGTCGTCGACCTGCACGACCTGCTCATCGTCTCCGACGACAGGGACACGACCCTGATCCAGGTGTCCGAGCTGATGCGGGCACCGATCGTCGTGCCCACCTCCCTGCCGCTGCCGGAGGTCGCGAACCGGCTCGGTGACGCGGGCTCGGAGATGGCCGTCGTGGTGGACGAGTACGGCGGCTTCGCCGGGGTCGTCACCATGGAGGACATGGCCGAGGAGATCGTCGGCGAGATCGTCGACGAGCACGACCCCCAGGCCGCGGCGGGCATCCCCGTCGGAGAGGGTGACGGCTGGCTGGTCAGCGGCGACACCCATCTCGACGAGGTGGAGCGCCTGCTCGACATCACGCTGCCGGACACCGACGCCGAGACCCTGGGTGGCCTCGTGATCGAGACCTCCGGCGACCTGCCCGCGATCGGCGACCGCGTGGACGTGGACCTGCCCGACACCGACGTGTTCGAGGAGCTGTCGCGCTCGCGGATCCTGCACACCGAGGTCCGGCAGATCGAGCGTCGAGTGCCCTCCCAGCTGTACGTGGCGGTCGAGGAGGCCACCCGATGAACACCGAGACCGTCACCCTGCTCGCCGCCGAGGCACCGTCGGGGGCCATGAACAACCCGCTGGTCGTGCTGGCCGCGACCGTCCTGCTGATCGTGGCCTCGGCGTTCTTCGTGGCCGTGGAGTTCTCGTTGATCTCCGCGCGCCGCCACCGTCTCGAGGACGCGGCCGCCACCAGCGTCGCCGCGCGCGCCGCGCTGCGGAACGCCTCCGAGCTGACCCTGTTGCTGGCGGGCGCGCAGCTCGGCATCACCCTGTGTGCCCTGGCCCTGGGTTCGATCACCAAGCCGGCCGTCCACCACTGGCTCACGCCGGTGTTCTCCGGCTGGGGCCTGCCCCTGTGGACGGCGGACGTCATCGCGTTCATCCTCGCGCTGATCATCGTCACGTTCCTGCACCTGGTGGTGGGTGAGATGGCGCCCAAGTCGTGGTCCATCGCGCACCCGGAGTACTCGGCCACCCTGCTGGCGCTGCCGATGCGCGGGTTCCTCTGGCTCACGCGCCCGCTGCTGCTCCTGCTCAACAACACCGCCAACGCGATCCTGCACAAGCTCGGTGTGGACGCGAGGGACGAGGTCTCGTCCGGGCAGGACGCCGATTCGCTGCGCGAGCTGGTGCGTCACTCGGGTGAGGCCGGGACGCTCGACGAGTCCCGCCAGCGCCAGCTGCTCAGTGCCCTCGAGCTCCAGGAGCTCACCATGGGTGACCTGCTCGGCGAGCGCGATGCCGACACCCCGGCCACGGAGTCCGAGATGTCGTCGGTCTCCGTCGACGCGAGCCCCGAGGAGATCCGCGAGACCGCCCGCCGGACGGGCCACCTCCGCCTGCTGGTGCTGGAAGACGATACCGCGGTCGGCGTGGTGCACGCGCGGGACTCGATCGATGTCACCGGGGCCGCCACCGCCCGTGAACTCATGCGGCCGTGCCTGTCACTGGAGTTCGATCTGTCCGTCGCGGAAGCCTTCCGCCGGATGCGTGATTCGCGGGCGCATCTCGTCGTCGTCGAACAGTCCGGCGATCACCCGGGCACCCACGTCTCCGAGGTGCGCGGCGTCGTCACCCTCGACGACGTGGTCCGCCGCCTCCTCCCGGCAACCTCCGGTTAGGCGCGGGGCCGGGCCTGGTCCGGTTCGGTTTGGCTCGGTCCGGTCCGGCTCAGAACAGCCCGATCAACTTCAGCAGGCCCCACAGCGCCAGCCCGGCCATCCCGATCAACACCAGCAGCATCAGCCCCACCGCACCCACCGCCCGCAGCAGATAGCCGCGGGCGGTGGTGTCTATCGTGCGACCGTCGGCGATCGTCTGGTTGACCAGTCGCAGGTTCTTGGAGGTGGCCTTGTGCGCGACGTCAGCCACGTCGCCGACGAACGGGACCGTGCCCAGCACCGCGTCGACCAGGTAGTTCCAGCCGATGCGGAACAGGATCCGGACCGGCACCCGGTTACGCACAGCCTCGACCATGACGACCGCCGCCACCACCGTGCCCACCGCGTCGCCGACGCCGGGCACGAACCCGATCACCGGGTCCACCCCCACGCGGTAGCGGGTGCCGGGGATGCGGACGAGGTCGTCGAGCACGCGCGCCAGACCGGCGGTCAGGGGTGACCCGCCGGTGCGGTCGACGGGGACCGGCGCGGCGGACACGCCCGGGGTGGGCGTGCTGCGTGCCGGCGCGACGGGGGTCGCACGCGGCCTCGGGTCGGGCGTCGGGTCGGGGCGGGCGCCGGTCATATCGGCCGAGCGTACGGGCCGTGACGTGGCGCGCCACCGCGATGCGCCAGCGGACCCGCATCAGTCCGCGGGGAGCCGGACGGTGACGACGACACCGGCGCCGGGGGCGGTGTCGAGCTCGACGGTGCCGCCGTGCGCGCGGACCAGCTCGTCGACGATGCTCAGCCCGAGCCCGCTGCCGCCGCCCCGCGTGCGCGTGCGCGAGTCGTCGGCCCGGTGGAAGCGCTCGAACGCCCGCGCGGCGTCCTCGGGCGCCATCCCGGGGCCGTCGTCGCGGACCGTGATCACCGCCTCGTTCCGCTCGTGGGCGACGGCCACCCTCACGTGAGCCTCGGGCGGGGTGTGACGCAGGGCGTTGACGACGAGGTTGGTCACCACCTGGTGGAGCCGGCCCGCGTCACCCGTGACCACCGGCACCCCCGCGACCTGCAGGTCGATCTCCCGCAACGGGTCGGTGGCGCCGGCGGCATCGACCACGTCGCAGACGACCTCGGCCACGTCTACGGGCGCGTGGTCGAGCGGCCGCTCGGCGTCGAGGTGCGCGAGGGTGAGCAGGTCCTCGACGATCCGGGACATCCGGAGTGATTCGGCCTCGATCTTCGTCAGGGCGGCGTCGGAGTCCGGGAGGGCGCCCATCCGGTGCAGTTCCGCGAACCCGCGGATCGACGTGAGCGGGGTGCGCAGCTCGTGGCTCGCGTCGGCGGCGAACCGTCGGGTGCGTTCCTCCGAGGCGCGCGCGATCGACTCCGCCGCGCGCGCCGCCGCCTCCGACTCGCCGCTCGCGGCCAGGGCCCCGCGCAGCGAGTCGACCATCTCGTCGAGACTGGCCGTGAGATCGCCGACCTCGGTGCCGCGGGGCCGCGGCGGCAGACGCCGCTGGAGATCCCCGGCGGCGATCTGGCCGGCCGCCGAGCGGACCTCGTCCAGTGGCCGGAGCGCGCGGGTGACCAGCGACCACCCCGCCGCCCCCACGACGAGCAGGACCGCGGCCCCCACCACGGCGGAGACCGTGATGAGGAGCGCGACGGTCTGTTCCACCTCGCGGTCCATGGGCAGCCCGACGATCGTCGTCCCCTCCGACGACGGCAGGACCACCACCCGCCAGTCCCCGTCGCCGGTACCGGTGACCGTGATCGGGGTGCCGGTGGCAGGACTCGCAGGGACCTCGGGGCGCTCGCCCGTCTCGTCAACCGACAGCACCACCGAGCCGGACGCGGACCGCTCCTCCACGTAGAAGCGGCTCGGCGGTGCGCCCCGGGACGGTGGGCCGGAGCCGGTGTCGGTGTCGGTGTCGGAGCCCGGGCCAGCGGTCTGGCCGGGCGGCACGCCGGGAGCGCCCGGCGGGCGGTGCGCCCATCCGCCCGCCGCGTCCATCAACTGTGCGTCGACGCGGTCGATCAGCTGCGCGCGCATGGTCACCGCCACCGCCGCGCCCGATGCCACCAGGCCCGCCAGCACCAGCAGGACCATCGTCACCACGAGGACGACCCGCAGCGGGATGCGCTCGATCCTGCCCCGCATCATCGGGGCTCGCGCATCACGTATCCGACCCCGCGCAGGGTGTGGAGGTACTTGACCGGGCCGGTGTCGACCTTGCGGCGCAGGTAGCTCACGTAGGACTCGACGACGTTGGCGTCCCCTCCGAAGTCGTAGTCCCACACGTGGTCGAGAATCCTCGCCTTGGACAGCACGACGCCCGCGTTGACCATGAAGTAGCGCAGCAGCGCGAACTCCGTGGGCGAGAGCGCGACCGCCTCACCGGCTTTGAACACCTCGTGGGAATCGTCGTGGAGCTCGATGTCCGCGAAGGCGATCCGATGATCGGCCGCAGGCTCGTCGCGGGGTGCCGCGCCCCGGCGCGCGAGCACCCGGATCCGGGCGATCACCTCCTCGAGGCTGAACGGTTTGGTCACGTAGTCGTCGCCGCCGATCGTCAACCCCCGCACGCGGTCGGCGACCTCGTCCTTGGCCGTGAGGAAGAGCACGGGGGCCGTGGAGCCGTCCGCGCGGAGCCGGGCCAGGGCGTCGAACCCGTCCATCCCCGGCATCATGACGTCGAGCACCACCACGTCGGGGCGGAACGTGCGGGCGACGTCGATCGCCCTCGTGCCCGTGTCGGCGGTGGCCACCTCGAATCCCTGGAACGTCAGACTGACCTGGAGCAGTTCGACGATTCCCGGTTCGTCGTCGCAGACGAGCACGCGGACGGCGGCGCCCTGGGCGTCCGTGGCTGCGGTCATGGTCATGAGTGTGCCCGAATCCTCTCGCCTGATCAGGCCGGTGTGCGCTGGCCGCCGGGCGGGCTCATGCCCTCGGGCGGGGCCATCCCCTCAGGCGGGCTCATGCCCTCGGGCGGGGCACCCATCGGACCGCCGCCGCCCGGACCACCGCCGGGCCCGCCTGCGCCGCCCGGCCCGCCACCGCTCGCCGCGTTCTCCTCCGCCGACGCCACGCCGATCGCGATGTCGAGCGAATACCCGGCCCGCGGGTCGCCGGTGACGGTGGGCAGCTGCGCATCCCAGCCGTCGCTGAAGATGCCGTCGGTCTCCAGGCTCACCCGCGACAGATTGGCGACCGAGGCCGAGTACCCGGAGTCCGCCGCGTACACGGCCTCGGACACGTCCTGCGGCAGCGCGATCTGCGAGGTCAACCGGGCGTTCTCCCCGGCGACCGCCGCGGCGAGCGTGTCGTACACCTCGAAATGCAGATGCGGCCAACGTCCCGCGTAGCAGCCCGGGAAGATCGAGGTGAACGTCACGCGCCCGTCGGCGTCGGCGGTCTGGACACCGCGCAGGTAGTTCTGGTCCGTCACGCCGTCGCTGTAGAGGGAGTACCTGCCCTCCCGGTCGCACTGCCACAGGTAGACGGCCATGCCGGCGCCGGGCGCACACGACTGCGTGAGGTCCTGCAGGCTCATGGTCACCGTCATAGGTACCCCCTCGGCGGTGCCGCTCATGGTGCCGAAACTCGTGGTGATGTCGCTGCGGTGGACTCCGGATTCGACCAGGACGTTGGGGCCGTTGGACCCGTCACCCGGGTAGGGGCCGGCGGTCTCGCCGGGCGCGGCGGCAACGCAGTCGGCGGCGTCGGTCGCGGCGCCGGTGGTCGCCGCCGTGCTCCCCGCGGCCGCGGTCGTCCCGGTCGAGCCGGTGTCCGTGGCAGCGCAGCCCGCCAACCCGAGCGTCGCCAGTCCGGCCGCGCCGAACAGTCCCCTCAGGGCGCTGCGTCGCGACAGGACGGCCATGTCGTGGCGCAGGCCCAGGTCGTGTTCATGCTGGTCGGGGCGGTCGTCGTGGCGTGTCATCACAGTCCTTCTCTTCGGCGATGACCTGACGGTAGGGCCGCTTCCCGTACGCCGGCTGGAGGTCTCCTGTGAAGTTGCTGGACGCCCGCGGCCGCGATCCCGGAAGCGGCGGCGGGCAGATTCTGGTTTCGTGGAGTGATGACGCCCTCGACCGCCCGTCCGCACACACGTCACCGTACCCGCCCCGCCGCCGGCCTCGCGGCTGCCGCCCTCGCCGTCGTCATGGTGGGTTCCGGGTGCGCGGCGCTGACCGGCGACACCGGCGCGGACGAGCTGCAGGAGTTCCTCTCGGTCCTCGAGCGCGGCGACCTCGCCGGGGCGGCGGCTATGACCACCGAACCGGCGGCCGCGGAGGAAGCCCTCACCGCGAGCGTCGCCGGCATGGGTTACCCCGCGCTGTCGGCCGACACCCCCGACGGCGACCGGCGCCCCGACCGCGACCCTGTGGCCGTGGAGTTCACGTGGGATCTGGGGGACGGTGACGACGACGGCGCCGAGGGCGACGACGAGGCCACCCCCAGCCCCACGGACACCGGCAGCGAGGCCGGATCTCGCTCGGTGACCACCTCGGGACAGGCGGGCACCGTCAAGGTGGACGACCAGTGGAAGGTGCAGTGGGAGCCCACGATCCTGGATTCCCGTCTCGTCGCGGGCGGGTATCTGGAGTACGCCGAACTGATGGACTACGACACCGACATCCTCGACCGCACGGGCGCGCCGCTCATGCAGTGGACCCCGGTCACGGCCGTGACGCTCGCCCCGGACGCCGCCGCGAGCGCGGACGCGGTGGCGCAGCTGGTGGGCAGCGCGGCGCCGACGATCACCGGGCAGTCGATCCGCGACGGTATGGCAGAAGCAGGCGACCAGCCGTACCAGGTGGTGGGGCTGCGGCCGAGCGATATCGACCCGATCCGTGAGCAGCTGGCCGCCGTGCCGGGGGTGACGCTGCCCGAGCGGGGAGATCTCATCCGCACCGACCGCGAGTTGAGCTCGCCGGCGCTGAACGGTCTTTCCAACGCGTGGATCGAGGCGCTACAGGCCTCCGGCGGCTGGTCGGCGGATATCGTCAACCCGGATGCCGAGCCGATCGAGCTGGGCGGGGCGCCGGCGGGCCAGGTGGACGATCTGACCTCCACGCTGCAGATCTCGATGCAGCAGGCCGCGCAGTCCGCGGTGGACGGCTCCGGTCAGGCGGCGTCGATCGTGGCGATCCAGCCGTCCACCGGCGGCATCCTCGCAGTGGCGCAGAACTCGGCCGCTGATCAGCAGGGGCCGGTCTCACTGGAGGGTCGCTTCCCGCCCGGCTCCACGTTCAAGGTGGTCACCACGGGCGCCGCTCTCGAGTCCGGGGTGGTGGGCCCGGAGGAGATCGTGCCGTGTCCGGCGCAGATCACCGTGTCGGGGCGCACGATCCCCAATAACGACGACTTCGCGCTCGGCGACGTGCCGCTGGAGACGGCGTTCGCGCGCTCGTGCAACACCAGCCAGGCGGTGATCAGTGACCGGCTCGAGCCGGAGGCGATGAAGAACACCGCCGCACAGCTGGGCCTGGGGGTGGGCTTCTTCGTCCCGGGCCTGAACAACTACACCGGCTCCGTGCCCGTGACCGAGCGCGGTCCGGGCCGCGTGGAGGCGGCGATCGGGCAGGGCGAGGTGCTGGCCAGCCCGTTCGGCATGGCGGTGATGACCGCGTCGCTGGCCAACAACGGCCGGATGATCCTGCCGGAGCTCATCTCCGGGATGCCGGCGGTGGCCAACGATTCGCCGGAGCCGCTGCCGCAAACCGTCGTCGATACCCTCCGGCGCTACATGGTGCAGACAGTGCAGACCGGCACGGCCACGGCCGCCAACTCGGTGCCGGGGCTCGGCGGCAAGACCGGAACCGCGGAGGTCGGCAACGGGCCGTCCCACGGCTGGTTCGTGGGCTCGACCGGCGACATCGCGGTGGCGGTGCTCATCGAGGGCGCAGATTCCTCCGGGCCGGCGGTGTCGATGGCGGCGAACTTCCTCACCTCCGCCGGCCAGCCCGCGCCGCTGGCCGCCGGCTGAGCGCAGGTAGGCGGGGCCGTCGGTTCGGTGGCCGGTGGCCCGCCGACCCTGGGCCCGGTGTCGTCGGGTCGAGCAGCGGTGAGCCGAGCGCAGTCAGGGGGCCGAGCGACGGGAACGGGTAGTTTCGGCTCATGCGCCTGAGCGACCTGCCCCTCCCCGATGCCGCGGCCCGCCGCCTGTCCCGACTGCCTTTCGTGTCGACCCCGTCCCCTGCCGACACCAACCGGCGGGTGCTGATCACCGGCGGCGCCTCGGGCCTGGGCCTGGCGCTGGCCACAGCGTTTCTCGAGCGCGGCGACCGGGTGATGATCGCCGATCTGGCGCCCGCCGACTCCCGGCCCGCGTCCATCCCCGAGGACGCCCGCTACCTGCGTCTCGACGTACGCTCGGAGGACGAGTGGCAGGCCGCGCGCGACGAGATCGATGAGATCTGGGGTGGCCTCGACGTGCTGGTGAACAACGCCGGGATCGCGCAGGGCGGCCGGATCGAGATGCTCACCGAGGACGACTGGCGCCTCATCACCGACATCAATCTGCTGGGCGTGGCCCGCGGCTGCCGCACCTTCGTGCCGATGCTCAAGAAGCAGGGCCGCGGCCGCGTGGTCAACACCGCCTCGCTGGCCGGGCTGGTGCATCCGCCCACGATGAGCTCGTACACCGCGGTCAAGGCGGCCGTCGTGGCGATCTCGGAGAGCCTGCGCTGGGAGCTCGAGCCGTTCGGCGTGGACGTCTCGGTGATCTGCCCGTCGTTCTTCCGCACCAACCTGGCCTCGAGCCTCAACTCCTCCGCCCCCGCCGCGGCCGGGTTCGCCTCCAAGCTCATCACCCGCGCGAAGCTCGACGCCGACCAGATCGCCGCCGAGGTCATGCTCGCGCTCGACGCGGGCGAGTTCCTCATCCTCCCCGACCCCGACGCCCGCAAGAACTACCGCGGCAAGCGGCTGCTCCCGGCGGTCTACGCCAAGACCATGCTCGACATGGGCCGCAAGTTCGCGGCCGCGACCGGCAAACACTGACGCGCCCGGCGCCCGACGCCCGCGCATGCCCGGCCCCGCCGTCACATCCAGCCGGCCGCCTGACGCACCAGCAGCGCCGCGGCCACGACCGTGAGCGCCACGCCGGACAGCCGGGTCACGGTCGCCGCCGCGGACGGCCGCCCGCTCAGGTACCGGGCGGCCAGCAGCCCCACGGCGAAGTAGACCACCGCGCAGCCGGCCAGATGCACCGAGCCCAGGACCATCATCTGGGCCGGCATAGGCAGAGCCGCGTCCGGGGCGGCGAACGGCGGCAGCAGTGCCCCGAGCAGCAGGATCACCTTGGGATTGAGCAGACTCACGCCCACGCCGCGCGCGAACTGCCCGCCGCTGGAGGTGGAGCCGGCAGCGGGGGCCGCGCCGGTGTGAGTGTCGGCGGCTCCGACCATTCCCGGCGCGCCGGGGTCGAGCCCGCGATCGAGAACACCACCGCCCAACTCGTTCCGGCCCGGCTCACGCAGCATCCCGATGCCCAGCCAACCGATGTAGAGCGCGCCGACCACCGTGAGCACACCCAGGATCATCGGGTCCCCGGTGAGCAGGAGGCCCAGGCCCGCGGCCACCACGATGGTCGCTGCCAGGTGCCCGGACAGCATTCCGCTGATCGCGGGCACCACGGAGCGGTTCCGCAGGCCGGAGGAGATCGCGTACGCCCAGTCCGCCCCGGGCGTCAGCACGAACAGCATGGACACCGCCCAGAACGCGGCGACAGAGGTGAGTGGCATGACTGAAATGCTATGAGCGTTCCTGCGAAAAGTGCTCCCGAGTTACTCGCCGATCAGCCTGTTCTGCGGGAGAATGTCCCGCATGGATCGCATTGACCGAAATATTCTCTTGGCACTCCAGGAGCGGGGCCGGCTCACGCTCGCCGAGATCGCCGACCGGGTGCGGTTGAGCGTGTCGTCGTCGCACCGAAGGCTCCGCGCGCTGGAGACCTCCGGCGCGATCACCGGATACCGCGCGGTGATCGACCCGTCGGCGGTGGGGCTCGACTTCGAGGCCCTCGTCTTTGTGACCATGCGCTCGGGCGAGAAGGCCACGCTCACGGCGTTCGAGGCGGGGGTCGCGGAGCTGCCGGACGTCGTCTCGGCGCAGCGACTGTTCGGCGAGCCCGACTACCTACTGCGGATTCTCGTTGCCGATCTCGCCGCGTTCCAGAAGCTCTACGACGAGCACCTGGCCGGCCTGCCCGGGGTCGGGAACCTGCGCTCGACGCTGGTGATGCGCACGGTCGTCGAGGACCGCGGGGTGCCGCTCTGAGCGGGGTCCGGCGAGCATCAGCGGGTGCGCCTGCGACCACGCCCGCCCCACGTACTCTGCAGGGCATGAGCCCCTCGAACCTGATGTCCCGCGCCGACCTCGACTTCCTCCTCCACGACTGGCTGCGGGTATCCGAGCTGACCGCGCGCGAGCGGTACGCGGACCACTCGCGGGAGACGATCGACGCGGTGCTGGACCTGTCGGCCGAGCTCGCCGAGAAGTACTTCGCGCCGCACAATCGGGCCTCCGACCTCACCGAGCCCCGGCTCGTCGGCGAGGACGTCGAGCTCATCCCCGAGATCGGCGAGGCGCTGCGCCGGTTCGCCGACGCCGACCTCGTGGGCGCCGCCATGGATGCCGAGGTGGGCGGCATGCAGCTGCCCTACACCGCGTACCTCGCGTGCATGGCCTGGTTCTACGCGGCCAACATCGGCACCGCCGGCTACCCCCTGCTCACCACCGGCAACGCCAACCTGCTGCTAACGCACGGCAGCGAGGAACAGATCGAGCGCTACGTCCGGCCGATGATCGAAGGCCGCTTCACCGGCACCATGTGCCTGTCCGAGCCGCAGGCCGGTTCCAACCTGGCGGACATCACCACGCGCGCCGAGCCGCAGCCCGACGGCACCTACCGCCTGTTCGGCCAGAAGATGTGGATCTCCGGCGGCGAGCACCAGATGGCCGAGAACATCGTCCACCTCGTCCTGGCGAAGGTCCCCGGGTCCCCGGCCGGCACGCGGGGCATCAGCCTGTTCGTGGTCCCGAAGTTCCTGGTCGACGAGGACGGCTCGCTGGGCGAGCGCAACGACGTCGTCGTCACCGGCCTCAACCACAAGATGGGCTTTCGCGGCACGGTCAACACCGCCCCCACCCTGGGCCAGGGCCTGCACACGCCCGGCGGTCAGGCGGGCGCGGTCGGGTACGTCGTGGGTGAGGAGAACACCGGGCTCAAGAAGATGTTCACGATGATGAACGAGGCCCGCCTCGGCGTGGGGCTGGGCGCCACCGCGCTGGGCTACACCGGATACCTCAAGTCGCTCGACTACGCGCGGGGCCGCCCCCAGGGCCGGTCGGCCGGCGCGGACCCGGCGTCGCCGCAGGTCATGCTCACCGGGCACGCGGACGTGCGGCGGATGTTGCTCGCCCAGAAGTCGTATGTGGAGGGCGCGCTGGCGTTGGGCCTGTACTGCGCGAGGCTTGTCGACGACGAGAAGTCCGGCTCCCCGGAGGAGGCGGCGGCCGCGAAGACCGTTCTGGACGTCCTCACGCCGATCGCCAAATCGTGGCCGTCGCAGTGGTGCCTGAAGGCCAATGAGCTGGCGATCCAGGTGCTCGGCGGGGCCGGATACACGATCGACTACGACGTGGAGCAGCACTACCGGGACAACCGCCTGAACCCGATCCACGAGGGCACGCACGGGATCCAGGGCCAGGATCTGTTGGGCCGCAAGGTGCTCGCCGGGGGTGGCGCCGGGCTGGCCGCGCTGACCGAGCGGATCACCGAGACGTGCGACCGGGCCGCCGCGGACGGGCCCGGCTCCGAGCTCGCCGAACTGGCCGCGCTGCTGCGCCCGCGCGTCACCCGTCTCATCGAGGTGACCACCGCGTTGGCCGAGGTGGGCGCGAGCGATCCGGAGGCGTTCCTGGCCGATGCCACCGAGTATCTCGAGGCGACGGGGCACATCGTGATCGCGTGGATGTGGCTCGAGCAGCTTCTCGCACTGGGCTCGCGGGTGGACGAGGCCGCCGAGGGATCCGACGCCTTCTCCGCCGGCAAGCTCCAGGCCGCCCGCTACTTCCTGCGCCGCGAATTGCCGATCGTCGACGCCAAGCTCGACCTGCTCGCCTCCGGCGACCGCACCACGCTCGACATGCGTGACGACTGGTTCTGACCGCGCCGGGGGACGGCTGGGGCTGGGACGGCGACCTGTACCAGCCTCGTTCCGACGCCGGACGCCGCGAAGCCCGGACCGACTCGAGGTGGTCGGCCCGGGCTCCGGGTCTGCGGAGTACGGGGATTCAGGGTCCCCGCCGCGGGTCAGGTCACATCTCGGGGACCATCACCTCGTCGATGAGGTAGACGGTCGCGTTGGCGGTCTCGACGCCGCCACAGATGACGTTCGCGCCGTTGACCATGAGCTCGTCGCCCGAGCCCGTGACGTCCACGTCGGCGCCGTTGAGGGTGGTCTGCATGCCGACGACCTCATCGGGGGTCATCTCGCCCTCGACCACGTGGTAGGTGAGGATGTCGGTGAGCATCTCCGGGTTGGTCTTCAGCTGCTCCATGGTCGCGTCGTCAATCTGCGCGAACGCGTCATCGACGGGCGCGAAGACCGTGTACTCGCCACTGTTGAGGGTGTCGACCAGGTCGACCTCCGGGTTCACGCCGCCCGAGACGGCCTGCACCAGCATGGTGAGCATCGGGTTGTTCGAGGCCGCGGTGGCGACCGGCTCCATGGCCATGCCCTCGACCGAGCCGGGCCCGTCCGGGTTGGCCTCGGCGTAATCGGCGCAGCCGGGACCCACGAGCGACGCGGGCTCGGCCTCCATGGCGGAGGTCTCGGAGGAAGAGGACATCGCGGACGAGGTGGTCATGGCCGAGGTGGTGCCCTCGGCGTCGCTCGAGCCGTCGTCGGTGGAGCAGCCGGCCAGGACGAGCCCGCCCACAGCAGCGGCGGCGGCGACGGAAGCGATGCGCCGGGAGATCGTGGTGCCCATGGTGATGGTCCTTTCGGTCGAGCCCTGATCGCCAGTAGGTGATCTGTGGTGGGCTCCGTGTGCTGGGTCACCGGTGGTTCGGCACTGCAGACGTAGCGGATGGGTGCGGCGCAGAACTTTTTTCTGAACCGGTCCGTCGGCGGTTCCGCTCCGAACTCCTCACATGAACACAGCAGAGGCTCACACAACGGGGCCCGGGCAGGGCCCCCGCCGGGGTCGCCGGCCCTTAGCAGCGGCGCGCGCCCTGTCGGGCGTCCTCGCGGTGGGGGTCGCGCTGTCGCTCGGACACGCGATCGCCGCGGCCTTCGACACGGCGGCCTCACCCTTCCTCGCGGTGGCCGACTCCGTGGTGGACCGCGCGCCCGCCCCGGTACGCGAGATGACCATCGACACACTCGGCACCGCCGACAAACCCGCCCTCCTGATCGGGCTGTCCGTCATCCTCGTGCTCATCGGCATCGTGGCGGGTCTGCTCGAGCGGCCCCGGCGACCGATCGGCTCGGCCGTGATCGCCGTCCTCGGCGTGGTCGGGGCGCTCGCGGCAGCCCTGCGCCCCAACGGCAGCCCGCTCTGGGCCCTGCCGACCCTGCTCGGCGCGATCGTCGGTGTGGTGGCCCTGCGCCTGCTGGTGGGGGCACTGTATCGGGGCCGCGAATCAACTGGATCAGCGCCGCCGGCCGAGTCCGCGGCATCGGCCACGACCGGCCCCGACCGGCGCCGCTTCCTGATCCTGGCCGGCTCCGCCGTCGCCGTCATCGCCGCGGCGGGCGCCACCGGTGTCGCGCTGGGCCGGCGGGCCGCCGACGTCGTGGCCGAACGCACCGGCTTGCGCCTGCCACGCGTGCTGCCGCGGCAGAAGGCCCCCGCCGTCCCGGCCGGCATCGTGCCCGACGCCCCCGGGGTCACCCCGTTCCTTACCGGAAACGACGAGTTCTACCGCATCGACACCGCCCTGCGCGTCCCCGCGATCACGGCCCGCGACTGGCGGCTGCGTATCCACGGGATGGTCGAGCGCGAGATCGAACTTGACTGGGACGGCCTGACCGCCCGCGAGGCACAGGAGCGGATCGTCACCCTGACCTGCGTGTCGAACGAGGTCGGCGGTGGCCTGGTGGGCACCGCCGCCTGGACCGGCTTCCCCATAGCCGACCTGCTCGCCGAGGCCGGCCCCCTGCCCGGCGCGGACATGCTGCTGTCCACCTCCGTCGACGGCTGGACCGCCGGCACCCCGCTCGAGGCGCTCACCGACGGCCGCGACGCCCTGCTGGCAGTCGGCATGAATGGCCAGCCCCTGCCGCTGGAACACGGCTACCCCGTCCGCCAGATCGTCCCGGGCCTGTACGGCTACGTCTCCGCCACCAAGTGGGTGATCGACTGGGAGGTCACGCGGTTCGACCAGGCGAGCGCCTACTGGACCGATCGCGGCTGGGGCGAACGCGGCCCGATACGGACCGCCAGCCGGATCGACCGACCGGCCCCGCTGGCGGAGCTCGAGGCCGGCCTCGTCGTCGTCGCCGGAACGGCATGGGCCCAACGCCGCGGTATCGACCGGGTCGAGGTGCGGGTCGACGACGGACCCTGGACCGATGCCCGCCTGTCGCCGGCCTACTCGCTCGACACCTGGCGCATGTGGTCGTTCGACTGGGACGCCGAACCCGGCCTGCACACGCTGCACGTCCGGGCCACCGACGGCCGCGGCGAGGTCCAGACCGAGCAGCGCCGCCCCACCGTCCCCGACGGCGCCACCGGCTGGCACAACCGCACCTTCCGGGTGACGGCGTGATGGCCGTCCTCGACACGCCGCGGGCCGCGCCGGTACAGCGCGCCGCCCCCCGCACTAGACTGACGCTCGTGCCCGAGCCCACCGCCCCGTCGATGGCCGACCCGGGGCGCCTGCTGGAGCTCGCCGCCGGCGGCGATCTCGACGCGTTCGCCCGCTTCTACGACCTCCTCGCGCCCCGCGCGTACGGCCTCGCGCTGCGCGTCCTGCGCGATCCGGGTTACGCCGAAGAGACCGTGCAGGAGGTGTTTCTCCAGGTGTGGAAGCAGGCCGTCGACTACCGGCCGTCGCTCGGCTCGGTGCAGTCGTGGGTGCTGACCATCACCCATCGCCGCGCGGTGGATCGCGTGCGGGCGGAGAGCTCCGCGACGCGCCGCGACGAGGTCGACGCCGCCGCCGCGGCCGCGTCCGGGTCCCCTGCCTCCGACGACGTCGCCGAGCAGGTCACCGAGCGGATCGGCCGTGACGAGGACGCCGCGCGCGTGCGCGGATGCCTGGAGACCCTGACCGACACCCAGCGCGAGTCCATCGAGATGGCCTACTTCACCGGGTTGACCTACCGCGAGGTCGCCGACCGGCTCGGCGCGGCCCTGCCCACGGTCAAGTCCCGCATCCGCGACGGGCTGCGGCGGCTGAAGGGCTGTCTGGGAGGTGCGTTGGCGTGAGAAGCCATCACGATCATCCCGAGACCGCGGGCGGCATCAACCCCGCCGATCTCGACCTGTACGCCCTGGACGCCCTGCCCCCGCGCGAGGCCGAGGCCGTCGAGGAGGCGCTGGTCAGCGCGCCGGAGGAGCAGCGCGCGTCGATGTTCGCGCACATCGCGTCCACGCAGGAGGTCGCCGCGGACATGGTCGCCGTCGCCGGCCTCGACACGGCTCCCCCGCCCGCGCTGCGGGCCCGCGTCCTCGACGAGGTGGCCGCCCGGGCGCGGCGGGACCGCGTTGGTGGACCTCGAGACGATGACGACGACGCCACCGGCGACCCCGTTTCCGGCGACCGGTCGGGGGGCGGCGGCTCGGTGACCGATCTGAGTGCGATGCGGGCGCGTCGCCGTCCCCGGATGTGGACCGTCATCGGCGCGGCGGCGGCCGCGATCCTGCTGGTCGCGGCCGGTGTGGGCATCGGGCGGGTCATCGACGGCTCCGCCCCCGAGGACAACCTGCCCGTGGCGGCCCCGCCGTCCGGGGCCATGCCGGAAGACGTGACGATGCTGCTGGCCTCAGACGACCTGGAGATCACCCGCGGCCAGGTCGGCGGCGCCGGGTTGGCCACCGTGTTGGCGTCGCGGTCGGCGGACATGGCCGTCGTCTCGATGACCGGTCTGCCCGATCCCGCCGAGGGTCGCGCCTACCAACTGTGGCTCATGGGCGACCACGATCCCATCCCCGCCGGGACCATGGAGTCGGGCGAGGTGGGCCCGTCGCCCGCCGCGCAGATCGAGGGCATCCGCGGCTCCGAGCAGATCGGTCTCACCGAGGAGCCCGCCGGCGGCTCACCGGCCCCGACGGGCGAGGTCCTGCTCGCGCTCAACCTCGACTGAGTGCGGGCTGGGCCCGCTCCGCCTTGGCTCGCCGGCTGCACGCGGACCTGGGGCGGGCATCGCGAGCCCCCGGAGCCCGGCCCATCGGCAGAAAATACTCTGACCAGCGGTGCCCTACTCTATGCGTGCAGGTCACTCCAGGTCAGCGGTGTGCGCGGGACGCGTCAGATTAGGGCTGCCACCACGGGCGGAGGGGGCGATCCCAGGTCTGCTCGTCGGTCAGACGCACGGCGAGGATCTGGTGGAGCTGGATCTTGTTGTGCTCGAAGCCGTACTGACAGGCACCCATGTACAGGCCCCACAGCTTGGCCATGGGCTCGCCGACCTCCTCGACCGCGGAGTCCCAGTGCTCGACGAGGTTGGCGCACCAATCACGCAGGGTCATGGCGTAATGCGGGCGCAGGTTCTCTTCGTGGAGCACCTCGAAGCCGGCGTTCTCTGCCTCCACGTGCACCGTTCCGGCGCCGGCCAGCTCACCGTCCGGGAAGATGTAGCGGTCGATGAACTGCCCGGCCTTGACCTTGCCCGCGTTGTCGGGCCGCGTGATGCAGTGGTTGAGCAGGATCCCGCCCGGCTTGAGGTAGCCATAGAGCTTGCTGAAGTAGTCGTGGTAATTCTTGCGGCCGATGTGCTCGGTGATGCCGATCGAGCTCACCGCGTCGAAGTCCCGCTCGGGCACGTCGCGGTAGTCCTGCAGCCGGACCTCGGCCAGATCGCCGAGCCCCTCGGCCTCGATCGCGGCCCGGCCCCACTCGACCTGCTCCTTGGACAGGGTCACGCCGATCACGCGGACGCCCCGGCGCGCGGCGTAGCGGACCATGCCGCCCCAGCCGCAGCCCACGTCGAGGAGCCGGTCGCCGGCGGAGAGACCGAGCTTGTCGAACACCAGGCGGTACTTGTTCTCCTGAGCCGTCTCCAGTGACGCGTCGACCTCGGGATAGCAGGCGCACGTGTACGTCATGGACGGGCCGAGGATCCACTCGTAGAAGCGGTTCGACACGTCGTAGTGGTAGCTCACCACCTCCGAGTCGCGCTCCTTGGAGTGCCGCCTTAGCCCGCTGACCACGCGCTTCCACGCCGGCGGCACCTCCTGCGCCGGGATCGGCGGCACGGTGAGGTTCTCGCGGCCGATCGAGCGGGCGATCCGCAGCAGCGTCCGCGCGTCGGGCGTGCGGGTCATGGTCTTGCGGAACACCTCGAGCGAGCCGAAGACGTCGCGCGGGGCGCCGGGGTGCACACCCTCCACCTCGAGCTCGCCCATCAGGTAGGCCCGGGCCAGCCCGAGGTCGCCGGGGGCGGTGACGAAGTACTGCAGCGCCTTCTCGCTCTTCAGGCGGAGCACCAGGTCGCTGTCGGCCGGCCCGATCGCCGAGCCGTCGTAGGCCTCTATCCGCAGCGGCGGCTCACCGGTCGCGAAAGCGCCGATGATCTCGCCGATCGTCATTGTGCCCGAGGGCGTGCTGCTGCGGGTCGTGGTCATCGTGCTCCTACCGCCTTGTCGTAGAGGGTCGCGAACCGACCGTTCGGGTCGAACTCAGCCTTGAGGCGCGTCGCCTGCTCGCCGCCGTACAGCTCGGCGAACTCCTCGCGCGAATAGAAGACCTCCGAGTACAGCGACTTGTGGCCGCCGAGCCGGGAGACCTCCTCCTCGATCCGCCGGTTCCACGCACCCTCGGCCATCCCCGGCTCTATAGGTGCAGAGGACCAGAAGCCGATGTTGACGTAGGTGGTGCCCGGGTCGAGCGGGTACAACGGCCACGGCCGGTCCGACCCCGGCGCCGGGGTGGACTCGCGCAGTCGCAGCGGGCAGATCCACAGCGGCTCGATGGGCACCTCGCGCAGGAACCACTCGAGGAACTCGGTGGCGTGATCGATGGTCACCTCGACGTCCTGAACGACCCGCTCGCGCGGCCCCTCGCCCTTGAGCGCGCCGATCTTGTTGCCCAGGTCGTAGCGGTGATCGAGGCCGATGATCTTCCAGTAAGCGGACGAGCGCAGCAGCTGCTGCGGCCAGAACTTCCGGATCCGCGGGTTCTGCACGCCGAACGCCCGCGAGCACCAGAACCAGTCGGTGTCCCAGCGCCACAGGTAGTCACGGATGGTCAGCCGGTCGCGCTTGACCGTCCCCTCGGGCCCGTCGTGCTGGACCGACCGGTAGAAGATCGCCTGCTTGTCGGTCGCGCCGGAGTAATCGGAGGTCGAGCCGGGCTCGTCGCTGTGCCGCCCGAGGCAGAGGTAGGCCTCGTCGGTGGAGAAGACGATGCCGTCGAGGAAGTCGACGCGGGAGGTTTCGGAGCCCGGGCCGGAGCCTGCGCTACCGGTGTCGGATGAGCCGGCGGCTGTTGCGTCGTCGTCGTACCTTCCCTCCACGCTGATCCGCTCCAGCGCCGCGGTGAGCGCGGCGATCGAGTTGAACCGCACGTGGCGCAGCTCGACATAGCGCCTGACCGGCTCCAGGGCGATGCGCAGCCGCACCGCGTAGCCCAGCGAGCCGTACGAGTTGGGGAAGCCGCGGAAGAGGGTGCGTTCGCGCTCGGTGCCGTCGGGGCGCGCGGTGACGATCTCGCCCGTGCCGGTCAGCACGTCCATCTCCAGCACCGACTCGTGCGGCAGCCCCAGGCGGAAGGAGGAGGACTCGATGCCCAACCCCGTTACCGCGCCGCCGAGCGTGATGGTCTTGAGCTGCGGCACCACGTACGGCATGAGGCCGTGGGCGAGCGTGGCGTCGACCAGGTCCTCGTAGGTGCACATGCCCTGGACGTCGGCGGTGCGGGCGTCCGGATCGACCGAGATGACGCGCGTGAGACCGGTCGTATCAAGACCGGGCGACGACGACGAGGCCCGCGGCCGGAAGAGGTTGGACGTCTTCTTCGCCAGTCGCACCGGGGATCCCTCGGGCACCGCCCGGAAGCTGTCGACGAGTCGCTGCACACCTTCCGCGTGGCGGGCGGCACCCACCTCGAGAGGGTCAACGACAGTCACGGCAGATCCCATGAGATCCACCTTAGTGCGGCCCGGCGACGGTCGTGATCGATCCGCACGGCCGCGTCCCCTGGCCCGCCCCCGGAACACTCCCGGACGTCCGCGTGATAGACCGCCCCCGGCTGATCTCACGCGCATCACGATTGTGGCACCAACGTCCTCTTCCTCCCTCGTTCCGGTCAGACCGGGCGAGAAGGTCCCGTACCGTCTGCGGCAACACAGGCCCCGGCAGGGCCGTCTCTGCAGCACGACGAGGTCAAGGAGTTCCCATGTCACCCCACGCACCCCGCACCCGACGCCGCGCGATGGTGGCGGCCTCCGGGCTGGCCGCCCTGGCGCTGACCCTGAGCGCCTGCAGCGGCGACGACAACGCCGACGACACGGTCGCCGAGGCCACGAGCGCGGTCGCGTCCGCCGCCACCGAGGCCACCAGCGCCGTAGGCTCCGCCGCCGCCGAGGCCACGAGCGCCGTGGGTGAGGCCGGGGACGGCGACGATCACGAGGGGAATGACCACGGCGATCACGACGGCGACGACCATCCCGATAAGGACCGCGAGTACCTGGACGCACTCCGCGACAACGGGGTCACCGTCCACGACGACGTCGACTTCCTCATCCGCGGCCACGACGCGTGCCGCGATCTCGAAGTCGGCGACAGCGCGGACGTGGTGATCGCCAAGTACTACGAGGCACATCCCGAGGCACCGGAGAACGAGGGCGCGACCGTCCTGGAGGCGGCCGTGAACGCCTTCTGCCCGGACTACGCGCCGGCGCTGAACAACTAGAACCCTGCCCGGTCGAGCGCCTCCGCGGTGAGGCGTCGGCCGAGCGCGATCATCTCGTCGGCCCGGTGGAAGTCGAACGCCGTGCACGAGTCGGACGGCACCTCGACCAACACGTCCGGCCGGTTCGCCGCCATCCGGTAGGCGGTGATGATGCTCTCCATCACCTCGATGGAGTGGATCACCACGTCGAAGATCCGCAGCGTCCCGGGCAGGGAGGCGTCACCGGGGTCCTCTGACTCGACCTCTGCCTCGCCGCGGGCCACCGACTCCTCGACCTCGTGCGAGGGCTCTGCATCCGTAGTGGCGCTGGCCGTGACGGCATCCGAGGCGGACGCCGCCGCCTCGGTCAGCGTGCCCGGTTCATCCCGGCCGTCCGGGCCCGCGGTGGTGTCGTCGCGGAGATCTCCGCCCTCGGCGGCGCCCTGGCCCCAGCGGGCGGCGATCGAGCGCACCAGGTCGGCGTCGCGGACGTCGGCGGCCGCGGTCCGGATCCGGCCGGTCAGCGTGCCGGCGGACCGGGCCGCCCCCGGGCCCTTGCGGGTGTGGCCGGTATCGGCTTCGGCGCCGTCGTCGGGACCCGGGTTCTTGAAGACCGACGTCACGCGCATGCCTGTGCGCCGGCCGGTCAGGGACACCGCCAGCAACATGTCGCTCTCGACCGGGGCGAGCGGCTCGAGCGGCACCGGGTTTGTCACGCCTCCGTCGATGACCAGCCTCCCGCCGACCAGTGCCGGGGTGATGACGCTGGGGATCGCGAACGAGGCCCGCACCGCGACGTCCGCCGGGCCTTGCGTGAACCAGATCTCGCGGCGCGCCTTGAGGTCCGTGGCCACCGCCGTGAACGGCAGGCGCATGCCCTCGATGCGGATGCCGTCGAGCATCGACCCGATCACCGCCATGATCTTGTTGGCGCGGATCGCGCCGCCGCCGGCGAAGGACGGGTCCAGCAGTCTTAGGACGTCGCGCTGGGACAGCCCGCGCACCCACTCCTCGAAGTCGTCCAGCTTGCCGGCCGCGTACAACGAACCCACCACGGCGCCCATCGACGCGCCCGATACGCCCACCACCTCGTGGCCGCGGGCCTCGAGCTCGCGGATCACCCCGATGTGCGCATAGCCGCGTGCCCCGCCGGACCCCAGTGCCAACGCGATCCTCATTCCGCGCCACCCCTTCCGCGTTCGCCGAACGTCTCCCAGTGTGCACCGTGAACTCCCTGGTCGGGCGTGCCGACCGGGCGTCCGTGTCGTACCCGACACCTATCGTCCGCGCTGTATCGACCGTCAGTTCGATACCGGGCCCCGCGGTCCGCACCGATTGACAGATCACCACATCGAGGAGCATCCATGTCCCACACCCTGTTCGCGCCGGTCGATCCCGCGATGCTGAAGATCGCGGCCACGATCGAGCGCTGCGGAATCAACATCATCCATGTCGGCGAGGGCTGTGACTGCCGGGACTGTCACGCGGCCCCCATCCCTCCGGAGCAGGAGTTCGGGTACACGATCGGCCTCACCGAGCTGGGCCATCCGGAACTGCTGGTGCGCGGACTCGGCGGCCGGGAGTCGGCCGCGCTACTGAACAGGTGGGGGGACGTGGTCCTGGGCGGCGAGACACTCGATGCCGGACACCTGCTGTGCGAGGGACCTGGCGGACACACCTGGGAACTCGTGCCGGTCCACCGGCCCGATCGCACGCTGCGCTGGGCGGGCCTCTACTACGGAGCCGCCGGCTCCGGGCCGCCCCCACTGCCCGGTGAGGTGACCGCACTGGAGCTGATCCCGGCCCGCCGGCCCTGCCCCTGCGGGGCCTGCGACTGATGCCCGGGCGGGCCGGCCGCCGACCCCGTCGTAGGGTTGAGCCATGCCCCGCCATCAGCTGCGCCTGGACGCGAGTTCGCCGACGATCATCGTGCCGATCACCGCGCGGGACCTCACCGAGCTCGACCAGAGCGCGGCGGCCTCGGCGGCTGCGCCGGCCGGTGCGGCCGCCGAGTGGCGGGTCGACCTCTTCACGCCGTTCACCGACGGCGGCGGGGCCGATCCGGCGCAGGCGGTCGCCGCGCTCGAACGGCTGGCGGGGCTCCTGCCGGACACTCCGATCCTCGCGACGTTCCGCACCACCGCCGAGGGCGGGTCGGCCGAGATCGCCGCCGACTCCTACGTCGCGCTGATCGATGCCCTGGCCGCCACCGGCCTGGTCGCGGCTGTGGACGTGGAGTACCGGCACCCCGAGGCGGGTCGGGCGATCGCCGCGGCGCACCGGCACGGCGTTCCGGTCGTGGCTTCCAACCACGACTTCGACGCCACGCCCCCCACCGAGGAGATCGTGGCCCGACTCGAGGCCATGGAGACCGCCGGGGCGGACGTGGCCAAGATCGCGGTCATGCCGCACTCGGCCGCCGACGTGGTGTCGCTCCTCGACGCGACCGAGCGCCGCTACCGTCGGGCGCGGATCCCGCTCATCACCATGTCGATGGGTGCGTTGGGCGCGGTCACCCGTATCGGCGGAGGTGCGTTCGGGTCCGCGGCGACGTTCGCCACCGTCGGCGCGGCATCGGCGCCGGGCCAGCTCCCCGCCGACGGGGTGCGGGGCGCGCTGGACCTCCTGCACCGCGGGCGCTAGCTAGCCGTAGCGGCGCAGAACCTCCGTGCGCAAGCCCTTGGTGGCCGTGTCGGCGATGCTCTTCTGCGCCTTCTTGACCACCATGCCGGGGAGCTTGATCTTCAGGTCCACCTCGAGGTCGAAGATCACCTCGGTGGTGCCGTCGCCGTTGTCGGTGAGCCGGTAGCGCGCGTTCTGCAGCTTCTGTGAGCCGCTCTCGATCAGCGACCAGCTCACCTCGCCGTCGTACCACTCGTACCTGACGACCATCTCGTCGGTGACCCCGTACTGCGAGATCTTCTCCCACACGACGATCGGCCAGCCGTCCGCGTCCTCCTCACGGACCTCCACCGCACGGTGGGCGTCCGACCAGTCGACGAGGGACCTGACGTCCGCCATGACCTCCATGATCTCGGGGATACCGGCCTCGATGGTGATGACGGATTGCACTGAGACTGCCATGCCCAGTAAAGCTACCCTCACGCGCGCACAACAGTGCAAGGATCGGTGCATGGCGGACCAGCACACGGACTCGGGCACATACCGCGCGGTGGCACTGCTGCGCGGGATCAACGTGGGCAAGGGCAACCGGATAGCGATGGCCGACCTCCGGTCCGTGACCGAGAAGGCCGGCTGCACGGCCGTCGCGACCGTCCTGGCCAGCGGAAACGTGGTGGTCACCGACCCCCGGCCCCCGGCCGAGCTGCGGCAGGCACTCGAATCGGCCTACTCCGCGGCCTTCGGCTACGACGCGGTGGTTCAGGTCCTCACGCGCGACGCCGTCGCGGCGGCGGTCGACGCGTACCCGTTCGAGACGCTCGACGAGCACCACGATTACCTGGTGTTCTCCGACTCCGAGGAGGTCACCGCACGAGTCCTGCGCGACATGACGAACGCGGTCCGGCCCGGCACCACGGAAATCGTGGCGGCCGGGCCGGGCTGCGTGTACTGGCGGGTGTCCCGTGGCGATTCGTTGAAGTCCACGGCGGCGAAGGTCACTGCGGCCAGGGAGCACGCGCGTCATCTCACCACCCGGAACCTCAAGACCCTGCACAAGATTCTCGCGCTGGGCTAGAGGCGGATCGGTCAGTGACTGATCAGGGCGCCTCTACGGACGCGCCGAGGGTGTCGACCAGGGCCGCCAGGGGGCCGAAGATGGCGGGGAAGATTCCGTCCCACATTGCCTGCAGCTGGGTGAGGTCGAACTGGGGCATCGGTCACTCTCCTTCTATTCATGAACGGCGCGCGGCTGTTCCGCAGGCACCGCATTCCTATTGTCACAGGATCCAGGCACGCGTGCTCGTTTGCAACCCCGGCGCCGTGGCAGACTGCCTCCGATGCCCCACCACGACGCCCGCCGATCCCTCGCCGCCGCATTCGTGGTGGTCACCCTGACCACGGTCGGGTGCTCGACCGGCGCATCCGGGAAGGAGGAAACGGCTGTGGGGTCGGACGCCCCGGCTACGTCGAGCTCCTCGCCCTCGCCATCGACCGGGCCGCCGTCGACCGGGCTGACGGCGTCGTCGTCGACCCCGTCGCCACGTCCTTCGTCGCCCGCACCGGCCCCCGCCACTCCGCCGTTCGTCGCGTCGGCGACCTGGGGCGACTCCGACTTCGGGGTCACCCTTCGCGTGGCACCGACACCCTCGGCGCTCCGGGCGACCGGCCCCGCCGACGCGGCCACGGCCTGGGCCGAGGTGCTGCGCCTGGCCCCCGACGCGGACACCCCCGGCATGCGCGAGCAGTTCGACTGCCACTGGACCTGGGCGCGGCTGCTCGAGCCGGACAAGCCCACGTGGAACCTCGAACCGTGGCGGCCCGAGGTGACGGCTGACGTGATGCTGCTGGAGGGCTGCAATCCGGGAGGGCCGGAGGTATGACGACGACGAGGTCCGCGCACACCGGCGCCGACGGGGACGGGGCGGGCCTGGCCCGCGATCTCCGGGGCGTCGGGACCCCGGTGGTGCAGCTGCACGGACTGTCCTCGAGTCGGCGCCGCGATGAACTGTGGGGCCTGGACCTCACGGCGGGCCGGGAGGGACTGCGCGTCCTGCGTTATGACGCGCGCGGCCATGGCCGGTCGCCCGGATCGCCCGATCCGGCCGCGTACACGTGGCCCGCGCTCGCCGGGGACCTGCTGGGACTGCTCGACGAGGTCTTCCCCGGCCGCGCGGTGCACGGGGTGGGCACGTCGATGGGGACGGCGACCCTGCTCACGGCTGCCGTGGCCGAGCCGGCGCGGTTCGCCTCCCTCACGCTGGGGATCCCGCCGACCGCGTGGGAACGGCGCGCGGAGCAGTCGAAGCTCTACGAGCTGGGCGCGCGGCAGGTGGCGCGGTGGGGCGTGGCCCGGTGGGCGGAGCTGACCCACCGGCCGCCCACCTCGCCGGCGATCGACCCGGACCGCCCGTTCCTGCCGCCGGATGTGGCGGACGAGTGGCTGCCGGCGGCGTTCCGGGGCGCGGCGGCCTCCGATCTTCCGTCGCGGGACGAGGTGTCGCGGCTGACGATGCCGGTTCTGCTGCTGGCCTGGCCGGACGACGCCTCGCATCCGCTGGAGGTGGCCGCGGAGCTGGCGGGGCTGCTGCCCGATGCACGCCTCGAGGTCGCCCGCTCCCCGGCGGAGGTCGAGGCGTGGCCGCGGGCGGTGTCGGACTTCATCGAGGGCCTCACTGACGAGACCGGAGCAGCCCCGCCCCGGTAGCGCGGGTGGCCACCGCGGCGCGACTACGGGCGCCGAGCCTGGTGATAATGCGGCTGACGCGGTCCTTGACCGTGTGCACGCTCAAGTGGACCCGGTCGGAGATCTCCTGGTTGGAGTAGCCGTCGGCGATCAGGGCGATGATCTCGAGATCGTCCTGCAGCCCCATCACGCGCGCCGTCTCGAGCTGGAGCGAGCTCTCCACGGCGTCGAGCGCCTGTTCCGTCCGCCCCGGGTCACCGCCGGCGCGGCCGACCATGAGGTTGAGGCGTCGGTAGACCTCGAGCGCGGCGCGCTGCTGCTCCTCGAGGAGTTCCAGGCGCCTGGTCTTGGTGGCCAGGTTCGCCTGGAGTCGGCGCAGCTCGGTCATGTCCCGGCCGACGCCCTGCCGGCCGACCAGCCGGCCGTCGCGGTAGATGTTCCCGGCGTGGATCTCCAGGTCGCGGAGCTGGCCGTCCGGCTGCAGGATCCGGGTCTCGAAGTAGCGTCCCGGGTCGGCGCTGGCCATCCCCAGTCGGAAGTGCTCGACGGTCTCCGCGAGGGCGTCGGGGTCGATGACCTTGGAGAAGTGCTCGCCGATCAGATCCGCGACGTCCCAGCCGAAGATCCGCTCGCCGGCGGGGTTGATGTAGGTGAACCTGCCGTCGGTGTCGACGGCGTAGACGATATCCGCCAGGCGGGCCAGGAGGTCCCGATAGTCGAGGGACGGATCGTCGTGCATCAGCCCAGGCTACGGCAGCGTGCGTGTCCGACCCGGCCTGCCGGGGCCGGCACCCGTTCGGGTGCTCTTCCACGACCTCCGGGGGTGTCGCCGCGCCCGCGAACTGGCCGAGAATGTGAGGCAGACGACACTGCGACGACCCCGACGACCCCGACGACCCCCAGGAAACCACCGTGACCTCCACCGCCACCCCGTCCGTCTCCGCTATCGCCACCCGCCTGGCGGAGTCGGGCACCCTCGCCGACCTGTTCCTCGCCACGGCCGCCGCCCACCCGGACGCGTTCGCGCTCCGCTCCCACGAGACGGGAGCCGAGGTCACGTACGCACAGGCCCGGGCGCGGGTGGGGGCGATCGCCGGCACGCTCCGCGAGCTGGGTGTGGCCCCGGGCGAACCGGTCGCGCTGATGCTGCGCAACCGGCCGGAGTTCCACCTCGTGGACACCGCCGTGATGATGCTCGGCGCCGTGCCGTTCAGTCTCTACAACACGTCGGCGCCGGATCAGCTCGCCTACGTTCTGGCGGACGCCGGTGTGAAGACCATAGTGACCGAGTCGGCGTTCGTCGAGGTCCTCGAGGCTGCGCGGGGCAATGCCCTGACAGTGGAGCGGCTCGTCCTGGTGGACGAGAACGCGGACGACCACGACGACCTGCTGGGCGAGTTGGCCGCCGAAGAGACCGGTTTCGACTTCTCCTGCGCCGAGGCGATCCGCCCCGACGACCTGCTGACGCTCATCTACACCTCCGGCACCACGGGACCTCAGAAGGGCGTCGAGCTGACCCACGAGGGCATGCTCACGCAGCTTCGCGGGGTCCATGCCGCGGTCCCGCTGCCGGGACACGGGCGTCAGATCTCGTTCCTGCCCGCGGCCCACGTGGCCGATCGCTGGACCTCGCACTACTCCGGCTTCATGGCCTACGCCAACACGGTGACGTGCGTGGCCGACATGGCGGAGCTGCCGGCCGCGCTCGCGGCCACACGCCCGACCCTGTTCGGCGCCGTCCCGCGGGTGTGGGAGAAACTCAAGGCCGCGCTCGAGGCGGGCTACCCGGGTGACGCGGTGGCCGACTCCGTCGCGAACCCGCAGGTAGCCGAGGCGCTGCGGGTCAAGATCGGACTCGACGAGGCCCGCTGGGTCGTGACCGGGGCGGCGCCGACCCCTCGCGGTGTCCTGGAGTTCTTCACAGCTCTGGGTCTCCCACTGTGCGAGATGCTGGGCATGTCCGAGGTCTCGTGCTGCGTGGCCACCAACACCCCGGACGCCATCAAGCTCGGGAGCGTCGGAAAACCTCTCGACACCGTCGAGGTCCGGATCGCCGAGGACGGCGAGGTGGCGGTGCGCGGCCCGCAGGTCATGCGCGGGTACCGCGGTGCGCCGGAGAAGACCGCCGAGGCGATCGACGGCGACGGGTGGCTCCACACGGGCGATATCGGCCGGCTCGACGAGGACGGGTACCTGTGGATCGTCGACCGCAAGAAGGAGCTGATCATCAACGCAACCGGCAAGAATATGTCCCCGGCCAACATCGAGATGGCCGTCCGCTCGGCGGGCAACGCGATCTCCCACGTGGCCGTGATCGGCGATCAGCGCCCCTACAACGTCGCCCTGATCGTGGCGGACCCGCAGCGGGCGGGCGACCCGGGACTCGAGGAGACGATCCGGGCGCAGGTCGATCGCGCCAACGCCACGCTGTCGCGGGTCGAGCAGATCAAGAAGTACACGGTGCTGCGGCAGGACTGGCGCCCCGGTCACGAGCTCACGCCCACGATGAAGCTGCGGCGCCGGGTGGTCGACGATCTCTACGCGGCGGAGATCGAGCAACTCTTCGCCTGAGCGCGGCCTCCGGCCTCCGGTGGCGCGCCGCCGCGGCGCATCCACACAATGGGGCCATGCGTGAGAAGCAGCGAACGATCATCGACGCCCTGAGGGTCCGGCCCGAGATCGACCCGGCCGCCGAGATCGAGCGGCGGATCCGGTTCCTGGTCGACTATCTGCACGCGAGTGGGGCCCGCGGCTATGTGCTGGGCGTCTCCGGCGGCGTCGACTCCACTCTCGCCGCCCGCCTGGCGCAGCTGGCCGTGGAGCGCGTGCGCGCCGACGGCGGCGAGGCGTGGTTCGTCGGGATGCGCCTGCCCTACAAGGTGCAGCACGACGAGGCCGACGCGGCGGCCGCCGTGGAGTTCATCGGCGCCGACGAGGTGCTCACCGTCAACGTGGCGCCCGGCGTCGACGCCCTCGACACCGAGATCGCCCGGGCCGCGGGCGCAGAACTGACGGACTTCACCAAGGGCAACGCCAAGGCCCGCCACCGGATGGTCGCCCAGTACGCGCTGGCCGGGGACCGGGGGCTGCTGGTGATCGGCGCGGACCACGCGGCGGAGAACGTCACCGCGTTCTTCACCAAGTTCGGCGACGGCGCCGCGGACGTCCTGCCGCTGTCCGGCCTGGACAAGCGCCAGTGCCGAGCGCTGCTCCGGCACCTGGACGCCCCGCGCCAGCTGTGGGCCAAGGTCCCCACCGCCGACCTGCTCGATGAGAACGTCGGGCAGACCGACGAGGACGAGCTCGGCCTGCGTTACGACGACATCGACGACTACCTCGAGGGCCGCGACGTCCCGGACGCGGCGGCCGAGCGCATCGAGGCGGCGTGGGACCGGGGCCGCCACAAGCGCACCATGCCGGTCGCCGCGTCCGACACGTGGTGGCGCCCCGGGCCGCCGACCGCGCTCGCGGTGATCGACATGCAGAACTCGTATTTCGAGTTCCCGGACCTGGCGAAGGTGCGCGACGAGCTGGTCGCGCGCGTCAACGAGCTCATCGCCGCCGCCCGCGGCGCCGGCCGGCCCGTGGTGTTGGTGCGGACCGAGCACGCCCGTGACGGTTCCACGTGGACCCTCAACATGTGCGACGACGACGAGGGGTTCGCTTTCCCGGGAACGGAGCAGGCCCAATTCCTGGACGGCCTGGACACCGGCGAGCATGTGGAGGTGGTCAAGACCCGCGACAGCGCGTTCTTCAAGACCTCGCTCGCCGCCGAGTTGGCCCGGCTGGGGGTGGACCACCTGCTGCTGTGCGGCGTCTCGACGCACAGCTGCGTGTCACAGACCGCGATCGACGGGTTCGCGGAGAACGTCCACATCGCGGTGGCGCGCGACGCCATCGCCTCGGATGACGCCGCGCTGTCCGCCGCGCTGCTGGAGTTCCTGGCCGACCAGATGCGCCAGCCGATCATCGATCAGTCGGCGGCCCTGGAGCTGCTCCGGACCGGCGACTGGCCGGACTAGCTCGCGTCGGCCGGCCGCTTCTCCGTGCCGTCGGGGTAGCGGGCGAAGCGCGTCTGGCCGTGCGGGTGGACCGGCCCGTTGCTCGGCAGGTCCCACTGCCCGAACACCCCGGCGCGGTACTCGTCCATCGCGGTGATGATGTCCTCGCGGGTGTTGCCGACGAACGGCCCCTGCTGGACGACGGGCGCGCCGATGGGCCGGGCCTGGAGGATGAGGAACGCGGCGCCGTCGTCTCCGGCGGTCACCGTGACCGGCTCCGGCGCGAGGACCGCGGCGTCATAGCCGATCTCCTGCCCGTCGACGGTGACCCCGCCGCCGTAGTTGTAGAGCACCCGCCCGGCCGAGGCGTCGAACGCCGGGAGCTCGGTACTCACGCCGGGGTCGAGAGTGACGATCCAGATGGCCAGGTGGTTCTCCGGGCGGGCGGCCCACGAGTTCGGTGGCGGGTCCAGCGCGCGTACGCCGTCGAGCTCGCCGGCGATCACGCGGAACCTCGCGGCGGTGCCCTCCTCGCCGCGCACGACGACCGGGGTCTCCTCGGCCCAGAACATGTCGAAGTGCGGCTCGGCCGCCTTGTCCTCGGGGGCGAGATTGAGCCAGATCTGGAACAGCTCGAGCGGGTTGGGTGCGTCGTCGTTGAGCAGCGGCATCATCTCCGAATGGGAGATGCCGGCGCCGGCGGTGAGCCACTGGGTGTCGCCGTGGCCGAAGCGCGCGGCGGCGCCGAGCGAGTCGGAGTGGTCGACGATCCCGTCGAGCACCACGGTGACGGTCTCGAAGCCGCGATGCGGGTGCTGGGGGAAGCCCGGAACGGTGTCTCCGTGGTACATGGACCAGCCGTCCTTGCCGGAGAAGTCCTGGCCGATCGACCGCCCCTCGAGCGAGGCGGCGGGCCGCATGGTGGTGCCGTCGGCGGCCGGGAACTCGTCCCGGTGGTGAGCGGTGAACAGGAACGGGTCGATGCCCGGCCACTGGGCTCCGAGCGGAACGACCTGACGGATGGCGGACATGGGTTCCTCCTACGACGGGACACTTTTGCTGTCACATCATCCAACTAGCGGCCAAGCCGTGTTATTCCTCGGGCCGCCCGTCGGACTCCAGCCTGGCCTGCGCACGCTCCTGCAACCACCGGCGCACGAGGAACGCCACCACCAGGACGCCGATCACCGCCACCACGGCGTTGGAGAACCAGCCGGCCACCGCCTCGATCCGATGCCACTGACCACCGAGCAGGTAGCCACCCACCACGAAGATCGAGTTCCAGATCAGACTGCCGGCGAGGGTCAGCACCAGGAACAGCAGGAAATTCATGCGCGCCACCCCGGCCGGGATGGAGATGAGGCTACGCACCACCGGCACCATGCGACCGAAGAACACCGACGCGGCGCCGTGGCGGTGAAACCACCCCTCGGCCTTGTCGAAGTCCTCGACCTTCATCAGCGGGACGCGCCCGAAGACCGCGCGCACGCGGTCGGCCCCGAGCCAGAAGCCCAGGGCATAGGCGAGGATCGCGCCGAGCACCGAGCCGAGTGTGGTCCAGAAGATCGCCCCGGCAAGAGTGAAGGCCCCCTGCGCGGCGCTGAACCCGGCCAGCGGGAGGATGACCTCGCTGGGAATGGGCGGGAAGACGTTCTCCAGCCCCACGATGATGGACGCGCCCGGGCCCCCGAGCGCGTCCATCAGGCCCACGGCCCAGCCGGCGATGCCGCCGAGTTCGCCCTCGGCCGCGAGGACCGACGACGGGGAGCCGGGGACGGGTATCAGCCCCGCGCCACCACGCCGGTGACGGGGATACGACCGTCGACCGCCTGACGGAAGTTGAGGACCGCCCGGTTGAGGTGGAAGTCGTTGGTCACCACCACGGCGCCCGTGGTGCCGCGCTCACGGAAGATCTGGTCGGTGAACTGGGCGTTCTGCACCGTCGAGTTGGAGTTGCCCTCCTCGGTGATCCGCCACGGGGCGATGCCGGCACCGCGCAGCCAGTCGCCCATCGCGCGCGCCTCGGTGAGACCGTTCTTCGGCACGCCACCGGTGACGATGATCCGCGAGGTCGGGTATTGAGAGGCGAGCCGGAAGCCCGCACGCAGCCGCTCCTCGAGAATCGGCGGGATCTGCCCCTCGGGGCTCAGGCCGGCGCCGAGGATGACGATGTCGGTGGTGAACGGGTTGATCGTGAGCACCGCGGGGTCATCGGTGCCGAAATTGTCGAGATCGCCGCACGACGGCAGCAGCGCCTGGTCCACGAACTGGCACCCCAGCATCACGGCGCCGTTGTACAGCGCGGTGGTCGACGGCATCTCCGCCGACCCGGCCGACGCGGTGCCGGCCCCCAAGCTCATCGCCATGGCCGCGGTCGCGGCGACTGCAGCGATACGCTTTTGTGTCTTTCCCACGAATTCGGTCCTCTCCCAAGCAAAGTTGTGACCCATCGGTTATCGGCGCTGCCAGCCGAGGCGTTACCTCCGAACTCGGATCGATCACGAATGCGCGCGTAACGTGCACGTCATGACGAAAGGATACGACAGAGTAACGGCTGTACAACACCTCCGCCGGGCAGATTTTCTCCTTAGTGCCCATATCGATTCTGTCGGCCCCTGCACCCTCAACCCACCCCCGGATGCGGGAACCCACATGCTTTTCGACCGCTTGGCATCGTCGATCCTGTCCCAGCAACTGTCGGTCAAGGCCGCCGCGACGATCGCCGGACGCCTCCGCGACCGCGCCAGCACCACAGGCCACACTAGCCCCACCAGTGCCCGCCCGCTTCTCGCCCCGGACCTTGTCGCCGCCCTGTCCGACGAGGAACTGCGCGCGTGCGGGATCTCGCGGCCGAAGATGGCCGCCCTTCGAGACCTCGCCGACGCGGTGCAGTCGGGGCGGATCCCCACCCTCGAGGTGCTTCGCGGATATGACGACGACGCCGTCATCAACGCCCTGACCGCCGTCCGCGGGATAGGCCGCTGGACCGCCGAGATGCAATTGATCTTCCTGCTGGACAGACCCGACGTCTTCCCCCTGGCCGATGTGGGGGTCCGCCGCGGCTTCGAACAGGTGCTGGGCCTCGAGACCAAGGCCACGCCCGCCCAGATGGCCGAGCACGCACAGGCCTGGGCGCCGTACCGGTCGGTCGCGTCCTGGTATCTGTGGCGCGCGGTGGACCAGACCGGGGAATCCGTGCCGCCGGCCTGAGCCCGGCACAGCCTCCCACCTGGGGCGCCCTGCTCACCCCGTTCAGGGCACCCCAGGTCAGGACCGGGGGCACCCCGCGCCGACGGGCCACGTCCTAGTCTCGTCCCATGACCACGTCCGCCGAGGGGCCCACTCCCGAGCCGCGACCGGAACCGGAGCCAGAGCCGGAGAACCAGCCGGCACTGCCGGCCGAGCGCTGGGCCCGCGTACGTGCGGCGGCGACCCGGGTGGCCACGGGTGCCTATGACGCCAACCGGCACCCGACGTCGGTCGAGATGGCCCGGCGGGTCCGGCGGGTGCTGCCCGGGGACTCGGGGTTCGGGGACCCGCTCTCGGCGGCGGGACGCGACGGCGCCGGGACCATCGCACGGATCGCCGGCCGACTGTTCGACGAGCGCCCCACGGCCACACGCGAGGTGACGCTCGGAGGCCTGCAGCTGTGGCACGCGCTGCGGGAGCGGGCCGGCCGGGGCGTCGGCGAGCAGGAGGTGACCATCGTGTTCACCGACCTGGTGGGTTTCTCGAACTGGGCGATGCGCGCCGGCGACGAGGACGCCCTGCGACTGCTGCGGCGGGTCGCGACCGCCACCGAGCCCGAGGTCGTGGCGCACCGCGGGGCCGTGGTCAAGCGGCTGGGCGACGGGATGATGGCCGTGTTCCCGTCCCCGCAGCTCGCGCTCGACGCGGTCGCCGCGTGCCTGGACGGAGTCGCCCGGATCGAGGTCGGCGGCTGGCGGCCACGACTGCGGGTGGGGGTCCACACCGGGCATCCGCGGCGGATCGGCGACGACTACCTGGGCATGGACGTCAACATCGCCGCGCGCCTCGGCGAGAAGGCCGGAGCGGGAGAGATCCTCATCAGCGAGGCGACGCGCGCGGGCCTGGATCCGGCGCGGGTGGCGACCCGCCCCAAGCGGACGTTCCGGCTCGGCGGGGTCAAGGGAGTGCCCGACGACGTGGTGGTCCACGTGGCGACTCCCCACCGACACTGACGCCCGCCGTGCGGTAGAACGGACTCATGGCAACCACCGCATTCAAGGGCAACCCCGTCACCACGTCCGGCGAGCTTCCCGCCGTCGGCTCGACCGCGCCGGCCTTCGACCTGGTCGGCTCCGACCTGTCGGCCGTCACCTCCGAGTCGCTGGCCGGCAAGAAGGTCGTGCTCAACATCTTCCCGAGCGTCGACACCGGCGTGTGCGCGACCTCCGTCCGCACCTTCAACGAGAAGGCCGCCGGCCTGGAGAACACCGCCGTGGTCTGCGTGTCCGCCGACCTGCCGTTCGCCGCCGCGCGCTTCTGCGCCGCCGAGGGCATCGAGAACGTCTCCACGGGCTCGACCTTCCGCAGCACCTTCTCCACCGACTACGGCGTCAAGATGATCGACGGCCCGCTGGCCGGCCTCAACGCCCGCTCGGTCGTCGTACTCGACGCCGCCGGCAAGGTCCTCTACACCCAGCTCGTCGACGAGATCACCACCGAGCCGGACTACGACGCCGCGCTCGCCGCCCTGAACTGACATACACCACCGCGGCCCGCCCCCTGCACAGGGAGCGGGCCGCTGTCATGCTCGCGGCTCAGCGCTCATGCGGCGCGTCGCGCTCTCGAGCTGATCGAACACGGTCGCGATCTCCCGGGTGCGGCGCTCGTCCGGCGCCACGCCGTCGTCGTCGAACTCGGCGAACGTGCTCAGCGAAACCTGCTGGCGCACGCCGAACATGCGGAAATTGACGACGATCTGGCGCCAGTGCTCGACCGCGCGGACGCCGCCCTCGGCGCCGTAGGACACGAAGGCCACGGCCTTGTCGGCCCACTCGCCGCCGAGCGAGTCGAAGGCGTTCTTCAGGCCGCCCGGCACGCTGTGGTTGTACTCGGGGGTGACAAAGACGAAGCCGTCGTAGGAATCGATCGCGGTGCTCCAGCGGGTCACGCGCTCGTCGTCGTACTGCTTGTTCGCCGCGCCCGGCACGGTGGCCGAGGTGAGCAGCGGGACGTCGAAAGTCTTGAGGTCGACCAGCTCGTAGGTCACGCCCTCGCGCGACGCGGCCTGCTCGGCCACCCACCGCGCGACGGACTCGCCGGCGCGCCCCTCACGGATGCTGCCCAGGATGATGCCGATCTTCACGTCTCGTCCCCTCTCGTCGGTCGGTCCGGCCGACCCTACCGCCGCCCGTAGACGGTGACCGATGCCACCGCGCACACGCGACCGCGCTCGTCGAGCGTGGCGGCCCGCGCGATGCCCCAGCTCCGGCCGTCGTGAACGACCTCCGCGCGCACCGTGACCGGCTCGGCCAGGGGGACCTGCCGGACGTAGTGGACCTCGAGCGACGACGAGCTGACCTCGCGCTCGTGCGGGAACACGGCCGCACCCGCGATCTCCGCGACCGCCGCGAACACTCCCCCGTGCAGATTGCCCAGCGGATTGGCCAGCGCGGGCTCCGGGGCGATCACGGCCTCCACCGCGCGGGTGCCGCCCGGGCCGTCATCGCGCTCGTCGAGAGTCAGGCACAGCACCTCCGGCAGCGTTCCCGGCGCGAGCAGGGAGGGCCACGGGGGCTCGTCGTCGAACTCGTCCGGGTCGACGCCGATCGAGAACTCCATGGACTTGACCAGTGCGGCGGCGACCACCTCGTCGTCGTCGTCGACGATCTCACCGCGCGTGGTGAGGACACGGCCGTCCCCGCCCAGGTGGTCCGTGCGCACGCCCAGGCCGGTCGAGCCCTCGCGCGGCGGCGAGACGAGGTCGATGCGCAGCTCGGTGGTGACCGTCCACATCCCGCTCGGCCGGCGGCGGTGGTTCTCGGCGCCGAGCCCCGAGTCCACCAGGACCGCCAGTCCGCCCGTGGCGAAGCGTCCGCCGGGGCCGATGAACTGGTCACCGACCGGCTGGTGCCAGGTGATGGATCCGTCCCCGGCCTCGTCGAAGGTCACGCCCAGGCGCGGCTCGGGGCCTCTGTACTGCGATTCTCTCACCCCGCGACGCTAACACGCGTTCTAGTTCCCGCCGGGCACGCACAATGGGACCGTGCCCCTGAACCGCGACGTCCTCACGACCCCCCACCGGTGGCCGATCCGCGTCGCGACCACCGTGATCGCCACCGCGATCGTCATGCTCGTGCTGGCCGCCGCGGCCGGCGGCGCGTGGCTGATGCTGCGCTCGGCCGTGCACAGCACGATCGACACCCTGAACCGCAACCGCGCCGCCGAGGTGGCCGGGCAGCTCGCCACCCGCGGACCCCAGGCCTCGCTCGAGATCGTCGCCGAGCCACTCGCGGGCGTCGACATGGTGCGCATCATCACCCCCGACGAGACGATCCTCGCCGGTCAGGTCATGCACGGGCTGGAGAACGTCCCCGTGCTGACCTCGCCGGCGGCGGGGGAACTGGTCCGGCACCGGTTCCGGGCGCCGAACGGCGACGACGTGCGGGTCACCTCCGTCGGGGTGGACGTCCGCGGGACGACGTTCGTCGTGCAGGTCGGCGCCGGCACGGACCGCTACGACTCCCTGCTCGACACCGGCGCGATCCTGTTCCTGTCGTTCGTACCGGTCGCGGGCCTGGCCACCGCGGTGTTCGTCCACTACGCGATGGGCCGCGTGCTGCGCCCGGTCGAGGCGATCCGCTCACGGGTCGCCGAGATCTCCACGTCCGGCCACGGCGAGCGGGTCCCGGTGCCGGAGGCCGAGGACGAGATCGCCCGCCTCGCCGAGACCATGAACGCCATGCTCGCCCGCCTGGATTCCGCCCGCACCGCGCAGGTTGCGTTCATCGGCGACGCCTCCCACGAGCTGCGCAGCCCGCTGTCCACACTGTCGACGATGCTCGAGCTGTCCTCCACCTCGGGCACGCCGGTCGACGTGGAGACCGTCGACGAACTGCTGCTGCCCGAGGTCGCACGGATGCGCTCGATGGTCGAGGACCTGCTGCTGCTCGCCAAGAACGACGAGTACGGGATGCCGCTGCGCCGCGACGACGTGGATCTCGACGACATCGTGCTCTCCGAGGGCACGCGGGCGCGGGGCCTGGGCACGGCGGCCGGCGCCGGCCTGCAGGTGGCGGTGTCGGTGGAGCCGGCGCGCCTGTGCGGTGACCCCGACGCGCTGCAGCGCGTGGTGCGCAACCTGGTGGACAACGCGCGCCGGCACGCGCGCGAGCGGATGTCGCTGGGGCTCACCGTCGACCGGTCGGTCCCCGGGTCGCCACGCGCGGTGATCGTGGTCGACGACGACGGCGACGGCGTCCCCGCGGACCAGCGACATTCGGTGTTCGATCGCTTCGCCCGCCTCGATGCCGACCGCGCGCGTGGCAAGGGCGGTTCGGGGCTGGGGCTGGCGATCGTCGCGGAGATCACGCGTTCCCACGGCGGCAGCGTGCGGGTCGAGGACGCGCCCGACGGAGGCGCCCGGTTCGTGGTGGAGCTGCCGGTCGAGGAGCTCGGGGAGTTCGGGGACTAACCCGCCGTGCTGTCCACGAGCCGGTAGCCCTGGCCGCGGACCGTCTCGATCGAACGCGCCTTGAACGGCGTGTCGATCTTGCGGCGCAGATAGCCGACGTACACCTCGACGATGTTGTCGTCGCCGTCGTAGGCCGAGTCCCACACGGACCGCATGATCTGCGCCTTGGACACCACCTGGTTGCGGTTGCGGATCAGGTACTCCAGGACGGCGTACTCGCGCGAGGTCACGGTGATCCGCTCCTCGCCGCGGCGGACCTCCCGCGCGGCCGGGTCCACCACGAGGTCACCGGCCTCGAACACCGCGGGGCGCTCGGGGGCGCCCCGGCGGACCAGCGCGCGCAGGCGCGCCTCCAGCACCACGAACGAGAACGGCTTGACCAGGTAGTCGTCGGCTCCGAGGTCGAACGCGTCGGCCTCGTCGTACTCGCCGTCCTTGGCGGTGAGCACGAGCACGGGCGTCCAGATCTCGCGGCGGCGCATCTCGCGCACCACCTCATACCCGTTGCGGCGCGGCATCATGATGTCGAGCACCACGACGTCGTACTCCTCGTCTGCGGCCATCGCGAGACCGGCCTCGCCGTCACCGGCGGTGTCGACGGCCCAGCCGCCGGCGACCAGTCCGCGGCGCAGGCTCTCCCGCAGCGCAGGCTCGTCGTCGACGACCAGGACTCGCATGCGCTCTCAGGCCTCGGAGTCGATCTTGTGGTCCATCTGCTCGGCCGGGACCACCGACTCGGCGTGACGGCGCACCACCTTGGCCGGCACCCCGGCGACCGTGGTGTGCGGCGGCACCTCGTGCAGAACCACCGAGCCGCCGGCCACCCGCGCGCAGTCGCCCACGCGGACGTTGCCCAGCACGATCGAGCCGGCGGACAACAGCACGCCGGAGCCGATCTTGGGGTGGCGGTCACCGTCCTCGTTGCCGGTACCGCCGAGGGTGACGCCCTGCAGGATGGACACGCCGTCGCCGATCACGCAGGTCTCGCCCACGACGATGCCGGTGGCGTGGTCAACCAGAATGCCCGAGCCCACGCTCGCGGCAGGATGGATGTCCATCGCGAACACCTCGGAGATGCGGCTCTGCAGGAACGAGGCCGCCATGACGCGTCCGGAGTGCCACATCTCGTGGGCGACCCGGTGCACCTGCAGGCCGAGGAACCCCTTGGCGAACAGGTACGGCACCAGATAGTTGGGGTAGGCGGGGTTGCGCTCGTAGCTCACCACGAGGTCCGCCGCGACCGCCTCCAGGACGCGCGGGTTCTCCGCCAGGACGGCGCGGATCTCCTTCTCCAGCACGTGGCGGCCGATCTCCGGCGTCGCGATGCGGGAGGCGGCCAGCCGGGCCAGGGATTCACCCAGGTCATCGCAGCCGTCGATGAGGTCCAGGACGAGGCCGGCGATCAGCGGCTCGGTCCTGCTGGAGGCCGCGTCGAGCGACAACTGGTTCCAGACCGCACGCACGGAGGAGTCGGCCTCCGCCTGCGGCACGCACGGGTTCTCGATGCTCAGCTCGATGGTCACCCCACCCAGGGTAGGCCCGCGCCGTCGCGGGGGTCGAGTCGCACCGCTCGGAGAACGCGGCATCATGGGGGCATGATGCTCATCAACGTCCGTTTCGACGTCAAGCCCGAACACGCCGACTCCTGGCTCGAGATCACCCGCGAATTCACCGAGGCCACTCGCGCCGAGCCGGGCAACCTCTGGTTCGACTGGTACCGCTCCACCGAGACGCCCACCGAGTTCCTGCTGTGCGAGGCGTTCCGCGACGGCGACGCCCCCGCCGAGCACGTGGGCTCCGCCCACTTCCAGGAATTCACCGGCTCCGCGGCGCAGTACCTGCAGCGCACCCCGCGGATCATCAACACCACGCTCGAGGGCGAGGAGTGGGGGACGATGGGCGAGATCACTGTCGAGTGAGTTGCCGAGCCGCGCGGCCCGGGTCATCCTCCGCCTGCAAATAGGCCCTGACCTGGGGTGCCCTGCACGCATCGTGCAGGGCACCCCAGGTCAGATGCCTTCGTGGGTCGGTGTCGGTGGTGCCGGGTCAGCTCTGGCTGCCGAGCGCGGACTGAGCCAGGGTCAGGTAGTCGGTGGGCCACCACTGGCCGTAGTCGAGGGCGTAGACGCGGTTCAGGTCCGACACCACACCACCCACGGTCACCTGCTGCTTGACCGGCAGCTGGTGGATGGTGGCATGCGGGTTGAGTCGCCCGTTCGAGCCCCAGTCGTGCTGCCAGAAGTACTCGCCGAGGTTGCGGCCACGGCACCAGTCGATGGTGGGGGCGTTGGCGTACACGCCGAGCTTCATACCGGCGCCGCCCAGGTGGTGCCGCCACCGCTCGAGGTACGGGGCGATCTGGTTCTCGAACTGCCACCACGTCGGGTTGTCGTCGATCGCGACGTACATCGGCACACCGCCCGGGCCGCCGGCCTCCCGGTGGATCCGGATACCGACGGGCGCGTGGGTGTCCGCGCCGCCGGCCCCGCCCTTCCAGTCTGCGGTCTCGGCGCGACCGTACTGGTAGCAGGAGACCATGCTGAGGCCGTGGGCGCGGAAGTCGTCCACCTCGCGGCGCAGCAGCGGCTTCCCGCTCATCCACTCGGCGCCGGGACGACGGTTGGAGCAGTAGCGGACCGCGCCCATGTGGCCGGCCGCGCGGATCGCCGCTGCCGACGGAGGGCCCGAAGCGTAGTCGAGCAGGGTCCCGATCGGGATCCCCGCACCGGCGCCGGGGAGGCCTCCGAGCCCGGCGGGGACGGAGGACTGGGCGCCGACGGCGGGCGTGATGCCCGCCGCGAGGGCGCCGGCCCCGGCCACGCCGATACCGGCGCGACGGAGGAAGGTTCGGCGGTCGAACGTCATGGAGGTACTCCGGGTTCTCGGTCAGTGAGGGTGGCGCGTGTGGCGGATGGGGCTCGCGCCCCCGACGAGTGTGACACAAGATCATCGCGGATGATATCCCCGCGTTACCACACGGGTGGGCGCCCGCAGGCCAGGCGCGGCTGGTTGACTGACGTTCATGACCCGCTCGCGCAGATGGCACACCGCCGACATCACTGATCAGACCGGCCGCACCTTCGTCGTCACCGGCGCCAACGCGGGGATCGGTTTCGCCACCACCAGGGCCCTCGCCGAGCGGGGCGCGCGCGTGATCATGGCCTGCCGGAACACCGAGAAGGCCGAGGCCGCGCGCGCCGCCCTGCCCGCCGTCTCGCGGGCGCTCACCGAGGTCCGCCGGCTCGACCTGGCGGACCTGGACTCGGTGGCCGCGTTCGTGGCCGACGCCACCACCGGCGAGGGCGCGCTCGAGCGGATCGACGTGCTCATCAACAACGCCGGCCTGATGAACATCCCCCACGGCCTCACCGCCCAGGGCCACGAGATGCAGTTCGGCGTCAACACGCTGGCCCACCATGCGCTCACGATGGGACTGGCGCCGCTGCTGACCGACCGCGTCGTCTGGCTCGGCTCGCTGGCCCACCTGTGGGGCCGCATCGACACCGACGACCTGGACTCGGAGCGCCGCCGCTACCGCCCGCTGGGCGCGTACGGGAACTCCAAGCTGGGCTGCATCATGCTCGCCTACGAGTGGCAGCGCCGCTTCGACCGTGAGGGCCGGGGTCTGCGCTCGGTCGCCGCGCACCCCGGGTACACGGCCACCGAGCTCATCCGGCAGAGCGGCCGCCCCCTCGCCGACCGGTTCTTCGAGCTCGGCAACTCGATCCCGGGCGCAGGGCTCAGCCCGGAGCAGGGCGCGCTGCCGGTCCTGTACGCGGGCACGGTCCCGGGCATCGCCGGCGGCGCGTTCGTGGGTCCCGACCGGGCCGGGGGGCTGCGTGGCTACCCGCGGATCACCTGGTCGACGCGCCGCTCACATGACGCCGCCGTCTCGGCGGATCTGTGGCAGCGCTGCACCGATATGGCGGCGTTCCGCTAGCCGAGCAGGCCGGCGGCGGCGAGCCCGGTCCGGAGCTTCTCCTGGTGCTCGGCCGGCCCCTGGAGCAGCGGCATGCGCAGCCGATCGGAGTCGATGATGCCCTGCATCTTCAGGGCCGCCTTGACCTGGATCGCGCCCTGCGAGGTGTGCATGATCGCGTCCACGGCCGGGATTAGGCGGGCGTGGATCTCCCGGGCACGACCGAGATCACCGGCATCGACCGCGTCGACCATCGCGCGGTAGTCGTTGCCGGCCATGTGGCCGACGACCGAGACGACGCCGGTCGCCCCCAGCGCCAGGAACGCGAGGTTGAGCACGTCGTCGCCGGAGAACCACAGCAGGTCGGTCTCGGCCATGAGGCGACTGGCCTCGAACAGGTCGCACTTGGCGTCCTTGACCGCGCGCACCTGAGGGATCCTCGCGAGCTGACGGATGGTGTCCGTGGCCAGGGCGGTGCCGGTACGGCCGGGGATGTCGTACGCCATGACCGGCCGGTCGGCGGCCTCGGCGATCATCCGGAAGTGCTCGACGATCCCGTGCTGCGTGGGCTTGTTGTAGTACGGGGTCACCACGAGCAGCGAGTCGGCGCCACGGGCGACCATCTCGCGGGCCGCGCGCATCGAGTGCTCGGTGTCGTTGGTGCCGCAGCCGGCCATCACCTTGACCCGGTCCCCGACCGCCTCGACGACGGCCGCGACCGAGTCATAGTCCTCGTCGTCGGTGGTCGTCGCGGACTCGCCGGTCGTGCCGTTGACCAGCAGGCCGTCGTGGCCATGGTCGGCCAGATGGACCGCGAGCCGCTGCAGGCCGTTGAAATCGATCGAGCCGTCGTCATGCATGGGGGTCACCATCGCGGTGATGACCCGACCGAAGGGGTTGTCGGACATGCGCACCAGACTAGGCCACATCAGTGGTGATGCGCGCCCGGGCGGGGGCCGGTGCGGCGCACATCACCTCCGCGGGGGCCGCCGTACTAGCGGACCTTGTCGGGATCGGTGTTGAGGAATCGGCCGAGCGTGTTGTCCACGACGATATGGGCCACCTCGTTGGTGGTGGCGACACCCACGCGAAGGGTGGTGATCAGCGCGTTCTGCAGCATCGGACGTACCTCCTACATACTGTGACGCTCATCACCGTACGTCGCCCGGTGACACGGCATCAAATATTCGGCAAACTTTCTGGACGGACGTATTGGACGAACGTACTAGACGAGGAGGTCCCCGTGTCAGTGAAGATCCGACGCTCGCTCTCGCGCTCCCACGACGGCGGCGGCTGGCTGGACTCGCGCCACTCGTTCTCGTTCGCCCGCCACCAGGACCCGATGAACACCCACTTCGGGCGGCTGCTCGTGAACAACGACGACCGCATCGCCGCCGGCTCGGGGTTCGACACCCACGGCCACCGCGACATGGAGATCGTCACCTGGGTCCTGTCCGGCTCGCTCGTCCACCAGGACTCCGAGGGCCACAGCGGCATCATCTACCCGGGCCTGGCCCAACGCATGAGCGCCGGGAGCGGCATCCTCCACTCCGAACGCAATGACACCCCGACCGATCCGGTCCATCTGGTGCAGATGTGGGTCGTGCCGGACGAGACCGGAGGGGACCCCGGATACGAACAGCTCGAGATCGACCCCGGGGAGCTGGAGAACACCCTCGTCGTCGTCGCCGGAGGGCTCCCCGCCTACGCCGACCGGGCGGCCATCCGGATCCGCAACCGCACGTCGGCCCTGCTCGCCTCCCGCCTGGCGCCGGGCCGCTCCGTCCAACTCCCCGACGCCCCCTACCTTCACCTCTACGTGCCGGTGGGCTCCGTGGCGCTCGAGGGCGAGGGCGTGCTCGCCACCGGCGACGCCGCCCGCATGACCGCCTCAGGCGGGCGGCGCGTCACCGCCGGGGACTCCGGCGCCGAGATCCTCGTGTGGGAGATGCACGCCGGCATGACCATGCTCGACGTGCGCGGGCACTAGCTGGTCGGTAACAGCTAGGCCCCGTCGTCCTCCTCCGGGCGGGTGTCCTCGCCGTCCGGGAGGGAGTGCAGCGGATGGACCGGCTCGGGCGAGGGCGCCTCCTCGTTCTTCTCGAGCTCGTCGGCCGAGTAGGCGCGGTCCCACTGGCGGGTGACCGTGGGCAGCCGATCGCCCATGTCGTCACTGATGCCGCGCACGAGGCTGTACATCATCACGAAGCCCATCACGAAGAACGGCAGACCGATAACCGTGATGACCTGCTGCAAGGCGGTGAGGCCGCCCTCGCCGGTGCCGACGAGGATCGTGGCGCCGACCGCGCCCATGAGCACACCCCAGATGACGCGCTGGTGGGTGGGTGAGACCTGGACATCGTCGTCCTTGCCCGAGGCCATCATGTCGACGACCATCGCCGCCGAGTCGACCGACGTGGTGAAGAAGATCACCACGAGCACCACGGCGAGGCCGGAGACGAACGTCGCGAGCGGGTAGTGCGACAGGAACTCGAACAGTGCGCCCGGGATGTCGCCCTCGATGGCCACGCGTTCGGCCAGCCCGCCGTCGCCGTTGAGCTCGATGTCGAACGAGGCCATGCCGAAGATCCCGAACCACAGGACCGAGAAGGCCACGGGCAGGCCGAGGACGCCGAAGACGAACTCGCGGATCGTGCGGCCCTTGCTGATGCGGGCGATGAAGATGCCCACGAACGGCGACCAGGTGATTGTCCACGCCCAGTAGAAGACGGTCCAGGTGTTCTGCCACGAGGCCAGGTCGTCACTGGCCGGGAAGACGTTGTTCCACAGTGCCAGCTCCGGCAACGACGTGAGGTACACACCGAGCGACTCGACCGTGCCCTTGAGCAGGAACAGCGTCGGGCCCGTGATGAGGATGAAGATCAGCAGTCCGACCGCCATCGCGATGTTGAGGTTGGACAGGCGCTTGATGCCCTTCTCCAAGCCCAGCGCGACGGAGATGCACGCGATCGTGGTGACGATCGCGATGGTGAGCACCTGCACGAACGGCGAGATCGCGATGCCGAACAGCTCGTTGAGCCCGGCGTTGATCTGCAGGGTGCCCAGGCCGACCGAGGTGGCCACGCCGAACACGGTGCCGATGAGGGCCACCACGTCGATGGTCTTGCCGATGGGGCCGAAGATCTTGTCGCCCAGCACGGGCGCGAAGATCGAGCTCACCCGTGGCGGCATCTTGCGCTTGTAGATGAAGTACGCGAACGCCAGCGAGGGCAGCGCGAAGATCGTCCAGGTGTGCAGGCCGAAGTGGTACAGCGTGAAGGCCATGGCCTGGCTGGCCGCGTCCGTGCTGCCCGGTTCGACGCCGCCGCGGGGCGGGTTGGCGAAGTGGGAGATCGGCTCGGCCACGCCCCAGAACATGAGGATCGAGCCGATGCCGGCCGCGAACAGCATGCCGAACCAGGTGGCGGTGGAATGCTCGGGCTTCTCGCCGTCGGCGCCCAGGCGTACGTGGCCGAAGCGGCTCAACGCAATCCAGATCAGGAAGAACAGGAAGGCCGTGACGCCGAAGATGTAGAACCAACCCAGGTTGGTCATGATCCAGGTCGAGGCGACGCCGAAGACCTCTCCCACCCAGCCACCGAAGAGGATCGTGATGACGACGAACGCCACCATGATCCCGACCGTGGTGAGGAAGATCCCCGGGTCCGTCTTGAGCCTCAGTGCTCGTGTGATCCGTTCGGACATGGTCTCCCTCGTCGCCTACTACATCAGTACGCGAAGTTGTGTACCACGAAAACTTTCCCGGCTCCGTAGGCAATGCCCATGCCCGCCGAACGGTAATCGGGATCGAGCAGGTTCACGTTGTGGCCGGGCGAGCGCTTCCACAGGTCCACGAGACAGGCTGCGCCGCAGAAGGTCCCGGCGGAGACGATGTTCTCGCCGTGCCCGCGGTTGATCAGCGCGTCGTTGTGCACCACCACATCGCGCGCCGCGAGCCACTCCGCCCACGCCTGGGCCTCGTGGTCGAGTCCGGGGTTCGGCGCGAGCGTGCCGAGGCCGTGAGCCAGGCGGTAGCCGTTGATCTCCGCGATGATGCCCTCGCGCAGCCCGCCGGAGACGTCCTGGTAGGTCATGCCCGTCGATCCGGCCGCCGCCCACACCTCGGGGGGCAGCGCCGCGCGCACCTGGGAGAGCACCTGCTCGGCCTGGGGGACAAGGTGCGGCGGGACGAACGACGGCACCGCCTGAGCGGACGCCGTCGCCGCACCGCCACCCCCGATCAGAGCGGCGGAGGTGACGGCAACGGTCGCGAGTGACGTGATGAGCCTGGAGCGCATGGTGGTGATCATGCCGCCTCGGCGAGCCTGAAGCGAACCGTTTGACAGATGATATAGCCGATTCGGAAACGCCTGTGACCTGCAGTTATTGGTGGGGCTTGTGTGACTGGAGTGACCGCGGCACGAGGAACCGACCCGCGCCCGGCAGCACCTCGACCGTGACCGGAAGCGGCGCCACCGGATCGCCGTCGGCGAACGCCTCGACGTCCGGGGCCTCGAGCCGGACCGTCCGGCAGCGCCGCGTCACGACCCGGTCCAGGTCCACGTGCCGCCCCGAGTAGATCTTGGGGAAGTGCCACGCGAACCGGAGCTTGGGGATCCGGCCCACGTACACCACGTCGAGCAGCCCGTCCGAGCGGTCCGCGTCCGGCGCGATCCTCATGTCGCCGCCGTAGCTGCGAGTGATCGCGAAGGCACTGAGCAGCACCTCGGTCTCGACGACCTCCTCGGTCGGCAGCCCGGCGTCGAACGTCATCCGGAAGCGGCGCGGCCGGTAGAGCGGGAACTCGATCACCGACGCGAGGACGTACCGCAGCGGCCCGCCGAGCACCCGCATCTCGTTGACGCGCCGGTTGACCTTGGAGTCGAGCCCTGCGCAGAGGATCGACCCGAACACCTGCGGCTGGTCGCCGTCGGGCGTCGCCTGCCCCAGGTCCACGCACTCGACGCGCCCGCCGGCCACCACGTCCGCGGCCGCCTCGGGATCGCCGAGCGGGATGCCGTAGTCGCGGGCCAGGTCGTTGCCGGTGCCGGCGGGGATGATGCCCACCGGGACCTCGGAGTGGGCCTGCGCCTTGACCGCGAGCGAGACCATGCCGTCGCCGCCGCACACCGCCAGCGCGTCGACGCCCTCGGCCACCGCGGCCCGCGCCAGCTCGAGCGACTCCTGCGCGCTCGCGCCGATCAGCCGGGTCACCGTGATCCCGTGGTCCCGCAGCCGCGCCTCGGCCCTGTCCGCGACCTCCCCGACCTTACCCCCGCCCGCGGCCGGGTTGACCAGCAGGGCGACGGTGTGGATCTCGCGGTCGATCAGCTTCGCGCTCATGGGATGAGTGTCCCCGGGTTGCACACGCCGTGCGGGTCGACGGCGGCCTTGACCGCGCGCAGCATCCGCACGCCGACCTCACCGATCTCCGCCGCGAGGTACGGGCGGTGGTCCACGCCGACCGCGTGGTGGTGGGTGATGGTGCCGCCGTGGGCACCGATCGCCTCGGACGCGGCGCGCTTGGCGTCCATCCACTGCGCGATCGGGTCCTCGCCGCGCTGCCCGGCCACGATGGTGAAGTACAGCGACGCGCCCGTGGGATAGACGTGGCTGATGTGGCACATGACCAGCGCGGGAGTGCCGCTCGCCTCGAGGGAGGTGGTGAGGGCGACGACGACGGCGTCGCGCAGCGCCGGGATCCCCGACCAATCGGTGGCCGTCTCCAGCGTCTCCACCAGTGCGCCGTTGTCCAGCAGTGAGTCGCGCAGCACGGGGGCGCCGAAGCGGCCGTGCTCCCACGACTCGGCCGGGCCCGCGCCGAGGGACGTCCCGCCGTGGGCCAGGAGCACCGCGCGCGTCTCGGCCTGCCGCGACTCGGCGTGCTCGGGCGTGCCCTCGAACAGGCACAGGCACAGGCAGCCGCCCTGCTCCTCACCCTGCTCCTGCTGGCCGATCGACTCGGTGGCCGTGGCCAGGTTGACCATCGTCTCCGTCTCGTCGGACAGGCGGATGACGGTGGGGCCGGCGCCCTGCTGCTCGACGGCCCGCAGCGCGGCGGCGCCGGTGGCGAAATCCGGGAAGCGGAACGCCTCGTGGCGCACGACCTCCGGTACGGGGTGGATGCGCACGCGCACGCGGGTGCACACGCCGAACGCGCCCTCGGAGCCCATCAGCCACTGCCGCAGGTCCGGGCCGGCCGCCGACGCGGGCGCGCGACTGGCCTCGATCACGCCGACCGGGGTCACCACGGTCAGGCCGCGGACCATCTCGTCGAACCGTCCGTAGCCGGCCGAGCTCTGCCCCGACGAGCGGGTCATGGCGTACCCGCCCAGCGAGGCGTACGGGAAGGACTGCGGGTAGTGCCCGAGAGAGAACCCGTGCTCGGCCAGCAGCTCCTCGGCGCGGGGACCGGTGACGCCGGCGCCGAACACGGCCTCGCCGGACTCGGTGTCGATCGACTCGAGCTCGTCGAACCGGATCAGGTCGACGCTCACGACGGCCCGGTGGGCGCCGGCGTCCGGGGTGAGACCGCCGACCACCGAGGTGCCTCCGCCGAACGGGACCACCGCGACCGACTCGCGTCCGCACCACTCCAGCAGGGCCGCCACGTCGTCGTCGCTACCCGGGGCCACCACCGCGTCAGGGCAGTCCACCTCGGGGCGCAGGCGCCATGCGAGGAGGTCGGGGGTCGACTTGCCCCGGGCACGGGGCAGGCGCTGGGCGTCGTCGACGGACACGTTGCCGGCACCTACGAGGCCGGCCAGCGCGGCGATGTCGTCGTCGTCAAGCCTGGACGGCGAGGCCGTCACCGCAGCGGGGTCGAACGTGACGGCGGTCTCGGCGGTCACGCCCAGCACGTCGCTCAGCAGGCCCCGGATCCCCTCGTTCAGGTCCTTGGCCTCGGCCGCGGTGCCCCAGCGGGACAGGGCCATGGGCGGCAGTGGGAGCCCACCGCCGGCATTGTCGGGATTGTCTACAGAGGAGAAGTCGCTCATACTGGAACAGTAAAGCACAATCTGTTCCGTTTCCGCCCGCCTATCAGGAGGACCGGTGGCCGCCTCGACCTCGACCCGTGACCGCGCGCTCGACGCCGCCCACGCCGCGATCCTCGAGCTCGGCACCGAGCGCACCACGATGGTCGAGGTCGCCCGCCGCTCCGGCGTCGGCCGCACCACCCTCTACCGGCACTGGACCGACATCACCGCGCTGTTCGCCGACCTGCTCACCCGCGAGCTCACCGCGGCCGTCACGCGCGTCGGCCCGGGCCTGGCCGACCCGACCCTCCTGCGCGACGCCGACGAGATCGCCGACCAGCTGTGCGGCATCGCGGACCAGATCCGCACAGACCCGCTACTCGACGCGATGCGCCGCCACGAGGCCGGCCTGCTCGCCGAATACCTCCTGCGCCGCCTCGGCGCCTCCCAGCACGCCCTCATCGCGATGCTGACCGGCGTCCTCGCCCACTCCCCCGACCCGCGCCTGGCCGGCCGCGACCCCGAGACCGTCGCCACCATGCTCTACCTGGCCGTTCAGGGCGCCGTCCTGTCCGCACCGCTCGCCGACCCACCGCTCGACCCCGTCACCTGGCGGGCCGAGCTCCACCGACTCATCAGGGGGTACCTGATCCCATGAACGCGCCCACCACGCCCGACACCGCCCTGTCCGCCGCCCGCCGCGCCCGCGAGCTCGCCGACCTGCGCGAGCGCACGACCCCCGTCGACCTCGTCGTGATCGGCGGCGGCATCACCGGCACCGGCATCGCCCTGGACGCCGCCTCGCGCGGGCTCGAGGTGGTGTTGCTCGAGGCGCACGACCTGGCGTTCGGGACGAGTCGCTGGTCGTCCAAGCTCGCCCACGGCGGGCTGCGCTACCTGGCCACCGGCAACGTCGGGATCGCGCGCAGCTCGGCCGTCGAACGCGGCATCCTCCTCGACCGCACCGCCCCCCACCTGGTGCGCCCGCTCGCCCAGGTGGTGCCGGTGTTCCGCGACACGCCGCCGCTCGGCGCGGTGCTGCCGGGGCTGGGGTTCGTGGCGGGCACGCTGCTCTCGCGCCTGGCGGGGACCGGCGCCGACCGCCTCCCGGGCGCGAGAATCGTCGGCCCGCGGCGCGTGGCCGCCTATGTGCCGGGCGTCCGCCGCGAGGGGCTGCGATTCGGCCACGTGAACTGGGACTGCCAACTCGTCGACGACGCCCGCCTCGTCACCGCCGTCGCGCGCACCGCCGCCGGCCACGGGGCTCAGGTCATCACGCGGGCGCGGGTGGTCGAGGCGTCGGGGACACGGGTCACCGTGCGGGACGAGGCCCCGATTCACGACGACGACGCCGCCGCCGGTGCCCGCGAGTTCACCCTCTCCGCCCGGGCCGTCATCTCGGCGACCGGCGTGTGGGCCGGCGAGACCGCACCGGAGGTGAGGGTGCGCCCGTCGCGGGGTACGCACCTGGTGATCGACGCGGCCGCCCTCGGTCACCCGGAGGGCGCGCTGACCGTGCCCGTCCCGGGCGAGACCAACCGGTTCTGCTTCGCCCTGCCCGCCGGGTTCGGGCGCCTGCACGTCGGCCTGACCGACGTCGACGCCCCCGGCCCGATCCCCGACGTCCCCGAGTCCTCCGACGACGAGATCGACTTCCTCCTCGACGTCGTCAACCGTGCGCTCGCCACCGCCCTGACCCGCGACGACGTCCTGGGCACTTTCGCCGGGCTGCGACCGCTGGTCGATTCGGGGGCTTCCGGCGAGACGGCCGACCTGTCCCGCGAGCACGCCGTCCTGGAATCCGAGAACGGACTCATCACGATCACCGGCGGGAAGCTCACCGAGTACCGGCTCATGGCCGAGCAGGCGGTCGACCTCGTCGTCGACCGGACCGGACTGCCCGCCTCGCCGTGCCGCACCGCCGACCTGCCGCTCGTCGGTGCGCCCGGGCATCCCGTGGCCGTTGGGCTTGGCGGGGCCGGCGGGGCCACGTCCCCCGGCCGACTGCCCGCGTCGCTCGTGGAACGCTACGGGCAGGAGGCCGCCGCGGTGGTGGCGGCGAGCCTGCTGGACCGGCCACTCGAGCCGGTCGCGGAGGGCCTCGACGTGACGCGCGCCGAGTTCTCCTACGCCGTCACCCACGAGGGGGCGCTGACCGTGGACGACATCCTCGACCGACGCAGCCGTGTGGGGCTCGCGCCGGCCGACCGCGCGGCCGCCGAGGCCGCCGCGCAGGAGGCGGTCGGGCTGATCAGCTGACGGGCGCCGGGGCGGGGAACTCGGCCGTGAAGTTCTCGAAAGAGAACGTGGCCAGGGCCCGCGCGCGGGTCAGTCCCAGCTCGCGGACGGCCCCGGCGAACCGGGCGACGTGGGCGTCGCCGTCCCCGGCACCCGCGACGACCGAGATCGTCGCGCCACCGGCCGGTCGGATGCGTCCGCCGCCGACCTCGGCCTGCGCCCCCACCAGGACGGGCTCGCCGCCGAGGACCTGGATGCAGTTCATGCCGATCGACTGTTTTCCCGGCAGCGGGATCCCGCGGCGGGTGTCGAGCCTGATGTCGATGCCCGAGGCGCCGCCCGAGCCGACCGCACCGAGGCGGGCGTCATCGAGCGCGCCGCCGGCCGTGCCGACCATGTCGCCCTTCCACTTGGGAAAGCCCCACAGCTCGTTGCCGGCGGCCAGCGTGAAGTCCTGGTCGACCGGCAGCTCGTGGATGTGGACCCGCGTCCCGACGCCCGGGACCTTGACCTGGAACGCCAGCCCCACCTCGTGATACGCGCCCAGCACGTTGCCCGGGACGTCGTGGTAGCGGACGTGGATCACGACCACCGGCGTGCGACCGCCGGGCAGGGCGACGGGCTCGGCGCCGGCCGCGTCGAGCACCGCCGACTGGGCACCGCCGGCGATCAGTCGGCGGGCGACCGCGGCCTTACCGAGAAAGGCCGCACCCGAGATCGAGGCGGACACGACGGGAACGGGAAACGTGATCTCACGGCCCGCGACGACCTGCGAAGTGGAAGAACTCATACCCAGACGGTAGCTGGTCAGGTGACCAGTATCACTATGTTGCGAGGCTAAATTCTCGAGCGTTTCCGCTACTCCGGCAGCGCGACACCCGGAGGCGCAATGCGGCCCTTGTATTTCGGCCGCAGGAGATTGGCCGGGGACAGGATGTCGTCGAGTTCCGCCTCCGTGAGCAGACCCATTTCCAGCACCACGTCCCGCACGCCGCGACCGGACCGCGCACACTCGCGGCCCACGAGGTCGCCGTTGTGATGGCCGATGACCGGGTTGAGGTAGGTGACGATCCCGATCGAGTCCATGACGTTCCGGCGCGCGATCTCCACGTTCGCGGTGATGCCCCGCACGCACTTGTCGGTGAGGGTCTCCATGGCCGAGGTGAGAAGCGAGATGGACTCGAACATCGCCTGGGCGATCACCGGCTCCATCACGTTGAGCTGCAGCTGGCCCGCCTCGGCCGCCATCGTGACGGTGACGTCGTTGCCGATCACTTTGAAGCACACCTGGTTGACCACCTCGGGGATCACCGGGTTGACCTTGGCCGGCATGATCGACGATCCCGCCTGCAGCTCCGGCAGGTTGATCTCGTTGAGCCCGGCCCGCGGCCCGGAGGACAGCAGCCGCAGGTCGTTGCAGATCTTGGACAGCTTGGCGGCGGTCCGCTTGAGGGCGGCGTGGACGTTGACGTAGTCGCCGGTGTCGCTGGTGGCCTCGATGAGGTTCATCGCCCCGGAGACCGGCAGCCCGGTCACGGCCCGCAGATGACTGATGACGGACCGGCGGTAGTCGGGCGGGGTGTTGACCCCGGTGCCGATCGCCGTGGCGCCGAGGTTGACGGCCAGCAGCATCCGCGCGGCCGAACCCAGCACGTGTAGCTCCTCGTCGAGGGTCACGGCGAAGCCGCCGAACTCCTGGCCGAGCGACATCGGGACCGCGTCCTGCAGCTGGGTGCGGCCCATCTTGAGGACCTCGCGGAACTCCTCCGACTTGTCGTAGCAGGCCTCCCGCAGCGCGACGATCGTCGGCTCCAGCCGCTCGAGCGCGTGCCACAGCGCGATCCGGAAGCCGGTCGGGTAGGCGTCGTTGGTCGACTGCGAGCGGTTGACGTCGTCGTTCGGACTGACGAACTCGTAGGCGCCCTTCGGGTGGCCGAGCCGCTCGAGCGCCAGGTTCGCGACCACCTCGTTGGCGTTCATGTTGACTGACGTGCCCGCGCCGCCCTGGAACACGCAGGACGGGAACTGGTCCATGCAACGGCCGTCCACGAGGATCTCGTCGCACGCCCCGACGATCGCCTCCGCGACCTTCTCGTCGAGGACGCCCATCTCGAGGTTGGCCAGCGCAGCGGCCTTCTTCACCATGACCATCCCGCGGACGAAATCCGGGATGTCGCTGATCGTGGAGGAGCCGATCGGGAAGTTCTCCACGGCCCGCACCGTGTGGACGCCGTAATAGGCATCCGCCGGCACCTCCCGTGTTCCGAGCAGATCCTCTTCCACACGTGTCCGGCTCATTCGTCCTCCCTCTCTCGGATCTGGGGATCGCGGTGCGTCCCGCCAACAGTAACCGCGCCGCCGTACCTTCCGTCACGATCCACGGCGGTTCACCGCACTCGCTGCATAGTGTGGATTCATGTCGCCCCAGACGACCCACAGCCCCGGCCCCGGCCCCGGCCCCGGCCCCGGCCGGATCCTGCCCCCGGCGCGAGATCTCGTCGGCAGCATCGTCGATCGCCAGGAGGTGCCGCTCCCCCGTGGGACATGGCGGGTCTTCGGGCTCGCGTTCGCCGGATTCGCGACGCCGGTGATCGGCTTCGTCGAGCTGGCCCAGCGCATCCAGGGCGAGGCAAAACTGCCGTTTGATCGCGCACTCATGATGTGGGCCCGCCGCCGACATTCGCCGCGTCGGACCCGGATCGTCCGGGCCGTCACCGAACTCGGCGGTGTCACGGCGGTGCCGGTGGTCGCACTGTCCGCGGCCGGCTATCTCGCCGCCGTCCGGGGCAGCCGCCGACCGGCGACGCTGCTCACGGTCTCACTGGTGGGATCGACGGTCATCAACTCGATCCTCAAGGTGATGTACCGGCGGGCGCGCCCGACCTTCTTCCCCCACATCGTGCAGGAGAAGAGCTACTCGTTCCCCAGCGGGCACGCCATGGCCAGCGCCGCCCTGGCCGGCTGCGCGTGTGTTCTGGCCTGGCCGACCAGGTGGCGCGCTCCCGTCATGGCGGGCTCCGCCGTCTACGTCCCCACCATCGGCGCCACCCGCGTCTACCTGGGCGTGCACTTCCCCAGCGACATCCTGGCCGGCTGGTGCGTGAGCCTGGCCTGGGTCGGCGAGGTCGCCACCATCATGTGGCTCGCGGACCGGTTCGACCGATCCGCGAGCCACTGAGCCGGGTCCGCCGGATCAGATCCGGTCGACCAGCAGCTTGGCGAACGCCGCGGGATCGGCGAGCGTACCGCCCTCGGCCAGGACCGCCGCACCGGAGATCAGCCGCGCCGTGTCCACGAGCCCGTCCGCCGACGGATCCTCGGCGTGCTGGCGACGCAGCCGCTCGACCAGCGGGTGCGACGGGTTGAGTTCCAGAATCCGCTTGCTCGTCGGTAGCTCCATTCCGGAGGCCCGGTACATCGCCTCGAGCTGCGGGGTCATGTCGAACTCGTCTCCCACCATGCAGGCCGCGGACTCGGTGAGCCGGTGCGACAGCCGCACCTGCTTGACCTCGTCTTCCAGCTCCTCGCCGAGCCAGGTGAGCAGGTCGGTGAACTCCGCCGCGTCCGGCTGATCCTCACCGTCCTGCGTGTCCGCGCCGATTCCCGACAGGTCCACGTCGCCCTTGGCCACGGACCGCAGCCGCTTGCCCTCGACCTCGCCGACCGCGTCCACCCAGACCTCGTCGACCGGGTCGGTGAGGACCAGCACCTCGACGCCGCGCGCGCGGAACGCCTCCAGGTGCGGGGAGCTCTCCACCGCGGCGCGCGACGTTCCGGTCAGGTAATAGATCTCCTCCTGCCCGTCCACCATCCGGGAGACGTACTCGGCGATGGTGGTGCCCGCCTCGGCGTCCGCAGCACCGTCGGCACCCTCCGCACTCTCGACCGACGGCCGCGTCGAGGCGAACGTGCTGACCGCAAGCAACTGATCACGCGCGTCGACATCCGCGATCAGGCCCTCCTTGAGGACCGCGCCGAAGTTCGCCCAGAAGCTCCGGAACTCCTCTGGACGATCCCGCTTGACCTGCTCGATCGCCTGCAGCACCCGCTTGACCAGACGCTTGCGGATCGCGCGGATCTGACGGTCCTGCTGCAGGATCTCGCGGGAGACGTTCAGCGAGAGGTCCTGCGCGTCGACGATGCCCTTGACGAAGCGCAGGAACGGCGGAACCAGCTCCTCACAGTCGTCCATGATGAACACCCGACGCACGTAGAGTTGCACACCCCGCTTGACGTCCGGCGAGAACAGGTCGAACGGCACCTGCGAGGGCAGGAACAGCAGCGCCTGGTACTCGAACGTGCCCTCCGCCTTGAGCGTGATGGTCTCGAGCGGCTCATCCCAAGCGTGCGAGATATGCCGGTAGAACTCCGCGTACTCCTCGTCCGAGACCTCGGACCTGGGGCGCGTCCAGAGCGCCTTCTGCGAGTTCAGCGTGACGGTCTCGGTGATGGAGTTCTCGGCCGAGGGATCGTTGGCCTCGTCGTCATCCCCCGTATCGCCCTCCGGCTCCGGCGCGGGGCGCTCCACCTCCATCCGGATCGGCCACGCGATGAAGTCGGAGTACGTCCGGACGACACGCCGCAGCGTGTTCTCGTCGGCGTAATCCGGCAGCGCGGCGTCCCCACCGGCAGGCTTGAGCTGGAGGATCACCGACGTGCCCTGGGGCGCGTCCGCGTCCTCCTCGATCGTGTACGTGTCCTCGCCACTGGAGACCCAGCGCGTGCCGACCGACTCCCCGGCCTTGCGGGTGACGAGCGTGACCGAGTCCGAGACCATGAACGTCGAGTAGAAACCGATGCCGAACTGCCCGATCAGGTCGGCCGTGGCCTGCTCCGAGATCTCGCCCGATTCCTGCGCCGCCCGCGCGGCCGACAGCGCCTCACGCATCTGCCCGGTACCCGACTTGGCGAGGGTGCCGATGAGATCCACGACCTCCTCACGGGACATACCGATGCCGTTGTCCCTGATCACGAGGGTGCGGGTCTGCTCGTCCGGGATGAGCTCGATGTGCAGATCGGACGTGTCCACGCCCAGCGTCGAGTCCTGAAGCGCCGCCAACCGCAGCTTGTCCAGCGCGTCGGAGGAGTTGGAGATGACCTCGCGCAGGAACGTGTCCGGATTGGAATAGATCGAGTGGATCATCAGATCCAGCAACTGTCGGGTCTCCGCCTGGAACTCCCTGGTCTCGGCATTCCCGGTGTGCTGACTCATCGCGACATCCATTTCCTTCCGCGCGTAAACGCGCCGCTGTTATCGGCCACTGCACTTATCGGCCACTGCACATCCCCTGCGGGCGTGGTCTGACGAGGACAACCTATCCGGCCGGTCCGACATTCCCGGCTGGGCGGTCCTCGTCGTCGTCATCCCCCGCCCCTATTCTCCCGCCTCTCGCCCCGCCGCCCACCTGGGGCGCCCTGCGTGATGCCTGCAGGGCACCCCAGGTCAGACGCCGTTTCGAGCGACTTCGCTGCCGAGGACCGTCCCGTGCCGCGCACCGACGACCGCCCGCCTATCGCGCCAGCGGAGCCCACCCGCCCCAGGGCGTCGCACCGCCCTGACCTGCGGTGCCCTGAACACGCCGAGCAGGGCACCGCAGGTCAGGAGGACCGAGCGCGCGTGGCAACACCGACGTCGACGACCACACCATCGCACCAATGTCGTACCTCGAACATACTGTCGAGCCATGACCGCTACCCGGACCTCCTCCCGCACCGATTCCCCGTTCCCCGGCCCGCAGCCCGGCGGGCACTTCGAGGCCCCGCCCGGCTTCACCACCACGACCGGCCCGGCGGCCGATGTGCTGGTCCCCGAGGCCTACGCCAGGTGGGATCCAGGGCAGCGCCGCGGCTATCTCGCCAGGCGGCTGGTCAATGCAGCCGAGGGCGGCACGCTGCTCTACGCCTATGACTGCGTCCGTATGTCGCGCGAACGGGATGGTGTCCGCGACCCGTGGGAGACGGCGGCCACCATGATCGGGGCGTCCATGTCGATGTCGCGGCACGGGGCGACGCGGCTCATCTCCACCGCCGTGGAACTCATCGACCGGCTGCCGCGGACGGCGGCCCTGTTGCTGACCGGGTGGATCGGGCTGCTCGCGGCGCACACCATCGCCGAGGAGACCGCGTTCGTCGCGGACGAGATGATGCCCGAGATCGACCGTCGCATCTGCGAGGGGCTCGCCCCCACCCGGCGGCGCATCCACCCACCCCGGCTCGGACCGCTGCGGAAGATGCTGACCAAGACCATCAACAAATACGACCCGGTAGGCGCGGACGCCCGCGCTGAACAGGCACGACGTGGGGCGGACGTGGAAATGGTCCCGCTCGGGAACGACCGCGGGATGATCAGCGCCACGCTCAAAGCAGAGGACGCGATCGAGATCTTCCAGCGCCTGGACGGCCTCGTACGCAGCGCCGATCCTGAAGATCCGCGCACGGCCGGGCAGCTCCGCGCCGCCGGACTGCTCGCGATGAGCCGCGGCTGGACCTGCCTGCCCGATCCCGACGGCGAACATCCCGCCGACCCCGCCGCGCAGGACGCCGCGAGACGAGTGGTGATACACGCGTACGACGACGGCAGCGCCGACAATCGCGGGCTCAGTCTCTACGGGTACGGACCGATAACCCGGCATACGGCGGATCAGCTCGATCGCAGCGCCCGGCGCAGGCTCGACAAGCTCGCGCACCTCGCCGACCCGCACAGCGACTCCGCGGGCCGGTACCGCCCCTCCGAGGCGCTGGCCCGGTTCTGTCGCGGAAGGGACGGGACCTGCGTGTTCCCCGGCTGCCAGACCCTGGCCGAGCATGCGGACCTGGACCACATCATCCCGTTCGACCACGACGATCCGGCCCGGGGCGGGCGCACGACGAGTGACGATCTGGGCTGCCTGTGCCGGACCCATCACCGGCTCAAGACCGACGGCGTGTGGGCGTACTACCGCGACGTCGACGGATCGTACGTGTGGCTCCACGGGCCCAACCATCCCGAACCCGACCGCGGCACCCGCGTGATCACGGGTCCGACCGGATCCTTGGCGCACCTCTCCGCCCCGCGGCATCCCGACGCCAGCCGACGCCAGATGGCCGCCGCCGAATCCGGGCGTACCGGCGGGCGGGGCGCGGATGAGGGGCGCAGGCACCGACCGCACCTCGCGGAACGGCGTCGGGCGGACCGTCGGATCCGCCGCGAACGGGCTGAACAGCGTCGGGCGGACCGGTCGACGCCGGTGACGCCGGTGATGCCGGTGATGCCGGTGATGCCGGACGACGAGCCGCCATTCTGATCCGCGAGACCGAGGGTGCATAACCGTTGCCGACGACAGCTCCGGGGATTAGCGTCGCTGTGGAGGAGACGCCACACGACGCCCCCTGGCCCCTACCCAGCGAAAGGTGCCGTCATGGCCCTGACCACCAGCCCGTACCTCTCTTTCCCCGGCAACGCCGCGGAGGCGTTCCCGTATTACCACGAACTCTTCGGCGGAGAGCTCGAGGTGCAGACCTACGACGCGATGCCGTCCCTGGAGGGCTTCCCGTTCACCCCGCCGCCCGGGGCCGTGGCCCACGCGACGCTGACGGCGCCCGGGATCACGCTCGCCGGAGGCGACGGAATGGGCGACCATCTGCCGTCGCTGTCCAGTGATGTCTACTCGTTCCTGCTCACGTTCGACTCCGTCGACGAGGCCCGCGGGTTCATCGACAAGGTCGTCGGGGGCGGCGGCGCGGCGGGCATGCCGTTCGAGGAGGCCCCCTGGGGAGATATGTACGGACAGGTCACGGACCGGTTCGGGATCCGGTGGGACGTCAGCGTGCCGGCCCGACGGTGATTTCGCTACTTAAGAACACGTAGCCCCCGTCGCGATCAACTCTGCTTGTTACTGTGCGGTCATGGATATTTCTGGAGCAAGTGCGATCGTCACGGGCGGCGCGTCGGGCATCGGCGCCGCCGTCGTCCGTCAGCTCGCCGCGAAGGGCGCGAAGGTCGTCATCGCCGACCTGAACGCCGAGAAGGGTGAGGCCCTCGCCAAGGAGGTCGGCGGCGCGTTCGTGTCCGTCGACGTGACCAAGACCGACCAGAACGAGAAGGCCGTCGCGGCCGCTCTCGAGCTGGGCCCGCTGCGCTACCTCGTCAACTCGGCTGGCATCGGCTGGGCGCAGCGCACCATCGGCCGCGACGGCGAGTACTCCTCGGCGTTTGACTTGGACTCGTTCCGCAAGGTCATCGAGATCAACCTCATCGGCTCCTTCGACATGCTGCGTCTGGCCGCCACCAAGATGAGCCTCAACGAGGCCGACGAGGACGGGCAGAAGGGCGCCATCGTTAACATGGCCTCCGTCGCCGCGTTCGACGGCCAGATCGGCCAGGCCGCCTACTCCGCTTCCAAGGGCGGCATCGTGGGACTGACCCTGCCCGTCGCGCGTGACCTGTCGGCCGCCGGCATCCGCCTCAACACCGTGGCCCCCGGGCTGATCGACACCCCGATCTACGGCGAGGGCCCGGATTCGGAAGCGTTCAAGGCCAAGCTGGGCGAGAGCGTCCTGTTCCCCAAGCGCCTCGGCTCGGGCGACGAGCTCGCCTCCATGGTCATGGAGCTGCTCGGCAATCCGTACATGAATGCGCAGACCATCCGTGTCGACGGCGGTATCCGGATGCCACCGAAGTGACCTGACCCGGTCAGCGCACAGCGAAGGGCCCCACCGGAACGGTTTCCGGTGGGGCCCTTCGTTGTGTGGGTCCCATGGGTGTGTGGGTCCCGTGGCTGTGTGGCGTCCCGGGTCAGGACCTGGCGCGCCGCTTCTTGAGACGACCTTCGAGGTACACGGCGAGCCTGGTGAGCGAGTAGTTGATGATGATGAACAGGATGCCGGCGACGATGTACGCCGGCACGGTGTTCGCGTACGCCGATCCCAGTGTCTTGGACCAGGTCAGCAGCTCGAGGTAGGTGATGCCATAGCCGAGCGCGGAGTCCTTGAGGACCACGACCAACTGACCGACGAGCGCCGGGAGCATGGCCGTGAGCGCCTGCGGAAGCTCGATCGACCGGAGCACCTGCCCGGGCGTGAGCCCGACCGCCAGCCCCGCCTCGGTCTGGCCCTTGGGCAGACCGTGCACGCCGGAGCGCACGAGCTCGGCGATCACGGCCCCGTTGTAGAGCGTCAGCGCGGTGACTACCGCGGCGAGCGGGGCGTGCACGTTGGGCACCAGGTCGGAGGTGGCGAAGTAGCCGAAGTAGGCGAACACCATCATCAGCAGCACCGGGACCGCGCGGAAGAACTCGACGATGACGCTGCAGAACCAGCGCACCGGACCGATCGGCGAGAGCCGGCCCATGCCGAAGAGCAGTCCGAAGATCACGGCGAGAACGATCGAGATCCCCGCGGCCATGAAGGTGCCCTTGAGGCCGGGGATGAGATAGGACGTCCAGACCTCGGGGTCGGTGACGAACGGCTCCCACATCGAGGCCTTGAGCTGGCCGGCCTCGTCGAACTTCAGGTAGACGAAGTAAGCGATCGCGATGGCGATGAGCGCGCCGATCACGGTGAGGATCCGATGCCGCGCGCGAGCCTTGGGGCCGGGGGCGTCGAACAGTACGGTCTGGGTACTCATCGCTTCACCGCCAGCTTCCGGGACAGAGAGGTGGTCCCCAGGCCAATCGGCAGCGTGAGGACCACGAAGACCATGGCGAAAAAGAAGAACATCGGCAGGCTGGCGCCCTCGTTCTCGGTGATGATCTGCATCAGTCCGGCGGAGTCGCCGACGCCGATCACGGCCGCGACCGTCGAGTTCTTGATGAGCGCGATGACGACCGAGCCGATCGGGGCGACGGCCCCGCGGAACGCCTGCGGCAGGATCACCTCGCGCAGGGACTGGCCGAAGCCCAACCCGATCGAGCGGGCCGCCTCGGCCTGGCCGACCGGCACCGTGTTGATGCCCGAACGCAGGGCCTCGCAGATGTAGGCCGCGTGGTAGACCGACAGCATGATCACGGCCCACCAGAAGGCATTGCGGGCGAAGTCGTCCGACATCGACAGCTGCATGATGAAGGACAGGCCCAGGATGCTGAAGACCATCAGCAGGGTCAGCGGCACGTTTCGGAACGTGTTGACGTACGAGGTACCGATGCCCCGGAGGACCGCCACCGGGGAGACGCGGAGGATCGCGACGACCGTCCCCAGGATGAACGCGCCGATGATGCCGAGCACCGAGAGCTGGATCGTGACCCAGACGGCCCCGAGGACGTCATACTCGGCGAACATATCGCCCATGGTCAACCTTCCTTAGGAAGAGCCTCAGCCTCCACGCACCCGGGCTGGGGTCGCCGGCCGGGGTGCGTGGAAACGAGGAGTACCGGATCAGATCAGGAGCAGGTGTCCGGCTCCGGCGGGTTGCCCGGCCCCGGAACGAAACCGGCGGTGCCGAGCGTCTCGTCGAACGCGGTCTGCCAGCTGCCGTCGTCGATCATCTCGGTCAGGGCCTCGTTGATCTGCTCGCACTTGTCGACGTCACCCTTCTGGATGCCGATGCCGTACAGCTCCTCGGTGAACGAGGCGCCGACGACCTTGAGCTGGCCCTGGTACTGCGGCTGCGCGGCGTAACCGGCCAAGATCGTGTCATCGGTGGTAACGGCGTCCACGGCGTTGGACTGCAGCGCGGAGACGCACTCGGAGTAGGTGCCGAACTCCTGCAGGTTGACGCCCGGGACCTGCTCCTGGAGCGTCTGCGCCGAGGTCGAGCCGGTCACGGAGCACAGACGCTTGCCGTCGAGGGACTCCGGGCCGGTGATGGACTCGTCGTCGGCCCGGACCAAGAGGTCCTGACCTGCGATGAAGTACGGGCCGGCGAAGCTGACCTTCTCCTTACGGGAGTCGGTGATGGAGTAGGTGGCGACGATCATGTCGACCTGGCCGGTCTCCAGCAGCGTCTCGCGCTGGGCGCTCGGCGCCTGGACCCACTGGATGTCGTCCGCGGAGGTGCCCATCTTCTCGGCCACGTAGCGCGCGACCTCCACGTCGAAGCCCGTGTAGTCGTTGCCCTCCTTGAGGCCGAGGCCGGGCTGGTCGTACTTGATGCCGATCTTCAGCTTGTCGCCGCCGTCATCCGAGCCACAGGCGGCCAGGCCGAGTGCCAGAGTCACGGCCGCAGCAGCGGCACCGATCCGTCGGATTTTCATCTTTACTCCTCGTGGGGTGGGTGGATGAGTCGCGTACGGGTCCGCGTGCGGTCCCTGGGGGTCTAGTTGGTGAGGATCTTGGACAGGAAGTCCTTGGCCCGCGAGCTCTGCGGGTTGGTGAAGAACTCGTCGGGGGTCGCCTGCTCGACCAGCTCACCGTCGGCCATGAAGACGACGCGGTCGGCGGCCTTGCGGGCGAAGCCCATCTCGTGGGTCACCACGACCATGGTCATGCCGGACTTGGCGAGTCCCGTCATCACGTCGAGGACCTCGTTGATCATCTCCGGGTCCAGGGCGGAGGTCGGCTCGTCGAACAGCATGACCTTCGGGTCCATGGCCAGGGACCGGGCGATCGCCACGCGCTGTTGCTGGCCACCGGACAGCTGGGCCGGGTACTTGTCGGCCTGATGGTCAACGCCGACCCGGGCGAGCAGTTCCCTGGCCCGCTTCTCCGCCTCGTCCTTGCGCTGCTTACGGACCTTGATGGGCCCGAGCGTGACGTTCTCGAGGATCGTCTTGTGCGCGAAGAGGTTGAACGACTGGAACACCATGCCCACGTCGGCCCGGAGCTTGGCCAACGCCTTGCCTTCTTCGGGAAGCGGCTTCCCGTCGATGGTGATACCCCCCTCCTCGAAGGTCTCGAGGCGGTTGATGGTGCGGCAGAGCGTTGACTTGCCGGAGCCCGAAGGCCCGATCACCACCACGACCTCACCTTGCTCGATGGACAGGTTGATGTCCTTGAGGGCGTGGAAGTCACCGAAGTGCTTGTTGACGCCTGAGATCTCGACCAGAGCCATGAGAGGAGCATAAACGCCACATGAGCCGCAGACCTCCAACTCGCCACACAAGTATCCGGTCGACATGCATGCGTTTCGGCCGTACCGTTTTCCCATGGCGGTATCTGACGTGAAGGACTACGCCCATCTCAGCGCCGAGGACGTCGAGGCGATCGGCGCCGAACTCGACGCGATCCGCAAAGAGGTCGTCGACTCACTAGGCGCGGACGATCGCCGGTACGTGCGCAACACGATCCGGCTCCAGCGCGGACTGGTCGCCGGGGGCCGCGCTGTGCTGCTGTTCTCCGGGCACCGGCCCGCATGGGCGCTGGGCACCGGCCTGCTCGCGGCGGGCAAGATCATCGAGAACATGGAGCTCGGGCACAACGTCATGCACGGGCAGTGGGACTGGATGAATGACCCGGAGATCCACTCCACCACCTGGGAGTGGGACATCGTAGGTACCTCCGAGCACTGGAAGGCCACCCACAACCACCACCATCACACGTACACCAACATCATCGGCATGGACGACGACGTCGGCTACGGCGTCGTCCGCGTGACCCGCGACCAGCCCTGGCACCCCGCCTTCGGGCTCAACATCCTGTGGAACGCCGTACTCGCGTTCGCCTTCCAGTGGGGCGTGGGCGTGCAGCACCTGGAGATCGCGCCGGGCACCATCAACTCCTCGGGTTGGCCGGAGCAGAAGCGCCGCATCGGCCAGTTCCTTCGTAAGGCCCGGCGGCAGGTCGGCAAGGACTACGTGTGGTGGCCGATGCTCTCCGGTGACGACTGGAAGACGACCCTCACCGCGAACGCCACGGCGAACGTCATCCGCAACCTGTGGTCCAACGCGGTGATCTTCTGCGGCCACTTCCCGGACGGTGCCGACAAGTTCACGCTCGAGGACCTCGAGAAGGAGACGCAGGCCCAGTGGTACCTGCGTCAGATGCTGGGCTCGGCCAACTTCACAGGTAGTCGACTCACGCACTTCATGTCCGGCAACCTGTCGTTCCAGATCGAACACCACCTCTTCCCCACCCTGCCCTCGAACCGCTACGCCGAGCTGTCGGAGAAGGTGCAGGACGTGTGTCGGCGGTGGGATCTGCCGTACACGACGGGCCCGCTCTACCGGCAGTACTGGCAGTCCTGGCGCACGATCGCCCGGCTCTCGCTGCCGGACCGGTTCCTGCGGGCGACCGCGGATGACGCGCCCGAGACCAGGTCGGAGCGCATGTTCGCCGGGGAGCCCCGGACCTACGACGACCACATTGGTCCGCGATCCGGCCTCGTCACCGCCCTGCGGCACCACCGCGCCAGGAAGGAACACGCACTGTGAGTGACGCCTACCCGGTGCGGTGTCGGCCGGCGATCCGGTGCCGTTCGGCCTCGGTCAGGCCACCCCAGACTCCGTAGAGCTCCTTGGTCTCCAAGGCGAAGGTTCTACAGGTGTCGAAGACCGGGCAGGTCGCGCAGACCTCTTTGGCCTCGTCCTCCTTCTTTCGCCGCTCACCCTTCACCTCGTCCTCGAGACTGTAGAAGAGATCCTCGTGTCCGATACAGGCGGCGGCGTCTCGCCACGACCAGAAGTCGGCCGTGGGTTCGAGGTTCCTGTACCTGGGCATCATGCCTCCGTTTCCACGAGCCAGAAGCACCCTGTCGTGGGCGCTGGAATTCCAGCTCGAAGTCCACGCTGTCATCCTGTCAGCGTCCGTCGGACTGTCGACCGCAAAGCGGTGCGGACGGACGCATGTTGAAGGCTCGATCAGGGCGATAACCAGGGAAAACACCGCCGCCACGGGCGAAAGTGAGAATAGACCAATCTGCTCAGGAGGCGGTGCGATCAGTGCGTGACGGCGGTCCTCGTGGTCGTCGTCGTCGTCGACCTGATGACCTCTGCGGCGCGCGAGGCCGCGCCGTCCACTCCCCACCTGTCGCGGATCCCCCCGGACGCCTGATCCAGGGAGCGCGCCACCTGGTCGCACACCGCATGCGCTACAGCTGTAGGGCCGTCGCCGTAGCGCAGCACGGCCGCCCCGTCGAACGCCCCGAGTGCGTCGGCGGTGGCGTCCTGCTCGCCGTATTCGTGACGACGCGGGACCACCACCATCGGCACGTTGGAGCAGGCCGCGTCCGCGACAGACGCCTGTCCCGCGCATGTCACCACTACATCTGCAGAGGTGAGCTCGTCCCACGGGTCCTCGCGCCACACGCCGTCCGGGCCGCCCACCTCGACCCACTCGGCGACGCCCAGTCGCTGCGCCGTGGAGCGCACCGCCCGCCAGAAGCGATGGTCACCGCTCGGGCCGGCACTGTTGAGATGGACCACCCGGGGTCGACGACGACGAGGATGCTGCTCCCGGTCGCGCCGCTCGAACCGGGAGATCCCCCCGACCTCACGCACCCGTCCCCGCGTGCCCGCGACGGTCGCCGGATGCACGCCCGGCGGCCAGGCCGCCAGCAGCGTCTCGGCGGCGCGGCACCGTAGTACATGCGGCTCGTCGTCACGTAGGCCCGGCGGCAGCGTGCTCACCACTGGCGTCCCGGTCATGCGTGCGGCCAACGACATGGCGGGGGGGCCGTCCACCCAGACCGTCCTGGGGCGCATCCGGTCGATCCAGGTCACGGCGGCGCGGCGGGCGGACAGATCGATGTCGTCGGGGTCCGGCCCGACCTCTGATCGGGTCGCGGGCAGGTGAACCACACTGGAACCGCGCGGCCGGGTCCGCTCGTCGAACGGGCCGGCCAGCAGCATCGTCACCTCTTCCCCGCTGTCCCGGAGAGCGGCGACGACCGGCAGCACCCGGTTCAGGTGTCCCCGCCCACGATTGTGGACATAGACGCCGATCATCGAAAAGGCCCCCTCGCTGGTCCCTTGCCTAGTCTGCGCCCCGGATCGCGCCGAGGAGGGCGTCGCAGAACGCCGGGAGGTCGTCGGGATTGCGGCTGGTGGAGATGCCGTCGTCGGTCACGAGTTCGGCGTCGACCCACTCGGCGCCCGCGTTGGTCAGGTCGGTGCGCAGGCTCGGGTACGAGGTGATGCGGCGGCCGCGGACGACGTCGGCCTCGATGAGCACCCACGGCGCGTGGCAGATCGCGAGCACCGGCTTGCCGGCCTCGACCATCTCGCGGACGAGGGTCAGGGCGTGCTGGTCCTGCCGCAGCGCGTCCGGGTTGGCCACTCCGCCGGGCAGGACCAGGACGTCGAACTCCGCGGCGGAGACGTCGGCGGTCGTGCGGTCCACGGGGTGGGTGCCGGCTGGGCTGAGATGGTCGACGAGGCCGACCTCCCCGTCGTCGGTGCTCACCAGCACGGCCGTGTGGCCGGCGTCGGTGACGGCCTCCCACGGCTCGGTGAGTTCGACGCGCTCCACGCCTTCACCGGCGACGAGGAAGGCGACGGTACGGGTCTCGGTGGTTGCTTCCTGTGTCTCGGTCATGCCCCGAGGGTGCGGGCGGCGGGATCGTATCGCAACCGGACGACGACGGGTGGACCCCGGCGCGCGGGTCCGGCACGATACCGGCATGGGACGTGGAGCGCGGACGGGACGAGGCAACCGGGGCGGCGGGCGTGGCTGCGGCTGCTCGTTGATCCTGCTGGTGTTGGTGCTGGTCGGACTGGTGGCGGCCGCCGAGTTCGGCGCGCGGTGGTACCTGGCGGACCGCGCCGAGCGGGAGGTGTCGGCCCGGATCGACGCGCCGACGGACGTGTCCTTCGGCCGGGGGCTGCTGTTGTGGGAGCTGATCAGCTCCCGTGCCGCGGGGGAGGTCCACCTGACCTCGCCAGGCTCCGACACCGTGCCGCAGCTCGACGTGACCGCCCACTCGGTGACGCTCGTCGACGGCGCGCTGCACGCGCAGACCATTGACGGCACCGCCGTGCTCGACGAGCAGCAGATGGTGGCAGCCGCGGCTCAGGGCGGCCCGGAGGGCTCACCGATCGCGGGGCTGACCGAGGTGCGTTCGGTGCGACCCGACGCGACGGCGGGTCTCCTGCGCGCGGACCTCGGTGGAATCGCCGAAGTCGGGGTGGCGCCCAGCGTCACCGACGGGCGCCTCACGCTGCGGCCCGAGCAGACCGCGCTGCTGGGCTTCCCGCTGCCGGACGGCCTGTTCTCCGGCATCACCACGGTGGTCGACTCGGCGGTCGCGGATCTGCCACAGGGCGTCGTGATCGAGGGCACCCGGGTCGTGCCCGAGGGGCTCGAGGTGAGCCTCGGCGGACGAGACGTGGTCCTGCAGACGAACTAGGCGGTTCGCGGAACGCAGAGCTCGGTCGGCTCGTCGCGGCCCCGGACCACCTCGGAGCCCGTGGACTCCCAGCGGCGCGCCTCGGCGGGGTCGGAGGCGGAGACGGCGGCGCCGGAGGCCAGGACCAGCCCGTCGCGGTCCTTGGCCAGGTCGCACAGGCGCGAGGCCTCGTTGACCGCGTCGCCGATCACGGTGTACTCGAAGCGGTCGTCGGAGCCCACGTAGCCGGCCACCACGTCGCCGTAGGAGGCACCGATGCCGGCCCGGCAGCCCGGGACCCGCTCGGGGAGCCGCTCGGCCAGCGTGCGGGCGCACGCCACCGTGGCCGTTGCCGGGTCCGCCATCGATCTGGGCGCGCCGAACACCACGAGCGCGGCATCGCCGAGGAAGCTGTCGACGATGCCGTCGTACTCCTCCACGGTCTCCACCACCACGGCGAAGAACCGGTTGAGCACGTCGACCACCGCCGCCGCCTCGGACCGGGTGGCCATCTCGGTCGAGCCGATGAGGTCCACGAACACCACCCCGACGCGGGAGTCGCGCCCGCCCAGCTCGGGGTCGTGCAGCTCGGCGGCCTCGGCCACCTCCCGCCCCACGTGGCGGCCGAAGAGATCGCGCAGCCGCTCGCGCTCCTGCAGCCCGGCGGCCATCTGGTTGAAGCCGCGCTGCAGTTCGCCGAGCTCGGTGCCGTCGTACACCACGACGCGCCGCGACAGGCGTCCCGCGGTGACATCCTCCATCGCCCAGCGCACGCTGCGCAGCGGGCCGAGCATCGAGCCCGTCGACAGGGAGACCAGCAGGAATCCGGCCAGGAGGGAGGTGGCGGACAGGACGATGATGACGACGACGAGGCGTTCCAACGTGAGTGCCCGACCGGCCAGTGTGTAGATCGCCACGATGATCAGACCCGCGATCGGCACGCCGCTGCCCAGGGCCCACGCCACCCGGACCCGCGTCATGGCCCCGAGGAAGCGGGCCCGCGGCGCCGTTCCCGTGGACAGCGCGACCGCGGCGACCGGGCGGAGCCCGAAGTCGGTGAACAGGAACGCCGCACCGCACACGACCATCCCGGAGAAGACGATGGTGAAGCCCACCACCGGGATCGCCGCCGGGTCGATCACGCCGAAGGCCGTGGTGATGAGCGCGGCGCCGAGGATCCACAGGAAGCCCTGGATGAGCGTCACCCGTCCGGGCAGGCGCAGTGTCCGGGCCCGCTCGCGGTCGGTGGGGTCGCGGCCGTCGAGGAACCAGCGCACCCGGCGGAAGACCACCGCGCGCACCCATACCAGGCCGAGGACCGTCGCCAGCCCCACGTAGACGGGCACGATCACCGCGTTGGGCCACAGGAACCGCGAGGACAGCAGGTGGGGCCCGGGCAGCACGAACAGGATGAGGACCGCCGCGACCGCGATGCCGACCAGGTTCGAGCCCAGCAGCGTCAGGACCAGCAGGATCCGGACCCGGAGCGAGCGTAGACGGGCGGACTCGCGTTCGCGTCCGAGCAGCACCGAACCCAACTCCGGGCGGCGCAGCAGGGACAGGTCGAGGCGCATGATGACTCATCGTGCCACCGCGCGGCACGCGAGGCGACGGTCTCGTGATGCTCTCCGTCACACATGTGGGAAGCGGGGGCGCGCGACGAGTAGGGTGTGGGCAGTCGGTCCGCACCACGCTTGCCTCGGACCGAGCGGCTGGTCGACCTCCCGTGGTCGCGCACCGGGCGCATCCGTCGATACGGCGGTGCGACATCCGCGAGCGCGCCGGGCAAGACGCCCCCATCTATGTACGGAGCTTTCTCCTTGTCACGTTCTTTCGCCGATCTCGGCGTTCCCTCCCCCCTGCTCGACGTCCTCGGCGGCGCCGGCATCGTCACCCCTACGCCCATCCAGGACGCCACGCTCCCCGACGCACTAGCCGGGCGGGACGTGCTGGGCCGCGGCCGCACCGGCTCCGGCAAGACCTACGCGTTCTGCATCCCACTGGTGGCCCGCCTGGCCGCCTCCGGCGGTAAGCGCAAGAAGGGCGCCCCGCGCGGGCTGATCCTCGCGCCCACCCGCGAGCTGGCCCGCCAGATCGACGAGACGCTCGCCCCGCTGGCCGCCGCGATGGGCATGCGCACGACCGTGATCTTCGGCGGCGTCTCGCAGGGCCGTCAGGTCGATGCGCTCAACCGCGGCGTGGACATCGTCGTGGCCTGCCCCGGCCGGCTCGAGGATCTCATGGGGCAGAAGCACTGCAGCCTGGCGTCGACCGAGGTCACCGTCCTCGACGAGGCCGACCACATGGCCGACCTCGGCTTCCTGCCGGGCGTCACCCGCATCCTGTCGGCCACCCCGAAGGGTGCCCAGCGGCTGCTGTTCTCCGCGACCCTCGACGAGGGCGTGAGCAAGCTCGTCGACCGGTTCCTGGTGGACCCGGTCGACCATTCCGTCGACGACGGCTCCGCCACCCCCGGGCCGACCTCCCACTACGTGCTGCGCGTGACCTCAGACGACCGTGTCCGTGCCCTGGCCGACCTGGCCGGCGCCCACGAGCGGACCGTCATGTTCACCCGCACCAAGCACGGCGCCCGGCGGCTGGCCAAGCAGCTCACCGGCCGCGGCGTGGCGAGCGTGGACCTGCACGGCAACCTCTCGCAGAACGCCCGCGTGCGTAACCTCGACGCCTTCTCCTCCGGTGAGGCGACCGTGCTCGTGGCCACCGACATCGCCGCGCGCGGCATCCACGTCGACGACGTGGGGCTGGTCGTCCACTCCGATCCGCCGGCCGAGCACAAGGCGTACGTCCACCGCTCGGGCCGCACGGCCCGCGCCGGCGCCGTGGGCACCGTCGTGACCGTGGCGACCCAGGACCAGGTCGGCGAGGTGCGCGGCCTGCTGCGCGCTGCCGGTGTGACCGCCGGGGAGATCGTCCTACCCGAGGGTGACGACGCCGGCGTCGCGCTCGCCGACGCTCCCGAGCCGCCCCCGCACGTGCCGGGTGGCGCCGGTGGTGCCGACAGCGCGGCCGAGCCGCCGTCCCGCCGGAACCAGGCCCGGCGCAGCCGTGGCCAGAACCGGCAGCAGCAGGGCGGGGAGCGCGGCCAGGGCCGCGATCAGAATTCAGGCGGGCCGGGCGGTACGGGTGGCGCTCGTCGTCGTCCTCGTCGTCCCCAGAACGGCGGCGGCCAGGGATCGGCACGTCAGGGCTCGGGCCGTCAGGGTTCCGGCGCGCAGCAGTCCGTCGGCCAGGCCTCGGGCCAGGGCCGCGGTGGCGCCGGCGGCGGTTCAGGCAGCGGACGTCGTCGCTCCACGCGCGCGGCGGGCTGAGCCTGCGGATCGCGTGTGGTCCGCGGCTACCGCGGCCGTCAGCCGAAGATCGTGATGGACTGACGGCTGATCGCGGCGAGCTCGCCGCCGGGCAACCAGAGCATCGCGTGCGTGTGCGCGTAACCGTCGCGGGCCGAGTCGGTCGTGGCGCGGTAGGCGAAATCGGTGGTGCCGGGGACGGACTGCGGGCCGATCTCGGCGATCAGCTCGAGGGTCCAGGTGAGACTGCTGCCGGGCGCGAAGCCGTCGAGCATCTGCAGGGGCGCCGGCGGCCAGGCGTCGGCGAGCAGTACCAGATGCTCCTCGGCGAGGTGCTGCGGCTTCTCGCGCAGACCGGTCCAACCGGAGATGTCATGACTGTCCGAGCCGCTGAACGGCATCTGGCCGCCGACCTGGCGTAGCTCGACAAACTGGTAGAACTCGGGCGTGAGCTTCTCGATGTAGGGGAACGCCTCGATCGACGAGGGCTCGGGCAGCGTCGGGGCCCCATGCGTCGGTGCGACCGACAGCGCCGACTCGCGGTGCTTGCCGAACGCCGCCAGCGCGGTGGCCACCACCTCGCCGGACTGGCGCAGCGTGGCCTGGCACTGGGTCACGTTCGAGCCGACGCGCAGGACCTCGGCCGCCAAGTCGACCGGGCCGGGCGTGGCGGGGCCGACGAAGGACACGGTGATCGATCGCAGCGGCGGCACGGTGTCGGGCTTACCGGTGGTGGCGGACAGCTCGGCGATCCGGCCCTTCATCGCCGCCAGCAGCAGCGCCCCCGTGAGACCCCCGAAGATGGCCCGGCCCTGGGTCCAACCGGACTCGACCTCGATCGTCCCGCCGTGAGCGGCGGCCTCCAACATGCTCGTCAGCGACATGCGGCCCAGTCTGCCAGTGCCGACTCAGCGCGCCGCTCGGGCCCGTCGTTTACGCAGACCGGCGAGCGCCGTGGCCAGGCCCGGCATGGGCGGCCCCGGGGCGAACATCTTCTCGCTGCGGGTTTCCGGGGCGTCGTCGGCGGTGCGGCGCAGGTAGCGGTCCGGCAGGGACAGTCGCGCGATGGTCCGCCACGCCTGCAGGTACTGCTTCCACAGCGGGCCGGTCACGTACGGCAGGTCGTAGCGCTCGCACAGGTCGCGGACCTTGAGCGAGATCTCCGAGTACCGGTTGGACGGCAGGTCGGGGAACATGTGGTGTTCGATCTGGAACGACAGGTTGCCCGACATGAGGTTCATGACCGGGCCGCCGTCGAGGTTGGCGCTGCCGAGCATCTGGCGCAGGTACCACTCCGCCCGGGTCTCGGTCTCTACATCTGTCAAGGTGAACTTCTCGGCACCGTCCGGGAAGTGCCCGCAGAAGATCACCGCGTTGGTCCAGATGTTGCGAATGATGTTGGCGGTGACCGCCGCGGTGAGGGCCTGGCGGCCGCCCGGCCCGGCGAGGACGGGAAAGAGGATGTAGTCCTTGAGGATCTGCTTGCCGGCCTTCACGATGAAGCGGCGGGCGCGGCGCCGCTCCTCCGGGGCTTCGGTCGAGCCCGGCAACGCGGCGCTCAGACTCACCGCCTGCAGCCCTATGCCCCATTCGAAGCCCGCCATGAGAAGGGTGTTGACCAGCACGTTCGCGGAGTACCGCGGCTTCCACGGCACGTCGCGGGTGACGCGGAGGACGCCGTATCCCACGTCGTCGTCCATCCCGATGATGTTGGTGAACTTGTGGTGCAGGTGGTTGTGGGTGTGCTTCCAGTCGGCCGCGTTGCCGACGAGGTCCCATTCCCAGGTGGTCGAGTGGATCTCGGGGTCGTTCATCCAGTCCCACTGGCCGTGCATGATGTTGTGGCCGAGTTCCATGTTCTCGAGGATCTTGGCCACCGCCAGCACGCCGGTGCCCAGCGCCCACACGGTCCGATTCCGGGCCCCGAAGTACAGCAGCGCGCGCGAGGAGATCTCCAGCCCGCGCTGCAACCGGATGATGCTGTGGATGTACCGGTAGTCGCGATCCCCGCGGGATTCCAGGACCTCGGCGCGGATCGCGTCGAGCTCCCGTCCCAACTCCTCGATCTGTGCCTGATCGAGGTGGGCGTACTCACCTACTTCGGAGATCGCCATGACCTGAGCCTAAGCCTCCCCGGAGTCCACGGCTACTGCTATGGCCTCTGGGTGGGGCCGTTCGTGACGACCCTCACGCGGGCGGGCCACTTCAGTCACTCCAGGCCCGCCGCAGCACCTCGAGCGAGCCGTGCGCACGCTCGGGCGACGAGCCGATCGGGGCGATCATCAACTCGTCGGCGCCCGCGCGGTGCGCGAACTCGGTGAGGTAATCGCGCACAGTCGCGCCGTCGCCGCACGCGGTGTAGCTGATCATGTGGAGGATCTGGCGGCCGCCGGCCGACTCCATGACCATGTCGAGTTCCTCGTCGGTGAAGTTGCGACCCCGCCCGGCCATGAGCTTGACCCGCTGGCGGCGGTACCAGTACAGCTCCTGCTCGGCCCGCGCGGCGTCGTCGTCGGCAACTACATTGACCGCGGCGATCATGTACGGCTCCGACAGCTGCTCGCTGGGCTGGAACCGCTCACGGTAGACCGCGGACGCCTGTTCCAGGGCGTCCGGCGCGAAGTGCGAGGCGAAGGCGTACGGCAGCCCGTACGCCGCGGCGAGCTGGGCGCCGAACAGCGAGGACCCGAGGATGTAGAGGGGCACCTTGGTGCCGCGGCCGGGCACCGCCACGATCCCGCGCGTGCGGGCCATGTCGCTGGGCGAGTCGCCGAGGAAGGCCTGCAGTTCGCGCACGTCGTCGGGGAAGGTCTCGGCGGCGGACGGCTCCCGGCGCAGTGCGCGCAGGGTCTGCGGATCGGTGCCGGGCGCGCGGCCCAGGCCCAGGTCGATGCGGCCCGGGTGCAGCTCGGCGAGGGTGCCGAACTGCTCGGCGATCACGATCGGCGAGTGGTTGGGCAGCATCACGCCGCCGGAGCCCAGTCGGATGATCGAGGTCCGCGCGGCGATGTGCGCCATGAGCACCGCCGGCGCGGAGGAGGCGATCGACGGCATGTTGTGGTGCTCGGAGTACCAGACCCGCTCGTAGCCGAGCTCCTCCGCCTTCTGCGCCAGCGCGACCGAGTCCTGCAGCCCCTCCCCGACGGTCTGCCCGGGGCGGACGGACGCGAAGTCGATGACGGACAGGGGCAGGGCGCGGAAGTCAGAGGCGGGCATACCCCGTGCAACCCGCCCCCTCGGCCGGCTATTCCGGGGAGCGGTGGTGCCGCACGGCACACTGGGGGCATGCCTGATGCAACCGAGCAGAGCCCCGCCGATCCCGCCGCCACGGTCGCCCGTCTGGTGACGCTGCTGCGGGAGTCGAGTCCGCTGGTGCACTGCCTGACCAACTCGGTGGTCCGCGAGATCACGGCCGACGTGCTGCTCGCGGCGGGTGCGGCTCCGGCCATGGTCGACCACCCGGCCGAGGCCGGCGACTTCGCGTCGATCGCCTCGGGCGTGCTCGTCAACGTCGGCAACCCGACGAGCGAGCAGATCAAGGGCATGCACGCGGCCATCGCGTCGGCGCGCGAGCACTCCACGCCGTGGGTGCTGGACCCGGTCGCGGTGGGCGGCCTGACGCTGCGCACGGACCTGGCCACCGGCTGGCTCGACCACTCCCCCGCGGCCATCCGGGCCAACGCCTCGGAGATCGTGGCGCTGGCCGGGGCGGGCGCGGGCGGCCGCGGCGTGGATTCCACCGCCACCGTCTCCAGCGCGCTGCTGCCGGCGCTCGAGTTGTCCGCCCGCACGGGCGGCACTGTCGCGATCTCGGGCGACAGGGATCTCGTCATCACCCAGACCGACGGGCCCACCCGGGCGACGTGGATCGACTCCGGCCATCCGCTGCTGCAGAAGGTCATCGGCACCGGCTGCGCGCTGGGCGCGTTGACGGCCGGCTATCTCGCGGTCGCGCGCTCGGCGGACATCTCCGATCACGACGCCGTGGTGGCCGCCCACGCCCACATCGGCGCGGCGGGCACGGCCGCGGGCACTGTGGCGATGGGGCCGGGCTCGTTCGCGATGGCGTGGCTGGACGCGTTGTACTCGCTGGAGCCGGAGCAGATCGCCGAGCTCGCGGTGCTGACGATCGCCGATGCCGAGTGAGCCCGCCGGCCGCGCGCCGCCGCGCCGCCGAGGCGACCGACTGGCGCCTGTACCTGGTCACCGATCCGCATCTGGGCGGCGGGCGGGACGCGGTGCCACAGATCGTCGCCGACGCGGTGCTGGGCGGGGTGGGCGTGGTCCAGGTGCGAGATAAGGAGTGTGACGACGACGAGTTCGCCGCCCACGCCGCCGCCATCGCCGCGGCGGCGGATCGCGCCGCGTCCGAGGTGGGTCGCCACGTTCCGGTGTTCGTCAACGATCGGCTCGAGGTGGCGCGCGAGCTGGGCCTGCACCTGCACATCGGTCAGCGGGACGAGCCGTTGGCGCGGGCCCGGGCGGCGCTGCCGGGCGAGCTGATGCTGGGCTTGTCGATCGAATCGGATGTGCAGTTGGTCGAGTCGCTCGCCGATCCGTCGGTGGCCCCGGACGTGATCGGGGTGAGCCCGGTGTGGTCGACCGCCACCAAGACCGACACCGCCCCTGCGCTGGGCGTGCAGGGCGCGGACCGGATCGCGCGGGTGGCCGCGGACGCCGGGGTGCGGTCGGTGGGCATCGGCGGGGTGGGGCCGGCCAACGTCGCAGATCTCGCGACCACCGCGCTGGACGGGGTGTGCGTGGTCTCGGCCATCATGGCCGCCCCGGACCCGCGCGCGGCCGCCGCGGATCTGCTCTCCCGCTGGGAGACCGGCCGCGGAACCCGCTGACCTGCGGTGCCCTGAACGGGATGAGCAGGGCACCGCAGGTCAGGGGCCCTGCCCATCAGGCGGCCGGCCCAGGCGGTGAGCGGGACGCGCGAATCGCAGCCGCCCCACCGACGGCACCCGTAGGTTCGGCCCTATGCAGACACCGTCGCCGACAGACCTTCCCGACGAGCCGTTGCCGATCCTGTTCGGCGCGAACATCGACCCGCTGTGGACCGAGGGCGCCGATCCGGTGGGCCGGGCGCTGGACGCCGAGAACGCCGGGTTCGACTTCGTCACCATTCAGGATCACCCGTACCAGCAGCGGTTCCACGACACGTGGACGCTGCTGACGTTCATCGCGGCCCGGACCGAGCGCCTCACCGTGGTGCCGACCGTGGCGTGCCTGCCACTGCGGCCGCCGGCGATGCTGGCCAAATCCGCGTCGAGTCTCGACAAGCTCACCGGCGGGCGCGTGCAGCTGGGACTCGGTGCAGGCGCGTTCTGGACGGCGATCGCCGCGATGGGCGGGCCCGAGCGTTCGCCCAGGGAGGCGGCGGATGCGTTGACGGAGGCGGTCGACGTGATCCACGCGATGTGGTCCGGCCAACGCTCGGTGAAGGTACCGGGCGAGTACTACCGCCTCGACGGCAGCAAACCCGGCCCGCCACCGAGTGGGGATCTCGGGATCTGGACGGGCGCCTACGGGCCGCGGATGCTGCGGCTGACCGGGGCGAAGGCCCGCGGCTGGATGCCCTCGCTGGGATTCCTGCCGGTGGACGAGCTTCCGGCGGTGGTGGCCCGCCTGGACGAGGCGGCACGGGAGGCCGGCCGGGATCCTTCGCGAATCCGGAAGGTGTACAACCTCAACGGCATGATCGGCGCCGAGTCCGGGACGCCGTTCGCGGGTTCGGCCGCGCAGTGGGCGGATCAGATCGCCGGGTTGGTGTCCGAGCAGGGCATGAACGGCTTCGCCTATTGGCCCGACGACGACCACGACCGTCAACTCGCGATCTTCGCCGACGAGGTGGTGCCGCGGGTGCGGGAGTTGCTGCCGTCAGACCGGCCCTGACCCGGATCCTCACTCCGTAAGTGGCCGTGGGCCTTCCTTGTTCCCTTTTCGGATTCGAGCGAGTCCCGACCCGGCTCAGCGTATTTTCGAGGTTATGAGCCGTAAGCCACTCGAGATCACCCTGGTCGAGTTCCCCAGCACGTCCATGTCCGCCACCTCCGACTTCCTGGAGAAGGTGTGCGGGTGGACGCCCACCGTGTACGGGCCGTCGTACAGCAATCTGGTCGGCGGCGGGATCGACGTGGGGGTGCAGGGCGACGCCCACGAACAGTCTCCGGCGCCGCTCATGGTGATCCGGGTGAGCGACCTCGACGAGGCCCGCGAGCAGGTCGAGGCCGCAGGCGGCGTGGTGACGTTCGGCCCGTTCGATTTTCCCGGCGGCCGGCGCTTTCACTTCCGCGAGCCCGGCGGGAACGAGATGGCGATGTGGGTGGCGGTGACGCGACCCGACCCGCCGACCGAGTAGGGCCCGCTCACCGCTGTTCACGTTCGACCGGCAACCACAGTTCGCACGTGGCCGTGCTGAAGTCGTCGGCATGCTCGAGCACGGTGAGGATCGACGGCCCGGGCCGCAGGCGCCACGGATTGGACGGGAACCACTCCGTGGCGGTGGCCGCCCACATCCGCTGCAGCGCGGCGGGGTGCTCGCCTGAGGAGCGGAATACCGCCCAGGTGCCCTCAGGCACGTCGATGGAGTCGAGGTCGGTGGGGATCGGGGTGTCGACGACGACGGCGACGCCGTGCAGATACGTGAGTTCGGCTCCTTCCGTGTAGTCGGGATCGACGTCGGCACTGACCTGCAGGATGCCGCCGGGTTCGGTGTCGGCGAGTTCTTTGAGTCGAGCGTGTTCTGCGGGCGGGATCGACTCGACGTGTGCGCGGATGTGCGGGTTCACGCCCTCGTGAATGAGTGGCACGCGGGCGGCATGGCCGATCAGGCGGAAGGCGTGGTGGTCGATGATGCGGGCGTCCATGGGGATGCTCCCTTCAACGGTCAGGCGGAACCTGAGTACGGGTTGGCTGCGAAGGGGGCCGCCGTCCCGGCGGACCGCACCGTGGCTGACGCCGTGGACGGCGCGGAACGCCCGGCCGAACGCCTCTATCGAGCCGTAGCCGTAGCGGACCGCGATAGTGAGCAGATCCTCCTCGCCCATCACGTCCGCCGTTGCGACGGTCATCCGGCGTCTGCGCAGATACTCGGAGACGGGCATCCCCGCCAGGGACGAGAACATGCGGCGCAGGTGATAGCCAGTGGTCCCGGACGCGGTGGCGATCGCCTCCACGTCGAGTTCGCCGGCCAGGTTGTCCTCGATCTCGTCGACGAGGCGGTTGAGGATCTCGATCACGTGTGACTCCCTTCGCCGTCGACTCTGCTCGGAATCGGTCCGGGGCGCCCGACTTCTCCGGACCGGTTCAGTCGGCCGGACGGAACCCCTCCGGCAGCTCCACGCGGGTGAGCTTGTCCGGGTTGGCGTGGAACCAGACCCGCGTGACCCGGCCGTCCGTCGCACCGACCTGACCGATCCGCAGGACGCCCCGCGAGAACACGACCAGCGCCGTCTCCCCGTTGACGTCGACGGGCGCGATCATGCCGTCGGCGAGCTCGGCGGCCTTGACCAGGAAGTATGCGGTCTTGCGCGCGCCCACGATGTCGCGGCGGGCGGCATTGACCTTGCCGTCGCTGTCCGAGACCACACGGGCGTCAGCGGTGAGCGCGGCGATGGTCGCGGTCAGGTCTCCTGACATGACGGCATCGACCAGCTGGCCGATGAGCTCGTCCGAGGCCCGCTCGGGCGGACGGAGGTCGGTGTCGAGCCGGTGCCGGGCCCGGCTCACCCACTGGCGGACAGTCGGCACGGCGGTCTCGAGGATCTCCGCGATCTCGGAGTACGGCAGCTCGTAGGCCTCCCGCAGGACGAACGCCGCCCGCTCGGTGGGCACCAGTTGCTCGTAGGCCAACAGGACCGCGATCCGCAGATCGTCCCGGCGCTCGACCGCGTCCTCGGGCAGCAGCCCGGTGTCGACGGGCTCCGGCAGCCACGCGCCCGTGTAGGCCTCACGCTGACGACGGCGCAGCCGGTCCAGGCACAGTCGCGTGGTGACGGTGGTCAGCCAGGCCTCGGCGTTGTCCGGGGCCCCACCGCCCGGCATATCCCCGGAGCCCAGCGCGACCAGCCGGGCCAGGGCCTCGTCGGCGGCCTCCTCCGCGTCCGCCCACGTGCCGGTGAGGCGATACCCGATCCCGAGCAGCCGGCCCCGCACGCGGTCGAACGCGGCTTGGTCGGGCAGCGCGGTCAGCTCGGGCGCACGGGATCGATGTCGCGCTCCTCGACGCCCTTCAGCGAGCGCGGGTCCAGCCTCGTGGCCACGGCGATCCGATTCCATGCGTTGATGGTGACGATCTCCATGAGCAGCTGTCCAGCCCCGGATTCCCCGCGGTGCCGGACGACCTCGGCCCAGAGCTCGTCCGGGACGGATTCCTCGCCGTCGATGTAGGTGACGGCGTCGGCGAACCGTGCCACCACCCGCTGGTCCTCGGCCAGGTCGTCCGCGCGGGAGCTCGTGAGTTCGGCCGCGAGGATCCGCGCGTCGTCCCAGCCGTCCTTGCGGGCGTCGCGGCGGTGCATGGCCGTGCAGTAGCGGCAGCCATTGACCGCCGAGACCCGGAGCCTGATGAGGTGACTGTCCGCCCGCGAGACGCGGGCCCTCGTGTAGGCCTCCATCGCCACCATGGGCGCCATCGCACCCGCGCTGATCTTCTTGCGCTTCATCCCGCCTTGCGGGCTGCTCTCGTGTGTACTCATATCCCTTCGACGCACGAGCGCCCCGAAACGTGACAGTCGCGCACCGGGGTGAGGGCTGTGGGCGCGGCTACGCTGGGAATCCACCGCCCCGACCGAGGAGCTCCAGTCATGACCGAGCCCAGCAGCCCCGACCCCACCGGCCCGGAGCCGGTTCCCGCACCCGACCTGCTGCTCTCCGACGCCGAGCGCCTGCACGCGTTGACGGCGCTCGGCGACCACTATGCGGCGGGCCGCCTGGACGACTCGGAGTTCCACGCCCGGTCGGGCGACGTGGCCGCGGCCCGCACTCTGCGCCAGCTCCGCGGGACATTCAGCGATCTGCCCGGCGGGATGCCCCTGACCTCGGTCGACGGTATGATTGTCCGGTCGGCCACGGTCGGCGATCAGGTGGGCGCGGGCGGGGTGGTGGCGTCGTCGTCGGGCGCTTCTTCCACCCAGGTGCCGGCGCACCGGGACGTCGACGCCGAGCTGGCGGAGCTGCGTAAGCGCGGCAAGACCATCGAGGCGCTGGACGGCGTCGTGGTGGGCGTGACGCTGGTGGCATTCCTCATCCTGCAGTTCGTGGTGGGCTGGAACTTCGCGTGGATCGTGTGGCCGTCGCTGGCGCTGACGCTCGGCATCCCGCGCCTGATCCTGCGCTACAACGACGACGACGAAGCCACCTACGAGAAGCTCAAGAAGGCCGACCAGAAGGCGCGCGAGGACCGGCTGCGCGCGGCGAACGACCGGATCCGCGAGCTGGGCGACGGGCGCGAGGGCCGGGGCTGACATCCTCGTTCAGGCCTCTGACCTGGGGTGCCCTGGAGGGGGCGAGCAGGGCACCCCAAGTCAGAGGGGGTCTCAGGTGTCCTCGAGTGCGACGCCCTTGCGCTCGGGGAGGGTGAAGGCCGCCAGGGCGGCGACGACGAAGGCCGCCGCGAACACCGCGAAGACCAGCACCGTGTCGCCCGCATCGAGCAGGAACGGCACGAGCAGTGGCGCGATGATGGAGGCGATCCGCCCGAATGCCGCGGCTGCGCCGGTGCCCGCGCCGCGGGCCTGAGTGGGGTAGAGCTCCGGGCCGATCGCGTACAGCGCGCCCCACGCGCCGAGGTTGAAGAACGAGAGCGCCATACCCGCGGCAATGATCGTGGCCGGGGAGTCGGCGAGGCCGAACAGACCGGCCGCAACGGCGGAGCCGGCGAGGAAGACCGCGAGCGTGATGCGTCGGCCCCACACCTCGATGAGCCAGGCCGCGACCGCGTAGCCGGGCAGCTGGGCCAGCGTGATGATGAGCGTGTAGCCGAAGGATTTGACCAGGTCGAAGCCCTGGGCCACGAGCAGGCTCGGCAGCCAGATGAACGCGCCGTAGTAGGAGAAGTTGATCCCGAACCACACGATCCACAGTGCGCCGGTACGGCGGCGCAGGCGCGGGGACCAGATCGACTCGAGTGGCTCCTCGGCGACCGATCCAGAAGCACGCTCCCGGTCGGCCGGGGCTGCGGACTCGACCCCGGCTGCCTCCTCGAATTCGCGGACCACGCCCTCGGCCTCGGCGTGACGGCCCTTCGACTCGAGGTAGCGCACCGACTCGGGCAGCCCGAACCGCACGACCAGCGCGTAGGCGGCGGGGACGAGGCCGATGGCCAGGGCCCAGCGCCAGCCGGCGTCGCTGGCCGGCACCACGAAGTAGCCGATCACGGCGGCCATGATCCAACCGACGGCCCAGAAGCCCTCAAGGATGACCACCACGCGGCCGCGGATCTTGCGGGGCGCGAACTCGCTGACCAGCGTGGACGCGACCGGCAATTCGGCGCCCAGTCCGAGGCCTACGATGAAGCGCAGCACGATGAGCATCGCGATGCCCGTCGACAGCGCCGCGGCGCCGGTGGCGATGCCGTAGACCAGCAGTGTGGCGGCGAAGACCTGACGGCGGCCGATCCTGTCGGCGAGCAGCCCGCCGAACGCGGCGCCCAGAGCCATGCCGACGAACCCGATCGAGCCGATCCACGACAGCTCGGTGGGAGTGAGCGACCAGTGGACGGCCAGCGCCGCCATGACGAAGGAGATGAGTCCGACGTCCATGGCGTCCAGGGCCCAGCCGAGGCCCGAGCCGAGCAGCAGCCTGCGATGCTTGCGGGTGAACGGCAGGCCGTCGAGCCGCTCCGTGCGAGTGGTCATGGTCGTGACGCTACTCCGCCTCTCGCACAGGTCGGCCGACCGTCCTGACCAGTCGAAGTCGCCAACAGATTCGTCCAGACACCAGGCGCGACGATCGGCTTTTCCGATACGGGCGCGCGCCGCGGGTCGGTTCCATGTCCGACCCGTCTGCGATGCTGCGCCGCGTGGACCGGGTCGATGGGTTGCGGATGTTCCGGCGGTTGATTCCCCGCCGGTGGAAGCGCGTCGTTGGGATCGCCGTGCTCATTGGAATGCTGGCGCGTCCGGACCTCGCGGCGCAGGCGGCATCGTGGGTCTGGGAAGAGCGAGCCCAGCGGATGGGCTCGATCATGACGGACACCTTCGGTCCAGTAGCCCCGCCCGGCTTCTGAGCGGCACACTGGAGACGGCAGGGCCAGCGTCACGCTGGTCACCGGTAACCCGATAGGAGTCACCATGCCCGCCACACCCCTCGCCGACGATGTCCGCGAACTGCTCCTCAAGCCCAACCCGGCCGTGATGGCGACGATCCGCAAGGACGGCTCGCCGGTCACCGTCCCCACCTGGTACCGGCTGGTGGGAGACCGGATCCTGCTCAACCTCGACAAGAGCCGCGTCCGGCTGCAGCACATCCAGCGGGACCCGCGGGTGGCGCTGTCGGTCATGGAGGCCGGCAACTGGACGACCCACGTGAGCATCCAGGGCCGCGTGGTGGAGATCGTCGACGACCCGAACCTGGAGGGAATCGACTCGCTCGCGCAGCACTACACCGGCCAGGACTACTTCAACCGGGAGGATCCGCGCGTGGACGCCTGGGTCGAGATCGACCACGTGCACGTGTGGGGCGATCTCGCCCGCTCCTGACGCCCGAGGCCGGCATCTAGGCCCGGTCCGCGACTCCGGAGTGCTCGGCGCAGTGCGCGCAACAGTAGACGGTGCCGTCGACCTCCACACCGTGGCCCAGGATCCGGCAACTGCAGTGCGAGCAGGTCGGCGCCATCGCGTGGGCCGCGCACTCGAAGCTGTCGAACGTTCCCGACCTGTCGCCCTGGGTGAGGGTGAAGGCCTTGTCGTAGTCGTTTCCGCACGTATCGCACTTGGCCATGTCCGCCTCCTCGGCTCGTTGGTTCGGCGCTTGGCGTCAACGTAGGCGCGGCCACCGCCCCTCACAACCGGTCGGGGGGACGTGGGTCGATCCCGATCCGGGACGACGACGAGCAGCCCTACCCTGTGAGCACGCTCACTCGCCTGGGCGCCATTACGTCGGTGCCGAGTCCGGCGCCCTGAAACCTCCGGAGCCCCGCATGTCCGATCGTTATCCCCTCGCCGAGCTCGACGACCTGCCCGAGGATCTGCGCGAGCGCATCCTCGCCGAACAGGAGAAGGCCGGGTTCATCCCCGAGGTGTTCCTGATGTTCGGCCGACGCCCGGCGGAGTCGCGGGCGTTTTTCGCCTATCACGACGCGCTGATGGAGCGTGAGGGCTCGAACATGTCCAAGGCGGACAAGGAGATGATCGTCGTGACCGTCTCCGGGCAGAACAACTGCCAGTTCTGCGTGGTCGCGCACGGCGCCATCCTGCGGATCGTCAAGAAGGACCCGTACATCTCAGACCAGTTGGCCGTGAGCTACCACAAGGCGGTTTTGTCCCCGCGTGAGCGCGCGATCTGCGACTTCGCCACGAAGGTCAATCTGCGCTCGGACGAGTTGTGCGATGCCGACTACGACGCGCTCTACGAGCACGGCCTCGACTCTGAGGACGCCTGGGACATCGCCGCCATCACGGGCTTGTTCGGACTCAGCAACCGTCTGGCCAACGCCTCGGAGATGCGTCCGAACCCGGAGTTCTACGTCATGGGCCGCATCCCGCGGCAGAAGTGACCAAATGCTGACGGCCGGCGCGCGGCACAATCACGAGCGCCGTCCGTCTGCGAATGTACTACCGAATGTGGTCGGCGTCAGCCGTTCTCGGCGACGACACCGCACGCGATGCGGCTGCCGCCGTCGCCGGCCATGTGCGTATCCTCGTCCGGCCCGTCGGGCGCGTAGCGCTCCGGGATGTTGGCCAGATTGTCTGACTTCTCGTGGATCATCACGGCCGATCCGTCGTCGTCGAGAAGCTGGTCGCGGTCCAGTCGATCGGTGAACGTGACGATCTCACCGGTTCCGTCGTCGGCCACGTAGAGGGGCGGCAGATCGCCGGCGTGATTCGGGTGGACGGCCTCGTCGTCGTCGCCCTTCAGGTGGCCCCCTGCGGACAGGAATGCTCCGCGCTCGCCGGGGTCACTGGGGTTCTCGCTGTCGGGTTCACACAATCCGGTGGTATGGATGTGCAGGCCGTGGAAGCCGGGCGGCAGGTCCATCGCCTTGGCGGTGACCATGGTGCCCCCGTCCACCTCGGCGAACTCGACAGTGCCGCGCGGCTCGCCCTCCGGAGTGACCAGGTCAGCGACGGCGAACTGCTCACCCTCGTCGGAGTCGGCGACCTCAGTGGAGGTGTCGCTCTGCGGCGTGACCTCGCCCTGGGCGGCCGGCGAGTCCTCTCCGGTCCCGCAGGACGCTGCCAGAAGAGCGGCCGCGGAGAGTGCGACAAACGTTGAACTGCGGCGGACTCGTCGTGCTGTGGTCGTGGTGCGTGGAGTCATCGAAGGGCCTCCTCGTCGGCGGTGCTGCAGCGCCTTCGAGGCGCCGGTGGCGGCCACGGTACCGACCGCATGTAGCGGCGCAACCGTGAACGCGGCCGAGTGGACGGGACCTCACCAGCGAGGCGAATTGTGGGGCTACCACAAAGTAAGGAAGCCTTACCTGAAATATCCCGCAAGTCGTACGTTCGCCCGACTACTAATCGGACCCATGTCCCACTAGATGGCCGCGGCGACGTCCGCTTCCATGCGGAAATCTCTTGTGCCACGTGCTGTCTCACCTGCACGAGGTCTACACACGCGTACACATCTCCCGCAGAGTGACGTTCGTTACAGAAAGTTTTCCAAAGGCTTGCGCTTGCGTGACCGGCCCTGCATACTCTTCTCAGCGCCAACTCAGAAAGAGCGAGGCGCATCCCCTCCCCTCGAGCCGCCTCGGCTCATTCCCTCGCAAGAAAGGGTTCATCATGAACCAGGCTTACTACGCCCTGCTCACCGTCCAGGCGTTCTTCAGCGACCGCCTCGACAACCGCAAGGACCGCGGCGCTACGGCTGTTGAGTATGGACTGATGGTCGGACTGATCGCCGTCGTCATCATTGCTGCTGTCACCCTGCTGGGCGGCCAGCTCGAAGCGCTTTTCGACAAGCTCACGGACGGACTGGCGAAGTCTTCCGGAAAGACTAGCTAAGGCAGCCACGCCACCCCTGGCGCAGCGACCCCACCTAGCGCTGCGCCGGGGCCAGCAAAGTCCCTCCCCTCGTCCCGAATCCACAAAACCCCTCTAACCCCTCAGGCGCCGCAATGCTCACGCCCTCACGTGAGCGCGGGGCCACGGCCGTTGAGTTCGCGATTCTCCTGCCGATCCTGTTGTTGCTCGTCCTGGGCATCATGGAGTTCGGCAGGGCGTTTCACGTGCAGACGACGCTCTCCAATGCGGCGCGCGACGGCGTGCGTGTGATGGCACTGCAAGACAACACCACAGCCGCGCGCTCGACGGCCAAGGCCTCCGCTCATGGTCTCCCCCTCACCGACGCGATGATCAGCGTCACCCCCACCACCTGTTCCTCCGATGCCGCCGCTCCCGGCATGGCGTCGGTGACCATCAGTTATCCGTTCTCGCCGGTCTCGGGCTTCCTGCCCATCGACGACCTCACCCTCACCGGCAAGGGGACCATGCGATGCTTCGGTTAAATGACGATCGAGGCGCGGCCGCGGTCATCATCGCGATCCTGATGGTGCCTCTCCTGGGGTTCGCTGCTATCTCCATCGACGTCGCAGCGATGCACGCCGAGAAGCAGCAGCTCCAGACCGGCGCGGATGCCGCCGCACTCGCGATCGCCCAGGACTGTGCCCGTGACACCTGCGGGTCGCCCCGGGTGACGGCGCAGACTCTTGCCACGGCGAACAGTAACTCGGGCAACGCCATTGCCACGCTGCCGACAGTTCCCACCGCGACAACCGGGCGCGTCACCGTGGAGAACTCCGCGGTACGGAAGCACTGGTTCGCACCGGTCCTGGGAGTCGATGAATCCGAGATCAATGTCCGCGCCAGCGCAAGCTGGGGCGCGCCCATCGGCGGCACCGCGGCTTTGCCGCTCATTCTCACACTGTGCGAATTCAATCGCTACGCCGTCAACGGATTCCCGGCCGGAGTTGAACAAACGATCATCACGACGCCGGCGGGAAATTGCCTGCAAACCGGCGCTGGGAACCAGCCACCACACTGGGTCCCAGGCGGCTTTGGCTGGCTGTCCCCCACCGCGCACAAGAGCTGTTACACCAAGACGCAGGTTGGGCAGAAGGCCACCAGCTCGCCAGGCAACAACATGAATCAGTGCGACATCTCGGCGATCAGGGACCGGACCATCCTGCTGCCACTGTTCGACTCGAGCAACCCGCTCAATTCCGGCGGAAATGGTGCCAACGCCTGGTACCGGGTCTACGGCTATGCGGCGTTTCACGTCACCGGGTACTACTTCTCCGGACAGAGCTGGGATGGCGGCAAGAGCGCCCCGTGTCGTGGGAACGAGCGCTGCATCCGCGGCTATTTCACCACGATGGTCCACACCGACCCCAACTTCGACTACGGCCCCGGCGCACCCAACCTGGGCGCCGCAGCCGTGTTCCTTCTACCCGATTAGCGAGTTCCCCATGAGTCGTCGCCTCATCGCAGGCCTGGCCGCCGGGCTGGTGGCCCTCCTCGGCGCCGTCCTTCTCATCACCTACGTCAATGCGGCGGATGAGCGGGCGATGGCCAATCTGGATCCGGTCGAGGTCCTGGTCGCTTCGGCGCCCATCGTTCAGGGCACCCCAGCCGAGGATCTGGCCACGCTGGTCGCGGTCGAGGAGATCCCGTCCGCCGCGGTCGGCCCGGCCCCGGTGCGGTCGCTGGCCGAGCTGGAAGGAATGGTCGCGGCCACCGACATCCAGGTCGGCGAGCAGCTCCTCGCCGGGCGCTTCGCCAGCCCCCTCGACATGCAGAAATTCGGAGGCATCCCCGTCCCCGAGGGCCTGCACCAGGTCACCGTTCCTCTGGATTCTGCACGGGTAGTCGGAGGAACTATCACCCCCGGAGACCTCGTCGGCGTTTTCGCCTCGTTTGATTTTGAGCCCCCTGTGACTCACCTCGTGCTGGACAAGATCCTGGTCACCCGCGTTCAGGGCGGCCTGAACCCATCGACCAACAGCTCCTCGAGTTCAAACGGAACTGACGACGAGGCCAGCACCTCCGCAAGCGACGATCCCTCCGCCGCCCCCGTCCATGATGGCGGTGCCATGGTGACCCTCGCAGTCCCTGCCCGCGCTGCCGAGACCATCGTGTTCGGGGCTGAGCACGGAACTATCTGGCTCTCCATCGTCGATCCTGAAGCGCCCGCTGACGGAATCCGCATCGTCGACCCAGGGAACGTGTACGAATGAACCGCCTCCTCCTCATCTCCGATTCCCCGGATCTCGGCGGTCACGTCGCCGATGCGATCCAGGCGCAGATCGCGCTGATCAGCGGCCTCGAGGTCCCCACCGGCCCCTCGCAGCTGTTCCAGCAGCTGGGCCCCGGCGCGCCGATCCCCCTGGTGGTCGTGATCGACACCGCCAGCCGCGAGGACGAGGCGCTCGGGCTCTCGGCCCGCCTGTCAGCGGAGTGCCCCGGGATGGCCGTGGTGCTGCTCAGCGAGCAGCCCGACGCCTTTGCCCTGTCCGCTCTGCGGGCCGGCGCCTGCGACGTGGTGCACCCCCACACCCCCCTCGAGGAACTCGGCCGGGTACTCCACCGCGCCGCGCAGGTCGCCCAGTCCTCCGCTTCTGCCCAGCCAGTCCCCGGCGACCCCGCGATCAGCGGAAACGCCGACGCCCGCGGGCGGGTCATCAGCGTCCTGTCACCCAAGGGCGGCGTGGGCAAGACGACCGTGGCCACCAACCTCGCCGTGGGTTTGGCCCGCTCCGCGCCGCTGTCGACCGTCCTGGTGGACCTGGACGTGCAGTTCGGCGACGTGGCCAGCGCCCTCAACATGCACCCCGACCACACCCTCCTCGACGTGACCCGTGGCCCGGCCGCGCGGGACTCGATGGTCCTCAAGACCTTCCTCACCCAGCACGAGACCGGCCTCTACGCGGTATGCGGCCCGACAAACCCTGCCGACGCCGACGCCATCACCCCCGCCGACGTCGCCCGCCTGCTCGAGACCCTGGCCGCCGAGTTCCGCTACGTGGTGGTGGATACCGCCCCCGGCCTGGGCGAGCACGCCCTCGCCGCACTGGACCACACCAATGACCTCGTGATCATGACCAGCCTCGACGTGCCCGGCGTGCGCGGACTCCGCAAGGAGCTCGATATCCTGCGCGACCTCGGCCTGGGCTTCGATCGCCGCCATGTGGTGATCAACTTCGCCGACACCCACAGCGGACTCACCAAGGCAGACGTCGAGGCCACCATCAACGCCGGCGTCGACCTGGTCCTGCCCCGCAGTCGCCCCACCGCCGCGTCGGTCAACCAGGGCGTGCCCATGCTGCAGAGCGAGGTCCGCGACCCGATGACCAAGAAACTCCGCACGCTCGTCGAGCGCTTCGTCCCGGCGCCCGCGCCCGCCGGCGCACCGGGCACGCCCGCCGCCCACAGCACCGTCGCACCGGGCGGCGCCACCACGAACACCGGCCGCACCAGCCGCTTCGCCCTTCCGGGCCTGAAGTCCGGCCGCGACCAGAACCAGAGCACCGAGGGCGGCCGCCACCGCTTCCTCCGTAAGAGAGTCGAACGATGAGCCTCACCGAGCGCCTGCGTGCCGCCCGCGGCGAACACCCCGGCGACGTCGTCGTCGACGCCACCGCGCCGACCACCGCCGTGGCGCCGGACGTCGCGGCCACCGTTCCCACCGCGGCGTCCGTGCCGACCACCGCAACGATGACCACGACGACGACGCCGTCGACCGCCGCCCCCACACCGGCACCATCGCAGTCGCCGGAGGGCACAGATCCCGCCGCCACCGACGCCCTGGCCACGCTCAAGGAGAACGCCGCCCACGCCCTGTTCGAGCGGATCGGCGCCCGCCTGAACAACCCCGCGCTCACCGAGGAGCAGCTGCACACCATGGTGCGCAGCGAGCTCAACAAGGTGGTCGAGGAACAGACCGTGCCGCTGACCAGCGACCAGCGCAAGCGCCTCATGATCGACGTCCAGGCCGACGTGCTGGGCCACGGACCGCTCGAGAAGCTGCTCGAGGACCCGGACGTCACCGAAATCATGGTCAACGGGCCCGACATGATCTACGTCGAGCGCGCCGGCCAGATCACCCGCAGTCGCGAGCGCTTCACCTCCGAGGAGCACCTGCGGCAGGTCATCGAGCGGATCGTCTCCCGCATCGGCCGCCGCATCGACGAGTCCTCGCCGCTCGTGGACGCGCGCCTGGCCGACGGCTCCCGCGTCAACGCCGTGATCCCGCCGCTCGCCGTCAACGGCTCCTCGCTGACCATCCGAAAGTTCTCGCGTGACCCGTTCCAGGTCCACGACCTCATCGGCTTCGGCACGCTGACGCCCGAGATGGCCGAACTGCTGCGGGCCTGTGTGCAGGCGCGGCTGAACATCATCGTTTCTGGCGGCACGGGTACCGGTAAGACCACGCTGCTCAATGTGCTGTCCTCGTTCATCCCGGAGGGCGAGCGGATCGTGACCATCGAGGACGCGGTCGAGCTGCAGCTGCAGCAGGACCACGTGGTGCGGCTCGAGTCCCGCCCGGCGAACATCGAGGGCAAGGGCGAGATCAGTATCCGCGACCTCGTCCGCAACTCCCTGCGTATGCGGCCCGACCGCATCGTGGTGGGCGAGGTCCGCGGCGGTGAGACCCTCGACATGCTCCAGGCCATGAACACCGGCCACGACGGCTCGCTGTCCACCGTGCACGCCAACTCCCCGCGCGACGCCATCGCCCGACTCGAGACCCTCGTGCTCATGGCCGGCATGGACCTGCCGCTGCGGGCCATCCGCGAGCAGATCGCCTCCGCCGTGGACGTGATCATCCAGCTCACCCGCCTGCGCGACGGCACACGCCGCGTCACCGCCGTCACCGAGGTCCAGGGCATGGAGGGACAGACCGTCACCCTGCAGGACGCCTTCCTGTTCGACTACTCCGCGGGCATCGGGCCCGACGGCAGGTTCCTCGGAAAGCCCCTCGCCACCGGCGTGCGGCCCCGCTTCACCGACCGGTTCAACGAGCTCGGCATCACCCTCTCGCCGCGGGTGTTCGGCGCCACCACCGACAACCCGGGAGGCATCCGATGAACACCGCGTTGACCGCCGGCGGGATCGGCGTGCTCGCCCTGACCCTGGCGCTGCTGGTGGGCACCTATCTCGTGCTCTCGCCCGCGCCCGGCAACATCCCCCGCGACCGCCGCAGGCCCGGCGTCTCCGCCGGCCCGGGAGCCCTCTCCCGTCTCGCGACAGCAGCCACCGAGGCGATCGACAAGATCCTGAGCAAGCGCGGGGCCCCCGGAGCCGGCGCGCTCGAACAAGCGGGTGTCCGCATGCGGCTCCAGGACTACGTCTTTCTCGTCGTCGTCGCCACCCTCGTCGCCTTCGCGGCAGGCCTCGTGGCCTCCGGACCGCTCTTCGGCATCTTCCTCGTGATACTCACGCCGATCGGCGCGGTCGGACTGCTGAAGATCCTCGCCGCGCGGCGGCGTGCCGCCTTCGCGGACCAGCTCGACGACTCGCTGCAGCTCATGGCCTCCAGCCTGCGCGCCGGGCACAGCCTCCTCCAGGCGCTCGCCTCCGTCGCCCGCGAGGCCGAGGAGCCCACCTCCGAGGAGTTCGCGCGCATCATCAACGAAACCCGCGTCGGCCGCGACCTCGGCCCCGCACTCGAGGAGACCGCCGGCCGAATGGGCAGCCAGGACTTCGTCTGGGTCACCCAGGCCATCGCCATCAACCGCGAGGTCGGCGGCAACCTGGCCGAGGTGCTCGACGGCGTCGGCCAGACCATCCGCGAGCGCAACCAGATCCGGCGGCAGGTCAAGGCACTGGCCGCCGAGGGCAAGCTCTCGGCCTACGTACTCATGGCGCTGCCGTTCGGCATCGGCGGGTTCCTGTTCATCTCCAACCCGTCGTACATCGGCACCCTCACCGAGAGCCCGCTCGGGTGGGGGATGATCGGCGCCGGTGTGGTGATGCTGATCGTCGGCGGATTCTGGTTGTCCAAGGTCGTCAGCATCAAGTTCTAGAGGTGCCGGGCGTCCCCTCCGCCCGCCCCTCGACCGTCGTACCCCGCCCGTCCCTCGCACAGCCCCCTCCCGCCCCGCGCCCCTCGAGCGCGTCACACAGATAAGGAGCACCCCGGATGTCGCTGACCGCCGCATTCGCCGTGTTCGTCCTCACGGTCTCGGTGTTCCTACTGGCCTACGTCGTGTTCACCGGCCGCGACACCGCGCGCGCCCGCACCCTCGACAACCTGCGCAGCGGATTCGACGACGGCTACGCAGCCGCGCCCGCCCTCGACGCTGCCGATGACGACGCCTCCGGCAGCTCCGTGGTGGCGCTCGCCCGTCGGCTCACACCTGCCCGCACCGTCCAGCGGCTCGAGCGGCTCATCCTCCGCGCCGGTCGACCCGACGGCTGGACCATCGACCGGCTGCTCGTGCTCAAGATCGCCGCGCCGCTGCTCGTGGTGGTGCTCGGCCTGCTTCTGGTCAGCACCAACCCGGCGCCGCTTCTGATCCTGCTCATGCTGGGCACCGCGGTGGTCTGCTACTTCCTGCCCGAACTGCTGCTCAAGAGCCGCAGCCAGGAGCGCAACGAGGAGATCGCGCTCGAGCTCGCCGACACGCTCGACCAGATGACCATCGCCGTGGAGGCCGGACTCGGATTCGACTCCGCCATGGCCCGCGCCGGACGCAACGGCACCGGGCCGCTCGCCCAGGAGCTCATCCGGACCCTGCAGGAGATCCAGGTGGGCCAGCTGCGCCGGACCGCGTACGAGCAGCTCGCCCAGCGCACCGACGTGCCCGACCTCCGCCGCTTCGTCCGCGCCCTCATCCAGGCCGACGCCTACGGCATCTCCGTGGCCGACGTGCTGCGCACGCAGGCCGCCGAGCTGCGGCTCAAGCGGCGGCAGCGGGCCGAGGAGAAGGCGCAGCAGGTTCCGGTGAAGGTGATCTTCCCCCTCCTGGTGTGCATCCTGCCCGTACTGTTCATCGTGCTGCTCGGACCGACCGTGATCAACATGATGGAGGCGTTCTCCTGACCGTGCGTTCTCATCTCCAGCTCGTACTGCTGCCCTGCGCTGATCGGCTGCCGTCATGCTGTTCGTGATCGCCGTCGCGTCCGGGCTCGTGTGCGCGGTGACCGCGGCCGCGCTCGGCCGGTGGATGCGTGACCTCGCCGACTCCGACTCGCGCTGGCTACGTATCGGGCTGCACGTCGTACTCGCCGCCGGCGGCGGCTTCGGGGCCGCCTACATCGCGCGGGGCTGGGCTGATCTCGCGACGTTCGCCGCGCTCGCCGTGGCCTGCGCGCTGCTGGTGACGATCGACCTGGCCGTCTTCCGGCTGCCGGACAAGATCGTGCTCCCGATGTACCCGGTGGTGTTCGGCGGGCTACTCGTGGCGGCCGCGGTCTCTAACGAGTGGGGCTCTTTCGGCCGGGCCGCCGCCGCTGCCGCTGTGCTGCTGGCCTTCTACTTCATTCTGGCGCTGATCAACCCCTCCGGGATGGGGCTGGGCGACGTCAAACTGTCCGGGCTGCTGGGCGCGTTCCTCGGCTGGTTGGGCTGGCCTGCCGTGATGGCGGGCACGCTGGCCGCGTTCGTCATCAACGCCGCCGTGGCACTGGTGCTGCTGGCCGCGCGGCGGGTGGGCGCCAAGAGCGGGATCGCCTTCGGCCCGGCCATGGTGATCGGCGCGGTGCTGGGCGCCGCCTACTTCGCGGTGCGCTCCGGCGGGGCGGCCTTGCTGGGTGCGGCCTGAGCGGGGTGCCTGGCCTGGTCGCGGTGACGGGCGCTGCTGCGCCTATGCGCTCGAGCGCGAGCGCGCTGTCACGTTCGCGGCGACGGCGATGAACAGCACCACGACCACCGCGAGTACGGCGGTCCACACCAGTTCGGGCGATTCGAAGGCCCCCTCGGTGCGTCCAACCGAGACCCAGGCCAGGCCCCAGCTCGTGGCCAGGGCGGGAGCGATCCGTCCGCCGCTGAGCAGGGCGGTAGCGATGCCTATCCCGGCGGCCACCACGATGCCCACCACGCCGAGTTGGATTCGTGTGAAGATGTCGATCCCGGCGTCGGCGAGCCACGCATAAGTGTTGGCCAGGAACGCCACAGACACCCAGCCCAGGTAGAGCCCGAACGTCCAGTCGGCCACCACCTTCTCGACGATCCCGCCGGTACGCGGCGCTCCGAGGAGGAACATCAGGCGGATGATCACGGCCAGCAACACCACGATCACCAGCACGGAGACCGCCAGCCAGCCGAGCTGAACGGTCCATATCCAGAGCGGGTTGAGCACCGCGGAAGCCAACGCCCACGGTCTGACCGCCTCCTGCCGCGGCGAACGCCGGGCGGTGGGGGTGAGCTGCCAGATCGCGTAGGCGGCCAGGCCCAGGTAGATTACGCTCCAGATGCTGAATGCCGTGCCCGCCGGGGCGATCGGTGTGGCGTCGGCGGACAGCGCTCCGCCGGCGGCCTCGTTGATCGGGGTGCCGCCCAGTGCGCCACTGCCGATGAAAGCGGCCACAATCGCGGCGGCGACCCCCAGCAGGGTCACGATCGGCAGGAACCAGCCTGTTGCCGCGGAGGGGACCCCGCCGGGGTGGGTCGAGGTTCTGTCGGACGCGGGAGTGCTTCTCTGTGACCTCATGGCCCCACCAAACCACGAAGAGGCACTGGACGGAACCGTGACCAGGTGTCGAGGTCGTTCACGGTGCAGTGGCCGGGCCGAAGCCGTTGGCTCTGCCTGTGAACACAGCGGCGCTGTTACACCACCGGCCTTGCGCTACGCCCTCATGATGGACACATGACCGACACCTCCGACCGTCTAGTGCCGCCCCCGCTTCCCGACCCGGCCACCCCTCCGAGCCTCCCGGACATCGCGATCGAGCGCGACAGCGAGATAGCGATCATCCGCCTCGAGAAGCCCGACAAGCTCAACGCGGTGACCGACCGGAACCTGCGCGACCTGATCAGGGCCTTCGACGCCGTCGACGCCGATGACTCGATCCTCGCCGTGGTCCTCACCGGCACCGGTCGGGCGTTCTGCGCGGGCGCGGACCTGTCCGGTGGGGTCTCCACCTTCGTCGCCGAGGCCGGGGCCGCCGGAGAGGTCCCGGCCGACACCGGCGGGCTCGTCTCGCTGCGCATCTACCGCATGTCGAAGCCAGTCATCGCCGCGATCAACGGTCCGGCCGCCGGGGTCGGGGTAACCATGACGCTGCCGGCAGACGTCCGGATCGCCGCCGAGAACGCCCGCTTCGGATTCGTCTTCACCCGCCGCGGGCTGGTGCCGGAGGCGTGCTCGACGTGGTTCCTCCCGCGGATCGTGGGAATCTCTACCGCTGTCGAATGGACGATGGGCGCCCGCATGGTCCCGGCGGACGAAGCACTCGAACGTGGCCTGGTCCGCGAACTCGTCCCCGCCGGGAACGCGCTGGCCAGGGCCATCGAGGTGGCCCGCGACATGGTCGCCGGAACGGCGCCGGTCTCCGTGGCACTGACCCGCGCGCTGATGTGGCGCATGCTCGGCGCCGCCGGCCCCGAGGAGGCGCACGCCGCGGAGTCTGTCGGCATCTTCACCCGCGGCGCCTCGGCCGACGTCCGCGAGGGCGTCGAGGCCTTCCTGGTCAAGCGCGAGCCGGCATTCCCGGACCACATCGCCGACGGTCTGCCGGATCTCTTCGGATAGCCACCACACAGCCGAACCAGACGTCACTCCGCCGGGCCGGGTATCCGCTCAACCCACCCTGGCGGCCGCCAACCCCACGGAGTGCTGCGAGATCTAGTCGGCGAGGGTGGTCACGTGCGTCTGCCAGAGCACCGTCACCCCGCCGCGGCTTCACGCCCTCAGCCCGCGGTTGCAAGACATAGCCCCGGGGCTGCAAGACGTCTCGTGCGAGATCCGGCAAGAAATTCGCACAGTTTGTCGTGCGACCGGAGGGGAGTGTCTTGCAACCGGGGCCATCTTCTCCGCGGGCAGTTCTTCAGCGATGACAGTCCCGAGCCCCGGACCAATCCTGCGCGCGGCCACAGGTGTCGTCCGTCGTCCAGGGCCCCGACGACAATGCCGCCATCACCCGCGACCGGTTCAGTAGCCGGGTGGAGCCGAATCGTCGCGCCACAGCTCGCCGCGTAGACGCTGAGTGCGGTCACTCGCATCCGTACCCGGTGGGGCAGCTCCTCAGCTGCCCGACCGGGTACGCAGTTGCTCAGACTGCGGCGCGGAACCTCCGCAGCCGCAGGCTGTTCGCCACCACGAACACCGAGGAGAACGCCATCGCGGCGCCCGCGATCATCGGGTTGAGCAGCCCGGCCGCGGCCAGCGGGAGCGCTGCCACGTTGTAGGCGAACGCCCAGAACAGGTTGCCGCGGATCGTGCCCAGGGTCCGGCGGGACAGCCGGATGGCATCGGCCGCCGAACGAAGGTCGCCGCGGACCAGCGTGAGGTCGGAGGCCTCGATCGCGGCGTCGGTGCCGGTACCGATCGCCAGCCCTAGGTCGGCGGTGGCCAGGGCGGCCGCGTCGTTGACGCCGTCGCCGACCATCGCCACCACCCGGCCCTCGGCCTGCAGCCGGCGTACCTGCTCCACCTTGTCGGCGGGCATGACCTCGGCGATCACTGTCTCCGGCCCGGGGTCGATCCCCACCTGCTCGGCCACCGCGGCGGCCACCTTGGCGTTGTCGCCGGTCAGCAGGATCGGGGTGAGCCCCAGCTCGCGGAACCGACCGATCGCCTCGGCGGAGGTCTCCTTGATCTGGTCGGCCACCACCAGCACGCCGCGGGCCCGGCCGCCCCAGCCCACTGCAACAGCGGTCTGGCCGCGCTCGGAGGCGGCGTCCATGGCCCGCTGCAGGTTCTCTGACAGCGGCATGGCACGGTCCGCCAGCAACGCTGGCCGGCCGACGATGATCTCCTCGGCGGCGTTGTCGTCGTCGCCCCCATCACCGGGACCGGCGCCTGCGGCGACGCGACCGGAGACGCCCAGGCCCTCGTGGTTCCGGAAGCCCTCCACGGCCGGCAGGTCACCGGCCTTCTCGCGCGCACCCGCGGCGATCGCGCGGGCGATGGGGTGCTCGGAGGCGTCCTCCACCGCGCCGGCCAGACGCAATACCTGCGCCTCGTCCTCGCCGTCCGCGACAGTTGTAGAGACCAGGGCGTGCTTGCCGGTGGTGACGGTGCCGGTCTTGTCCAGCACGATCGTGTCGACCTTGCGCGTGGACTCCAGCACCTCCGGGCCCTTGATGAGGATGCCCAGCTGGGCGCCACGGCCGGTGCCGACCATCAGCGCCATCGGCGTGGCCAGACCCAGCGCACACGGGCAGGCGATGATGAGCACGGCGACCGCGGCGGTGAACGCCATGGCCGCGCCGACGCCGGTGATCATCCAGAACACGAACGTCGCCACGGCCAGCACCAGCACGACGGGCACGAAGATGCCCGAGATGCGGTCGGCCAGACGCTGCGCGGCGGCCTTGCCGGACTGGGCGTCCTCCACCATCTGCGCCATCTGCGCGAGCTGCGTGTCCGAGCCGACGCGGGTGGCGCGCACGACCAGGCGGCCGCTCGCGTTGACGGTGCCGCCGACCACGGCGTCACCCTCGGACACCTCGGCGGGCACGGACTCGCCGGTCACCATGGAGGTGTCGACAGCGGACGCGCCGTCGACGATCTCACCGTCGGTGGCGATCTTCTCACCGGGGCGGACGACGAACCCCTCGCCCACCTGCAGCGCCTCGACCGGGATACGGGTCTCGACGCCGTCCCGCAGGACCGACACCTCCTTGGCCCCCAGCTCGAGAAGCGAGCGCAGGGCGGCGCCGACGGTGCGCTTGGACCGGGCCTCGAAGTAGCGGCCGAGCAGGATGAACGTGGTGACGCCGGCCGCGGCCTCGAGGTAGATGTCGCCCGCGCCGTCACTGGGCGAGAGCGAGAACTCGAAGCCGTGCGTCATGCCCGGCATGCCGGCGTGGCCGAAGAACAGCGCGTACAGCGACCAGGCCAGCGCGGCGAGCGTGCCCATCGACACCAGCGTGTCCATGGTGAACGTGCCGTGCCGGAGGTTGATCCAGGCCGCGCGGTGGAACGGGTACGCGCCCCACACCACGACGGGCGCGGCGAGCGTGAGCGAGAGCCACTGCCAGTAGGTGAACTGCAGTGCCGGGATCATGGCCATCGCGATCACCGGGATCGACAGGACGGCCGAGATGATCACGCGCTGCTTGAGGCTCTCGACGCGGTCGACGCCGGCGGCGTCGTCGGTGGAGTTGCCCGCGTTGCCCATCGCCACTCCGGAGCCCGTGGCGCCGGGCGTCCCGTCGGCTGTCGGAGCGGCGGCGCGCGGCTTCGGCAGCCGCGCCGAGTAGCCGGCCTGCTCGACGGTGTCCAGCAACAGCTGCGGCTCGATCCCGGCGGCGATCTGCACGCGCGCCTTCTCGGTGGCGTAGTTGACCGCCGCCGAGACGTTGTCGAGCTTGTTGAGCTTGCGCTCGATGCGGTTGGCGCACGACGCGCAGGTCATGCCCTCGATCTCGAGCTCGAGTTGCGTGGTGGCGGCGTCCTCACGCGCGGTGGCGGTGTCCTCACTCGTGGTCACGGTGCACTCACTCCTCTGCTGTGACGGTGTATCCGGCCTCGTCGACCGCGGCGCGGACCGCCGCGGGATCGACCGGGTCGGGGGAGACGACGACGAGACGGCCGGACTCCAGCTCGACCTCAACGCTGGACACCCCGGGGATCTCCAGGACCTCCTCCTCAACGGACTTGACGCAGTGGCCGCAGGTCATGCCCGAGACGGTGTAGGTGGCGGTGTGGTTGTCGGCGGCAGACATGGTTTCTCCTCTGGTTTCGGGTGCCCCGCGACACGAGGCCCGGCGTGGTTTGTCAGGACTTGACCAGGCGCGCGATGGCCTCGTTGGCTTCCTTGAGCTTGGCTTCGGCCTCGGGGCCGCCGTGCTCGATGGCGCCGGCGACGCAGTGCCCGAGGTGCTCCTCCAGCAGGCTGAGCGAGACGGACTGCAGCGCCCGCGTCATGGCGGAGACCTGCGTGAGGATGTCGATGCAGTACTTGTCCTCCTCGACCATCCGCTGCAGGCCGCGGGCCTGCCCCTCGATGCGACGCAGCCGCTTGAGGTGGGCTTCCTTGTTGTGGGTGTATCCGTGCTCAACCATGGGTCATACGGTACCCCCCTAGGGTATCTAAGGCAAGGGGGTTCGCCCGCGCCCCAAACGGGCGGCACCTCAACGGGGGTCGGACCGGTTCCCGTTCCCCTCACCCCGGCTTAGGGTCGGCCTTGTACCGGGTCGCAGACGACGGAAGGAGCCACCATGCCGAAGACAGGCAAGGACGGACACGCCAAGGAGGGCGAACTGCCCTCGACGCTGCAGCGCAGCGACCAGAAGGCCAAGGACACCTTCGCGAAGGCCTACGACTCCGCGGAGGAGGAGTACAGCGACGAGTCGCGGGTGGCCCGCACCGCGTGGGGCGCCGTCAAACACACGCACGAGAAGGTCGGCGACCACTGGGAGCCCAAGGATTCCGCCGGTCCGTCCGACTCGCAGTCCGCCAGCGGCGGCCCGAATCCGTCCGGCGAGTCGAAGGGCGGCGTGGACGCCAACGCGACCAAGGAGCACCTGTACGAGCAGGCCCAGAAACTCGACATCGAGGGCCGGTCCGACATGACCAAGGACGAACTCGTCGAGGCGCTGCGCAAGGCGAACGATCGGAAGACCAAGAAGGCACGCGAGAAGAGCGACTGACGGCCCCTCTTCCGGGCGGGGCAGTCTAGAGCGAGTGGTCGGCGGGGTCGGTATCGTCCGACGCCAGGGATTCGATGCGCTGCAGGTCCTCCGGGAGCAGGTCGGTCTGATCTCCTGCCGCCTCCAGGAGCAGCCGCATCTGCTGCTCGAGGGCGCCGGCTCGCTCCGGGTGGCCTTCCTCGTTGACATGGGTGATGAGCATGCGCAGCACGCGCAGCAGCGCGGCCACCACCTCCGTCTGGTTCAGGCTCGCCTGACGCAGCTGGTCGAAGGCGTGCTCGACGTACTCGTCGTGGTCGAGATTCCACGGCTGGACCAGCACCCGGCCCGCGTCATCGCGCAGCGCCGGCGGGGCCAGTGGGCTGGTGAGGACCGTGCGCAGCACGGTGCCCAGACGCAGCAGGACCTCCACCGCGGTGGTGGGGTCGTTGATCGCCGAGCTCAGGGCCCGCAGGCCGATGTCGACGAGCTGGCGGATCGCGAAGTCCGCATCTTGGAGCATGGTCCGCATCTCGGATATCGCGACGGCACCTGCGATCTTCTGCGTGCGCGACGGAGGCGGCCACGCCGTAAACAACGGCTCCCCCTGGTGGATGTACGCCCCGACCCTGGTCTCCAGCCGCAGCACCGTACCCGGGGAGACCGCGCCGAGCAGCCGGCCCATGTGCACCTGGCTGACCCACCCACTGCGGCCGGCCGGGATCACGATGGCGTCCGCCGGGGCGGGGAAGTCCTCGGGGTCGACCGTGCTGAGGCCGGCGGGCAGTCGCCCGAGACGCGCTGCCACCACCTGCCCCTCGTCCGCGATGCTCCGCGCGAGGTTGCCGACCTGCAGGCCGCGCGCAAGGTGATCCAGGTGGACGATGATCCCCACCACGGTGACCAGTGTCAGACCTATGGCGATGGTCAGCGAGATCCGTGGCGCCGGGGCCGTGGCCTCCCCGCTGAAGCTCGGCAGGATCAGCACGCAGTAGAAGAACGTGCCCACCAGTAGTCCGATCACGCCCTGACTCAGCCGGTCGCGGATGAACGAGCGCATCACACGGGGCGAGAACTGGTTGCTGGCCAGCTGCAGACTCACCACGGTGAGCGAGAAGACCACTCCCACGGTGGTGATCATGGCCCCGGCCACGGTCGAGACCAGCCAGGTGGCGGCGTTGCTGCTCATCGCCAACGTCCACGGGATCTCGGCGTTGTGCCCCAGGCGGTTGTCGATCACGGTCGCGCCGACCGCCAGCAGGACCCCGCCCAGCATCACCAACGCCGGGAGGAGGAACAGGCTCTCCTTGAAGCGGTAGCGCGCCGCCGACAGGCGCAGCCTCCACGCCAGCCCGCCGCTCCCCGTCATCGCGCCCCTCCCACCGGCCATACCCGCAGACATTACGCGTGCGGGCCGGGCCGGGGCGGTACTCAGCTCTGGCGTGACCGGCCGGCGCGGGCCAACCATCGCCCCTGTCGGTGATCGACCTCGATCGGATACTCGAAGGCCTCCGTCACCAGCTCCGAGGTGAGCACGTCCCGGGCGGGACCGGAGGCGTGGATCCGGCCCTGGGCGATCAGCATCGCGTGGGTCGTCGACGTGGGCAGCTCCTCGAGGTGGTGCGTGACGAGCACGGTCGCCAGATCGGGCTGCGTGTCGTGCAGCTGGTCGAGGGTCAAGAGGAACTGCTCCCGGGCCGCCACGTCGAGGCCGGTCGACGGCTCGTCGAGGAGCAGCAGGGCGGGGTTCGGCAGGAGCGCCCTCGCGATGAGCGCCCGGCCGCGCTCGCCCTGCGACATGGTGGGCCACACGGCGTGCCGGAGCCCGTCCAGGCCGAGCATCTCGATGAGGTGGTCGGCCCGGTCGAGCGTGGGCTGATCCGGCTCCCACCGGCCCATCAGATCCGTCGTGCCGGTCGCGCCGGTGAGCACGACCTGCCGCACCGTCAGCGGCGAGCGCAGCGGATGCCGGGGATTGACGTGCCCGATCGACTCCCGCAGCTTGCGGATCTCGACCCGACCCAGCTGGTGGCCGAGGACGTGGACCGAGCCGCGGGTCGGGTGGGCCTCGGCGCCGCACAGGCCCATGAGCGTGCTCTTGCCCGCCCCGTTGGGGCCGATGAGCGCCCACCGCTCGCCGGCCCGGACCGTGAGGTCGATGCCGGAGAGGATCTGCTCGGTCTGGCGGACGAAGTCGACGTCGCGAAGGCGCAACACCTCGGCCGCCGCCCCGTCGGCCCGGCCGGAGCCCAGGCCAGGGCCTGCTGCCCTGCCGCCCAGGCCAGGGCCTCGCTGCCCGCTCACGACAGCGCCTCCCCGAGCTCGCCCAGGTGCGCGCGGGAAAGGCGCGACGCGGCCGCGGCGTCGCGGTCCGCGATGGCGTCGGCCAGCTCGGCGTGGGCCCGCTGGTCGGCGTCGCTGCCGAAGTCCTGACGGAGGCGGAGCATGTCGATCATGGCCGCGCGGACCCTGGGCGTGAAACTGTCGAACATCTCCACGAGGACCGGGTTGTGGGCGGCCACCACGATCGCCCGGTGGAACTGCGTGTCCACGTCCACATGGCGCTCGATGTCGGAGCGGTTCTCGGCCCGCCGGGCGAGCGCGCGCCGGATCGCCCGCAGGTCGGCGGGGGTCCGCCGTGCGGCGGCGAGCGCAGCGGCCTCGGCCTCGATAGCCACACGCGCCTCGATCACCGAGACGATGTCCGCACGCCGGAGCACGGCATCCCAGTCTTCCGGCACCTCGAGCGCGGTGACGAACACGCCCGCCCCCTGCCGGGACGTCAGCACCCCGCGGCCGGCGAGTTGGCGGATTGCCTCGCGGACGGTCGAGCGCCCCACGCCCAGCTGCGGCGCGAGCGTCGTCTCGCCGGGAAGCTTCTCACCCAGCGCCCATTCTCCGGACCGGATCCGCTCCAACAGCAGCTCGGCGGCCTGATCCGCCAGCGATGCCCGTCTCACCCGCGTCACACGTTCCATGCCGACAACTCTACTTGTCTGAGGAGTTGTGATAGTTTTCGCCCATGCGTTTTCTCGAGTGCCTTCTCCTTAGTCGCCACGGCGGGGCGTAGTCGGACCGGCTCCCGTCGTGGAGCCCGAACCTGCGCCGGTCACCCGACCCGAGAAGTGAAGGACCCGCTCAACATGACCGCATCATTTCCCCGCATCATCACGCCCGACGGGCCGGTGCCCGGCCACGCCCCCGCGTGGAACCGGCAGCGGCACTCGCGGATGCCGTCCCACCGATATTCAGACGTCCACTCCCGCGTGGACGTGCCCGTGACCCGGCCGGAGTGGCCGACCCGCCGCCTCACCGCGGCGCCCCTGTGGGTGCCGGTCGACCTGCGCGACGGCAACCAGGCGCTGGCCGAACCGATGGACCCGGCCCGCAAGCGCCGGTTCTTCGAACTCATGGTGGCGATGGGCTACAAGGAGATCGAGGTCGGTTACCCCTCGGCCTCGCAGACCGACTACGACTTCGTCCGCCTCATCGCCCAGAGTGAGATCGCCCCGGACGACGTGACCATCGTCGTGTTCACCCCGGCCCGCCGCGACCTCATCGAACGCACGGTGGCCTCGGTCCGCGGCATCACCAACCCCGTCGTCATCCACATGTACACGGCGACCGCCCCCACCTGGCGCGACACCGTGCTCGGCTACGCGCCGGACGAACTCAAGGACCTCATCGTCGCCGGAGGCCGCGACGTGCTGGAGCTCGCCGGCGACCTGCCGAACGTGCGGTTCGAGTTCTCGCCGGAGGTCTTCAACCTCACCGAGCCGGACTACGTGCTCGACCTCTGCGACACCATGACCGCACTGTGGGACGCCACGACCGATCGCCCGGTGATCCTCAACCTGCCCGCCACGGTCGAGATCGCCACCCCGAACGTGTACGCCGACCAGATCGAGTACATGCACACCAATCTCGCCCGCCGGGACGCGGTGATCCTCTCGGTGCACCCGCACAACGACCGCGGCACCGGTATCGCGTGCGCCGAACTGGCCGTGCTCGCGGGGGCGCAGCGCGTCGAGGGCTGCCTCTTCGGCAACGGCGAGCGCACCGGCAACGTGGACATCGCCACGCTCGCGCTGAACCTGCACGCGCAGGGCATCGACCCGATGATCGACTTCTCCGATATCGACGAGATCCGCCGCACGGTCGAGTACTGCAACCGGCTCGAGGTCCCCGCGCGCCACCCGTACGTCGGCGATCTCGTCCACACGGCCTTCAGCGGTACGCACCAGGACGCCATCAAGAAGGGCTTCGCCGAGCACCGCGCCCGGGCCGCCGCGCAGGGCCGCCCCGAGGGTGAGATCGCGTGGAAGGTCCCGAACCTGCCGATCGACCCCGCCGACATCGGCCGCAGCTACGACGCCGTGATCCGCGTGAACTCCCAGTCCGGCAAGGGCGGGATCGCCTACCTGCTCGAGACCGAATACGGCATCGAACTGCCCCGTAGGCTCCAGATCGCCTTCGCCCGCACCGTGCAGCAGCACACCGACTCGACCGGCCTGGAGTTCACGGCGGCACAGCTGTGGGCGGTCTTCCAGGACGCCTACCTCCGCCGGGCCCCCGGCACCGAGTCGATCGTCCTCACCGAGTTCTCCACGTCCGAGACGGGCGGGCGGGCCGACACCCGGATCGCCCTGAGGATTGACGACGACGACGAGGTCAGCGTCCACACCGAGGTCGGCCCGGTCGAGGCGCTCACCAGAGCCCTCGCGGCGGGCGGCATCGACGTGGAGGTCCTCAGCCTCCACCAGACCAGCGTGGGGGCGGGCAGTCAGAGCGAGGCGCTCACCCTGGTCGAATTCCGTACCGGCGCCGACGTCCACTGGGCGGCCGGGAGGGATCGCTCCGTCCTCACTGCCACCCTGGCCGCGGTCATGGCCGCCGCGAACGACCTCTGGCGGGCCGGCTCACCGGCAGGAGTTCAGCCTCGGCCCATCCCGTAGAACTCGGGGTTGGGGCGCAGGCTGGCGACGTTGGCGATCCTGTTGGACAGGCCGAAGAACGCGGAGATGGAGGCGATGTCCCAGGCGTCGTCCCGGGTGAAACCGTGGCCTTCGAGGATGGCGAAGTCCTCGTCGGACACGGCATAGGCCTCGGCGGAGACCTTCAGCGCGAAGTCGAGCATGGCCTTCTGCCGATCGGTGATGTCCGCCTTGCGGTAGTTCGTGGCGATCTGGTCGGACACGAGGGGGTCCTTGGCCCGGATCCGCAGGATCGCGCCGTGGGCGACAACGCAGTACTGGCACTGGTTGGGGCCCGAGGTCGCGACGACGATCATCTCCCGCTCGGCCTTGGTCAGATTCCCCGGCCTGTCCATCAGGGCGTCGTGGTAGGCGAAGAACGCGCGGAACTCGTCCGGGCGGTGGGCCAACATCAGGAAGACGTTGGGGATGAAGCCGGATTTCTCCTCGACGGCCAGGATGGCCGCCCGGATGTCCACGGGCAGGTCGTCGAGCTCGGGTACCGGGAAGCGGCTGGGGGCCTTGATGTCGCTCATGGTGTTGGTCCTTCGATCAGTTGTCGGTGAGGGGGACGATGACGCGGCCGCGCACGGTCCCGTCGAGCAGTGTGTCGGCGACCGGGATGCAGTCGTCCAGGGCGATCTTCTCCGTCATCGACTCCAGCAGGGCCGGGTCGAGGTCGGTGGCGAGCCGCCGCCAGGCTTCCCGGCGCTCGTCCGCGGGGCACATCACGCTGTCGACGCCGGCCAGGGTGACCCCACGCAGGATGAAGGGCGCGACGGTGGCGGGGAAGTCCATCCCGGCGGCGAGTCCGCACGCCGCGACCACCGATCGGTACTTCATCTGCGCGCAGACGTTGGCGAGCACTCGGCCGCCCGCCACATCGATCGCACCCGCCCACTGCTCCTTGGCGAGCGGCTTTCCGGGCTCGGTGAAGTCCGACCGGGGCAGGATCCGGGTCGCGCCGAGTCCTGTGAGGTAGTCGGCTTCGTCGGGTCGGCCGGTCACGGCGACGACCCGGTAGCCGAGCGCGGCCAGCACGGCGATGGCGACGCTCCCCACGCCGCCGGCGGCGCCGGTGACCAGGATCTCGCCGGAGTCAGGGGTCACCCCGTGGCGCTCGAGCGCCATGACGCACAGCATCGCGGTGTACCCGGCGGTGCCGATGCTCATGGCCTGCTCGAACGTGAAGGCCTCCTCGAGCGGGATCAACCATTCGCCCTTCACCCGGGCGTATTCGGCGAGCCCGCCCCAGTGGCGCTCCCCCACGCCCCAGCCGTTCAGTACGACGCGGTCACCGGGCGCGAAGTCCGGATTCGTGGACTCCTCCACGGTGCCCGCGAAGTCGATCCCGGGCACCATCGGGAAGGACCGGACCACCGAGCCCCTGCCCGTGATCGCGAGTGCGTCCTTGTAGTTGAGGGTCGAGCAGGCTACCCGCACGGTCACATCGCCCTCGGGGAGCTGCGCCGGCGACACATCGGCGACCTCCGCCGAGTGCCCGCTGACGCCTCCACTGATCAGTACTGCTCTGAAGTTCTCGCTCATCGTTGCCTCTCATGGGTGTCGTCGGCGATCATCGCCAGGAACTGTTCTGCAAACGTGTCCAGCGCGGCGGGGTCGCGTTCGAGCTTCGTGCGCAGAACGGCCCCCTCCCACCCGATCCAGAAGAACTCGGCCAGTCGGACGCAATCCGTGTCTGCCGGGATCTCGCCGGCGTCTCGCGCTGCCGTCAGACACCGCGCGGTGCGCGCTTCCCAATCACGGAGAACCGCGGTGAGGCGGTCCCGGAACGAGGGCGGCAGGGCGCCCATCTCCTGGCCGAGATTGCCGACGAGGCAACCACGCCGGAACCCGTGCCGGGCCATGCCCTGCCGTGCGTCCGCGATGAACGCGCGGAGGCGGTCCAGCGGGGCGAGTGTCTGGTCCTCGAACCAGCGATCGAGTTTGGCCGCGAAGTAGTCGGCGTACTCGTCGATCAGGGCGAAACCGAAATCTTCTTTGCTGCCGAAGTAGTAGTAGAACGACCCCTTCGGCACCTCGGCCGCGGTGAGGACCTCCTCGATCCGCACGGCGCTGAAGCCCTTCTCCGTCAGGATCGCCACGCCCCGGCGCAGCAGCCGCGCCCGAGGGGCATCCGGCTGTGACTGGTCCTTGCGCGGACGACCCCGCCGCCGCGGCGCCACGACCGTCTCTCCCGTATCCATGAATTAATTAGTAGACCGGTCGACTATTAAAAGTCAAGGGTCGAACCGCAACACCGTGGCGGGGTGAACGGACTGCAGTCCACAACGTGCGCTTACACTCCCCACAGCTAGTGATCCGAAACACAAGTCCGGGGGGACCGTGCTACTTCGTCGAACCGCGATGCGCGCAGCCGCATTCGCCGCCGCCATCACCACCACCGTCGCCGGAGGGGCCCTCGTCGCCCCTGCCGCGTCAGCGCAGGGATCGTCCAACGACCCGGCGCCCGCGTTCTATCAGCCGCCGGTCGACCTCCCCGCGGACAGCGGCGCCCTGATCAAGACGGAGGCGTTCCCGCTCGCCGGCGCCCTCCCGGACGTTCCCGGCTCGGAGGCCCTCACCGCCGGTGCCGGCCCGCTGTCGACCGACGCGCAGCGCATCATGTACACCTCCGTCGGCTCCCGGGGCCAGCAGATCGCCGTGACCGGCACCTACCTGCAGCCGCGGGCCCCGTGGGCCGGCGCCGGTTCGCGACCGCTCGCCGTGATCGCGCCGGGCACGCAGGGGCAGGCCGACCACTGCGCGCCGTCGAAGACCTTCCAGAACGTGGCCAACGTCCAGACGGATCCGCCCGGCGTCGGGTTCGGCTACGAGATCATCCAGGCCTATGCCCTGCTGGCCCGCGGGTACGCGGTGGCCGTGACCGACTTCGAGGGCCTGGGCACGCCCGGCCTCCACTCGTATGTGCACCGCGAGGCCCAGGCACGCGCCGTGCTCGACCTCGCCCGCGTCGCCCCGTCCGTGCCCGGTGCGGACACCGGCCCGAACCCGCGCACGGTGTTCTCCGGGTACTCGCAGGGTGGCGGGGCGGTGGCGGCCGCGGCCGAGCTGCATCCGCAGTACGCGCCGGAGCTCGACCTGGTCGGGACCGCCGCGGGCTCGCCGCCGGCCGACCTGCTGGCCACGCTCGAGCAGGCCGACGGCTCCGCGATCGCGGGCGTGATCGGCTACGCCCTCAACAGCCTCTCCGACGCCTACCCCGAGCTGAGGGAGCGAATGGACGTCCACCTCAGCGACGGAGGCCAGGCGATGCTGACCTCGACCGCCGACCAGTGCATCGGCGAGACCGCCGTCCAGTTCTTCCAGCACCGCACCGCCAGCTACACCAGGACCGGCCGACCCGCCGTAGAGATCGTCCGCGAGGACCCGGTGGCCATGAAGTACCTGGAGATGCAGCGGGTGGGGCGGTTGAAGCCCACCACCCCCGTGCGCGTGCTCTCGCCGGTCAACGACGACGTGGTGCCGGGGCCACAGTCGCAGCAGCTCGGCCGCGACTGGTGCGCCCTGGGCGCCGACGTCGAGATGGTCATCGATCACACGCCGCCGATCGCCCCCGGCATGGTGATCAACCACGCGACACCGATGCTCGCCGGCCTGCCCGGGACCGTGCAGTATCTGGCCGACCGGATCGACGGGGTCCCCGCGCCCACCAACTGCGGGACGTACTGACGGAGCCACCGCGCCGCCGGCCCACCTCCATCGAGAAGAGCGTTTCGCACACCCCCTCTCGGGAAACGTGTGCGGAACGCTCTTCGCGATGCCCGGGCGGGCGACTGGCGGGCGCGGGCGGGGGCGGGCGGGGGCGCCGACTCCGCAACGTAGTTGCGCAACTTGGTTGTACAGTTGGGCGGGTGACCCTCCCCTCCGACCCGGATTCGCCCGCCGACCCCGCCGCACTGGCCGCGGAACTGCGCGATGCCCTGCGCCCACTGTGGAGACGGTTCAACGCCCACCGCACCCTGTCGCTCGGCAAGGTCGGCATCCTGTCGCACCTCGCCGGCCGCGGCCCGCTGACGGCGACCGACCTGGCGGGCCTCGAGCGGATCAGCCACCAGGCGATCGCCAACGCAGTTCGCGAGCTCGAGGAGCTCGGCCTGATCCGGCGCAGCCCGGATCCGGACGACGGCCGCCGCGTCCTGGTCCAGCTCACCGACTCCGGCCGCGAACGACTTCGCGCCGAACAGACCGCCGGGCAGGACTGGCTGGCCCGCTCGGTCGCCGACCATCTCGACGACGCCGACCGCGCCACCATCGCCGCCGCGATCCCGCTGCTACGCCGGCTGGACGCGGACGCCCCCGGCGCAGCGGACGCCCCCGATGCCGCCGACTCCCCCGGCGCCCGGCGATGACCGCCGTCGACCGCCGCCCCGCGCCCCGCTGGTTCGTCCAGGCCCTGGTGTACGCCGCGCTGACCAGCTCGGTCGTCAGCTCACTCGGCATGCTGCTGGTGCCGTCGGTGGCGACCCAGTTCGACATCCCGGTCAGCCAGGCGCAGTGGATGCTCACCGTGAACCTGCTGGTCGGCGCGGTGTCGACCCCGGTCATGGGTCGCCTCGCCGACGGCCCGCACACCCGGCGACTGCTCCTGATCAGCCTGGCCGTGATCTTCGTCGGCTCCGTCGTCGCCACGGTCGCGACGAACTTCACGGTGTTCCTCCTCGGCCGCGCGCTGCAGGGGCTGCTGTACGGGACGGTGCCGGTCACCATCGCCCTGGCCCGCCGGCACATGAGCTTCGCCGACTCACAACCCGCGATCTCGACCCTGTCGGTGACCGTGTCGATCGGCCTGGGACTGGGCTATCCGCTGACCGGGGTCCTCGCGGCGACGTTCGACCATCGTGCCGCGTTCGCGTTCGCGGCCGCCTTCGTCGTCACCGCCGCGGTCGGGGTGTGGCGCTTCGTGCCCGGCGGCCCCGACCCCCTCGCGCCTCGGACACCGTTCGACCTGCGCGGCGCGATCCTGCTGGGCGTCGGGCTGGCCGCGCTGGTGCTGTGGATCTCCGAGGCGCAGGACTGGGGTTGGGCCGCGCCGGCCACGCTGGCGGTGCTCACCGTGGCGCTCGTCGCCCTGGTCGCGTGGGGCCTGCACAGCGTCCGGACCCCGCATCCGCTGGTCAACCTGCGGGTCGTGCGCACCCCGGAGGTGCTGCTGGCCAATGCCACCGCGATCGGCCTCGGGGTGGCCATGTACATCGGGTTGTCCATCGCCAGCCTCGTCGCGCAGGCGCCCACCTCCACCGGCTTCGGCCTGTCGGTGCCCCTGATGTGGGCGGGCTTCATGATGGCCCCGCTGTCGATCGGCAGCCTGACCGCCAACCGCTCGGTGCGCGTGCTCTCCCGCCGCGTGGACATGGCGGTGTTCCTGCCGGTCGGTGCCGCGGTGATGACGGCCGCGTCGGTGCTGTTGTGGCTCAACCACGACCACATCTGGTCCCTCGCCCTGGGAATGTTCCTGTTCGGCGTGGGGATCGGCTCGGGCTATGCGGCCATGCCGGCGCTGATCGCCCGCAGCGTGGCGGTGCATCAGCTCGGCAGCGCGGTGAGCTTCAACCAGGTGCTGCGCACGGTCGGCGGTGCGTTCGGCGCCGCCCTCTCCGCCGCGGTGCTCGCCGCCCACCCGTCGGATTCGACCTACTCGACCGACGAGGGCATCACCGTCGCGTTCGGCGTGGGGGTGGTGTGTTGCGTGGTGGTGACGGCAGCGCTGCTGGTCCACGCGGCTGTCGGACGACGACGAGGACGACGACGAGGACGACGACGAGCCCGCCTGTAGCCCCACGCCCCGCATCTGCGGGCGATACCGTTCACCGCATGCGTCTGCTGAGCTGGATCCCCGTCGTAGTCGTGACCCTGGCCCACCTGATCGCGCTGGTGGCCGATGCGACGACCGCGGCCGCGTGGACACAGGTCCTGCTCATGCCGGCGCTGGCGGTGGCGCTGTTGACGTTGCCTCGCGACGACCGCGGGCCCGCCTGGCCGTGGGCCCTGGGCGCGTTGGCCGGCAGCTGGGTGGGCGACTCGCTGCCGCGGGTCATGCCGGAGGACGCGACGTTCCTGGCGATGGTCGGCGGCTTCGCGGTGGCGCAGGTGCTGTGGATCGTGGCCTTCACCCGCGTCGAGCGGGGCCGCCCGCCGATGGCGTGGACGCTGCTGCTCGTGGTTGTCGCGGCCGCGCTGCTCGCGGTCACGGTGCCGTCCGCGGGGATGCTCGCCCCGGCCGTCGTGGTCTACGGACTGCTGCTGCTCGCGGTGGCGTACCTGGCGGCGAGCCACGGCTGGGTGGGCGGCCTCGGCGGCGCGCTGTTCGTGCTCTCCGACGGGCTGATCGCCCTGGGCGCCTTCCGGCCGGAACTGGTCGACTGGCCGCAGCGCGATCTGGTGGTGATGGCCACCTACGTGGCGGCGCAGGCCCTGTTCGTGGCGGTCATCCTGCTCACCCGCTCGCCCGACCGCACCGCCGGCCGCTCACCACTGCGCCGAGACCGACCCGAACCCGTCACCAGCTGACGCGCTCCGGCCGGGCGTCGGCGAGGATCTCCTCGCGGTCGTCGGCCAGCAGAAACCCCTCCGCGATCAGCCGGTCGGTGGCCTCGGCGTAGGCGGCCAGGTACTGCGCCCGGCTCTCCCACCGATCGCGCAACTCCTGCTCGTCCACCTCCAGCGTCCGGCCCAACAGCATGCACATCGGCTGCGCATCCCGATCCGGCTCGCCGGTCAGATGCTCGACCGGAGCGTCGACCACCGGGGTGCGCACGCCGCCCCGACTGTTGCCGAGCGTCCCGGTGACGGGATGGCGAGTGGTGGCGTTGTCGTCGTCGTCGATCTCTACCGGCGGCGCGGCGGGTGGGCGCGCTCCCCCGCCAGCCCACGACACGAGGTGGCGCAGCCCGGCCCGCAGGACGAACACCTGTTGGCCGGAGTTGATCGGGCCGTGGCAGTCGACGAACTGCGCGAACTCGCCCAACTGGTACAGGTCCGCGTGCGCCTGACCGGCGATCTCCCACGTGGTGACCCACTCCGAATCGGGCTGGCGCGCCGGCAGCGAGCCGATCATCCCGATGAGATCGCCCTCCGCCTGCACGAGCAGCACCGGCACGCCGACGTCCTCGCGCAGTCGCGCCGGACCCGCACTGAGCGCCGCCCGGATGTCGGCACCGCGGCCGCGGTCGTCGAACGGCAGGAAGCCGGCTCCACGGCTGTGGAGGAGGAAGGCGTCGAACACCCCGGCGCGGGCGTGCACGCCGTTGACGTACGAGGTCAGCGCGAACGCCGACTGCGACTCGCCCACCGCGATCACCCGATGCGGCCGCAGGTCGCCGAGAGGACCCGCGGGCGCGGCTCCGGCCTGCGGATCGCGCGCGTACCGGCCGACCTGCGTGATGATGTCGTAGGCGTAGGCGTCGCCGGGGTGGTGCAGGTCGCCGTACCGCTCGGGTCGGGTCGCGCGCAGCCCCTGTGTCTGGCCGCCCATCCCCACGGCGGCGTCGCCACCCTCGACCGCGATGAACTGCGCGGACACACCCACCCACGCGTGCCCGGCGCGCAGGATCTCGTCGGCGAGGTAGGTGAAATCGGGGGCGGCGTCCTGGCCGCCACTGACGTTGAGCCACTCCACCAGCACCACGCCGCTGAACGCCGCCGGGTCGGCCGGGCGGCGCACGAGAGCGCGGGTGGCATACGGCGCGGTGTCGGCATCGGTGAGCTCGAACCGGCCGTCAGCCGGAGTGACCGTCGCGTCATAGGAGGCGGCCTCGCCGGACACGGCCCACTCCGACTCGACGAAGCCGGCGGCGGCCAGGTCGGCGGGCGCCCGGCCGGTCATGGGCGGGAACGGCCTGCCCTCGGTGAGTTCGGTGAACGTCGCGCGCGCGGAGTCAGCCATACCTGCGATTGTGCCTGTTGGTGAGTCGTCCAGTCCGCGTTTGCCCGGGCCCGCTGCGTTCGGCCCGTGCGCTTCGCTGTATGTGGTTACCGTCACACCATGACTGATCGCGGATACGGTTCCTGGCTCACCCAGCACGCGCTGCGCAACGGACAGCGGACGGCACTCGTCGACGACGTCGGCGGCGCCGTGACCACCTACTCCCAGCTCGAGACGCGGACCAACCAGCTCGCCGCAGCCCTCGATGCGAACGGGGTCCAGCGCGGCGACCGCGTGGCGATGCTCCTGCTCAACAGCCCGCAGATGATGGAGATCTATTTCGCGGTGGCCAAGCTGGGCGCGATCGCGGTGCCCGTCAACTTCCGCCTCCACGCCTCGGAGGTGGCCTACGTGCTGGAGGACTCCGGGTCGTCGTTCCTGTTCCACAGCACCGCATTCGCCGAGCTTGCTGCCGGCGCTACCGCCGACAACCGGCGGATCCAACGCTCCGTGACGGTGCCGACCCTCGCAGAGCGCGCCACCACCTCGGGGGGCGGCAGCGCCGGCGACTACGAGGAGTTCCTCGCCGGTGGGTCGCCGGAGCGGGTGGAGCGCGAGATCTCCCACGACGACATCTGCGTGCTCATGTACACCTCGGGCACCACGGGCCGCCCGAAGGGCGCCATGCTCACGCACGGGAACTTCTTCTACAACGCGGTCAACGGGATGGGGTTCGACTCGGGCCTCGGTCGCACCGACATCACCATCTCCGCCGCGCCGCTGTTCCACATCGGCGCCCTCGGCGTGCACACTCTGCCATTCCTGTTCATCGGCGCCCAGGTGGTGATCACGGAAGCCTTCGCGCCCGATGCCTGGCTCGAGGCGGTCTCCCGGCACAGGGTGACCAAGGCGTTCCTCGTCCCCGCGATGTGGGCGGCCGTCGCCCAGTCCGGGGCGCTCCAGACCGCGGACCTGTCCACGCTGCGCTCCGGCATCAGCGGCGGGGCGCCGTGCCCGATCACGGTGATCACCGCCCTGCGGGAGGCCGGCATGGAGTTCACCGAAGGGTTCGGGATGACCGAGACCGCCCCCATCGCGGCCTGCCTCCAGCCGGAGGACGTCGTCGCGCACGCCGGCTCCATCGGCCGGCCCGCGCAGTTCAACGACTTCCGCATCGTCGACGAGGAGGGCGTGCAGGTACCGACCGGTGAGGTCGGCGAACTGTGCGTCCGCGGACCCAACGTGTTCATCGGCTACTGGAACAAGCCCGACGAGACCGCCAAGGCGCTGCGGAACGGCTGGTTCCACACCGGGGACCTGGCCCACGTCGACGAGGAGGGCTTCTACACCCTGGTGGACCGCAAGAAGGACATGGTCATCACCGGCGGTGAGAACGTCTACCCCATCGAGGTCGAACAGGTGATGTACCAGCATCCGGAGGTTCGCGAGGTGGCGGTCATCGGCGTGCCCGACGCGAAGTGGGGCGAACGGGTGATGGCGGTGGTCGTCCGCACCGAGGGGGCGAGCGTCGACGCCGACGGGCTGCGGCAGTGGACCCGAGGCCGCATCGCCCATTTCAAGGCGCCGTCCGAGGTCTTGCTGGTCGACGAACTCCCCAGGACCGCCACAGGCAAGCTCCTCAAGCGCAACCTGCGGCAGGAGCTGGGCGGGCCGGACGCGGCGGTCAGCCGCTGACCGCACCCTGCTCGCCTCCGGCCGGGTCCGCCGCACCGGCCTTATTCGACCTCCACGAAGCGGGACGTGGCCCCGGCGGCTGCGGTCGTTGTCGTCGTCGGGGTTGTCGTCGTCGTACTCGTCGCGCCCGTCGAACCCGCGGGGGTGGACGAGGTCGGTGGGCTGGCCGGGGGCGTCGGGATCGTCGGCCTGGTCGGACTACCGGGAGGCGGCGGCGGGGTGGGCCGCACGCTCGGGCGCGTGATCGGCGTCGGGGGGTTGAGCGACGGGCAGGTGTTCAGATGTCTGTCCGCCATCCACGCCGGCGCGCCCTTGGCGATGGCCTCGTCGGGGCAGGTCATCAAGTACATCGAGATGTCGGGGACAGTGCGCCAGCGACCGTCGCGGAAGGACACCCAGTACGGATCGCCGGAGTGCTCGCTGGCCATGACGGCCCACCCGCCGCCGCAGTCGATGATGCGTGATCCGCTGCGCGGGTGGCCGAGGTCGGCGTTGATCGTGCGCGCGTCGCACGCGGCGGTGGCGCGGCGGGCGGTCGTCGTGGTGGCGGTGCCGGTCGTGGTGGACCGCGTGCTGCGATCCGGTCGCGTGACCGGGGTTCTCGTGCTGGTCGGTAGCGGGCCCGAGGCGACCTCCTCGCCCAGATAGCTGCCGCTGAGACGCAGGCCGACCACCACGGCGACGCCGATCACCAACAACGCGACCAGCACGACCGCCGCGGCGATCACACCCCGGGGCGGGCCCGGGCGCGATCCCCCGGCCTCCGCGGGGGCCTCGTCTGCCGGCCGCCCCGGCCCGGACCCGTCCACGACGTCAGCTCACCACGTCAGATGGTGATGCCGGGCGGCAGCGGCCCGATAGGGGTGGCGTCGCCGTCGCCCGCGAGGGGGTTCCAGACGTAGACGGTGGTGAGGTAGCCGGCTTCCGCGTTGGCCTCGCCCTGCGCGGGCGGCTGCTGGATGCGCAGCGCGACGTGGAAGTCGCTGTGGCCGCCGAGCAGGACGCGGGGCGTGTCGCCGGGCTGCGTCGCGACCTGCTCGCCGTGGTGGTACAGCAGGACCTTGGTGGGCGAGGAGACGGTGCCGCCCTCGGTCTCGAGGAACAGATAGCCGAGGTTGCCGCACAGGTTGCCGTGCTCGCCGACCGTCCATCCGACGCCGTCGAAGGGACCGGGCGTCTCCTCGGCGACCTGCTCGACGTCGACCTCGCACCCGGCCGGCGGGCCGCCGAGTGAGTCGGTGTTGATGGCGTTCGCGGCGGGCGCGACCGCAGCGATCAGGCCTGCTGCGCACGCCGTGGCGGTGAGTGTTCTGGTGGTCCGGGACATGAGGGCCGTCCTTTCCAAACATTCCACAAAGACTGTCTGCCTTCACAGGTCATATCCCCCGTGGCGACGATGGTGTTACCCGTCACATCGCCGTGTTGTGTCCTGCGTCTCACCCCGACCACCGGCGTGGGTACGGTGGATCCAGCCGGCGGCCCGCCCCTCCCGCGCCCCGTTCCGCCGCCCGCCAGGAAGGTGCACCGTGCCCGAGACCTCCACCGACGAGACCCCCACGCACGTCCTCGACCAGGTCGTCGCCCTGACGCCCGCCGGCGAGCACCGGTTCCGTGGCCGCACCCACGAGGCCTGGGCCAACATGGTGGGCCCGTTCGGCGGCACCACGGCGGCGACGATGCTCAACGCAGTTCTGCAGCACCCCGAGCGGCACGGCGATCCGCTGGCGCTGACGCTGAACTACGCGGGCCCGGTCGCCGACGGCGAGTTCCTCATCGAGGCCCGCCCCGTGCGCACGAACCGCTCCAACCAGCACTGGGTCCTGGAGATGCGCCAGGGCGACGAGGTGGTCACCACCGCCACCGCGCTGACGGGCCTGCGCCGCGAGACGTGGTCGGAGACCGAGACCGGCCCGCCGGAGGTCCCGGCGCCGGAGAAGCTGCCGCGCGCCTCGGAGGATCGCGGGGTGCGCTGGATCGGGAACTACGACATGCGGTTCGTCACCGGTGGGTGGGACGACGTCGCGGGAGAAGAAGGGACGACGACGACGTCGACCACGACCATGTGGATCCGCGACTCGCCGGAACGCGGTCTCGACCACCTCTCCCTGACGGCCCTGGGTGATTCGTTCTTCCCGCGCTCGTTCCTGCGGCTCGGACGCCCGGTGCCCGCGGGGACGGTGACGCTGTCGATCTATTTCATGGCCACGGTGGACGAACTCGAGGCGCAGGGCACGGATTTCGTGCTCGGGAGCGTCCACGCGCACCGCTTCCACGGCAGTTATCACGACGAGTCGGCACGCCTGTGGTCTCGCGACGGCACGCTGCTCGCCATCAGTAACCAGTTGATGTACTTCAAGTCCTGATTTTCACGCCTGTAGAGGGGCAGCACATGTCGACGACGCGCAACAGCACCACCCACGAGGTCCTCAACCAGGCTCCGCCGCGGGTCGGGGTGGACGAGTTCGCCCTCAACCCGGCACTGCAGGAGGCGCTGGCCGCGTTCGCGCCGAGCGCGAAGTCCGAGTGGTTCCACGAGATCGGTCGGCACGTGGGCACCGAGCAGTACCAGCACGATGCGGAGCTGGCCAACACGATCACCCCGGTGCATCACTCGCACGACCGGTGGGGCAACCGCGCGGACGAGATCGAGTTCCATCCGGCCTACCACCGGATCATGGAGTTCTCGGTCTCCCGCGGCCTGCACACGTCGGCGTGGGCGGACCCCGGTGTGGGCGCGAACGTCGAGCGGGCGGCCGGGTTCATGCTGGTCTCGCAGATCGAGGCCGGGCACGGCTGCCCGCTGTCGATGACGCATGCGGTGGTGCCGTCACTGCGGATGAGTCCCGAGCTCGCCGCGGAGTGGGAGCCCGCGCTGCTGTCGACGGTCTATGACCCCGAACTGCGCGATCCCGCCACCAAGTCAGGCGTGCTGTTCGGGATGGCCATGACCGAGAAGCAGGGCGGCTCGGACGTGCGCGCCAACACCACCACTGCCGAGCCCGTCACCGCGGAGTCCTCCGCCGCGGCCGCCGGCTCCGGCATGTACGCCCTGCGCGGCCACAAGTGGTTCTGCTCCGCACCGCAGTCGGACGCGTTCCTCGTGCTGGCGCAGGCCCCGGAGGGGCTGAGCTGCTTTCTCGTGCCGCGCGTCCTGCCGGGCGGCGAGCGCAACCCGTTCCTGGTCCAGCGGCTCAAGGACAAGCTCGGCAACAAGTCCAACGCCTCCTCCGAGGTCGAGTTCGACGGCACACTGGGCTGGATGGTCGGCGAACCCGGCCGCGGGGTGCGCACGATCATCGAGATGGTCGGCCGCACCCGGCTGGACTGCGTACTCGGCGCGGCCGCCGGCATGCGCCAGGGTGTGGCCGAGGCGGCGTGGCACGCCCGTCATCGCGCGGCGTTCGACGCCACCCTGATCGATCAGCCTGCGATGGCCGCGGTGATCGCCGACCTGCAGCTCGAGTCCGAGGCCGCGACCTGGACCGCACTGCGCCTGGCCGCCGCCCACGACGACGAGGACGCCGCCCCCTTCCGCCGCCTCGCCACCGCCGTAGCCAAGTACTGGATCTGCAAGCGCGGGCCGAACCACGCCTACGAGTCGCTCGAGTGCCTCGGCGGTAACGGATACACCGAGGCATTCCCATTGGCCCGCCGATACCGGGAGCAGCCGGTGCTCGCAGTGTGGGAGGGATCGGGCAACGTCATCGCCCTGGACGTGTTGCGGGCGATGGCCCGCGAGCCCGAGTCGGTGACCGCGTTCGACGCCGAACTCGACGCCCAGCTGGGCCGGAACGGGCTGTTCGACCAGCACGTCGAGCATGTCCGCGCCCTCATCGCCCGGGCCGCCTCCGATCCGGTCGCGGCGCCCGCGATCGCCCGCCGCCTGGTCGAGGCGATGGCGCTGGCACTGCAGGCCGCGACCCTGCTCGCCTACGCCCCGGCGCCGGTCGCGGCGGCGTTCTGCCTGGCCCGGCTCGGCCCCGATCGCTCGGCCGAGTACGGTGCCCTGCCCGACGGCGTCGACATCGCCGCCCTCGTCGCCCGCGCCTGAGCAGCGCCTGCCCGCGACCCGGCCTCGCCAGGGCCCGCCCGGCCTACCTCGCTCACCGACTTGGTCGCGGCTGTGGCGGACGTGGTCGTCATCGTTGCGGGGTGCGGCGGGGCCAGCGCAGCGCGCCTGACACGTGAGGCGATGACCGCCATGGGCCCGGGCGCGCCGCTTGGGCAGGGTGTCAGTTTTCAGCGTTCGCCCGGATCTGTTGCGCCGTTGTCTGCAGTAGTCCGGTCCATGCCGACTCGAACTTGGCGACACCCTCCGCCTCCAGCTTGTCGAACACCTCGACCAGATCCACGCCGACCCGCTCGAGGCTCCGGAAGGTCTCCGCAGACTGCTCGGCCCTACCGACGACCGGGTCCTTCTCGACCCGGCCGTGGTCCGCGAAGGCCTCCATGGTGGACGCGGGCATGGTGTTGACCGTGCCTGGGGTGATGAGACCGCTCACATAAAGGGTGTCGTCGTACTCCGGATTCTTGACGCCGGTCGACGCCCACAGTGGACGCTGTGGCCGGGCGCCCCTGCCGGCCAGCTCGGCGAAGCGGGCACCGGCGGAGAACACCTCGCTGTACTCGGCGTACGCGAGCCGAGCGTTGGCGAGGGCGGCCTTACCCTGGAGGTCGCGGGCCTCCCCGGTGCCGAGTTCTTCGAGCCGCGCATCGATCTCGGTGTCCACCCGGGACACGAAGAACGAGGCGACCGAGTGGATGGAACCCAGGTCGTGGCCCGCCTCGGCGGCGGCGGACAGCCCCTCCAGATAGGACTGCATGACCTGCACGTAACGATCGACGGAGAAGATCAGCGTGACGTTGACGCTGATCCCCTCGGCGATCACCCGGCGGATCGCCTCCAGCCCCGCTACGGTGGCCGGAATCTTGATGAGGAGATTCGGGCGATCAACGATCCGCCACAGCTCGATCGCCTGCGCGACAGTGGCATCCGCGTCGTGGGCGAGGCGCGGGTCCACTTCGATCGACACCCGGCCGTCGACCTCGTCCGACACCGCGAACACCGGTTCGAGCACGTCACAGGCAGCGCGGACGTCGTCGGTCGTGGTCGTCCGGATCACGGTATCGACATCAGCGCCCTCCGCGGCGAGTGCTGCGACCTGGGTGTCATACGCGGTTCCCGAGCTGAGCGCCGCCTGGAAGATGGACGGATTGGTGGTCACGCCGACGACCGAGCGAGTGGCCACCAGTTCAGCCAGCTCGCCCGAGGAGATGAGGTCGCGCGACAGATCGTCGAGCCACACGGAGACCCCGGCTTCAGACAGTGCGGACAGGTTCGGGTTCTGGTTCTGGTTCATGGGAACCTTTCTGCGGCGGCGTGCCGCCGCTCTCGGTGCGAGGGTTGCGTCTGTGGATGGTCGGGACGGGGTCAGCAGGACGGGCCGCGGAGGAAAGCCGGGCGAGAGCGGAAGCAGGCTGCGGGCACGGGTCAGACGTCGAGCTCCGCGATCTCGAACGCCGCCCCGTACTCGGCGACGCGGGCCGGGGCCAGCCCGGGGTCGGTGACCAGCACGTCCACCTCGTCGAGATCGGCGACCCTCGCCAGCGTGCGAGTACCGAACTTGGTGCTGTCCGCCACGACGACGGAGGTCGCCGACGCGGCGAGCATGGCCCTCTTGACCGGCACTTCCAGGGTGTTGGTGTTGGTGATCCCCGCCGCCGGGTCCACGGCATCGGCGCCGAGGAACGCCCAGGTCGCGGAGAAGTCCGAGAAGAAGTCCGTCGCGCGCGGACCGATCAGCGTGTAGACCGTGTTCAGCAGCTCGCCGCCGGCGAGGAAGAGCCGGACACCCGGCACCCCCGCGAGCAGGGTGGCGATCCGCAGGTCGTTGGTGATGAAGGTCAGATCCGGGACGTGCCGCAGCGCCACCGCCACCTGGAACGTGGTCGATCCGCTGTCGAGGATCACGCTGTCGCCCTCGTGCACGCGCCCGGCCGCATGACGGGCGATGGCCACTTTCTGCCGGCGGTGCTCGAACTCCTTGACCGCGTAGGGGACTTCGAACGCCGCACCGCCGACGGGCCTGGCTCCGCCATGTGTGCGCTCGGCCTGACCATCGCGCACCAGCCCGTCGAGGTCGCGCCGGATCGTCGATGCGTCGACCCCCAGCTCGACGGAGAGCTTCTTGGCCTCGACATACCCGTCCCTGTGCAGCAGTCGGACTATCTCTCGGCGCCTCTGCCGGACTGACACGTTTCCCCCTGTACGGGCGCCTCTCGCCTCGTCTGCGGCCACTCTAAACGATTGTGTGCAATCACCGGCGCGCTTTGCACACTTACTGGTAATTTCAGACTCTGATGCACGAATTCGTGCAGACCGCAGCGACGCGAAATGAGTAGACACGCATGCTCCGACTCGGACTCAAGGCCTCGGCGGAACAGTTCGCCCCACGCGAGTTGGTGGAGATCGCCGTCTCCGCCGAAGCGCACGGAATGGACTCGGTGACCGTCTCCGACCACTTCCAGCCGTGGCGACACAACGGCGGCCACGCCCCGTTCTCCCTGGCCTGGATGGCCGCGGTGGGCGAACGGACCGAGCGGGTCCAGATCGGCACCTCCGTCATGACCCCGACCTTCCGTTACAACCCCGCCGTGATCGCCCAGGCATTCGCGACCATGGCGTGCCTGTACCCGGGACGCATCATGCTGGGCGTCGGGACCGGCGAGGCCCTCAACGAAGTGGCCACCGGCGGGTTCGACGGCGAGTGGCCCGAGTTCCGGGAGCGCTTCGCCCGGTTGCGCGAATCCGTGCGCTTGATGCGTGAACTGTGGACGGGCGAGGAAGTGACATTCGACGGTGACTACTTCCACACCAAGGGCGCCTACATGTACGACGTGCCCGAACAACCCGTGCCGGTCTACATCGCCGCCGGCGGGCCGGTCGTGGCCCGCTACGCCGGCCGCGCCGGTGACGGGTTCATCTGCACCTCCGGCAAGGGCATGGAGCTCTACACCGACAAGCTCATCCCGGCCGTGCACGACGGCGCCGAGAAGGCAGGTCGGGAGCTATCCGCGATCGACCGGATGATCGAGATCAAGATCTCCTACGACACCGACCCGGAGAAGGCATTGGAGAACACGCGCTTCTGGGCGCCGCTGTCGCTGACCGCGGAACAGAAACACAGCGTCGGCTCCTCACGCGAGATGGAGGAGCTGGCCGACGAGCTGCCCATCGAGCAGGTCGCCAAACGCTGGATCGTCGCCTCCGACCCCGACGACGCGGTGGAGCAGATCACGCAGTACACCGACGCCGGCCTCAATCACCTGGTCTTCCACGCCCCCGGCCACGACCAGAACCGCTTCCTCACCCTGTTCGAACGCGACCTCGCGCCGCGGTTGCGCGCGCTCGGATGAAAGGGACCCGAACCATGCCGACCTCCCCTCAGCACGGCCCCTCCTGGAAAGCCCTCGCCGACCACCAGGACGACGCGCGCTCCCGGAGCCTGACCGACCTCTTCGCTGCCGATCCCGCCCGCGGATCGGACCTCACCGTGGCCGCGGCGAGTCTGTACATCGACTACAGCAAACACCTCATCACCCGAGAAACCCTGTCTCTACTGCTCGCCCTCGCCCGCGAGCGCGGCGTCGAGGCACGTCGCGACGCCATGTTCGCCGGGGCCCGAATCAACACCACCGAAAACAGGCCGGTCCTGCACACCGCGCTGCGACTGCCCGCCGATCACGAACTCGTCGTGGACGGCCGGAACGTGACCACCGACGTCCACGAGGTCCTCGGGCGGATGGCCGACATCACCGACAGGGTCCGCTCCGGCGAATGGACCGGGGCGACAGGCCACCCCATCCGCACCGTGATCAACATCGGGATCGGCGGCTCGGATCTCGGCCCGGCCATGGCCACGCGGGCCCTGCGGCATCACTGCGACGGCCCGCAGGTGCGCTTCGTCTCGAACGTCGACCCGGCAGACCTGACCTCCGTGCTCGCCGATCTCGACCCGGCCAGCACCCTCGTCGTCGTCGTCTCCAAAACCTTCACCACCCTGGAGACCATGACCAATGCCGCGGTGGCCAGGGCCTGGATCACAGGCGCCCTCGGCGCCGACGCGGTCCCCCGCCACTTCGTGGCGGTCTCCGCGAACACCGAACGCGCCGCCGAATTCGGCATCCCCGCGGACAACGTGTTCGGCTTCTGGGACTGGGTGGGCGGCCGCTACTCCGTCGGCTCCGCGGTGGGCCTGAGCCTCATGTTCGCGATCGGCTCCGAGCGGTTCGCCGAGTTCCTCGCCGGCATGCGCAGCATCGACGAACATTTCCTCGCCGCGCCCGCGCACGCCAACGCGCCCATCCTGCTGGGCCTGTTGGGGGTCTGGTACTCCAGCTTCTACGGCGCCGACTCCCGCGCCGTGCTGCCGTACTCCCACGATCTCGCGCGACTACCCGCCTACCTGCAACAACTGTCCATGGAATCCAACGGCAAATCGGTCCACACCGACGGTCGCCCCGTGGCGGTGGGCACCGGCGAGATCATCTGGGGCGAGCCCGGAACCAACGGCCAGCACGCCTTCCACCAGCTCCTCCACCAGGGCACCCGGCTCACCCCGGTCGACTTCATCGGCTTCGCACAACCCACCGACGACCTGCCGTCCCTCGGCGGGCAGGGGACCATGCACGACGTGCTGCTGGCCAACATGCTCGCCCAGTCCAAGGTGATGGCGTTCGGCCGCTCCGCCGCAGATGTGGCACGCGACGGCACCCCTGCCGACCTCATCGGCCACAAGACCATGCCCGGCGACCAGCCGTCCACCACGATCGTCGCCCCGCGCCTGACCCCCTCGACCCTCGGCCAGCTCATCGCCCTCTACGAGCACCAGGTGTTCGTCCAGGGCGTCATCTGGGACATCAACTCCTTCGACCAGTGGGGGGTCGAACTCGGCAAGGCGTCAGCACTCGAGTTCGGCGACGCGCTGGCCGGCGCCACGTCCGGCACGACCGGCGACAGCTCCAGCGACGGGCTCGTCGCAGCGCTGCGACGAGCCCGCACCGCCGCCTAGAACTCACGACCGCACCCCCCGCGATCACACATCACATCCACGATCAGACCCACCACGAGACCAACGAGGACATATGAACGACTCCACAGGCCGCGCCCACATCGGCGTCACCGGACTGGCGGTGATGGGATCCAACATCGCCCGCAACTTCGCGCGTCACGGCCACACCGTGGCGGTACACAACCGCTCGCGCGCCAAGACCGACGCGCTCATCGACACCTACGGCCACGAAGGCGACTTCGTGCCGGCCGGCACGATCGAACAGTTCCTCGACGCACTGCAGACCCCGCGCCGCGTCCTGATCATGGTCCAGGCCGGAGCCGCCACCGACGCCGTGATCAACGAGCTCGCCGACAACATGGACGCCGGCGACATCATCATCGACGGCGGGAACTCTCTTTACACCGACACCATCCGCCGCGAGGCCGCGATGCGCGAGCGGGGGCTGCACTTCGTGGGCGCCGGCATCTCCGGCGGCGAGGAGGGTGCGCTCAACGGTCCGTCGATCATGCCGGGCGGGCCTGCCGAGTCGTACCGGCATCTCGGCCCGCTTCTGGAGTCGATCTCCGCGCACGTCGACGGCGAGCCCTGCTGCACCCACGTCGGCCCAGACGGCTCCGGGCACTTCGTCAAGATGGTCCACAACGGCATCGAGTACGCCGACATGCAGCTCATCGGCGAGGCCTTCGACCTCATGCGTACCGCGCTGGGCATGCCGATCGCCGAGGTCGGCGAGGTCTTCCGGCAGTGGAACTCCGGAGACCTGGAAAGCTACCTCGTGGAGATCACCGCCGAGGTCCTCGGCCAGGTCGACGCCCGAACCGGCAGGCCCCTGGTCGAGGTGATCGTCGACTCCGCCGGCCAGAAGGGCACCGGGCGGTGGACCGTGAAGTCGGCCCTCGACCTGGGGGTGCCCACGACCGGCATCGCCGAGGCGGTGTTCGCCCGGGCACTGTCCAGTGCGACCGACCAGCGCGAGCGGGCACGCGAACTGCAGGGCGGCGCCACCGTCGCGGCTCCGGCGGACACGGCTGAGTTCATCGCCGCGATCAACCAGGCGCTGTACGCCTCGAAGGTGGTGGCCTACGCGCAGGGCTTCGACCAGATCGTGGCCGGCAGCCTCGAGTACGGCTGGAACATCGCCCCCGGTGACCTGGCGACGATCTGGCGGGGCGGCTGCATCATCCGCGCCACGTTCCTGGACCGGATCAAGGAGGCGTACGCCGAGGATCCCGACCTGCCGAGCCTGCTCCTGGCACCCTACTTCCGCACGGCTGTCGAGGACGCTGTCGACAGTTGGCGGCGTGTGGTGTCCACCGCGACGCTCATGGGGGTCCCGGTGCCGGCGTTCTCGTCGTCGTTGTCGTACTACGACGCGCTGCGCGCCGAACGGCTCCCGGCCGCGCTCACCCAGGGCCTGCGGGACTACTTCGGCGCCCACACCTACCGGCGAGTCGACATGGAAGGCGACTTCCACACCCTGTGGGGCGGCGACCGCAGCGAGCAGCGGGTCTGAGTACCGCGCAATTCGGACCGTTGTCCAGTTAGTTTCGCCATTCCGTTGACACGCTTGTGAACGCCGTCACACACTGGGGTCATCCGACAACGAGGTGCCCTATGTCGATCGCCGTCGATCCGCGCGAGAAGATCTACCAGCCCCCCGCCGCCCCGCTGGCGTCGTACCTGCCGGTGGTGGGCCAGACGCTCGAGTACGTCGACAGCCCCCTGTCCACCATGTTCCGCAGGTACCGCCAGTACGGCCCCGTGTCCGAGCTCAACTTCCTCGGACGGACCTGGACGGCATTGCTCGGCCCCGACGCCTGCCAGATCGCGCTGCAGAACCCCGAGAAGGCGTTCGCGAACGGCCCGGGCTGGGGCTACCTCGTCGGCCCGTTCTTCGACCGCGGCCTGATGCTGCTGGATTTCGACGAGCACAAGCACTACCGGCAACTCATGCAGGAGGCGTTCGTCCGGCCCCGTCTCGAAGGCTATGCCCGTACTCTCGCACCGCTGGTCGAGAGCGGCATCTCGGCCTGGCAACCAGACGCCGACTTCCAGATCTATCCCGCCCTGAAGTCACACACGCTGGATCTCGCGACAGATGTGTTCATGGGCGGCGCGGAACTGGCCGAGCCCGGCGAGCTCGAGCGCGTAAACGAGGCCTTTGTCGACTGCGTGCTGGCCGCCAACGGCTGGCTCCGCATCAACAAGCCGATGCCCTTCACCAAGTGGGGCCGCGCGACGCGTGGTCGTCGTCTTCTCGAGGACTTCCTCCGCCGACACCTCCCCGCGCGCCGCGCGAATCCGGGCGAGGACCTGTTCTCGGCGTTGTGCCAGGTCGCGGACGCCTCCGGCGGGATCGACGACGACGACATCATCAACCAGATGATCTTCCTCCTCATGGCCGCGCACGACACCACCACGAGCACGGTCACGTCGATGGTGTACGAACTCGGGCGCGACCCCCAGTGGCAGGAACGCTGTCGTCAGCAGTGTCTGGAGCTGGGACCGAACCCGACGATGGCCGAGATCGAGAAGGTGGCGGACCTGGATCTGGTCATGAAGGAGGCGCTGCGGCTGCACCCGCCCGTGCCGGTACTGGCCCGCAGGACCGTCAAGGACACCGAGGTGCTGGGCGTCCGCATCCCGGCGGGCCAGCTCGTCGCCGTGATGCCGATGCTCTCGCATCACCTGCCCGAATACTGGAGCGACCCGGAGATCTTCGACCCGGAACGCTTCTCGGACGAGCGCCGCGAGGACAAGTCGCACCGCTTCGCCTGGGAGCCGTTCGGCGGCGGGGTGCACAAGTGCCTCGGCATGATCTTCGCGAACATGGAGTCCAAGCTCGTACTCAGCGCGCTGCTGCGGCACTTCGAGTGGTCGGTACCGCTCGACTACACCCCGCCGATGCGCAACGACTCGCTGCCGTACCCGGCCGACGGGCTGCCCGTCGACCTGCGGCCGCTGGACCGCAGCCGGGCCCGCGCGAACTGAGCCCCGGCCTGCTCTCATGCCGCTGACCTCGGGTGCCCTGCACGAGGCGTTCAGGGCAGCCCAGGTCAGAGAGCTTTCCGCAGGGCGAGCGGCCCGCTCCCGCGCTTGGCCACTCAGCTCGACCCGGGATGCGCCGGCACTGCGAATCCGGTGGGAGCGGCGAGACGGGTATCCATCCGGGTACTCGCGAGTCGACGCTCCGCCACGGCCACGAGATCGAGCACCTCTCGCGCCAGATACCCGTTCGTCCGTCGTCCGATCGACTTCGTCCGCACAACGCCGGCCTCCACCAGAAGATCCAGCGCTTTGCGGGCAGAGTTCTCCGAGGTGCCGTACAGCTGTGCCGCGACCTTCGGCGTCAGTACCGGATGCTCTGGCAGGCCGTCGATGATCGCGGTATCGATCGAATCCGCCCGAGGCGTCGGACGCAGCCCCAATCGGGCCCTGTGCCCGCCGATTCTCTCGGCCCAGTCCTCTCGGAGTTCCGCGATGTCACGAGCGATCCGCTCAGCCTGGTCGACGGCGGCATCAGATGCCGCCGTGAATGTCGCAATCCATGTCGCCACTCCGGCGCGCAGGGCTTCCCTGTCTCCGGGCGCCGCCCGGAATGCCGTGAGTCCACCGACATAGTGATCCGACCAGGTGTGGAGGATCATGCTGATGGGCAGGACCGGGGCCAGGGTGAGACCCCTACGTCGGAGGGTCGCATGAATCAGAGCCCTCCCGATTCTCCCGTTGCCATCCCAGAACGGGTGGATCGTCTCGAACTGTGCGTGGACGAGCGCAGCCTGGATCAAGGGCCCATGAGTGGCTCCGTCGGCATAGGCGACGAGATCGTCCATCAGGGCGGGGACGGCGTCAGCTGGGGGTGGCACGAATTCCGCGTCAAGCGGGTGCCAGTCCGACCCTCCGATCCAATTCTGCGTCGACCTGAAACCTCTGGTCGGCCCACCGGGAAACAACGCCGAATGCAGATCCACGATGTCGCTCGCCTCGAGACCTGGCTTCTCCGCAAGGATCCCGTCGGCACTCTTCAGGATCGCGATGTTGTTCGCCACGAGCTCGGCGACATCAGAGAAGCCCCAAGGATAACTCTTACCCTTGGGCGAACTCGGCCGTCGCCGCCGGATATCCAGGATCCTTCGGCCCATAGACGCCACAAGCGTCCCGCGCATCCACCCTGATCAGATGGGTGCGCAGGACGCTCTCGGCGAGGGCTCGGCTACTTCTCCAGGGCGTTGACTACGGTCAGGTCGCCGTCGGCGTGCGAGGAGCGGATGCGCTTCTTGTCGAGTTTGCCGACAGAGGTCTTGGGGATCTCGTCGACAAAGGCGAAGCGCTCGGGCACCTGCCACTTGGCCATGCGCTCGGCGAGGTGGGCGCGCAGCTCCTCGACGTCCGGGTCGGCCAGGCCCTCCTTGATGACGACGGTGGCCAGCGGCCGCTCGTCCCACTTGGGGTCGGGCACGCCGATCACGGCCGCCTCGGCGACGGACGGGTGCTCGAGCAGGTAGTTCTCCACCTCGACCGACGAGATCCACTCGCCGCCGGACTTGATGATGTCCTTGGCGCGGTCGGTGAGCTGCAGGAACGCCTCCGGCTTGATGTAGCCCACGTCGCCGGTGCGCAGCCAGCCGTCGTCGAAGGAGTCCGAGGCGTCCACCTTGTAGTAGCTGCCGGTGATCCACGGGCCGCGCACCTCGAGCTCGCCCACGGACTCGCCGTCCCAGGGCAGCGTGTTACCCGCGTCGTCGACGATCCGGGCCTTGACGCCCGCGAGCAGCCGCCCCTGGGTCTGACGCAGCTCGAACTGCTTCTCCTCGGGCAGGTCCGCCTTGGGCCGGGAGAGCGTGCCGATGGGGGACGTCTCGGTCATGCCCCAGGCGTGGGTGATGTTGATCCCGTACTTGTCACGGAACTTGCGGATCAGCTCGGGCGGGCAGGAACTGCCGCCCACGACCACCGACCGGAAGCTCGACATGTCGATCGGGTGGTCGACCGAGTACGCGTCGACGGCCTGCCAGATGGTCGGCACGGCGGCGGCGAGGGTCGGCTTCTCGCTGGCGATCATCGCGGCCAGCGGCTCGGGCTGCAGGAAGCGCTCGGGCATGAGCAGCGAGGCGCCCACCAGGAACGCGGCGTATGGCAGGCCCCAGGACATGGCGTGGAACATCGGCACGATCGCCAGCACGTTGTCGTCGAGCGAGATGTTCATGCCGTCGGACATGCAGACCTGCATCGAGTGCAGGTAGATCGAGCGGTGCGAGTAGACGACGCCCTTCGGGTCGCCGGTGGTGCCCGAGGTGTAACACATCGCGGCACCCGTGTTCTCGTCCACCTCGGGCCAGTCGAATTCGGTGGGCTGCGCGGCGAGAAGCGCCTCGTAGTCGTGGACCTGCACGCCCTCAGGGGCCTCGAGCGTCGCGGCGGCGCCACCGGTGACGATCACGTGCTCGACCGTGGAGAACTTCGGCAGGAGCGGCTGGAGCAGCGGGACCAGCGTCGGGTCGACGATCACGACCTTGTCCTCGGCGTGGTTGGCCACGAACTCGAGCTGGTCCGGGAACAGCCGGATGTTCAGCGGGTGTAGGACCGCGCCCATCGACGGCACCGCGAGGTAGGCCTCCAGGTGCTCGGAATTGTTCCACTGGAACGTCGCCACGCGCTGGTCGCCGTCGACCCCGAGCGAACGCAGTGCGTTGGCCAGCTGCGCCGACCGCGCACCGATGTCGCCGAAGGTGACCTTGCGCGGCCCGGAATCGGTCCACGTGGTGACGACGGCGTCCTTGTGGACGGTCGCGCCGAACTGCAGGATCGTGCTGATGGTCAGCTGCTCGGGCATCATCGTGCTCAGCATGGGCGGGGCTCCTTAGCGTTGGGGAGTGCGCGGCGTCACCTGGGTGCCCCGAGACTACCCGGCGTCGAGGGCGTCGAAGACCTCCTGGACGGTCTTCATGGCCGACAACGCGGCCGGCGCCCCGCAATACCCCGAGGCGTGGATGACGGCCTCGGTGATCTCCTCGCGCGTGAGCCCGTTGGTGAGCCCACCACGCACGTGCCCGGCCAGCTCGGCGTTCGCGCGCAACGCCACCAGCATCCCGATGTTGAGCAGGCTGCGGTCCCGCCACCCGAGCCCGGGCCGGTTCCAGATGTTGCCCCACACGTTCTCGGTCACCACGTATTGGATGGCCTCCGAGGCGGTCCCGGTCGCCCGGCCCATGGCGCGGTCGACGAACTCGTCGCTCATCACCTCGCGCCTGGTCGCGAAACCCTGCTCGCGGAGATCCTGGGAGTGAGCGCCCTCGTCGGAAGAGCTCGTCGTCATCATCTCGTGGTCCTTTCCTGCTTCGAACGTGTCACGGACCATCCTGCCCGCGCCGGTACCGGTGCGCGTCGAGCCGCCCGGGGTCGACCTCGAGCGCCGCACGGTCCCACCCGGCCAGGTCGGCGGCGGCCTCGTAGGTCTGCTGCAGAAACGTCAGAACGGTGGCCTCGGGGTCGTCGGATTCGGCCGCCACCTCGTACGGGAGCACGAACTCGCCGAGCTCGGTGCTGTGCTCGCCCACGCTGACCGGCCGCTCGTCGAAGCCCTCCGGGGTCGGGTAGGCGTAGGCGTAGAACGCGCCCTCGTCCCCGCCACCGGGCCAGAACCCGCAGCTGCTGAGCTCCCGGTCGTAGGCCTCGACCATCACCCAGTCCGCGCAGTTCGGCGCGCCCCCGGGATGCGGAGGCGCCGAGCGGCCCGAGAAGCGGGTGCACGCCATGTCCATCGAGCCCCAGTAGAAGTGCACCGGCGAGACCTTGCCCGCGAACCGCGCGCGGAATTCCCCCAGGACGCGGTCCACGCGGACGAGCTGCTGCCAGAACAGGTGCGCGGCGTCGCGGGAGTACTCCCGGGCGGCGGTGTCCTCGGCGAACGGGACAGCCGGGTCGACCTCGTTGGGCGACGGCTGGAACACCGGGTCCACACCGAGCGCGGCGAGCACCTCCAGCGTCTGCTGGTAGAAGCGCGCCACGGACTGGCCCTCGAGCGCGAACCCGCGGTGGCCGCCGTTGCTCGACCGCGCGAGGAGCCGATGGTCGACCAGGTCCAACTCCACGTCGACCATTCCGGACCCCGCCGGGAACGTGCCCGTGGTCAGGCCCCGCGCGGACACATAGAGGGTGGAGTGCCACCAGTGGTTGACCAGCGGCGACTGTGCCATCCGGGCCTTTCCGACGATCTGCGTCCACATGTGCAGCGTGTCGCGGGTGGCGGCCCAGTCGTCCAGGCGGAGTCGGGGCCAGGGGGCGGGGGACGGCTCGGACATCGGGGCTCCTCGGGTCGGTGGTCCCGTTCTACCCGACCGGGCCGTGCCCCACAGCGGGATCAGCGGGCCGTTCGCGTCGCCGTGTCAGGGCCGGCCGTGCGGTCGGCTACCCTCGAGATGTCCCGGCCACCTGCGCCGGACACCCGAGGCACGCGGTGGAAGTCGGTGGGAAACCGGCGCTGTCCCGCAACTGTGATCCCGCCGGAGAGCGGGCAAGCCAGGTCGGCCGCTGCCGCGGTAGCCGTACGTACTGACCTCGGACGAAGGACGGTTGCGTGCAGCGGCCCTCCCGCCGCGGCCCGAGCTGCTTTCGTCCTCCGCGAATCGGAGGATGCCATGCACCACCCACGTGCCCGCGCGCTGCTGGCCGCACCCCTGGCGGCCCTGGTGCTCCTGGCCACGGCCTGCGGCGTCGGTGACGACGACGAGGCCGCCACGAACGATTCCGCCACCGGCGGCGACCCGCAGTCGATCGTGTCGCTGACCCCCACCACCACCGAGATGCTGTTCGCGGTGGGCGCGGGCGAGCAGGTGGTGGCCGTGGACGAGCGCTCGGACTTCCCGGAGGACGCGCCGGTCACCGAGCTGTCCGGCTACACGCCCAACCTCGAGGCGATCCTCGGTTACGGCCCGGATCTGGTGGTGCTGTCCGACGACAACGACGACGTCGTGGCCGGGCTCGAGCGTTCGGGAGTCGAGGTGCTGGTCCTGCCCGCGGCCGCGACCCTGGACGACACGTACAGTCAGCTCGAGCAGGTCGGCGCCGTCACCGGTCACGTCGGCGAGGCCGCGGAACTGGTGGCGCAGATGCAGGTCGACATCGACGAGATCGTGGCGTCGGTGCCGCAGCGCGAGACCCCGCTGACGTACTTCCACGAGCTCGACGACACCTACTACACCGTCACCGACGACACCTACATCGGCGAGATCTACTCGATGCTGGGCCTGACGTCCATCGCCACCGGCAGCGACCCGTACCCGCAGCTGTCCGAGGAGCTGATCCTCGAGGCCGACCCGGACGTGGTGTTGCTCGCCGACGGCCAGTGCTGCGGCGTGACCGCCGAGTCCGTCGCGCAGCGGCCGGGCTGGGACCAGATGACCGCGGTGCGCGAGGGCCACGTCTACGTGGTGGACGAGGACCTGGCCAGCCGCTGGGGCCCGCGCGTCGTGGACTTCATGCGCGAGGTCGCCGCGATCGTCACGGCCATCCCCGCGAACAGCCCGGCGCCCCAGCCCGCGCCGTGACCCGGCCGTCGTCCCGCAGCGCCCTGGTGCTGGGCGGGGCGACGCTGGTCCTGCTGGCGGCGCTCCTGGCCGGCACGCTCGTCGGGCCCGCCGGTCTCACCGCGGGCGGCGTGCTGCTGGAGCTGCTCGACCGGCTCCCGCTCGTGTCGGTCGACTCCGGCCTCACCCTGCGCCAGCAGGTCATCCTGTGGGAGATCCGCATCCCGCGCGTGGTGTTGGGCGCGATCGTCGGCGCGATGCTGGCGATCGCGGGCGCCACCTACCAGGGCGTCTTCCGTAATCCGCTCGCCGACCCGTACCTGCTGGGCGTGTCCAGCGGCGCCGGCCTGGGCGCCACGCTGGCGATCGTCGTGGGTGGGGCCGCGGCCTCGACGATGGTCCCGCCGGCGGCGTTCGCGGGCGGCATGATCGCCGTCCTGGCCACCTATGCGCTGGGCCGCAGTGTCGGCGGTGGCCGCACCGAGGTGGTGATCATCCTCGCCGGCGTGGCCGTGGCCGCGTTCGCCAGCGCCATCCAGACCTTCTTCATGCAGCGCCACGACGACACGCTGCGACAGGTCTACTCGTGGATGCTCGGCCGGCTGACCACCAGCGGCTGGGCCGACGTCACGCGGGTCCTGCCGTACGTGATCGTGTCGGTCGCAGTGATTTTCCTGTTCCGCCGCATGCTCGACGTGATGGCGGTCGGCGACGTGGAGGCCGCGACCCTGGGCATCTCCCCGTCGCGGGTGCGGTTGGTGCTCATCAGCGTGGCCACGCTCGGCACCGCCGCGGTGGTGTCCGTCTCGGGTCTGATCGGGTTCGTCGGCATCGTGATCCCGCACGCGGTGCGCATGGTGATCGGCCCCGGCCACCGCCTGCTCCTGCCGGTGTCACTGCTGGTGGGTGCGGCGTTCCTGGTCCTGGCCGACGTCGCGGCGCGCACCGCCATGAGTCCGGCCGAGCTGCCGATCGGCGTGGTGACCGCCGCGATCGGCGCCCCGTTCTTCCTGTTCGTCCTTCGCCGCAGCCGGGGGCAGATATGACCGACGACGAGGCGCCGCGCCTACCCGACGCCGCCACGCCCCGCGCCGGGGAGCCCGCCGTCGCCTGCCGTGACCTGCACGTCTCCCGCGACAACACGCCGGTCCTGCACGGCGTCGACCTGTCGGTCCCCGCCGGCGCGTGGGTGTCGCTGGTCGGTCCCAACGGTTCCGGCAAGACCACCCTGCTGTTCGCTCTGGCGGGCCTCATTGGTTCGACGGGCCATCTCGAGGTCGAGGGCGTCACCCCGCGGCGCGGCGGACGTCGCCGGGTCGCCCGCACCGTCGCGCTGATGCCGCAGCGGCCGGTCGTCCCCGAGGGCGTGACGGCCCGCGAACTGATCAGCCTGGGACGTACCCCCTATATCCCGCGGTTCGGGACGGAGTCGGCCCACGACGTCGTCGTCGTCGACACCGTCATCGACAGGCTCGACCTGCACGATCTCGCCGGGCGCATCGCCACCACCCTGTCCGGCGGCGAGCTCCAGCGGGTCGTCCTGGGCCGCGCGCTCGCCCAACAGCCGCGCGTCCTCCTGCTCGACGAGCCGACCAGCGCGCTCGACATCGGCCACCAGCAACAGGTGCTCGACCTGGTCGATTCCCTGCGTCGCGAGACGGGGCTGACGGTGGTCGCGGCGATGCACGATCTCACCTCCGCGGCGCAGTACGGCGAGCGCCTGGTGCTGCTCGACCGGGGGCGCGTGGTGGCCGACGGGCGGCCCGGCGAGGTGCTCACGGCCGAGCGGATCGCGCAGGTCTACGGCGCGCGCGTCGAGGTGGTGCGTCGCGCCGACGGGCCCGCGGTGCTGCCGGTGCGGGGGCCGGCGTGATAGAGGTCCTGCTGGTCGGCACGGGCGCGGCGGACGGGTGGCCGTCGCCGTTCTGCCGATGCGCCTCGTGCGAGGCGGCACGAGCGCGCGGCGTGGTGCGCGGCCAGACCTCCGCGCTTGTCGACGACGACCTGCTCATCGACTGCGGCCCCGAGACCCCCGGCGCGGTGGTGCGTCACGGGCGCACACTCGCCGGCGTCACGCACCTGCTCATCACCCACGCCCACTTCGATCACCTCGGACCCCAGGCACTGCTCATGCGGTCCTGGGTCGAGGGGCTGGGTGAGCTCGAGATCGTCGGGCCCGCGGACGCGCTCGAGGTGTGTCGGCCGTGGGTGGGGCCGGATGATCCGGTGCGCTTCACGCCGGTGGCCGCCGGGGATCGCGTGCGGGTGGGCCGGTACGACGTGCGCGTGCTGCCTGCGCAGCACCAGGTGTTCCGCCGGGGCGACGCGGTGCTCTACGACATCACCGGCCCCGACGGCGCGCGCCTGCTGTGGGCCACCGACACCGGGCCGTGGGAGCCGGACTGGTTCGAGACCGTGCGCGGTGCACGGTTCGACGCGGTGTTCCTCGAGGAGACCCTCGGCGACCGCGAGGAGATCTCGGCGTCCCACCTGGGGTTGCCGCGGTTCGGAGCGATGCTCGACCGGCTGCGCGAGGTGGGCGCGGTGGACGGGGTCACCGCGGTCGTGGGCGTGCATCTGGGCCACCACAATCCGCCGCCGGACGTGCTCGACCGGCGCCTCGCCGCGCTGGGCGCGCGGGCGGGTGCCGACGGCGAGGTGGTCGCCCTGCGGCCCCGGGGCGCTGACCGGCGGGGGCGTGCGGTCTAACCCGGGCTGTCCGCGATGGACAGGCGGATGAGACCGGCGAGGGTCGAGCCCATGAGCACGACGAGCCCCACCACGAGGACGGCCGATCCCGCGCCGGCGAAGGTCTGGAGGCAGATTCCCAGGTAGACCACCGTCAGGCCGGCCAGGACCCACACCATCATCCGTTCGCCCTCGCGGTAGATCCGCTGGGCGTTGGCCTCCGTGATCTCGCCGGGGTAGTTGAGCACGTCCGGCTTGGTGGACAGCCACGCCGTGAGAAGGCCGAGCGCCAGCCCGCCGCCCGCGAGCCACAGGAGGCTCGACCTGCTGCCGAAGTCGTCGGGCTGGCCGCGGAAATCGAAATGCGTCGGGACGACGTCCGGCAGCGCGGGGTACCGCACGAGGACGTAGGCGGTGAGCGCCACGATGCCGAGCAGCGACGCGATCCGTAGGACTCGCGTGACCGGTCCGGTCACATAGTCAGGGGTGGGACGATTCCGGGGCACTGCACCGAACCTACAGCCGCGGGCCGAGCGATCCCCCGCCGACGGCACGAATCCCCGAAAAAGGATAGGCTGCCCTAACTGTCTCTTTTTCAGCATGTCAGGAGTTCCGTTGGCCAGCGCCCCTCAGTCCACCAGCCCCAAGTCCCGCACCCCGGTCACCCTCACCGTTCTTCGCACCGAGCAGGTAAGCGACCACCTGGTGCGGGTGATTCTGGGAGGTGAGGGATTCGACGGGTTCGCGGCCCGCGAGGAGACGGACAGCTACGTCAAGCTCGAGCTGCCGCACGGCGAGGAGTCGGTGGTGCGCACCTACACCGTCCGCCGGGTCGATGCCGCGGCGCGCGAGATCTGGATCGACTTCGTGGTCCACGGCGACCAGGGCGTCGCCGGGCCCTGGGCTCGCACCGTCACGGCCGGCACCGAGGTCGCCGTGCGCGGTCCGGGCGGCGGCTACCAGCCCGACCCGGCGGCCGACTTCCACCTGCTCGCCGGCGACGAGACCGCGGTCCCGGCGATCGCCGCCGCGCTGGAGTCCCTGCCGGCCGACGCCAAGGGAGCGGTGTTCCTGGAGGTGGGCGGCCGCGCCGATGAACTGGCGCTGACCGCGCCGGCGGGCGTGGAGATCACCTGGCTGCACCGCGGGGCCTCCTCGGCGGACGCCGGCGCGGAGGTCATCGACGGCGAGGCACCGCTCGTCGACGCGGTCCGGGGCCTGTCCTGGCCCGGTGGTGACGTGCAGGTATTCGTCCACGGCGAGGCCGAGACCGTGATGAAGCACGTGCGTCCGTACCTGCGTCGCGAACGGGGCGTGCCCGCCGCGCGGGCCTCGATCTCCGGGTACTGGCGGCGGGGCCGCAGCGAGGAAGGTTTCCGCACCTGGAAGCAGGAACTAGCCGAGGCGGAAACCGCCGCGTCATAGGCGGAGCGGGCATCGCGCACGGCCGGTGAGGAGAGTCCGGCCATGCCGCGTCGTACCTACCGAGTACCCTGTGAGGCCAGTAAGTTCACGCATCCGGCCCCTCACGGTCACTCGTGAGACGTAGACAAGGCGTAGCACATGGCATTCTCACGCGCGAAGCTCCTCACCGGACTGGTGGCCACCTCGGCGCTCGTCCTCACCGGCTGCTCCGGTGGCGACGACGGCGGGGAGGGCGGCAGCTCCGAGAGCTACAAGATCGGCATCAACCAGCTCGTCCAGCACCCGGCACTCGACGCCGCGACGGCCGGGTTCATCCAGGCATTCGAGGACGCCGGGGTGGACGCGGAGTTCGACGAGCAGAACGCGAACGGCGAGCAGGCCACCGCGCTGACCATCTCGCAGCAGTTCGCCGGCGACGACCTGGATCTGGCGCTGGCCGTGGCCACCCCGGCCGCCCAGGCGATGGCCCAGAACATCACCGACGTCCCGCTGCTGTTCACCGCCGTCACCGACCCGGTCCAGGCCGAGCTGGTCGACTCGATGGAAGAGCCGGGCGCCAACGTCACCGGCACCTCGGACGCCGCCCCGATCACCGAGCAGCTCGAGCTGCTCAAGGAGATCGTGCCGGACGCCGAGAAGGTCGGCATCGTCTACGCCTCCGGCGAGGTCAACTCGCAGGTGCAGGTCGACCAGGCCGAGGAGGCCGCCGGGCCGCTGGGCCTGGAGATCTCCACCCAGACCGTCACCACCGTCAACGAGATCCAGCAGGCCGTCGAGGCCCTGGGCGACGTGGACGCGATCTACGTCCCGACCGACAACATGGTCGTCTCCGGCATCGCCTCGCTGGTCCAGATCGCGGAGTCCAAGCAGATCCCCGTGATCGCCGCCGAGGAGGGCACCGTCGAGGGCGGCGCCGTCGCCACGATCGGCATCGACTACACCGAGCTGGGTCGCCAGACCGGTGAGATGGCGCTGCGCATCCTGCGCGACGACGCGGACCCGGCCACCATGCCGGTGGAGACCGCCACCGAGTTCACCTACGTGGTCAACGAGGACGCCGCCGAGCGCCAGGGCGTGACCATTCCCGAGGCCATCCTCGCCGAGGCTGACCGCAAGTGATCGGCGCCGTCGAGGTAGGCCTCATCTACGGGGTCATGGCGCTGGGGGTGTTCCTCACCTTCCGTGTGCTCAACTTCCCCGACCTCACCGTCGACGGCAGTTTCACCACCGGCGCCGCCACCGCGGCGATCGCCATCCTCGCCGGCTGGAACCCGGTGCTCGCGACCCTCGCGGGGTTCGTCACCGGGTTCCTGGCCGGCACGGTCACGGGGCTGCTGCACACCAAGGGCAAGATCGACGGTCTGCTGGCCGGCATCCTCACCATGATCGCCCTGTGGTCGGTCAATCTGCGGATCATGGACGGGGCCAACGTCCCGCTCCTGCGGCAGGACACCGTGTTCACACCCCTCAAGGACGCGGGGCTCCTCGGTACGTGGGGCGGCGTGGGGATCCTGGCCGTGGCGGTCATACTGCTCGGCCTGGTCGTCATCTGGTTCCTCAACACCAACCTGGGGCTGTCCATCCGCGCCACCGGCGACAACGGCCCCATGATCTCCTCGTTCGGTGTCTCCACCGACTTCACTAAGACCCTCACGCTGGCCATCTCCAACGGCTTCGTGGGAATGTGCGGTGCCCTCATCGCCCAGTACCAGGCGTTCGCCGACATCTCCATGGGCATCGGTCTCATCCTGGTGGGCCTGGCCTCGGTAATCCTCGGCCAGGCCGTGCTGAGCCAGCGCACCCTGTGGCTCGCGGTGTTCGCCGTGGTCGTGGGCGCCGTCCTGTACCGCCTGATCATCTTCGCGGCGCTCGAGGTGGGTCTGAACCCCAACGATATGAAGGCCATCACCGCGCTGCTCGTCGTGATCGCGCTGCTGCTCCCCCGCTGGAGGGGGCTCCTGGGCCCGTTCGGGCGGGCCGTCGGGTCCCTGACCGGTACCCCGGGCTCCGGCCGCGAGCCGCGGGACACCCCCGGGGCCGCGGTCGCGGCGGGCTCGAGCCCAGCACGTACCGGGGCCGGTTCCGGCGCCGGGTCCGCGACAGGAGAAGGGTGACCCCGCCATGCTGACCGTCAACTCCATCTCCAAGACGTTCTTCCCCGGCACCGTCAACGAGCGCCGGGCCCTCGACAGGCTCGACCTCACGCTGGCCGAGGGCGACTTCGTCACCGTGATCGGTTCCAACGGTGCCGGCAAGTCCACCCTGCTCAACGCCGTGGCCGGGCGGCTGCCGGTGGACAGCGGGGTCATCGAGATCGACGGTGTCAACGTCAACCGGATGCCCGACTACAAGCGCGCGAAGTACGTCGGCCGGGTTTTCCAGGACCCGCTCGCGGGGACCGCGCCGAACCTCACCATCGAGGAGAACCTGTCCCTCGCGCTGCTGCGGGGGAAGCGGCGGGGGCTGCGGCCGGGCCTCGACAAGAAGCGGCGCGCCCGGTTCACCGAGGACCTCGCGATGCTCGAGCTGGGACTGGAGGATCGCCTCACCGCCAAGGTCGGGCTGCTGTCCGGCGGGCAGCGGCAGGCGCTCTCGCTGCTCATGGCCGGGTTCACACAGCCGCGGATCATGCTCCTCGACGAGCACACCGCTGCCCTGGACCCGCAGCGCGCCGAGCTGGTCACCACCATCACCGAGCGGATCGTCCGCGAGGGCGGGCTCACCACGCTCATGGTCACGCACAACATGGAGCAGGCGATCCGGCTGGGCAATCGGCTGATCATGATGCATGAGGGGCGGATCGTCTACGAGTCCGACGCCGCCACCAAGTCCAAGCTCACCGTGCAGGATCTGCTCAAGGAGTTCGCCAACATCAAGGGCGCCACGCTCTCGGACAAGGCGTTCCTCGGCTGACACCGCCCCGGGGTGCCCTGCTCGCGGCGTGCAGGTCGCCCCAGGTCAGAGCGCCGACGGGCCCAGCGGCTACCCGGCGTCAGTCGCCCGTGCGCACCCAGTCCTCACCGTCCCGGCGGACCAGCCCCCTCCGCTCGAACTCGGCGAACCAGCCGGGCGCCGGCCACTCCCCCCAGCGCCGGGCGTAGTGGGCGCCGTTCCGGAGCAGGTCGTCCAGGTGGTCGACCGGCGGCTCGGACACGGGGTGCCAGCGGTGATAGGCGTGCGCCCCCGCGACCAGCACCACGGGCACGCGGCGGTAGAGCAGTCGGCGCCCGAAGTCGGTGTCCTCGGCGCCGTAGCCGGTGAATGTCTCGTCGAAGCCGCCGAAGTCCTCGCGGATATACCGCCACAACCCGGGCCGCAGGGCGAAGGACAGTGACCAGAACATCCCGTACTCGTCCGGCTCCAGCGGACGCGTGCCCCGGGCCGGGAAATCGCGCGCAGGATGCGGGTCCGTGAGCCCGGGCAGGTCGGCCGGGTCGGGAGCGCCGGTGTACTCGGGCAGATAGGTGACCGGTCCCAGGCCCACGGCCCCGTCGGGGATCTCGGCGTAGCGGCAGCCGAGGTCCGGGCCGGGCATGCAGTCCACGTCCAGGAAGACGATCAGGTCCACCCCCAGCTCGGCCGCGCGGTCTCCGCCGAGGTTGCGTGATCGCGCCACGGGCAGGTCGGGCCCGGCCGGGAGTTCCACCGTGATGGCGCCGAGCTCGGCAAGTTCGGCAGCCAGCTCCGCGCTGCCGGGACGCTCCGGGAGCACCACCACGTGCCGGGCCTCCGGCAGGTTCGCCGCGAGAGCCTCGCGTTGGGAGCGCAGGTGGTCAATGCGCCCGGGAGTGCACACGGTCACCACGGCGATCGAGGCCCCCGCGCTCATCGCCCGGCCCCCTGCGCGACAAGCCCCTGCGCGACGGGCTCCAGCACGAAGGGCCTCGGCGCGTCGGGCTCCCGAGCGACAGACTCCAGCACCCCGGCCAGCCGTTGTGCTGCGCCGTCGACCTCCCATGCCTCCCGCAGACCGGACCCTGAGCCCGGGGTGGATCGGGCCCGCTCGAGCGCCCGTCGCACCGCGGCGACGAGGTCTTTCACGGAGTCCTCGCGTCGGACCACCGCGCCGAGTCCGACCCGCTCGAGGTGGGCCGCGGTGGCATCCTGTTCGTCGAAGGGCCGCGCCTCGGGCGCGGCCACCACGTGGGCGTCGGCGGCGGCGAGGTCGGCGATAGAGCTCTGCCCGGCAGCGCTGACCACCACGTCCGCGCGGCACATCTCGTCCCACGGGTCGGCGACCCATCTGCCGCCGGGCCCACCGAGCGACTCCCAGTCAACCTCCGTCAGCTGGGCGCGAACCGCGTCCCAACGCGGGTCCGCGGCGTCGCCGCCGGAGCCGCGCAGGTGCAGCACCCGGGGTCGGCCCCGCCCGCGAGCAACGGAGCGCGCGTCTGCCGGATCCCGGCCCGCGAATCGGGAGACCCCGCCCACCGGGACAAGGGGTCGGTCCGCGCCCGCGGGCACGGGAGCGCCGGCCGAGCGTGGCCAGCCCGCGACCAGGGCCGAACACACGCCGTGGGCCAGGGCGTGCGGGGCGTCGTCGCGGCGGCCCGGCAGAACCGTGGCGACGACAGGGGTGCCGGTGAGCCGGGCGGCCAGGGTGACCTCGACGGAGATATCGGTCCACAGCAGCGCCGGCTCGGTGCGGTCGATCCATTCGGCGAGAAGAGCCATGCGGCGGCGCAGACCCGGCTGGTGCACCGGCGCCCAGTGCAGGCGGCCCCCGGCGGTCGGGGCGACTCCCGTGGCCGACCCGTCGTGGTCCAGCGGCAACGGCAGGATGCGCACGCGCTTCGGGTCGGGGTTCATGCCGGGAGCGACCGGCGCCGAGGTGAGGATGGTGACCTCGTCACGGAGTTCGGCCGCCACCGCCAGGGCCCGCTGCAGGTGGCCGCTGCCCTGATGGTGGGCGTAGATACCTATCACAGGGCCGCCCCCACAGGCAGTCCGCGCAACCGGGCCTCGAGGGAGTCGATGCGGGCGTCGTGGGAGAAGGCCGCGGCCGCCGCCCGGGCGGTCGCGGTCCGGTCCATGGTCAGCGCGGCGGGGATGCCCGCGGCCAGCGCCGACGCCGGGTCGGGGCCCGGTTTGACCAGTACCACCCCGGGCTGTCCGCTGAGGATCTCACGGGTGCCGCCGCGGGCCAGCGCGACGACCGGGGTGCCGCAGGCCAGTGCCTCGACGGAGGTGAGTCCGAACGGCTCCTCCCAACAGGGGGTCACCAGCGCGACCGATGCCCCGGCCACCAGCGGGACCAACGCGTCCCGGCCGAGCGGTCCGTGGAAGCGGACGGCCTCGCCGGCCGCGTGCAGTCGTGGGGCCAGGATTCTGTTCATGTAATCGCGGTCGCCGACGCGGCCCGCGATATCGAGTTCCAGGCCTGCCCGGCGGGCCGCCTCCACGGCCAGGTGCGGCCCCTTCTCGGGCACGATCCGCCCCATCCACACTGCTCGGTGCGGACCGGGGCGCGCGGGTCGGGGCGACCAGATCTTCATGTCGACGCCGTTGGGCAGGACCTCGGCGCCGTGCGGGATCTGCCACGAGTTCAGCACCGAGCGGCTCACCGCGAGGACCTGCCCGGTCGCGGACCCGAGCCGGTCGAACGCCTCCTGCATCGCAGCCAGGGGCGGGCAGTGCAGCGTCGTGATCACGGGCGCGGGCATGTCGGCGGCCCGCACGAGCGGGACGTGACTGAGGCTGTGGTTGAGGATCACGTCGAACGTGGACCCGGCCAGGTGGTCCATCAGGCGGTCGAACTCGGCCGCGTCGGCCTCGTAGCCGCCGGGCGGATAGAAGCTGTCGCCGAAGCCGGTGGCCGCGGCCATGGTCGTGAACTCGAACCGCCGGTCGTGGTCCTCGCTGCCGGCCGCCGCGAACAGGGTGACGCGGTGCCCGCGGTCGCGCAGGGCCCGCACCTCCTTGGCCACCACCACCTCGAGACCGCCGGCGAACGGCTCGCGGATGGGGAACCTCGATGGGCCGATCACGGCGATGTCCAGCCGGTCCTCACTTCGGATGTCCACGATCCCCCTGCCGCTGACGGAGCTCCCCGGGCCCTCCGGGTGTGCCAGGTCATCGATCGTGGCCCCCCGGGGGGCCCTCCGCCACCGGAGCGACACCCCCGGCTCTCACCAGCCACCCACCACGCGTTCGAGTCGCACTCCTGTTCCGTCGTCGCGAGGTGGCCTGATCCCGAGGTCCCGCGCCGCGACCCACACGGGGTCGGGCGGCCGCTCACCCCACTCCTGCTCGCGCGCCAGTGCTCGCGACCTGCGCACGTAGGCGAGGGTGCGGCCCTCGTCGTCGTCGATCCTCACGCTCCCGACGGGTGGGCACAGTGCGCGCAACCGCTCCACGGGGAGATCCCCGAGCGCACAAGGGCGGTGGATGTCGACCAGGATGTCGGGACGACGACGAGGACCCGCCCCCTGCCCACCGCGCCGCCACCACCGGCCGCGCTCCCCCACATCGACCCGTGGGTCCTCGCCGAACAGGCCCGCGATCACCCCGGAGTCCGAGGTGGCGGGGTCGACGGTCACGACTACATCGCCCCAGCGCAGCAGGGAGACGCAGGTCGCGGCGGCGGAGCCGGCCCCGGAGAACGCAGACCCCGCGGCATGGACGTGGACCGCGATGGACGGGAGGGCGAAGATCCCGCCGGCGGGGCGCGTGTAGGGCGAGGCGATGAGCGGTGCCAGGCGGGCGGTCTCGGCATTCTTCTGGGCCAGGTGTCGGACGTCGTCCCGGCCGTCCGCGGCGTCTGCGCGGCCCGCCCAGTCCGGGCCGTCGTGCCACGCCACGGCGTCGGGGAGGTAGCGCAGACGACCGCCGGCCTGTTCGCAGCGCCAGGCCAGGTCCCAGTCCTCGCCGCCGTAGCCGATGATGCCCGGATCGAATCCCCCGGCGAGGTCGTAGAGGCTGCGGTGCAGGCCGCACACCGCGGACAGGACTCCGCGCCACAGGCCCTCGCCGCGGGTCAGGTTGTGGGTCTCGGTATAGAACGCGGCGGGCCAGGCGGGATCGGACAGGATCGCCTCCGGTTCCACTGCTGTAGTGGCCGGGCCGAAGCGCCCGTATCGGCGGCGGCCCACGACCAGCAGGTCGGGAGCGTCGGTCAGGGCGGCGGCCATCGTGGCGACGTAGTCGGGCCCGGGGACGGTGTCGCCGTCCAGGAACAACAGGAGCTCGCCGCTGCCCGCCTGCGCACCGAGGTGCCGCGCGGCCGACGCGCGAAAACCCCGATCGTCCTGGCGCACCACCGTGACCTCGGGCAGCACGGAGGGCGGGGTGGGTGACCCGTCGTCCGCGACGATCACCTGCATGGCCAGCGGCCCCGCCGGCACGAGCCCCGCCGGCACACGTCCAGCCGGGTCGTTCCCGACCGGTTCGCGCACCGCCTTCTCAAGCCCGACCCCGGAGAGTCCGCGCTGCCCGCTCAGGGCGGCGAGGATCCGGTCGAGCATCCGTTGGTCCCGGTAGTACGGGATCACCACGTCCACGCTCAGCGGGGGCCTGCCGTTCATGTGAGCCACCCCCGCCAGGCCCGCACGTACGCCCGCCCGAGCTCGTCCAAGCCCGGCGGCGGGATGTCGCGCACGGTGGGCGCGGGGTCGTCGAGGAGTGCGCGCAGCGTCGCGGCCAGGTCCGCGGCCAGATCGGCGCCGCTGGCCAGCAGCAGGGAGCCCGGCCGGATCTGCTCCATCTCCCGGGTGTAGTCCGAGTCGCTGACCAGGGGGCGGCGGCCCGCGGCGGCCCAGGTGTTGAGGGAGCCCGAGGCCGAGACGTTTCGGAACAGGGCGACCGGCACGGTCACCCCGCCGAGCGTGCCGGCGAGCTCGTCGTCGTCGATCCGCCCCGTCACCTCCGCCCGGCCGCCGGCGGCGCGCACGGTCTCCAGCGCGGCGGCCACGTAGTCCTCGTGCCCCTCGGCCGGCGCGCCCAACAGGCGTAAAGTCACGCGGTCGTCGCCGTCGGCCGCGAGCCGCGCGACGGCCTCCGCGACCACGTCAACCGCCTTGCCCGGGTGCAGGAAGCCGAAGACGCCCACCGAGCGAGGGTCGAGGGAGGGGGCGGCATGAGCGGTCGGCGCCGCTCCCGTCCGGGCCGGGGTGGGCAGCGCGGGAACAGGCAGCGGGACGACGACGTCGACGGCGATGCCCTCGTCCGCGCAGAGTCGGTGCTCGTGCTCGGAACTCACCATGACCAGGCCCGAAGCGGCCGCGATTCGACGATAGGCCCGGGCCCGGCTCCGGCATCGCTCGGCGCCCTCGGCCGGCTGCGGGACGTCGTGCAGGGTCACCGCGACGGGTCGGTCACGCGCCAGCGATTCGACCACTCCGGCGGCCTTGTCAGGTGTCGAGCCGAACAGCGGATCGGTGATGTGCAGGTGCACGGGCGTACCGGGGTGCCCGGTCAGGGCGGCGGGCAGGTCGTCGACGTGGGCGACCTCGATCAGCGTGGTCCCGGCGGCGCGGGCGCAGTCGACGGCGAAGCGGGTCACCCCGTGCTCGGGTGGCCCCAGGGCGACCGTGAGAGGTGGCCGGTCGGCCGGGACGTCGGCGTCGGTGTCGGTGTCGGCGCTGATCACGCGGGCATCAGCCCCAGTAATTCGATGCGGGCCGCGTGCCTGCGCAGGCCCTCGTCGACCACGCCCGGGGTGGCGGCGTACCAGGCGAGGTGGGCGTCCACGATCTCGCGCTCAGGTATCGGCACGCCGTCGACCAGCCAGTCGCGGGGCCCGGTCTCGGGCAGACCCAGCGCACGCTCCACCGCGGGATCGACGGGAGCGCGGGTGGCGCCCAGGGGTTCGCGGTCGCTGATCCGGGGCGGATCCGAGAGCAGGCCGGCGGGCAGGTGCCCGAGGATGCGGTCGAACACCGTGGCCAGCGCCTGCCGGTCGGGGTGGTTGATGGTGTGCCAGCGCGGGTAGCCCTCGAGGAGATCCGAGACGGACAGGGCACCGTGGGCATGCTCGCGGACACGCAGCGCCTCGACGGACTCACTCGCCGAGGCCCGGGCCTGCTCGGTGGTCGGAGCGGCCACGAGGAGATCGTGGTCGCCGGTCGCGGCAGCCACGAGGGTGCGCAGGTCGTGGTACGGCGCGATCGGTGGGACGAGCGAGCGATCCCGTGGTGGGCGCACCAGCACCTGGTACGGGTGCAGACCGGCGTAGCGCAGCACCGGCACCAGAGCCACGGAGGCCGACGTCGGGAGTCGCGCCGCGAGCTGGCGGTGGCCCAGGGGCAGGTCGCGGTAGTCGTCGCGGATCGGCTGGACGATCAGCACATCAGTGCGGGCAAGGTCTGCGTGCAGGCGCGGGAGGTCACGGGCCGTCATCTCGTACACCGGTCGGACATCGATCACGCCGACCTCCTGCGAGGTGCGCAGGAGGTCACGGTAGACGTCGGCCTGGCAGTTCCCGATCACCATGACCGTGGGCTGATCCGGAGTGCTCATCGGGGCGAGCGTAGGCAGGGCCGGGGGAGGCGGCAACCGGCTGACACGGCCAGCCGCGACGGCAAGCGGTGGCGACGGCGTGCGTCGGCGGGCACGGTGGCGGGGTGACCTCCGGCCCCTCCTCGACCCCACGGATCCGGGTCCTGTCCATCCCCGCCGGCCACGACTACGTCCGGCACGCCGTCGGCCCGGCCGCCGGCGTCGAGGTGCTGGCCGATCCCGTACTCGACCCCGCCGAGCCCGCGCGGTGGTGGCCGCACCCGGCGCTGGAGGCCGCGGAGCGCCCCGAGGTGCTCGACGGCGCCGACCTCGTCCACGTTCACTTCGGCTACGAGCACCGCACCCCCGGGCAGGTCGCGGAGTTCGTCGCCGCGGTCGGCGCGCGCGGATTGCCGCTGTTGGTGACCGTGCACGATCTGACCAACCCCCACGAGCCCGACCCCGCGGCGCACCTCGAGCGCACCGGACACCTGGTCCGCGGCGCGGATGCCGTCATCACGCTGACCGCGGGCGCGGCCGCCGAGATCCGCCGACACTGGGGCGTGGACGCGCACGTCATCCCGCATCCCCGGCTCATGCCGCCCGAGATCACCGAGCCGCACCGTCGGGGTCGGCTCGACACGCTTTGCGACCAGCACGCGCGTACCAGGGAACCAGCGCCTCGCGCGGTGGGCGTGGTGCTGGGCTCGCTGCGGGCCGGGGTCGCCGTCGAGGAACTGCTGCACCCGCTGGCCGCGGCCCTGCCGCCGGGCACGCGACTGGTCATGATGGTCCGATCAGATGCGCTGGCCGCGGCCCGCGAGCCCGGCCACCCCCGGCACGCCGCGGCGATCGAACTCGACCGACTCGGGCCGGCCGTCGAGATCCGCGAGCACGAGCACCTGTCCGATGCCGACCTGTGCGCGGCACTCGCCGGGTTCGACGCGCTCGTGCTGCCGCACCGCCACGGCACGCATTCCGGCTGGCTGGAGCTGTGCCGCGACCTGGGCCTCCCGCCGGTCATCCCCGCTATCGGCCATCTCGTGCAGCAGTGGGGCCCCGGAGCCGCGTCGTACGACCCGGCCCGCGTCAGCACGGAGGCGCTGACATCCGAGCTGCACGCCGCGCTCCCGGCCGCCCTCGAAGGCCCGCCGGTCCCAACCCGATCGCCCGATGCGGAGGACGCCGCCGTCGCCCGGGCCCATCACATCCTCTACCGCGAGGCCGTCCGGAATGCCGACCGCGATGCCGATCTCCACACCGGCCGGCCCCTCAGCAACCGCCGCTTGGTCAAACCCCTTCACGTTTTCCCAGGTGGCGATCACTGAACGCCGTGATCTCCGACCACTCGACGGCAGTGGGCGGCAGTGGGCGGCCGCGTCAGCCCTCCTTGCGGCGCACCATCTCGGTGATCCACTCCGGCGCGTACGGGGACGTGCAGTTGGCCGGCGTCGGGTAGTCCCGCAGGACGCCCAGCCGCTCGCCGATCTCCAGCGCGCGCGGCCGCAGGTCCGGGTTCTCGATCCCGATCTGCGCGAGCGTCGTGTTCATCTCCCACTGCAGTCGCTCGTGCGCCCCGGCCATCTCGGCCTCGATCTGGTCCAGCAACGCGGGCAGGTCCAGACCCTCGGGCTTCTTGACCACCCGGTCCGCGGTCAACGCCCAGCCGGCACTCGCCACGACCGGGTCCGCGTCGGCCAGCCACGCCACCCGCAGCTCCTCGGCGTGCGGGCCCTTCATCACGACGTAACCCACCAGCCAGTCGTGCACCTTGCGGGTGCGCGCCTCGCGGATCATCGCGTCGAGGTCGGAGGGCGAGAACTCCCGCGGCCGGCAGATGAGCAGCGCCAGCAGCCGCGCCGCCGAATCGCCGGTGCCCCACAACTCGACCGCCAGGGGATGGTTCTTCTTCACCCTCTTGGCCACGGCACGCAGCTTGGTGAGGTTCACCGCGTGATCGTCGCCGTGACGCTCGTTGACCTCCCGGATCCGGGCATCGGCGAGCTCCGCGAGCTCGGCCATCACGTCGTCGAGTGTGGGCGTTGTCGTCGTCGTCATGGCCCGTCGCCTCCGTCTCGCACCGTCACCGAACCGATCCCACCACCATACGAGCGCAGCCTCCGACGCCGCGGCGTGCGCACACGCGCGGTCACCGTGCCGCGCGCCCTATACTCACCGGGTGCGCCTGTGGAGTATCCACCCCGACCTCCTCGACCGCTCCGCGCTGGTCGCCGGGTGGCGCGAGGGCCTGCTGGCGCAGAAGGTGCTCCGCGGGCTGACCACCGGCTATCGCAGCCACCCGCAGCTCGAGCGGTTCCGCACGCTGCCCGATCCGGTCGAGGGCATCGCCACGTGGCTGCACGCGCTGGCGGATGCAGCGGACGCGCGCGGATACCGGTTCGACCGCACCCGCGTCGTGGCACCGGCGGGCGCCGAACGGCTCGAGCTCACCGACGGTCAGCTCGCGCTGGAGTGGGCACACCTGCGCGGCAAGGTCACCGCGCGCGACCCGGCGTGGCTGGAGCGGCTCACGGAGCCCCGCCCGCACCCGATGTTCGACCTGGTGCCGGGCCCGGTGGCCGACTGGGAACGCGCACCCCGGCCGGAGGCCTGACATGACGCCGCTGATCCCCCGCCCGCCGCGACGCCCGCTGCCGGCCGTGCTCGCGCCCGCCGCGGGATCGACGCTGCTCGCGCTCACTCCGATCCGCCGCCCCTTCGCCGCCGCCACCGCCGGCTGGGTGCTGAGCCTGCCGGCGCTGGAGCTGCCGCTGCACGTCGGCGTGCTCGTGGGTGCGGCGACAGCCCCGGCGCTGGCCCGCCGCAGCACGCGCCCGTCCGACGTGATCGGCGTGGGGATGGCGGTACTGACCTGCGCGGGACTGGGTCTGGTGTTGGCTCGGCAGCTCGCCGCCGGGCGCGTGCTCGACCGGGCCCTGGCGGAGCCGCACGACGTGGTGGGAGAGACGGCGGGAAAGTCGACGACGACGACACCGCCCTCGCCCCGCCACCGCACGCCCTGGCCCGCGGTACTGCTCGCGCCGTGGCCGAGCGTGCCGCGCGGCGTCCGCGCCCGCCGGGGCATGGTCTACGGCCCCGACCCGGCGGCCAACCGGTTCGATCTCTACACCTGTGCCGACGGAGCCCCGGCGCGCGGCGTGCTCGTCCACATCCACGGCGGGCACTTCCGGGCGGGCGCCCCGAGCCGCGAATCGCGGGCGATGCTGTTCGACCACGCGCGCCGCGGCTGGGCGGCGATCAGCGCCACCTACCACCTCTCGCCCACCCCCGAGTCGGGGTTCCCGCAGCACCTGGTGGACATCAAGCGGCTCATCAAGTGGATCCGCGCCGAGGGGCCGGACCACGGCATCCCGGCGACCACGCCGATCGTGGTGGCCGGCAGCTCGGCGGGGGCACATATCGCGATGATGACCGCGCTGACGGCGGGCGACGCGGAATACCAGCCGGGCTTCGAGGACGTCGACACCTCGCTGGCCGGCGCGATCGGTCTGTACGGCTACTACGGCCGGCTGGGCCCGGCGACCAAGGAGACGTCCGTCCCGGTGCGCCGCCAGGCAACCGGCGCGCCGCCGGTCGCGATCATCCACGGAACCCTCGACACGTACACCCCGGTCAAGGGCTCCCGGCGGCTGGTCAGGCACCTGCGCGCCGCCTCGACCAACCCGGTGGTCTACGCGGAGTTGCCCGGCGCCCAACACGGCTTCGACGCCGTACGGTCGCCGCGCTACCTCGCGGTGGTGGCGGCGATCCGCCGGTTCACCGAACCGCTTGCCGGGTGATCGGCGCTACCGTTAAACATCACTAACCACACGACGATCCACCCGATCACCCCATCACCCCAGGAGGGACCCCGGATGAACCGAACCGCCCTCGTCATCGGCTGCGGTGGGACGATCGGCGCAGCGTGGACGATCGCCGCCCTCCACGCGCTGGCCGAGCAGACCGGCTTCGAGCCCCGCGACGCCGACGTGCTGCAGGGCACCTCCGCGGGCGCCGAGCTGGTGACCATGCTGGGCGGCGGCGTCGGCATCGACGAACTGGTGGACATGCAGCGCGGCGAGGCCGAGGACCCCCGGCTCCGCAGCCACATCGCGGCCACGCCGCCCGGCGTCCCGCCGCTTCCCGGGCCGCCACTGCTCAATCCCGGACTCCTGCGGACCCAGTCCGGTCTGGCCGCCCTCACCGGCCTGGCCCCCACCGGGCGCGGTGACATGACGTGGCTGCAGCGGCTGGCCGACGGCTTCGAGGTGGGCTCCTGGCTGCCCCATCGCGCCGCCCGGATGATCGCCTATGACGTGCGGGCCGGCGAGCGGGTCGTGTTCGGCGCACCGGGCTCGCCGATCGCCACCGTCGGCGAGGCGCTGCGGGCGTCCTGGTCGACCCCCGGGTGGATGCCTCCGGTCGCCATCGGAGACCGGATCTTCGTCGACGGCGGTATGGGCTCGTCCGCCTCCGTGGACCTGATCTCGCCCGAGGACGCGGATCTGATCTACGTCGTCGCCCCCATGACCTCGGCGCCCGGCGTCCGCGTCCCCGGCTTCGGCGGCGCGGTCGAGTACCGACTCCTCCGGCGTCCGATGTCCGCGGGCCTGGCCGCCGAGGTCGCGGCGGTCCGGGCCCGCGGGACCACCGTCATCCCCATCCTGCCCACCGCCACCGACCTCTCCGGTCTGGGCGCCCACTTCATGAGCGCGTCCCGGCGGGTGGCGGCGTTCGAGCACTCCATGAGGACCGCGCCGGAGACCGTCCGCGCCGCGCTGTCCGCGAACGGGGCCGGCGTATGAGTCCTGCCCACCGGCGCGAACCGCGCGTGGTGATCATCGGGGCGGGGGTCGCCGGCATCACCGCCCTGCACGTCTTCCGCGAGCAGGGCTTCACCGACGTCACCGTGCTCGAGAAAGGCTCCGACGTGGGCGGGGTCTGGCACTGGAACCGCTACCCGGGCCTGACCTGCGACGTGCCCTCGCAGCTCTACCAGTTCGGGTTCGCCCCCAAGCCGGACTGGTCGCACGTGTGGGCCGACGGGCGACAGATCCAGCGCTACCACCGCCGGGTGGTCGACGATCTCGGCCTGGACCGGTTCATCCGGACGAGCACCGAGGTCGTCGCCGCCCGCTGGCACGAGGACGACGCCGCCTGGGAACTGACTACAGCCTGCGACGAGACGCTCCACGCCGACGTGGTGGTGTTCGCGACCGGGGTGCTCCACCACCCGTCGGTGCCGTCGATCCCCGGGCTCGAGGACTTCGCCGGCGAGGTGGTCCACACCGCGCGCTGGCCGGACGGGCTGGCCACCGCCGGACGGCGCGTCGCGGTGCTCGGTACCGGCTCCACGGGCGTCCAGGTGGTGTCCGCCCTCGTCCGGGACGCCGCCTCGGTCACGCATCACGTCCGATCGCCACAGTGGATCCTGTGGGCCCCGATGGGAGTGCGCCAACTCATCGTCGTCGGATCTGTCCTCCGGCGGTTCCCGACCGCCCACCGCGCGCTGTACGCGGCGCTGCAGTGGGGGTCGGGCATCCTCGCCGACATCACCACCCGGCCGTCGTGGCGACGACGCGCGGTGCAGGCTTACGCGCGGTTCTCACTGCGCTTACAGGTCCGCGACCCCGACCTGCGCGCGCGACTCACCCCGGCCGACGAGCCGCTGTGCAAACGTCAGGTGGTCTCGGGGACCTACTACCGCGCCATCCAACAGGACCACGCCGAACTGGTGACGGCGCCGATCGCCGAGGTGACACCCGGCGGGATCCGGACGGCCGACGGCGTCGAGCGCCCGGCCGACGTCATCGTGCTGGCGACGGGATTCCAGGCGCACAACTACATGTTGCCCATGAAGATCGTCGGCCGCGACGGACGGACTCTGGACGACGAGTGGCGCCACGGCCCGCGCGCCTACCGGATGACGGCGATCCCGGGGTTCCCGAACGCCTTCACCGTCCTCGGCCCCAACTCCCCGACCGGCTCCATCTCCCTGCAGCACACCGCGGAGCTCACCGCCCGCTACATCGCCCACTGGTTGGGGTTGCTGCGCGGCGGCCGGATCTCCTCGGTGGAGGTGACCGAGGAGGCGACCTCGGACTTCAACGCCGAGGTGGCCGACGCGATGGGCCCGACGGTCTGGAACACCGGGTGCAACTCCTGGTACTTCCACTCCGGCGGCGCGATCGATCTGTTCCCGTTCGACCGCGCCCGTCTCGCTGAGTTGCTCGCCGAGCCCGACCGCTCCCACTTCCGGGTGCGGTGACCGGTCGCGCCGAGTGTGACGGTCGGGGCGCGGTTCAGCGGCTGGAGCGTGGTTCAGCGGGCCGCGCGCCGGTAAACGGGCCGCGTCCCGTCCCCGAGATCCGGGTCGGGTAGTCGCCGGCCCGGGTCGGCCAGGCCCACCGTATGACCGTCCGCGGCCAGGCGGCGCATCCCGTCGAGCAGCATCCGGCGGGCGCTCGTGTTAACTGAGGGCACCCGGCTCAGGTCGATGGTCACCTCGCCCGGGCCGGGCGGGATCTCGGCGAGGCGGCGCAGGACGAGTTCGGCGCTGGCGAAGGTCATCGCGCCCTGCAGCCGGAACGTGCGCCGATCGGTGGCCTCGTCGTAACGCACCGAGCGGACCACCTCCACGTCGGTGACCGCGGTGTTCATCAGGTGCAGGTCGAGGTCACGGGACATCCGCTCGAACGCACGCACCCCCTCGACGCTGTGCCCGTGTGCGTCCAACCGCGGGGAGAACACCCCGAGGCCCACCTGGGCGGGCAGCGCACCAAGGATCCCCCCCGACACCCCGCTCTTGGCCGGGATACCGACGGTCGACATCCAGTCTCCGGCCGCGTCGTACATGCCGCAGGTGGCCATAACTGCCAGCACCTGCCGGGCCACCTCGTCCGAGACCACTCGTTCGCGGGTGACTGGGTTGACTCCCCCGGTGGCGAGGGTCACCGCCATCACCGCGAGATCTCGGACTGTCACCGTGTAGGCGCACTGCCGGGTGTACCCGCGGACCGCTTCGTCCGGGTCTCCGTCGATGATCCCGCCGGCCCGCACCAGGTTTGCCATGGCACGGTTACGGAACGCGGTGCGCAGTTCTGAATCGAGGACCGTGATGTCCACGTCGAGCGGGCGGCCCGCGAACGCCGAGAGCCCCTCCTGGACCGCCGTGTCCCGCTCGATCTCGGTCGCGTCCAGCGGCCCGACCAGGGTGTGCGTGGTGATGGCGCCGATGTTGATCATCGGGTTCTCCGGGCGGCCGGTCTCCGGCTCCAGCGAGATTTCGTTGAACGCGTCGCCCGACGGTTCCACGCCCACCTTCTCCAGCACGCGCCTGATCCCGCGGTCACGCAGCGCGAGAGCGTAGATGAACGGCTTGCTCATCGACTGGATGGTGAACTTCGCGTCGGCGTCGCCGGCGGTGTAGACGACCCCGTCCAGGGTGCAGGCCGCCACGGCGAACCGATCTGGGTCGACAGCGGCGAGCTCGGGGATGTAATCGGCCAGTTGGCCGTCGTCACCTAGGGAGCAGGCGTCGCGGATCTCGAGCAGATATTCGGGTACCGGCGTCTTCACGTCATCAGCGTGTCATGCCGGGGGCCCGGCGGCGGCGAGGACGCCGCCACAGGACCCCCGGGTCAGGTGCGTGAGTCGATCAGTGGTCGTGGTGGTCGTCGGCCTTGGTCGGGTGGACGGTGCCGTGAGCGTGCTCGGGCGGGGCGTAGAGCGAGTACACCTTGAGGTCCTCGTCGCCGATGTTGGTGACGTTGTGCCAGGAGCCGGCGGGCACGAGGATCACCCAGTCGTCGCCGACCTCACGCTCGAAGTCCAGCTGATCCTTCGCCGGGCCCATCTGCACGCGGCCCTTACCGGCCTCGACGCGCAGGAACTGATCGTGATCGTCGTGGACCTCCAGCCCGATGTCGTCACCCGGCTTGATGCTCATCACCGTGAGCTGCATGTTCGATCCGGTCCACAGGGTGGTCCGGTAGTTGTCGTTCTCGAGGGTGGCCTCCTCGATGTCGACGACATACGGGTTCGGACCATGATCGGTGGGGCTCATCGCTGTTCCTGTCCTGTCGAGGGGAGCACATGGCAGCCGGTCGGCCACCACCGCCGGGTTCCGGCGACTCCCGCGCTTCTGTCCGGTTCCAGACTGCCCGAAACGACCCGTTTCCGTGGCCCCTACCGGTCGCGGGGTTGACAGCCGGGCACCGGGCCCGGTCAGGAGACCAGGATCTGCGTGGCGTGGGACTTGAGCTGTGCTTCCGCCCACTTGGCCTGGCGGTGGGTCTCCGGCTGGCACTCCTCGGCCAGCTCGAGCAGTCGCATGTGCCGCACCCCCTGGGCGGCCTGCGCGAGGAGCAACCAGTCCATCTGCACCCCGGAGGCGTCCACATACACGTTCCGCAGGTCCTCGAGCATGAGTAGCTCCGGCGCACGCAGCCGGCCGATCAACTCCGAGCCCTTCTCGCGGATTCGGGCGGCCGGCCCGGACTCCAGCCGGGGAGCCGGGTCGAGGTCGAGCCCGTAGTCGACGCCGACCTCCGCCATCCGCCGCAGGTGGCGGCGCGACCATTCGGCGATGTCCCGGGCGACGTGGTGGATCTCGTGGTCGACGGCGTGCCGCTCGGAGACCAGCAGAAGCTGCCGACCCAGCCGCACCTCGGAGTGGTGGAGTTCGTGCAGAACGGGTGCGAGTTTCATCGCGCGCCTTCCTTCCTGGACTCCCGGTGCCCCGGCCCGTGGGCCTTTGCCGCAGTGGCCGAGTCCGCGACCCGCGTGATCCGGGCGGCCGCGGTCTTGAAGATCGGCTGCTTGGACACCGGGTCCCAGTCGGTGAGGGTGAGCTCGTTGGCGGCCCGACCGGCCGCGTCGTGAGCCGGGCCGTCGCCGGTCGGGGTGTCCCAGTAGCCGTAGTGGAACGGCAGGAACAGCACTCCGTCGCGGATGTCGGTGATCCGCACCGTCGCCCGGACGCGGCCGCGAGGGGTGGAGATCTCGGCGTAGTCGCCGGCGGTCAGCCCGGCGGCCGCGGCGTCGCCCGCGCTGATCTCCACCCACACCTCGGGCGCGGCGGCGTCGAGCTCCGGTGCCCGACCCGTCTTGGTGCGCGTGTGGAAGTGATAGAGCGTGCGTCCGGTGATCAGATGCAGCGGGTGGTCGTCGTCAGGTCTCTCGTGCGCCGGGAGGTACGGCGCGCCCTTGAGCATCGCCCGTCCCTCCGGGTTGAACACCTTGTATTCCCGCGCGTTCTTCGGGGCGCCCGTGACCAGGTCGCGGCCGTAGTTCTCGCACACATCGGGGTGGGCCCAGAACCGGCCGTCGGTGTAGAGGCGTTCGGTCCCGTCCGGGTTCTCTTCGTTGCACGGCCACTGCACACCGGACTCGCCGCGCAGCTTGTCGTAGGTCAGGCCGGTGTAGTCGCACAGGCGCCCGCGGCTGCACTCCTTCCAGGCGTCGAACGCCGACTCCGGATCGTGCCAGTGCACGAGCGGGCTGCCATCCTTGCCGCGCAGATCGAGGCGGCGGGCGTAGTCGAGGAAGATGTCCAGGTCGGCCCTGGCCTCACCGGGCGGCTCTACGGCCTTCTCGCACAGGTGCACGGTGCGGTCGACGTTGGTGAACGTGCCGGTCTTCTCCCCCCAGGTGGCGGCGGGCAGCACGACGTCGGCCAGCTGGGCGGTCTCGGTGAGGAAGATGTCCTGGACCACGAGCGTGAGCCGCTCCTGCGACAGGATCGAGCGGATCCGGTGCAGCTCGGGCAGCGACACCGCCGGGTTGGTCCCGCTCACCCACAGCAGTCGCAGCGAGCCGTCCTCGACGTAGCGCATCATCTGCATGGCGTGCGTTGGGGCGGTGTAGTGCGGGATCGCCATCGGGTCGACGTTCCACACCGACGCCAGGTCGTCGATGTGCGACGGGTTGGACCAGTTCCGGAAGCCCGCCAGGTCGCCGTCGGCGCCGCACTCGCGGGTGTTCTGCGCCGTGGGCTGGCCGTTCATCTGCAGCACGCCGCAGCCGGGCCTGCCCAGCATGCCGCGCAGGAGGTGGATGTTGTTGACCTGGATCGACGCCGCCGCGGCCTGATGCGACTGGTAGAAGCCCTGCAGCACGGTCGACATCAGCTTCTCCGCGCCCGCGAGCAGCCGCGCGGCCTCCCGGATCCGCCCGGCCGGGACGCCGCAGATCTCGGCGGCCCACTCGGGCGTGCAGTCGGCGACCTGCCCGGCCAGCGAGTCGTAGCCCACCGTGTGCGAGTCCACGTAGTCGCGGTCCACGGCGCCGGACTCGATGAGCTCGTGGATGAGCGCGTTCATCAGCGCCATGTTGGTGCCGGGCAGCGGCGCCAGGTGGAGGGTGGCGTGCGCGGCCACCGGGGTCCGGCGCGGGTCCACGCACAGGATCGCGGGTGGGTTGGGCCCGGCCAGCCGGTCGAGGATCCGCATCCACAGGACGCTCTGCGTCTCTGCCATGTTGTGGCCGTACAGGGCGATCACGTCGGCGTGGTCGATGTCGGTGTACGAGCCCGGTTGCCCGTCGCAGCCGAAGGAGGCCTTGAGCGCCGCGGCGGCGGTGGCCGTGCACAGCCGCGTGTTGCCGTCGACGTGGTTGGTGCCGATCCCGCCGTGGGCGATCACGCCCAGCGTGTAGTACTCCTCCGCGAACAGCTGGCCGCTGGTGTAGAAGCCGATCGCACTGGCCCCCTGCTCGTCCAGCAGCTCCCGCGTCCGGCCGACGACCCGATCCATCGCGGTGTCCCAGTCCGTCTCGACCAGCTGGCCGTTCTCCCGCACCAGCGGCCGGGTCAGTCGGTCCGGCGAGGAGTTGGCCTGCCAGCCGTAGAGGTCCTTGACGCCCAGGCGACCGTGATTGACGCGGTCGCCGGCCCGCCCACGAACCCCCTGGATGCGTCCGTCGACCACCGCCATGTCCATCGCGTCGCCGTTGGAATGCAGGATGGAGGCGGTCCGGACCCAGCGGTCCACGGCCTCCTCGCGCACGCCGTCCGCCAGGTGGGTGTCCACGCGGACCGGCCAGTCCTCGCCGGGCCCGTAGGCGGTGCGCTCGCCCCACGGCTGATCGATCCGCGTGGGCCGTGGTGTGCTGCTGTCGGGATGTGCGGGGCTCATCCCGTCCTCCCTTCGTGGTGGGCGTCGTACCTCGTGAGTCCGCGCGCGGCCGGCCCCTCGAGCAGCTCGCCGCACGCCGAGAAGCGCGACCCGTGCCACGGGCAGTCCCAGGACCGCTCCGCTTCGTTCCAGCTCAGTACGGCTCCCAGGTGGGGGCACAGCAGTCCGACGCGGCAGGTCTCGTCGTCGTCGCCCCTGGCCTGGCCCATCGGCCGGATGCTCGGCCGTGGCGGCCGTACGACCGCCTGCGCCGCGGTCGCGGCGAGTTGCGCCGGTAGCCCCGCCGCGAGTGGTACCGCGCCGCGGACGGTGCCGGTGATCGTGGGCCGACCGAACGATGTACGCGGTTCGCGCCCCTCGAGGCGGTCGACCATGACCCCCGCGGCCGCGGGCGCCGCCGCCAGTCCCCACTTGCTGTAGCCGCCGGCGAAGTGGACCCGCCCGCGTCCCCACGGCAGTGGTCCGGAGCGGGGCAGCATCGTCACCGGGTGGTAGTCCTGCGCGGACCAGCCGTGCGTGAGGCGCGCGCCCGGGAAGTGCTTCTCCGCGTACTCGCGCAGGGAGTCGAGCTTGTCGGCGGTCCCGGCGGCCGAGCCGGTGCGGTGGCCGTTGCCGCCGACGAGCAGCACCTCGCCGCCCGCGGCCGGGACCGCGCGCAGCGACCGCGCCGGGCTCTCGACGGAGACGTACATGCCCCCCGGTAGCCCTCCCGGGTAGTCGAAGGCGCACAGGTAGGAGCGTTCGGCCTCCATCGTCGCCACGGACGGGCCGCGGTCGAGCGCCGGCGTCGCCGTGGCCAGTACCACGTCGCGCGCGGTGAGGGTGGAGCGGCGGGTGGCGCCGCGCGCGGTCGTGGTGTCCGAGGCGTCGGAGGTGTCGACGACGACATCGCCCGCCACCGCGTCGACGGTCACGTCGACGAACGCCTCGTCCCCGCTGCCCCGCGCATCGAGGCCGGTGACGCGCGCGCCCTCCACGATCCGCACGCCGAGCGCCTCGACCGCCCGAACCAGCGCGGCCAGCGCCTCGGCGGGGTCGAACTGCAGCTGCTCCGGCAGCTCGACCGCCGTCTTGGCGGGGAACGGCACGTCGATCCGGTCGTACCACCGCGCGGGCAGCCCCAGGTCGCGAAGGGTCCGCATCTCCTGGCCCAGCGCGGACCCGCCTAGCAGGCCGCGCGAGAACGTCACCGCCCGCGGGCGCTGCACGGCCACGTCGTGGGTCTCGCAGAACTCTGCCCACCAGTCGAGGCCGTACTGGTTGGCGTCGGCGTAGGCGCGGGCGGTGTCCAGGCCGTGGCGTGACCGGATGGCGGAGAGCCGCGTGCCCTGCAGCACCGACACCTTGGCCGTGGTCGCCCCGCTGGCGCCCGCGCCGACGGTCCGCGCTTCGAGCACCACCACCGAGTGGCCGCGCGCCGCCGCCATGAGCGCGGTGATCAGGCCGGTGAAGCCCGCGCCCGCGACCACCAGGTCGACATGCTCGTCGGCGGGGATGTCGACTGCGGGGACGTCGATGGTGCTGCGCTGCCAGTACGAAGTGCCCATGGTGGCTTACCGTAGGACTGCCCAACCGCTGACGCATCCGCTCGACTTCCACCCCGGGACCGGACCAGGGCATTGCGGTCGTCGCACGACGATGTTGGCACAGTGTTAGGTGAGGCTTACCATAACGACGTGGATGGTGACCAGAACGACGACGACAACCCCGGCGCGTTCGGCGACAGCGGCCGGTTCGGGGCCGTGAGCCGGGGTGGCCGGGAGATCAACTGGCCGACCGTCCTGGTCTCCGGAGCGGTGGCCGCGATCGTCTCCTCGCTGTTCCTGGCCCTGGGAGTGGCCGGCCTTCACCGCAGCGATGCCCCGCCGGCCGAGATCGTGGTGGCCGTGGACCCGCGAGGGTCGGTGAGTGTCGACGGCCAGACCGTGGTGGACGGCGATGCGGCGGCGTTGTCGTCGTCGTCAGGCCTTCCGCCCGGCACCACGGCTACGGGCACCCCCACGGCTGCCCCGGCCGCGCCGGCCGAGGACGGCGGTGGACTGTCCCCCGCCACCGGCGCCGCCCCCGCGCCCTCGTCGGTTCCCACGCCCGGCGGCAGCCCCGCGGCCGTCGGTGACGCGGCTCAGGACGGCCGCTCGCAGGATGAGGCGCCTGCAGTTCAGGAGCAGGGCGAGGCGCGCGCCGCGGACGCAGGGCCCGCCGCAGGAGAGCGCGTGACCGGCTGGACGCCGCCCGGCCCACTGCCCGCCGATTTCGCGGTGACCACCGCCGACCCGACGCTCGACGACCTCAACGCGATCGTCCACCTGCTCGTGGCCACGCCCGCCGACGACGCCGCCAAGGCCCGCAACCTCGAGGCCGGCGCAGACGGGGTCGTGGTGCCGAAGACCGTCTACAACCTGGGGATCTTCCGCGCCCCGCAGGGCTGGAAGCGCATCACCGGGCCCGTCGAGCGCTCCGGCGACACCATCACCGCCACACTGCACAGCGAGTCCGCGGGGCGACCCAGCATCCGCACACGGGTGGTGTTCGTCCAGCGCGACGGCAACTGGAAACTGTCGACGCAGTCGGTGTGCGAGGGCGTGCGGACCGTCGGGTTGCCCGTCGCGTGCGGGGGCTGAGCGCGATGATCGAAGTGGCTGGGCTGACCAAGGCGTTCCGCGGCCGCGAGGTACTGCGGGGCCTCGACCACACCTTCGCCGACGGGCGACTGACCTACCTGCTGGGGCTCAACGGTGCGGGCAAGTCGACGCTGCTGCGCTGCATCGGCGGCGTGACCAGGCCCGACGCCGGCGCGGTGCGCATCGACGGCCGGGCCCCCGCCGCGTTCGAGGCGCCCGTACGACACCTGGGGATGCACCTGTCCGCCGACGCGTTCACCCCCGGCCACTCCGCGCGCCGGCACCTGAGGTGGCTCGCGGCACTCGGCGGGATCCCGGCCGGGCGGGCCGACGCACTGCTCGACGAGGTGGGCCTGGCCGCCGTGGCCGACCGGCCGGTGGGCGGATTCTCGCTCGGCATGCGACAGCGGCTCGGGATCGCGTCCGCGCTGGTGGGTAACCCGCGGACCCTGCTGCTCGACGAGCCGCTCAACGGGCTGGACGTGGCCGGCGTGCTGTGGATGCGCGGGCGCCTGCGGCAGTGGGCGGACGAGGGCAGGTGCGTGGTGGTGGCCTCGCACGCGTTGGCCGAGGTGGAGCGGACCGCCGACGAGGTGGTGATGATCGAGGACGGGCGTATCGTGACCGCCGGGACCGTCGCCGGGGTGCGGGGCTCCCACACCGATCTCGAGGAGGCGTTCGCCGCACACGTGCCGCGCGTCGCCCTCGGACACGCGGTGGTCGGATGAGTGCCCCGGCGGTCGTGGGCATCGCCCGCCCCGCCCGGGTGTTGTGGCGCAACATCTCCGGTGAGGCCGTCGCGATCGGCGGCCCCCGCAGCTTCCTGTTCCGGCTGACGCTGCCACTCGGCGTGCTGCTGCCCGTGCTCATCACGCTGGTCGTGGCGGCGGTGTCCGAGTCGCTGAACACCCGCGACGGACTGCTCGGCGTGACCGCGGTGAGCACCGCCAACTCCGTGTACTGGCTGCTGTGGATCGGCGTGACCGTGTTCGCGGTCTCGGCCGCCTACCGCCAGGCCGAGAGCGAGGCCGGGCCGGTCGCCGAGACCCGCCGGTACGCCTCCCCGAGGCTGTTGACCAGTATGTTCGCACGCTGGGTGGTGCTCGGCGGGCTGGCCGCGGTCCTGCTCGGGATCGCGACGATGCTCACCATGCTCGCGCTGCCCGTGTTCTTTCCCGGCGTCCACTCCGAGGTCGACGCGTTCACCCCAGAGGGCGTGCGCTTCCTGTGGGCACTGCCGGTCTACGCATTCGGCGCGGTCGGGGTGGGGCTGGGGATCGGCGCGCTGATCCTCTCCGCGCCGGCGGCGGTGGCGGTGTTGACCGTGTGGTCGCTGCTCGTGGAGAACGCGGTGATCCTGCTGCCGCGCGGCGACGTGCTCACCCGGTTCATGCCGTTCCTCAACGGCGTCTACGGCAGTGGGCAGGACCTCGCGCTCGACCCGGCGTGGGGCCGTGGCGGGGCGCTGGCCTACCTCTGCCTGATCGCGCTGGCGCTCGTGCTGGCCGGGTGGCTGCGCACCCGGGCCGCCCGCCGGCGCTGAATCGCCGCCTCCCGCTCAGGGGCCCACACCGTCCGCTCCCCATGATGAACTCCCGCCCCGGCCGCGCGACTCACGCCGAGCCGAGGGCTCCATCGAGAAGCGGAAAGCGCACAGACTCACTCGGGCGATGCGGGCCGAACCCTCTTCCCGACGCGGCCGGGTGGCGATGCGGCGAGGCGGCGGGGCGGCCAGGTGATCGGGCAGCAGGCGTCAGGCGCCGCAGAGGCCACGTGCACTACTTGCCGGTGAACCCGGCGTCCACGGGGAGCGTGATGCCGGTGATGTGCCGTCCCGACTCCTCCACCAGGTAGAGCACCGCGCGCGAGATGTCGATGGGGTCGAGCATCGGCACCGGCATCGCGTTGCCCATCGTGTGCCCGGCCGGGTTGCCGGCGAACCAGGCCTGCATCTCGGCGTGCGACACCATCGCGGTGGGCACGCCGGCCGGGTGGATGGTGTTGATGCGGATGCCGTGCGGCGCCAGCCAGATCATGAGACTGCGCATGATGCCCACCACGCCGTGCTTACTGGCGGTGTACCCGGTCACGGCGCCGCTGCCGTCGCCGCCGCGGCCGGTCAGGCCGTTCGTGGACGAGATGAGCACGATCGATCCGCCCTGATCCCGCTCGACCATCAGCGGCGCGATCGCGTGGACGGTGTTCCACACGCCGACCAGGTTGACCATGATCGTGTCGATGAACGCGACCTGCGCATCCGGCTCCTGCCCGCGCTGGAGGTTGATGCCCGCGTTGGCCACGACGATGTCCGGCACGCCGAACGCCTCGACACACCTGTCCACGGCCGCGGCGACGTCGGCGGTCTCGCGCACATCGCCCTTCACCGCCACGATCTCACCGCCGACCGCCTCCACCTCGGCGACGGTCTGATCGAGATCCGACTTTGTGGCCAGGGCATACGGCACCGACGCGATGTCGTCGCAGATGTCGAGGGCGAGGATGCGGGCCCCGCGCCGCGCCAGCTCCACCGCGTGACTGCGCCCCTGGCCCCGGGCCGCGCCGGTGATGAAGGCGACCTTGCCCGCGAGTGACTGCTGTTCCATGTGCTCCACGCTCCTGCTCACAATGCCCGGACGGCGATCTGCCGGGCCGCCGGGCGGCGACCTGACTACTGTCAGAATCTAAGCACCGAAACATGCCCGCGTCCCTCGGTTGCAAGACATTGCTCCCAGTTTGCAAGACCACAGGTGCGACGAACGGGGTCAGAATCGCACCGGGTGTCTTGCAGTCGCGAGGGCATGTCTTGCAACCGGGGAAAGGAGCGGCGATGCAGCGGTGGGCAGCGGTGGGCAGCAGCGACGCGGCGATGGGAAGCGCCCGCCGATGCGGATCAGCCCAAACTCGTCGCCGCCAGCACCTCGCGCAGCGCCACAGCGAACGAATCCGCATCCCGCGCGACCAGCCGCGAATAGCTCAGTACCAGCCCCGACACCGGATGCCGCGCGGACTGGCTACTCAGCGAGCGCGTCCGCCACCCGGCCCGCTCGAGTGCGTGCACCACGTCGTCGTCGTCATACCCAGGCAACATCACGCACAGGTGGAGCCCCGCCTCTACGCCTGACACGTCCACGGTCGGGCACTCGCGCGCCAGCGCCGCCACCAGGCGCGCGCGCCGATCGTTGTACACCCGCGCCGCCCGCGCCAGGTGCCGATCCATCGCGCCCGAGGCCATGAACCCGCCCAGCGCGTCCGCGGGCAGCGACGACGGCCCGCGCCGGTGCACCGCCAGCCACCGCCCGACCTCGCGGCGTAACCCGGCCGGCGGCAGGCACCAGGCGACACGCAGGTCAGGGGCCACGGACTTCGACGACGTGCCCACGTACGCCACGCACCCCTCGGCGCCCGGCAGCGTCGCGAGCGCGGGCAACGGGGCGACGCCGTAGCAGAACTCGCCGTCATAGTCGTCCTCGATCACCAGCGAGCCCGTCCGCCGCGCCCACTCCACCAGCGCGACCCGCCGCTCGACGCTCATCCGATGGCCGAGCGGGTACTGGTGCGCGGGCGTGGTGAACACGATCGCGGGCGTCTCGCCCAGGCACCCGGCGTCGAGGCCGTCCGGGTCGACGGGGTGAAAGTGCACGTCCAGGCCCTGCTCGCGCGCCATGAGCAGCGCGCCGCGGTAGCCGGGATCCTCCATGTGGAACGGGATCGCGGCGGGGCGCGACTGGCCGACACGCGCGCGCCCGGCGACGAACGCGGCGCACAGGGCGGCGATCGCCGAGCGCGACGAGTCGAACAGCAACGGGTCCGCGTCGGCGATCCCGCGATGCCGCCGCAGGTGCCCCGCCAACGCCGCGCGCACCGTCGGACTCGGCTCCTCCCACGGGTTGACCCCCGCGAGCCCCTGCGCCGCGGCCGCCCGCACCGCAGACCGCCACGCACGCTCCTCCACCAGCGCGGCGTCCGGGATCCCGGGACGCAGGTCGCGCGGCGATCGCCCCCGACGGGGCTCGGATAGGGGCGACGACGACGAGGCCTCAGCCGCAGCACCGTCACTCCGCCGGGTCCGGGCACCCGCGCGGGCGGCCTGCGCAGCGCCCCGGCTGACGCGGGTGCCGGAGCCGTGTTCGGAGGCCACGAAGCCGGCGGCGGCGAGTTCGTCGAACGCGCGGACCACCGTGCCGCGCGAAAGGCCCGTCTGCTCGGCCAGCGTGCGCGTGGACGGCAGGCGGTCGCCGTCGGCCAGGGCGCCGTCCGCGATGCGCTCGACGATCGCCTCCACCAGATCCGCGGCACCCGACACCGGCCCCAGGACCAGGGTGCCGGGGCGGGAGGTGCGGGACATGGACCAAGCGTAGGCGGCGACCGCGGTCACGAGGCCGGAGAAGTCGCCCGCCAGCGTGTAGCATTCACCGGCAGTGGGGGAGTATCCATCACGCTGTGGACGTCAGCACGCGGGCCCGAGGATCGGGTCGGCCGGGCACAGCGGCTCACACCAACGGTCAAGGCCCGGGTGAGCGGAGAGACTCACGGGGCTTTGTCGTCCCACGCCGTCTCTCACGAAAGGACCCTCCCCGTCCATGGAGATCACTCCGCTGCTCTGGGGCATCACGATCGCGGTGATCGTGGGCCTGTTGGCCTTCGACTATTTCTTCCACGTGCGCAAGGCGCACCTGCCGACCATCCGCGAGGCCGCGGTCTGGTCCGCGATCTACGTCGGTCTGGCCCTGCTGTTCGGTCTCATGTTCTTCGCCGTGGGCGACACCGCGCACGCCGTCGAGTACTACGCCGGCTACATCACCGAGAAGGCGTTGAGCGTCGACAACCTCTTCGTGTTCCTGGTGATCATGGCGTCGTTCAAGGTGCCGCGTGAGTTCCAGCAGAAGGTGCTGCTGTTCGGCATCACGTTCGCGCTGATCTCGCGCACGGTGTTCATCCTCCTCGGCGCCGCGATCATCGAGGCCTGGTCGGACGTGTTCTACCTGTTCGGCATCGCGCTCCTGCTCATCGCCGGCCAGCAACTCCGGGGCGAGCTCACCGGGGACAAGGAGGGCAAGGACGAGGCCGACAACGTCATGGTCCGGCTGGCCAGGCGGTTCCTGCCGGCCTCCGAGCACTACGACGGCGACAAACTGTTCACCCGCGAGAACGGCAAGCGGCTGCTCACGCCGATGCTGCTGGTCATGGTGGCGATCGGTGCCACCGACATCCTGTTCGCGTTCGACTCGATCCCCGCGATTTTCGGTCTGACGCAGGAGCCGTACATCGTCTTCACCGCCACCGCGTTCTCGCTGATGGGTCTGCGGCAGCTGTACTTCCTCATCGACGGCCTGCTCGACCGACTGGTGTACCTGTCCTACGGGCTGTCCGCGATCCTCGGGTTCATCGGCGTAAAGCTGATCCTGCACGCGCTGCACGAGAACAACCTGCCGTTCATCAACGAGGGCGAGAACGTCGCCGTCGTGGAGATCCCCACCAACCTCTCGCTGCTGGTGATCGTGATCATCCTGGCGATCACCGTGGCGGTCTCGCTGCTCAGCCCCAAGGGCAAGGCGCTGCGTGCGCTGCAGAACGCCGAGCGCTACGCCTACCGTTACTCCAAGCTCGCCGAGGACACGGACGTCCCCGACACCGACCGCGTGCAGGCCGAGCAGCTCATGGACGACTGGACCCGCAAGGCCGAGGCCGTGGCGCCGAAGTTCCGCGAGGAACTGCTCGAACACAAGGACAAGTACTCCGACATCATCCGCACCGCGCACGAGACCCGGTTGGCGTCCGCGCGGGCTGCGGGTCGCGAGGCCGGCGAGTCCGAGAAGATCGTCAAGCAGCGCGGCCCCACGGTCTGACGGCGCCGGGGCCCGGGGCCCGGGGCCTGGGGCCTGGGGCCTGGGGCCTGGGGCGGCGTGCCCGGGCCCCGCTGGCCCGGGCCGGGACAGCCGGCGCTGACCCCGGCCCCGCCGGACCTTGTCGACATGAGTGCGAAACTCGTCGGCATCACTGCGAACCCAGCCCGGAAAAATAGCAGTGACGCCACCAAAGTTCGAGCAACGCCGACACCGGACGACCGGCCGTCAGCGATCCCCGTATCGGCCGCCGCGAACCTTCGACAAAGTGGTCTCACCATTCAGTCCGAAGTGGACCTTCCCAGCCGTGCCACTTAGCGGATGGAATGGCCACATGCAGAACTCCGCGACCGTCACCAACCGCCCGGCGCCCACGTACCGCCAGTCCGCACGCCTCCGCGACGTCCGTTACGACGTGCGCGGCCCCATCCTCACCGAGGCGATGCGACTCGAGGCCGAGGGCCACGACATCCTGCGCCTGAACCTGGGCAACATGCGCCCGTTCGGCCTCGACGCACGCCCCGAGATCGTCGAGGCCGTGGCCCGCGACCTCGGCGACGGCCAGGCCTACTCGGATTCGCGCGGAATCCCGGTCGCGCGCGAGGCGGTCGCCGAGCACTACCGCCGCTGCGGGATCGACCAGATCTCGGCCGAGGACGTGTTCCTGGGCAACGGCGTCAGCGAGCTCATCACCCTCGTCCTGCAGGCCCTGGTGAACCCGGGCGACGAGATCCTGGTTCCCGCGCCGGACTACCCCACGTGGACGGGCGCCGTGAACCTCACGGGCGGTGTGCCCGTGCACTACCTGGCCGACGAGGACAACGGCTGGAACCCGTCGCTGGAGGACATCGAGTCCAAGGTCACCCCTCGCACCAAGGCGCTCGTCCTGATCAACCCGAACAACCCGACGGGCGCGGTCTACAGCGAGGAGACGGTCCGCGGGATGGCCGACATCGCTCGCCGCCACGGACTCGTCCTGCTCAGCGACGAGATCTACGAGGAGCTGGTCTTCGGCGACGCCGTGCATCACCACGCGGCGCTCGCAGCCGGCAGCGACGTGTTGTGTCTGACCTTCGGCGGCCTGTCCAAGGCGTACCGGGTGTGCGGCTACCGGGCCGGCTGGGTCGCCGCGACCGGGCCGCTCGACCACGCCGCGGACCTGCTCGAGGGCATCACGCTGCTGTCGAACATGCGGGTCTGCCCCAACGTGCCCGGCCAGTTCGCGATCCCGGTGGCGCTCGCCGCGGGCACGCCCGGCTCCGCGCTCCCGGCGGACGTCGTCGACCCGGGCGGCCGCCTGGAGTCGCAGCTGGCGATGGCGTCGGACGCCCTGAATGCGATCCCCGGGGTGAGCTGCGTACCGCCGCGCGGAGCCCTGTACTGCTTCCCGCGGATCGACCGGGAGATGTACGGGATCGACGACGACGAGGAGTTCGTCCTCGATCTACTGCGCTCGGAGCACGTTCTCGTCACGCACGGGACGGGCTTCAACTGGCCCGAGCCTGACCATTTCCGGATCGTCTGCCTGCCGGAGGCAGGCGTTCTGGAGCGGGCGATCGCCTCGATCGGCGACTACCTCGCCCGCCGCAGGCTCCGCGTCGCGGCGTGACCCCGGCCCCGCCCCGCAAGACGCGCCGTCTTATCGTCCAGAGGGTTCCGCTCACATCTCGCGAGTAGACGTGTGCGGAACCCTCTGGGCGATGGGCGCGAGCCGGTGACTTCGCGTATCTCGCCTGATCAGCCCTGGAGCGCGGGCTTGATGTAGTCCCACCCGGCGTCGAAGTTCTTCATGAAATTGACCCAGTTGTGGGCGCCGGTCGGGGTGTAGACGACCTCGTGCTCGACACCGGCCTGGTTGAGTGCCCGCTCGAACGCCGTGGTGCCCTCGAGAACTCCGCGCTCGAGAACCACGCCCACGGCCAGCGACTGCACGTCCCCCTTGTACGCCGCGAGGTCGTCGGGCCCGATGACTCCGCTCCCTGCCGAGAAGAACACGCTCTTGCCATCCAGGCCGCTTACATGGGAGATCGTGTCGTTCTCCCGCCACTGGTCACTGCCGTGCGGGCCCCACATGTTCTGGACGTCGGCGCCGCGCGTCTCGACGGTCATGCGCAACGTCTGGTAGCCGAGCGGGTCCATGGTGGAGTAGTTGCCACTGAACGACATCACGGCGTCGTACATGTCGTATGTCGCGGCGAGGTGCATCGCCGCCTGGCCGCCCATCGAGATGCCGCCGACCGCCGCCTTGTCGGTCACCTTCAGCTGCGACTCGACGATCCCGGGCAGCTCCTCGGTGAGGAACGTCTCCCACTTGTAGTTTCCGAGGAGCGGATCGTCGCTCTTCCAATCCGTCCAGTACGAGGCGTACGCCCCGGTGGGGGCCACGACGTGGACGTTGTCGTTCGCGAGCGGCCGCGTGTCGGTCTTGGCCATGGACCGCCATCCGGAGGGCTTCTCCGGGGAGTCGACACCGTCGAGCAGGTAGAGCACCGGGGCGGGCCCCTCCCCCTTGGACGGCATCACCTCGACGAGGACCTCCCGCTGCATCGCGAAGGAGTCGACGACCCAGTATTCGTAGTCCCCGACCTTCGTCTTGCTGACGAAGCCCGGTTCTGCGACGTCCTTGTGCGGGCGGGGCTCGCCGTACAGAGGAGTTTGCGAGCCCGTGCCCAGCGGGAAGTCCGCCGAGCCGACCGAGCCGATGACCCCGGCGGTCGATCCGACCGGCAGCGAGCCGATCACCTCGAGCGCCGTCTCCACTCCTCCCTCACCGAGGCTGGACACGTCGATGTCCTGGGCCGCGGCGGGGCCGGCCGAGCCGATGGTCAGGGCGGTGGCGAGAGCGCCGGCGGTGGTGGCCGCGAGGCGGCGCAGTGCGGGATTCATGTGTCTCCGATGGCGGATCGTGTCGCCGCCCGGTGACGACGAGAAAAGGTGGTGCAGAAAGAGCCGGCGGCTCAGTACAGCGCCGACTTGATGTAGTCCCAGCCGGGCTTGATCTTCGGCACAAAGGTATGCCAGTTGTGGAAGCCTGTGTCGGCGTAGTCGGCGAGATGCTTGATGCCCTCGCGATCGAGTACCCGCTCGAACTCCTCGGTTCCGGACCGCACGCCCGACTCCAGCAGGAGCCCCAGGGTCATCTTGAGGTAGTCGGTCCCGTACTCCTCGATATCCGCCTGCCCGACCCTGGGGCTGCCGGCGGAGAAGTAGACGGCGGTGTTCTCGAGGCCCTGCACGTGCGAGATCGTGTCGTGGTCCTTCCAGCGGTCGCTGCCGCGCGGGCCCCACATGTTCTCGAGCTCGCCACCCCGGCCCTCGATGGCGCCGCGGATCGATTGGTAGCCCAGTTCGTCCATGGTCGAGTAGTAGCCGGAGATGGACATGACGCCCTGGTAGAGCTCGGGGTGCGTGGCCGCGAGGTGCATCGCCGCCTGACCGCCCATCGATACGCCGCCGACGGCGTTGTTGCCGTTGGTCGGCGTCCCGCGCTCCGCGAGTTGCGATTCGACGATGCCGGGCAGCTCCTCGGTGAGGAACGTCTCCCACTTGTTGTAGCCCAGAGTCGGGTCCTCGGCGTTCCAGTCGGCCCAGTACGCCGAGTACGCGCCGGTGGGCGCCACGATGTGGACGTTCTCGTTCTGCATCATCTCGTCGATGTGCACCTGGTGTCGGTAGCCGGAATTGCCCTCCGGCGAGTCGACGCCGTCGAGCATGTACAGCGCCGGCGCCGGACCCTGGTCGGTGACCTGCGAGGGAACGACCTCGACGATCACCTCTCGCTGCATCGCCGCGGAGGTGACCAGCCAGTACTCGTACTCGCCGACGGTCTTGTCGATCTCGACGAACTTCGACTCGGTGATCGTGTCCTGGCGCGGGCGGGGCGGCTTCTTGAGCTCCTGCAGTGACCCGGCGCCGTCGAGCGGGAAGTCGGAGGATCCGAGGGCGCCCAGCGAGCCGAGGGCGGACCCGAGCGGCAGGGAACCGGCGACCGAGCCGATCAGCTCAACTTCTTCGAGTCCGAGCGAGGAGGTGTCGATGCCGTCGAGTTGGGCGTAGGCGGGCGTGATCGACCCGATGGTGAGGGCGAGGGTGAGGGCGCCGGCGGTGGCGGCCGCGAGGCGACGGAGTCCGAGGGACATGAGGCTCCAGATTCGAGGGGAGGGTGTGCGCGGAAAGCTTAATCGATCCTGAGCGCCGACGCGTTACGAGACCCTCGCACGATCACCCGCGCAGGGCCCCCTCAACCGCTCCGCCGAGGTCCTGCGGCTTCCGGTTAGGGCCGAAGCGGCCCACCACCCGACCGTCGCGACCGATGAGGAACTTGGTGAAGTTCCACGTGATGCGCCCGCCGAGCATCCCGGACTTCTCCGATCTGAGCCAGCGGTACAGCGGGTGGGCATTGGCGCCGTTGACGTCGATCTTGGAGAACATCGGGAACTCCACGCCGAAGTTCCGTTCGCAGAATTCCCCGATCTGTTCCTCGTCGCCCGGCTCCTGGTGCGCGAACTGGTCACAGGGGAAGCCGAGCACCACGAGCCCGTCCTCGCGGTAGTCCTCGTAGAGCTTCTGCAGGCCCTTGTACTGCGGGGTGAATCCGCACTTGCTCGCGGTATTGACCACCAGTACGACCCGGCCCGCGTAGTCCGAGAGCTCCTTCTCGCTTCCGTCGAGCAGGCGGGCCCGGAAGTCCGAGAGAGTGGGGGTGTCGGCCATGAGGACTCCTCGTTGTTCGCGTTGTCGTCGTCGTTCTGGTCTGTCCCCGACGCACGCGGCTCGGTCGCGCGCGGATCACGCTCCATTGTTCCCCGGCGACCGGCGCTCGTGGGGCCGCAGCGCCGCTACCGGCCGCGGGAGACGTCCGGCATCGTCAGCGCCGAGGCAGCGCCGATCAGGCCCAGCACGGCGAGGAAGACCAGCGCCCACTGGACGCCGAGCAACGCGAGTGCCGAACTGATGCCGCCGACCAGCAACAGGATGATCCCCATGCTGGTGTTGCCCACCGCTACATAGGCGGTTCGCGTGTCCCCTTCCGCGACGTCCACGACGTAGGTCTTGCGGCCGACCCGCACGCCGGAGTGCAGCAACGTGAGCAGGAAGTAGGAGCCCACGAACACGGCCGTGCCGGCGGCCGATCCGCCGTCGAAGCCGGGGACCGCGAGCACCACCACGACCAGCGCGATCGCCACGAGCGAGGCCGCCGAGGCCGCGCGCGCCATCAGCAGCCGGCTGGACCGGTCGGCCATGCGGCCGAAGATCCGCCCGCCGATCAGCGACGCCACGCCCGAGGCGAGGATGAACCCGCCCAGCCCGGTCAGGGCGTGGGTGCCCGCGGCGACCGAAATCGACACGATGAACGGCGGGCTCAGTGACGACACCAGCAGCAGCCCGCGCACGGAGATGAACTTCCGGAAGGTGGGGTCCTCGCGGAACAGGCGCGCGGCGTCGGCGAACCACGAGCCGGACGCGCCCTCGCCGCCCGAGCCCGAGCCCGAGGCGTCGGCCTCACCGGACTTCTCCGACCGCCCCTCCCCCGCGGGCTCCTTGACCTGGGCGTACACCGCCGCGGACAGGGTCCACATCACCGCGCCCGCCGCCAGCAGGATCGCGATCTGCCCGGCGTTGATGTCGTGTCCACCCACCAGCCGGATCGCCAGACCCAGCGTGACGGCCACGAGCCCCGCGGCGGAGGTGGCCAGCCCGATGATCTGCCCGCGTTCGCCGGACGGAATCGTGCGCCCCTGGACGTCCTTGGACGCGATCGAACACAGGCAGCGGCCCAGCGAGAACACGACGAGCGCCGCCAGGATCCCCACGCCCGCGGCGGTCCCGTGACCGAGCGCGGCGATCGCGGCCATCACCGCCACCGACGCCGCCTGCACGCCCGCGCCGGTGACGAACACCCACTTGCGCCGCCGCACCCGCACGACCAGCGGCGTGAGGAATGCCTGCGGCAGCATCGACCCCGACTCGCGGATCGGCACCAGCAGTCCCACCAGCGCGGCCGGCACACCGATCACGTGGAACAGCCACGGCAGGACGGTCGACGCGCTGACCATCTGGTCCCCCGACGACTGCAACGTGTTGGCCGCGACGAGCCGCAGCCCGTTGCGCGGCACGTCCCGCTGTACGTCGCGGGGCAGCGCCGTCTCGGCGGAATCGACCCGCGTGACAAGGCGGGTGTACAGGCGGTCGGGGGCGCTCACGTCTCAGGACAGTAGCCGCCCCCTCCGACACCACAGCCCGGAACCCCACAACCGCGGAATCCGCCACCCTCCGCCCGGGTCCGCTGCCCTCTACGGGGTAGCGGGCCCGGAACGCGGGTAGCGGATTCCGGGAGCGTTCGGCTGGACGGATTCACCCGGCCAGCCCGTCGGCTGTCGCGTCAGCCGAGCGGCCCGCCGCAGTTGGGCCACGCGCCAGCGCCCTGGCTGGCGAGCACCCGCTCGCCCACCGCGATCTGCTGCTCCTTAGTGGCCTGGTCGGCGGTGGCGGCGTACTCGCCGCCGCCGTGCGCGGTCCAGGTCTGCGCGGCGAACTGCAGGCCACCGTAGTAGCCGTTTCCGGTGTTGATCTGCCAGTTGCCGCCGGACTCGCACTGGGCGACCTGCTCCCAGGCGGCCGGTCCGGCGGCGTTGGCGGCCGGCGTGGCGAGGCTTGCGGCCCCGGCGGCGACTCCTCCCGCGAGGAAGGCGCCGGCGAGGGTTCGGACGAGGGTCTTCTGCATTCTTCGTGACCTCCATAGGGGTCTGGCGTGTCGTGCATCGGTCGTCGGACAGCCGCCGACCCTACGTACCCGGCCGGGGAGGTGCGCAAGGTCGGAGCCGGTGCGAACCGGGGATCGGGGGATCGGCGGGGGTCGACGACGACGAGGCGCGCCGCAGGTCACGGCCCCGAATCGCCGGGTGCGATCGCCGGGCATTCGAGCGGTGGTGACATCGCCCACATCAAGGCAGGCTGGGGCCATGAGTGCTTTCGCGAAGGGTGACCATGTCGAGTGGAACTCCGAGGCGGGGATGGTCAGCGGCGTGATCCGGGCGGTCCACACCAAGGACGTGGAGTTCAAGGGCCGGACACGGCGCTGCAGCCCGGAGGAGCCGCAGTACGAGATCAGCAGCGACAAGACCGACCACGTCGCCATGCACAAGGAGAGCGCCCTGCGGAAGATCAGTAAGTGACCGACAGCTCGATCGCCATCGAGGATCGGGCCACTGGCAGGCCTCGCTCGGTGGCGATCCACGAGTGCGGCGACCCGTCCGGCGCACCCCTGATCCACTTCCACGGCACCCCTGGCTCCAGGCTCGAGGCGGATTTCGGCCACGAGATCGCCGCCAGGGCGGGCGTACGGGTGATCGGCTTCGACCGGCCCGGCTACGGCGCTTCCGATGCCGCGCCGATCAGCGCGGTGGGCATCGCTCACGACGCGGAGTCGATCGCCGATCATTTGAGGCTGGAACGGTTCGCGGTGTCGGCGTGGTCAGGCGGTACCGCGTTCGCGTTGGCGACCGCCGCTGTGCTGCCTGAGCGCGTCTCACGTGTGGGGATCGCCGGCGGGTTGGCGCCGTTCGACCGGATGCCCGGTGCCCACGACTCGCTCTCGCCGAACGACCTCGAGGCGCTGGCGCAGCTCCCCGCCGATCCGGCTCGTGCCGCGGGGCTCTTCCGCACCGGGAACGCCGATACGCTCGGGGCGATGCTCTCGGTTCGCGACGACGAGGCAGCGCCCTGGATCGACTGGATGTTCGCGTCCAGCGACGCCGAGGTGGTCGCCCGCCCCGAAGCCCGCCGCGCGCTGGCCGTGAACTTTCGTGAGGCGCTGCGCCAGGGCACGGACGCGATCGCGTGGGACAACGTGGCGTTCGTGGGCCCGTGGGGGGTGCAGGTCGAGGACGTCGTCGCGCCGGTTCTGCTCTGGTACGGAGACCGTGACGAGATGGTCCCACCGACCAACGGGCAGTGGCTCGCCGAGCACCTCGCCCACGCCCACTTGACCGTCTACCCGGGCGAGGGCCATCTGGTACCGCTGACCCGCTGGGCCGAGATACTGCGGGCGCTGACCGTCGACCACCGACCCGCCGAATCACTCATGGAGGATCAGCTTCGCGGTACCGGACACAACGATCCCGTTGTGTTCCGGAATTGACACTTCGAGCAGGCTGGGGCGGCCGACATGGGCACCCTGGTGGATGTGCACTGCCCGGGATAGTGGGACCCGGCCGATCTCGCGCAGGTATGCGCCGGTGGCGGCAGCGGCGGATCCGGTTGCCGGGTCCTCGTTGATGCGGCCGACCGGAAAGATGTTGCGTGCGACGAACTCGTCGTCAGCGACGGGATGCAACACCGTGATGGTGCCCGCCCACCCGCGCTCACTCATCATCTCGGCGACGGGTGCCGGTGCGAATCGGAACTGGTTGAAGATCTCAGCGTCGCGCAGCACCAGCATCGGATGCCAGTTGCCGGCGAAGGCCTCGCGGGCTGGGAAGTCGGGGTGCAGGTCCCCGGCTCGCAACCCCAGTAGGTCGAGGGCTCGGTCGGTCACGTCGGACGGCATCGCGCGACCTTCGGGTTGCACACTGGTGAAACTCACCCGGACACCGTCATCCGTGTTCTCGACCGCCAAAGAGACCTCACCGACCTCGGTGTCGAAAACGATGCTCTCGACGCTGTATCGCTCTGCCAGCGCGACGCCGGTCGCCACGGTCGCATGGCCGCAGAACGGCACCTCCGCGGCCGGCGACCAGTAGCGAATGCCGACGATCAGACCGCGCAGCTCGGTGCTGATGTTCGTCACGAACGCTGTCTCCGGGTGGCCGACTCGTGCGGCGATGCGCAACATCTCCGCATCGCTCAGTTCAGCGGCATCGAGCACTATGCCCGCGGGGTTTCCCCCGCCTTCCGCTGCGGCGAACGCGGCGTACCGCAGGATCTCGGGCTCGACCAAGGAGTTCATGAGTCAAGGCTAAACATCGCGCGCTGCATCAGCCCGCGGCCGAGTGGAGGCTCAGGCAGTGGCCGCTCAGCCGGCGACGGCGGCCGCGAGGTTGCCCAGGGTGTCGGCGAGCTGCTTCTCCGACACCACCGGGAACGACAGTTTCTCCCGGAGCTTCTTGTCGACCGCGGACCAGTCGTAGGTGAGCCGGACCCTGGTCGAGTCGGGCCCCTCGGGCGTGAGCTCCCAGACCCACTCCCAGCCGGGGGGCTCAGTGCCGGCGGGGGCGGTCTTCCACGCGAGCAGCTTGTCGTCGACGAACCCGGTGACGTGGTTGTCGGTCCGGTACTCGCCGCCCATGGCCTCGGCGTACATGTCCATGGTGAACACGTCGCCCACCTGCTGGATGCGGTCGGTCTTGTAGTCGCCGCGGACCATGCCCGAGCCGTCCAACCGGGCGTGGTTCTCCGGGTTGGACAGGCACTCGAAGATCTCGGCCGCCGAGTGGTCGATCACTCGCTCGACGATGACGTTGGTGGAATCACTCATGCCCCCACCGTGCACGCTGACGGCCGAGCGCGCATCCGCTCCGGGGCCGAGATGGCCGAATGCTTGCCGGGTCAGCCGAGTCCGGGTAGGCACTGCGTATGGGAACCACACTCGAGATCACCACCGACGACGGAACCGCCGAGGCCTACCTGACCGGGTCCGGCCCGGGTGTGCTGTTCTTCATCGACGCCATCGGGCTGCGGCCGCGCATCGAGGAGATGGCCGACCGGATCGCCGGCTGGGGCTACACCGTCCTGGCCCCGAACGTCTTCTACCGGCTCGGCACCAGCGAGGAACTGCTCCCGCCGATGGATCTGACCGTCCCCGAGAACCGGAAGGCGTACGGGCCGGTGATCATGCCCCGCGTGCAGGGCTATACGCCGGACCTGTCCGACCCCGACACCGCGCGTTGGCTCGACGTCCTCGGCGAGCACGCGCGCCCGGGGCCCGTCGGCGTGACCGGCTACTGCATGGGTGCCCGGCTGGCGGTGCGGGCGGCGGCACTCCGGCCCGAGCATGTGGTGGCGGCCGCGGGCTTCCATGGCGCGGCCCTCGTCGACGGCTCCGAGGCGAGCCCGCATCTGCTGTTGCCGCACTGCCGGGCCGAGTTCGCGTTCGGGCATGCTGACGCCGACCCGGCCAACGACGCCGAGGCGATCGCCGAGCTGGACCGGGCGCTCGACGCCGCCGGGCTGACCGCGGTGAACGAGACCTATCCGGACGCTCCGCACGGCTTCAGCATGTCGGACACCGCCTCCTACCAGGAGGAAGGCGCCGAGCGGATGTTCCGCACGCTGGAGGACCTCCTCCAGCGCACGCTGGGCGGCCCCGCCCGGGGCTGACCCCCGCAGGCGGCCCCGCCCGGGGCTAGCTGACCCGGGACTGGCCGGCCCGGGGTTGGCCGACTCTGGAGGGCCGGCCCCGGGCGCGCCTCAGCCGCGGCGGGCCGTGAAGCGACCGATCAGGCGGGTGCCCGCCAGGAACGGGACTCGCGTGAACCGCTTGGAATACCAGGCGAAGGTCGCGAACGCGTCCGGGGTGATCACGACGCGACGCGCCTCTATGCCCCGGATCGCCCGGCGGGCGATGATCTCCGAGGTGAGGTGCGTCTTGGAGAGTAGCTTGCGCGCCATCTCGTCCGACTGCGCATCTTCCCCGGACAGCGAATCCGCGAGCCCGGACTGGAAGAACTGCGGGCAGATCACCGACGTCGACACGCCCCGGTGCCGCAGTTCCGCGTCGAGGGTCTCCCCCAACGCGACCGCCGCGGCCTTGGTGGCGTTGTAGGCGCTCATCTGCGGTGCGTGCACCAGGCCGGCCGCCGAGGCGGTGATGACGATCCGGCCGCCGTCCGGGATCCGGCCGGCGAAGGTGCGGCAGCCGCGCACGACCCCCAGCAGGTTGATCTCGACGATCCGCTGCCACGCGGCCATCGACGTGATCCCGATCGGCCCGCCCACCGCGATTCCGGCGTTGTTGACCAGTACGTCCAGTCGGTCGATATCCGCGGCCGCCGCCTCCCAGTCCGCGTCCGAGGTCACGTCCAGTCGACGGTACGTCCAGCGCCCGGTCAGCGCCCGCACCTCGGCCGGCGCCTCGGCGTGGACATCCGTGAGGATCACCTCGTCACCGAGCGCCAGGAACTCGCGCGTCAGCGCCAGCCCGAGCCCGGATGCCGCACCGGTGATGAGGACACGACGCGAGCCGGCCTCGGCCGCCGACGCCCCCGCGCGGCCACGTCGGGAAAGGAATCCGCTCATCGGGTCAGGCCCACCTTGTCGTCGTCGTTCTCGTCGTCGTACTCGATGCCCGCGCCCTCGTGGCCCGCGACCTCAGGGCTCGCGTCGGCACTCCCGACGCCTGGCCACCTGCCGGACAGCTCCACGTCCGGACCGAAGGCCATCCCGCGGCGCTGGTCGCCGAACGCGAGCTCCGGGATCTCCACCAGGTAGTTCTGCACATAGCGCCACGGCCGGGTCTCGCCCTGTTTGGGGAAGAGATGGCCGTCGCGCCGGATGTAGCCGGCGTCGAAGTCGAGCAACAGCCGGTCGGCGGGCTCCTCGGGCGCGGTCGGCGCGTATACGGTGTCGCCCCGCTTCCACAGTTTGACCATGTAGCGCGAGACCATGTCGGCGCGCAGGGTCCACGACGAGTTGATATAGCCGACGGTGAAGCTGAAGTTGGGCACGCCGGCGAGCATCATGCCCCGGTAGGTGACCTGGGACGGGCCGTCGAGCTCCCGGCCGTCGATGCTCAGGGTGCCGCCGCCGAACGCCTGGAGCCGCAGGCCGGTGGCGGTGACGATCACGTCGGCCGGGATCTCTTCGCCGCCTACTAGCCGGATGCCGTCGGGGGTGAACGTCTCGATGTGCCCGGTCACCACGCGCGCACCCCGCTGCAGCGAGCGGAAGATGTCGCCGTCGGGGGCCTTGCACACGCGCTGATCCCACGGGCGGTAGTCGGGCGTGAAGTGCTGGTCGATCATCTCGGCGGAGATGAACCGGCGCTGCATCGCGCGCAAGACCCGCTTGAACAGCCACGGGGCCCGCTGCGCCACCACGAACTGCCCCATGTCGCGCGCACCGTGGTTGAAGCGCGCGACCTTGTAGGCCAGCGGGCCCGGCAACAGGCGCTTCCACACCGCGCTGATGGTGTCCTTCTCCGGCAGCGGGCCGATGTAGCTTGGGGTGCGCTGCAGCATCGTCACCTCTGCGCCCAGCTGCTCCAGCGACGGCAGCAGTGTGACCGCCGTGGCGCCGGAGCCGATCACGACGATCTTGCGGCCCTCGTAGTCCATGTTCTCGGGCCACTGCTGTGGGTGGATGATCTCGCCGCGGAAGTCGGCCTCGCCCGGGAACTCGGGGCGGTAGCCCTCGGCGTGCGAGTAGTAGCCGGCGCCGTAGTGGACCCGGCGGGCCCACACGATGCGCTCGGTGGTGGTCGCGGCGTCATCGGCGGTAGTGCGGTCGGTGGAGGCGTCGCCGCCCACGTGACACGTAACGCGGTACAGCTGTAGAGCACTGTTCCAATCGGAGTCGGCGACCCACGACCGCAGATGTAGCCGGTCCAGCGCGCCGGCCTCGCGGGCGGTGTCGCGGATGTACTCCTTGATGTCGGCGCCGCCGCCGAGCGTGGAGTCGTGGGGCCACGGCCGGAACGGGAAGCCGAAGGTGGCCATGTCCGAGTCCGAACGGATGCCCGGGTAGCGGAAGGTGTGCCACGTTCCGCCGAGATCGTCATGGGCGTCGTGGATCTCCCATTCCCACTGCGGGAAGGTGCGATTGACGTGGTGCGCGAGATCGATCCCGGAGATCCCCGCGCCCACGATCAGCAGGTCCAGCGGGTTTTCTGGCGTCGCGCCGGGCCGCTGGCGACTGTCGGTGGAAGTACTCATGCCGAGTACCGTAGCCGCGCCTGGCGTCAGAAACCTTCCGTAATGCGCCAACAAGTTGAGAATTCGCGCCACCCGACGCAGGGTTACCCCATGGCTTTCATCCGATCGGCAGGCCTGCGCGGTGTCCGACAGGTGGTCACCGACCTGGGCGGGGACCCCGACGATCTGGCCCGGCGCTGCGGCCTGCCGACCGCCGCCCTGGACAGCGACGAGATCCTGGTCGAGGACCTGGCGATCGCCCTGCTGCTGGAGACGGCCGCCGCCGAGCTCGACTGCCCGGACCTCGGCCTGCGGGTGGCCCAACTCCAGGACCTGGACATGCTGGGCCCGGTCGCCGTGGCCGTGAAGAACGCGCGCAGCACCACCCAGGCGCTCGAGATGACCTCCAAGTACCTGTTCTTCCACTCGCGGTCGATCGAGATCACCGTGATCCCCGATCCCAGGGGCGACGACGACGTGCTGGGCGTGCGTTTCGGATACCGCGACGTGGACCAGGAGATCCCCCCGCAGTCCGTCGACCTGGTGCTCCTGTTCCTGCACCGCGCGATGCAGAGCGTGCTGGGGCCTGACTACGGACTCCTGTCGGTGGAGTTGCCGAACGAACTCGGCGCTGCGGAGCAGCAGTACCGGGAGCTGTTCGGCGCCCCGGTGGCGGCGTCGACCCCGGGCGCGGTGCTGCGCGTGCCGTCCGCGCTGCTCGGGCAGCCCATCCCCGGCGGCGACCAGACCCTGCAGCAGTTGGCGCTCCGATACCTCGACCAGCACGTCCCCGCGGACCGACGCGGGTTCGTCGACCACGCCCGCGCGGTGCTGCACCAGTCGCTGGAGACCGGCACCTCCTCGCTCGCGGACGTGGCCGGCCTGCTGGCGGTGTCACCGCGCACGTTGCAGCGCGAGCTCGCCAAGGAGGGCACGACCTTCGCCGCGATCCGCGACGACGTCCGTCGCGAAACGGCGCTGCGACTGCTCACCACCACGGAGATCCCGCTGTACCAGATCGCCTCCGCCCTCGATCTGGGCGATGCGACCACGTTCAGTCAGTATTCCCGTCGCTGGTGGGGGAAGACCGCTCGCCAGGTGCGACTCGGCGGCACGCCTGCCGCCGAGGTGGGAGACTGGAAACCATGAGCTCGATCCCGGCGTCCGACCCCCTGGCCATGCTCCGCTCCGGGCGGGGACTGGAGGACGGGGCCGAGCCGGACGACCCGATCCGCGAGCAGATCCTCGACGCCGCGACAGCGCAGTTCCAGAGCGTCGGGATCGCCCGGTCCACGATGAACGACATCACGCGGCGGGCCGGGTTGGCGCGGATGACCCTGTACCGGCGGTTCGCCAACAAGCAGGAGCTCGTCGAGGCGACGCTGCTGCGGGAGTCGGCGTGGTTCCTGTCCGACCTGCAGCAGGAGATCGACGCCCACGACACGGTGGAGGACAAGCTCACCGAGGGGTTCGCCTTCACCGTCGAGACGCTGCGGGATCATGACCTGCTCAACCGGCTCCTGGAGACCGAGGCGGAGGCGACCGTCCCGCACTTCACGGTCCAGGGGGCACCGCTGATCACCGCGGCCGCGCACTTCCTGGCCGGCGAGGTCTCCCGCAACGCCCCCGACTCGCGCAGCTACGAGGAACTGCTGGTCGTTGCCGAGGTGACCGTGCGGCTCGTGATCTCGTTCGTCCTCAGTCCGTCCATGGTCATCGACCTGGACGACCCCGAGGTCTCCCGGGCGTTCGCCCGCAACCACCTCGGTCCGCTGCTCGGCCCGTCGGCGTTCGCCGGCGAGGTCGGACCAGCGCATTCCTGAGTAATTCTTCGTGGGCGGTTGACGAAACACCCCTCCGTGTCTAGCGTCAGTTACAAATAGATCGCGGATGTCACTCTGTATCGATCCGCATCTGGCTCCCACGCTCCCGGCAACGGCCGGTGACCGGAAGGATGATCATGACTGCTGTCGCACCCGCCCCGTCGGCGACCACCGAGGAGTACGAGAACACGCTCCGGCGCCTGTCGGACGCCTCGGTCCACCGCAGCTTCGACCCGTTCAAGGACATCTCCTGGGATCACCCGGACTTCAAGGCGGATCCCACGGACAAGCGCTGGATCCTGCCCGCGGGGATCGACCCGCTGGGCGGGCACCCCTGGTACCTGTCGCAGCCCGAGGAGAAGCAGATCGCGATCGGCCTGTGGCGCCAGGCCAACATCATGAAGGTCGGCCTGCAGTTCGAGAACATCCTGATCCGCGGGATCATGCAGTACGTCTTCAAGTCGGAGAACGGCTCGGCCGAGTTCCGTTACCTCACGCACGAGGCGACCGAGGAGTGCCACCACACCCAGATGTTCCAGCAGGGTGTGAACGCCATCGGCGCTGACGTCCCGGGGATGCCCAAGTGGCTGCGCCGGATCTCGCCCATCATCCCGATGGCGGCCGGGCCGTTCCCGGTGGCCTTCTTCATCGGCGTCCTCGCCGGCGAGGAGCCGATCGACCACACGCAGAAGCAGGTCCTGCGCAACTCGGACAACCTCCCGCCGGTGCTGTCGCGGATCATGGAGATCCACGTCGCCGAGGAGGCCCGCCACATCTCCTTCGCCCACACCTTCGTCGCCCGCAACGCGCCGCGCATGTCCCGCCGCGAGAAGTTCTTGGTCTCGCTGGCGTTCCCGGTGATCATGCGGCTGCTGTGCGACGCGATCCTCAAGCCCACCAAGGAGTTCCGCGACGCCTTCGACATCCCGCAGGAGGTTGTCGACGAGTTGTACTGGGACGGCCCCGAGTCGCGCCGGTTCCTGTCGGACCTGTTCGGTGACGTGCGCATGCTCGCCGAGGATTCCGGGCTCATGAACCCGACCGCCCGCCGGGTGTGGAAGGCGCTGAAGATCGACGGCCGCCCCTCGCGTTTCCGCGGCGAGCCGCCGGTCGCGTTCCACGAGCCGGCCCCGGCCGCCGCCGCGAGCTAGGCTGCCATGCCCCACGTCATCACGCAGGCCTGCTGCGCGGACGCCTCGTGCGTCCACGCCTGCCCGGTCAACTGCATCCATCCCACGCCGGACGAGCCGGATTTCGGCACCGCCGAGATGCTCTACATCGACCCGGTGTCGTGCGTGGACTGCGGCGCCTGCGTGGGGGCGTGCCCGGTCGGGGCGATCGTGCCGCACACCGAGCTGGCCCCGGAGCAGCAGGACTTCCTGCGCATAAACGCGGAGCTCACCGGGGACAACCGTCCGTCCCGGCCCCAGGCCCGCGTGCCGGCGTTGGTGCGCCTGGGTCCGACCCGCACAACGCTGCGGGTAGCGGTGGTGGGCGCCGGCCCGGCCGCGCTGTACGCCGCGGACGCCCTGCTGCGACAGGACGACGTGCAGGTCACGGTCTTCGACCGGCTGCCGGTGCCGCACGGTCTCGCCCGCCACGGCGTGGCGCCCGACCACACCAGCACCCGCGCGGTCGCGGACCTATTCACCGCGATCGAGGACGAGCCCGGCTTCGACTACCGGCTGGGCGTGCGAATCGGCGAGGACGTCACCGCCGCCGAACTCGCCGCGCACCACCACGCCGTTATCTACGCGACCGGTGCGGGGACCGACCGGCCACTGTCCATCCCGGGCACCGACCTCCCCGGCAGCACGTCCGCGACAGAGGTGGTGGCCTGGTACAACGATCACCCCGACCACGTGGACGCGCACGTGCCGCTGGACCACGAGCGCGCGGTGATCGTCGGCAACGGCAACGTGGCGCTGGACGTCGCGCGCATCCTTGCCACCGACCCGGAGCGGCTGGCCGACACCTCGATCGCTCCGCACGCCCTGGACGCGTTGCGCCACAGCCGAGTGCAGGAGGTGGTGGTGCTGGGCCGGCGCGGCCCGCAGCACGCCGCGTTCACCCTGCCCGAGCTGGTGGGTCTGGCCAGGCGGGAGGACATCGACCTGCGCGTCGAGGCCCCCGACGGCATCGACGTGGACGCCGCGACCGACCGACAGACGCGCCTCAAGCTGGAGTATCTCGCCGAGCTCGCCGCGCGCCGGCCCGCCGCGCCCGGCGATCGCCGCCGGATCGTGCTGCGCTTCCAGGCCTCCCCCGTGGAGGTCGTGGGAACCGACCGTGCGGAGGGCCTGCGGGTGGTGCGCACCGAACTCGAGGTCGACGACGACACCGGCACCGCCCGCGCCATCCCGGTTCCTGGCTCCGAAGAGGTCATCGCGGCCGGACTCATCCTGGGTTCGGTCGGCTACCGTGGCGTTCCGGTGCCGGGAGTGCCGTTCGATCCGGCCTCCGCAACGATCCCCAGCTCGCAGGGCCGCGTGCTCGACGAGCCCGGCGGCGACGAGCTGCCGGGCCAGTACGTGGTGGGCTGGATCAAGCGCGGACCGCGCGGGTTCATCGGCTCCAACAAGACGTGTGCGGCGGAGACCGTCAACGCCCTGTTGGCCGACGCCAACTCGGGGACGCTGCCGTCGCCGCGGCCCGCGTCCGAGTTCGACGCGCTGCTACGCGGTCGCCGACCCGATCTCATCGATGGTGCCGCATGGCGTCGCGCTCGCCCCCGCGCGAAGGCGGCGGCCTCCGCTTAGTGGGCCCCGGCGACCAGGGCCTGATCGACGGCGGTCTCGACGCCATCGGTCCACGGGTTGCCGTGCCCCGGTAGGACCACCGAGGCACCGGTTGCGGCGACGGCCCGCAGTGAGTCGATGGCGCGGGCGGTGTCGGACGTGGCGGCCGAGGCCACGATCTGGGGGCCGGCCACTCCGGTGTAGGGGTCGAAGGTCACCAGCGCGTCACCGCTGAGCACCACGTTTCGGTCGGGGAGGTGCAGGATGCAGTGCCCGTCGGTGTGGCCGGGCGAATGTACCGCGACCGGCGCACCCGGGTACGGCAACGCCGACCCCACGGCCATCTCCTCCGTCCGGTCGACGCCCCGGACCGTGAGGGCGCCGCCCAGCGCCATCCGACCGAGCGTCGGCAGCGACCGCGGGTGCAGCAGCGGATAGAGCAGGCGGTTGCGCTGTGGCGTGTACTGGTACGGGTGGGCGGCCAATCGGATGTCCTGCGGGTGGACGAGCACCGGGACCCGCCACTCGTCGCGGACGCGGCGGGCGAACCCGACGTGGTCGAAGTGCCCGTGGGTCAGCACTAGTGCCCGCACGTCGCCGGGGCGCCGTCCCAGTTCCTCGAGTGCGTCCAGCAGCATCGGCCACATCCGCGGAAGGCCGGCGTCCACGAGCGTGACCCCGTCGTCGTCTTCCACGAGGTAGCAGTTGACCCGGGCGTGGGTGAGCAGATGTACGCCGTCGGCGACGGAAGTGATGCGCATGAGGCCTCCTCCGGTGGTGTCGGGCACTCGCCGCGCTGAGTCCGGGCGGTCGACCCCTCGGTGTGATCACGGTAGGCACCGGGATGCGGGACCGACACCGGTCCGCCAGGTGTCACATCGCGGTGGGATCGTCCCCCGTGACGGCTCCCGGACGACCGATCGCCGCGCCGACCCGGGGCCGGCCGAGTCCCGCGGCCATCCAGTCGACCAGGTCCGCGACGTACTCGCGGTGCGGTGGGAACGAGTCGGGGGCGGCCTCCGCGCGGACGGCGAGGTCGGAGGTGACGACGACGACGAGTTGCCGCACCCGGTGCCGTGCCATCTCCGTGCCGCACCGTCGCGCCGTCTCGCTGACCAGTACCTCGAGCTGATCCTGGAGCACGGTGCCGCCGACCGGCCCGGCGGTGACGGTCCGACCGACCTCGGTCAGCGGCCCCACCTGGGCGATCACCCGGAGTATGCAGCGTCCCTCTTCGTCGAGGAGCAGATCCGCCAGCGGCGCCACCACGGCGCGTACCGCCTCCGGCAGGTCGGGCGGGTCCGCGCGCCAGCGCGCCAGGTCGGCCCGGCGCTCGTCCTCCATCCGCGCCACGCCGTCGGCGAGGATCTGCGCGAGCAGCCCGCGGCGGGAGCCGAAGTGATAGTTGATCGCCGAGTCGTTGCCCTGCCCGGCGTCGGCGACGATGTCCCGGACCCGGGCCGACTGCCAGCCCTCGTCCGCGAATCGGCGCAGTCCGGCCAGGTAGAGGGCCCGGCGGGTGTCGGCGGAGGTGCGCGGCATGGGTCGAGTCTAGACGGATTCGACCCGACCCCTTCCCTCGCATTAACAGTAGGTGTTAAATGGCGCCATGTCCGCCCAGACGCCTTCCGCAGCCGCTACCCCGCCCGTCCCTCCCACGCCGACCACCGCGACGGCCGACGTGTTCGACCCTTTCGATCCCGCGCACCTCGCCGACCCCTACCCGGCCTACCGGGTCCTCCGCGAGACCGACCCTGTCCACCACCACGTCGGCGACGGCTCCGCTGCCCGCCCCGACTTCTGGGCTCTGTCCCGCTACGCGGACATCGACGCCGCGGTCACCGCACCGGACCTCTTCTCCTCCGCCAGCGGTCTGACCTTCTACGCGGACGAGATCGCCGCGCTCGGCCTGGCCCCGACCATCGTGATGATGGATCCGCCCGAGCACTCGACCAAGCGCCGCCTGCTGGCCAGGGCTTTCTCGCCGAAGCGGGTGGCGGCCACCGAGCCGGTCATCCGCGAGTTCGTGCGGGGCCGCCTCACCGACCTCGGCGCGCGCTACTATGCCGGCGAGTCCGTCGACCTGCACCGCGACTTCTCCTCGCAGGTGCCGACGTTCGTGCTCGCGCACCTGTTTGACCTTCCGGAGGCCGACCGTCCGCTCTTCGACCCGTGGGTCACCGCGCTCACCTCACTCCAGGAGGAGGGCTTCCGCCCAGCGGGACTCGCGGGCGATGCCGTCTCGGCGGTCGCGGCGATGTTCGAGTACTTCGGGGCGCTCATCACGGAGCGTCGTGCGGCCCCCGGGGACGACCTCATCTCGGCGCTCACCCGGGCCGAGATCGATGGCCATACCCTCACCGACTGGGATGTCCTGGGGTTCTGCTTCGTGATCGTCGCCGGCGGCAACGACACCACCGGCAATCTCATCTCGCACACCGCCGCCCTGCTCGACCGGCACCCCGACCAACGCGCGATGCTCGCCGCGGACCCTGGCCTCATCCCCGGCGCGCTCACCGAATGTCTGCGCTTCGAGTCCAGCGTGCAGGCCCTGGCGCGGACCACCACTCGTGAAGTGACGATCGACGGCACGACGATCCCGGCCGAGGAGAAGGTGATGATGCTGTACGGATCGGCCAACCGCGACGAGCGCCACTACGGACCCACCGCCGACCGCCTCGACATCACCCGCGAGGACACCGGTCATCTCGCGTTCTCGCGCGGCCCGCATTTCTGCATCGGCTCCCACTTCGCCCGGTTGCAGGCCCGGCTCGCGGTCGAGGAACTCTATGCGGCCCACCCGCGCCTGGGCGTCGACCACCACAACGCCGTCCGCGCGCTCTCGCCCTTCACGCGCGGCTACGTGTCCCTGCCCGCCACGAACCTGTCCGCCACCGCCTGACCCCGCGCGTCAGGTGCCGCAGTAGGTGACGTGCGGGGCGGCGCCCGCCGGGGACGGCTCGGTGAACCGCTCGAGGCCGGGGTGCTCGGTGTAGGGATCGGCGACGACGACGAGGAGCTGCTCCACCAGCCCGAGATCCCCTGCCGTGGCCGCGTCCAGCGCTTCCTCCACCAGGTGGTTGCGCGGGATGTAGACGGGATTGGCGAGCGCCATCTCCGGAGCCGAGGGATCGAGAGCCCGCCAGCGCGCGAGCCAGGCGTCGACCGGGCCCTCCCCGGCGCCGGGGTCGGCCTCGGTGCAGGCGCCCGCCGGTGCCGCGGCGAACAACTCGCGCAGGCCGGCCTCGTCCCCGCGGGCGGCGGCGGTCAGGTGCCGGAAGAAGTTCGTGAAATCGACGCGCGTGGTGGTCAGCAGCATCAGCAGGTCATCGATGAGCATGCGGATCGTCTCGTCGCCGGCTGCGCTCTCGCCGAGCCCCAGCTTGGCGCGCATACCCGCGGTCCACGCCCGCTGGTACTCGTCGGGGAAGGTCGCCAGCACCTCGGTGAGCTGGCGGACCGCCTCGTCCTGATCGGGATCGATGAGTGGGATGAGGGTCTCGGCGAAGCGGGCGAGGTTCCACTGCACGATCCCCGGCTGGTTGCCGTACGCGTAGCGGCCGCCGGTGTCGATGGAGCTGAAGACCGTGGCCGGGTCGTAGGACTCCATGAACGCGCACGGTCCGTAGTCGATGGTCTCGCCGGAGATCGTGGTGTTGTCCGTGTTCATGACGCCGTGGATGAATCCCAGCAGCATCCAGCGGGCCACGAGGTCGGCCTGCCGGCGCAGCACGGAGGCGAACAGTTCCAGGTACGGGTTGTCCGAGTCGGCGGCGTCCGGGTGGTGCCGGGCGATCGCGTGGTCGGCCAGTCGGCGCAACACGGTGTCGGCGTTGTCGTCGTCGTGATCTTCGCCCGCACCGCCGGGCGCGGCACTGTTCCCGCCGTCGCGCGCGGCGGCCTTCTCGCCCTCGTGCGCGGCGAGGGCGCGCGCGAACTGGAACGTGCCCACCCTCTCGTGGCCGGCCGCGACCCTGGCGAGCACTGCGCCCGGGAGCGGCTGCTCGCGGTAGACGGTGTTGCCGGTCGCGGTCACCGCCAGCGAGCGGGTGGTGGGCACGCCGAGCGCATGCATGGCCTCGCTGATGACGTACTCGCGCAGCATCGGGGCGACCGCCGCCAGCCCGTCCCCGCCGCGGGCGAACGGGGTGCGGCCCGATCCCTTGAGGTGCAGGTCGCGGCCGTCGGGGAGCTCGCCCATCAGCAGAGCCCGCCCGTCGCCGAGGCGCGGCGAGTAGCCACCGAACTGGTGCCCGGCGTAGGCCTGGGCGGCCGGCGTCGCGCCGGCGGGTACCTGGTTGCCGACCAGCAGGCGGGTGCCCTCGTCGCTACGCAGATACGCGGGGTCCAGGCCGAGCTCGGCGGCGAGCGACTCGTTGAGGAGCAACACCTCCGGCGCGGCGGCCTCCGCAGCACGCCAGGGCACGACCAGCTCTGCGAGCTCGGTGGCGTAGCGGGCGCCGAGGTGAGGCGCGGCGGACTGCGGGGTACTCATACCCCGACGATACGGATCACGGCGCCCGCGAACATCCGCGGCGACGGGCGCACGCCGAGCACATGTCGCCCCAACCTGGGACTTCAGTCGATTAGCCTCACTGCGCATGCCGACTCGTACCCGCCTCGCCGCCGCCCTGATCCCGCTTCTCGCCCTGTCCGCATGTTCCGGAGGGGACGATTCCGAGAACGCCGAGACCCGGGCGTCGAGCGCCTGCGCGGCCGCGGAGGGCGAGCTCCTCGCCGCTGATTCGCAGGAGGGCGAGCCGACGCTGGAGGTCCCGCTCCCGGAGGGCTGGGAGACCAACACCTCGATGAACTCCGAGCTCATCCGTCTCGCCGTGATCAACCCCGCGCTCACCAAGGACGACTTCGCGCCGAACATCGTGGTGACCGCCGAGACCTCCCCCGCCGACGAGCAGGCCGCCTTCGACCGTCAGCTCGCCGGGCTGGAGCAGGTCGCAGGCACCTCCGAGGTCACGCCCGAGCGCGGCGAGATCTGCGGCTACAGCGCCTGGACCCTCGGATACGACCTGCCGGCGATGGGGGCCATCCCGGTGCGGCCCGCGGAGGTGCAGGTCATCGTGGTCCCGCACGAGGACCGGTCGATCACCTACACCATGACCGCCCAGTCGACCGCGCCCGTCGACCCCGCCTTCGAGGAGGCGGTGGAGGAGATCTTCACCGGAGTGCAGATCACCGACTGAGCCCGCGAGGGCTTCCCGCGTCAGAGCAGACCGGAGAGCAGCCGGAAGGCGTTGTCCAGGTACTTCTCGTACCAGGGGCGGGCGCGCCACCGGGCCAGGTCGAGTTCGTCGGAGCGGGACGCGTAGTCCGCGAGGACCTCGTCGGTTGCGCGCACGACCTCCGGGTCGAGCACCATCAGGGTGACCTCCCCGTTCTGGCTGAACGAACGCATGTCCATGTTGGAGGAGCCGATGGCCAGGAGGTCGCGGTCGACCAGCACGAACTTGGAGTGCAGCACGTCCGGCGCCGGGTAGCGCAGGATCCGCACCCCCGCCTCGAGCAGCTCCTCGAGATAGGACTGCTGGGCGTGGTGGATCATCACCTGATCCGCCTTCTGACAGATCATCAGCGTGACGTCGACGCCGCGTTTGACGGCGCTGGTGACCGAGTACAGCAGCGAATCGTCCGGCACGAAGTACGGCGTGCAGATCGCCACGCGGTCGACCGCCCGGTAGATCAGGTCGTTGAACAGCCGCAGGTTGTTCTCGTCGGGAAAGCCCGGCCCGGACGGCAGTACCTGTACCGGCGATCCCGTGAGCTCGTGCCGGGCCGGGTCGATCTCGGCGCGCACGACGTCGCGCAGGTCGTCGCTGGTCTCCATGTACCAGTCGGAGGCGAACACCAGGTCCAGCGAGGTGACCATCGGCCCGGTGCCCACGACGTTGAGTTCCACCCAGCGTCGGCCCATGCGGATCGCGGATCGCCGTCGGTAGTGCGGCTCGATGAGGTTGGTGCTGCCGGTCAGTGCCTGCCGACCGTCCACGACGAGGATCTTGCGGTGGTTACGCAGGTCAGGCCGCGACGGGCGCCAGCGGGTCACCCGCAGCGGCAGCGACGGCGAGAACTCGATGTCCGAGCCGTCCAGCCGCCGACGCAGTGCCCGGTATCCCCTGACCTGCGCCGTGCCGACGTGGTCGTAGAGGACCCGGACCGCCACGCCCCGCTCGGTGGCCCGGTCGAGGGCGTCCCACACCGGTCCGGCGTAGTCCGGGTCGTCGGAGACCATGTAGAAGAGCATGTGGACGTAACTCTCGGCGGAGTCGATGGCCTCGACCATCCACCGGAACGTCTCCTCGTAGTCCGAGATGAGCGTCAGGTCGTTGCCGAGGTGGACGGGGAACGCCCCGAGCCTACGGTTCATGTCCACTGTCGCGCGAAGCCGCCGGCTGTGTGCCAGCACGAGGTCGCCGTCGTCGGTGCCGGCCAGCAGTTCGGCCAGCTCCTCGTTGATCTCCCGCTGCAGTTCCTGCCGCCGCCTCGACAGCCGGTTGGTACCGAGCACCGCGAACAACGGCAGGGCGACCACCGGCACGAGGAAGACGCCGAGCAGCCACGCCATGGCGGTGCTCGGGCGACGCCCACCGGGGATCACGCCGATCGCGACCAGCCGGATCACGACCTCCACCACCAGGGCGGCGATCGCGACCCAGGCCGGGATCCAGCCGATGCTGTACCCGGTCAGTGGCCAGATCATCGTCCTGCTTCCTGCCCGCCGACCGGGCTCCGGGATGTGGAGCTCAGAAGTGTAGCGGTCAGAAGTACTGGGAGCCTCCGTCGACGCTGATGTGCTCGGCGGTGATGAACGCCGACTCGCCGGAGGCCAGGAAGGCCACGACGTTCGAGATCTCCTCCGGCTCCGCGTAGGTCTGTTCGAGGAACGTCGAGCCCATGAGATTGAGCGGCGGGTTGGATTCCCCCACCTTCTCGAGCTGGCCCACCATGTCGCCGCCACCCATCGGGGTCGCGACGCCGCCGGGATGGACGCTGTTGACGCGCACGTTGCGGGGGCCGAGTTCGGCGGCGAACGCGCGGGTCATCCCGACCAGCGCGTGCTTGGAGGCGGTGTAGTGGACCATGAACGGCTGGATCTTCTTGCCCGCGTACGAGCTGATCAGGATGATCGAGCCACCGCCTGCCGCGATCACGTGGTGGGTGGTGGCCATGACCGTGTTCCACACGCCGGTCACGTTGATGTCGATGGTCGCGGCGAAGTCCTCCGGCGCGATGGCGTCCCACACCTGCGGGGTACAGATCCCGGCGTTGGCCACGACCACGTCGAGGCGTCCGAGCTCGGCCACCGCGTCGTCGACGATCTTCTTCATCCCGTCCAGGTCCCGGACATCCCCGACGGACAGCAACGCCCGGCGGCCCTGCGCCTCGACCAGCCGGCGCGTCTCCTCGAGGTCCTCCGGCGTGGCCGGGTCGTAGGGCACGGCGGCGGGCAGCGGACCGGCCAGATCCAGACCGACGATGTCCGCGCCCTCCGACGCCAGCCGGACGGCGTGTGCCCGGCCCTGCCCCCGCGCGACCCCGGTGATGAACGCGACCTTGCCCTCGAGCCTGCCTGCCATGACGGCCTCCCTGCCGTGGTGTGGACCCATGTATCCCTCGTCGCCACCCTAGGCCGATCGGGAGGCTCTAGAGTCGGAAGCCACACGGGACCGGGAGGCGGACATGGCCGAGAAGAAGTGGAAAGATCTGACCGACGGGCAGCGGGCCGGGCTGATGGCGCTCGCGGCCGTCCAGGTTTCGCTGGCCGTCAGCGCGTGGGCCGACCTCGCCTCCCGGAACCCCTCGCAGGTGCGGGGCAGCAAGAGCCGGTGGGCTGCGGTGATCGCGATCAACTTCATCGGGCCGGCCCTGTACTTCACCCGGGGACGCCGGTGATTGTTCCCCGGCGGGCGATGATGACGACGACTATGACGACGCTGTCACCGATCATGCCGCTCACCCGGAGGCCGGCACCGCGTTCGCCGGGGGCCCTCCTCGTCGTCGTCGCCTGATGCGGGTTCTCGTCACCGGCGGTGCACGGTCCGGAAAGTCCCGGCACGCCGCGCGCCTGCTCGAGGACCGGACGCACACGGACCCACCGCGCCCGGGCGACCCAGGCCACAACCCCGCCCCAGTCACGTTCATCGCCCCCGGCCGCCCCGCCGACGAGCTCGACGACCCCGACTGGGCCGCCCGCGTCCGGCACCACCGCGCCCACCGACCCGCCGAGTGGCACACGGTCGAGACCGCGGACGTCGCCGCGGCGCTCCGCGCGACCCCCGGCCCCGTGCTGGTCGACTGCCTGGGCACCTGGCTGACCGGGTGTGTCGACCGGCTCGGGCTGTGGGACGCCCCCGTCGACGAGGCGCGCCCGGCCGTGGACGCCCGCGTCACGGAGCTGTGCGAGGCACTGGCCGGCCACGACGACGTGGTGCTGGTGACCAACGAGGTCGGTTCCGGCGTGGTGCCCGCCCACCGCGCCGGCGGCGTCTTCCGAGACCTGCTCGGCGCGCTCAACCAGACCGTGGCCGCGCAGTGCCACGAGGTACACCTGGTCGTGTGCGGGCGCGTGCTGGTGTTGTGACCGCCACGGGCCCCGCGGCCCCATAGGGTGGGAGGCTGACCGGCCCCGGCGGCCGGAAGCACCCTCACCTGAAGGCGGAAGGAACCCGTGAGCACCGACAAGGTCGCCGAAAGCACCGACGAACCCGCCGCGCCCACCCCACCGTCCCCGCTGGCCCGGGCGGGCGGACTGGTCGTGACGGCCGCGCGGCGTCTGCCCGTCACCGCCGCATTCGTGGCGGCGCTCATCGTCACCGGCGTCGTGTTCCAGGCCCTGTGGCGTCACGCCTTCCGGGCCAGCTGGTTCGAGGGCGTCGCCTACGGCCTGCCCGCCCTGGAGGGCGGCCGGTGGTGGACGCTCGGCGCCGGGCCGTGGTTCGGACTCACGCCACTGCAGCACGCGTCGCTGATCGTGCTGGTGGCGGTCGGTATCGGTGTGGGTGAGTGGCGGCTCGGGCCGGTGCGTGCCCTGATCGCCGCGATCGGTGGGCAGCTCATCGGGGTGCTGGGGGCGTTCGCGGTGATCGTCCCCGGCCACGCCGTGGGATGGGCCTGGGCCACCGAGCTCTCCCTGGTGCTGGACGTGGGTTGTTCTACCGCGGTGGTCGCGGTCCTGGCCGCCGCCACCGCCACCCTCGTCTCGCCGTGGCGACTGCGCGCCCGGGCCATCCTGTACGGCTACGTGATCGTCTCGTTCCTGTTCGTCGGGAGCCTGGCGGACCTCACCCACCTCATCTCCTTCGCGGTGTTCTTGGCTGTGGGCGAGAAGTTCTTCTCGAGCGGCGAGCGCGGGCTGCGGCCCCGGACCCGCCGCGAGACCCGGCTCGTGGTCTCGGCGGGCATGTGGTTCATCGCCGCGGTCCACGTGGTGGTCTACTTCATCCCCTCCGACGGCCCCCTCGGTCCGACCGAGGCCGACGACGTGAGCCTGGCCAGCATGCTGCTGTCGGTCCTGGTCGCCGCCGTGACCGCCGAACTGCTGCGCCGCGGCTACCGGGCCGCCTGGGCGGTGGCGCTCGCGTACGCCGTGCTCACCACCCTCAGCACGTTCGTGATCACCGGGTTGGTCGTCGCCGCCGACTTCGAGTCCATCGGCGCCGTCACCCTCGGCACCGGTCTGCTGTGGGCCGGCGAGGCGATCCTGCTCATCGCCGGCCGCAACGCGTTCGGTGTCCGCCTGCGCCGCCGCGTCACCGGATCCACCGTCCACCCCGACGACGTGGTGAACCGCGTCCGCGCCCTCATCCGGCGATACGGCGGCAGCACCATGTCGTGGATGATCACGTGGCAGCCGATGAACTACTTCTTCGGCCCCGGCGGCGACGACTCCGCGGGCGTGGTCGGCTACCGCATGCACGTCGGGACGGTCATCGGCCTGGCCGACCCGGTCGCCGACCCCGCCGACCGCGAGCGGCTGCTCACCGAGTTCGTGGACTTCGCCGAGTCCCAGGCCGCGGTCCCCTGCCTGTTCTCCGTCTCCGGCGACACCGCTGAGACCATGCGCGGGAAGGGCTGGCGGGCACTGCAGATCGCCGAGGACACCCTCATGGACCTGCCGGACCTGGAGTTCGCCGGCAAGAAGTGGCAGAAGATCCGCACCGCCATGAACAAGGCGCAGAAGAACGGCACCACCTACATCTCGGGTCTGCTGCGTGACCAGCCGGCGGAGATCCTGATGCAGGTGCGCGAGATCTCCGAGCAGTGGGTGGGCGAGAAGGAGCTACCCGAGATGGGCTTCACCCTCGGCACGGTCGAAGAGGCGCTCGACGACGACGTCCGCATCGCCCTCGCGGTGGACGCCGAGGGCATGGTCCAGGCGGCGCTGTCGTGGCTGCCGGTCTACCGCGGCGGGCCCTCCGGGGGCGCGCGCGGCTGGACCCTGGACCTCATGCGCAAGCGCAACGGGCCGGGCGCGAACAACATGGTCGAGTTCCTCATCGCGCGTTCGGCGCTGGAGTACAAGGAGGAGGGTGCGGACTTCCTGTCACTGTCGGGCGCGCCGCTGGCGCACAGCGGGGACGACGACGACAACGCCGACATGGCCGTCCTCGACCGGGGACTCGACCTGCTCGGTCAGGCGCTCGAGCCCTACTACGGTTTCCGGTCACTGCATCACTTCAAGGCCAAGTTCAATCCGCGGATCGACCCCGTCTACCTGTGCTTCCGCGACGAGGCGGACCTGCCGCGCATCGGGCTGGCCATCGGCCGGGCCTACCTGCCGGGGGCCACGACCCGTCAGCTCGCGGCGCTCGCGCGCTCCGGCTCCTCGGACACGATCGACGTCTGAGTCGGCGCCCGCGCCTCGCACCCTGCCTCGCGCCGACCGCCCGTTACCGCCCCGCCGACCGCCCCCTGCCCGCAGTTGCCAGACATGGATCTCCGGTTGCACGACGTCAGGTGCGATCCGAGCTGAAATTTCGCACATTATGTCCGGCAATCGCGGGGCGGTGTCTTGCAACCGATTGGCGGGCGGCACGTCGAGAGCTAAGCCGTCGAGTGAGTCTGCTCAATCCCGGGCTGCGGCGATCACAGCGGCCCGGGCCGCGTCGGCGGTGTCGGCGTCCAGCGCGAGCGCAGCGAACGCGCAACACTGCTCGAGGGTGACCTCGGCCAGCGCGGCGCCCACGAACGGCAGGGCCGCCGGCGCCACCGAGAGCGAACTGACGCCGAGCCCCAGCAGCACCATCGCCAGGTGCGGGTCGGCCGCGGCCTCGCCGCAGACACCGACCGGCACGATCCGGCCGGTCCCTCCCGCGGCGGAGGCAGCGGCGGTCTCGACGACCCGGTGGATCAGCCGGAGTACGGCGGGCTGCCACGGGTCGTTCAGCGCGGCGAGCCCGGAGGACATGCGGTCGGCGGCCATCACGTACTGGGTGAGGTCGTTGGTGCCGATCGACAGGAAGTCGACGTGCGGCAGGAAGCGATCCACGGCCACCGCCACCGCCGGCACCTCGACCATGATGCCGGGCGTCAGGCCTCGCTCCCGGCAGCGTTCGCCGAAGTCGCGGGCCTCGTCGACGGTGGCGATCATCGGGGCCATGACCCATGGCGACTCCTGGGCGGCGCCCACCCGGCGGCCCGCCTCGGCGATGGCGTCGAGCTGCCGGTCGACGAGCCCGCGGTCGAGCAGGTCCACGCGGATCCCGCGCACCCCCAGGGCCGGGTTCTCCTCGTCCGGCATCCCGGTGAAGGCCAGCGGCTTGTCGGAGCCGGCATCCAGTGTTCGGGTCACGACCTTGGCGCCCGGGAACGCCCCGAGGACCCGGGCATAGAGCTCCGCCTGTTCCTCCACGCCCGGTTCGCTGGGCTGCGAGAGGAACGCCATCTCGGTGCGGAACAGTCCGATCCCGCCGGCCGGCCCCCGTGCCGCGTCCTCCGCGCCCTCCCCGTCCTTGACGTTGGCCAGCAGATCGACCCGGTGACCGTCGGCGAGGGCGGCGGGCCCGGTCCAGGCGGCCGCCTTGTCCCGCAGTTCCCGGTCCGCGGCGGCGGCCGCGGAGGCGGCCTGCGCATCGGGCTCCGCCTGGATGGTGCCGCTACCGCCGTCGACGAGCACGGGGGTCCCGTCCTCGATCGCGGTGAGGCCGGACGCCCCGACCACGCACGGGATCCCCAGGTCACGGGCGATGATCACGGTGTGCGAGGTGGGCCCGCCGAACTCGCACACGATCCCGAGCACCATCGCCGCGTCGAGCCCCGCCGTGTCGGCGGGGGCGAGGTCGTCGGCGAACAGGACCCCCGGTTGGTCGAAAGCCGGAATCCCCGGCTCGGGCAACCCGCGCAGCTCCGCGATCACCCGTGCACAGACGTCCCGCAGATCGGTGATCCGCTCGGCCTGACGGCCGCCGACCCTGGTGAACATCTCCACGAAGGTCTCGGTGGCGGCGAGAGTGGCCGCCTCCACCCCGAGCCCCTTCGTCACCTCCTTGCCCACGGCCTTGGCCCAGCCGCGGTCCCGGGCCAGCACGGCGTTGGCGGCGAGCACCTCGGCAGAGACCCCGGTGGCGGCCGTCGCCCGCGCGTCGAGCCGCGCGCTCACCGTGCCGGCGGCGTCGACGAAGCGCTGCCGCTCCCGCTCGACCTGCTCGGCATCCGGCGCGGCGGCGGTGGCGGTGGGGGCGGTTCCGTCCGCAGCCGCGCCGTCGCGGGGCGTGCCCGAGCTGACCAACTCAGCGCGCTGCACCCATCGCGCCACCCCGTAGGCGAGGCCCGGCACCCTTCCGTTTCCTCGGATCGTCGCTCCGGTCTGCGCGTCAAGGGCCATAGGGCTCTCCTTAGGAGATCGGGCACGGCTACCCACGTCGAATACTAGGATTGTGACGAGCGTAACTAAAACAACTTGACTTTCCAACTGAATCGGGCAAACATCAACACAAACGGTCACTAGTGGAGGGTGGAGCCCGATGTACGGCAGCGAGCGACGACGCCACATCGCCGAGTCCCTCGCCGCCACCGGCCGGGTCACCGTCGCCGAGCTCTCGACCCAGCTCGATGTGAGCGCCGAGACCGTTCGCCGTGACCTGTCCGCACTGGAGTCCGAGGGCCTGCTCGAGCGGACCCACGGCGGCGCCGTCCCCGCGGTCCCCGGCGGCCGCATGGAGCGCACGCTGGCCGCCCGCCGCGCCGAGAACGTGGACGCCAAGTCGGCGATCGGCCGGGCCGCCCTCCCACTGCTTCCAGGCGTGGGCGGGACGGTCCTGCTTGACGCCGGATCCACCGCCGCATGTCTCGTCGAGGCCATGTCCGGCGGCCCCGCCGAGGGACGCGAACTCACACTCATCACCAACTCCGTGCCGTTGGCCGACGCCATCCACCGCGCCGGGCGCGAGACCTTGCACCTGCTCGGCGGCACCGCCCGCGGCCTGACCGGTGCCTGCGTCGGCTCCCAGACCCTCCGGGCCCTCGACGCGATCCGCGTGGACGTGGCCTTCATCGGCACCAACGGCCTCGACGCGGAACGGGGCCTGACCACCCAGGACACCGAGGAGGCGGCGGTGAAGTCGGCGATCTGCCGGGCCGCCCGCCGCGTCGTCCTCCTCGCCGACTCGAGCAAATTCGGCCGCGACTTCCTGGTCTCATTCGCCGACCTCGACCGCATCGACATCCTGGTCACCGACACCCGTCCCACCGGCGCACTGGCCGCCGCGCTCGACACCCGCGGAATCGAGGTCCTGCTGCCATGATCGTCACGCTCACCATGAACCCGTCCGTCGACCGCACGGCCACGTTGCCGGCACCGCTCCAGGTCGGTGGGGTGAACCGCATCGCAGAGATCGACGACTCCCCCGGCGGCAAGGGCGTCAACGTGGCCCGGGTGGTGGCCGCCGGCGGCACCGCGGCGCGCGCGGTCTTTCCGGCCCCGGCCGAGGACCCGTTCGTCGCGATGTGCGCCGCCGCCGAGGTCTCGACGACCGTCGTGCCGGCCGACGGGGCGGTGCGGGTCAACCTCACCGCCGTCGACCCCGAGGGCACCACCACCAAGATCAATGCGCCCGGACCCGAGCTCGACGCGGCGACCCTCGACCGCGTCCTGACCACCGTCGCCGATCTCGCGCGGGAGGCCTCGTGGGTGGTGCTGTGCGGGTCACTTCCGCGCGGCGTGTCGGACGACTTCTACGCGGGCCTGGTCATCGAACTCCGTTCGGCCGGCGTCCGCGTCGCCGTCGACACCTCCGACGCGCCGCTGGCGGCCCTCGCCGCGCGCTTCCCCGACGCCGCCCCGGACCTGGTCAAACCCAACGGCGAGGAGCTCGGCCAGCTCGCCGGCGTGGACGGCGTCGGCCTGGAGCAGCGCGCCGAGGCGGGCGACCTCGCGGCGGTCGTGGAGGCCGCCCGCGCCCTGCGCGACAAGGGCGTGGGCGCGGCGCTCGTGACGTTGGGCGGTGCCGGCGCGGTCCTCGTCGACGACGACGAGGCCTGGTTCGCCCAGGCCCCCGCCGTGCGCGTTCGCTCGACCGTCGGTGCCGGCGACTCCTCGCTGGCCGGCTACCTGCTGGCCGAGGCCCGCGGGCTCGGACCAGCGGAACGTCTCGAGTGGGCGGTCTGCCACGGCAGCGTCGCCGCGTCCCTGCCCGGCACCGGGCTGCCACTCGGCCTCGACCCCGCAACCCTCCGCGCGACGCTGCGCCGACTCGACTGAACGGCGCGTCCCGCCCGGCATCCGGCCCACCCACCCCGACCCGACAAGACCCCCCTCGCCCTACCAAGGACACGGAGTACGGCCATGAACAACCCGATCATCGAGACCGCCACCGTGCGGCTCGACGCGGATCTCGGCGGCAGCAAGGAAGAGGTCATCCGGTCGCTTGCCGGGGCCCTCGTCGACGCCGGCCGCGCCCACGACCTCGACACGATGGTCACCGACCTGCTGGCCCGCGAGGCCAAGGCCGCCACCGGGATGAAGGGCGGGATCGCGATCCCACACTGCAAATCCGAGGCCGTGGATCAGCCCAGCCTCGGGTTCGCCCGGCTCGACCCTGCCGTGGACTTCGGCGCGAAGGACGGGCCCGCCGATCTGGTGTTCCTCATCGGCGCGCCGGCCGGCGGCGGGAAGGAGCACCTCAAGCTGCTGGCCACCCTCGCCCGGAACCTCGTGCGCTCGGAGTTCGTGGCCGCGCTGCGGGCGGCGGCGACGCCGGAGGAGGCAGTCGACGTGATCCAGGGGGTGCTGACTCCGGCGGAGGAGGCCTCGTCGTCGTCATCTTCGACACCGACCACTTCCCACCAGTCCGGCGCCGCCGCGGGTGCGGCAGGCGCGGCGGCCACTACAGGTGTTGCGACGGCAACTTCCGGCGGCTCGGGCGGTGGCGGATCCACCACCCGGCTCGTCGCGGTGACCGCCTGCCCCACCGGCATCGCCCACACCTACATGGCCGCCGACTCGCTGGCCCAGGCCGCCACGGCGCGCGGCATCGACCTGCAGGTCGAGACCCAGGGCTCCGCCGGTGCGACCCCGCTCGACCCGGCGGTGATCGAGGCCGCCGACGCCGTGGTGTTCGCCACCGACGTCGGCGTGCGTGACCGCGGCCGGTTCGCCGGCAAGCCCGTGGTCGAGTACGGCGTGAAGAAGGCCATCGACGCGCCCGAGGAGGTGCTCGACGACGCCGTCGCCGCGGCCCGCAACCCGAACGCGCGTACCGTCACCGGCGACTCGGGTGGCTCGGGCGCCGAGGCCGGCGGTTCCGGCGCGAACGAGCACTGGGCGCGCGGCCTGCAGCGGGCCGTGATGACCGGCGTGTCCTACATGATCCCGTTCGTCGCGGCCGGCGGCCTGCTCATGGCTCTCGGCTTCCTCTTCGGCGGTTACGACGTCGCCTATGTCTGGCAGTCGCTCGCCACCGATTTCTCGCTGACCGATCTGCCCGGGGAGATCTGGGCTCTCGACGGCGAGATCGTCACCGCGGGCACCGCCGGGGCCGAGGTGCTCTCGCGCACCGGGCTGAGCCTCTACATCGGTGCGGTGCTGTTCGCGATCGGGCAGGCCGCGATGGGCTTCATGATCGCCGTCCTGTCCGGTTACATCGCCTACGGGCTGGCCGACCGGCCCGGGCTCGCCCCCGGGTTCGTGGGCGGCGCGATCGCGGTGTCGCTCGACGCCGGCTTCATCGGCGCACTCATCACCGGTATCGTCGCCGGCTACCTCGTGCGCTGGATGACCTCGTGGAACGTGCCGCGCTGGCTGGCCGGGCTCATGCCCGTCGTCCTGATCCCGCTGCTGGGCTCGCTGGTGATCGGCCTGCTCATGTTCCTGTTGCTCGGCCGCCCGCTCGCCGCCGTGTCCGAGGGGCTGGAGTCGTGGCTCAACGGCATGACCGGCTCGTCCATGATCGTGCTGGGCGTTGTGCTGGGCCTGATGATGTGCTTCGACCTCGGCGGGCCCGTCAACAAGGCGGCGTACACGTTCGCCACCGCCGGGCTGGCGATCGACAACGCCGCGTCGCTCAAAATCATGGCCGCCGTGATGGCCGCGGGCATGGTCCCGCCGCTGGCGATGGCCCTAGCCACGGTCGTGCGCGCGCGGCTGTTCAGCGAGGCCGAGCGGGAGAACGGCCGGGCCGCCTTCCTGCTGGGCGCCAGCTTCATCACCGAAGGCGCGATCCCGTTCGCGGCCGCCGACCCGCTGCGGGTGATCCCGTCGATGATGGCCGGTGGCGCCGTGACCGGTGCGCTGATCATGGCGTTCTCGGTCGAGTCGTACGCGCCGCACGGCGGCATCTTCGTGCTGTTCGCGATCAACCCGGTGTGGGGCTACCTCGTCGCGATCGGAGCGGGCATGCTGGTCTCGTGCGCGGCCGTGGTGATCGCCAAGTCCGCCCGCCGCGCGCCGGCGCCGGCGGTCGCCCCGGCCACCGTGGCCGCCTGACCTTTCCCTCCCGGCCGGAACCCGGCCCCACCGAAACCCAACCCGCTTGACCCCGAGTCATCCCAGAGGAGACACCATGCCCAGTCAGACCGTGATCGTCGGATCCGCCGAGGGCCTGCACGCCCGCCCCGCCGGGATCATCGCCGAGGCCGCCGAGAAGTACGACGACGACATCGTCATCACCTTCGGCGACGACGAGGCCGACGCGGACTCCGCGATGCTCATCATGGCGCTCGGCGCCGAGAAGGACGCGGAGGTGACCGTGAGCGGCGACAACGCCGACGCGGTGGCCGAGATCGCCCGGCTCGTCGAACAGGATCTCGACGCGTAGTAGCGCGAGGCCTCTGTTTCCCTCCGCCGCCTCCTCGGCCCTCCCCCGCCCGTGGCATCCGGGTGGCCCCGGCAGACGACGGGTTGCCCGCCGGCGGCACGCACGTACGCTGAGCACTGTGCTGGACGTCCTGACCACTGCTGATGACGGGCCGGCGGTGCAGCCGGGCCGGCCGTCAGAGTCCGCGGCGCCTGCGGGTCCGGCTGCGACGGCGATCGCGACGATCATCGCGGCAGACGGGTCGGCGCCCCTACCAGTCGGCACGTCGATGCTGGTGGAGTCCGGTGGCAGGATGCGGGGATCGCTCACCGGCGGGTGTGTTGAGGGCGCCGTGCTCGTCGCCTGCCAGGAGGCCCTCGAGACGGGGCGCTCCGCCGTCCACCGGTTCGGGTACAGCGACGAGGACGCGTTCGCGGTCGGTCTCATGTGCGGCGGCACGATCGACGTCCTGGTGCAGCCGCTCGACGCGCGGTCCGCGGCGGCTCCTGCGGCACCAACGCCGACCCCGGGCCAGGCCCTTGCCCCGGCCGAATCACCTGCCGCTTCGGCGCCCGCCCCGCCCGCGGCGATGGTCGCCCGCGTGCCCGGCACGCAGCCGGCCCCCTTGCCCGGCGTCGCCACGATCGCCACCTGCGAGGACGCCGCCGTCGCAGCGGCGCTGACCCCCCTCGTGCCGCGGACCGCGCTCGCCAACGCCACCCACCAGGTCGCCGCGATGGTGCGGCGCGGGCATACCGGCCTCGTGCGGGTCGCGGCCTCCAGCGAGTCAGCGGAGCCGGTCGAGTTGTTCGTCGAGTCGCACCGCCCACCCGCGCACCTGGTAATCTGCGGTGCGAACGCCTTCGGTCAGGCGCTCGTCGAGGCCGCCCGCCCGCTGGGACACCGCCTCACACTGTGTGACCCACGGCCCGCTTTTGCCGATCCCGCCTCGTTTCCCGGCGCCGAGGTCGTCCGCGCCTGGCCCCATCTCTATCTCGCCGACGCAGCGGAGTCCGGTGACGTCGACTCACGCAGCATCATCTGCGTGCTCACCCACGACCCGAAGATCGACGTCCCGACGCTCAGTCTGGCGCTGCAACTCGACGTGGCCTACGTCGGCGCGATGGGGTCGAGGCGCAGTGACCGCGACCGCCGGGCCGCGCTCCGCGATGCCGGGGTCGACGACGAGTCGCTGGCCCGTCTGCACTCCCCCATCGGCCTCGGGCTGGGCTCCGTGACTCCCGCCGAGGTCGCGGTCTCGATCCTCGCCGAGGTCATCGCCGTCCGCGAGCGCCGGCCCCGGGTCACATCACTGAGCGACGACGACGCACCCCTGCATTCGCCGAAGGCCTGATCAGGGACCCGGGTCAGGGCGCCAGTCGCGTCAGATCGTCGGGGGTGTCCACGTCGGCGCCGTCATCGAGGTCCGAGCAGTCCACCAACCGGACGAGTTCGTACTGCGTGCTGAGCAACCCGCGCGCCCCGACGTCGCCGTGCGCGGCGGCAGCCGCGTCGCCGGTCCAGCGGGCGTCGAACAGCACCGGGTGCCCGCGTCGCAGGCGCCCGCCGGGGTCGCGGTGGGCGGCCGCGGTGATGCCGCCCGGGCCGTGCGCGTGAATAACCCGCTCGACGGCGGTGGCGCTGACGCCCGGCCGGTCGACCGGCATCACCAGCACGTTCACCCCGGCACCGAGGTCCTCGAGACCACACCTGAGCGATGTGCCCATCCCCGCCGACCAGTCAGGGTTCTCGATGCACCGCACGTCCCGGAGCGACTCCAGCGCCTCCGCGACCTCGCGAGCGCCCGCCCCGGTCACCACGGTCACTCGGCCGCACCCGCCGGCGAGCATCGCGTCGGCGACGTGCTCGGCCAGCGTCACACCGCCGTGCCGCAACAGTGCCTTGGGTCCCCGGCCGAGGCGGCGGCCTTCACCGGCGGCGAGGAGAAGTCCCTCCGGCTGCTCACGCCGGATTGGCCCTGCCCCCGGGCCTGTCTCCGGCCGGGAATTCACGCCCGCAGGAACGCGTCCCCGAAGGCGGGCAGCTCCCGCACCCGCACCCCGGTCGCGTGATAGGCGGCGTTCACGATCGACGCGGCCGCGCCGACGATCCCGATCTCGCCGATGCCGCGCGCGCCGAGCGGCCCGGCGTGGGGATCGGACTCGTCGAGCCACTCCACCTCGATCTCGGGGATGTCGGCGTTGACCGGCACGTGGTACTCGGCGAGGTCGTGGTTGACCACGTGGCCGAACCGCGGATCCATCTCGCCCTTCTCGTGCAAGGCCATCCCCACGCCCATCGTCATGCCGCCGATGAGCTGTGAGCGCGCGGTGCGGGGGTTGACGATGCGCCCGGCGGAGAAGACCCCGAGCATGCGATCGAGCCGGATCTCCCCCGTCAGTTCGTTGATGCTGACCTGCGCGAAGTGCGCGCCGAACGAGTGCATCGCGACCTCCTCCTCGGCGGGGTTCTCCCCCGCCTCGGCCTGCGACTCGGCCCCGGGCGCGGGGTCGGCGCCGTGCTCGCGACGGAACTCCTCGGCGGCCAGGAGGATCGCGGCGCCCCAGCTCGCCAGACCGGTCGATCCACCGGCGACGGTGGCGTTCGGCAGGTCCGTGTCGCCGATCCCCAGATCGATCTGCTCGACCGGCACGCCCAGCCCGTCCGCCGCCACCTGGGCGAGCACGGTCCAGGTGCCGGTGCCGATGTCCGCGGCGCCGATGTCGACCCGGTAGCCGTCGTCGGTGCGGCGGATGCGCGCGATGGAGCCCGGCTGCCGCAGGGCCGGGTACGTGGCGGCCGCGACTCCCGTGCCGATCAACCACCCGTTCTCCCGGCGGGACCGCGGTGCCGGGTCGCGGCCTGACCACCCGAAACGGTCGGCGCCCGAGCGCAGGCAGTCGATCAGACGTCGCTGGTTGAAGGGCAGCCCGGTGTCCGGGTGCCGGTCGGGCTCGTTGCGGACGCGCACCTCGATCGGGTCGAGCCCCGTGGCCACGGCGAGCTCGTCCATCGCGATCTCCAGGCCCACCATGCCGGCCGCCTCCCCCGGCGCGCGCATCCAGGACGGCACCGGGGCGTCGAGCGGGACCACCTTCTGCGTGAGCCGCCGGTGCTCGGCGGCGTACATCATCCGGACCGGTTTGATCGCCAGCTCGGGGAACTCCTTGGTGTGCGAGGACATGGACACGGCGTCGAAACCGATCGCGGTGAGCCGGCCTTCGCGATCCGCACCGAGCCGCACGTGCTGCGACGTGGCGGGGCGGTGACCCGTGAGTGCGAACATCTGCTGCCGGGAGACCGCATAGGTGACCCGACGCCCCGGGACGGCCCGGGCCGCGAGTGCGGTGAGCATGAGATCGGCGTGGGGCATCCCCTTGGATCCGAACCCGCCGCCCACATGGGGGTTGATGATGCGGATCTGCTCGCGGTCGAGGCCGAGGATCGGCGCGATCATGTCGCGCGCGGGGTGTGCACCCTGAGTCGAGAGCCAGAGCGTGAGCTCGTCGTCGTCCCATCGGGCGACGGTGGTGTGCGGCTCCATGGGGTTGTTGTGCTCCATGGGGGTGTCGTAGACGGCGTCCACCACGATGTCCGCGTCCGCCAGTGCCGCGACGACGTCCCCGAGGATGTACTCGGCCGAGTCCGGGTCCTCCGGGAGCCGGGCGGACGGGTGGTCGCGCCGGAAGTCCGCGTCGTGTGGCTCGGTCTCGTAGGTCACCTCGACCACGTCCGCGGCGCGCCGTGCCTGTTCGGGCGTGGTGGCGACGACCGCACCCAGATACTGCCCCCGGAACCCGATCTCCGCGTCGCGGAGGATCGCGAGTTCCCGGTCGTCGGTCTCCGCCAGCGGCGGGGCGTTGTCCGGTGTGAGGACGTGGACGACCCCGTCCATCGCCTCGGCCGCGGAGGTGTCCAGCACCAGGGCCCGGCCGCGCGCGATCGTCGCCTGGAGGGGAAAGAGGTACAGCGGGTCGGGCCCGGGGTGTTCGTAGGCGTAGCGGGCCCGGCCACGTACCTTGTCGGCGCCGTCGGATCGGACCCGGTCGGTGCCGATCGCGGAGGCGGGCAGGAGTTCGGCCATCGTCTACACCTCCGTATCCGTGAGCTCGCCGAGCACGGTCATGATCGCCCCGCGCGTCATCGGCACCTTGAACTCGTTGCCCTCCAGCGGCGCGGCGGCCTCGAGCTCGGCGTCGGCCGCCCGGCGGAAGGTCTCCGGTGAGGGCCGTGCGCCCCGCAGCTCGGCCTCGGCGCGGCGTGCGCGCCACGGTTTGTGCGCGACCCCGCCGAGTGCGATCGATGCCTCGCGGATCACCGGTTCCGGCCCCGAGTCGTCGAGGTCGACCACCGCGGCCACGGAGGCCAGCGCGAACGCGTATGAGGCGCGATCGCGGATCTTGCGGTACGTCGACCGGCCCGCCGGCGGCGGCGGGAGCTCGACCGCGGAGATGAGATCGCCGTGGTCCAGCACCGTGTCCTTGTCCGGCCGGTCCTCGGGCAGCCTGTGCAGGTCCGTCACCGGTATCCGGCGCTCCCCGTCGGAGGAGAGGACGACGACGACGGCTTCGAGGGCCGCGAGCGCTACCGCCATATCGGAGGGATGGGTGGCCACACAGGCCTCGGATGCGCCGAGTATCGCGTGATAGCGCACATATCCGCCGATCGCCGAGCAGCCCGACCCGGGTTCGCGCTTGTTGCAGGGCGTGGTGACGTCCTGGAAGTAGACGCAGCGCGTGCGCTGCAGGAGATTCCCGCCCGTCGTGGCGGCGTTGCGCAGCTGGCCGGAGGCACCGGAGAGCAGCGCGCGCGACAGCACCGGGTAGTCGCGACGGATCCGTGGATGGGCGGCCAGGTCGCTGTTGCGGACCATGGCGCCCACGCGGACCCCGCCGTCGCCGGAGTCCTCGACCGCATCCAGCTCCAGACGCCCGATGTCCACGACGGTGTCCGGCGCGGCGACCCCGAGCTTGAGGTGGTCGACGAGGTTGGTGCCGCCGGCGAGGAACACGGCGCCGGGCCGGTCGGCGACGGCGGCCACGGCGTGCCCGGGATCGGTGGCCCGTTCGTACTCGAATTGCTTCATCGGTCCTCCCGGGCGGCATCGCGTACGGCGGCCACGATGTTGACGTAGGCGCCGCACCGGCACAGGTTTCCGCTCATGCGTTCGCGGATCTCGTCGTCGTCGTCGGACAGGTCGACACGCGCCTCGAGGTCCTCGGTGACCACGCTGGGCGCGCCGTCGGCCGCCTCGCGGATCGCGCCCACCGCGGAGCAGACCTGGCCGGGCGTGCAGTATCCGCACTGGAAGGCGTCCCGGTCCAGGAAGGCGCGATGCACCGGGGCGAGGTCGTCCGCGGCGGCGAGGCCGTCGGAGGTGGTGACCTCCGCGCCGTCCTGGCTCAGCACCAGCAGGAGGCAGGAGTTGAGCCGCCGACCGTCCACCAGGACAGTGCACGCTCCACACTGACCGTGGTCGCAGCCCTTCTTCGGGGAGAAGTTCTGCAGGTGGTCGCGGAGGGCGTCGAGAAGAGTGGTCCGTGGGTCCACGCTCAGCGAGTGTTCGTGGCCGTCGACCACCAGGTTCACAGATCGGTCCATGGGCCCTCCACACCTGTCACGGGGCCGACCCTGCGGGCGGCGCCTCGTCGTCGTCGTGTGGCGCCACCCTCCTCCCCCGCACAGGAACCCCGCAACCGGTCGGGCCTCGCCGCGGCCACACCTCGCGCCAATCAAGCATTTGCTTGGTTAGGTGGACAAACCTATGCTCGACGGAGACGGCACACCGCTGACGACGGACCGGCGCCGAGCTCCGGAACCGTCGCCGCACGAAGAGATGAGAGGTCGCGCGATGACCCAGTCGGTCGCCCCAGGTCGGGAAGCACTGTTCCAGCCGCTCGAGATCCGTTCCCTGCAGCTCGCCAACCGCCTGGCGATGTCGCCGATGACGCGCATGGGCTGCCCCGACGCGCTGCCGGACGAGGTCAACCGCGCGTACTACGCCTCCCGCGCGGCCGGTGGAACCGGGCTCGTGGTCACGGAGGGCATCGGCGTGGACCACCCGACCTCGGTGGACCATTCCTGGATTCCGCGCCTGGACACGCCGGAGTCGGTCGAGGCCTGGCGACTGGTGACGGACGCGGTGCATGCGGCGGGTGGCAGCATCATCGCCCAGCTCTGGCACGTGGGCCCGCTCTGGGGAGCCAACGCCCGCTTCGACAAGCCGAACCGCGACCGCCTGATGGAGATGCGGCCGATGCGGCCGTCGGGACTGTGGGGCACCCCGGGCGTGACCACCTACTCCGAGCGCAGCGTCGCACGGTGGTCGCCGGAGATCGAGCCCATGACCGAGGCCGAGATCGCCGAGACGATCGAGGCGTACGCGCGGTCGGCGAGGCTGGCGATGGAGGCGGGCTTCGACGGCGTGACCCTCCACGGCGGCCACGGCTACCTGCCGGACGCGTTCGTCTGGGCCGACACCAACCGCCGCACCGACTCCTGGGGTGGCGATCTGGCCGCGCGCGTCCGCTACCCGGCGGCCGTGGTGGCGGCGGTCCGCGAGGCGATCGGCCCCGACGCGCCGCTGTTCTACCGCTTCTCCCAGCACACGCAGCAGGACTACACGGCCCGCAAGGCCGAGAACCCCGAGGAGCTGGGCATCTACCTGGGCGCGCTCGCGGAGGCCGGCGTGGATCTGTTCGACGCGTCGACGCGCCGGTTCAGCGATCCTGCGTTCCCCGACCTCGAGGGCGACGACGGCAAGGTCACCCTGGCCGGTTGGGCCCGCCGACTCACGGGCAAGGCGTCCGGCGCTGTGGGCGGGGTGGGCATCGGCACGTCGCTGCGCGAGCAGAAGTCGGGGGCCGAGGTCCGGGCGTCGGACAACGTGGATTCGGTCGTGGAGCTCATGAACCGCGGGGAGTTCGATCTCATCTCCGTCGGTCGCCTGCACCTGGCCGATCCCGCTCTCGCCGGGATCCTGCGCTCCGCCGGCCCCCTGCCCGAGTTCATCCGCGAGGAGCACGAGGCGCCGCTGCGCGCGCCGCAGCCCTGATCCGCGGTCGGCCAGTCCGGGGCAGCAGCCGACCACCGAGACCGGGAAATTTGGTGGTCGCACACCCCTTGACTTGACAGGTCTGTATACATAATCTGAAACCGAGGTTTACAGACCTGTATACCCGCCTCCTGGCCCGACCCCTCAAGGAGGGAAATCATGTCGCCGTTCCGTCCCTTCATCGACCTTCTCGCCCAGCTGTGGTTCGCCCTCGACACCGCCAGTGCTGTCCGTCACGGCAAGCCCGTCTCCGACCGGGCCCGCGCGTACTGCATGACCGACCACGCGCCCACCCGGGCGCACCTCAGCTCCGTCGCCGCGTAGGTCCCGACATCTGCCGCTGTACCTACTGCGGACCCGCCGACGCGCGCACTCCCGGTCCGCCGTTGATCCGCGACCTCGCAGATCAACGGCGGGCCGCGGCCTTCACGGCCAACCTGCGGACATGACTGTCACAGAGGAACTCTCCGACACCGGCCTGCGCCCCCGCTGGGCAGCGGAGTCCTTCCCGGAGCCCGAGACCGACGTCAAGCAGTCGATCGCCCGCGTCGAGGCCGACCCCTTCCTGCTCCACACCACCACCGTGCGCGGGTTCGTCTACGACGTCTCCAGCGGCGAACTGCGCGAGGTCACCCGCGACTGACGGCAGCATCCACTGCGCGGGGGCTCCGCACTGCACGTGATCGGCGTCACGAGGCAATGAGCTCGATCCGGCGCTTCCAGCGACCGGAGTGACTAAGTTCTTATTGAGCACAATCGTGCTCGCCCGCTCCCACACACGAGGTCCCACATGACCACTTCCACCTTCACCCCTGTCGCCAAGGGCATGCGCCTGGCCCTCATAGCCGGCGGCCTCATCGCCATCGCCTTCGGCATCGCCGTTCTCGTCTGGCCGGGCAAGACCGCCGTCGTCATCACCGGCGTCATCGCGGTCTGGGCCATCGTGGCGGGACTCATCTACATCGCCATGTCGTTCGCCACCACCGGCCATTCCACCGGCAGCCGGGTGGGCCACGGCCTGCTCGGCGTGCTCTACATCGTCGCGGGCATCTACGCGTTCGTCTCACTGCAGCAGTCGGCGGCCTTCCTCGCGATCTTCGCCACCGTGCTGATCGGCGTCATGTGGATCTTCGAGGGCTTCACCGCCCTGTTCAACCTCGGCGAGGCCAGCTCGAAGGGCATCACGATCTTCTTCGCGGTCATCTCCGTGCTCGCCGGCATCTCGCTGGTGAGCACTCCCCTGTGGGGAGCCGGCTTCCTGTGGTGGCTCGCCGGCATCGCGCTTCTCGTCCTGGGCGTCCTCAACGTGATCCGAGGCTTCTCGATCAAGGCCTGACGCGCCGACCGGCCGTGGTGGGGATCAACATTCGGCCAGGTGGGCGACGGCGGAAACGTACCGCAGTGACGGCTGGTCAAGAGGTGGGCGAGCCGTCGCAGAGGGTGCGGCAGGTCTCGCCGTTGACCTTCCCGGGGCCGGCGATCGGGATTCCCACGGCTGCCCGCGGGGCAGGGATCGCGGTCTGACCGTGTTAGATTCGACTGGCCAGCGAGACCGACAGGTCGCGGGAATCCGGTGCGAATCCGGAACTGACGCGCAGCGGTGAGGGTGATGGCAGGAGCACGATGCCACTGGGTCGGACGATCCGGGAAGGCGCCCCTGACCAGGTGAACCCGAGTCCGAATACCGGCTGGCCCTCGCGGTGACCACCGCCAGGTCATGATCGGGCTTCGCGTTTCAAGGCCCGCGACCTCGAAGGCCCCACGATGCGTGTACCCGCCCTCCTCCTCACTGCCTCCCTGTGCCTGGTGGCCTGCGCCCCAGCCGACGAGTCGACCTACGTCGCCGGCGCGGACCCGATCGAGAACTGCGGCGAGCAGGTGACGGTCGAGGCGACCCCCGAGCGGATCGTCTCGCTCAACCAGGGATCCACCGAGATCCTGCTCTCCCTCGGACTCGGCGACCGGATCGTCGGAACCGCCACCTGGACCGACCCCGTCCTCGAGGAGTTCGCCGAGGAGAACGCGGCCATCCCCCGGCTCGCGGACAATGAGCCGTCCATGGAGGCCGTCCTCGACACCGAGCCCGACTTCGTCACCGCCTCTTTCCGCAACACCCTGGGCGAAGGCGGGGTGGCCACCCGCGAGCAGTTCCACGAGCTCGGCGTGGGCACCTACATGTCACCGGCGGAGTGCGAGGGCAAGGTCGCCGACGCGGGAGACGGCGTGCGTGAGACCCCGTTCACCGAGGACATGCTGTTCCGGGAGATCACCGAGCTCGCGCAGATCTTCGACGTGCAAGAGGCGGGCGAGGAGCTCGTCGCCGACCTCCGCGGCCGCATCGACGCCGCCGGGCAGGTCGACGCGTCCGGGGTGACGGCGATGTACTGGTTCGCCAACTCCGAGTCCCCGTACATGGCCGGCTGCTGCGGCGCCCCGGGATTGATCTCCACCACACTCGGGCTGGAGAACGCCTTCGACGACACCACCCAGGAGTGGCCGCAGATCAACTGGGAGGTCGTGGCCGAGCGCGATCCCGACTTGATCGTCGTGGGGGACCTGACCCGCAAGAGCCAGACCGCCGAGACCGCGGACGCCAAGATCGCCTACCTCGAGTCCAACCCGGTGACCCGCGAGATGACCGCCGTACGCGAGAAGCGGTTCATCGCCATCACGGGCGCGGAGATGAACCCCTCGCTGCGCACGGTCACCGGCGTGGAGACCGTCGCCACGGGGCTCGGCGAGCTCGGGCTCGTCGACGGACAGACCACGGCGGGCTGATCGGCGTGACCGCCCCCTCCACCACGGAATCCGGGGTCGGCGACACGCGCTCGGTCTCGCCGCCCTCCCCGCGGAGACCGCGTTGGCGACCCACCCGACGAGGGCCGCGGCCCGCCGCCCGGCCGGCTCTGCTCCGGAGCCCCGGGGCGCTGGCCGGACTGTGGCTCATCGGCCTTCTCGTACTGGCGGTGTCCTCGGCCCTGGTCACCACCATCGGCCCGTCCGGGCTGACGTCGGGCGATGTGTTGCAGTCCGCGCTTGCCCGTGTCACCGGCGGGGATTCCGGTCTGAGCCGGATCCAGGAGGGCATCATCTGGAACCTGCGCCTGCCCCGCACCGTCATGGCGGCACTGGCCGGGGCGGGCCTCGCACTGTGCGGAGTCATCCTCCAGTCGCTCCTGCGCAATCCCCTCGCCGACCCGTACATCCTGGGGATCTCCTCCGGCGCCTCGACGGGCGCCGTGCTCATCGTGGTGCTGGGGATCGGGGCCGGGGCCGTGGGCCTGACCACGGGCGCGTTCGTCGGGTCGCTGGTCGCGTTCGGTTTCGTCCTCCTCCTGGCGTTCGCCTCGGGCGGCACCACCGACCGTGTGGTCCTGGCGGGCGTCGCGGCGACACAACTGTTCTCCGCGATGACCTCGTTCGTCGTCTACATCGCCGCCGACGCCGAGCAGACCCGAGGAGTGCTCTTCTGGCTCCTGGGGTCGCTGGCGTCGGTCAGATGGTCGGACGTCGTCGTCTGCGCCGTCGTGGTGCTGGCCGGCCTCGTGGTGTGCCTGCTGCACACGTCCGAGCTGGACGCCTTCACGTTCGGTCAGGATGCGGCGGCGTCCCTGGGCGTCAACGTCGCCCGCATCCGCCTGGTGCTCATGGTGGTGACGGCCCTGGTCACGGCGGTCATCGTGAGCACCTGCGGCGCCATCGGATTCGTGGGACTCGTGCTCCCCCATGCGGCCCGGGCCCTGGTCGGCAACCGCCACCGCGTCCTCGTGCCGACCGCGGCGCTGATGGGTGCGGTGTTCCTGGTCTGGATCGACGCCGCCTCGCGGACCGTGATCTCGCCCCAGGAGCTTCCGGTCGGGGTGGCGACCGCCCTGATCGGCGTCCCGGCCTTCGTGGTCCTGCTGCTCCGACGGGGCAGGACCCGATGACGGACACGGCGGAGAGCGCCGTCCTGGAGGCTCGGAACGTCTCGTGGTCCGTCCGGGACCGGCCGATCATCACCGACCTCAGCCTGGCTCCGAAGCCGGGTTCCATGGTGGGGGTGCTCGGGCCCAACGGGTCGGGGAAGTCCACGCTCCTGCGGGTGATGACGGGGCTCCGCTCGCCCTCCGCCGGCCAGGTACTACTCGATGGCGCCGATGCCCGCCGGATATCCCGCAAGCGGTTCTCCCGGCGCGTTGCCTTTGTCGAGCAGGAGGTCAGCACCGACCAGAACCCGACCGTGCGGGACGTGATCGAGCTCGGCCGCATCCCGCACCGGGCGGCGTGGTCGGGTCCACTTCCCGACGACGACGAGGCCGTGGCCCGGGCCGCCGCCACCACGAACCTGACCGACCGACTGGATCAGCGGTACGGAACGCTGTCCGGCGGCGAGCGACAGCGCGTCCAGATCGCGAGAGCCCTGGCGCAGGAGCCCGACGTACTCGTCCTGGACGAGCCGACGAACCATCTGGACATCCGGCACCAGTTGGATCTGCTCGCCCTCGTCCGCGGGACCGGCGCCACCGTGATCGCCGCCCTGCACGACCTCAACCTCGCCGCGACGTACTGTGACCATCTGCTGGTCCTGGCGGGCGGCCGCCTCGTGACCAGCGGTCCGCCGGCCGAGGTGCTCACCGCCGCGATGATCGCCAGCGTCTACGGCGTCAGCGCCGAGGTGAGCCGTGACGAAAGAGGGGTCCATGTCCGCTATCTCGCCGGCTGACCGCGCCCGGGCCGCCCGCCGGCGCGTTCGCGTCCGGGCCTCCACTACCGGACTGCCCGCCCGGGCCGCCGGGCTCGGCCTGGGCGTCGCGCTGGACCGCGTGGTGGGGGATCCCCGGCGGCTGCACCCCGTCGCCGGGTTCGGACGGGTCGCGCTGGCCGTCGAGCACCGGCTCCTGGACCCGCGCCGATCCGTGACCGGGCAGCGGGCGGCGGGTGTGCTGTTCACCGGCATACTCGTCGGCGGGAGCGCCGCGGCGACCCACGCCGTGGGCCGGCTGGTGTCCCGCAGCACCGCCGGGACCGTCGCGTGGAACGCGGCCGTCGCGTGGGCCTGCCTCGGCGGGAGCTCGTTGCTCTCGGTGGCACGCCGGCAGGACGCCCTCCTGCGCTCCGGCGATCACGACGGCTCGCGGGCACTCCTGCCGTGGTTGTGCGGCCGCGACCCGGACGCCCTCGATCCCGACGACCTGGCCCGCGCGGTCGTGGAATCGGTCGCGGAGAACACCTCCGACGCGGCCGTGTGCACGCTGTTCTGGGCAGCGATCGCGGGCCCAACCGGCGCCGCGATGCACCGGACCGCCAACACGCTGGACGCGATGGTCGGTCACCGCTCACCGCGGTACCAGCACTTCGGCACCGCGGCGGCCAGGCTCGACGACGTCCTGGGATTCGTTCCCGCCCGCCTCGCCGGGCTCATCGGCGTCACGGTCGCCGGCACCATCGGCGGCAGCCCGTCAGGTGCACTGCGTGTATGGCGTCGGGACGCCCGAGCGCACCCCAGCCCGAATGCCGGTGTGGTGGAGTCGGTGTGCGCCGGCGCGCTCGGGGTCCGGCTCGGCGGCCCCACCCGGTACCCGTACGGCGTGCAGCAGCGCGCGGTCCTCGGGGACGGGCGGCAGGTTCGCGCCGAGGACATCGGCCGGGCCGTTCGCCTCCACGACCGGGTGCAGTTGGTCACCGCCGGCCTGATGATCGCCGGGCTGCTCGTCGTCCACGCGAGGGCGGTGAGGCGCGATGGCTGAGGACCTCGACAAGCTACGGATCCACGGCGACACCCAGGTCGGCCCGGGCGCGATCGACTTCGCGGTGAACGTCCATGGGGACCGGCCGCCCGCATGGCTGGCCGACCGGCTGCGGCAACGCATCGACGATCTGGCGGCCTACCCGACCGCCGCCGACGAAGGCCGGGCCCGCCGGGCCGTGGCCGAGAGACACGGGGTCGACCCCGGCCGGGTGCTCCCGCTCGCCGGGTCGGCGGAGGGCTTCCATCTGCTGGCCGACCATGCCGCGCGCCGCGGGCTGCGCGCCGCCGTGGTGCACCCGTCGTTCACTGAACCCGAGGTGGAACTTCGGCGGGCCGGGGTGCCCGTCACCCGGGTGATCCTGCGCGAGCCGTACACCTTCGACCCCGGCCTCGTTCCGGAGTCGGCCGACCTCGTCGTCGTCGGCAATCCCACCAACCCCACGTCCGTCCTCCACCCACGGGCGACTCTCGCGGCGCTGTGCCGCCCCGGGCGGGTCACCGTGGTGGACGAGGCGTTCTGCGACGTGGTCGACGACGAGGGGGGCTCGACGCTCGCCGGCGCCGACCTGCCCGGGCTCGTGGTCCTGCGCTCGGTGACCAAGACCTGGGCGCTGGCCGGGCTGCGCGCCGGATACGCCGTGGGCGACGCGGCGGTCCTCGCCGACCTGGCGGCGCACCGGGTCCACTGGCCGCTCGGGACCCTCCAACTGGAGGCCGTGGCCGCGTGCTGCTCGGACGAGGCGTCGGCCCACCTCGACCGGATCCGGCGGCAGCTCGCCGCCGACCGCGCGGCGATGTGTGGGGCACTCACCGGCGCAGGGATCGAGATCGCCGTCCCGCCCGCGGCGCCGTTCCTCCTGGTCAGGACGCCGAAGGGGCACGATCCCCATGAGTTCCGTGCCCGGCTCGGCGCGCGCGGCGTGGCGGTCCGTCGCTGCGACACCTTCCCCGGACTCGACCCGCGGCACGTGCGCCTGGCCGTCCGCGACGCCGCCACCGTGAGCCGTCTCATCACCGCGTGGGAAGAAGCCCGGGACCAGGCGCCGACGGGTTCAGACGGGGGGTGACGACCCTCCTGTGAGAGTCCTGTGCTTACCCTGTCCCTGTACTGCTGACATCCGGAACACGCAGGGGAAGACCGGTGAGAATCCGGCGCTGACCCGCAACGGTATGCGGCCACCCAGGTGGCCGCGAGCCCGATTACCTGCCCGGATGTCCGCGACTCCGAGTACATCGCCGAGGTCTGCGAGCCGGGGTCCTGCAGGTGATGCGGCGTCGCTGACGCCTACCCACCCACAGGTCTCTCGTGTCGTCTCACCTCATGACACGATCCGAGGTCTGATCATGTTCCGTCGCACGTCCCGAATCGCCCTGTCCACACTCCTCGTGGCCGGCGTCGCACTCACCGGCTGCTCCCGCGGGGAGGCTATCGAGAGCAGCGGCGGGGGTGAGGCGTTCGCCGAGCCGGTGACCATCACCAACTGCGAGCGCGAGGCCACCTTTGAGGCGCCGCCGCAGCGCATTATCTCCATGAACGACCACGTCACCGAGTCACTGATCCAGATGGGCGCAGGGGACCGGATCGTCGGCATGGGCTACGGCGAGCAGAATGATGTGCTGCCCGAGGTGGCCGAGCAGTTCCACGCCATCCCGTCCCTGGCCGAGGAGTACCCGACCTGGGAGCAGATCATCGACCTCGAGCCGGACTTGGTGGTCGGCGGTATGCGCAGCGCCTTTGACGAGAAGGAGGGCCGCAGCCGCGACGCCCTCGAGGCCCAGGGGATCTCCACGTTCCTGTTCTCGGAATACTGCGGCGAGGGTTTTCCCGACCTGTCGCTGCTCGAGACCGACTTCGAGCAACTGGGCCGCGTGCTCGGCGTCGAGGAGGGGGCCGAGGCCCTGACCGAGCGGATCACCGAAGAGATGAACGAGGTCCGCTCGACGCTGGACGACGCCGGAGTATCGGGTACTCCGACCTTCTTCTACGACAGCGGTGAGGACGTGCCGATGACCATCGGCGGTGTCGGCATCGGGCAGCTGGTCGGCGAGTATGCGGGCGCGGACAACATCTTCACCGAGGGCGAGAAGCCCTACGTCAAGACGACGTGGGAGATCCTCGGCGAGCGCCAGCCGGAGGCGATCGTGGTGCTGGACTATGGCGCCACCAGCGCCGAGGACAAGATCGCCTACCTCAAGCAGCAGCCCATCATGTCCACCACGCCCGCCGTGCGCGAGGACCGGATCGTGGTGGTGCCACTGTCGGACTTCTTCGAGAGCTCCCGGATGGTGACGTCTGCAGTGACCATCGCCCGTGGGCTGCACCCGCAGGCGTTCGGGGGCTGACATGACCACCGTCGCTGAACCCAAGCCCGGGGCCGTCGACCGTGGCACCCGGCCCCGCACGGCCGAACCGTCGGCGCCTCCGCGCCGGCGCCCGCTGTGGCTCATCCTGATCCCGCTGGTGGCGCTCCTGCTGATGTCGATCGCCGCCGGCGTCTCGCTGGGGTCGGTGTCGATCCCGATCGGGGACGTGTGGGCGATCGTCGCCCACCGCATCGCCCCGGGTTCATTCACGCCGTGGTGGACCCAGGCGCGCGAGGCGATCGTCATCGAGTCCCGGCTGCCCCGGTCGCTCATGGCCGCCGCCGTCGGAGCGTCGCTGGCGGTGGCCGGTGGCGTGGCGCAGGCGGTCACCCGCAACCCGCTGGCCGACCCGTACCTGCTGGGCGTGTCCTCGGGCGCCGGGTTCGGCGTGGTGGTGCTCACCGTGCTCGGGATCGGCGCCGGTGTGTGGGGCGTGTTCACCCTGCCGATGGCTGCCTTCCTCGGCGCGCTGCTGCCGCTGGCCGGCGTCATCCTGGTCGCGCGCCGCGCCCACGACACCACCGCGATCGTCCTGGTGGGCGCCGCCATGACCATGGTGTTCGGCGCGCTCAACACGTTCGTGCTCCTGGTGCTCGGCGACGATCACCAGCTCGGCACCGTCATGCGCTGGCTGGCCGGCGGCTTCGGTGACGCCGGCTGGACCATGCTGTGGGCCCCGCTCGGCATCCTCGCGGTGGCCGGGACGGTGGTCCTGCTGTGCAGCCGGCACCTGGATCTGCTCCTGACCGGCGACGACGGCGCCACCGCCATGGGCGTCAACGTGCCCCGCTTCCGCATCCTCATGCTGCTGCTGGTCTCGCTGCTGACCGCAGGCGCCGTGGCCGTGTCCGGGACCATCGGCTTCATCGGCCTGCTGATCCCGCACCTGGCCGGCTACCTCACCGGGCGAACCTCGGTCCGGCTACTGCCCACGGCCGCCGTGCTCGGCGCCGTGGCGCTGGTGCTCGCGGACCTGGCCGCCCGGTCCGTCTCCGACGGGGCCGAGCTCCCGGTCGGCGTGGTGACCGGGGTGATCGGCGGCCCGGTGTTCCTGCTGATGTTGTGGCGCCGCTACGGGAAGGCCTCGGTATGACCACGTTGACCGCACTCGATGTCGACGCCCGCCTCGGAGGTCGACAGATCCTCGACGGGGTGGGCCTGACCGTCACACCCGGCCGGGTCACGGCCTTGGTCGGCCCCAACGGCAGCGGCAAGACGACCCTGCTGCGCACCTGCTACCGCGCGCTGCCCACCACGGCCGGCCTCGTCACGATTGACGGCGCGGACATCACCTCACTGCGCCGCCGCGCCCTGGCCCGCACCGTGGGGGTGAGCACACAGGAGCCGGTCTCGCTCGGTGGGATCACGGTCCGCGAGTCGGTCCGACTCGGCCGCACCGTCAAGCGGGGCATGTTCGAACCGTTCGGGGCGGACGACTCCGACGTGGTCGACACCGTCCTGGCGCAGGTCGGGATGACGGCGCTGGCCGAGCGCGATGTCCTGGCCCTGTCGGGCGGCGAGCGGCAGCGGGTCTCGATCGCGCGCGCCCTGGCCCAGCAGCCGGAGGTCCTCCTGCTCGACGAGCCCACCAATCACCTGGATCTGCACCAGCAACTTTCCGTCCTGGCGCTGCTCCGCAGGCTGGCCGAGGACGGCCTGGCCGTGCTGCTGACCCTGCACGACCTGCGGATGGCCACCGAGTACTGCGACGCGATGGCGGTCCTGCAGCGCGGCCGGGTGGTGGCCAACGGCCCGCCGGAGGACGTGCTCTCCCCGACCCTGCTCGCCGACGTGTTCGGCATCCGCGGCGAGGTGCGCCCCGGGCGCGCTGGTGGCCGCACCCTCGACGTCTGGGGGCTCGCCGGTGAATAACCACGACGACGAGGGCCGCACGACCGGGGCCGTGACCTCGGCATACGAGCGCGTCTCAGGCCCGCTCGGGGATTTCGCCCGCACGATCGAGCACGGGCCGCAGGTCCTCCCCGGATCGGTGCTGACGGACCCGGTGTGGCTGGCCCGGCGGGTGGCCGACACCGGCCGACGATGGAGTCACGACGATCCGCGGGTCAACGGCACCCTGTGGTGGTATTCGGCCAGCTCCTCACTGGTCGCGGCGCCGCTGACCATGCTGCTCACCGCCGGCCTCGCCCCGGATCCGCGACCGGAGCGGCTCACCGTGTCACTGCAGCCCAACGGCTATCTCAAGGCCGCCCGGTCGGACCGGCTGCTCACCTCCGTCGAGGAGTTCGCGGACGCGCTCAGTCAGGCTCATGCCGAGGTGATCACCGTCCTGGCGGAGGTCTCCGGGGCGACGCCGCGGGCCCTGTGGGCGATCGCCACTGACTCCATCGGTAACCGGGCGTTGGAGGCGGGCCGCGCGGTGGGCGACGGGGACCGTGTGGACGGCGCCGAGGGCGGCGGCGCAGACAGGGGCGCCGCCCTGGCCCGGACCGTCTGCCGCCCACCTCTCCTGCCGGTGCGGTACGTGGACGTCGACGGGCCGCAGCGCTCCCGACGCTTCGTCCGCCGCAGTTCCTGCTGCCTCATCTATGTGGCCACGGATGGCGACAAATGCGCCAGCTGCCCCCGACGCGCGCCGGAAGATCGGCAATACCATCTGCTCAGCCGGTTATGAACGGTATCGCCGTACCCAGCAATAACGCGTTCTAGGCGTTGTATATCTCTGGGGCGTGTCTTGTCAGCGCAGCGTCTCCGCCTCCGGCGGCCGTCCCCAGGAGTTCCATGCCCTCGTCCTCTTCACTCTCCCGCCGCTCGTTCCTCATCGGAACCGGAGTGGCCGCGGGTGCGGCCGCAGTCGCCGCGGCGTCATCGTCGTCGTCACTCGCCTCAGCGGCGCCACGCCGGGCCCTCACCGGCGGTGACCGCGTTCCCGCACTGGTCATCGGTAGCGGGTACGGCGGCGCGGTGGCGGCGCTCCGGCTGACCCGCGCCGGCATCGCGACCCACATCGTGGAGATGGGCCGCGCCTGGGACACCCCCGGCCCCGACGGCACGGTGTTCTCCGGGACCATCTCCCCTGACAAGCGCTCGACCTGGCTGTCCGATACCACCGATCAGCCGGTCAGCAACTTCATGGGCTTCGGCATCAACAAGAAGATCGACCGGTATGTCGGCGTTCTGGAGTCCGAGAAGTTCGCCGGGATCAAGATCTACCAGGGGCGCGGCGTGGGCGGCGGCTCGCTGGTCAACGGCGGGATGGCGGTCACCCCGAAGCGCGACTTCTTCGAGCAGATCCTGCCGTCCGTCGACTCCGAGCAGATGTACTCCACGTACTTCCCGCGGGCCAACTCCGCGCTCGGAGTCAATCACATCGACGAGGCATGGTTCGAGACCACCCCCTGGTATCAGTTCTCCCGCGTCGGCCGGAAGACCGCCCAGCGCTCCGGCTACACCACGACCTTCGTGCCCAACGTGTACGACTTCGAGTACATGAAGCGCGAGGCCGCCGGAACCGTCCCCAGATCCGCACTGGCCGGAGAGGTGATCTACGGCAACCACGCGGGCAAACGCTCCCTCGACAAGACCTATCTCGCGCAGGCTGCGGCCACGGGACGCCTGACCATCACCACGCTCCACCGGGTCACCGCGGTCGAACCCGCCGCGACCGGAGGCGGCTATCAGGTGACGATGGAGCAGATCAACGAGCAGGGCGGGGTGATCGCCACCAAGACCGTGAACGCCGATCGCGTCTTCTTCGCTGCCGGCAGCGTGGGCACGAGCAAGCTTCTGGTGTCCATGAAGGCGCAGGGCAAGCTGCCCAACCTGTCATCGCAGGTCGGTGAGGGCTGGGGCAACAATGGCAACATCATGTTCGCCCGCGCGAACCACATGTGGGACGCCACCGGCCGGCAGCAGTCGACCATGCCCGCCATGGGCATCGACAACTGGGCCGACCCCACCGCGTCGATCTTCGCCGAGATCGCGCCCCTGCCCGCGGGGCTGGAGACGTACGCGAGCCTCTACCTGGCGATCACCAACAATCCCGAACGCGCCCGGTTCCGCTACAACCCGGCCACCGGCAAGGTCGATCTCGACTGGCAGGCCTCACAGAACCAGATCGGCATCGACATGACCAAGCGGGTCTTCGACAAAATCAACAAGAAGGAGGGGACGATCTACCGGACCGACCTCTTCGGCTTCTACAAGACCTGGGGCGATCACCTCACGTACCACCCGCTGGGTGGCTGTGTGCTCGGCCGTGCCACCGACGACCACGGTCGACTCCACGAGTACCCGGGGCTGTACGTGATGGACGGCGCGCTGGTGCCCGGCAACGTGGGTGTGAATCCGTTCGTGACCATCACGGCGCTCGCGGAGCGGAACATGGAGGCCGTCATCTCGGCTGATCTGGGCTGACCCGGCCCGCAGGTCCTGCCGGCCCGCCGGTCGCAGATCCGCGCCTCACAATGAACTCCCGCCCTCACTTCGGCGGGGGTGGGAGTTCATCGACGGTGGCCGCTGGTGAACGACGCGTGGTCAGCGCCGTCGATTGCGCATCTTCTCCGCGAACTCGCGGGCCTTGCGCTGGTTCTCGGGTTTCGCGGCCTCGCGCCGGACCACGTCAACGGCCTTGAGGGCGATCCCGCTCTTGACTGCCTTGCTCAGAAATCCCATCGTGCACCTCCGTGTGTCGGGAAGCCAGCGTAGGCCCGGCGCCCGCGGCCCGCGACCGGCCGCCGGTGACTGGTTCAGCCGGCCCCGGTTATGAGCATGTCCGACAACCCGGCGACTGCTCCGATCACCGTGATCGCCGGCGGCTCGATCCCCGCCTCGGCGCAGGCCGCGGCGATCGTGGCCGCCGTCCCGTGCAGGATCCGCTGCGTCGGCATCGACCCGTCGGCGACGGTCACCGCCGGGGTGTCGGCAGGCAGGCCCTGCACGAGGAGTTCGGCGGTGATCGCCTCGAGGTTCGTCACGGCCATGAGCAGTACCAGGGTGGTCCCCGACCGGGCCAGCGCGCCGTAGTCGAGGGTCGACTGCGGGCTGCCCGGCGGGACGTGCCCGGAAATGACCGACACCCCCTGAGACAGGCCGCGATGGGTCGCGGGAACACCGGCGAGGGCCGGGACCGCCAGCGCCGAGGTGACGCCCGGGATCACTCTCACCGGCACCCCGGCGGCCGTGCACGCGAGGTACTCCTCGCCGCCGCGGCCGAACAGGAAGCTGTCGCCGCCCTTGAGGCGCACGACCGTCCGTCCGCGCCGTGCCTGGTCGACGAGGATCCGGTTGATCTCCTCCTGCGGGGTCGCCCGGCCGAAGGGGACCTTGCCCACGTCGATCACCTCGATGCGTGCGTCCAACTCCTCGAGCACCGCGACTGGGCCCAGACGGTCGGTCACCACCACGTCGGCGGCGAAGAGCGCCTCCCGCCCGGCGACGGTCATCAGCCCGGGGTCTCCGGGCCCACCGCCCACCAGCACCACCTGACCGGTGATTGCCTCCGCCTCAGCAGTCACGTCGTCGTCCTCTCGTCACGCTCAGTCTCACGCCCGTCCCCGCGTCGGAGCAGGTACACGTCCATCACCCAACCGTGCTCGGCGCGCAGCCGGTCGCGTTCGGCCCGCAGCTCATCAAGCACGTCACCGACCCGCCCGGCGACCAGCGTCTCGCCGGTATCGCCGAGATTGCCGCCCCACCAGATGTGCCACTCGTCCAGACCGTCGAGCGGCAGGTCGGAGTTGAGCATCACCACCACGTTGTCCGCGCCGGCGGCCACGACCTCGCGCAGCCGCCGGCCGGTGGTGACGGTGATCGTGGCGCCGATCTCGTGCAGGACGAGCCGATGCCGCGCGGCCAGGACCTGCAGCGCGGAGATGCCCGGCAGCACCCGGACGTCGATCGGCACCCGTCCGCGCTCGGCGATCCGGTCCAGGATCCGCAGCGTCGAGTCGTAGAACGCGGGGTCTCCCCACACGGGGATCGCCACGTCCCCGGGCCGTTCGGCGAGGATCTGCTCCCAGGCCAGTGCGCGGGCCTGGTGCCAGTCCAGGACCACGCCGCGGTAGTCGCCGTGCGTGGAGGTCGACGACGACGAGCGGTCCCTCTCCGGATCCTGTACCCCCACCAGCTCGAGCCCCGGGGCGTGCCGGCCCAGGAGCTCGACGCGCCTGGTGAACAGCGGATCGCCCGGCCGCTTGAGGGCGGCCACCGCATAGTCGGACGCCTGCAGAGCCCGCACCGCCTCCACGGTGATCTGGTCGAGCCCCCCGGAACCGATGCCCACCACGTGGATCCGCCGTCGCCGGCCCTGTGGCGGGCCCGCCACGATGGGTCCGTCAGTCACCGTGGGCATCCTCGAGGTCGCCCTCGACGTCCAGGTAGAGCTGCCGCATCTGATCCATGAGCGCGGCGTCGGGCTCGGCCCAGAGTCCGCGGTCGGCGGCCTCGGACAGCCGCTCGATCATGCCGCGCAGCGCCCACGGATTGGACCGTCGCAGGAAGTCCTGGTTGGTCTCGTCCAGCACGTACTCGCGGGTCAGCGTCTCGTACATCCAGTCGTGGACCACGCCGGCGGTTGCGTCGAACCCGAACAGGTAGTCCACGGTCGCGGCGAGCTCGAAGGCGCCCTTGTAACCGTGCCGCTGCATGGCCGCGATCCACCGCGGATTGACCACCCGGGCGCGGAACACCCGGACCGTCTCCTCGGCCAGCGTGCGGGTGCGGACCGCGTCGGGCGTGGTGGAGTCGCCCACGTACGCCCTCGGCTCGGCCCCGGTGAGCGCGCGCACGGTGGCGATCATGCCGCCGTGGTACTGGAAGTAGTCGTCCGAATCGGCGATGTCGTGCTCACGGGTGTCGATGTTCTTCGCGGCCACGGCGATGCGCCGGTAGTTCGTCCGCATGTCGTCGGCCGCCGGTACGCCGTCGAGGTCGCGGCCGTAGGCGTACCCGCCCCAGCGGGTGTAGACCTCCGCCAGGTCACGGTCGTCCCGCCAGTTACCGGCCTCGATCGTCTGCAACAGGCCCGCCCCGTACGAACCGGGAGCGGAGCCGAAGATCCGTGTGGTGGCCCGCCGCTGATCGGTGTGCTCGGCCAGATCGGCGCGGGCGTGGGCGGCCACGAAGTTCAACTCGTCGGGCTCGTCCAGACCAGCGACCAACTGCACCGCGTCGTCGATCATGGCGATGACGTGCGGGAATGCGTCCCGGAAGAAACCCGAGATGCGGACGGTCACGTCGATGCGCGGGCGTCCCAGCTCGTCGGCCGGGATCACCTCGAGGCCGTTGACCCGCCGGGAGGCCTCGTCCCACTGCGGCCGCACGCCGAGCAGGGCCAGCACCTCGGCGATGTCGTCGCCCGAAGTGCGCATGGCGGAGGTACCCCAGATCGACAATCCCACCGAGGCCGGGTACCCGCCGGTCTCGGACACGTGGCGCTCGAGCAGCGAGTCGGCCATGAGCTGACCCGTCTCCCAGGCCAGGCGCGAGGGGATGGCCCTCGGGTCAACGGTGTAGAAGTTGCGGCCCGTGGGCAGCACGTTGACCAGGCCACGCAGCGGCGAGCCCGACGGCCCGGCCGGGATGAAGCCCCCGTCGAGGGCGTGCAGGACCGCGTCCATCTCGTCCACCGTGGCGGCCAGGCGCGGGACGACCTCGCGGGCGGCGAACTCCAGAACGCGACCGACCTCGTTGTCGTCGTTGTCCTCACCGAGCCCCGCGGCGGCGAGCACCTCGGACACTGTGGCCTCGTCCCAGTCGCGGGCGTCCATCGCCACGACCAGCTCGCGGGCCAGCGCCTCGATGCGGTCCACCTCCTCGGTCGGCGCGCCCTCGGCCAGCCCCAGCGCGCGGCGCAGGCCCGGCACCGCGGCGGACTCACCGCCCCACACCTGCGAGGCCCGCAGGATCGCCAGCACCAGGTTGATGCGCGCCTGCCCCTCGGGCGCCTGGCCCAGGATGTGCAGTCCGTCGCGGATCTGGACGTCCTTGATCTCACACAGCCAGCCGTCGACGTGAAGGATGAAGTCGTCGAACTCCTCGTCGCCCGGCTGCTGCTCCAGCCCCAGATCCTCGTGCATGTGCGCGGACTGCATGAGGGTCCAGATCTGGTCGCGGATGGCGCCGATCTTGGCCGGGTCCATCGCGGCGATGTTCCCGTACTCGTCCAGCAGCTGCTCGAGGCGGGCGATGTCGCCGTACGACTCCGCGCGGGCCATCGGCGGCACCAGATGGTCGACGATCGTGGCGTGCGCCCTACGCTTGGCCTGCGCACCCTCGCCGGGGTCATTGACGAGGAACGGGTAGATCAGCGGCATCTCGGCGATCGCCGCGTCGGTCGCGCAGTCCGCCGACAGGGCAGCGTTCTTGCCCGGCAGCCACTCCAGTGAGCCGTGCTTGCCCAGGTGGACCAGCGCATGCGCGCCGAAGCCGCGGGACAGCCAGCGGTAGGCGGCCAGGTAGTGATGCGACGGCGCGAGCTCGGGGTCGTGGTAGATCGCCACCGGGTTCTCGCCGAACCCGCGGGGCGGCTGGATGAGCAGCACCACGTTGCCGGCCTGCAGCGTCGCGAGGACGATCTCACCGGCGTCGTTGACGAACAGCTCGCCGGGTGCCTCACCCCACGCCTCGACCATCTCGTCGCGCAGCGCGTCTGACAGGTCCTCGGTCCAGCGCAGGTAGTCGGAGGTGCTGATCCGCACGTGGGAGTCGGTGAGCTGAGCGGTGGTCAGCCACTCCTCGTCCTGACCGCCCGCCTCGATGAGCGCGTGGATGAGGGCGTCGCCGGCGGCGGTGTCGTCGGCGAAACCGGCGTCCGCCCCGCTGCCGGCGCCGTCCGCCGCACCGTCCCCGCCGGTGCGGGTGAGGAAGCGGGCGATCGGGCCGTCGTCCGGCCCCAGGTCGTAGCCCTCCTCACGCATGCGGCGCAGCAGCCGGATGGTGGAGACGGGCGTGTCCAGGCCGACGGCGTTGCCGATGCGCGAATGCTTGGTGGGGTACGCCGAGAGCACGAGCGCGATCCGGCGCTCGGCCCGCGGGATGTGCCGCAGCCGGGCGTGGGCCACGGCGATCCCCGCGACGCGCGCGCAGCGTTCGGGGTCGGCGACGTAGCGGGGCAGGCCGTCGGCGTCGATCTCCTTGAACGAGAACGGGGCGGTGATGATGCGGCCGTCGAACTCGGGAATCGCGATCTGGTTGGCCGAGTCGAGCGGGTTCACACCGTCGTCGGAGCCCTCCCAGTCATCGCGACCCCAGGTCAGGCACAGCCCTTGCAAGATAGGGATGTCCAACGCGGCGATGCGCTCCACGTCCCAGCTCTCGTCATCGCCCCCGGCCCCGGCGGCGCCGGGCGTGGTCCCGCCGGCGGCGAGCACCGTGACGACCAGCGCGTCGAGCGTCCCGAGCGCGTCGAACAGCTCGTCCGGCGCCGCCCGCAGCGAGCCGGCGAACACCGGCACGCCCACGGCCTCGCCGGTGGCGTCGATCGCGTCCGCCAGCGCGTGCGCGAAGCCCGCGTTCCCGCTCACCTCGTGGGCACGGTAGTAGAGCACGCCGACGCGCGGCAGGTCGCCCGCCGGGGCGCCAGGCCGTTCGGGGAGCCCCCACACTGGTACGGCCACAGGCGGTTCGAACCCGGTTCCGGTGAGCAGGACCGTGTCCGAGAGGAAGGCGTGGAGCTGCGCAAGGTTGGCGGGCCCGCCCTCGGCGAGGTAGCGGTGCGCCTCGGCGGCGGTGCCGATGGGGACGGTGGAGACCTCCATGAGGTCCGCGTCCGGGGACTGTTCGCCGCCCAGGACGACGACGGGCACGCCGGCACCCAGCACCGCCTCGAAGCCGTGGTCCCACGAGCGCCTGGATCCGAGGATCCTGACGACGACGAGGTCGGCCCCGGTGAGCAGGTGCGGGAGGTCGGCCTCCACGTCGATGCGTGACGGGTTGCCGAGCGTGAACGCCGCCCCGGATTCCCGCGCGGAGAGTAGGTCTGTGTCGGAGGTGGACAGCAGTGCGATGCGGGGAGCACGCGAATCGGACGACTCGGGTGTTGCCGCGGCGTCGTCAGGGGACGCCGAACGCCGGTCATGGCGCATGTTCTTCTCCAAACCCTCGTGGAACATGTCGCCGTGGCCGGTCTCCTGGCTTTCGCATCGACGCCACGCGACCGACCTTCCCGGGCTGGTGAGCCCAGTGGCCTCCACCCCGTGAGGGACGGACGAGGGCCGCGGAACTCCGCGACTACAGTGGCGAGGGCCGCGCCGGCTTTCCCTCCGGCTTCCCGAACACCACGGCACCACCGAGACTATCGGCCGCCTCCGGAGCCCGGCCCGCCGCCCTGGGTTCGACGGCGTCCGCGTAGGCTCCAGGGGCATCCCACGGCGAGGAACCCGGTGCGATTCCGGGGCGGTTCCGCCACTGTGAAGCCCTGACCAGGGCCGTCAGCCAGATACTGGCCGGGGGATGGACGTGCGGTCACTCCCGCGCCGACGTCGACTTTCTGACCGGGGCGAGAACCCCGAGGAGGACCCATGCCTGGTGCCGTCCGGCCGCCGCGTCGCTATGACTACATCGACGACGGCTCCGCCATCTACCTGGATTCCTTCGCCACCATCCGGCGGGAGACCGACCTCTCGCGGATCCCCGGGGACGCCGAGAAGCTCGCGGTCCGCATGGTGCACGGCACGGGTCAGACGGATCTGACCGGGGACCTGCAGGTGCATCCCGGTCTCGTCGGCGCCGCCCGATCGGCCCTCGACGCCGGCGCGCCGATCCTCTGTGACGCCCATATGGTCGCCTCAGGCGTCACCCGCGCGCGGCTGCCGCGGGCCAACGACGTGGTGTGCACTCTGAACGACCCGCAGGTCCCCGAGCTGGCCCGGCAGATGGGCACCACCCGCTCCGCGGCCGCGCTGGCACTGTGGGGTGACCGGCTCGACGGCGCCGTGGTGGCGATCGGCAACGCCCCCACCGCCCTGTTCCACCTGCTCGAGATGCTGCTCGACGGCGCACCCCGGCCCGCGGCGGTCATCGGCTGCCCGGTCGGCTTCATCGGAGCGGCCGAATCCAAGGCGGCACTGGCCGATTTCGCCAGCGACCACGGGATCGACATCCCGTTCGTCACCGTGCACGGCCGCCGCGGCGGCTCGGCGATGACCGCCTCCGCCGTCAACGCCCTGGCGCAGGACGCCGAGTGAGCGCGGGCCGCCTCTACGGCGTCGGCGTGGGACCGGGAGACCCCGAGCTCATGACCCTCAAGGCCGCCCGACTCATCGGAGCCGCCGACGTGGTGGCCTTCCACGCCGGGCGCGGCAAGCAGTCCAACGCCCGGCGCATCGCCGCCGACCTCATCCCCGCCGGCGCGATCGAGGAGGTGCTCGAGTACCCGGTCACCACGGGCCTGACCGAGCATCCCGGTGGGTACGCGGGCGCGATCGCCGACTTCTACGAGCGCAGCGCTCAGCGTCTCGCCGAGCACCTCGCCGCGGGACGCGACGTGGTCCTGCTGGCCGAGGGAGACCCTCTGTTCTACGGCTCGTTCATGTACATGCACGACCGGCTCTCGGAGCGATTCCTCACCGAGATCGTCCCCGGGGTGCCGGCCTTCGCCGCCGCCACCGCCGCGGCCGCGACCCCGCTGGTCAGGCAGACCGATGTGCTCACCGTGCTGCCCGGCACGCTGCCCGAGCCCGAGCTCGCCCGGCGACTGGCCGACACCGACGGCGCGATCATCATGAAACTCGGGCGCAACTTCCCCGCCGTGCGCCAGGCGCTCGAGTCCGCCGGGCGGCTTGAGGGCGCGGTGTACGTCGAGCGCGCCTCGACGGATGCAGAGGCGCATCACCCGGTTCGCGAGGTCGACCCGGAGACCGTGCCGTACTTCTCCCTCGTCGTCGTCCCCGGGGACTCCCACCACCACGACCCCACCGGCCGCCGGCCCGCACAACTGACCGCTTCGGCCTCCGACCCCGCCGCTCCCGGCGCCCGCGGCGTCGTGCACGTGGTGGGGCTCGGACCCGGGCCGGACGACTGGCTCACGCCGGAGGCCGCACGGGTACTCGCCGAGGTGGACCACGTCGTGGGCTACGCGCCGTACGTCAGCCGGGTGCCGCAGCGGCCCGGGCTGCGGCGGCACAGCTCCGGCAACACCGTGGAGGTCGACCGGGCGGGTCTTGCCCTGGAGTTGGCGGCCACGGGCGAGCAGGTGGCCGTGGTCTCGGGCGGTGACGCGGGCGTGTTCGGCATGGCGTCGGCGGTGTTCGAGGCCGCCGAGGACCCGCGTCACGACGGGGTCGACATCCGCGTGGTGCCCGGCGTCTCCGCGGTGCAGGCGGTGGCCGCGCGGGCCGGGGCGCCGATCGGCGCGGACTTCGCGGTGGTGAGCCTGTCGGACCGACTCAAGCCGTGGGAGGTGATCGCCCGCCGGCTCGACGCGATCGCCGCCGCCGACCTGGTCCTGGCCGTCTACAACCCCGCGTCCCGCTCGCGCACCCACCAGGTCGCCGACGCCCGGGACGTGCTGCTACGCCATCGTGATTCCGCCACGCCGGTCGTGGTGGGTCGGGACGTCGGCCGCACCGGGGAATCGCTGACCGTCACCACACTGGGCGAGCTCGACTGCGACGCGATCGACATGAAGTGCCTGCTCATCGTGGGCGCGTCCGGGACCCGGGTGACCGACTCCGGCCGCGTGTGGAGTCCGCGTTTCGTGCGAGCATGACGCTCGTGAACCACGAGGAGCTCGAAGCGGCCGACGCGGACGCGCTGTGGCGGGTGCTCGCCACCAGGCGTGACCACCGCCATTTCCATCCGACGCCGGTGCCGCGGGAGCTGATCGACCGGCTGCTCTCGGTCTTCTCGGTCGCTCCGAGCGTAGGGCTCAGCCAGCCGTGGCACGTGACCGTGGTGCAGGACCGCGCTGTTCGAGAGGCCGTCCATGCCGGTTTCCGGGACGTACGCGCCGCCGAGGCCGAGCGCTTCTCCGGCGAGCGGCGCGAGCTGTACGACACGCTACGGCTCGAGGGCATCCTCCAGGCCCCGGTCGGCCTGGTGGTGAGCCACCTGCCGCCGGACGGGCCGGTGTTGGGGACGACGGCGATGCCCGCCGCGTCGGAGTACAGCGTCATCTCGGCCATCACGCTGCTGTGGCTGGCCACCACCGCCGAGGGCCTGGGCATGGGCTGGGTGAGCCTGCTCGACCCGGACCACCTCAGCGACGCTGTGCCGATCCCCGAAGACGCCCGACCGCTGGCCTACCTGTGCATCGGTTACCCGTCCCTCGAGCTGGGCGAGCCGCTGCTGCAGACCGTCGGTTGGGGCCGGCGTAAGCCGCTGCCGGTCGACTGGGTGTGAGGATTCCCGGTGCGTGACGGGATCGTGCCTGACGGCGTTGATCCGCTACCGGCGCCTACCCACTACCAGCGGTGAAGTCCGCCCGGTGATCTCGCAGAGCCTGCGCCAGGTCGCGCGTGGCACGAGTGGGTGCTCGGCGGGTCGCCAGGGCAAAGACGACGTCGGGCATCGGCGGCAGCTCCGGCTCCTCCAGCAGCGCCAGCCCGCCCGGGATCAGTGATTCGGCGAACGGCATGATGCCGATACCGCTGAGCGTGGCTGCGCGCAGTCCGGCGAGGCTTGTCGAGGTCGCCGCCGTGCGGTAGGCGACGCCGTGGCTCTCGAGCGCGCCGACGGCCGCGTCTCGCGTCACCGAGGGCCTCGGATAGAGAACCAGCGGCAGTGGCTCGTCGAGAGGCGGTTCGTAGCCAGCTCGGGCCGCCCAGACGAGTCGATCCGAGAACAGCGGCTCGACCTCGAGCGCGTCCACACCGCGCGACGGACCCGGGCGCATGGCGAGGATGATGTCCAGCTCCGCGGACCTCAACCGTCGATGCAGCTCGACGCTGAGATGGATCGACAGCTCCACGTCGAGAAACGGATGCTCCAGCCGTAGTCGCTCGAGGAAGGTCGGCAGATGGGTGAAGGCGAAGTCCTCCGAGACCCCGAACCGCACGGTGTAGCGACGATGATGAAACCCGCTCTCGTCCAGCGCTTCATCAGCCAGCGCGAGAATGCGATGGCCGTAGGTCAGGAAGCGCTCCCCCGCCGGCGTGAGCCGGACGGAGTGGGTGTCCCTCTCCAGGAGCGGGTGTGAGAAGTGCTCTTCGAGCTGACGCACGCGTGCACTGATCGTTGACTGACTCAGACCCAGCCGGCGCGCGGCTCGGGTGAAGCTCAGTTCCGACGCCACGGCGAGAAAACTCCGCACGAGTCGAAGGTCCAGATCGCGCTCCATGGTCATCGGTTCTGATGATAACAATGACCACGGCGATGGGGTTTCCCGTTGTTCGCGCCGGTGGCAACCTCGCAGCGTGGCTTCACTACTCAGGTTCCGTCTCGATCCGTTCCTCACCGCACTGGTCGCGCTGCCCGTCATCGCGACGCTTCTCCCGGCGCGGGGCGGCGTGGCCGAGGCGCTGGACACGGCGACCATCGCGGCGATCTGCCTGCTCTTCTTTCTCCACGGCGCCAAACTCGCCCCGTCGCAGACGATGGCGGGCTTCGCGAGGTGGCGGTTCCAACTCCTGGTGCTGGGAAGTACGTTCCTCGTGTTCCCCATACTCGGACTGCTCATCACTCTCGCCCCGGAGTCGGTGCTCAGTCCGGTTCTCGCCACGGGATTCCTGTTCCTGTGCATCCTCCCCTCGACGGTGCAATCATCGATCGCGTTCACCTCGGTGGCGCGCGGCAACGTGGCCCTGGCGGTGAGTTCGGCGTCCATCTCCAACGTGCTGGGCGTGGTCATCACCCCCGTCCTGGCAGCACTCCTCATCGGCTCGCAGGTGCACATCACCCCGGAATCGATCCTCGGCATCATCGGCCAGCTCGTCGTACCCTTCGTCGCGGGTCAGTTGCTCCACCGCCGAATCGGCGCCTGGCTAGGGCGGCATCGGATACTGGTGTCGATCGTCGACCAGGGGTCCGTGCTCCTGGTGGTCTACGTGGCATTCAGCACCGGCGTGACCCAGGGGCTGTGGACAGTCGTGCCGCCGGCACAGCTCCTGACGGTGGTGGGCGTCTCCGTGATTCTCCTGGCCGTGGTGATGTCCTTGTTCGCGGGCGCCGGGAAGGTGTTCAGTCTCCCCCGCGCCGACCGCGTCGTCCTGTTCTTCTGCGGGTCGAAGAAGAGCCAGGTGAGCGGGTTGCCGATGGCGTTTCTGCTGTTCCCGGCCGCGCAAGTCGGGATCATGGTTCTGCCGTTGATGGTGTTCCACCTCATCCAACTGCTGGTCTGCGCTGTGATCGCCAAACGCGTCGGCAGGGCCTATATCGAGCCCGAGCTGCAGCCCCAACCGGCCTGATCACACAGGCGAACGCCCGCCGACCAGCCACTCGGGTAAGCTCCTTCACGGTCATCTCAGGGAACCCGGTGCGAATCCGGGACTGTCCCGCAACGGTGAGAATCCGAAACCGCGCTCCGCCTATCGCGTATCGCCCGGCTGGACTCGAGTCCGATACCTGACGACCCGCCGGACGCAACCGCGCCCGGAGAGATCGTGGCCGAGGAGCCCTAAACACATGAATATCTTCCCCTCACGCGCATCCACGTCGCGTATCGCCGGGTCCCGTCGTGCGGTGACCGCGCTGCTCACCGCGGCGAGTCTCGTCGTCGTCTCCGCCTGCTCCGCTCCAGAGCAGCCCTCCGAGGAGGCCGACGTCCAGACCATCACGGTAGTCGATGACGCCGGCCGCACGGTCGAACTGGACGGCCCCATCGAATCGGCCGTCGTGGCCAACCGCTACAACAGCGAACTCATCCGCGCGATGGGCGAGATCGACAAGGTCATCTCCGTTGACACCAACACGGCGCAGGACCGCGCATACTGGCCCCAGTTTGATCCAGGCAACGTGATCGGCAAGGGCCAGAGCGAACTGAATGTCGAGAAGATCATCGAACTGGGCCCTGAGGTCCTGATCCTGCCGCGCAACGGCAAGGTCGACGAGTACGCGGCCGCCCTCGAACCCGTCGGGATCGAGGTCCTCACCGTGACCGGCTGGGACAACGGCAACTTCGCCGACCAGCTGGAGATCCTCGGCACCGCCTTCGGCAACGAGGAGGGCGCGCAGCAGGTCACCGAGTTCTTCGAGACCACCAGGTCGGATATCGCCGACCGCGTGGGCGGCGTGGAACCGGCCAAGACCGTGTACTGGGAATACGGTGACCCCTTCACCACCGCGGTCCCGGGCACGTCCAACGACGGTTGGCACCAGATGATCGTCGCCGCCGGCGGGATCAACATGTTCGGCGACCCGAACCTCCAGGGCGACACGGTCGACCCGGAGCGCATCCTCGAGGAGGACCCGGATCTCATCCTCAAGACCACCTCCGGCGGCGCGCTGAAGAACACCGGCGTCTACACCCCGCCCGCTGACGGAGAGTTCGCGACAGTCGGCGAGGAGATGGTGGCCCGTCCCGGCTGGTCCGACCTGCAGGCGGTGCGTGACGGCAACGTCCACATGATCACCGGCTTCGCCGGCGGCGGGCTGGGCAAGATCATCGGCTCGGTGTACCTGGCCAAGTGGCTCTACCCGGAGGAGATGGCGGACATCGACCCGGACGAGGTGTTCACGCAGTGGCTCGACCTCCAGGGCGTCGACTTCGTCCCGGGCCACACCTACACGGTCCCCGCCGCCGGGTGAGCATGACCGTCTCCACGGAGGGACGGGACACCGCAGCAGGCACGACAGCCGGGAGCGGTCAGGCGGACGGCGACCGCCGGGTCATCCTCCGGACCCGGCGGTCACGGCGACTGATCCTGGCCGCCTCGTGCGTGCTGGTGCTCGTCCTGGCGTGGGCGGGGGTCGTCAACGGCGTGACCGACATCAGTTCGGCGCGACTGCTGGCCACGCTCCTGCCCGGCGGCGACAGGCTGGCCACGCCACTGGAGTGGAACGAATGGGTGGCGGTGGTGCAGCTGCGGCTGCCGCGGATCGCCTTGGCCGTGGTCGCCGGGGTCGGCTTGGCGCTGGCCGGTGCCACCATGCAGGTCATCACCGCCAATCCCATGGCCAGCCCGTTCACCACCGGCATCTCCAACGCGGCCGCCTTCGGTGCCTCTATCGCGATCATGGCGGGCCTGACGGTCGCCGGATCGAGGACGTTGGGGACCATTGCGTTCGCGTTTATCGGCGCCGTGCTGTGTTCGCTGCTGGTGTTCGCGATCGCCGCGGTCACACGGATGGGGTCGACGGCCATCATCCTGGCGGGTATCGCGCTGAGCTACCTGTTCTCCGCCCTGGCCGCGGCCCTGCAGTACGTGGCCGACGAACAGCAGCTGTCCTCGATCATCCACTGGACGTTCGGTGACCTGGGGCGGGCCACCTGGTCGCAGATCGGGATCGCGGCGAGCGTCGTGGCGGTGGCCTGCCTCCATGCCCGGTTCAACACGAGCAACTATCAGCGCTTCGCCGCCGGCGACGACGTGGCCCGCTCGCTGGGTGTGCAGGTGACCCGGCTGCGTCTGGAGACTGGCCTGTCGATCACCGTGGTCGCGGCGACGGTGATCAGTGTGACCGGCGTGATCGGCTTCGTGGGCCTGGTCGCACCGCATATCGCATCGATGCTCGTGGGCGCGGACGAGCGTTACCGCCTTCCGCTCACCGCGACGGTCGGGGCGAGCGTGATCCTCGCGGCCGACCTGCTGGGGCGCCTGGTGCTGAGCCCGATCATCGTGCCGGTGGGGATCGTGGTCTCGCTCGTGGGCGTGCCGGTGTTCCTGTGGTTGATCCTGCGCGAGGGGCGGTGGTCGCGGTGAGCAACGGCGATTCGGCCACGACTGGCCTCCGGGTGCGTGGCCTGGCAGCCGCACACCGACGCCGCGGGGACGCCGTGATCGCCGGCATCGACCTGGACCTGAATCCCGGTGAAATGGTGGGGGTCCTGGGTCCCAACGGGTGCGGCAAGTCTACCCTGCTCAAGACCGTGTGCGGCGTGATCACGCCGCGCTCGGGCACCATTGTGGCCGACGGGAACGATCTGGTCAGGGTTCGCCCGCGCCATCGCGCGCAGATTCTCGGCTACGTCCCCCAGCACGACGACGGAGTGGGCCGCGCCCTCACCGTGGCCGAGTCCATGAGTCTCGCACTGGATCGACGGCGCCTCGGCGAGGAGGCCGCCCTCGACATCGTCCTAGGCACAGCCGAGCGGCTCGGGCTCGAGGGTATGACGTCCCGCCGCGCCTTCGAGCTCAGTGGCGGCCAGCAGCAGCGCGTGCTGATCGGCCGAACCCTTGCCGCCCGGACCCCGTACCTCCTGCTCGACGAACCGGTCAGTGCCCTGGATCTGCGATACCAACTGGAGATCATGCAGATCGTGTGGGACCTGGTCCACACCGACCGCGTCGGGGTGCTGGTCGTTCTCCACGACCTCAATCTGGCAGCTGCGTTCTGCGACCGCCTACTCGTCCTCGATCAGGGACGCGTCCACTCGCAGGGACGGCCGGACGATCTCATCACAACCGAATTCGTCGAGTCCCTGTACGGCACCGTTGCCGATGTGGTCGACCTCGACGGGGCCAGGTACGTGGTCCCGGCCACGAGAAGAAACCCAGAGAAATGACCGATATCAACTCAGTGCTGTCCGACATCGACGCGCTCGGCTCGCCATTTCGCGTAGTCCACCCGGCCCTGGTCGACACGGTTCCGGGCAACACGGCTGCAAGCACGCAACTGTTTCACAGCTCGAAGTTGTGCGACCAGGGCTCCGGGGAGGCCCGCAGGATGGTGCATCTACACGCACGATCCCGAGGGATGGAGACGGGACGTCACGCCGGGTCACTGGTGTTCCAGCGCTACTGCCACCGGGTCTGCGGTGTCGCGGTCGCAGCGTGGTTGCTTTACGGGGTGGCACTCGACCTCCGAGCGGCGGAAGTGTCGGTTCTGTTCACCGACGGGTCGCCCGACCGACTCGTGTTGCATTCACCGCGGGCGCTGGCAGACGCCACACCTGAACAGGTCCTCACCGCCACGGTCGATGTACACCTGCACCCGCTCGCCCGGGCGGTGAGTGCGGAGACGGGGCCTGGTATGGGCAACCTCTTCGGGAACATCGCGGCAGGGTTCGCTGGCGGGTTCCGGGGCCTCGCGAACCGACCCGGCACCGGTCTGAGCACCGTCCATGTCCACGAGCGTGCGGACCTGCTCTTGTCGGCACGGCCTGAACTGCACCGGGGAGGCGACTTCCGATTGCTTCCCGGTGTCGCCGGGCCACACCTGTTCTACGATCGCCGATCCTGTTGCCACTGGTACGCCGCCCCCGACGGACGGTACTGCTCATGGTGCTCACGGTTGAGCCGGGACGAGCGGACGCAGCGCTTCAAAGAAGCGACGGGGCGCGGATGAGCTCACTGAATCACGTCCCCAGAAGGCTTGGGCGGGGTGTGATCTGCCACGTCAGCGGCACCGACGGGGCCGCCACGGCGTTCGACCGCACGATCCGCCTCGCCCAGGTGGCCGAAGAGGCTGAATATGACTCGTTCTGGGTAGCCCAGCACCGCTTCGGAACAGACGACGCACACCTGCCTGCGCCTCTGGTCCTGCTCGCCGCCCTCGCCCGCGAAACCGATCAGATAGCCCTTGGCACTGCATCCGTCGCGGCGGCCCTCGAGCATCCGCGTCGACTCGCAGAAGACTCCGCCGTGGTCGAAGTGCTGTCCGGCGGACGCCTGGAACTGGGACTCGGGAGCGGATCAGACCCGATCGCCTCTGCGGCGTGGGGACTGGACCATGACCACAGGCACGGTCGGTTCTGGGACGTGGTGGACGAGTTGAGGGAACTACTCGTGGGCGCGGGTAGCCCACGACTGCACCCTCCCGTTCCCGGCCTGGCCGACCGTCTGTGGATCACCGCGGGCAGCGGCGACACGGTGATGACCGCGGCCGATCGTGGCCTGGGGCTCATCGCTGGTCGGCGGCGTGTCCGGCCCGGTGGTACCCCGGCGGAGGAGGATGTCAGGGTTGCTGCGCTGTTCGACTCTTTCACGGCCGCCGGCGGGAGGCAGGTCGCGGTCTCTCGACCGATCGTGGTGACAGAGGAGCCGTCCGTCGCCGATTGGGTGGCCGCCGAGGAGCGCCGGGTCCGAGGCCCCGGGGCTCCGTTGACAGTTCATATCGGAACCGCGCAGGAGATCGCGAGCGGCCTCGACGGGGACCCTGGCGTACGACGCGCGGATCACCTATTGGTCCATACACGCCCTGTCGACGTACCTCTTCGCGTCGAGGAGACGAGCCTGCGGCTGCTCGCTCGACAACAGGCCGGTGGGGTTGCCTCCTCGACGTTGACGTGACCACGTTGCCAGGCTGAGTGAGAGTGGCTCTCCTATCTGCTCGCTTTGCGTAGGGCTTGGCGGGTGCGAGTCGACTATGCCTGCTCAGGTGTGTTAGACAAAGCAGTGCAGTAGGTTCGCGACCGACGGAAGCCTGCCCTGGTGGGCCGATGGTCGCGTCGAAGCGCTCCGTCTAGGAACGCGAGAGGGAATCCGGTGTGAATCCGGAACTGTCCCGCAGCGGTATGAGGGAACGACCGCCGTCATCACAAGCACTGGGAGAGATCCTGGGAAGCGACGGCCAGTAGGAATGGCCCCGTGGCCTGTGCCCTTCGAGTCCGAATACCTGCCGACTGTGCCGGGTGCGCCGCACCCGGCGGTAGGCCGCCTCGTGGACCGGGCGCGCGACCGATCACGGCGCCGACGCGACATCAGATTCGTCGCGCTCCTCGGGCGATGCCTGTGGGGGCCGGGGCCACTATCGGATCCGCGTCCTATCGGGCGGCGTGCACTCCGATTCGCACAGGAGGACGTCCTCGTGACCCCCACCGCATCCTCGGCTCCGCGTACCGTGCAGCCCATCACCGCCACCGCGCTCGGCGCGGCCCGCATCGGACCTCAGCGTGAATTGAAGAAAGCCGTCGAGGGCTACTGGTCCGGCACCCTCGACCGGCCGTCTCTTGAAAACGTCGCAGCCGGGCTGCGGCGCGATGAACGCGCCCGCATGGCACAGGCAGGCTTCGACTCCGTGCCGACCAACACGTTCTCCTATTACGACCAGATGCTCGACACCGCAGCGATGCTCGGCGCGCTACCTCCCCGTGTGGCGGTAGTTGACGATCCACTGGATCGATACTTCGCTGCGGCCCGCGGCGCCGAGGGGATCCGGCCACTTGAGATGACCAAGTGGTTCGACACGAACTACCACTATCTCGTTCCGGAGATCGCCGACGACACGGCGTTCTCGCTGCACCCGGAGGCAGTGCTCTCCGATCTGGCAGAAGCAGTCGCTGAGGGCGTGCCGGCGCGCCCCGTCGTCATCGGACCGATCACGTTCCTCGCGCTGTCCAAAGCTGTTCCGGGATCCGCTTCACCACTGGACCGTCTCGATGACCTGACGCCGCTCTACCAGCAACTTCTCACGCTACTGCGGGCCGGTGGGGCAGACTGGGTCCAGTTCGACGAGCCTATTCTCGTCACGGATCTGTCCCTCGCACAGCTGGAGAAGGTAACCGAAGTCTATGGCGAGCTGTGCGCGACTGAGGACCGCCCCGCCTTGTGTGTGGCCACCTACTTCGGTGACGCCGGGCCGGCGCTGCACGCGCTCGGTGCGACCGAGATCGATGCCGTCGCGGTCGATCTCGTGGCCGGCGGCTTGGAAAGCCTTGCAGCGAGTACCGCGTTCCATGACCGTGTGGTACTGGCTGGGGTGGTCGACGGGCGAAACGTCTGGCGCACGGACTTGGACAGGGCGCTGGCCGCCCTGGGGACCGTGATTGGTTTTGCGGGGCAGGTCGCCGTGTCCACGTCGTGCTCAACGCTGCACGTTCCGTACTCCCTGGAGTCAGAGACCGATCTGGACCCGACCGTGCGGCAGTGGTTGGCTTTCGCACAGGAGAAGTTCGCGGAGGTCGGCATCCTCGCTGCCGCGTTGCGCGATGGCCGTGCCGCCGTTGAGGGCGAATTCGAACTCCGTCGGGAGGCGCTGGTCTCGCGCCGGTCCGATCCTCGGGTAAAAGACGCGAGCGTGCGCGGTCGGGTCGATGCCGTGCGCTCCGGCGGAGCGAGCCGGGCGTCCGCACACGAGCGAGCGAATCGCCAGAAGGAGCGCCTTGGTCTGGCTGCCCTGCCTACCACCACCATCGGCTCGTTCCCCCAGACCGCCAGGATTCGCAACGCGCGAGCGGCCCACCGCAGTGGCGCACTGTCGGATGTCGACTATGTCGGGGCCATGCAAGAAGAGATCCGACGGGTCATCGAGCTACAGGAGCGACTCGGCCTGGACGTGCTCGTCCACGGCGAGCCCGAGCGCAACGATATGGTGCAGTACTTCGCCGAGCTGTTGGAGGGGTTCGTCACCACCGCGTCAGGGTGGGTCCAGTCCTACGGCAGCCGGTGCGTTCGCCCACCGATTCTGTACGGGGACGTCCGCCGTCCCGCCCCGATGACGGTCGAGTGGGCAAGTTACGCCCAATCACTGACCTCTAAACCCCTCAAGGGAATGCTCACAGGCCCTGTAACCATTCTGGCCTGGTCATTCGTCCGCGACGATCTACCCGTCGCCGACGTCTCCGATCAGGTCGCCCTGGCCATCCGGCAGGAGACAATCGATCTCCAGGGTGCGGGCATCTCGATCATCCAGGTCGATGAACCAGACCTGAGGGAAATGCTGCCGCTTCGCGAGAATGACCGTCAGGCCTATCTGGAATGGTCAGTCAACTCCTTCAGGCTGGCCACCTCAGGGGTGTCTGACGCCACCCAGATCCATACGCATCTGTGTTACTCGGAGTTCGGGACGGTGATCGACTCCATCGCGCGGCTGGACGCCGACGTCACCTCGATTGAGGCCGCCCGCTCGCACATGGAGATCCTGGCCGATCTGGACGCGGCGGGCTTCGGGAACCAGGTCGGACCGGGCGTCTACGACATCCACTCCCCCCGGGTGCCGTCTGTCGAGGAGATCGTCTCACTGTTGCGTGAGGCCGTTGCGGCGATGCCCGCCGACAGGTTGTGGGTGAACCCGGACTGCGGGTTGAAGACGCGTAGTGAAGAGGAAGTCGAAGCGGCGTTGGCTGCCATGGTGGAGGCCGCCAAGATGATCCGCGAAGAACTCGGCTGACGTCGATCCTTGAGCCCACACACGTCGGGCCCTACTCCCCGATCGGAGTAGGGCCCGAAGTGAGCTGCGCGGTGGGCGATCGCGGTGTCAGCCCGGGTTCACGGTCAGCAGGAGGTCTCCGGCCTCAACCTGGCGCGGTCCCGAGACCAGGAGCTGGCCCACAACCCCTGCGGCATGGGCGGTGATGGGGGCCTCCATCTTCATCGCCTCGATCGTGCCCACCTGGGCACCCGCCTGGACGGGGTCTCCTGCCTTCACGGTGAGCGTCACCACGCCGCTGAAGGGCGCCCCGACGTGGTCGGCTCGGGCTTCGTCTGCCTTCTGGGCGACGGGGCCTGTGGAGTCGGCCGCGCGGTCACGAACCGTCACGGTGCGAGGTTGCCCATTGACAGTGAGGTGGACGGTGCACAGGCCCTTCGCGTCGGGCTCGCCGATGGCCTCGAGTCGGATGAGGACCACGACCCCCTCCTCCAGCGAAACGCGATGCTCCTCGCCCTGCCGGAGCCCGTAGAAGAACTGGTTCGCCGACAGTCGAGAGGTGTCGCCGAACCGGCGGCGGTGTTCGGCGAACTCTGCGGCGGGCCCCGGGAAGAGAAGCCGGTTGAGTGCCTCGCGGCGAGGCGCTCCCGACACGGCGAGATCCAGGCTGTCTTCGCGGGAGACGGGGTCCGGGGCCGGAGAGCCGTCGAGCGGCTCGACCCCCCGAGCCGACAGAATCGCCGAGCGCAGTTCCTCCGGCCAGCCCCCGGCCGGCGTTCCGAGCTCTCCCCTGAGGAACTCGACCACCGAATCGGGGACATCCATACGACTCGGGTCGGCTTCCAGCTCCTCAGCGGTGATCCCTGCCCCGACCATGGCCAGCGCCAGATCTCCGACGACCTTCGAGGACGGTGTTACCTTGACCGGTCGGCCGAGGATCCGGTTGGCACCGGCATACGCAGCTTCCACGTCCTCGAATCGCCCTGCCAGCCCGAGTTCAGTCGCCTGGGCCCTGAGATTCGAGAGCTGCCCCCCGGGGATCTCGTGGGTGTAGATTCGTCCCGTCGGCCCGGGCGGGGCAGCTTCGAACGGTCGATAGACGGACCGCAGCGCCTCCCAGTAGGGCTCAAGGGCGAGCACTGCGTCGAGATCTAGGCCCGTATCCCGGTCGGTGTGGGCAAACGCGGCGACAATCGCGGACAGCGCGGGTTGACTGGTTGTTCCCGCCATCGGCGCGCTGGCCCCGTCCACCGCATCCGCTCCGGCTGTCACCGCAGCGAGATAGGTCGCGAGCTGCCCACCGGCGGTGTCGTGGCTGTGGACGTGGATTGGGACGTCGAACTCGCGCCGGAGCGCGGTGACCAGCGTGGTGGCTGCTGGAGGCCTCAGCAGCCCGGCCATGTCCTTGATCGCCAGGACATGAGCCCCGCTGTCAACGATCTGCTCTGCCAACCGCAGCCAGTAGTCGAGGGTGTAGAGACGCTCGGCGGGATCGGAGAGGTCTCCGGAATATGCCATGGCCACCTCGGCCACCGTCGTGCCGGTCTCCAAGACCGCCTCAACGGCGGGCCGCATTGCCTCGACATCGTTGAGTGCGTCGAAGATGCGGAACACATCGATGCCGGTCCGCGCCGCCTCGTCGACGAACGCCCGGGTGACAGTCTCCGGATAGGGCGTGTAGCCGACCGTGTTCCGGCCACGCAAGAGCATTTGCAGCGGGATGTTGGGTACCTCCTCGCGGAGCCTCTCCACCCGCTCCCACGGGTCCTCCGCCAGGAAGCGGAGTGCAACGTCGTAAGTGGCCCCTCCCCAACACTCGAGGCTCCACAGCTGTGGGGTCAGACGACCCACGTGGCCGGCAACCGCTGCGAGACCTGAGGTCCGGACCCGTGTCGCGAGCAGCGACTGGTGCGCATCCCGGAAGGTGGTGTCGGTGACGGCTAGCTGTGGTCTGTCACGAAGAAGCCGGGCGAACTCCCCCGGGCCGACCCTGAGTAACTCCTGCCTACCACCAGCGGGTGCAGGGGCATTCGCGGTCTCCGGTGGCAAAACCGGCAGCTTGTCCCGGGGATACACCTCGGTGGGCCGCGCCCCGTGGGGACGGTTGACGGTGACGTCCGCAAGATAGTCCAGCAATCGACCGGTTCGGTTGGTACTCGAGTGGCCGGTCAGCAGATGGGGCCGGTCGGCGATGAAGGAGGTGGTAACTCGTCCGGACACGAAGTCTGGATCGGTGAGGACCCCGCGGAGGAAGTCCAGATTGGTTGATACCCCGCGGATCCGGAACTCCGCCAGGGCCCTCCGGACACGCCGCAGGGCCGTCTGGTGGTCGGCTCCCCGACAGGTCAGCTTGACCAGCATCGAGTCGAAATGCCCACTGATCTCCGCGCCGAGGTGCGCTGCTCCGTCAAGGCGGATACCGCCACCACCCGGAGACCGGTAGACGGTGATCCGACCGGTATCGGGCCGGAACTCCGCAGCGGGGTCCTCGGTGGTGATGCGACACTGCAGGGCTGACCCCCGTAGCGATACCGACTCCTGCGAGAGCCCGAGGTCAGCGAGGGTCTCCCCGGCCGCCAGACGTAACTGGGAGGAAACAAGATCGACGTCGGTGACTTCCTCGGTGACCGTGTGCTCGACCTGGATGCGCGGGTTCATCTCGATGAAGACGTGCCGACCGTCCGGGTCCACGAGGAACTCCACCGTGCCCGCGCAGGTGTACCCGACATGGCGCGCGAACGCGACGGCGTCCGCGCAGATTCGGTCACGCAGCCTCGGATCCAGCGCTGGGGCAGGCGCGATCTCGATGACCTTCTGGTGACGACGCTGGAGCGAACAGTCCCGCTCGAAGAGGTGAATGACCTGACCGGTGTGATCGGCGAGGATCTGCACTTCGATGTGTCTCGGGTCGGTCACCGCCTGCTCGAGGAACACCCGACCGTCACCGAATGCGGCCTCGGCCTCTCTCGATGCGGCGGAGATGGCTTCGCGCAGCGCCGCGAACTCGTGGCCCGGTTCCACCACCCGTCGCATGCCACGACCGCCGCCGCCGGCCACTGCCTTGACGAAGAGCGGAAAGTCGAGTCCGGATGCCGCCTCGACGAGCATGTCGACGTCGTCGGACGGAGAACTCGAGGACAGGACCGGCACCCCGGCGGCTCTGGCCGCCGCCACGGAGCGGGACTTGTCACCGGTTAGCTCGAGAACGTCAGCCGAGGGGCCCACGAAGATGATCCCGGCCCGCTCGCAGGCCCGGGCGAGCTCCGCGTTCTCCGCCAGGAACCCGTACCCCGGGTAGACCGCGTCCGCCCCGGTTGATTCGGCGACGTCCACGATGGTGTCGACGTCGAGGTAAGCCCGCACCGGATGCCCCGGTTCACCGATCTGATACGCCTCGTCAGCCTTGGTCCGATGCACCGCATGGCGGTCCTCGTAGGGGTAGACCGCTACCGTGCTCGCCCCGAGCTCGTACGCCGCCCGGAACGCCCGCACTGCGATCTCGCCCCGGTTTGCCACCAGGACCTTGCGCAGACTCACGACGCCTTCACCGGTCGCTGCTCGACGCCGGAGTAGGCGCTCAGGGGACGAATCAGCGCGTTCGACTCGGTCTGCTCGATGATGTGAGCGGTCCACCCTGTCACGCGTGAGGCGACGAAAAGCGGCGTGAAGAACGGGATATCGAATCCGAGCAGGTGATAGGTGGGGCCGGCGGGAAAGTCAAGGTTGGGCTTGATCCCTGTACGTGCCGTCATGGTACTGGCCATCGCGTCATAGATCTGCACCCACTTTCTGCCATCACGATGCCCGGCTACCTGCTTGAACGCCGCTTCCATCGTCGGCACGCGGGAGTCGCCGTTGCGGTAAACGCGGTGGCCGAATCCCATGATCTTCTGCTTGGCATCGAGCTTTGCGTGGACCCAGTCGACCGCCGATGCCGCGTCGCCTATCTCCATCATGTGGTGCATCACGGCTTCATTGGCTCCGCCGTGCAGGGGGCCCTTGAGGGCGCCGATCGCCGCGGTGATGGCGCTGAAGTAGTCAGAGGTGGTGGAGGTGACCACCCTGGCGGTGAAGGTCGAGGCGTTGAACGAGTGCTCGGCATACAGGATCATCGAGATGTCGAACGCCGTGACGTCCTGCTCGGTGTAGTCATCGCCGAAGCACATGGCGAGGAAGTTCTCGCTGTATCCCTTGGTGTGATCGGGCATGATCGGCAACAGTCCTCGCCGCCGCCGCAGGTCAGCGGCGATCACGGTCGGCAGTAAGGCCAGCAGTCTGACCCCGTGTTCACGAAGCACCCGGGGGCTGTGCGCTTCCTCCTCCATGTCGCGGGCACCCAGCCAGCTCACGACCGTCCGCAAGACGTCCATCGGGTGGGCCGAGAGCGGCATCTGCGCCACCAGGTCGAGCAGACCTCGATCCGCTCGGCGAGCTGCTCGTTCGCGTTGCGTGAACGCCGCCAACTCGGCCGGGGTGGGAAGATCGCCGTAGAGGAGGAGGTAGGCGACCTCGTCGAACGAGCAGTTGGCGCACAACTCCTGGACTGCGTAACCACGGTAGGTCAGCGAGTTGGTCTCCGGAACGACCTTCGACACAGCGGTGGTGTCCACCACCACGCCCGCCAGTCCCTTCCTGATCTCAGTGGTACTCATAGCCAGCTCCCGAAGGTGAATAGGGCGGAATCGAACTGATTGAACTCCGCGTAGCGGTTGAGCTCGTACAGCCTGGAACGGTGCTGCATGCGGCCCAGCAGCCCGACCTGGGTGCCGTGGTTGGCAATCTCGTGCAGGCCCTCTTCGACGGCGTGCATCGCGATCCGCAGGGTTGTCACCGGGTAGATCACCGCGTCGTACCCAATCTCCTGGAGCACATGGGCACCGACCAGCTCTGATTTGCCGAACTCGGTGAGATTGGCCAGTAGCGGCACATTGATCGCTGCGCGGAACGCCTCGAACTCTCCGGCATCCGCGAGTGCCTCGGTGAAGATCATGTCCGCACCTGCGTCGACGTAGGCCTTTGCCCGTCCGATGGCGGCATCCAGTCCCTCCAGGGCCCGGGCATCCGTCCTGGCGCAGATGACGAAACCGGGATCCCGGCGGGCCGCGACAGCGGCGCCCAGGCGCCGGACCATGTCCGAGGTGGGTACCACCGCCTTGCCGTCGAGGTGGCCACACCGCTTGGGGTTGACCTGGTCTTCCAGGTGACACCCGGCCAGGCCCGCGTCCTCTAGTTCACTGACCGTGCGGGCGGCGTTCATCGGTTCACCGAACCCCGTGTCGGCGTCGACGAGCGTGGGTAGGTCGGTTGCACGGGCGATCTGCCGGCTGCGATCGACCACCTCCGAGAGTGTGGTGAGCCCGATGTCCGGCAGCCCCAGGTCCGCGGACAGTACCGCCCCGGAGACATACACTCCCTCGAAGCCGACGTCCTGAACCAGGCGAGCGACCAGCGGAGAGAACGCACCGGGCAGTCGGCAGATCTCAGGCGCCGCCAGGGCGGCACGGAAAGCATGCCGCTTCTCGGTGGCTGTCGTGACCGTGGAGAACAACCCGGAGGCGGTGCCAGCTGCGTTGTGCCCTGTCATAGAAGTCCGCCGTTGATCTGCGGCGCCCCGGCGAGTGCCTCGTCGGTCAGATTGACCGTTAGACCGCCCAGCTCATCAGGGGCGAGTTCCGGCGCTCGCTGGACGGTGTCCAGGAATCGGTCCTGCTCGGCGTCGCTGACCAGCCCCTCGGCGAGGACGCGGAACTTCTCGATGTACTGCTGCCGTGCGAAGGGGCGGGCGCCCAGCGGGTGGGCATCGGCCACGGCAATCTCGTCGATGATGACCGTTCCATCCGTGAGAGTGATCTCAGCTCGGCAGCCGAATGCCTTTTCCGAAGGATCGGTGGAGTGGTAGCGCCGGGTCCATTCCGCGTCCTCGACGGTGGAGATCTTCCGCCACAACTCGACGGTCTCGGGCCGGCGTGCCCGATCAGGCGCGTAGGAACGTTCGTGATGCCACGTTCCGTCCTCCAAGGCCACCGCGAAGATGTACATCACGGAATGGTCGAGGGTCTCGCGGCTGGCTTCGGGGTCGAACTTCTGGGGGTCTCCCGATCCGGTGCCGATCACCACGTGGGTGTGGTGGCTGGTGTGCAGGACGATCGACTCGATGGCAGTGAAGTCGGAAATCCGCTCCCTCATCCGGCGGGCCAGATCGATCGGGGCCTGACTCTGGTACTCGGCGGAATGCTCCTTGGTGTAAGTGTCCAGTATCGCGCGCTTGGCTTCGCCTACGCTCGGTAGTGGCACCGTGTACTCGTGATCCGGGCCCGACAGCAGCCAGGCGATCACGCCGTCCTCTCCCTCCCAGATCGGGGACGGGGCGCCCTCGCCGCACATCGCGCGGTCGACGGCCTCCACGGCCATCTTCCCCGCGAATGCCGGGGCGAACGCCTTCCAGGAGGAAATCTCGCCCTTGCGGGACTGGCGCGTAGCCGTGGTGACGTGAAGCGCCTGGCCAACGGCCTGGTAGATGGTCTCGGTATCCAGCCCCAGTAGGGTCCCGATACCGGCTGCGGCGGAGGGTCCCAGGTGGGCCACGTGGTCGATTTTGTGCTCGTGGAGGCAGATGCCCTTGACCAGGTTGACCTGGATCTCATACCCAGTTGCAATTCCTCGAACCAAATCGTGTCCGCTGGCACCCGTGTGCTGGGCCGCGGCGACGATAGCCGGGATGTTGTCTCCAGGATGCGAGTACTCGGCGGCGAGGAACGTGTCGTGGAAGTCCAGCTCACGGACCGCGGTGCCGTTCGCCCAGGCCGCCCACTCGGGCGAGACCTTTCCGGGGACCCCGTAGAGGGTGGCTCCGTTACCGTTCCGGCTCGCTGGATGCGCCTGCGCCTGTGCCCTGGCGACACTCGGCGGGCGGCGCAGCACCGAGGCAACCGCCACCGACGCGTTGTCGATGAGCCGATTGATCACCATCTCGGTGGTATCGGCCGGAACCGCCACGGGGTCGGCCGCGACTTCGGCGACCTTCCAGGCCAGATGCTCGGAACGGGCGAACTCTTCAGCGCTGCGGCGCGTGTACACAGAGTGGTTTCTCATGATTCGCACCGTATTCGCAGCGCGGCCCTCACCGATAGGTGCTGCTCAAGCGTAGTTTTGTGGCATTCCTAGACGATTTTTGCGAAACGTGCGAAAGGGTACGGTGCCGATATGGCAAAGCAGTTCGCTGGTGCGCGAATCAAACGGCTCCGCGCCCAGCTCGGGTTGAGTCAGGTCGAGATGGCTCGTCGTGTGAACCTCTCCGTCAGCTACCTCAATCAGCTGGAGAACGACCAGCGTCCCCTGACGGTCACCGTGCTCCTCAAACTGACCGATACGTTCGACGTGGAGGCCGGGTTCTTCTCCGGGGACTCGGAGGCGCGGATGATCGCTGACCTCCGATCCGCCCTGGCTGACGCCTCGGCACTTTCCGGGACGGGCGTATTCGACGATGCGGTTCCGGTCGAGATCGTAGCCCGGTTCCCCGAGGTGGCCACGCACCTGATCGCTCTGACGCGCCGACTTACCGAGGTGGAAGCCCGAGACGATGGCACCCCCCTGGACGGGCAGATGGCCTATGAACGGGTGCGGGACTTCTTCTACGCCAGGCGCAACCACATTCCCGAGCTTGACGCGCAAGCCGAGATCCTGGCATCCCGGTTCACCGCTGTGGGAGCCGACGCCGAGCCGGAGGCCCGGACGTGGCTCTCAGACGAACTCGGCGTTCGCGTCGAGATAGTCGGGCACCAGACTCCCTGGGGAGATGGCCGGGCCGGCTTTTCGGAGATCCCTCGGCGGCGCTATGACCGCGAGCGTAAGGTACTGGAAATCCCCGGCTCAGCGTCGCCGGGTCGGCGGTACTTCCAGATCGGGGTCCAGACCGCATTTCTCAGACATAGTGACCTGATCGATCGGATCGTGGCCTCCGAGCCCGGTATGGACGAGCAGACCCGGGCGTTGGCACGAGTCGGGCTGGCCCAGTATTTCGCCGGCGCGCTGCTCCTGCCCTACGAACGATTTCTCGCGGTCGCGAGGCAGGAACGCTACGACGTGGAGCTCCTTGCCCAGCAATTCGGAGTGGGCTTCGAGACAATCTGCCACCGTCTTTCCACTCTTCAACGGACCGGTTCTCGTGGGGTTCCCTTCCTGTTCCTCCGAACCGACAGGGCAGGCAATATTTCGAAGCGGCAATCCGCCACGGCGTTCCACTTCTCCCGGGCGGGCGGGAGCTGCCCTCTGTGGGTGGTGCACCGTGCCTTCGAGTCGCCGAACAGAGTCGTCCGTCAGGTCGCCGAGATGCCCGACGGCCGGCGCTATCTGTGGATCGCGAAATCCGTGGCGGGGCGCACTCGAGGCTTCGGTGCACCCACACCCGAGTTCTCGGTAGCACTCGGTTGCGCGGTCGAGGATGCAGACGCCCTGGTCTACGCCGACGGCCTGAATCTCGGCTCGGATGCGCGGGCCACCCCTATCGGCGCCGGATGCCGGGTCTGCGATCGAAGCGATTGCGTTCAGCGGGCCTTTCCCCAGTCCGGAGCCGTGATCGAAGCACCGGAGAACTCGCAGGGCGCCTCTCCGTACGCAACCTTCGTGGCCGGGGGCCGACGGCTCCTCGCCTGACGGCAGGAGTCGCCGGCCTCATGCGCGACGCCGGAATCAGAGCCAGTCGTTGCCCCCGAGCTGCAGCTCGGCCACGTCCAGACGAGGCGTCAGGCCCGTCTCCGGGGCGAGCCCGTGCTTTTCCAGGACGGCTCGGATCGTCTCGGCCGCGTCGATGTTGAGCGGGCTTGACACCCACATTCCGTAGGGCAGGTTGACGAATCGGTTCTCACGCACGGCCCTGAGGTCCCGGCTGGCGGGGTGGGCCTTGAGTGCGGCGATCTTGTCTTCCACCGTCTGCTCGCCGTATTCGACGAAGGCGATCATGTCCGGGTCTTCGGCAGCGAGGCGTTCCCAGCTGACGCTGGTCCAGGTGTCTGCGACGTCCTCTGTTGCGCTGCGGGCGCCCGCTGCGTCGATGATTCCCTGGGGGCCGCCGAACGAGCCGGAGGACAAGATGGTGTCGCTCGTGCTGTCGACCAGGAAGATGGTCGGCTTCTTTTCCGGGGCGGGCAACGCCCGGATGGCCTGCAGTCGCTCGGCCACGTCGTCTGCGGCTGCCGCGCCGGTTTCGGCGTTGCCGGTGATGGTGCCGATATTGCGCAGGTCAAAGTCGAGCGCCTCCCACGGGTCCATGGTTCCGCGTTGGACTTCACCCTCGTTCTGGCGGCAGGCCTCTGAGAGTTGGTAGACGCCGATGTCATGACCGGCGAGAACTTCCGGAGTAAGGCCACGTGACTCGGAGAATCCGTAGTTCCACCCGGCGAAAATGACGTCGGGCTCCGCGGCGACGACGTTCTCCAGAGTCGGGCCCTTGTCGGTGACCTCATTCAGGTCGTCGATCTGGTCGCCGTAGGCCAGCCGCAGCAAGCCCTCGTCTTTGGACGCTGCGGCCACAGCAGTGATCTGGTTTCGAGCTCCGGCCGACAGGGCGATGGAGATGATGCCCGAGTCGTAGGCGAACAGCTCGTCCACCGTCTCGGGGTAGGTGACCTCCTGTCCGCAGTTGATCACGGTCACTTCCCCTCCAGTCCCCCCGTCGGCGCTCTCCGTGGCATCGGACCCGCAGGCGGAGACGAGGGCGAGGGTTGCCGCGAGCGCGGGTCCTGCGGTGAAGATCGAGCGTTTCATAGGTGTTTGCTGCTTTCTGTGGTGGTGACCGCGTCCCCGATGAGTAGGTGGGGCCGTCCGGTTCGGGGGTGGGCGACGATGTCGCCGTGGACGCCGAATACCTCGTTGAGGAGATCGGCGGTGAACGTCTCGACAGGAGGCCCGTAGGCGACGATTCGTCCGTCGTCGACAACGGCGACCGAATCGAAGTACCGCAGAACCAGGTCGAGGTCGTGGATAGCGGCCACGACTGTGGATTGCAGGTTGTCGAGCGCATCCATCAGTCGTAGCCGCCAAGCGGCGTCGAGGTGGTTGGTGGGTTCGTCGAGCATGAGCAGCGGAGTGCGCTGGGCCAGCGTCCTCGCTAGGACCACTCGGTGGCGTTCACCGCCGGAGAGCCGCGTACAGGATTGGTCACCACGGCCGTCCAGGCCCACGGCCTGCAGCGCTTGATCGACGATGTCCTGCTCGCCTTCCTCCCCCAACGCCCACGGTGTGCGGTGGGGCGTCCTACCGAGAGCCACGGCCTCGGACAGGGTGAGCTCGGCCGACGGTGCCTCCTCCTGGCCCTGGACGGCGATCAACTGCGCACGTCGCCGGTACCGCATACGGTGCACATCCATTCCGTCGACGGTCACTGAACCCGACACCGGTGCATCCAGCCCCGCCAGCACCCTCAGCAGTGTCGACTTTCCCGCGCCGTTCGGGCCGACCAGCGCGAGCCGGGACCCAGGGGGAACATCGAGCTCAACGCCAGAAACGATGACTCGTTTTCCCCTCGCGCACGACAGTTCATCGGCGATCAGGCGCACTCCGTTTTCCTGCCTCATGACGCGTTCCCGAATGTGTAGGCACGACGACCCATGAGCAGAAGGAAGATCGGGGCGCCGATAATCCCGGTCACGATGCCGAGAGGCATTTCCTGCGGGGCAGCGACCATGCGGGAGGCCACGTCCACCCAGACCAGAAAGAGCGCACCCGCCGCGGCAGCCACGGGGAGCATGGCGCGGTGAGTGGCACCCACGACCAGGCGTGCGGCGTGGGGAATGATCAATCCGACGAACCCGACGCCTCCGGCCACCGCCACGAGTACGCCCACCAGCAGGCCTTGGGAGAGGAAGAGCCCGATTCGCAGGGCACGTACAGGCACGCCGAGCGAAGCCGCCGTGTCCGAACCCGTCGCGTAGGCGTCAAGCCACGAGTGCAGCAGTAGTCCAGTCACCAGAGCCACCGCAATGACCACTGCCGCGAGAGGCACCTTGGCCCACGTCGCCCCGGCGACGCTGCCGAGCATCCAGTGCATAACCGTCTCCGCTGAGCGTGAGTCCGTGGCCATGAAGACAAGGAACGACGACACAGCGGTGAATGCCGACGAGAGAACGACCCCGGCGAGTATCAGCCGCAGGGCGGTGAGCCCTCCGGTGGCGCTGGCCACCGCGTAAACGAGGACGGTCGCGCCCAACGCGCCGAGTAGCGCCCCGCCCGACAGAGCCCATACGCCGAGTCCGCCGAGAAACCCGAGAGTGATCACGGCTGTCGCACCCACCGCCGCACCCGCAGACACCCCGAGGAGATACGGTTCGGCGAGCGGATTGCGAACCAGGGTCTGCATTGCGGCCCCGGCGAGAGCAAGACCCGCCCCCACCAGCGCGGCGAGCACCGATCTGGGCAATCGCAGGTCGAGGATAATGATGGAGTGCGCGCGCTCAGCCTCGCCGCCGGTGACTGCCGCCCACACCGTCCGCCACACATCGCCAACCGGAATGTGTTCAGCACCGAACGCGACCGAGGTGACGACACTGACCACCGTCAACACGGTCAGCACGATCGCCAGCGGGATCGGCGGGAGCCTACGTGCCGAGCGGAACGACGAGGAGCCACCTCTGTCAACCGGCCGCGATCGGGTGCGTGCCGCAGCGCCGGTCATCGAGCCCTCTCCGTGACGGCCCGACCGTGTTCGTGCCGGACCCGTTGCCGGGTGCGCTTCTGCTTTTCAAAGACCCGGGGGCACGAGTCACACTCGGACTTCTGCGATCCCAGTCGGATGAGACAGCACGTATGACGCGCATGCACCAACGCAGGCGGGTCGTCTCGCCGGATCATCGTCACCAGAGGTCGATCGGCAAACGCGTCGGAAACAATGACCGCCGCTGTCTCGATCGTGCGTCTCCGTTGCACGGACGCGGTCCGGTATGCGGACCCGAACGCGCCGGCACACGAAGCCGCGGCTCCTCCAAGAGCGGCCCGCCGGGTGACGTTGCCAGCCTCCACACAAGCGTCTACCAACGGATCTACATGACCTCGGATGTTGTCGACCAGTGCGCTCGGGTCGTTCTCACGCCCTACAACCGGGGCGTCGGGCAGCGACACTTCGAGCGTGGCACCTGTCTGGTCAATGAGGACCCACCATCGGTCATGACCCGGGTGCAGTAGCGTCCCGTCCGCACACCAGGCCGCGACCATGAGGCCCAGGGCCCGGCCGGCGTAGTGCTGAAGTGAACACAACCGTCCGGGCGCCGCATGGGGAGTCCCCAGACTGTGCGAATAGCGCCGGCCGATCTCCCGCCACGCCACGGAACTACCGAGCTCGGTGACGGACCGCCAGCCCGGGTCACCGGGATCGGGTTGCGGGCGATGAGGCACGGGCGATGCCGCGATCGCCCACTCGGCCCGGGTGCTGATCCCATCGCCGAAGGGCGCAAACGTGTGGGGCACGTGTGACCTTGTCTCTTGAAAACCTGTGCGCGAGGTTTACTCGGATGTCGCGGAACCGACAGGTATTCGGACTCGGGATCAGTCCTCCCCGGCGCCTTCCCGGAACATCGTCCAGTGGCATCCTGCCGGTTCGGTACCCCACACCGCTGCGCGCCAGTCCCGGAATCTCACCGGGTTCCCTGGCATCCGCCCATCTCAGTTAAGGACGACGGATGCGGTCGGTTCCGTTGTCGACGTTAACAGACGAGCTGGTCAAGCCCCACCTGAGGACTGCATGTCCTCGAACCGACCAGCCAACAAGAGGTGAGCGGATCGCAACGGGCCGCTATCTACGACCGAACTGCCCATTCTGCGATCACGTCATCCAGAAGGCCGATCGGCGCTGTCGATTCGCTCAGCGGCGTCCTCCAGATGAAGCTCTGCATCTCATGACTGGCCTGCGGTCGCGCATCAGGGAGCAGCGCGCCATAGACTGCCGCGAGTTCTTCGCGTCTTGGCGCGTTGAGTTCGAATCGCGCATACCCGATGAGCTCAGGGGTCTCGATCCGGATCGAAGTTTCCTCTTCGAGTTCGCGAGCTGCCGCGGCGATGAACGACTCGCCCTCCTCGATCATTCCGCCGGGCAATTCGTACTCGCACCGCCACCGGTTCAGACCGAACAACACGCTGCGCGATGACGCATCGGCCACAACCATGAGCGCGAGAGGACATCGGGTACGTAGAGCAGCCTCAGCGAGTTGTTCGTTCGTCGCCACAGTCAGGTCGATCAGCGCGTTCCCGGCTCGATCCGTTGCTAGAGGCATTACCATCGGCGAAGGATACTGCGAACACGAGTCACCCGGTCGGTTCACATGACTTCACTGGGTCTCGTGAATTCGCTGACCAACCCTGCGACACTGAAATGATCATTGTGGTCGATCCGTCCCGTACCAGTGTCGGTATCTCGGTGAGAGCCTTGTCGTCGTCGACCTTCTCGTGTCCCCGCGCATCACCCGATCCGGGCCCTGCGGGGGTACGGCGATCGGCGGCCGCTTCACCCGAGCCGCACTCCTCCCTAACCTGGATCTATGACCCCCCTCGATGCGGTACTCGCGTTTGCCGTGGTCGCGGGCCTGCTCACGCTGGTGCCCGGGCTCGATACGGCACTGGTCCTCCGTTCCTCACTGACGCGCTCGCGCCCGTACGCCTGGGCCACGGCTGCGGGGATCGCCACCGGCGCGATGGCCTGGGGCATCGCCGCCGCCGTGGGGGTCTCGGCGCTGCTCACCGCCTCGGAGTTGGCGTATCGCGTGCTCACGACCGCCGGCGCGGTGTACATGTGCTGGCTCGGCGTCTCGATGATCCGGCGATCGATCCGCGAGGGCGCAGTGTCCTTTCCCTCCGCGGATACGGGCGAGGTGGCGGAGGGATCGCCCTGGCGGGGTTATCTCGTCGGGACCGGCACAAACCTCCTCAACCCCAAGGTCGGCGTGTTCTACATCGCCACCATCCCGCAGTTTCTCCCCGACGGCGTCGCACCGCTACCGATGGGCGCCACCCTGGCCGGCGTCCACGGACTGCTGACCCTGGCCTGGTTCGCTCTGCTCATCACCGCGGGATCGTTCGCGCGCCGACGGCTCATGAATCCGCGGACCCTGAAGATGATCGATCGCGGGACGGGGCTCGTCCTGATCGGCTTCGGCGCGAAACTGCTGTGGGACGCGCTGCTCTCCGCTCCGAGCGCGGCGGCCATGGCGCTCAGCCCGACCAGGTCCCCGACCCTGGCGTAGGGCCGGCCGGGCCGTGAAGGCGGGCCGGGCGACGTAAAGGCGGGCGAGCCGTCACTTCGGTCAGCGAATCCCCTGGTGCGCGGCGGGGAATGCGTACCGGAGTGACGGCTCGCTGGTTGTGCCTAGTCGCGCGGTACGCTCAGCCGGTGTCCCCGACCCGCACCGCCCAGGGCTTTCCCTGGGTAGTGGCCTCGCTGTGCGGGTTCGTCGTGGCGATCGTCAGCGGCGCGACGGGAGTCGTCGCGCACTGGCTCGCCTCGACCGGCCCGATGCCCGTCACCGCCGATGCGGTGATCGCCACCGTCGCCGCTTGCACCGGGGTCGGGATCCTCACCACCGCCGGCGTAGGCAGATTCCACCCCGGCCTGATCGTGCCCGCCGGACTCGTCGCGGCCCAGGGTTCCGTGCACCACGCACTCGAGTGGACGCACCGGCTCCACGGCCCTGCACACGGGGCCGGTGACGTCTCCGGGCACGCCGCGCACCTGCTGTACACCCCGGCCGAGCAGGCCGCGATGACCCGCGAGGCGATGACCGCGGGCACCCACATCGCCGCTGGCGCAGCAGGCCACGGCGCCCCGAGTTGGTCGATGCTCGCCGCCCACGCCGTGGCGACGGTGGTCGCCGCCGGGGCCCTCGCGTTGGTGGCCGGCGTGCTGGGGTGGCTGGTCGCCCGCGCCGAGCAACTGACCATCGGGCACCTCTGCGCAGTCGACCGGGCCAGCACCGTGCCACCGGCGAGCACGCCCCGCGCGGCCTCCGACCGGTTCCTGCTGTCACGCGGGCTCCTTCGCGGACCGCCCGTCGCCCGGGGCGCGTGGAGCTGATCAACGAGCGTCTCCCGTTCGCACGTCCGCGTTGGTCGCCACCAGAGTGGTGGACGAGGCGCGTCGTCGTCGAGACGACGACCATCTTCGCCATGGTGACGACCATGCCGCCGGCCACTCGCGCGCCCCTGCAGATCTCATCAATCCCCGCCTGACCCGCGGGGCTCATCACCGGTGATCCCGCCGTCGCGTGCGCCACGAGGCCGCGGCGCGATTCCGCTCGCCCCGGCCCGGCCACACGCGAGCAGGACACCGGTATCTGCGAGAGGTATCAGCCATGTCCGTAGCACCCACGACTGCCGAACCCACCCGTCCACCGAAACCCACCCGACCGGCACGAACAGCCGGACCCGTCGCCGAACAGCTCAGGGCGATCCTCGCCCGGATCCACTTCTACGCGGGGCTGTTCGTGGCCCCGTTCCTCATCGTCGCCGCGCTGTCCGGCGCGCTCTACGCGCTGTCCCCCACGCTGGAGAAACTCGCCTACCAGGATCAGATCTCCGCGACGACAACGACGACGACAACGAGCACACCCTTGGCCGAACAGATCGCGGCCGCCCGCGACCGTCAGCCGGGCCTCGAGCTGGTCGAGGTCTGGCCCGCCGACGAACCCGGGACCGCCACCCGCGTCCTCTTCGCCGACGGCTCGCTGCCCGAAGGCGTGAACCGCGCCGTCTTCGTGGACCCCGCGGACGCTTCCGTGAACGGTGCGCTGACCAGCTACTCGGGCCTCGGTGAACTCCCCTTGCGCAGCTGGATCTCCGGCCTGCACAGCGACCTGCACCTCGGCGCCGCGGGCGAGATCTACTCGGAACTCGCCGCCTCCTGGCTGCTCATCCTCACGCTGAGCGGGCTGTTCCTGTGGTGGCGCAGGACCCGCGCCGCCAGGTCCGCGCGTCGGGCCGCGATGCTGCGGGGAGTTCCCGCGCGACCGGGCTCGCGCCGCAAGACGATGTCTCTACACGCGACCCTCGGCACCTGGTTCGCCGTGGTCCTCCTCGGGATCGCCACGACGGGCCTGACCTGGTCCACCTACACCGGCGGCAACATCGATTCCGTGGTCTCGGCGATGAACTGGCGATCTGACCCCTTGCAGACCTCGCTCAGTGGTGATGCCGCCACGACCGACGCGCACGCGGAGCACCGGGGCCACTCCGCCCAGCACGCAGGGCACCGATCCCCCGCCGAACAGGCCCCCTCGGTCCTCGACGCGGCACGCCACGCCGGCCTGGACGGTCCGCTCCGGATGAGCGCGCCCACCGACGCTGACTCGGCGTGGACTGTCAGCCAGCTGTGGGGACCGTGGGTGTTCAGCTCGGACTCGGTCGCCGTCTCGGGGGACGACGGGCGGATCGTCGACCGGCTCGACTTCGAGGAACTGTCGCCGTATTCCAAGCTGTCGTCCTGGGGCATCTACCTGCACATGGGTATCATGTTCGGGCTTCCCCTGCAGATAGCCCTCGCCGCGACAGCGTTGGCGGTCGTGGCGCTCGCGATCACGGGATATCGGATGTGGTGGAAGCGCCGCCCGACCCGAGGCGGACTACCCGCACCCCTCGGGAAGACCACCGGACTCTCGTGGCAGGTCTACGCGATCGCGACAGCCGTCGCAGTGGGGCTAGGACTATTCATGCCGCTGCTGGGAATCTCGTTGGCGGCCTTCGTCGTCGTCGACATCCTGGTCACCCGCCGCGCCACAGTCACGGCCCCTGCGACCGGACCCACCGCAACGGCCGGGCCCCTCTCGTAGCTTCGGCCACCTGACCGACCCGCGGCGCGGCACCTGCCGCGCTGCGGGTCGGCTCGGTTCCCGTCACACCCGGCCGCGCCGCCACGCCCACACGGCCAGGCCGACGGTGGCCACGGCGACGATCGGCAGGACCCACCGCGCCACCGAGAGCACCTGCCAACGCAGGTACATCTGGTTGAACTGCTCGTTGCTCAAGAACTGCCCGATGGGCTCGTAACTCGCGTGGTGCACGACCATCGTCCCCGCGCCGGACACCCCGGCCCAGGACAGTCCCATGGCGATCGAGGTGGCCAACACGGTAGTGCCGGCGGGCCCGCCTCTTCACCCGCTACTTCCGGCCGGATGCCTCCGACGACTCAACGGACGGGACAGGCGCCTCGAGAGCGCCGACACACATACTGACCAGGTCGGCGACGATCACATCGCATTCCTCGACGGTCCTCTCATAGCCCTCCCGCGCGGCAAGCGCCGTCACGAGGAGCATGCCGACGTTCTCAATCCGCCACCGCGCGATGTCGGGCGGCGCCGGGCACAGGCTCGTCAACATCTCCACGGTCGTGACGTAGCTGTCCACCTGGAGGTGCTTCTGCACCACGTCGTCGAGGGCCGGGTCGAACACCGCCTGCACGAGGAAGCGGGCGCATCGACTACCCGCCCGGTACACGGTCTCGGCGGCCAACGGCCTAACGAGTACCTCCATGACCTGAGTCAGAGTCGGATCCTGGCCCGAGCGATCGAGGGCATCGAGCATCTCCTGCCTCCGGGACTGCACTCGCACCATCCGTGAGTCCACCACCGCGTAAAGGAGACGTTCGCGAGAACCGAAATGATATTTGGCGGCGGATTTGTTTGATTGATTCGCCGCGATTTGGACATCCTTGAGTGTGAGCGCAGGCATTCCACGCTCAGCAACTATTCGCTCGGCAGCATCAATCATCGCCTGTCGCGAATCGATTCTCGACATATTCCACACTGTAAGGTCACAGCCTTAACTTGTCAACGAACTGATCATTCGCGCAGCTCAAGGACTTCGTGTTGGCGCCCGCACCGGACGCGCAACGTGGGATTTCTGCGCGAATAATCGGGCAAAAATTCTGCGAGCGAGATGCGCGAGGATCGCCTAAATGAAGCTGAACAATTGTGATTGACTAACCACGCAGGGTGCGTGATACTCGTCACTGCAAAGACGCCTCTGCGGCGATTTTCCGGCCTATGCACCCCTCGAGAAAGCACTCGGAGAGAAATGAAATACGTGAAAACAGCGGCGATCTTCTCGGCCGCAACACTTGTCCTCACCGCGTGTGGAAGCGGTGGCGAGACCGCCGACCACGCCGACTCCACCTCCCTCTTGCCCGCCATGGGCGAAGAGTGCACAGAGGACAAGGTCGGTGGAACGATCACCATGGGCGAGTACGTCATGCTGCCGACGTTCGCGCCGGGTCAGGGTGAATACGGTGTTCGCGGCGGCGCCCAGTCCGCGGCCGTCTACGACCGGCTCATGCGCTGGGACAACCAGGCGGAGGAGTTCGTCCCGCAGCTCGCCGAATCGCTCGAGTCCGGTGAGAACCACACCGAGTGGACACTGACGCTGCGCGAGGGGGTCAACTTCTCCAACGGCGGACCGCTGACCGCCCAGGACGTCGCATACACCGTTGGTATCCATCAGGATCCCGCGACGCGGTCGGTCGCGATGACCGACGCCGCGCAGATCGACGACGTCACGGTGGTCGATCCGCAGATCGTCCGGTTCACACTCACCGAGCCCTGGGCGGGTTTCCCGGCCCTGCTCGCCGGGGTCGTCGGAGAAGTCCTCCCGCAAGAAGCGTACGAAGCCTCGAGCCCAGAGCAGTGGGCCAAGGCGCCGGTCGGTGCAGGGGCGTTCGTCGTCGAGGAGGTCATCCCGGACCAGAAGGTCGTCCTTCAACCGAACCCCGACTACTACGGTGGCCCGGTCTGCCCGACCCTGGAGTTCATCCGGATCCCGGGTTCGCAGGGCACCTTCGAGGCCTTCCAGAACGGCGAACTGCAGGCGGGCTTCCTGCGGGGGCCCAAGTTCGTCACGGTCGCGCAGGATGCCGGCGCCAAGGGGTTCCTCGAAGTGGTCAGCTCGGGTGCGGTCGTCAACATGAACACCGGCACGGCCGGCTACGACGGCGTGTTCACCGACGCACGTGCCCGCAAGGCGGTGAGCCATGCTCTGGATCGAGAGCTGATGGACCAGCGGCTCAACGCCGGAGAGGGGGAGCCCGCGTCCTCGATCATCTCCGACTCGTCGCGGTTCTACGACGGCGCCGAGGGCCCGGAGTACAACAGCGAACTGGCCGCCGAACTGGTGGCCGAGCTGAAGCAGGAGACTGGCTGGGACGGCAAGGTCAACCTGCTCATCTCCGATGCGCCGGAGCTCGTCGAGTCCGGCGTCGTGACCAAGGCACTGCTCGACGCGGCGGGCTTCGACGTGACAATCAGCAACGCGCCGATCTCGCAGGTGGCGGCCCGCCAGTTCACCGGTGACTACGAACTCGTCCTGGGAGGGCTCGCGGTGTCCGACGCGGACCCGGCCTCGGCATTCGGATCCGCCATGACCCCGGGAGGTGCGACCAACCTGACCGGTATCGACGACCCGGCACTCACGGCGGCGATCACCGAACTCAAGGCCGCGGACGGTGTCGACGCCCAGAAGGCCGCGTTGAACAAGCTCCAGGAGGTGCACAACGAGGTTCTCCCGTTCACGGTCTTCGCGAACGGTGTGGAGTACGTGGTCGTGGACGAGTCGGTGCACGGAGTCAAGTCGACGATGCACTCGATCATCCTGTTCGACGGCACCTACGTCGAGGGCTGACGCCGTGACCGAAACTGATGCCACGCCCCGCTCGTCCACGACCGCCTCGCCGCCCCGCGATGCCCTAGCACTGGCCGCCGCCATCCGCTCCGGAGAAGCGGACACCCGGGACGTCGCGGAGGAGGCGTTCCGGCGCATCGAGGCGGTGAACCCCGCGCTCAACGCGGTGGTGTCGACCCGGCGAGAGGAGGCTCTCTCCGAGATCGCGGATGGTCTTCCCGACGGGCCGCTGCGGGGCGTGCCGATCCTCATCAAGAACCTCGGAGCCGACGTGCGCAGCCAACCCGCCACTGACGGTTCCCGACTGTTCGCCGACGTGATCGCCGAGGTCGACTCGACCGTGGTCCAACGGTATAAAGCCGCCGGCATGGTCGTTCTGGGCACCACCAACGTCTCGGAGTTGGGCAAGATGCCGACGACGGAATCCTTGCTCTACGGTCCCTGCCGCAACCCGTGGAACACCGGGTACTCCACCGGCGGCTCCAGTGGCGGAGCAGCAGCTGCTGTCGCCTCGGGCATGGTCCCCGTCGCCCACGGAACCGACGGCGGAGGGTCGATCCGGATCCCCGCCTCGGCGTGTGGGCTGGTCGGCCTCAAGCCAAGCCGGGGACGGGTGCCGACCTGGCCGAATCCGGCAGGGTTCGCCTCGCCGGTGACCTCCCACCACGCGCTCACCACGACCGTCCGGGATTCCGCCGCCCTGCTGGACGTGGTCGCCGGACATATACCGGGCGACGCCTACGGCGCGCCGACTCCGGCCAGGCCGTTCCTCGATGAAGTCGGAACCGATCCCGGCAGGCTGCGTATCGGTCTCGTCCGAGCCGCACCGCACCCGTTCCCCACCGACCCGGTGGCGACGGCGATGGTCGACCGCACGGCGGCTGTGATGGAGGAACTCGGCCACGAGCTCCACGAGGTCGAGCTGGGAGTCGACCTCGTCCACACGATCACGGTCAGCGGACGCATCATGATGGCGCAGATGTCAGCGACCATCGACAGGCGACTGGCCGAACTCGGTCGCGAGCTGCGTGACGACGACCTCGAACCGTGGACCCGCACCATTCTCGACAACGGCCGCGGCCTGAGCGCGGCAGATCTCAACGTCGAGCTGCAGTCGGCGCAGCGGATCGGCTGGCAACTCGGGGAACTGTTCGCGCGCGAGGGCGTCGACGTCATCCTGCTACCGACCATCCCTCTTCGAGTTCCGGAACTGGGCCATCTGGACGTGACGGACCCTGCCACACTGTGGACTCGGGCGGCGACCTATTCCACGTGCACGTCACTGTTCAATGTCTCCGGGCAGCCCGCGATCTCGCTGCCCGCCGGCAAGGACGAGAACGGCCTGCCCGTCGGAGTCCAGTTCGCTGCCGACTACGCACGTGAAGACCTACTCCTCCGTCTGGCGGGGCAGCTCGAGACGGCCGCGCCGTGGCCGTCCGTTGCGCCGGGCCACGTGGGTTGGTGAACCACCGCCACGCTGTTGGACTGCCGGCGGCCACACCGTGGTCGCCGGCAGTCTGCAGGTGACGCGCTCGCGCCGGCCCCTCCGCCGCAGCGCCCCTCCCAGCAGGGGCGGCGACCCTACAGTGAAGGCGTGCAGACCTTGTTCATCGTCATCTCCGTCGTCATCAACACGGTCCTGGTCGCCTGGACGGTCCGGCGGCTGATGGGCGGGCCCGTGGGGTGGCCGCGGATCTTCGTGTTCTCGTTCATCGTCGCCCTCGTCGCCAACCCCCTTCTGCTCACCACACTCGAACACACGGGTATCGACGACCCGTCCGCCCCGGAACACATCTGGAGCACGGTCGCCATCTCGGTGCTCTTCGTCGCCTGGGTCATCGCGTTCGAGATCAGCATCCTGGTCGTGACCGAGATCCTCGTGCCCACGGGGAGCCTGCCGGGTCCGATCGAGTTCGTGCGCGGGATGCCCGGCTGGTTCCGGCGCGCCCGCCGGTTCCGGCAGATCTTCGCCATCGCCGCCCGCCAGGGACTCATCGGCTACCTCGGTCGGTCCCGTTCAGCCGTGGACCGCCTGAACCGACCCGGCACCGCTGTCGCGCTGCGTACGGCGCTCACCGAGGGCGGGGTGACGTTCGTCAAGCTGGGTCAGATGCTCTCGACCCGCCCCGATCTCCTGCCGCCTGCGTACATGAGCGAGTTGGCGCAGCTGCACAGCCAGGTCCCGCCGGATCCGTGGGAGACCGTCCGACAATCCCTCATCGCCGAGCTGGGGGGTCCGCCCGAGGAGGTGTTCTCGGAGTTCGAGCCCGAACCGCTGGCCGCGGCCTCCCTCGGACAGGTACACAAGGCCACGCTGACGACCGGTGAGGACGTGGTGGTCAAGATCCAGCGCCCGTCGGCCGACGCGACCGTGCGCGCCGATCTCGACATCATCACGCGGCTGGCCCGGCTGTTGGAGAAGCGGGCCGCGTGGGCTCGCCAACTCGGCGCGGTCGACCTGGCGGAAGGATTCGGGGCCTCCCTGTCCGAGGAGCTGGACTACCGGACGGAGCTGCGTAACCTCGCGGCCCTGGAGGGAACCGATGGTGTGGTCATCCCCGGTGCGCACCGGCGGTTCTCCACCAGGCGCATCCTCACGATGGACCGCATCGACGGCATCCCCCTGTCCCGCGCCGCGGACCAGATCGACGCGCTGTCCGCCACGGAGCGCGAGGACCTCACCCGCACGATCCTCGAGGTGGTCCTGCGGCAGATCCTGGTCGACGGCGTCTTCCACGCCGACCTGCACGGTGGGAACATCCTGCTCACCCCGGACGGGTCGTTCGCCCTTCTCGACTTCGGCTCGGTCGGCCGCCTGGACCGCCAGGCCCGTCTGGGACTGAGATCGCTGCTCATCGCCATCGACCGCCAAGACGGCGCCGCCGCGACCACCGCCCTCTGCCACATCCTCATCCCGCCCGCGGACCTGGACCTCGTGACCACGCAGTGGCTCATCGGCGACCTCATCATGCGCATCGAGGGCATGCCGGCCGACGTGCTGTTCAATGACCTGCTGCGGGCGGTCGTCTCGGCCGGGTTCAAGGTCCCGTCATCCATCGCCGCGGCCTTCCGCTGCCTGGGCGCACTCGAGGGCACCCTCTCGCTTCTGGCCCCGGATATGGATGTCATCGCCACCACCCGGTCGATCGCCTCGTCGGTGTTCCGGGAGAGCCTCTCGCCCGGCCACTCGGTGCGCACTGGCATCGAACAGGCCGCGCTGGTGGCGCCGATCGCCGAGCGAGCGCCCGCCCAACTGTCGTCGATCCTGGGACGCCTCGACCGCGACAACCTGGGGCTGAGCTTCTCGCCGCTCGCCGACCCGGCGAGCAGGGCGGTGGCCAACCACTTCGCGCAGGTCATCTCCCTGTCCGTGCTCACTGTCGTGGCGGCGTTCAGCGGTATCGCCCTGGTGCTGTCCGAGGAGGGGCCGCGGTGGTCGGACGACCTGCTGATGACCACCTACATCGGGATGTCCCTCCTGCTCATCGCCTACGTGATCGGCAGCCGCCTGGTGATCATGACACTGCAGCGCGGGTTCCAGGAGCACACGCGAACTCCCGCCGGGTAGCGCTGTAGGCGCCCGAGACGATTACCATCCGAACAAACGACCACTATTTGCCGGGAGCGTGGAAATGGCTGGCCCCACCCGTGATGCCGCACGCAGCGAGAGTCGACAACGGCGCGGCAAGGAGCCGGTACTGGCCTCGGCGATCCGCAACTTCACCGAGCGGGGCTTCCACGGAACGTCGATGCGGGACATCGCCGGAGATGCGGGGGTCACGGTCGCCTCGATCTATCACCACTTCGCTTCCAAGCAGGACATGCTGCAGGCGATCATGGTGCAGACATTGAGCGACGTGCTCTCGTCGACCAGAACGGCACTGATGGGTGCCGGCACGGACCCGGCCGCACAACTGGGCGCGCTGGTCCACGCCTGGATCCTCTTCCATACCGATCGCCAGGCTGAAGCACTGATCGGCGCATCCGAACTGCGCAGTCTCGACGGACCGGGACGCAAGCTGATCGTGACACTGCGCGATGAGCAGGAACGGATGTTCCAGGACGTGGTCGACCGGGGGATCAGCGAGGGAGCGTTCACCACCAACCACCCGCGCGAGGCCGCGCGCGCGGTGATCAACATGGGTTACGCGGTGGCTTCCTGGTACCGGAGCTCGGGCGATGTCTCGCCGGGCGAGATGGCGGACAGGTACGTGGAATTGGCGCTCGGCACCGTGGGATTCACAGGCGCCTCGGCCCCGGCCGTACCGGGCGGGGCCGCAGAGAGCTAGAGCCGACTTCCCTCCGGGATCCCTTCGTCGACGCTATGGTGTATCCAAACGATCGTTTAGATGAGGGGCTGCGATGGCAGAGAGTGATTCCTCCGCGGGCACGGTGAACATCCCCGCGCTACGAACATGGATGCACGAGGCTCGGCCCGACGGCCTGGCCGGGCCCCTGACGGCCCGCCTGATCGCCGGAGGCCGCAGCAATCCGACCTACGAAGTGTCCGACGGCACCCATCACTGGATCCTGCGACGTCCGCCGTACGGCGAAGTCCTCCAGTCCGCTCATGACATGTCGCGTGAAGCGAGAGTGATGGGCGCCCTGGCCGGCTCCGCCGTGCCCGTCCCCCACGTGGTGGGCCTGTGCCGGGACCCGGCGGTGCTCGGCGCCGAGTTCTACGTGATGGACAAGCTGGTCGGGCGCACCCTGCGTACCGCAGAGGACACCCGGTCCCTGACCCCGGACCAGCGAGGCCGGCTCACCGACACGATGATCAGGACCCTGGTCGCTCTCCACGAGATCGATCCGGCCGACGTCGGACTGGAGGACTGGGGACGACCTCAGGGCTACCTCGAACGGCAGCTCAACCGATGGGAGCGCCAGTGGCACGCCATCAAGACCTCCGAGCGGCCCCGGGTCGACGAGGTGATCGGCATGCTGCGTCGGTCCATGCCGGAGACGACGCTCCCGGGGATCGTTCACGGCGACTACAAGATCGATAATCTCCTGGTCGCCCACGAGGACCCCACGCAGATCCTCGGGGTGCTCGACTGGGAGATGTCCACCCTGGGAGACACCCTCGCCGACCTGGGCATGCTCATCAGCTTCTGGGACGAGGTCGGCACGTTCCACAACCCGATCACCGCCGGGGCGACCGCCCTCGAGGGCTTCCCCACCGCGAATGAGGTGGTGAGGAAGTACGCCGACCTCCGCAACATCTCGATCGACAGTCTCGACTGGTACATCATCTTCGCCGATCTCAAGCTCGCGGTGATCCTCGAGCAGATCCACGCCCGGCATCTCGCAGGGACGACAGTGGGCGACTGGTACGACGACATCGGCGGCATGGTCGCGCCGATCCTGGACCGCGCCCACGACCGCGCATTCCGGTCGGGACTCTAGATCCACCCACCCCTCACCCACAGAACGGACACTGACATGCAGGACATCTCCGGGCTCCAACTGACCCCGTCACCGAAAGCGCAGGAGCTGCGCGCCACGCTCGTGGACTTCATGAACACCGAAGTCTTCCCCGCGGAGGCCGCCTACCACGCCTATCGCGCCGAACACGGTCAGGACGATCACACGCTCCCGCCCGTCGTGGAGGAACTCAAGACCAAGGCCCGAGCCCGGGGGCTGTGGAACCTCTTCCTCCCGTCCGAGTCGGGCATCTCCCAGCTCGACTACGCGAGCCTCGCCGAGGTGACCGGGTGGTCCCTCGAGCTCGCGCCCGAGGCACTCAACTGTCAGGCCCCGGACACCGGGAACATGGAGCTGCTTCACCTGTTCGCGACCGATGAGCAGCGGGAGCAGTGGCTCGAGCCCCTCCTGCGGGGCGAGATCCGGTCCGCGTTCGCGATGACCGAGAAGAACGTCGCGTCCTCGGACGCCACCAACATCGAGACCTCCATCGTGCGTGACGGCGACGAGTACGTGATCAACGGCCGCAAGTGGTGGACATCCGGCGCCGCGGACCCACGCTGTGCGTTCTTCATCGTCATGGGCAAGACCGACCCGACCGCGGCGCGGCACCTGCAGCAGTCGATGATCATCGTCCCCCGGGACACCCCCGGCGTGACCCTGGTGCGGGACGTCCCGGTGTTCGGGCGGCATGACCAGCACGGACACTGCGAGATGTTGTTCGAGGACGTGCGCGTCCCGGTCACCAACATCCTCGACGAGGAGGGGTCGGGATTCGCGCTGGCCCAGGCCCGCCTCGGGCCCGGCCGGATCCACCACTGCATGCGCGCCCTCGGTGCCGCCGAGCGCGCCCACCAATTGATGACGACCCGGGTCCAGGAACGCATCGCGTTCGGCAAGCCTCTCGCGGAGCAGGGAATGATCCAGGCCGGCATCGCCGAATCCCGCCTCGAGATCGAGCAGGCCCGCCTGCTGTGCCAGCACGCCTCCGCGATCATCGACGCCCAGGGCAACAAGGCCGCCGCCCCGTATGTATCGATGGCCAAGATCACCACGCCGCGAATCGCCCTGAACGTGATCGACCGAGCGATCCAGGTGCACGGGGGCATGGGCGTCAGTGACGACGTCCCACTCGCCGCGATGTACGGCTGGCACCGCGCCATGCGCATCTTCGACGGGCCGGACGAGGTGCATCTGCGCACCATCGCCAAGTCCGAACTCGCCGCGGCCACCGAGCTCAGGCCCTGACCGGACGGGTCGCGGCACCCTGACCGCGACCCGCCCGTCTGCGCACCGGCGATCTCGTCGAACGCTGACCACACCCGATCGCGGAACTCCTGCGGATCGAACCGGTGGTTTCCCCAGAACCCTGTGGTCAGCGCGGTCGCGGCTGCGGCATAGACGTCATGGCCGAGCTGTTCCAGCGGGATGTACTCGGAGGCGCTCAGGTCGAACTCGGCGAGCCGCTAGAACGTCGAATTTCGACAATCGATGAAATCTGACAGGCAGCACACCTAGTCTCCGACTCACCCTGCGGGCGATGATGCCGGCCACTGCGGCGCCCACCATCGTCCGGCACGTACCGGCGACCTCACCGAGCACGTCGCCCGTTCCACCGCCGCAACACGAGGGGCCGACATGAGTCCGACCGTCGAACTGGCCATCCGTACTTCAGGCCTCGTGAAGACCTTCGGCGCGGTCCGAGCCCTCGACGGACTCGATCTCGAGGTCGAGCGTGGCGAGGTCCACGGGTTTCTCGGCCCGAACGGCGCGGGCAAATCCACCGCGATCAGAGTGCTGCTGGGACTGCTGCGCGCCAACGGCGGCACCGCGGAGTTGTTGGGCGGCGACCCGTGGCGAGATGTCGTGACACTCCATCGTCGCCTCGCCTACGTGCCCGGCGACGTGGTGCTCTGGCCTTCCCTGTCGGGGGGTGAGGCCATCGATCTCCTCGGCCGCATGCGCGGCGGGCTCGACGACGCGAGACGTGCCGCCCTCCTCGAGCGGTTCGAGCTGGACCCCACGAAGCGCGGCCGCACCTATTCCAAGGGGAACAGGCAGAAGGTCGCCATCATCGCCGCTCTGTCCTCCGACGTCGAACTCCTCATCCTGGACGAGCCCACCTCCGGTCTCGACCCGCTCATGGAGAAGGTGTTCCAGGAGGAGATCGCCGCGGAGAAGGCGCAGGGCCGCACCATCCTGCTTTCCAGCCACATCATGAGCGAGGTGGAGACTCTGGCCGACCGGGTCAGCATCATCCGCGACGGCCGGATCGTCGAGCGCGGGACGCTCGAGCAGCTGCGGGGGAACAGCCTCGTCACGATCCGCGCCACGCTCGGTCGGGCACCCCGGGACCTCGGGGAACTGACATTCCTGCACGAGCCCGCCCTCGAGGGCGATCGCCTCACGGCATCGGTGCCGCCCGGCCGGATCAACGCCGCCATGGCCGGGCTGATCGCCTACGAGATGTCGGCGCTCACGGTCTCCCCGCCATCACTGGAGGACCTGTTCCTCCGCCAGTACGAGGGCCAGCAGGACACCCGCGGACGGACGGCGTCGCGATGACCTCGACACTCACCGGCACCCGCCCGCTGCTGCGGGTGGCACTGCGCCTGGACGTCCGCAACATCGCACCCTGGGTCGTGCTCATCTCCGCGCTGTCCGCGACCTCCGTCCTCGCCTACACCTGGATCTTCCCGACCGCCGCCGAACGACAGGAGCTCGCCGCGACCCTCGGCGCCAATCCCGCGCTGGCGCTGGTCTTCGGCCCGGCGCGCGACCTGATGACAGCCGACGGGTTCAATGCGTGGCGCGCCGGGCAGCTCGGCGCACTCCTCGCCGGCATCATGGCGATCCTGACGGTCGTACGGAACAGTCGCGAGCACGAGGACTCCGGCCAGGCGGAACTGATCGCCTCCGGTGTCACCGGTCGCCACTCACGTCTCATGGTCGCCGTGCTCCTGGCCGTGGCGGCGTCGGTTGCGGTCGGGGTGGTGTGTTTCCTGCTCACCATCGCCTGTGGGGGCGGCGCGGTCGCCACCCTGACGCTGGCCGCCACCTTCTCCGCATCAGGTCTGATCTTCGGTGCCGTAGCGGCTGTCACGGCGCAGCTGGGATCGGATGCCCGCACCTCGAGCAGCCTGGCGATCGCGACCCTGGCGGTCTGCTTCGCGCTGCGCGGTTACCTCGACGCCGGCGACGCCCCGGCGTGGACGGTCTGGCTGACCCCTCTCGGGTGGTTGGAGCGCACCGACCCCGGTGGTGCGAACAACGGGTGGCCGCTGCTCGCCGCGCTGGCACTGTACGGCGCCCTGGTGACAGCGGCGTTCGCCCTGCAGAGCCGCCGGGACTTCGGCCAGGGTCTGGTCCCCCCGCGGCCCGGCCCGGAGACCGGCGGTGTCGTCACCTCGGTGTGGGGCCTGGCCGTGCGCCTCCACCGCGCCATGATCGTGTCCTGGCTGATCGGGCTGGCAGCACTCGGCGCCCTGGTCGGCAGTCTCACCGGGTCCCTCGGGACGCTCTTCACCGCGAACCCGGAGATGGCGAGGGTGATCGTCTCGGGAGGTTCGGGCGCGACCGACCTGACCATGGCGTTCGTGGCGACCATTCTGCAGATCGTCGCGATCGTCGCGAGCATCATGGGCGTGCAGGTCGTCATGCGTATCCACGCCGACGAGGTCGCACTACGCACGGAACCGTTGTACGCGACCGCGATTCGCCGGTGGGTCTATCTGGCGTCCAATGTCGTGGTGGCGCTGCTCGGAACCGCGATCGGGATGACCCTGGCCGGACTCGCGCTCGGCCTGGTCGCGGCACGCTCCACCGACCTCTCCGTGGCGACGGTCCTCGGGCAGGCGGTGGCAACCACACCGGGGGTCTGGGTGCTCGTCGCGCTCGCGGTCGCGGCCGTCGGGGCGGCGCCGCGGATCCGACTCGTCGGTTGGTTGGGGTTGGTCGCGACGTTCGCGCTCACCCTGCTCGGCCCGACCTTCAGGCTGCCCGACTGGGCACTCGACGTCAGCCCGCTCCGTCACGTCCCGACGGTCGACGCAGCGGCCCCGCACTGGAGCGGGCTCGGCTGGCTCCTGCTGGTCGCCGCCGCCCTGCTCGTCGTCGGGTTCGCGGGCTACCGCCGCCGCGATATCGGCTGAGATCGGGTGACCTCGCGCCCTGCGCGGGCCGGTGGCCTCCCGCCCTATCTACCGCCCGGCTCGCCGCCGCTTCGACTCCCGCTCCGGGTGGGAGGAATAGAGCCACGACTCGGCCGAGCCGGGCCGGTCCAGCGCGCGGCCGACCAGGATGACCGCGGCCTGTCGTAGTCCCGCCGCCTCGACGGAGTCGGCGATGTCGGCGAGCGTGCCCCGTAGTTCCACGCGGTGCGGGCGGCTGGCATTGGCGACCACGGCGACCGGGCAGTCCGCGCCGTGGGTGGGGATCAACCGCTCGGCGAGCTCGCGGGTCCGCGTGATGGCCAGGTGCAGCACCAACGTAGCCCCGGTGGCGGCGAAGTTCTCCAACGCCTCGGCCGACGGCATCGCCGTGGAGCGGGCCTGTACCCGGGTGAGCACCACCGACTGCACCACCTCCGGCACGGTGAGCTCCACGCCCAGCTCGGCGGCGGCCGCCGCGTAGGCGGGCACGCCCGGCACCACGTCCCACGGCACCCCGGCGGCGTCGAGGCGGCGGGTCTGCTCGGCCAGCGCCGAGTACAGCGACGGATCGCCCGAGCACAGCCGCACCACGTCCAGCCCCTCGGCGTGAGCGCCGGCGATCTCGGCGATGATTCCATCCAGGTCCAGGTGTCGGGTGTCGACCAGGCGGACATCGGGCCGGCAGTGATCGAGAACGCCCTCATCGAGGTAGGTGCCGGCGTAGAGGCAGACGTCGGCCGCCCGAAGCGCCGCGGCCGCACGCAGCGTGAGCAGGTCGGCGGCGCCGGGGCCGGCGCCCACGAAATGAACGGTCACGGGGTCTCCTCTACAGACGTCGATAAAGGTTTGACGGCGGCCCACTGCACCACCGCGCGCGCGGGCGCCCAGCCGGTGAACCCGCCGATCGCGTCGGCGTGTTCCACGTGGAACCTGGTCAGTTCTCCGCCGAGTTCGGCGCGGGCGTCCACCAGCACGCGCTCGGTCTCGACGGTGACCGCGTGTGCGACCAGCCGACCGCCCGGCCGGAGCGCATCCCAGCACAGGTCGACCAGTCCCGGAGCAGTGCCACCACCGCCGATGAACACGGCGTCCGGGCGGGGATACCCCTCCAGCGCCTCGGGTGCACGACCCCGGACGACCTCGAGCGCGGGCACCCCGAGGCGGGCGGCGTTGCGACTGATCCGCTCGGCGCGGGCGGGGTTCGCCTCGACCGCGATCGTCCGGCAACTCGGGTGGGCCCGCATCCACTCGATCCCCACCGAGCCGGCACCGGCCCCCACGTCCCAGAGCAACTCCCCGTACCCCGGGGCCAGCCGGGACAGGGCCGAGGCCCTCAGGTCGCGGCGCGTGAGCTGGCCGTCGGATTCAAAGGCGTCATCGGGAAGCCCGGGCACCATGCCCAGACGTCGCGCCGGGTGAGGGGCCACGCTGTCGGCGTTGTCGTCGTCGTCGGGATGCCCGTCGTCCAGCCCCGCGTCGACCGCGCACTCCACCGCCAGCACGTGCAGGATCGGGGCCTCGTCGCCCGGCGCCCACTCGCTCGCGCGACTGCGCTCGCTCGCCTCCGTGGGGGCGCCCAGGTCGGCCAGCACGGTCATCGCACTCGCGCCGAAGCCGGCGGCGGTGAGCGTCGCGGCGACCTCGGCGGGCGTGTGGCGGTCAGCGGAGAGGATCAGGATCCGACGCCCGGGGAACAGTTCGCGGGCGACCGTGCGATGGTCCCGGAGCACCGCCACGGACTCGGCCGACCAGCCCAACCGCGCGCGGGCCAGCGCCACCGACGAGACGGCCGGAAGCACCGTCACCGCGTCGCGGCCGAGTGCTGTGATGAGCGTCGTGCCGATCCCCGCGAACAGCGGATCCCCCGAGGCCAGAGCCACTATCCGGCGGTCGCGGTGGCGCTCGAGGAGCGTGGGCAGATCAGGCAGAAGCGGCCGCGGCCAGGGCTCCCGCACCGCCGCCACCTCGCCCGGGATCATCGCCAGATGACGCTCCCCGCCGAGCAGCACATCGGCGCCACGGACGGCGCGACGGCGGGCCTCGTCGAGGCCGTCCCAGCCGTCGCCGCCGATGCCCACCACGACCACCTGTGCGTTCATGAGCCGGAAGACTACAGCCGAGGCCGCGAGCCGCGCTGTCCGAGATGGTGGGTAGCCTGGCATGCAGATAACTCAAACAACCCCACAGCACGAGGTGCCCCACGACCCGCCCAGGCGGTGCGGAGGGGAGAATCAGGGAAGCCGGTGAGAATCCGGCACAGGGCCCGCTACGGTGACCCGCGCCTCTCGGACGTCCGCGCCCAGCGCACACGTCCGAGATGAGCCGGGAAGTCCGGAGACCGGCCTCGCGCTGACCGCCACTGGCAGACGAGAGCGGGAGCCCCCATGCCACAGCACTACCCTTTCAGCGCCGTCGTCGGATCCGATGACATGGCGCTCGCCCTCATCCTCACCGCGGTGTCGCCGGCGGTGGGTGGTGTCCTCATCCGCGGCGAGAAGGGCACTGCCAAGTCCACGATGGTGCGCGCGCTCACCGGCGTCCTACCGCCCATCGACGTGGTGGCCGGGGACCGCTTCTCCTCCGCGCCCACCGACCGCGGCACCGAGACCCCCGACGGCCGAATCCCCGCCGACGCCCCCGTCGAGCAGCGTGCCGTCCGCCTGGTCGAGCTACCGATCGGCGTGTCCGAGGACCGCATCACCGGCTCTCTACATCTGGAGAGTGCACTCAGCGACGGCGTCACCGTCTTCGAGCCCGGCCTGCTCGCGCGCGCCCACCGCGGCCTGCTGTACGTGGACGAGGTCAACCTCCTGCACGACCACGTGGTGGACCTGCTCCTCGACGCCGCGGCGATGGGTCGGGTGACCGTCGAGCGCGACGGCGTCTCGGTGGACCACGCCGCGCGGTTCGTGCTGATCGGCACCATGAACCCCGAGGAGGGCGAGCTCCGGCCCCAGTTACTGGACCGATTCGGCCTCACCGTGGAGGTGGCCGCCCCGCGCGACCCCGAACTCCGGGCCGAGGTGGTGCGCCGCCGCATCGCATTCGAGTCCGACCCGGCCGGGTTCGCCTCGAGCTTCGCCGCCGACGAGGCCGCGCTGGCCGAGCGGATCGTCGCCGCGCGCGAGATGGTCGCCCGCGTGCCGATGTCGCCGTGGGCACTGGCCACCATCGCGCGGGTCTGCGCCGGGTTCGACGTGGACGGCATGCGCGCCGACATCGTCACCGCCCGCACCGCCGCCGCGCACGCCGCCTGGCAGGGCCGGGCGCGGATCACGCGCGAGGACATCCGCGTCGCCGCGCGCATGGCGCTACCCCACCGCCGGCGGCGCGCCCCGTTCGATGCGCCGGGCCTCGACGAGGACCTGTTGGAGAGGTTGTTGGGCGACGACGACGAGCCCGACCCCGAGCCCGACGGGGATCCGGACACCGAGTCCACGGATCACGCCGAGACCTCGGACGGGCGGCCCGGCACCGACGGGGCTCCCGAGGCGGACGCACCCCGGGATGCGGACACGGCCGATGCAGCCGCACCGAGCGCCGCCGACGGCAACCGCATCGACCCCGGCACAGACACCCACCCGGACACAGAACCCGACACCGACCGCGGCACCGAGGAGTCCGACACCGGCGCCGCAGACCCGCAGCGCCCCGACACCGAGCAGGGCCCCCACACCGCCGAGGAGGGCGACCCGGGTGACTCCCCGGCCGGGGCGCCCGGCGGCGTCCCGCCCGGCACCGTGGCCTCCGCCGCGGACCCGTACCGCACCCGGCTGCTGTCCGTCGCGGGCACCGGCCACGGCGCCGCCGGCCGCCGGTCGCGCGCGCTCACCAGCTCGGGTCGTCGGATCGGATCGGGCGACTTCACCGGCTCGGACCTGCACCTTCCCGCCACCATCCGCGCCGCCGCCAGGTGGCAGGCGGGCCGCGGCCGCACCGGGGGCCGGCAGGGCGGCCGGCTGCTGCTGGCCCCCGAGGACCTGCGCTCGGCCGTGCGCGAGGGCCGCGAGTCCAACCTCGTGCTCTTCTGCGTGGACGCCTCCGGGTCCATGGCCGCCCGGACCCGGATGGAGCAGGTCAAGACCGCCATCCTCTCGCTGCTGCTGGACGCCTATCGCCGCCGCGATACCGTAGGCCTGGTGACTTTCCGCGGGTCCGGCGCGCAGGTCGCCCTGCCGCCCACCTCCTCGGTGGACATCGCCGCGACGCGCCTGGCGGAGCTCCCCGGGGGCGGCCGCACCCCACTGGCGGAGGGACTGCTCGCCACCGCCGAGGTGCTGCGGATCGAGAAGGTTCGCGATCCGCGGCGGCGGCCGCTCGTCGTCGTCGTCACCGATGGCCGCGCCACCCACGGCCCGGACGCCCTCGCACGGTCCCGCGCCGCGGCGACCGGGCTGGCGTCGCTCGGCACTACATCCGTTGTGGTGGACTGCGAGACCGGCCGGTTCCGCATGGGACTGGCCGCCGAACTCGCCGCACAATTGGGCGCCGAGCACGTGCCCCTGGGCGAGGTCACCGCCGAGGGGCTCACCGACACCGTCCGCGCCCGCACCCACTCACGCTCTCCCCGAAACGAGGTGGCCTGATGCCCAAGGGACAGCCCACGACCGTGCCCGATGACGGGCTCAGCACCCGCCAGCGCCGCAACCGGCCGCTGATCATGGTCCACACCGGGCCCGGCAAGGGGAAGTCCACGGCCGCGTTCGGCCTGGCCATGCGCGCGTGGAACCAGGGTTGGGACATCGGCGTGTTCCAGTTCGTGAAGTCCGCCAAGTGGAAGATCGGCGAGCAGAACGTCATGGAACGGCTCGGCAGGCTGCATGCCGAGACCGGCGAGGGCGGGCCCGTCGAGTGGCACAAGATGGGGTCGGGCTGGTCGTGGTCGCGCAAGGACGGAACCGAGGAGGACCACGCCGCCGATGCCGCCGAGGGCTGGGCCGAGATCAAGCGCCGCCTTGCCGCCGAGCAGCACGATCTGTATCTGCTCGACGAGTTCACCTATCCCATCAAGTGGGGTTGGGTGGATGCGGCGGACGTGGCCGAGACCCTCGCGGCCCGGCCCGGGCGGCAGCACGTGGTGATCACCGGCCGCGACGCCGATCCGAAGCTGATCGAGGTGGCCGACCTGGTCACCGAGATGGGCAAGGTCAAGCACCCGATGGATGCGGGGCAGAAGGGGCAGCGGGGCATTGAGTGGTGAGCCGGGCCGGCGCGGCCACCGCGACAGCGGCCACCGCGGCCCCGGCGCGCACGGTGGCGCGCGGTGAGCGCTGACCTGCCCCGATTCGTGGTGGCGGCGCCCGCGTCGGGGCACGGCAAGACCACCGTCGCCACGGGGCTGATGCTCGCGCTGCGGCGCGCAGGCCTGCGGGTCTCGGGACACAAGGTGGGCCCCGACTACATCGACCCCGGCTACCACGCCCTCGCCACCGGGCGGCCCGGCCGCAATCTCGACCCGCACCTCGTCGGCGAGGACCGGATCGTGCCGCTGCTCCGCCACGGGGCGTCGGCCGCTGGCGGGGCCGCGGCCGGCGTCGATGCGAGCTCCGGGGCTCCCGCGGGCGCGGGCCCGGCCGAGGTCGCGGTGATCGAGGGGGTGATGGGCCTCTACGACGGCCACATCGGCGGCGACGGGTTCGCCTCCACCGCGCACGTCGCCGCGCTGACCGGCAGCCCGGTGATCCTCGTGGTGGACATCTCGCACGCCTCTCGCAGCATCGCGGCCGTGGTGCTGGGCATGGCGACGTACGAGCCGGGGATCCGGATCGCGGGGGTCGTGCTCAACAAAGCCGGCTCCGAGCGGCACTCCGACGAGGTCCGCCGCGCGCTGGCGCCCCTGGGCATCCCGGTGCTGGGCGTTCTGCACCGCGACGACAACGTCACCGCCCCCTCCCGCCACCTCGGACTGGTGCCCGCCGCCGAGCGCCCCGAGGCCGCGCGGTCGCTCGACCACCTGGCCGAGCGGGTGGCGGCATCGCTCGACCTGGAGGCCGTCATGCGCATCGCGCGGAGCGCCCCGCCGCTGGCCGGGGCGCCGTGGGACGCGGCCGAGGCGCTGGCGGGGGTCGGTGGCGCCGGGGCCGACGTACTGGCGGGGGGCGGTGGCGGCGGGGTCGACGACAACGACGACGACACGGCCCGCCCTCGCATCGCCGTGGCCGGTGGCCGGGCGTTCACCTTCCGCTACGCAGAGACGGTCGAATTACTGGAGGCGGCCGGCTGCTCGGTTGCGGCGTTCGACCCGCTGGCCGACGAGGCGCTGCCCGAGGGGACCGCAGGGATCTACCTGGGGGGCGGGTTCCCGGAGGTGCATGCCTCCGAACTCAGTGCGAACGGGCCGATGTTGTCCTCGCTGGGCGCGGCGATCGCGGCCGGCACGCCGACGGTCGCCGAGTGCGCCGGGCTGCTGTATCTCTGTCGCACCGTCGACGGCTCGCCCATGGTCGGGGCCGTGCCCGCGGATGCCGCGATGGCTCCCCGGCTCACGCTGGCGTACCGCCGGTCGACCGCGCCCGCCGACAGCGTGCTGGCCGCAGCGGGCACCGAGGTCACTGGCCACGAGTTCCACCGCACCGCGGTCGCCCCTTCTGCGGGGGTCCCGTCTGCCGAAGGTGTCCGCGAGATGGCTCCGGCATGGACGAGCAGCGCCGGGCCGGAGGGGTTCGCGGGTGCGTCGCTACATGCGTCCTACCTGCACACGCACTGGGCGGGCCACCCGGCACTCGCACGCCGCTTCGCCGACCACGCGCACCGCTTCGCCACCCACCCGCGGTTGCAAGACATGCACTCGCAGTAGCACGACCTCAGTGGCGAAACTCGGCTAAATCTCGCGAGAGATGTCTTGCCAAGGGGTGGTCATGTCTTGCAACCGAGGGTGGGTGGCCCAGTCGGCGGCGTCGGCGGGGGCGTCCACCACCCGCACTCCGGGCGGCGGACCGGGCCTGCGGACCACGACCACCGGGATGCCGGCGTCCGACGCGACCGCCATCTTCGGCCAGGTCAACGCCCCGCCGGAATCCTTGGTGACCAGCACGTCGATGCCGTGCCGGTCGATCAGCTCGCGCTCGCCGTCCTCGGTGTACGGACCCCGCGCGCGCAGAACGAGCCACTGCTCGGGCAGCGGATGATCCGGCGGATCCACCACGCGCACGACCGTCGGCACGTCGGCCAACGGCCCGATGAAACGATCCAGCGACTGCCGACCCACCGTCAATAGTGGGCGCATTCCCAGGCGGGCGGCGGTGTCGGCGGCGGCGTCGTGGCTGTCGACCCAGTGCCAGCTCTCCGCGCCCGGTGCCTGCGACCAGCCCGGACGCTCCAGCCGCAGCAGCGGGACCCCGGCCGCGACGCATGCAGCGGCGGCGTTTCCGGAGATGACCCGCGCGAACGGGTGGGTGGCGTCGATGACCGCGCGCACGCCCGCCTCCCGCAGGTACACCGCGAGCCCGTCGACCCCGCCGAAGCCCCCGACACGCACCTCCCCCACCGGTAGCCGCGGCTTCGAGACCCGCCCGGCCAGCGACGACACCACCGGAATCCCACGGTCGACGAGTAGCGCAGCAAGCGCACGGGCCTCTCCCGTCCCGCCGAGGATGAGCACAGCCCCGCCCGCATCGGCATCACCGGCCGTGCCGGATCCGGCTGCCGCGGAGGGGCCGCTCATCGGCTCGCTCCCGGCTCGAGCAGCGGCATCGCGGGCGCGCCGGCCTGAGCAAGCCCGAGCAGCGCGTCGAGGTCGAGATGCTCCTCGGCGAGGTCGGCGAGCAGATCCAGCCGCGCCTCCCGGGCCCGGCCGAAGCTCACACCCGACGCCTCGCGCACCCATCCGGCCCGCCCGTCCCCCGCTGCCCCTGCACTCCCGCCGCGGGCCACCTCGGCCAGGAACGCACTGCGGAACCCGTCCGATTCCAGCGTGCCGTGCCACATGGTGCCGAACACCCGACCCCGCCGGGCGCCGCCGATGAACTCGTCGTCGTCGTCCCCCCGCGTGATCCTCCCGTGGTGGATCTCGTACCCGGTCACGTCCTCGCCGAACTCCCGCCCGGCCGGCAGGCGTAGCGCCTTCTCGGCGGCGAAGCGGGTTGTCAGGCCGAGCAGGCCGAGGCCGTCGACGCGCGCGCCGGGGTGCCCCTCGGTGCCGTCCGGGTCGGCGATTTCGCGGCCGAGCATCTGGCATCCACCACAGATCCCGAGGACCGCTCCGCCACGCTCGACATGTGTAGAGATCGCGCGGTTGAGCCCCCGGGCGCGGAGCCAGGCCAGATCGTCGAGGGTGGCGCGGGTCCCGGGGACGACGACGAGGTCGGCCCCGGCGAGGTCGCGGGGCTCCGTGACGAATCGCAGCTCGACATCCGGCTCGAGGCCGAGCGCGTCGACGTCGGTGAAGTTGCTGATTCGCGGCAACCGGATCACCGCGACGCGCAGAGCGGCCGTCGCAGCGCCGGCGGACGCGGCAGCGCCGGATGCGGCACCGACAGGGGCGGGGACGGCGAGCGCGTCCTCCGAATCGAGCCAGAGGTCGGGATGCCAGGGGAACACCCCGAGCGTGGGCCGGCCGGACAGCGCCTCGAGCTCGCGCAGACCCGGGGTGAGCAGGGACGCATCGCCGCGGAACTTGTTGAGCACGAAGCCGGCGAGCAGGCGCTGGTCGGCGGCCTCGAGCAGCGCGACGGTGCCGTAGAGGGCGGCGAACACCCCTCCGCGGTCGATGTCTCCCACCACCACGACGGGCATGTCGCCGTGTCGGGCGAGGCCCATGTTGACGTAGTCGCTCGCGCGCAGGTTGATCTCGGTGGGGCTGCCGGCGCCCTCGCAGATCACGAGGTCGTGGCGGGAGGCGAGGTCGTCGTAGGCGGCGAATGCGGCCTCGGCCAGGTGCGCGCGACCGTCGACGAAGTCGCGCGAGGACACCGACCCGGCCGGCTGCCCCATCACCACCACGTGGCTGCGCCGGTCGCCGCCGGGCTTGAGGAGCACCGGGTTCATCGCGGGTTCCGGCGGGGCCCCCGCCGCGACGGCCTGGATCCACTGGGCGCGCCCGATCTCGCCAGTGGCCGAAGGGCCGTCCGAGCCAGCTGAGCTATCCGAGCCGCCTGGCCCCTTCGGGCCGCCCGGACTGCTGACGACCATCGAGTTGTTGGACATGTTCTGCGCCTTGAACGGCGCCACCTTGAGGCCGCGGCGAGCGAACGCCCGGCACAGTGCGGTCACCACGACGGTCTTGCCCGCATCGGAGGTCGTACCGGCGATGAGCAGAGAGGCGGCCACGGGCATCGATCCTAGTCGGCCCGCCGACGCCCCTCGCGTGCGCGCCGGAGGCGGTCTGACCTACGCGCCCAGAATGCACATTTTCAGCCGACGTACGTGCCCGGAATGCCGCAAAGAGGGTGCGCACCTCAATGGCCCTGATCATCATGACGCTGCAGGGGGATTCCGCGAGCGCGCACGGGCACCAGCCGATCGGTAGTCGATCGACGGGCGGCCACGTACGGTCGGCGACCATGGTCTCCCTACGAGCTCGAATGGTGATGGCGTCGCTGCGTGCGCGCCGAAGCAAACGGTTCTACGCGGATCCCGCATCCATGCGACATTCACTGCCCCAGGCGCAGGACCCCCACAAGACCGTGCCCCGCGCGTCGTCCTGCAAGGGCCTGAACGTGCGCACCGACCAGGTCGCGGGGGTCGGCGTCCACGTGTTCACCCCGGAGCACGCCGCGCAGCGCTCCGGCACCCGGATCCTCCACCTTCACGGCGGGGCGTTCGTCTCCGAGCCCGACAACCACCACTGGGACTTCGTCCGCGACGTCGTGCTGAGTACCGGCGCCGAGGTGGTGTTCCCGATCTACCCGCTGGCCCCGTCGGTCGGGCACGAGACGATCCGCGACTGCGCGATGTCCGTCTACGAGCACTACCTGTCCGCTCACCCGGGCCACCGATTCGTGTTCGGCGACTCCGCCGGGGGCGCGCTCACCGTATACCTCACCGAGACCCTTCGGGAGCGCGGCGACGGGCTGCCCACCGCGCTCGCGCTGCTCTCGCCGTGGCTGGACATGGAGGTCTCCGACCCGCGCTCCGAGGAGATCGACGCCACGGACCCGGAGCTGGACATCGACGGGCTGCGGCAGGCCGGCGAGTGGTACGCCGACGGCGACGACCCCAATGCCCCGGAAATCAGTCCCGTCTACGCGGACTACACCGACTTCCCTCCGATGATCGTGTTCACGGGGACCCGCGACATCCTCAATCCCGACGCCCGCCGGGTCCGCGACGCCGCGCAGAGATGCGGCGTGCGCGTGGACTTCCACGAGTACCCCGGCATGTTCCACAACTGGACCATGCAGCCCATCCCGGAGGGCCGCCGCGCCCGCCGACAGCTGTACGAGTTCCTCGACCAGATGGAGGTAAAACAATGATCGTGCGCACCACCGACGAGATCACCGGGACCGACCGTCAGGTCAGCGGCGACACGTGGACGTCCAAGCGGATCATCCTGTCGGACGACAACGTGGGTTTCTCGTTCCACGAGACCACGGTGCAGGCCGGCACCGAGACGCCGCTGCACTACCCCGACTACATCGAGGCCGTCTGGCTGATCGAGGGGCACGGCGAGCTGATCAACCGCGAGGACGGCACGACGCACCCGCTGGCCCCGGGCACCATGTACCTGCTCGACGGCCACGAGCGGCACACGATCGTCGCGCACGACCAGCTCCGCATGTACTGCGTGTTCAACCCTGCGACGCCGCCGGGCAGCGACTGACGCGAACGGTCTGTCACGCGTAGCCGGTCACTCGTCACCGGTCATCCCAGGCCGCCGTACAGCGCGAGTCCGTGGCCCGAGCGCCGCGGCCCCGCTGCGATCCGCCATAACGTGACCACCCAGGCCACCAGCGCGAGTACCGCCGGCACGATCATCTCGACCATCACCGGCGTCACGTCGCCGCGGCCTCCGACATCAGACGCGCGGCCATCTCGCGGCCGTCGGTCAGCAGCGACGTGCCGTAGATCCGACGGTGCGCGAACGCCCCTTCCAGGAGGAGGAAGAGGTGCCTGGCCAGCATCCGGTGGTCGCCCTCGGGCGGAGTGTCCTCGCGGACGAGTTCGACGAGCCGGTCGTAGATCGCCTGCTTGTGGTAGCGGATGACCTCGTGGGCGGGATGATCGTCCGGCAGTTCGGCGGCGGCGTTGAGGAACGCGTCGCCGCGTCGGCTGTTCCCGGGATCGGCCGCGTAGACGTCGAAGAAGGCCAGAACCCGGGGACTCTCCGCGCGCTCGACCTCCTCCTCGAGCAGGTGCCACCACCACCGGTGCCGATTCAGTAGGTATGCCACGACGAGGCCGTCCTTCGAGCCGAAGTTGGTGTACAGGACCGGCTTGGTCACCCCGGATTCGGCGGCGATCATGTCGACACCGACCGCATGGATGCCCTGCTCGTAGAACAGGGTCGACGCCTCGTCGAGGATGCGTTGCGCCCCCGGGGTCAGGTCGGACAGGTCGGGGAATTCAGTAGCCATAGCGCCCTTGAATTTACAACCCTGTATAGCTAATCTGAAGTTAGCTATACAGATCTGTATAGCTGCACCCGCATCTACCTCGTAGGGAGGGAACCCCTCATGGCACCCATCCGACCGGCCATCGACCTCGTCCGCCAGCTCTGGTACTCACTCGACACCGCCAGCGCACTCCGTCACGGGGCGCCCATCTCCGAGAGGGCGCGGCAGTACACTATGGCGGCGCCGACCCCCGGCACTCAGATTCTCGCGTAACCGCCGCACCGGAGCGGGCACCCGCGACGGGCGTCGGCTCCGGGGGCGTTCGCACACCCTCCGTCGTGGCACGGATACCCCCAGTGGGTATACCCTCGCGGTCAGCGAACCCGACGAGAGGACACACACCATGAATCGTCAGACCGCCCTCGCAGCAGTCGCACTGGCCTCCGCGCTGGCACTGAGCGCCTGCGGGAGTGACACCGCGGAGACGGGTGAGGCCACCGCGACGGAGACCTCGTCGTCGTCGGACCATACCGGGCACGGCACCGAGGCCGCGCCCTCCGACGACACCGAGCACGACGCCCATCAGCATCCCGCGGACGGCGGGCCCGCGCCCGAGGGCATCGCGGAGGCCGGCGATCCCGCCTTCCCGGTCGGGACGGACGTCGTCCTGGCCGCCGACCACATGCCCGGGATGGACGGCGCCGCGGCCACCGTCTCCGGCGCGTTCGACACCACCACCTACTCGGTCACCTACACCCCGACCGACGGCGGCGAGCCTGTCGTCGACCACAAGTGGGTCGTCCACGAGGAACTGGAGAACCCGGGCCCGGCACCGCTGCCCGACGGCACCGAGGTCGTCCTGCGCGCCGCACACATGCCCGGCATGGACGGGGCGACGGCGACCATCGACAGCTCGACGCAGGAGACCGTCTACATGGTCGACGTCCACTCCGAGAATATGACCATGACCAACCACAAGTGGGTCACCGAGAGCGAGATCCGACCGGCGGACTGACCGCGACGGCCGCCGCGCCGCGCCGACCGCGACGCGGGGGCCTTGTGCCCGGCGGCCGACAGTCCTAATCTTCCGGACACACCGCAGCCCGCACGGCAGGGGACGATATGTCCAGAGTCCGGATCCACAACATGTTCGTCTCGCTGGACGGCTTCGCCGCCGGCACCTACGTCACCACCGACCATCCCATCGGCGACGCCGCGGCGCTCTTCGCGGGCTTCGACGGCCGGGTGATCCACGGGATCGACGGCGTGGATGCGCCTATCACTCTCGACCGTGCCCTGACCAGCCTGTGGGGGCAGGGCATCGGCGCGGAGATCATGGGTAGGCGCAAATTCGGGCCACAGTCCGGGCCGTGGGACGACGACGGGTGGCGCGGCTGGTGGGGCGATGAGCCGCCGTTCCGCACGCCTGTCATCGTGCTCACCCATCACGCGCGGGAGCCGATCGAGTTCGCCAACGGCACCGTCTTCCACTTCCTCGACGCCGCCCCCGCAGAGGCCCTGCAGCGCGCCCGCGAGCTCGCGCCGGGCACCGACGTGCGTATCGGGGGAGGGCCGACAGTCTGCCGCCAGTTCCTCGAGGCCGACCTCGTGGACTTCATGCACGTCGTGGTGGTGCCGGTGGTTCTGGGCGAGGGAGAGCGCGCGTTTCCCCACGGCGCTGCGCTGACGGACCGGTTCGACGTGGAGGTCGTCTCGACCCCGGGTGGACGCACGCATCAGCTGCGGAACCGGCGGGCGCGGGAGATGTAGCGGCCCGCCGGTTCCCACTGCTGGGCTCGATTACCCCAGAGCCACAGCGATCTCGTTCGGTTCGCCGGGGATCTGGCCGGAGGCGACGACCTCACCGGTCCGGAGGTCCACGGCGTGCACGGAGAGCGTCGCAGGCTCGGTCACGTAGGCGATGTCCCCGCGGACGGTCATGGCCGGGTGCGGGTTCTGCCACTCCGCCGGCCCCTCCCACGGCTCGATCACCTCGTGGCTCTCGGAGATCTCGCCGGTGGCGGGATCCATCACGTGGATGGACCCGTCGGTGGCGAGGATGTACGCCAGGTCGCCGGGCCCGCGGGCGACGCCCCGCCACGTGTACTCGACGCCCTCCGGCAGATCCACGACCTCGTGGGTGCCGGCCGCGGGATCGATGAGCGCGACCTGGTCCAGGAGCACGCCCTCGGCGTCCGGGTCGTCCTTGTAGTCGCCGACGATGAGGGGGCTGGTCTCGGAGACGTACGCGTTGCCCATACGCCCGTAGTCGTCGGCGGCGGTGAGCTTCTCGAACTCGCCGTCGTGGAACAGCAGCGCGCCGTCCTCGCAGCCGAAGACCACGGTCTCGTCGGCCGCGGTGCCCTCGCCGTGGACGCCGGGGCACTCCTCACTGCGACTCAACTCGGTGCCGTCGGCGTCCATGGCGCGCACGCCGGAGCGGCCGGCGTCGTCGCCGATCGTGGTGAGGAAGGTGCCGTCCGACAGCACGATGGACACCCCGTGGTGGGCCCGGTCGCCGGGGACCGTCTCGGTCTCGGGGAGCTGTCCGCCACCGTCGAGCAGCGCGCTGGTGGCGAAGATGGTGGTGTCGCTGGTGCCGTCGTCGTAGAGAACCGTCTTGCCGTCGTGTCGGACGACGTGCGCGGGGGTCTCGGCCTCGAATACCAGGTCGGTCAGGGCGGGTTCGGCGGTGTCGAGCACCTGGAAGCCGTCCGACATGGTCACCAGGACGTTCCGCCCGTCACCGACCGCGTTGAGCCGGGTGAACTCCTCGGACTCGAACTCCTCGACCACCTCGAGGGTCTCGCCGTCGAGGACCGCGATCCCGTTCTCGTAGGCCACCGCGAGGCGGTTCTCCGTGGCGCCGGCGTCAGCCGCCGCGGGGGCGGTCGTGGTCGCCGTGTCCCGGGATTCCGGGCTGTCCCCGGCGCCGCTGCCGCCCCCGCACGCTGTCGCCAGCAGCGACGCCGTCGCGAGCATCGCGAGCGCTCCGGCGCCGCGTGTGATCCGTGTTGTCATTCGGTGTTCCTCTCCTATGGGTGATTCGAAAGCCCGTCGGCGATGCGCGTGGTGTTGGCGCGCATCATCGTCAGGTAGGTGTCCGCGCCCCGGCCCGGTTCGGTGAGCGACTCGGTGAACAGTTCGATCACCTCGACGTCGATCCCGGCCTCGCTCGCCAGCACCTGCACCAGCCGGTCGGGCTGGGACGATTCGGCGAAGATCGCGGGAACGTCGGCCTCGGTGATCGCCGAGGCGAGGTCATCGAGGTCGGCGGCACTCGGGGACGCCAGCGTGGTGCCCCCGGGAATGGCCGCGCCGATGACGCGGAAGTCGAAGCGCTCGGCCAGGTAGCCGAACACGTGGTGGTTGGTGACGAGAGCGCGCGCATCGTCGGGGATACCGGCGAACGCGGTCGTCATCTGCTCGTCGAGCTCGGCGAGTTCCGCGCGGTATCGCTCCGCGCCCGCCTCCACGGTCGCGCGGTCTATCCCCTCGACCTCGAGCAACTCGGCCTCCAGCGCGTCCACGACGTCGACGACCCGGCGCGGATCGGTCCAGAAGTGTGGATCCGGGGCGCCGCCGGCCTCCTCCTGCGAATAGGAGATGACCTCGATCTGCTCCCCCGCCGTGAACGTCTCCACACCCGCGTCGGCCACGCGGTCCAGGTGCTGTTGCAGGCCCTCCTCCAGGCCCAGTCCGTTGGAGACCACGAGATCCGCGCGGTCCAGGAGACTCGCTTCCTGGACGGAGATCTCGAAGGAGTGCGGATCGGCGTTGGGCTTCATCAGCGTCGTCACGTCGGCGCTCTCGCCGGCCAGGTTCTCCACCACGTCGCCGAGGATGTTGGTGGTGACGACGACCACGGGCCGGTCCGATGACGCGTCGGTGCCCGTACACCCGGCCAGGGTCAGCACGGCCACGAGGGCCGCGGCCACCGGCCCCCGAGGGACGCCGACCGCGGGTGTCCGCCGCCGCCTCATCGCCCGGTCTCCGCGAAGAAGTCGGGCGCGGTCGGGGTGTCCAGAGAGCGGGCGACGCGCGCACCTGCGCGGTAGTCGATCTCGTGGACCACGCCCCCGGCGGGGTCGTTGACGTAGGCGCGTTCCCGGTCGACGGTGAGGTCGACCCCCTTCCGCGAGTCCGGGTCCGCGAGCGCTGCGGCCACCAGGGGTTCCGTTGCGGCGATCTCGGTTCCGGCGGCGCCGTCGTAGACGCGGATCCGGCCCTCGTGGTCCAGTGCGACGACGTGCCGGTCCGCGTCGTCGGACGCCGAGACCTGGACGAGCGGCTCCGCCGTCGGCACGTGCCGCCACTGCTTCTCGCGGGTATCGAGCAGCCAGAAGCCGGCCTCGCCGGCGAGCGCGGCCGTGGTGGGGCGCCCCTTGCGGTTCCGGAAGTCGGTGGCGCGCGGTGCGTCCGTGCCCTCGGGGTAGGGCACGTGCTCCAGGGTCGGCTCGTCGTCGTCAAGCGTGGCGAGGACGGCTCCGTCAGCGCAGCCGACGACCACGCCCACACGGGTGGTGATGGTGCCCTGCGCATCGGGGCACGAGGCCGCCGCGCCGTCCACGGGTGCGCCGGCCGAGTCGTGGAACCGCACCCCGGTCACGGCGCCCGAGTCGTCGACGGAGCTGACGAGCGCGCCACCGCCGAGCGGGGCGGTCACCCCCTCGTGCGGTTCGATCTCCAGACGGAAGACCTCCTCGATCCGCCCCTTGGACAGCGCCTGGTTGTCCAGCAGCACAGCCTCGCCCGACTCGGGGAAGAACAGCCCGGTGCCGCCGGTGGTCGCGTTGGCCGAGGTCGACACGACCACCGGACCGCTACCCGCCACGGGCCCCAGCACCCGGGGCGAGGTCCGGTAGAAGTGGAAGTGGTCCACGTGATCCCACGTCCATACGCCGCTGTCGACGATCTCGACGCCCTCGCCCGTCTCGGCGAACAGGTAACGGCCGTCGGAGGTGACCGCCGACGGCGGGGCGATGGCCTCCGGTTCGGAGACGGTCCCGTCCAGCAGGTTCACCATTCCCACGGCGCCGTCCGAATCGATACTCACGAGGTGCAGCTGCGGCTCGGCCACCTCCTCGGCGCCGTCGATGGCTCCGTGTCCGGCTCCGGAGACTTCCGCTCCGGCGGGACTCCCAGCGGCGGGGCCCTGTGCGGTGGGCGGCTCAGCGCCCGGCGCGGCGCCGGTTGCATCGGTGCCCTCGTCGTCGGCTCCGGCGCACGCCGCGAGTGAGAGCGCCAGGGCCACGACGAGGGGCACGATCGTTCTGGAATTCTGCATGACCTGCTTTCGGATAGTCATCTGGGTCGGGCGGGTGGTGACGAGATCTGCGGCTACCGGCGGGAAGACGGGTGGTGCGTCAGCTGGCGGGCTCGCGGGATGTCGTACGCAGCTCTGACCAGTGCTGAAGCCCCGGCGAGCGCGATCGCGGAGAAGGCGATGGAGGAGCCGGCGGCCGTGCCCAGATGCCAGGAAGCCAGCAGGCCGACCACCACGGCGGCGCTGCCGAACACGGCGGCAAGTGCCATCGTGGAGGGGATACGCCGGGTCCACCGGTTCGCGGCGACGACCGGCGCGAGCAGCAGCGCCACCACGAGCAGGGTGCCGACGGCCTGGTACGAGGCCACCACCGCGAGGGTCACCAGGCCGATGAGCACCACGTGGGCCAGCGCGGGACGGAGCCCGAGAGTCTGCGCGATGCGCGGGTCGAATGCCGCGGCCACGAAGGCCCGGTGGAAGACCACCCCGAGCGCGAGCGTGACCGCCAGGGCGATCGCCAGGGTGACGAGTTCGGGAGTGCCTACCGCGAGGATGTCACCGAAGAGGATGGCCGTCGCGTCCGTGGCGAAGCTGCCCGAGTGCGACACGATGATCACCCCGACCGACAGCATCGTGACGAACAGCAAACCGATGGTCGTGTCGTAGGACAGCCGCCCGCGCCGCTGCAGTGCGCCGGTCGCCACGCTCATCGTCACCGCGCTGGCGGCTCCGCCGGCCAGGGCAGGCAGGCCGAGCACCGTGGCCAGCGCGACCCCCGGCAGCATCCCGTGCCCGATCGCCTCCCCGAAGAACGCCATCCCGCGGATGACCACCCAGGTGCCCACGACGCCGCATATGGCCGCCACGAGCACACCACCGAGCGCAGCACGCGCGACGAACACCGTGCTGAACGGATCAAGGAACCAGGACACGAGGTAGTACGGTAACGGTACTGATAATCATTTTCAACAAGGAGATTCACCTTGACGCCTCCGAACGTCCCCGCACTGAGCGCCCACGGCGTGTGCTTCGGTTACACAGGACGCGAAGTGATCCATGATGTCGATCTCGAACTGGGCCGGGGGACGGTCACCGCCATCGCCGGACCCAACGGCGCCGGCAAATCGACACTGCTCGAGATCCTCGCCGGGGTACGCACTCCGCAGAAGGGTGAGGTGCGCCGGCTGGGCACGGTGTCATTGGTGGTGCAGCGCCCGGCCGCGCCGGAGACCCTCCCGATCACCGTGCGGGACACCGTCTCGATGGGGACGTGGGGCCGCCTCGGAAGGAGGCAAGCGCGGGAAATCGTCGCGGAAATGATCGACGCAGTCGGCCTGACCGGGTACGAATCCCGCTCCCTGACCGACCTGTCCGGGGGGCAACGGCAGCGCACCCTCCTCGCCCAGGCCCTCGCGCGGCGGGCGGACATCGTACTGATGGACGAACCCGACGCCGGACTCGACGCCGCCAGCCGTGGCCGCATTCACGATCTTCTCCTCGACCAGGCGGACTGTCGAGGCGCCGTCGTCGTCTGCGCGACACACCACGACGGCTTCATCGCCACCGCGGATCGCGTGGTCAGGCTCGGGCACACTTCCCGTCAAGATTTGATTGACTAACTGTCTTCGTCAAGTCATCATTGACACATGGACCCGCAGCTCGACACCGCACTGTCCACCGATCTCGACGCGCCCATCCGGGCGGCGCACGCCGCCGCGGCGGGCGCGGCATTCACCCAGGCGCAGGCCGTACTCGGTGCCACGCCCCCGCCGGGGGCCGACGGTGAGCAGTGGAACGTCGCCGTTCAGGTACTCGCGTTTCGGATCGAACACGCCGCCGGGTTCGACGCGCTCGGCTCCGTAGTGGGCCTGCGGCGATGGGGGGTGACCTGGGACGTGATCGGGCGCGCGGCCGGCATCTCCCGCCAGGCGGCCCACGCGAGGTGGGGCGCCCAGGTGCGCGCGACGCTCGACCGGTACGGCACCGGAGAGCTGGGCGGCCCGGTTGCCGACGACGAGGAGGACCTCAGTTCCTGAGTTGTAACCCCTTGACGTACAACTAGTTGGTTGTATATTGACTAGGTGACCGGGAACGACGAGGACAGAGCGGACGCCCTGTTCCACGCCCTCTCCGACAGGACACGGCGAGACATCCTCCGCCGCGCCCTCGCCGGCGAACACTCGGTCAGCGCGTTGGCGGAGAGCTATCAGATGAGCTTCGCCGCGGTACAGAAACACGTGGCCGTCCTCGAGCGGGCCGGTCTCGTGACCAAACGTCGCAGCGGGCGTGAGCAGTTGGCCTCCGGTGACGTGGACGCTGTGCGGTCGGTGTCCGCGATGCTCGCGGGTATCGAACAGATCTGGCGCGGACGAATCGCCCGTGTCGACGACCTCCTCACTGATACGTAAGGACCACCGCAATGCCTGTCATCGACGTCACCCCTGACACCGAGATGCTCACCCTGACCATCACCGCCGAGTTCGCCGCCCCCGTCGAACGCGTCTGGCAGGTCTACTCCGACCCACGACAGCTCGAACAGATCTGGGGGCCGCCGGAGTACCCGGCCACCTTCACGACTTTTGAGTTCCATCCCGGTGGGCGCGCCGTCTACTACATGACCAGCCCCGAGGGCGAGAGGTTCGGCGGCTGGTGGCAGTTCGTCAAGATCGACGCCCCCACCTCGATGACCTTCGAGGACGGATTCGCCGACGCCGAGGGCAACCCGCTCCACGACATGCCCGTGACCAGCAACGTCTACGAGCTCACGGCGGCCGACGGCGGCACCCGCGCCGTGTACCGCTCGAGTTACGCCTCCGTCGAGGACCTGCAGAAGGTGCTGGACATGGGGGTCGTCGAGGGCAGCACGCAAGCGATCAACCAGATCGACGCGTTCCTCGCCCGTCAGCGCCGGGCGTAGTGGAGGTACGCGGTGTCGCCATAGGTGCGCTGCTCGACGAGGTCCAGGTCGAGCGCCGCGTCGGCGGGTAGGGCACGGAGGCCACCGCCGACGACCTTCGGGACCACGAAGAATCGGAAATCGCGCACCATGCCGGCCCGGATCGCGGCGGCGGCGGTGGTCGGGCCGAAGATCTCCACCTCACCCGACGCGTCGCGGACGATCTGCTCCAGCTCGGACAGCTCGAGCTCCGGCAGCAGCCGATCCCGCGGAGAATCGAGGTCCTCAGGGCCCAGGGTCGAGGACACCACGATGTGCTCGATCCCCTGCCAGCGCCGGGCGAACTCCCGCTCGTCCTCGCCCCAGGACCCGTCCTCGGGCTCGGCGTTCCAGTACGTCATGAGCTGGTAGGTGTTGCGGCCCAGGACCTCGGTGGACACCGCGCCCATGCGTTCGACGTGGAACCGGAACACCTCGTCGCCCGGCGCGGACCACTGGAAGTCCCCGCTCGCGTCGGCGGCGTACCCGTCGAGGGAGACCGTCGCGGTATAGCTCAGCGTTCCCATGGGGCACCCCTGTGTGTCGACGACGACGATGCGGCCACAGTAGTCCCGTCAACGCGCGCGGAGGCGGTTTCCGGATTGTTCGAGCCGATCCGGTCGCCAGACCCCGAACGGATCCGCCTCAGAAGACGCTGACCCCGAGCCTGCGGCGGATCCGCATTTCCCACAGCGCGAGGGTGTACATCTTCTTGAGCGGCATGGGCAAGACCTTGTCGGCGGCGCGCGCAACGGCGTTCATCCTGCGCTTGCGCCGCAGGTCGGCGGGCGTGATCTCCCAGTTCATCTGTTCGCGGATCGACGCCGGGACGCCGAAGCGGGTGTACGAGTGATTGGTGGGCCCGAGCGCGCGCCGCGCCAGGTCGCCGGCACCGCGGAACTTGCCGTCGAGGATCCGGAAGGCGCACAGGTCATCGAGCATCTGTCGGACCGGGTCGTCGATCTCCGCGTCCGCCATCCCCGCGGCGAACCGCTCCTCGTACTCCGCCCAGGTGGCGGGCCAGTCCTCCTCGGGGACGTTGAGCACGGTGGCGAGCGGCGAGGCGAGGGTCAGGACGTGCTCGCGTTCGGCGGAATCGAGTTCGCGGTACAGCAGTTCGTACTGGTCCACGAAGAACCGGATCAGGCACAGCGCCACCCACAGCTGCAGCTCGCGGGAGTTACCGGAGTAGCGCACGGGACTGCTCGAGGTGGAGAAGACCTCGTCGTGGATCCGCTTGACCTCCCGGTGCATGAACTCCTTGTCGTCGTCGTTCCCGATCGTCGCCACGGCGAGGTACAGGGCGGTCGTGCGCGCCCGCTTGACGGGGTGCGTGTCGGCGCGGCCGCGCTCGACGCGGCTCTCGAGCACGCCGTACCCCACGGCCGGATTGGCCAGCTGCATGATCACGTTCGCGCCGGCCAGCCACATCCACAGCCCGCTCGACAGGTCCAGCAGCGAGTCGATCTCGGTGAGGTCCCGCTCGGCCGGCCGCCGCACGGCGATCATCCGGTCGAGTCCGGCGCGGGCGGCGTGGGCGCCGCCGGGCGTCGGGGCGGAGTGGGAGTCGGTCATCGCAGCGGTCATCGGTCCGTCCTCGGAAAAGTAGGGGGAGCTCGCTTCCGCGCTCCCGGCGACCTGTGTGCCCACCGTAAACCCGTGAGGGTCATCTGAGCAAGGGCGTAGTCAGATCAGGTCCGGCGAGCTCGGCGCGTGATTGATACGGTCAGCTGCGACAGTGCGAGACACGGGAGGTCGGGCATGACCGCTGGCGACAAGCCCGGGCGCGTCTACGGCGGCCGCTCGTCGGCCGACCGTGAGGCCGCGCGCCGACAGAGCCTGCTCGACGGCGCGATCGACACGCTCATCACCGGCGAGCCACTCACAGTTCGGGGCATCTGCCAGAAGACCGGGCTGACCTCGCGCTACTTCTACGAGAACTTCGCCTCGACGGACGCCCTGGCGGAGGCCGCGTACGACGCCTGCGTCAGCACGATCGCCACCGAGGTTGCCGCCGCATTCGCCGCGCCGCCGACCGTCGAGGAGCAGATCTCCGGCGCGATGTCCTCCCTCGTCGACGCGCTCGAATCGGACCCCCGAGCAGGACACATCCTCTTCTCGACCCGCATCGCCAACGCGCTCATCGCCCGCAAGCGCCAGGAGTCCACGCAGTTCTTCGTGGACATCACCGCCGCGACCGCCCGCGAGGCGGCCGCCGAGCCCGTGCCCGGAATCGACCCGGACCACGCCGCGCAGTTCGTCGTGGGCGGCGTGACCCAACTGCTGTCGACGTGGCTCAATACCCGATACGACGCGCAGTTCGGGGCCGCGGGGGACGAGCCGTCCGACGCGGATCGGGGCGCCGGTGGCAACGGCAAGAACCATGACTACGACGACGACGCCGAGCCGACAGCCCCCGAACTCGACGGCCCGACGGTCGCCCGGACGGCGTCCACGCTCATCACGGCGCTGGCCCGCCAGCTCGCCGTGGACCTCACGCTCTGACCCGGCCGAGTCCGCCCCTCGACCAGGGTGCGGCGAGCAGCCCGGGCGGATCCCCGGCACCTCGTCGGTCGCGGCGTTACCATCAGGGTGGCGTCGGGAGACGACGGTCCCGGCGGGAACCGTTCACCGTCGCAAGGATGTGGATCCAGTCATGGAGACCAAGCCAGTCATCGTCGGTATCGACGGCGCCGAGGATTCCGTTCGGGCCCTGCAGTGGGCCGTGGTCCACTCTCGTTCCGTGGGCGCTCCGCTGCATGTCATGGCCGTCTACGAGGTGCCCGCCATGCTCAGCCCCTACGGGATGGCCGCGTGGGAGAACCCGGCGAATCTCGAGCAGAACGCGCGGGCCATGCTCGACGCCACCGTGAAGTCGGCGCTCGGCGAGGACGAGGGCGCGGCGGTCGTTCAGCGCGTCGTCCAGGGCCATCCCGGGAAGGTGCTGGTCGAGCAGTCGGACGGAGCCGGACTCCTCGTGATCGGTAGCCGCGGCCGCGGCGCCTTTACCGGGATGTTGCTCGGCTCGGTGAGCCAGTACGTGGTGGCTCGCGCGAAGTGCCCGGTCGTGGTGATGCCGCACAACGCGCCGGACTGACGAGCCGCCGGAGACGGAGACGGCGATAGAGAGGCCCCCGGGTCCGCGGTGCGGATCCGGGGGCCTGCGGGGGCTGGCTGCGCCGTACCGAGCCCGCGACGTGCGACGCCCCTAGTGGTGATGGACTCCGTCCGTGTAGAGCGACTTCTTGCTGGTCTCCGGGGACAGGATCAGCGAGATGATGGTCAGCACCGACAGCCCCACGAGGTAGTAGCCCACCCACGCCACGGAGAAGTGCTGCACCAGCCACACCGCGACGAACGGCGTGAGGGCGGCGCCGAGGATCGCGGAGAAGTTGTACGCCACGCCGGAACCCGTGTAGCGGGTGTGGGTGGGGAACAGCTCCGGCAGCACGGCCGACATCGGGCCGAAGGTAAGGCCCATCAGCGCCATGCCGACACACAGGAAGCCGAGCATGCGGACCACGTCGAGCCCGTCACCGGTGCCCATGGCCTCGGGGCTGAGCCACCAGCCGAACGACAGGCCGAAGAGGATGATCCCGGCGGTGGTGGTGATGAGCATCCGCCGTCGCCCGAAGCGGTCCGCGAGGTATCCGGCGATCGGGATGAACGCCGCGAAGAGCAGGATCGCGATGACCTGCAGGATGAGGAACGACCGGTAACCGTAGCCGAGCCCGCCGGTGGCCTCGCCGCCGATCGCGAACGACAGGATCCACGTGGTCATCAGGTAGAACAGGCCGTAGGTGGCCAGCATGATGAAGGTGCCGAGGATGATCTCCCACCAGTTCTTGCGGAACACCTCGGACACAGGCGCCTTGACGCGCTCGTTCTGCGCGACCGCCTTGGCGAAGACCGGCGTCTCCTCGATCCGCAGCCGCACGTACAGGCCCACGCCGACCATCACGATGGACAGCAGGAACGGGATGCGCCAGCCCCACACGAGGAACGGGTCGGACAGCTCGGCCGCCGTGGAGTCGTAGGCGAACCAGGTGGTGAGCAGCAGGAACACGCCGTTGGCCAGGATGAAGCCGAACGGGGCACCGAGCTGCGGCCACATCGCGGCGAACGCGCGCTTGCCGGGCTTGGCGGTCTCTGCCGCCAGCAGCGCAGCGCCCGACCACTCGCCGCCCAGGCCGATGCCCTGGAAGAAGCGCATGATGGTGAGCATCGCCGGCGCCCAGAGCCCGATCTGGTGGATCGTCGGCAGCAGGCCGATGAGGAACGTGGCGATACCCATCGTCAGCAGTGCGCCGACCAGCGTGACCTTGCGCCCGAGCCGGTCGCCGTAGTGGCCGAAGATCACCGAGCCGAGGGGCCGCGCGATGAACGCGGTGCCGAAGGTCGCCATGGAGGCGAGCAGCGCCGTACCGGAGTCGCCGCCTGCGAAGAACAGCAGCGGGAAGACCGAGACCGCGGCGGTGGCGAAGATGTAGAAGTCGTAGAACTCGATCGTCGTGCCGATGAGGGACGCGAAGATGATCCGACTACGGGGGACGGGCGCGGTGGTCGCCTCCGCGGGCGTGCCCACCGTGGGATCGCCGACAGACTGGTCGACGACGACAACGCCGTCCTCGTCGTCCCTCCTGGGATCGGCGCGCGAATCCGACGTTCTCATGGTCCTCCTCGTGGACGGCGGCGATCGGGATCCGAGGTGACGGATGGCCGACGACGCCTGTCATGGCGGGTGATGCCTGGGGCCCGGGCGGCGCGGTGAGCCGCCGAGCGCACACCACAGTAGAACCATGCTGTGTCGGCCGTCACACCTGCCGACCAGATGCGTACAAATGGTACGGAATCGGCTACTTCGGACCGAATTTCCTGTGCACCGTGTACACCCCGGACACCCCCACCGCGGCAGGAGTTACTGCGCGAGGAACTTGTTGACCAGTCGGGACAGCGCGTTGGGCGAGAACTTGGCGAGGTTGGCCAGCAGCGTCGTCTGGGTTCCCACCGAGTACGACGTGCGGTGCATGCGTCTATCCGTCGGCGTGGGGTGGACCGACTCCCACACCTTGTCGGCGACCTCCGCCGGTGTGATCCGCACGCCGAGGGTCTGGGTGGTCTTGGCGTCGTTGTCCGCCAGGGCGGTCTTGGCCCACAGTGGCCAGATTCCCACCACCCGGATGTCGTCCTTTTCCCACTCGAGCTCGAGCGCCTCGGTCAGACCCGCGACGTAGAACTTCGCGGCGCTGTAGGTGGCGATGCCGGGCTGGCCGTAGATCGCCGAGGCCGAGGCGATGTTCACCAGATGCGCCCCGGGGGTCGCCCGGAGGAACGGGAACGCGGCCTGCGCACCCAGCGTCACGCCCAGCACATCGATGTCGATCTGGGCCTTGACCGCCTGCGGCGTGATCTCGGCGAGGTCGCCGGCCACGAGGACGCCCGCATTGTTGTCCAGCACATCGAGGGTGCCGCCGGTGTGTGCGGTGAACTCGGCGAGTGCCCGCTCCCACTGCTCGGCCTCGCGCACGTCCAGCTCGCCGGTGATCCAGTCCGGGTGAGCGGCCTGGACCGCGGCCAGTGCGGCCGTGTCGACGTCATACACGCCGACGGTCCAGCCCTCACGGCCGAAGCGCTCGGCGGTGGCCAGGCCGATACCCGCCGCTCCGCCCGAGATGAAGATCGATGGCATATCCCACTCCCCCGTGAGTCCTCCAGATGCGGTCCCCGACGACCCTGCCACGCCGGCGAGCATGGCGCATCACCCCGCCGACGATTACGCTCGCGTCTGTGATCAGCGTCACGACTGCTCACGTCCGTCGAAAGGAGTTCTTCCATGGGTTCACTCGGATCGCTCGCAATCGGGTCGCTGGCGGCGCCCCTCCTCGGCTCGCTGGGGCTCGGTTCGCTGGTCTCGCAGGGCAGTGGCGGTGGCAGCGGCGACATGCTGAGCGGCCTGCTGCCGACCGACATCCTCGGCGGCCTGTCCTAAGTTCCCTGACGCCGACGCCCCGGGCCGCACGCAGCGGCCCGGGGCGTCCGTCTTTCTGTACCCCGCCTCCCCGGAGTCGACGCCTGCGGGGATGAGGCGGCGACGAACTAGTGTGTCGCCTCCCGGCGCACCCGGGCGAGCACGTCGGCGAATCCCGCGAGGTAGTCGCCGCTGCGGCGCGCCGCCTGCTGCTCGACGAGCCCGCGCGCCAACACCGCCGAGATACCTTCGAGGTCTTTCCCCGAGTCGAGCTGCGCCAGGCCGAGCTCGGCCGCGAACGCTCGACCCTCGTAGAACACCAGTTCCGGGAGGATCGCGCCGAGCGCCCGCGACAACTCGCCGGCCGGACGCTCCTCGATCACCGAGGACACCGAAACGCGGTACTGCTCGAACTGGTCCCGGGCCGCGTCGAAGGCCTCCCGGAGGTCGGTGGTGCCGGGCATATGCTCCCCTTTTGATCGGTGTGCTCGGACCCTAGGGTGGATCCATGTCGAGTCTCATGAACGATGTTCTCGTGTTCCAGCAGACGACGAACTTCGTCAGGAACGATTTCGCGATCATGGACGACCAGGGGACCCAGGTCGGCCATGTGGAGACCGGTGGCAGCACTCTCGGGCGGATGCTGGTCGGATCGCGTGAGCTGACGGTGTTCGAAGGACCGGAGCGCCCGGCGATCCGGGTGAAGGACACCTACTCGTTCGGCCGGGAGCGGATGGAGATCCTGGACGCCGGCGGCGGCCATCTCGCCTCGCTGGTCAAGCGACTCGCGCTGTTCAAGACCCGGATCACGCTGGATCTGCAGGGCGAGGAACTCGAGCTGACGGGCAACATCTGGGGATTCGAGTTCCAGGTGAACGGTCAGGGCGGCGCCATGGCGTGGGTCTCGCGGGAGTGGTCGGGCGTCGGCAATGCCTTCTTCGGGAAGTCGACCTATGTCCTGCGGCTCGCTGAGCACCTGACCGCCCCTCAGCGCCTCGCGATCATCGGCGCCGTGCTGTCGCTCGACCTCATCCGGGAGAAGCAGAAGCGGAACAGCTGAACCGCCCGCCCACGCCTAACTTCCCGGCGACCTGTCATCCAGACTCGAGGCGATGCTGTCCCCGTAGACGCGGTCGATCGCGCGCCTGCCGTACACGAACCGGGAGGTCGCGCTGAGGTGGGAGCGCTTGTCGCCGAGGATGTGCATCCCCCACGAGAAGAGCGTGGCCAGGCGGTTCCGGAAGCCGATGAGGAAGGCCAGGTGCACGACCAGCCACAGCACCCAGGCGATGAAGCCGTGGATCTCGAACCCACGGATCTTCACCACCGCGCTGTACCTGGACACGGTGGCCATGGAGCCCTTGTCGAAATACTTGAACGGCGGCCGGCCCGTCGGGCTCTGCTTGCCCGCCAGCTCGCGGTCGATCTGCTTGGCGACGTACTTGCCGCCCTGGATCGCGACGGGTGAGACCCCCGGCAGGTTGTCGAGACTCATCATGTCGCCGATCACGAAGATCTCGGGGTGGCCCGGTACCGAGAGGTCCTTGTTCACCTTGACCCGCCCGGCACGGTCGACCTCGGCGTCGGTCTGCTCGGCGAGCATCTTGCCCAGGGGGCTGGCCTGCACTCCGGCGGACCAGATCTTGCACGCCGCCCCGATCCGGTGCGTCGTCCCGTCCGCGCCCTTGATCTCGATCCCCGCGGAGTCGACATCGGTGACCATGGCGTTCAGGTGCACTTCCACGCCGAGCTGCTCCAGGCGAGCCTTCGCCGCCTCGCCGAGCTTCTCGCCGAAGGGCGGCAGCACGGCGGGCGCCGCGTCGAGCAGGATGATGCGCGCGTCGGCCGGGTCGATCCGGCGGTAACTGTTCTTGAGGGTGCGGTGTGCGAGCTCGCCGATCTGGCCGGCCATCTCGACTCCGGTCGGCCCTGCGCCGACGACGACGAAGGTGAGCAGCTGCCGGCGAGCGTCCTCGTCCTCGGTGATCTCGGCCAGTTCGAAACTCCCGAGGATCCGGCCGCGGAGCTCGAGGGCGTCGTCGATTGTCTTCATCCCGGGGGCCCAGCGCTCGAAATGGTCGTTGCCGAAGTAGGACTGGTTGGCACCGGCCGCGACGATCAGACTGTCGTACGGGAGATCGAAGTCGATGTGCCCGGCTACGGCGTGGACGGTTCGGTTCGCCACGTCGATCTTGTCGACCTCACCGAGGGTGACCGTGATGTTCTTGTGCTCCCGCAGGACGAGCCGGGTCGAGGGCGCGATGTCGCCGACGGACAGGATGCCGGTCGCCACCTGGTAGAGAAGCGGCTGGAAGAGGTGGTGACCGGTCTTGGCGACCAGCGTCACGTCGACGTCCGCCTTCGCCAGGCTCTGCGCGGCGGCCAGTCCACCGAAGCCCGAACCGATGATGACGACTCGCTGCCGACGGCCGGCATTCTGGGCACCGGCGTCATAACTGTTCACTGCATCCACCATGGGACTCCTGATCTCGGGTGTGCGCGCCCGGAACGTTACCCCCGCCTCGGCGAATCCGCCTGCGCTTCGAAGGCCGTACCGACTGTGCGGGCCCTGGCGGCGGTCGGCTCGTCGGTGACGGCCAGTCGGATTCCCTTCAGGTGGCGTCCACGCATCGGTCTACTTCGGCGTGGATCACTCGGCGGGCCTCGTCGGCCTGCACCGCCCCCACGATGACACGGAGCGTGAGGCCCTCGGACAGCGCCGCCAACCGGAGGGCATCCCGGCGGTCGTCAGAAGTCGGGGCGGGCTGGACCCGACCACCCCTCCCCCGTGCGCCGGCCAGGAGTCGGGCGAGGGCCCGGGTGCGTTCGGCCAGTGCGTCCGTGACTATCGCCCCGATCCCCGCACTGGAGACCGCCTTGGATTGATAGGCAGCCCACACCGAGGCCCCGATCTTGAAGTCGATGCTCTCCGACATCGCGCCGACCAGGAGTGATCGCAGCTCCTCGGCCGCAGTCCGCGGATCACCCGGCACCTCGCGAGGGCCGTGATCGACCACCGCCGACGCCACCATCTGCCGACACCCGTGCAGGACCAGGTCGTCCTTGGACGGGAAATAGTGCTGGACGCGCCCCACGGACACGCCCGCCGCCTGCGCGACGGCGCGGAACGTCACTCCGTCAATGCCCTGCTCGTGGATCACCTGCCACAGTGCCAGGACCAGTTCGGCACGTCGCTGATCATGATCGACGACTTTCGGCATGCGTCCCCCCTTTAAAATACGGACAACTTGCGAAACTATGTCGGTATGGACGTATTGCATCACGATCAGACGCCCGGGACGACCCGCTCACGTCGGGGCCGGTGGACGCGACGCGCACGCCGACTCACGACCGTCGTGGCCGCCCTGTTCACGGTGATCGGGATCGGCGCGACGTGGACCTTCTTCTTCGGCGCGCCGGGGGTGGGGCACTTCCGCAGCGCCGACGGCCGGAACGCCTACATGGATGCGTACGCGGAAGCGATGGAGGCGCTCCCCGCGCCGACCACCGTGCACGACATTCAGACCGACTACGGCTCGATCCGGGTCTACGAGTGGTCCACAGCGGAAACCCGGGACCGGGCCCCGGCACTACTCGTCCCCGGCCGTGCCTCCGGGGTGCCGATGTGGGCGGAGAATCTCCCCGCACTCGTCGCCGAACGGCGGGTGCTGGCTTTCGATGCGCTCGGGGATTCCGGGATGTCGGAGCAGTCCGTCCCGTTCGCGACGTTCGCCGACCAGGCCCACCCGATCGAGGAGGTGGTCACAGCGCTCGCTCCCGGCGGGGTGCACGTGGTGGGCCACTCGTTCGGTGGCGCCATCGCCGCCTCCTACGCGCGTCAGTTTCCCGAGCGCACCCTCACCCTCTCCCTGCTGGAGCCGGTGTTCACCTTGGCCCGGCCCCCGGCGGGCCTCTTTTTCTGGGCGATGGTCTCGTCTCTGCCGCTCCTGCCGGACGGGATCCGGGAGACTGCTCTGGAGAAGATCGGGGGCGTGGAGGAGGAAGCCGCGGAACTCGGCGATGATCCGATGGCGCGCATGATCGCGGCGGCGACGGAGCACTACCAGGCCGCCCTACCGCAGCCCACCCCCTTGACTGACGAAGAGCTGTCGCAGCTGACCATGCCGGTCTACGTCGCCATCGCCTCTGATGATTCCCTCGCCGGCGGCGCGTCAGCCGCCCGGCGGGCCGAGCAGCTACCCGCCGCAACCGTGCAGACGTGGCCGGACACCACCCACTCCCTGCCGATGCAGGCCGCGGGCGTTGTGGAACCGGTGCTGCTGGACTTCTTCGCGGAGAACGAGCCGTCCTGACTTCCGGTCGGCGCAACACTCGACGAGCCACTGCCGGGCATCGACGCAGCGCTGGCCCAGATCACCGCCCCATTCGGCGTCACCGGCTGATTCGCAGCGGCACTTCGGGGAAGTTCGCTCTCACCCGACGGGCGCCATTTCCCGAGCCAGGCGAGAGATCACCGCCGCGCGAGCAGTTTCAGTCCTCCGGACGTCGAACCTCCACCACCAGCAGAGCCGCAAGCGCCGCGCCGGTGAGTCCGATCGCCCACCACGTACGTGTCACCGTCGAGTTGAGCTCCGTACGCACCGGCGTCATGGAGCCGTCACGCACATTGATCAGCGCCAGCGTCAGGGAAAACAGGGTCCCCCGGAGATCGCCGGCGTCGACCCGGTTGAGCAACTCCAGAATGCGATCCAGGTCCTCGTCGACCCGGTCCGTTCGCGAGCGAACAGACTCGACGCGCTCGGCGACGTTCTCATCCTCGGAGGGGGTCTTGGCCAGGCCGGGTCGGTCAAGGACTCGGTCGATCCGGGCTTGTACCACGAGCGCCAGATTGTGATTAGCCATGTCGAGCATGACCAGTTCCTCGCGGACTTCGTTCTGCCGATGCTGACCGAGGCCGATCGCCAACCCGCCCACGAGCAGAATCACCAGCGAACAGACGAACCACGAGGTTTTCGAGAACACCCGGTACATCGTCGACTCTCCTGTTCTCGAGGCCTGGCGCCTGTCGCCATGAGTCCAGATTGGCAGGAAACGCCGATGCGGATCGACAGAAGCCGAGTATCTCGCACGAGCGTGTCACAGTAGTTGCGAGACCGTCCTCGCGTCTGGCGCCTGGGCACCGGACCGACAGACGACGATGACTCCACTCAGGTGAGGGCGACGGCTTCGATCCCGTCGTCAGCGAGGACTGCCTCAGCCGTTACGCCGTTGCAGCCGAGGACGGAGTAACCCCAATCGACATCGGTAGCCAGGAGCCACTCGCGCCCGTCGGGCCAGAGCGCGTCGACGCCGTGCGCCCGCCCGCGAGCGAGGTTCTTCATGTCGGTGACCCTGTCGACCTTCGTTTGGAACACCGGCATGGTGCGCAGCAGCGTCACCTCGGGCGAGCAGATCTGCGAAGCGGGAACCACGGCGAGTTCGGGGTGGATGACCGCGTCCGGATCAGTGGAGTAGTAGGCCACAGAGTGGTCCGAGCCCGGCCCGTAGGAATCCCAGGCCAGGCTGGCGGTGTCGAAGATCGTTCCGAACGCCACATTCGGTGTGGTGGTGTTGCGGGAGAGAACCGCGAAGAGCGCTTCGATCTCACCGAGCCCCTCGGCACCGTCGTGCGGCCATCCGAAGCGATCGTCGCAGGCATCGAACTCATCCTGGGGCGGGGGTCGTCCGTTGGTGACCGCGATATCCCACCACATCGAGGTCGGCGAGATCGCGACGCCATTGGCTCGGGCCACTTCTTCCCAGGTCACTTCCCTTTCATCGGTGTGCCCCGGGTGGCGAATCAGAAGCAATGCTTCGAAGCCGCTCGGATCCGGGACGGCATCGGCATCGGAGGCCTGCCATGCCATGTTGACCAGTCCCCTGCGCTCCCGGAGCCATCTGCTGTGCGGATCACCGGACAGTGGCTGGATCCCGCAGCTCATAAAGTGTGCCCAGTCCCGATCCTCCGCTTCGAGGTAGGACCGTAGTAGGCCGACCGTGCGTGACGGAAGAGTCGACTCGATCCCGATCACTGAGCCGCTGCCAGAGTCGTCGGAGGCAATCGTGAATAAGACGCTGGCCCCGCCCGGCCCACGCAGTTCCAAGTACATGGACTCTCGAGCAACGACGGAGAAAGCGTGGGTCCGGCGAGGCCGCCTACGCTGCCGGTGCATCTCAGACCGTGCCCACGCGCTGAAGTTGCTCGGTGACGGAGCATCGCGCCGACGACGAACCCGGGCGGGCCGGATCGGCCAATGAACGGTATGGCCAGGCCGCAGCGGCGGCGTCGGCTCCAGCCGGTAACGGGCCGCGATCTCCGGGTCCGCGAAAGCGCGGAAACCCGCGTGAAAGTAGGGAGATCCCAGCAGCGCATCGGCGGTCGCAGGAGCCAGGTCTACGGTGATGTGCTGCGACGCCATGCCCTCACCCTATTCACACGTGCAGCAATTTCCGCGGTTGCGAATCGGACCTCATTTTCAAGCGCCGTACACGCCCTCTCCTCACGTCCCGTGAACGAGTTCGCCGGCAGCGGTGACCCCTCGCAACGACCGCCCGGAGAACCAGACGACGTCGTCGGGGGTCACGGCAACTGAGGGGGCTGGGGTGTCGGTGAGAACGATTGCTGCCGGTTCGAGGTCGTCATTCAGCCGGACAAGAAGTCCCTGGCGGAACTCTCCTCGTGGGCCGAGGTCGCTGAGCATTCCCCGGAGCTGCCAAGGATCCGGGACCTCCGGATCGCGGAGTTCCAGCGCAATCTGATCGGCGCGGAGAGTCAGCCACATGCCTGTGGCGATCGGACCGGCGGCGCGGGGACTATACGGGAGCCGGTGAGCGGTCCCACGCGCCAAGGACTCGGTGAACCGCAGAAGAAGGTCGGCACATTGCACGTGGAAGCCGTCCCGGCTGCGCCACACGGCGGTCGGGGGCACTGGCAGGCCGAACGACTCGCCTACCGCCCATCCGCCAGCTCGATGCAGTGCCAGTCGATAGCGCAGTGGCTGGTCGTCTCGGATCCAGTGTTCGCCGGTGCTGACGTTGTCGTCGTCGTCATCTCTCGGTTCTCTTCCCACCACCACCGGCCCCTCGCCCGCGCGGGCGAGGGAGCCCACCGAGCCGATCTCGGGAGGGAGCGCGATCGGGTCATCCTCGCCATGCGCGGTGAATCGCCGGAGGGGATTGCCAGAGGTCACCAGGTGGTTCCCGATAGTCACCGCGGAGCCCCACCGCACGGTGCCGAGATCGTGCAGGCGTGCCGGGGCGCCAGCGGTTGCCTCCACCGACCAGAGCTTGTGCTGATGCTCGATCCAGATCCCGCCCGGCCCGGCATGCGGCGTGACGGTGTCCGAGTAGGAGCCGACCGGCAGGGGCAGGAGATGATCTTCCGACTGCTCCGGGCGCGAGCCGGATCGATTCTGCAGGATCGGGCGAAAACGGTCACCGATCCAGAGGTCGTCGCCGACAACGGACAGCTCACCGGGCTCAAACGCACTTCGCACTCGGGGCGGTTCAGCCGCATCGAGGTCCAGGTCGAGGGCTACGGCGATGGCAGGCGCGGGGCCCTCCGCGTTGTGTTGGACCATGTGTCGAGCAAAGCCGTTGGGGCACGCAGATTCGCTAGACCAGGCGTTACCAGGTAGCGGCTCTGTCTCCGGGTCAGCGGGCACCGGGCCGGTCAGACGGTTGACGCGGATCCCCGACACGGCGGCTCGCGTGGGAGTGAACCGCGGCGATGCTGCCGCGTCATGAATGATCGCGAAGTGGCCCGTGACCGCGACATGCCCGATCGCTGGCCTGGGCGCGGACCACTTCGCCGTCCAGCCGTCACCCCGCAGCATGGTGGGCCAGCGCAAGACCCCATGATGATCCTCGCGAGGAGTGCCCTGACCAATCGGTTCTGCCAACGCGCGGACCTCGACGGGTTCGGCATTCATCGGTGACGGGTCGTCGAAGAACGTCAGGTACACCTCGATGGTCTCGCCGACGCGGGGCGGCGGGAGCTGGCCATCAGCGATGACGATCTCGTCGAGCCGGGCGCGCAATCGCCGTGCGCGAATGTCGGTCGGCAGTGGCTCCGGGTCAGGAACCGGAATGAGCTGCTCAGTGATCGGGGCAGGAACCCATTCGGCCAGCGGCTGGATCGGGCCAGGGGGCTCCGCGCGGCCCTCCCAGCGGAACTCCGAGTTGTCGACCTGCTTGACCTGTAGGTTCTCGAGCCGGGCCTCCCAGGAGTCGTCCGATGCGGCCACCCGGATGAGGATGCCGGTGTTCAGGTCGACTGAGATCTCGATGGCGCCGAAACCGTCTCTTGCGTCGCCCGACATCACCGCGACGGGCCGACCCTGGTGAGTGGACTGGCGAATACCGCCCGCGGGGAATCCGTAGCCCAGGCCCTCCTCGGCGTTGTCCGGCTGATCGATGAGCAGAGCAGCGTAGCCGGACGTGTTCAGCGACCGAACGCGGAAACTAGTCGCGGTGCCGTCGCCCGCGATCTGCCAGACCTGGCCGTCGTTGAAGACGGTCCGGCGCCCGTCGGCGTGGTCGAGGCGCGCTCGCGAACGGCCGGCTCTAACAAACCTGGTACGACCCGGGCCAGCATGCAGGTTCGCGCGCGGATCATCCATCACCCAGAATCGGACCGGCGGCACGGGCGACGAAGGCGGCCGGACCACGAGCTCCGCCTCGAACGACTCATCGGCGCCGCGAGCAAGTAACTCGCCCATGTCAGACCACGTCAATGGCATAGCGACAGCCTAGGAGCAGAGGACCACGCGCGGCACACACAGTCGAGCGAGCGGGCCTCGGTACAGGCGTTGGAGCCGGAAGAGCGAATAGGCCACCGCGAACTCGCCAAGGTCTGCAAGCATCTTTCTCGGCGAAGGTCTCGGCTGCCGGGGCGGCGCTGGGGCTGGGCCGGGCCACGGGTCGCGTACACCACTGCTGCGTACTGCCAAGGGGCAACGAAGGAAAGCAAACTAACCCGACCAGCAACTGGTCCAGAAGGGCCGCTGCTGAGGGGTCAACAGAACGGGCAGCTCGCACTATGGAGCAACGTGCAGGAGCACGCCTCTCCGTTCCGCTCGGCAACTCTGACTCCTCCCAAGGGGTAGGGGTACTGATAAAGGGCAAAGGGGCCTGGCCTCGCCGCACTCCTGTGCGGCAGTTCGGAACTTGGGACTATGCCGGTAGAGCAAGTCTGACACCCGGGCTTTGTCTTGCGACAGAACGCGGCCTATCGGCGCTGGCTCCCCACTAGCAGGTGTACGTTTAGCTTCGCTGTTTTTCTAGCAGTGTCTTGGCTTTGGTGATGCGCTGCTTGATCGGATGGGATGAATCGATGTCGGCACCATTGCGGTGAGCGGTGTCGAGCCATCGTTGGAGGATGGCGACTTCACTCGCGTGGTCCTTCTGCTTCCGGTAGACGATTGCTGCCTGCTCAGTCCATCCAGGAGCGGGGCATCCACGTGAGCAGTTCTCAGGCCGTTCAACGACGTTGATGACTTCCAGCAGCAATGTGAGGGCTTCGTCGAGTCGGTTGTCGCGTTTGAGTTGCTTGATCGGTTCGCTCCACGCAGTGAAGTGGCGGCCACGCACCTGTTTCCGCAGGTCGTTGCGGTTCTGTCGAGCGATAAAGCTGTCGTCGGCTAAGGCGTAGGCGTCAACCGCTGGCGGAGTGGTCAGGTCGGGGAGCCCCACAGAGCGGTCCCCGACCAGCAGTAGTTCCAGCTGGTGCTGATTGATGATTGAAATGCCCTGGCCAGCATTCTGGAGTCGGCAAGCTTCACTGAACTTCTCGGTCGATGGGGGATAGCTTGTCTCGTCAGGCCAATATCCGGCGACGAGAATCGTCGTGCGGCGGGTCACGGTCTTGTTCACCCGGGCACCGCACTCGGCCAGTCGCGCCCATGCTTGATCGCGACTGAGTCCGGTCAGTGTTCCGGTCAGGACCGCGGTATGGCCATGCAGAGGGTGATTGGGGTCAGCGTCGGGGTTTGGCGCAGGCGGGGTAGCGCTGGAACGTACTGACACCCACGGTGGGACGCCTGTGCGGCTGGTGTTTCGGGGAGCGTCTATCGCTTCTACGGTTGCTCGTCCGAGAGTGATGCCCGTGGCAGTGACGTAGGTATCGACGGTGGGGGTGCCGCGACGATGCATCAACTCCAGTGCGATGCCGGCGGCGGCAGAAGCGTCTGCGGAGGCGTCGTGATGGCTGTGCAGCGGAACCCCGAGTGCTTGAGCCACGGTAGGTAGCCTGTGATTGGGGAGTTCCGGCAGGTCATTGCGGGACCACCGCAGGGTGCATCCGTACTGCAGGGAGCGCCATTTCATTGACTCGGCGGCAGAGGCCTCACGCAGGGCGCCGATGTCGAACGCGGCGTTGTGTGCGACCAATGGCAAGTCGCCGACGAGGTCGAGCATGTCGCCAAGTCTGTGGCGGAAGGTCGGTTGCGTGGCGACGTCGCGTGGGGTGATCCCGTGAATGCCGATGTTTCCGGCATCGAAACGCTCAAGGCCCTTAGGTGGACGGCATAGCCATGAATGGGTCGCCGTGACTCTGCCAGCGTTGACGACGGTCAAACCGATAGCGCAGATGCTTCCTCTGGCGCCGTTGGCGGTTTCTACGTCAAAGCCGACAAAGCTCGGGCCGCTGAATGCATCCACTTTGATGCTGAGCACCGGCTCAGGCCGGTCAGTGTGACGAACCGTAGTCCCGGGCGAGGGGGCGGGCAGTGGCTGATGTTCAAAAATGGTGGCCACATCTGGCCCAGAAGCGGGACTTGGAGCAGGAGCCGGTGGTCGCTGGGTGTGGTTGACCTGGATCACGTGGTGCAGAAACTGCAGCAGGCTATCCATTTGGTCGCGCTGATTGCGCTTGAACATCACGGTGTGGGGGTCGCTCGGTGCTGCAGTGCGACTGAGCTCTGGACGGACAGTTCCCACGCACAACTGAATCCACCCGTTGGTCAGCATCGTCGGTTGTCTGACATACAGGCCAATCACTTCTCGCAGCGGGATTTCAATGCGAGCGCCAGCCACCTTGGCGATGAGCCAATTGCGTTCGATGACCAAACTGTGAGGGGTCCTGGAAACGACCGCATCGTACCCCTGAAACTGCGACAACGGGAGACCTCCTGAAGATGATAAGCAGGAGGCTATATCGAACCTATGACATTAGGGAGCTTGAGCGCACCATTGATGGTCGTCACGGAGGTGTTGATCGCCCCGTGGCGGGGGGGATTTT